>NZ_JAFCTA010000004.1:0-568008 GCF_049895785.1 Pseudomonas sp. DC3200b2 | reverse complement strand
ACCTTTTTCACCGCGTTCGATCCGGAGATCGAAGCCACTTCCTGCTTACCTGAACCGCTAACTCGTTGATTATCAAGAAGTTTGCCGTTCCGTTGTCGCTGGAAGTGGGGCGCATTATAAGGGGTTTCGAAAGGCCGTCAACACTTTTGTTTCAGTAATATTAACGGCCATTGCCAACGCTGCTTTAAAGGCTCGGGAAGGCGAACTGCGATGCCTCGTGACTCGCCCGTTGAGGCCAGCGCTGGGTGATAGCCTTGCGCCGTGTATAGAAGCGCACGCCATCAGGTCCATAGGCATGCAGGTCTCCGAACAGCGATCGCTTCCACCCACCGAAGCTGTGGTAGGCCACTGGGACTGGCAGAGGTACGTTGACCCCGACCATGCCGACTTCGATCTCGTCACAGAACAGCCTGGCCGCTTCGCCGTCACGAGTGAAGATGCAGGTGCCGTTGCCGTACTCGTGCTCATTGATCAACTGCATGGCTTCTTCAAGGCTGTTGACGCGAACGACGCACAATACCGGGCCAAAAATTTCTTCCTTATAGATGCGCATATCTGGCGTGACCCGGTCGAACAGGCACCCCCCGAGGAAGAACCCGTTCTCGTTTCCACCTACGCTCAGGTTACGACCGTCGACTACCAACTGCGCCCCCGCAGCCACACCGTCATCGACGTAGCCGCGTACCTTGTCACGGTGCTGAGCTGTAACCAGAGGTCCCATGTCCAGGCCGCAGCTGGTGCCGGCGCCGATCTTCAGGGCCTTGATCTGCGGCGTGAGACGAGCCACCAAGGCATCGGCCACCTGGTCGCCCACGCACACGGCAACGGAGATCGCCATGCAGCGCTCACCACAGGAACCATAGGCAGCGCCCATGAGCGCGCTGACCGCATTGTCCAGGTCAGCATCGGGCATCAGCACCGCATGGTTCTTGGCACCACCCAGTGCCTGTACCCGCTTGCCGCGCGCGGCGCCTTCCTTGTAGATGTATTCAGCAATGGGCGTAGATCCTACAAAGCTGATCGCCTTTACATCCGGCGCCTCGATCAAGGCGTCCACCGCCACCTTGTCGCCGTGCACCACACTCATTACGCCGGCCGGCAGCCCTGCTTCCTGAAGCAGCTGGGCAATGAACAAGGTTGAGCTTGGGTCCCGCTCCGACGGTTTGAGGATGAAGCAGTTTCCGCAGACGATGGCCAGCGGGTACATCCACAGTGGCACCATGGCCGGGAAGTTGAAGGGCGTGATCCCGGCGACGATGCCTAGCGGCTGGAAGTCTGACCACCCATCGATGTTCGGGCCGACGTTGCGGCTGTATTCGCCCTTGAGCAACTCGGGGGCGGCACAGGCGAATTCGACGTTCTCGATCCCGCGCTTGAGCTCGCCTGCCGCATCTTCCAACGTTTTGCCATGTTCCTGGCTGATCAACTCAGCGATCTTGCTTTCGTTTTGTTCCAGCAACTGCTTGAAGCGGAACATCACCTGGGCGCGCTTGGCCGCCGGGGTACGGCGCCACGCCGGGAAGGCCGCCTTGGCCGCCTCTATGGCCCGCTGCACCGTAGCCACGTCAGCCAGTTGCACCCGCCCTGTTACTTCGCCCGTGGACGGGTTGAACACATCGGCGGTACGGTCGCCCGCCGTAACCAGGTCCCCATTGATCAGGTGTTGAATGCTGCCCATTGCATGCTCCAATTATCAGTTGATCTGGTTAAGGACTTCGCCGACAGCGTCGAACAAACGGTCCATTTCTTCGGGGGTGGCGTTGAAGCTAGGGCCAAACTGCAGCGTGTCGCCGCCGTACCGCACATAGAACCCTTTCTGCCATAGCTTCATGGCGGCTTCGAAAGGCCTGACGATGGCATCCCCGTCACGTGGCGCCAGCTGAATGGCACCCGCCAGGCCGAAGTTACGCAGGTCCACGATGTGGGATGCACCCTTGAGCCCGTGCAGAGCGGCTTCGAAGGCCGGTGACAGTTGCGCGGCGCTTTGCACCAGGTTTTCCTTGAGCAGCAGATCCAGCGCGGCAATGCCCGCGGCGCAAGCCACCGGATGTGCGGAGTAGGTATAGCCATGGGGGAATTCCACGGCGTACTCGGGGGTCGGCTGCGCCATGAACGTCTGGTAGATCTCGCTGCGCGCGATCACGGCCCCCATGGGAATCGCGCCATTGGTGAGCTGCTTGGCCACGCACATCAGGTCGGGGATCACATCGAAGGTTGTCGCTCCGAACAAGCTTCCGGTGCGCCCGAAGCCAGTGATCACTTCGTCGAAGATCAACAGAATGTTGTGTTGGTCGCAGATCTCGCGCAGCCGCTTGAGATAGCCCTTCGGCGGAGGCAATACCCCGGCCGAGCCGGCCATGGGTTCGACGATCACCGCGCCGATGTTGGAGGCGTCATGAAGCTCGATAAGCCGAAGCAGGTCATCCGCCAGCGCCACGCCACCCTCTTGCGGGAGGCCGCGAGAATAGGCATTGGCCGCCAGTAGCGTATGAGGCAGATGGTCGACATCCAGCAACTGGCCGAATAGCTTACGGTTGCCGTTCACACCGCCAAGGCTGGTACCGGCGATGTTCACCCCGTGATAGCCACGGGCACGGCCGATGAGCTTGGTCTTGGTGGCCTGGCCTTTAAGGCGCCAGTAAGCACGTACCATCTTCACGGCTGTATCGGCGCACTCGGAACCCGAGTTCGTATAGAACACATGGTTGAGATCGCCCGGGGTCAACTCGACGATTTTTTCGGCCAGCTGGAAAGACAGCGGATGGCCATATTGGAACGCTGGAGAATAGTCCAGCACTCCTAGCTGGCGTGCCACCGCTTCCTGGATTTCCTTGCGCGTATGGCCAGCGCCGCAGGTCCACAAACCGGACAGGCTGTCATACACCTGACGCCCACGGTCGTCGGTCAGGTAACGTCCCTGAGCCGCCACGATCAGCCGTGGGTCGCGCTGGAAGTTCCGGTTGGCCGTATAGGGCATCCAATGCGCGTCCAGTTTGAGCTGGCTCGCCAGTCCCACGGGTGCATTCTCCGGCATGTTCATCTGAGGCCTCTCTTGTATGACAGCGGGTTGCTGGATTGCCGCTAAGTTCGCATGGGGATAAAGTCGGTAAAACCTGGTTTTTCCTATCTTCAAGAAGAGCGCCGCTAAACAATGAGCCGCCGTGACCCTGTTGCCCAAGTCAGCGATTTCGATATCCGGTTGTTGCGCATCTTTCGCAGCGTCGTGGAATGCGGCGGCTTTTCCGCAGCCGAGAACGTCCTTGGCATAGGCCGCTCCGCGATCAGCCAGCAAATGAGTGATCTGGAACAGCGCCTAGGCCTGCGGCTGTGCCAACGAGGCCGGGCCGGCTTTTCCTTGACGGAAGAAGGTCGCCAGGTCTATCAATCCGCGCTGCAGTTGCTCGGAGCACTGGAAAACTTTCGTACGGAAGTCAACGGGCTGCACCAGCATCTGCGGGGCGAGTTGAATATCGGGCTGACGGACAATCTCGTCACCCTCCCCCATATGCGCATTACCCACGCCCTGGCTCAACTTAAGGAGCGCGGCCCGGAGGTACGGGTCAATATCCGGATGATCGCGCCCAGCCAGGTGGAACAGGGTGTGCTCGACGGGAGCCTGCATGTGGGTGTGGTGCCCCAAGCCAGCGCCCTGCCCGGGCTGGAATATCAGCCGCTATACAGTGAGCGCTCTTCACTGTACTGCGCGGTCGGCCATCCACTGTTCTATGTCGATGATGCTACCCTTGACGACCACAGGCTCAACGCCCAGGAAGCCATAGCACCAACCTTCCGCCTGCCGGGAGAGATCCAGGCCCACTATCAAGCGCTCAAGTGCAGCGCCAGCGCCTCGGACCGGGAAGGTATGGCTTTCCTCATACTCACGGGCCGATATATCGGCTACTTGCCTGATCATTATGCTCATACCTGGGTACAGGAAGGCCGTCTGCGTGCCCTCAAGGCGCGCCAACGCTTCTATGATCTGAGTCTATCGTGGGTCACCCGCAAGGGGCGACGTCCGCATCTGGTGCTCGAAAGCTTCCTCGAACAGTTGGCTGCGACTCGTTGAACGCTTACGGCCCTCTTCGAACCCGAGCCGACGAGTACACGCACCGAGCCAAAGTACATACAGGCTTGTTTGTTACTCATGTGTGCGCTATCAACGCAGCTCTGTGCCGCATCGATCATCTCGGAAAAGCCATGCCCTTGCCCGCCCCCATCCACTTCGCCCAGCCGAACGGCAAAGCTGCCGACCGCATTCGTCACAAAAATGAAAGGGCCACCCTTCGGATTGTCGAAGATGAATCAGCCAGCCGGATTTGCCGAGGCACAGATAAAGGTCGATCGACCCGCACCGATTTCGGCACAGCGGCGGACAATCTGGCTCGTATCATAAAGACTGGTTGCGGTATCGCCCCAGCCGTCACCGCGGAGGGCGCGCGGTGAGCCTTTCTACATTGGAAGCGCTTTGGGTGTTCAGCGAGGAAATCCGCAAAAGCCGGTTCCGCGCCATTGCGGGCCCCATTGATAGCCCGGATCAAGCCCAAGCCTTTCTGCGCGCCCATGCGGATCTCCAGGCGACCCACAACTGCTGGGCGTGGAAGCTGGGTCTGCAATATCGCAGCAGCGATGATGGCGAGCCCGGCGGTACGGCGGGGCGGCCCATCCTGGCCGCGATCGAAACCCAAGGGTACGACCGGGTCATGGTCATCGTTACGCGCTGGTATGGCGGCATCCAGCTAGGTACTGGCGGGCTGGCACGAGCATACGGAGGGTGCGCCAACAAGTGCCTGCAACAGGCACCCAAGCTTCCCCTCGTAGTGCGGACGCCGGCCCGATGTAACTGTGCGTTCAATGAACTGGCTCTGGTGCGCCTGCGCGTGGCCGAGGCCGGCGGAGAAATCATTGGCGAACGCTTCGATGCCAATGGCGTGGACCTGGAGCTGGCCTTGCCTCCATCCGGTTTCAGTCAACTCGCCGATCAGCTTGCACAATTGAGTCGTGGACGAATCACTCTACTGGCCGCTTGAATTGTGCACATTCGGTGTGTGCCCGCTTGTGGATAAGCTTTGGGCATGTGCCTGGGACCCAGCAACGGCAAGGGCTGCCCACCACTGATCGAATTTTAACCAGTCCTTGCCGGGACTCAGCCGCGGCGAATGGAGCCTGATGCGCCCCTGGGTTTCACACATTTTGTGTGAGCGGGCCTGTGGATAACCCGTGGGCGAAGCGTCCCAGCCCAACTGGCGCGCGGCTTGGAAGCGACTGATCATTTTCTGACCAGGCTCGATGGCATGTCTTTCCCGGTTCGGTAGACTGTCATTGGCATTCACAAAGGAGCCTCTCGATGACAACCACTAGACGAGCATTGGTGATCGGCGCTAACCGGGGGCTGGGGCTTGGACTGGTCCAACAGCTCAATCAAGAGGGTTGGCAAGTAGCAGCCACCACACGAGGCGAGCCCCCCGTAGCGCTGAAGCAGGCTGCCAGCACTCTTTACGCCCTTGAGATGAATGATCTGGGTAGCATCGAGGCCCTGGCTGGACAGTTGGCTGGCCAGCGATTCGACCTCGTGTTCGTGAATGCTGGCGTAATGGGCCCTACCCGGGATCTGGACGCGGCAACCGCCGAGGATATCAGCCAACTCTTTACTACCAACGTGCTCTCGCCGATTCGCCTCGCACAACGGCTGGTCAGCCTGGTGCAGAAAAACACGGGCGTGCTGGCATTCATGAGTTCGACACTGGGCACCGTGGCTTCGCCAGACGCTCCTGAGATTCCTCTCTACAAAGCAAGCAAAGCTGCGCTCAACTCCATGGTCAATACCTTCGCCTCGACACTGCCCCAGCCACGACCGACCATCCTATGCATGCACCCTGGCTGGGTGCGCACCGACATGGGCGGCCCGAATGCCGAAATCGATGTGGTCACGAGCGCACAGGGAATGGTACGCCAAGTGACTGAATTCGCAGGTCGCGGCGGCTTGCACTTCATCGACTACCGCGGCCGCCAGTTGCCCTGGTGAGGCTATAGCCCTAGCAGGGAAAGCATGATGAAGGTAGCGAACAGTACAAAGTGCGTCATGCCTTCGATGGCGTTGGTTTGCCCGTCGTTGAGATTGATCGCGCACACCAACAGCGTAATCACGGCCATGACCGTCTGCACGGGGGTCATGGCCATCTGCAGGGGCTGCCCCATGTAAATGGCCATCGCTTCCATTACCGGAACAGTCAGGATGACCGTCGACAGCGAAGCACCCAGGGCAATGTTCACCACAGACTGCATTCGGTTCGCCAAGGCGGCGCGCAAGGCCGTGAGGATCTCCGGCGAGGCGGAGATGGCCGCCACCAGGATGGCGGACAGCACCGGCGGGGCGCCGCTACCCTCCAGGCCAACATCCATGGCCTTGGACATGACTTCAGCCAGGGCTCCGATCACCACCACGCCCAATACCAGCACGCCTATGGACAGTGTCGTACTCACTGGTGCTTCGTGGGCCTCGCTAGGCTCGCTGCGACGCTTCTTCTCCGGGTAGCTGTAGCTGAAGAAATAGCTGTGCGGCCCGACCTGCATGCGCAGGAAAAGACTGTACAACACCAGCATCGCGCCTATGGTGAATGCCGAGTACAGAGCCCAGCGCCCTTCGGGAATGAACTCGGGAACCACCATCGATACGCCCATGGCGGTGAGAATCATCACGCTATAGGTGCGCGCCGAGTCGTCGTTGTAGCTCTGCTCGCCATGCTTGAGCCCCCCCATCAGCGCCGCCAGGCCAAGAATCCCATTGATGTCCAGCATTACCGCCGAGTAGATCGTGTCCCGGACCAGGGTTGGTGAGGGGGCGTTACTGATCATGATGGCAAGGATGACCACCTCCACCAGCACAGCGGACAAGGTGAGGATCATGGTGCCGTAGGGGTCACCGACCTTTTCCGCCAGCAGCTCGGCGTGATGGGCTACCCGCATCGAGGCCAGGATAATGGCCACTACCAACAAAACAGCGCAGATCAACGCCCTCGCCTGCCCGCCATGCACCATCAGCGGTTCCAGAGGGTAGGCCGCGACGGCCGCCACCAGCGCCAGTAGCAGGTACTTTTCTTCGACTATCCGCTTGATCATGCGCCTCTTTCTCACTGCGGGGGTGAGTAGTACTGACTCCGCCAACGCCCCGATGGTTTCGCCGCGACATTCGCGACCGTGCGCCCGCGGCAGGTCCGGGGTAAAATGCCCTACGCTGATTTGAGAGATTTCCCCATGTACGACTGGCTCAACGCCCTTCCCAAGGCCGAATTGCACCTGCATCTGGAAGGCTCCCTGGAGCCGGAGTTGCTGTTCGCCCTGGCCGAACGCAATCGCATCGCTCTTCCTTGGGCGGATGTCGACGCGCTGCGCGCCGCCTATGCCTTCAACAACCTTCAGGAGTTTCTGGACCTCTACTACCAGGGCGCCAATGTGCTGCGTACCGAGCAGGACTTCTACGACCTGACTTGGGCCTACCTGGAGCGCTGCAAGGCACAGAACGTTATCCATACCGAACCGTTCTTCGACCCGCAAACCCACACCGATCGCGGCATTGCCTTCGAAGTGGTCCTCAACGGCATCACCAGCGCGCTCAAGGATGGCCAGGCGAAGCTTGGGGTCAGCAGCGGGCTGATCCTGAGTTTCCTGCGCCATCTGAGCGAAGAAGCAGCCGAGCGGACCCTGGACCAGGCGCTGCCCTTCCGGGACGCCTTCGTGGCCGTGGGCCTGGACAGCTCCGAGATGGGACATCCGCCGAGCAAGTTCAAGCGGGTGTTCGACCGAGCCCGGAGCGAAGGTTTTCTCACCGTCGCCCACGCGGGCGAGGAAGGGCCGCCTGAATACATCTGGGAAGCGCTGGACCTGCTGAAGATCCAGCGTATCGACCATGGGGTTCGCGCCATCGAGGACGAGCGCCTCATGCAACGCATCATCGACGAGCAGATTCCGCTCACGGTCTGCCCTCTGTCCAATACCAAGCTTTGCGTCTTCGATGACATGGCCGAGCACAACATTCTCGACATGCTGGAGCGCGGAGTGAAAGTGACCGTCAACTCAGATGACCCTGCTTATTTTGGCGGTTATGTGACCGAGAACTTCCATGCCCTGCATACCCATCTGGGCATGACGGAGGATCAAGCCCGCCGCCTTGCCCAGAACAGCCTCGACGCCCGCCTGGTGAAGTAGGTTAAGGTACCCGGCCCGTTCACCGGGCCGGAGAGCCACCGGGGCAACGGCCTTCGTCGCTTTCTGACGACGCAGTGCCGAGCCGGCCGATCTCCCGCTGGCCACTACGGGTAAGTCGCAACGCGTTGCTGTCATCGAGCCGTTTCACCCAACCTTTCTGGAAGAACAGCTGCAGCAGGCTGGCCCCCAAAGCCCCACCCAGGTGGGGCTGGCCATCGCACCAGTCGCAGCAGCGAGTAACGGTCAGGCACCCGCGTTGCACGAAGGCCTGGACATAAATACCGCTGCGGGCAAGGCCCAGCACGCCACAAGGCGTAAGCATCGCGCCGGTGTCGAGTGCTTCCATCCAGCCTACGTCGATGAAACGACGGTACAGGTCGCTCGCCACTTCACCGCCAAGATGATCCTTGCATACCCTGGCCTTGCGCTGCGGCCCCTCGGGCAACGCCCAGCGGTGAATGGCGGACGCCTCGGCAATCTTGGCCGGGCCGGGTACGCAAGCCAGTGCCTCGACGGCCATGCCCACCTCCGGCGCTGCCAGGCGGAAGAACCGCTTTCGCCCTCTGGCCTCACGCTTGAGCAAGCCCGCCGCGGACAGCTTCGATAGATGCGCGCTGGCTGAAGAGGGAGTCAGCCCCGCCAGGCTGGCCAGTTCATCGGCGCCACGAGTGGCGCCGTCGATCAAGGCCCACAACATGGCACTTCGCTTGGGATCTGCCAGGAGCGTGGCGATTCGGCTGATACGAGGTACGTACTCCATGTTCATCTACTCCCTGTAAGTGGGCCGATGACGGCCGGGCATTAGCGGATCCACGTCATTATAAGCACGGCGGTAAGGGGAGAAATTGCCGAGGGAAGCCAGTGCCAGGCTTGCACGCCATGGTTGGCCCGAACAGCGGCACGCTGGAACCCGGAAGGAGAAGTGAGAGCGCTGGTCAGTTCCAGATGAAACGGGGACTAACGAGCGCCGGGGTGATATTGGTTAGGGAAACGCCTGACTACGTCTGGTAAAAAGCCTTACGTGCAAGGTCGGCCTTGACGGCATGACCGAGCTTAGCGCGCGCCGCCTAGGCGCTGGGTGAACAGCGCCGCCGCCACGCTCAACGCGGCGCAACCGGCAATGACCACGCTCATGGGCACTGCGGTGCCGTTGGCCAAGGCCCCTACCAGGCTGGAGGAAACCGCGGCGATCACGAACTGAAGAAAGCCCAGCATTGCCGAAGCGCTACCGGCGCGTGGGCCCTGCCCAGCCATGGCACAGGCCGAGGCGTTGGGAATGATCGCGCCGAGGCTCGCGATGCACACGAACAATGGCATCAACAGGGGCCACAACTGCGCAGGCTGCAGGGCAGTAACCGCCAGCAGCACAACCGCGGCGGCGAGGTAAACCCAGACCATCCGTCGCAATAGGTTTTGCGGGCCTACCCGGCTCAGCAGGCGCGCGTTGACCTGAGCCACCAGAATGAACCCCGCGGCGTTAGCGCCAAATACCCAGCCGAAATGCTCCGCCGGCACGCCGTAGAGCTTGATCACCACGAAAGGCGAACCGGCGATATAGGCGAACATCCCGGCCATCGCCACGCCGCCGGTCAATGCATGCCCCACGAAGCGACCCTCGCGCAGCAACCTACCGTACTGGGTCAGAGCCCCACTGAGCGGCAGGCGCGGCCGATCGGCAGGCAGGCTCTCTGGCAGGCCAAAGTAAACAGCCAGGCCGCAACAGGCGCTGAACAGCGTCAGCACCAGGAAAATGGATTGCCACCCGGTGGTATTTACCAGGAAACCACCCAATACCGGCGCGAGGATAGGCGCCAGCCCCATGACCAGCATCAGTTGGGAAAAGACCTTGGCCGCGCCTACGGTGTCGCAGCTGTCGGTTACGATCGCCCGTGAAAGCACCATGCCGGCGCACCCACCCAGGGCCTGGAGGAAGCGCAGCATCACCAGGGCCTCCAGTGAAGGCGCCAGGGCGCAACCCAATGAAGCCAGGGAGAACACCCCGACCCCCACCAGCAGCGGAAGCCGTCGGCCGAACCTGTCGGCAATGGGGCCATAGATAAGCTGACCGAAGGAAAGCCCCAGGAAATAGGCCGCCAAGGTGCTCTGGATGCGGTTTTCGTCCGTACCGAACTCTGCAGCCATGGCGGAAAAGCCCGGGAGATAGAAGTCGATGGCCAGCGGGCCAAAGGCGCTGAGCGCGCCAAGGATCAAGATGATTCTAAGGTTCATGAGAAAATCGATAGCAAGCTTGGCTTCGTAGTGTAGCGCGCCGCCGCCGGAATTTTCCGAAATCCCCTTCGTCATCAGCCCAGTGGCTTGGGTTCTCCCGCCGGCTGAGCACTGTAGCCGCTATCCTGGATTGCCCGTAACAGACGCTCAACCGGCAATGCGCTGTCTATGCCTACGCGCTGGCCGGGCAGATCGACTTCTACCCGGGCATCGGCATCCAGTTCGCGAATGGCTTGACCGACAGCGCCTACACAATGCTGGCAGGTCATGCCCTGAACACTGAAATATTGCATATGAAAATCTCCTGAGAAGAGCTGACCAAGCATTCACCTTGCCACAACGGCAAGGTCAAGTTTTTCGTTCACCTGCCGGGCTGGTAATTCCTCCACGCCTCCGCCAAGCTTGCAGCAAGTCGTCATTGCCCAGGAGAAGCCGCCATGCGCCGGCCGCTGTTACTCGCTCTCGCCCTGCTCGGTATCCTGCCCGTGGCGCCTGCATCGGCCGAAGGTCCTCAAGGGTACGGCGTACTGATCATTTCCCGGGAACGGCTGGAAGTGGGCACCCCTTGCGAGATCGGCCTCTACATGCAAGACCAGCTTGTAGGCCGGCTGTTCCCGGAACAGAGCGTGTCATACAACCTGCCGCCTGGCCCTTTGGTCGTCCGCCTGCAGATCCTTCCTGGGCAGGCCCCAGGCTGCAATCCGGGAATCGTCGGCGAGCAACGCTCCGCCACCCTTACGCTCCAGGCCGGCGACATCCTCAAGTACCGTATCGCCACAGGCCCACAGGGCTTGTACCTCAAGCCGGCTCCCCTGGACTACGCCCCTTGACCTTGCCATAGGGTCAAGCTTGAGGCTTCATGCTTCCCAAGGAGGCATGAACCATGGCAACACCGGCAACCTTTGAGCTTTCTGTCGATGGCATGACCTGCGCCAGCTGTGCCGGGCGTGTGGAGCGCGCCCTGGGCAAGGTCCCGGGGGTGGCGCAGGCAAGGGTGAACCTAGCCAGCGAGCGCGCTCAGGTCCAGGCGCGAGCGGGGCTATCGGCGACGCAGTTGATAGAGGCGGTGGAAAAGGCGGGCTATCAGGCCCGGCTGACCGGGGACCCGCTGGCGCAGTCACGCGCCGAACAGCGGGCCCGCCGTCGCGAACACGCCTGGCTCGGCCTGGCGTTCATTTTCGCAGCGCCCTTGGTATTCCCCATGCTGCTGTCACCTGTCGGCGTGCAATGGGCTTTGCCAGCCTGGGCGCAGTTCGCCCTGGCTACGCCTGTTCAATGCCTGGCGGGTGCTCGCTTCTATGTCGCGGCCTGGAAAGCCCTGCGGGCCCGCGCCGCCAACATGGACCTTCTGGTAGCGGTTGGCACCAGCGCGGCCTTTGGGCTGAGCCTGTTTCTCTGGCTACGGTCCGAGCCTGGCCACCCACCTCATCTGTATTTCGAGACGTCCGCGGTAGTGATCGCCCTTGTTTTGCTCGGCAAAGCCATGGAGGGGCGGGCCAAGCGCCAGGCTGCCGGTGCCATTCGTGCCTTGGAAGCGCTTCGGCCACTTACCGCGCAACGTCTGGAAAATGGAATCGCGCGTGAGGTGCCTGTTGCGTATTTGAAAGTCGGGGACCTTCTGCGAGTCCGTCCAGGCGAGCGAGTCGCCGCCGACGGCCGGATCCTGGAAGGCGAAAGTCATCTGGATGAGTCGCTGCTGACCGGCGAAGCGCTTCCAGTCGCCAAAGGCACCGGAGACAAAGTCAGCGGTGGCACGCTCAATGGCGAAACCGCTTTGGTCGTGGAAATCACCGCGACGGGTGCCCAGACGTTTTTGGAAGGCATCATTCGTCTGGTGGAGACAGCACAGGCCGCCAAGGCGCCGGTTCAGCATGCAGTCGATCGCATCAGCGAGCTCTTCGTCCCCTTCATCCTGCTGCTGGCGCTGGCGACCGGCCTGGGCTGGTATTGGCTGCAAGGCTCGCTGGAGCAGGCGCTGGTCACCGCTGTCAGCGTTCTGGTGATCGCCTGTCCCTGTGCCCTGGGCCTGGCCACCCCCGCCGCCATCCTGGCCGGGACAGGTGTCGCGGCTCGCCATGGAGTGCTGATCAAGGACATCCGAGGCATTGAGATCGCCCACCGGCTCGGCCATGTGATCTTCGACAAGACTGGCACCCTGACCCAGGGAACACCTGAGCTGGTTGAAATACTTCCACTGGGTGGCGAGCGGGCCCCGGTATTGGCCGATGCCGCTGCGCTGGGCGCAGGAAGCCAGCATCCACTGGCACAAGCCATTGGGCGCGCCTGCGCCAGAGAGGGGGTTGGTCTCCCTGCGGCGGTGGGGCTATCAGTGCTGCCAGGGCGCGGCATCGCCGGTGAGGTCGAAGGCCGGCGCCTGTTACTGGGCAGTAGTCGGCTGCTCCAGGAGCACGGCCTGGAAACCCGGGAGCTGAACGCCGTCGCCCAGGCCTGGGAAGCCCAGGGGCGGACATTTTCCTGGCTGGTCCAGCTCGCCCCTGTCCCCGGCGTGCTGGGCGCCCTGGCTTTCGCCGACCAGGTTCGACCCGAGGCGGCCGCCGCGGTCCGGTTACTGCAACAAAAAGGGATAACCTGCCATTTGCTTACCGGCGACAACGCTGGCAGCGCGGCGCAAGTCGCCAGCTCGGTAGGCATCACGGAAGTACAAGCGCGCCTGCTGCCAGGCGACAAGGCCCAGCGGGTCGCCGCGTTGTCTGCCCAGGCGCCGGTGGCGATGGTCGGCGACGGCATCAACGATGCGCCTGCCCTCGCCGCCGCCAGCATTGGCATTGCCATGGGCGGGGCCAGTGACGTCGCCGCCCAGGCTGGAACCATGGTCCTGGCGCGTGCCGACCTTAGGCTGGTGCCCGCCAGCCTCGCGCTGGCCAGCAGGATACGCCGCAAGATCCACCAGAACCTGTTCTGGGCCTTCGCTTATAACCTGGTGGGGCTGCCTCTGGCCGTTTCTGGAATGCTCAGCCCGATGTTCGCTGGCGCTGCCATGGCTGTGTCCAGCGTCTGCGTAGTCACCAACGCCTTGCTGCTGGCCCGCTGGACCCCTGATTTCGACCCTTTGGAGTAATCCATGCCCGCCTTCCCGATGAACATCGGCCAAGCCGCCGACCGTAGCGGGCTGACGCCCAAGATGATTCGGCATTATGAGCAAACGGGCCTGCTGCCTCCTGCTGTGCGAAGCAACAGCGGCTACCGGCTGTATGGGGAAGACGCCCTGGAAACGCTCGGTTTCATAAAGCGAGCCCGTGACCTGGGCTTCAGCCTGGATGAGGTCAGAGAACTACTGGCGCTCAGGCGTGACCCTGACCGGGCCAGCGCCGACGTTCAGGCTCTGGCCCGACAGCATGTACAGGCACTGGACGAGCGCAT
Organism: Pseudomonas sp. DC3200b2; assembly: GCF_049895785.1. Classification (NCBI taxonomy): domain Bacteria; kingdom Pseudomonadati; phylum Pseudomonadota; class Gammaproteobacteria; order Pseudomonadales; family Pseudomonadaceae; genus Pseudomonas; species Pseudomonas sp. DC3200b2. Next base: position 554,196 of record NZ_JAFCTA010000004.1, on the reverse strand, counting down.
CGAGCGGTTGCTTGCTCTACGTGAAAGCCTGCAACGGCTTGTAGACCACTGCCAGGGCAACGCTGCGCCTGAGTGCGCCATTCTGGATGAACTGGCCTCGGCCAAGCCTTGAGCCGCAGGCCGCGGGCATGTTTAGGGCAATCAGCGCAGCCAGGGAGGGGTAGGCTCCTCGGGGGAATCGGAAGGATTATCCTGTTGTGCACGCAGGGCCTGGCGCCTGGCTTCTTCGCGCTTGGCGGCCTCGATTTCCCGCATGACCCCGCCCACGTCGGCGGCGACTTCGGCCTCCTTGTAGGTACCCGTAAGCGCCGTCTCGGCCGTGAGCTTCCCAGCCTTGTACAGTTCCCACATTTCCTTGGCGTAGCGGGTGCCCTTGAGTTCCGGCGCGAAGCGGCCGAAATACTGGGCCATGTTGTTCACATCGCGCTCAAGCATGCTGAACGCATGGTTATTGGCGGCCGCGTCCACCGCCTGCGGCAGATCGATGATCACCGGCCCGTCCGGCCCCAGGAGCACGTTGAATTCCGAGAGGTCTCCATGTACCAGCCCCGCGCATAGCATCAGCACGATCTGCCGGATGACGAAGGCATGGTATTCGCGCGCCTGTGCGGCATCGAGCTCTACGTCGTTCAAGCGCGGAGCGGCGCCGCCCTGGCCATCGTCGACCATTTCCATGAGCAATACGCCGTCGACGAAATCAAAGGGTTGAGGTACCCGTACACCGGCGCTGGCCAAGCGGAACAGGGCACTGACCTCCGCGTTCTGCCAGGCCTCCTCGGCTTCCTTGCGCCCGTAGCGGGTGCCCTTGGCCATTGCCCGCGCCTGCCGGCTGTTGCGGGTCTTGCGGCCTTCCTGGTATTCCGCCGCCTGGCGGAAGCTACGCTTGTTCGCTTCCTTGTAAACCTTGGCGCAGCGCAATTGGGTGCCGCACCGCACCACGTACACCGCCGCTTCCTTGCCGCTCATCAGCGGGCGAAGCACTTCGTCGACCAGACCATCTTCGATCAGGGGTTCTAGGCGTTTTGGCGTCTTCATCGGTTGCTCAAGGGTCCTTATTAACCGAACAGCAGAGGATTGGGCGAACGTGGAGTTCCCGCGCCGGATGCTCGCCCAGCAGCGTGACGAATGCAAACGCCTGGCCGGATTTAATCCTAAAACGGGGCTTAGCGTGCCTGAAACACCTCTCCAGGCGTGCTCGCGAACAGTCGCTTGAATGCGGCAATGAAGGCAGAGGTTGAATCATAGCCGCTGGCCAGGGCCGCCTGGGTAACGCTGCTTCCTTCCTGCAACGCGCTGAGCGAAGCCAGCAAGCGAACGCGCTGGCGCCATTTGCGGAAGGTCATTCCGGTCTCCCGGGTGAAGAGCCGCGCCAGGGTCTTTTCCGACACGTTCAGTGACCGGGCCCATTGCGTCAAGCCCTGGGCAAGATCCGGCTGAGCGATCAACGCCTCGCATAGCGTCAACAGCCCCGAATGGCGAGGCAAGGGTACGCAAAACGCCACTTCCGACAGCCCGAGCAGTTGATCCAGCAGCACTGCGGTAAGTCGAGCTTCGGCGCTATCGCCCAGCGGGTACTCCGGCTCGAAGGCAGAAAACGCCAGGATCAGTTCACGTGTCAGCGCAGTGACCTCCAGCACGCGACATAACGCGGCCGAAGGCCCGGCTACGCTTGGGTCCACATACAGGCTGCGCATCTGTGCCTGGGTGCTGGTATGGACCCAGTGCTCCACGCCAGCGGGAATCCATACGCCCCATTGAGGCGGGGCGAAATAACTGCCCTGATCGGTATGCACGGAAAGCACGCCACTGATGGCGTAGGAAAACTGCACCCAAGGGTGGCTATGCCGGGGCGTCCAGGAGCCGACGCCCAACTGTTCGGCGCGGGCGTAGACCGGACGAGGCAACGCCTTCAGGGCTGGGATGGAACGGGCCGGCGGTCGCTGTCCGTTTGGCGTCATCAGCTGCCTTTTTGTCGCAAGACGGTTAGAAGCGCACAGGTTAACGTGGATGCCTCGAAGTCGTCATCGCCTGTGGTCTTATGCCTGTGCTCAAACATGTCAGAAAACTTGTTACCGATTGGTTCCTGGGCGGGATGGTCCTGGCCACTATCCTGGCTTGGCAGTTTCCTCGCTATGGCGCCAGTGGTGGCCCGCTGCACCTGGACAGCGTCATCAATATCGGTGTGTTCCTGGTGTTCTTTCTGCATGGCGCCAACCTGTCCGGTGAACAGATTGGCCGAGGGCTACGCAACTGGCGTCTGCACCTGATGGTACAAGGCACTACCTTCGTTCTTTTCCCACTGCTCTGGCTGATAGCGCGCTACCTGGGCGCCGGTGCCCTGCCCCCCATGCTGATGCTGGGGTTCCTTTACCTCTGCGCTCTGCCGTCGACCATTTCCTCCTCCGTCGCCCTTACCGGGAGCGCCACAGGCAACGTACCAGGGGCTATTCTCAATGCCAGCCTGTCCAGCGTGCTCGGCATCTTCATCACCCCCTGGCTGGTGAGCCTGGAAGTAGGTACCGGCCAAGACGGCATCGACCTGGGCCCTACCCTGCTCAACCTGAGCTTGATGCTTCTCGCCCCGCTGGTGCTCGGGCAAGTAGCCCGCCGTTGGGTCGGTTCCTTCTTCGCTCGACACAAGCGCTACACCAACATCCTGGACAAGAGCGTCATCCTGTTGCTGGTCTATGCCGCGTTCTGTAACTCCATGCAATCCGGTCTCTGGGAACAGCAAAGTGGCAACGTGCTGCTCGCTGCGTTTCTGGGCAGCGCCTTGCTCCTGGCAGTGGTCCTGTTGCTCACCACCCGGATTACGCGCTGGGCAGGCTTCGACCATGGTGACGAAGTGGCCGGCGTATTCTGCGCGAGCAAGAAATCCCTGGCGGCCGGGGCGCCCATGGCCACGCTGATTTTCGGCCAGCATCCCGCCCTTGGCCTGATCCTGCTCCCGATCATGATCTACCACCCCCTACAATTGGTGGTGTGCTCGGTCATGGCCGAGCATTACAACCAGCGCGCCGCCGCCCGCATGGCACAAGCCCCAGTCGCCGCGCCTACGCCCTGAGCACGCGACCAACGGCACCGGCAGCCAGGCAACGTTGTACGTCCAAGGCTCTTTGGGGCGTAATGATCCGCCGCCTGTGCACAAACGTTCTAGCGCCGAGGGCCTGGCCATGGATTACTGTCTCCAGCCGCCGAATGTCATGCCCATCATGAATAACTGGATACACCTGCTGCGAGACCCTCATACCGGCATCGAAACCCTGCATGCGCATTTTCAGGGGCATGCCCATGCCTATGACCCGCATTGGCATGACACCTATCTGATCGGCTTCACCGAGCAGGGTGTGCAGCGCTTCAATAGCCGCCGCGCCCGTCATGACAGCACTCCGGGCAAGGTATTCATGCTCGAGCCTGGAGACATCCACGACGGCGACGCCCCCAGCCCGGACGGTTTTACCTACCGCATGCTTTACCTGCAGCCCGACTGGCTGGAACAGGCCCTGGCGGGTCTTTACCGCGACGGCCCAGGCAGGCCCTTGCCTGGAATAGGCACAGTGCTCAACGATGATCCCGAACTGGCCAGGGCGACGGTGCTGGCGTTCAATGCCCTGCACCAGCACGAAGTGCAGCTGGTGCGCGACATGGCCCTCGATGGGCTGCTGGCCCGCTTGAGCCATCATTTGCGTTGGCACCGCCCGCAGGAAACCAACCCCTGCGCCCCGTTGATCGCTCGCCGTGCCCGGGACTTTTTGGTAGCGCATCTGCACCAGGATGTAGGCCTGGAAAGCCTGGCACAGGCCTGCGGCACGGACCGCTTCCGCTTGACCCGTGCATTCAAGGCAGCCTACGGCCTGGCGCCCCACGCCTGGCTGATTCAGTTGCGGCTCAGCCGTGCCCGCCAATTGCTGGCCTTGGGCATCCCGCCTCTGGACGTTGCCCATGACTTGGGCTTCGCCGACCAGAGCCACTTGGGGCGATGGTTTCGCCGGGCCTACGGCATCAGCCCGGGTGCCTATCGCCAACAGGCGAATGGTGACTTACGGCAGCCTTGCACAAGCCTTCAAGACCCTCCCGGGCAGGCCTGAACACAATTGGCGCCCAGCCTTCAGCCAAGGGTCAGCCCATGCTTGCATTCGTTCTGTTCGCCTTCGTTGCCTCCATCACCCCCGGCCCCACCAACCTTATCGTGCTCAGTACCAGTGCTCAGCGAGGGTGGCGCCCATGCGTGCCCATTATCTTCGGCGCCGGTGCCGGCGCGGCCCTGCTGGTATGGGCAGTCGGCACCGGCGCCGGCAGCGCCTTGCTGCTGCTTCCTCGGCTGCGCCCGGCCCTGACCGTGCTGGGCCTGGGCTGGATGCTCTGGCTGGCCTGGCGGATTTTCACCGCGCCGGTGACGCCAATCGAAAAGAACCCGGCCAAGGCCGACCGCCCCATGGGCTGGCTTGGCGCGGTATTGCTGCAGTGGGTCAACCCCAAATCGTGGATCATGGCGCTGGCGGTAATCAGTGTGTTCATGGCCGAAGGGCAACCCTTGGGCCAGCTCACCCTGGCGTTTTTCCTGGTAGCCTTGCCTTGCCTGGGAGCCTGGGCACTGCTGGGCCGAGGCGCCGCCCGCTGGCTCGACCGCCCGCGGCAGATGCGTTGGTTCAATCGGGTTCTGGCCCTGCTGCTGGTGATTTCATCGGCCGGCGCCCTGCTGCACCCTTGATTCCCCGCCTGCGTCCGTCGAAGCTATGGGCCTCTAGGAGAGGCCCATGAATCTGCAAGAACTCACCGAGCGGCTGCACCGCATCCGCGACGATAACGATTGGCAGCGTTACCACAGCCCCAAGAACCTGACCATGGCGGCCAGCGTGGAAATGGCTGAGCTGGTGGAAATCTTCCAATGGCTGACCGAAGCCGAATCGCGCCGGCTCGCGCCGGAGCAGCTGGCCCATGCGGGCCAGGAAATCGGCGATGTGGTGCTGTACCTGCTGTTGCTCTGCAGCGAGCTGGGCCTGGACATGAACACCGTAGTCAGCGCCAAGCTGGCTGATAGCGAACGGCGCTTCGCCCGATGAAAGACCGTCATTTCGATGCTCTGGCGGCGCGCTTCGCCAACAAGATCTACGGAGGCGCCAAGGGGGCGATACGCCTGGCGGTGCTCCAGGCCGACCTTCAGGAAGCCTTGCCCACGCGCCCTCTGCGCGTGCTGGACGTGGGCGCCGGGCTTGGCCACATGGGTGCCTGGCTCGCCGCTCAGGGCCATGAGGTAACCCTCGCTGAGCCGGCCGCCCCGATGCTGGCCGCTGCCCAGGAACGTTTCGCCGAAGCCGGGTTGGCCGGCACCTTTATCCAGGCCAGCTGGCAGGAGCTCAGCGAAACGCCAGGCGAACCCTACGACTTGGTCATCTGTCATGCGGTGCTGGAGTGGCTGGCCGAGCCGGCCGCGATCTTCCCCGCGCTAGCGCGCTGGGTGGCGCCTGAAGGCTGGTTGTCGCTGGCCTTCTACAACCGTGACGCCCTGGTGTACCGGAACCTGCTCAAGGGACACTTGCGCAAGCTCCGAAGCCAGCACCTGGCGGGCGAGAAGCAAAGCCTCACGCCCCAGACGCCGCTCGACCCACGAGAGCTGGAAGGGCACCTCAACCATTACTGGCAGGTCGAAAGCCGCAGTGGGGTACGGGTTTTCCATGACTACATGCCTGTGGAATTCCAGTCCAAGGCCCGGATCGAAGATCTGGTCGCGATGGAACTCGAATACCGACGCCATCCAGCCTTCGCCGGGCTGGGCCGCTATCTGCATTGGATCTGCCGGCCCCTCTAGGGCCGCTTGGAGAGGATGATGCGAGGCCGCTTCCACGCTGTTCTATGTTGCCTTGCCCTGGTCAGTTGCCAAGGCCCCAACCCTTATGTGGCCAGCTCACTGCCCTTGCCGCCCGCGCCTGCCTCGGCCAGCCAGGGCATCGACATGAGCGCCTATCCGGCAGCTCCGAGGGATTATGGGCGCTACCGCAGCTGGGCCTGGGTAAACGGCCAGTTGCCCACAGGCACCGCCGCCTTGCCGCCTGAAACCATCGCCGAAGCGGTGAGCGCGGCCATGGACCAACGGGGCCTGCGCCCTGCCCGCTCCACCGCGCCAGACTTGCGGCTGGCTGCTGAACTGCGCACCGAACGCCGCCTGCGGCAGGTCCAGGACAGCTACGACCCCTATTACGGCCCCGGCTATCGGCCTTATGGGCCTTATGGCTATTACGCAGGTCCACCTAGGGTGCGCACCTACGAGGTCCAGGTACTGGTAGTACGGCTGCACCTGTTCGATGCCGCTACGGGCCAGGAGGTATGGTCCGCCGCGGCTGACACCAGTGCCCAAGGCAGCCAGGGTGAACAGGCGGATGCCTTGCGCGCGGCCCTGGATAACGCCCTGGCTACCTACCCCCCACGTTGATCAGGAGGTCCCCATGCGTGCACGCCTACTCATCGGTTGCCTGGCCCTTGCGCTGGCCGGTTGCCAAAGCAGCAATGTCAACCGCGACTTCGATGCCAGCCGCGACTTCGCCGCCTACCGTAGCTGGAGCTGGCAAGAGCCGGCACTGCAATATCGCCCGGACGATCCTCGCATCCGCAGCGACCTGACCGAGCAGCGTCTGCGCCAGGCGGTAGCCGATGCCCTGGACCAGCGCGGCCTGCGCCCGGCCAAGGGCGGCGCGGCGGATCTGAAAGTGCAGGCCTGGCTGATCGTGGACAACCGCCACGAGCAGATCACTACCAGCTATGGCGGCCCCTGGGGCCCAGGTTGGGGCGGTCCCTGGATGGGCCCGGGATGGAACGAAACCCGCAACCTGGACTACCGCGTGGCCACTTTGCAGCTGGACCTGCTCGACGGCCGCGACGGCAAGCTGATCTGGCGCGCCAGCGAGGAGCGCATAATGACTGATCAGGGGGCAGCGCCGGCTGAGCGTACCCAGGCTCTGCGCCAGGCGGTATACCGCCTGTTGGAGCAATATCCACCGCGCTGAACCTTTCATCCCGGGCTTGCCTCCATAGCACATAGGCCAGCTTGACGTAGCTCAGGATCAGGGCTGGACTTGCAGAAGAAGTGCGGGCTGCCGGAAGGAGTTCCGGCATGGAAGTGGCGCTGAAGGGAAGAGCTCTACGGATGCAATGCCTGGTATTACTGATCTGGTTCACCCTGTGTGCCGAACAACATGTGCGGCAACGGCAGATTGCGGACAGCCTCACCCTGGGAGGTGGCTGCTTCGCCCTGTGGTACCTGTTCACTACCGGCCATACCTGGCTGGGCGCAAGCGCCAGCGAGGGGGCCTTTGCCCTGGCCTTGAGCATGCTGCTGACGCTACCGGCCTACTGGCTGGGCCGGCTTACCGAAGCGGAAGTCAAGCTGCTCGGGACCTTGGCCCTGGCCACGGACCGGATGCACTGGCTAGGTACCTTGGGCACTGCCCTGGTCGCTGGCGTGCTCTGGCTCATGCTGGGGCAACGTGTGTGGGCCCACCTGGACAGAAAAATCCGGCTGCGCCTGGCCAACCTGGCCCCTGACCCTGCCTTGGCTCCGCCCTTGGCGCCCTTTCTCCTCATGGGCTTCCTTGCTGCCTTGACCTGGGTACGCTGACACTTCCGGGAGCGCGGGCAGGAAAGCGAGGCGGCAGGGGAACCACCGCCTCGCCTGGCTGACCAAAGCCACGCACCCGGCGTATGCCGGCCATTAGGATGACAGCATGCAGGTAGAAGGCTTTTTCGAATGGCTGGGCCAGGCGCTCGGCGCGGTGATCCGCTTTATTGTGGACGGCCTGGACTGGCTGTTCGGGACCTTGGCCCACGCTGGGGGCAATTTCGTCGAGGGCCTGTCGCGTACCCTGGGCATGGACACTTCCCTGATCAGCATCCTCGCGCTGGTGGTGGGCCTGCTTCTGCTATACGCGGCGGTCAGGGCATTCATGCGAGCCTCCATTGTGCTGGGCGTCATCTGGGCGCTGCTGGGCCTTTGGCTCTTGAGCTGGATCATTCACTGAAACGCCGCGGGCGGGCTGCACACCGGTCGTAGAGTTGGGCTAAGGTAGCGCTCCTCCCCCCGGATGCGTGCCGCGCTGGATTCACCATGACCCCTTGGCTACAAGACTGGCGTGACCGCCCAACTCACCGTCGGGTGTGGGCCCTGGCCGCCCCGATGATCCTCTCCAATGTGTCGGTGCCGCTGGTAGCCTTGGTCGACAGCGCCGTCATTGGACACTTGCCCCACGCCCATCAACTGGGCGCCGTGGCGGTGGGAGCCAGCCTGTACAGTCTGCTAGCCTGGGCCCTGGGTTTTTTGCGCATGGGCGCAACGGGTTTCACCGCACAGGCGGCCGGGCGTGGCGACGGCGATGGCCTGCGCCAGGTGCTGGCTCAAGGGCTGCTGCTGGCCCTGGGATTCAGCCTGCTGGCATGGCTTATCGCAATGCCGTTCAGCCGCCTGGCATTGGGCTGGATGCAACCCAGCGCCGAACTGGAAAGCAGCACGCTCGCCTTCTTTCATACCCGCCTGCTGGGCTTGCCGGCTGCCCTGGGCAGCTTCGCACTGGTTGGCTGGTTTCTCGGAGTGCAGAACGCCCGCGCGCCACTGGCCATGTTATTGCTCACCAACGCCGTGAATATCCTGCTCAACCTCTGGTTCGTGGTGGGGCTGGACTGGGGCGTGCTGGGTTCGGCCAGGGCTTCGGTCATCGCCGAGTGGCTATCCCTTTGCCTGGGCCTGGCCCTGGCAAGGCCGGCGCTGAAGGCTCAGCCTGGCCGTATTCCCTGGACGCGCCTGCGCCGCTGGGCCGGCTGGCGCCCGCTGCTTGGCGTGAACCGAGACATCTTCCTGCGCAGCCTGGCGCTACAGGCGGCATTCTTCCTGATCACTGTACAGGGCACTCGCCTAGGTGATTCCACAGTCGCCGCCAATGCCTTGCTGCTCAACGGGCTGTTGCTGACCGCTCATGCGCTCGACGGCCTGGCCCACGCCGTGGAAGCCCTGTGCGGTCATGCTCTGGGCGCGCGCGATCGCCTGGCCCTACGCCGCTGCCTGGTAATAGCCGCAGGCTGGTCGCTGCTGGCAAGCCTGGCCTTCGTACTGTTCTTCAGCACTTTTGGCGAGCTGTTCATCGAACTGCAGACGGACATTCCCAGCGTACGAGCGACAGCCGCCGCCTTCCTTCCGTACCTGGCGGTATTACCCTTGATTGCGGTCTGGAGCTACCTGCTGGACGGGCTGTTCATCGGCGCCACCCGTGCCCGGGACATGCGCAACGCCATGATGTTGAGCCTGGCACTGGCGCTGCCGTTAGCCTGGCTTAGCCGTGGCTGGGGCAACCATGGTTTGTGGCTGAGTTTCTTGTGGTTCATGGCGCTCAGGGCGTTCACCCTGGGCGCCATTGCCGTACGCCTGGCTCGCGGCGACCGCTGGTTCGGTCAGGAGGCCAGGTAGGAGGAGCGGGTCAACCCCAGACGCAGCGCGTCGAGGAAGGTGGTGCGCTCACGTGGGGAGATCTTGGCGCTGGCGACCTTGTCCCGGTAGTGCGTCATCAGCTCCTCGGGCGAGAGGTGAACGTAGCGCAGCATGTCCTCGATGGTGTCGTGGGTTTCGATGCCGGCGTGGTACACGCTTCCGCTTTCGGTCTGGTAGATGTTCACCGAGTCCGTGTCACCGAACAGGTTGTGCATGTCGCCGAGAATTTCCTGGTAGGCGCCCACCAGGAACACGCCGAGCATGTAGTCCTCGCCACGCGCCACCGGATGCACCGGCAGGCTGGTTTCGATGCTCTGCTCGTCCACGTACTGCTTGATCTTGCCGTCGGAGTCGCAGGTCAGGTCTTGCAGCACGGCGCGACGCACAGGCTCTTCGTCCAGGCGTTGCAGCGGCAGGATCGGCAGCACCTGGCCAATGGCCCAGGTATCGGGAAGGCTCTGGAACACCGAGAAATTGCAGATGTACTTGTCGGCCAGCTTGTCGTTGAGTTCGTCGAGGATGGCGCGGTGGCTGCGCTGGCGGGCCTTCAAGGCATTGTGCAGCTTGCGGCACACCGCGAAGTAGCACTGCTCGGCCAAGGCCTTCTGCGCCAGGGTGACCTTGCCATCAGCGTACTGGCTGGCGATGTCGCCGATATAGTGAGTGGCGCGCCAGTAGATCTCGGTGACCATTTCCGGGTCCGTGGGCCCGAGCAGGTCGGCCAGCCACTGCAGGGTTTCCGGCAGGCTGTCGCGGTCCGGCAGCTCAGGGATCTCGTCGTTGTGCCGCTCCACGTCGGTGACCTGTACCACCAGCATGGCATGGTGGGCAGTCAGGGAACGGCCGCTTTCCGAGAAGATATGCGGGTGCGGCAGGTTCTGCGCATTGCAGAATTCCTTGAGCATACCCACCACCACGCCAGCGTAGTCGTCCATGTCATAGTTGATGGAACTGGCATTGCGCGAATGGGTACCGTCGTAGTCCACACCCAGGCCGCCGCCCACGTCGATGTGGTCCACCGGCAATCCCAGGTTGCGCAATTCGCCGTAATAGCGGATGGCTTCCTTGAAGCCGTGCTGGTAGTCGGCCAGGTTGGCGATCTGCGACCCCATGTGGAAGTGCAGCAGGCGGATGCCCTGCTCCAGGCCAGCCTCGCGGAAACGCTCGACCACCGAAATCAACTGCGCGGCGGACAAGCCGAACTTGGATTTTTCGCCCCCCGTATCGGCCCACTTGCTCGACGCCAGGGACGACAAGCGTACCCGCAGGCCGATCTGCGGCTTGACCTTGACCTCGGCGGCCTCCTCGATCACCAACTGGACCTCGGATTCCTTCTCGATGACGATAAAGACGTTGTGGCCGAGCTTCTGGCCAATCAGGGCCAGGCGAATGAACTCGCGGTCCTTGTAGCCATTGCAGACGATGGTGCCGCCCTTGGGCGCCAAAGCCAGGACAGCCATCAGCTCGGGCTTGGAACCGGCCTCCAGGCCGATGGATACGTTCTTGGTGGCGATGATGTTTTCCACCACCGCCTCCTGCTGGTTCACCTTGATCGGGTACAGGGCGGTGTAGCGATTCTGGTATTCGAGGCGGGCGATGTTGGCGTCGAAGGCGCCGGTCAGCTGACGCACACGATGCTGCAGGATATCCGGGAAACGCACGAGCAAGGGCAGCGAAAGGCCGCTCTTGCGCAGTTGCTGCACCTGCTCGTACAAGTCGATAGGCGCGCTGTCCGGGCCGTTGGGGCGAACCTCCACGCGGCCGGCTTCATTGATGGCGAAATACCCCGCGCCCCAATGCCTGATTCCATAAACGCCGCGGCTGTCCGCAACGGTCCATTGGCTGCCATCGTCTTTGCGAGTGCGTCGTACGGACATCGAGGTCCCCTGTGATAGGCCCACCCAGCGGAGTCAGCCCCGCCGGTTGATGGAAAAAAGTGGTAGCGGCACCTGGCGGGTAGACCCCGTCACCAGCGCCGAGTTTAGAAAGAAGCCGGTCAGCCGCCGGACTTCTTGACTTTGAATCCCCGCCGGGTCAGTTCGCCAAGCAGCAGCTCGACGTGATCACCCTGGATTTCAATTACGCCGTCTTTCAAGGCACCGCCCGTGCCGCAGCGACGCTTGAGCTCGGTTGCCAGGGCCTTGAGGTCGTCCAGGGGCAGCGGCACGCCTGTGACGGTAGTCACGGTCTTGCCTCCCCGCCCCTTGCTTTCCCGACGCACCCTGGCGACACCGTCACCCGCAGGCAGCACGGCCTGGCCACACACGCACTCGGCAACTGGCTTGCCGCAGTCAGGGCAATGCCGGCCACTGTCGGTGGAATACACCAGACCGCCAAGGGAGGCAAAGGAAGAAGCTTTCTTGGCCATGGGCAAGCCTCTGGGAGAGCGAAAAGGCCGCGCAGTTTAACGGCAAAACCATGACATGCTAAGGGTTGCGCAAGGCCATTTCGCAGAAAATCTCGATCGTGGGCCAACGGTGCACGAGCGCGCCGCTGGGCGCTAAAGGATCAACCCAGGAAACGCGGGAAATAGCGCCTCAAGGCTTCAACCGAATCGGGGCACCAAGGCTCCGCCTTATAGCGCGCCGCCACCGCTTCAGGCGTAAGGAAACAGGCCTGGGCGATCTCTTCGGGCTGCAGACGCAGTGGGCCATCATAAACGGCGGAAAACACACCGCACCAGAGGCGATTGCCCGGTGCGTCGAATAGAAAGCGCCCATGTTCGCGCAGCTCGACGCCGCTCACGCCCAACTCTTCCTCGAGCTCTCGCTTGGCCGACAGGCTGTAGCTCTCGTGCGCCTGAACCATGCCACCCGCCGCCGCGTCCCAATGGCCTGGGTAGACGGCCTTGCTTAGCGTGCGCTGCTGTACGCAGAGGCGCCCCTGGCTGTCGAACACGAAGATGAAGGTTCCCCGCCCGATCAGCCCACGCTCACGCAAGGTAGCCCGAGGCAGCGCGCCGAGCAGGCGATCATGCTCGTCGACCCAGGCGATGGATTCGCGATCCGAAGCGGCCCGATGCGCCGCCTCGGCCGCCGAGAAAAGCCCTTGGCTCATCCCTGGGACAACAGCTGACGCAGGTCCAGCACGGCGGCATTGGCGCGGGAAATGTAATTGGCCATCACCAGCGAATGGTTGGCGAACACGCCGAAACCGCTGCCATTGAGTACCACAGGGCTCCACAACGGCTCCTGGGAGGCTTCCAGTTCGCGAATGATTTGCCGCACACTGACCGTGGCATTTTTCTTCGCCAGCACGTCCGCGAAGTCCACCTCGATGGCCCGCAGCAGGTGGGACAAGGCCCAGGCTTCACCGCGCGCCTCGTAGAAGACGTTGTCGATCTGCAACCAGGGCGTTTCCACAAACTGCTCTTCCAATTGCGGCGCGCTACCTGGAGTGAAGGTTTCGGTTTTCACGGTGGTGTCCAGCTTGACCCGGCCAACGCTGGCCGACAACCGCTGCGACAGGGAGCCCAGGCGCGTGGACACGTCGCCCAGCCAGTTGTTCAGGTTGTCCGCCCGCGCATAGAAGAACGCGCCTGGGTTGGGATCGGTCAGGCGGCGCTGGTAGTTGCTTAGCGACTTGAGCCCTTCCTGGAATTCCGACTCGCTCGAAGGCAGCACCCAGGACTTGTTATCGAAGTTGAAGCGCGGCTCGGCGCGGGCCAGGTCACCGTCCTCCGTGGACTGCGACTGGGACCGGGCGAAGTCCTTGCGCAAGGCGCGGCTCAGGTCGCGTACCTGCACCAGCACGCCGTATTCCCAGCTGGGCGTGTTATCCAGCCATAGGCCGGGCGGGAAGCGATCGTTTGAGAGGTAGCCGCCGGGCTTATCCAGCAAGGTGCTGGCCACCCGCTTGAGGGTTTCGACCGTAGTGTAGCCAACCACCATCTGGCGCCCGTCCCGCTGGACCGCGGCCTGGGCGTTCTGCTGCACCGAGAACAGGTCTGGCTCACGGCTCCAGTAGATGCCGAGCACGAGGGTCACCAGCAGATAGATGGCGACCACGCAGATCAAGGCACGGCTCACCAGCAAGCTCTTCCAGTAGCCCCGCCTGGCCGGTGCGGCACTGGTATCGGCAGGCGCCGCTCCAGGCGTTCCAGGGGTATCGGTGCGTTTCTTCCAGTCGAGCATCAGGCTGTCCTTTCAACTTTCGAGTCATCGGTTCGACCGCGCCGGCTCGCTAACGTGCCCGGTCAGGCCTACCCACCGGCGGCACCCTCGCCCCGGCACCGATCACTATAAAGGACCCGGGCCGGCGCCGCGACGCCAGGTACGCCCCTGACCAGGCAATTCGCGCTCCTGACTTGTCATATCAATGGCGGCGGTTTTACGACGTAGCGCACATTACGGACGGTCAATCGCTGATAGCATAGAGCTATTACCTTATTGAATCCCGTACATGAACCCGTCAGACGAGGCCAGCGAGCAGCAGGTACGCCTGCATTTCGCGCAACGTGTCGTGCACCAGGCACGCGATGTCCTGGAATTATGGCAGCGCGTCCAGTATCAGCCATGGACAGGCAGCGTACAGGAACGCATGGAGGATACCCTGCTGCGCTGGCAACGTTTCGCCGAGCGCTATCAAGACCGGGAACACCTTGAACTGGCCCAGCAGGCCCAGGCGGCGCTCGGTTCTCTTACCTTCCATGAAGGCCGCCTGGACAGCCCAGCGCTGGGACGGATGAATGCAGTGATGCGGAAACTGGCCAGTAGCGGATTACGTAGCCGCGATCGTCCTGAAGAGTTGGCTTGCCTGCCTACGCCCAGGCATTCAGTCGCGCTGCTGCTCAACGATGTCCAGGCGAGCCGGGAGCTGGCGCGACAATTGGAGTGCTTCGGCTGCGCCGCCGAGCCCATGGCCGATGTGGCCGCGCTGCAGTCCGCAATGGTGGAACACCCGCCGGCAGCCATCATGATCGACGTGGATTTCCATGGCGCGGGCACAGGCCTGCTGCTTGCGCAGTCTTTGCGCGCGGGCCTGGGCGACGGCACACCGCTGATCATGCACAGTCGAGGCGAAGCCGATACGCCCACGCGCCTGGCCGCGGTCCAGGCTGGCGCCAAGGCGTTCCTGGCCGGTCCACTGGAAGCCTGGACAGTACTCGAAACCCTGGAGCCGTTGCTCAATGACGAACCCTGGCAGCCCATCCGGGTACTGATCATCGACGATTCCCGGGCCCAGGCCATGCATACCGAGCGTATGCTCAGCAGTGTGGGCATGGTCACCCGCTGCCTGAGCGACCCGCTCCAGACCATGGCCGAGCTGGCCGACTTCCAGCCCGAGCTGATCATCCTCGACATGTACATGCCCGGCTGCACGGGTACCGAACTGGCCCGCACCATCCGCCAGAACGAGCGCTACGTCAGCGTACCCATTCTCTACCTATCCGCCGAAGGAAACGTCGACAAGCAGCTCGATGCCCTGAGCGAGGCCGGTGACGACTTCCTTACCAAGCCGGTGCGCTCACGCCAGCTGGTGACCCTGGTGCGCAACCGAGCCAAGCGGGCCCGCAGCCTGCGCAGCCGGATGGTCCGCGATGGCCTCACTGGCCTGTACAACCACACCCATATCCTGCGCGAACTGGAGGACTGTTGCCTACGCGCCCAGCGTGACGGCGGCGCCCTGACCTTCGCCATGCTGGATCTCGATCACTTCAAGCGCATCAATGACCGCTTCGGCCATCCCACGGGCGACCGGGTGATCAAGAGCCTTTCGCTGTTCCTGAAGCAGCGGTTGCGCCGCAGCGACCTTATCGGCCGGTACGGTGGCGAAGAGTTCGCCATTGTATTGCCGGATACTACGGCCGAAGCCGCCGTCCAGGTGCTAGAAGACATCCGCGCGCGCTTCGCGGCCATTCGCCACCCGGCTCATCCCATGCCTTTCGGCTGCACCTTCAGCGCAGGCGTGGCAAGGCTCGGGCCGGGCATGCGAGCGAATACACTCACCTCCCGCGCCGATGCCGCCCTGTACCTTGCCAAGCAGGCCGGGCGTAACCGCATCGTTCAGGCGCCTGAGCCCGACCTTTTCTGAGTTTCATCCCAAGGCGGTCGGCGGGGGCGCCACCGATGGTTATGATGGGCGGTCGATCCGTTGTAACGAGACACCCATGCGCCAGTTGATCCTGACTCTATTGTTGGTCTTTGCCCTACCCGCCTCTGCGGGGCTTCTCGATGACCGTCCAAGCACCGTACTCGGAGGCGCCGTCACCAGTGGGCAGTTCCTGCCCGTGCGCGAAGCCTTCCGCTTGAGCCAGCTGGAAGGCTCGCCAGAAAAGATCCGCCTGCGCTTCGTGGCCGCCGAGGGTTACTACCTCTATCGTCAGCGGCTGCAATTCCATACCGAGCCCACCGGCATTCCTCTGGGCCCGCCGGACCTGCCTGCCGGTGAACGCAAGCATGACGAATACTTCGGCGACGTGGAGGTGTATCACAACATCCTGGACGTGGAGCTCCCACGCCCGCCGCAGACCAACCAGGCATTCACCCTGGTGGTGACCTATCAAGGGTGTGCCGACAAAGGGCTTTGCTACCCCCCGGAAACCGAGCGACTGGCTATCCCGGCCTTGCCTGGCGCGCAAGCTGCCCCTGTTGGAACCGCGCCTGTCAGCGGGTGGCGCTGGCAGGACCTGGCCCTGTTCTTCCTCGCAGGTCTGGGGCTGACCTTCACTCCCTGCGTGCTGCCGATGTTGCCGATCCTGTCTGGTGTGGTACTGCGTGGCCAGGTCGGTGGCTGGCGCGGGCTGAGCCTGTCCCTGGCCTACGTCATCCCCATGGCGGCCTGTTTCGCCGTGCTGGGGGCGCTGATGGGGTTGTTCGGCGCCAGCCTCAACCTGCAGGCGCGCCTGCAGTCGGCCTGGGTGCTGGGGCCCTTCGCCTTGTTCTTCGCGGTATTCGCCCTGGCCATGTTCGGCGTCTTCGAGCTCAAGCTTCCTGGCGCGCTGTCCGAACGCCTGGATCGCCTCGCCAGCCGTACCCAGGGCGGCTCGCTGCTCGGGGCGGCGGCGCTTGGAGTGCTTTCCAGCTTGCTGGTTTCGCCTTGCGTATCAGCGCCCCTGGCGGGCGCCCTGCTCTATATCAGCGCCAGCGGGGACGCACTTGGCGGTGGCCTGAAACTGCTCGCTCTTGGCCTGGGCATGGGCGCTCCCCTGGTAGTGGTCGGCACAGGGCGCGCGGCCTGGCTGCCTCGTAGCGGACCCTGGCTGGTAACGGTCAAGAATGCGATTGGCGTGCTTCTGCTGGGGTTGGCCATCGCGCTACTGAGCCGAGTGCTGCCGCCGGCCCTCACCCTGCTGCTGGTCGGTATCCTGGCTGCGGGAACAGGACTTTTCCTTGGCGCGGTGGACTTCTCCCCTAGCAAAACGCCGCGCGAGCGCCTGAGCCAGGTCGCCGGCTTGCTCTGCCTGAGCTATGGGCTGGCGTGCTGGGTTGGCGCCTTCTCCGGCGCGGGCAACCCCTTGCAACCTCTGGAACGCACCACGACGGCTCCGGTTGCGCCGCAGACCGACGACTGGCAAACGGTGCGCCAGGTGGCGGAACTCAAGCGAGCCCTCGCCGATGCCGCGCAGGCCGGCCAGCCAGTGATCCTGGACTGGTATGCCGATTGGTGCATCAGTTGCAAGGTGATAGAGCGGGAGGTACTGAACCAGCCGCAAGCCATCGCGCAGCTGGCCACTTACCGCAAGCTTCGCTTCGACATTACCGCCGGCACCTCGGAGCAGCGCAGCCTGCTGGATGAGTACAAGCTGTTCGGCCCACCCGTGATCCAGTTCTTCGACGCTTCAGGTAGTGAATCCAAGGCTTCCCGGATCGTAGGCGAAGTCGACCTCAAGGGCTTCCTTGGCCGCTTGCCGGGTAAAAAGACATGAGGCGATGACCAAAACAACCGAAGCGGTCAGATAGTTGCCGGGATTCTCGCCCAACGTGCTGGCAGCGTCGTCAAACTGGACAGCGCTTGTACAGTTGGGCATAGTCGCCCCCCATGTCACAACAAGAACCTGAAAAAGGGTCGGCCAACGGCGCCCATGCCGGTTGCTCGCTCCGTACAGCTTCCGCCCATGCAAGCGTCAAGTTCTGCCTGGAACGTGACGCGGCAAGGTCGCGGAGCATCCCACACCCTGATGCGCCGTATATCGATGCGCGATCAAGGACATACGTTATCGCCCCGCCCCCTGTACTGCGTGCGCGGGGGCTTGCGCACCTTAGCGCCACGTGTGCCGCCTCGGCTTCGAGCCGTTCGGCCCACCTGACCCTTTTGCCTTAAAACCCCTGACCCATGCGGGAGTTGAAGTTCATGGATATTCGTAAAGTCAAGAAACTGATCGAGCTGCTGAAAGAGTCCGGTATCGACGAGCTGGAAATCAAGGAAGGCGAGGAATCCGTTCGGATCAGCCGTCACAGCAAAGCGCCCGCGCAACAGTTCTATGCTGCTCCCGCCGCTGCCCCGGCCCCGGCGCCAGCCCCTGCCGCAGCCGCCGCTGCCCCTGCAGCGGAAGCGCCCGCCGCGCCCAAGCTCAACGGTACGGTTGTGCGCTCGCCCATGGTCGGCACCTTCTACCGCAAGCCATCGCCGACTTCGCCGAACTTCGCTGAAGTCGGTCAGACCGTGAAGAAGGGCGACACCCTCTGCATCGTCGAAGCCATGAAGATGATGAACCACATCGAAGCCGAAACCAGCGGTGTGATCGAGTCCATTCTGGTGGAAGACGGGCAGCCGGTTGAGTTCGACCAGCCGTTGTTCACCATCGTTTGAACCGCGGAGAGTCTCCGATGTTGGAAAAAGTATTGATCGCCAACCGCGGCGAGATCGCCTTGCGGATCCTGCGCGCCTGCAAGGAGCTCGGGATCAAGACCGTCGCGGTGTATTCCACCGCCGACCGTGAGCTGATGCATCTGGGCCTGGCCGACGAATCGGTCTGCATCGGGCCGGCGCCCGCGGCCAAGTCCTACCTGCACATCCCGGCGATCATCGCCGCCGCCGAGGTGACGGGCGCTACCGCCATTCACCCAGGGTATGGCTTCCTGGCCGAGAACGCCGACTTCGCCGAACAGGTTGAAAAATCCGGTTTCGCTTTCATTGGCCCGAAAGCAGACACCATTCGCCTGATGGGTGACAAGGTATCGGCAAAGGACGCCATGAAACGCGCTGGCGTGCCTACGGTACCGGGCTCGGACGGTCCTCTGCCGGAAGACGAAGCCGAAGCCCTGCGCATCGGTCGCGAGGTAGGCTACCCGGTGATCATCAAGGCTGCCGGCGGTGGCGGTGGTCGTGGCATGCGCGTGGTGTACAAGGAAGAGGACCTCATCTCCTCGGCCAAGCTCACCCGCACCGAGGCCGCCTCGGCCTTCGGCAACCCCATGGTGTACCTGGAGAAGTTCCTCACCAACCCACGCCACGTGGAAGTGCAGGTGCTCTCCGATGGCCAGGGCAGTGCCGTGCACCTGGGAGACCGCGATTGTTCGCTGCAGCGCCGCCACCAGAAGGTACTGGAAGAAGCGCCGGCACCGGGCATCGATGAAAAGGCCCGCCAGGAAGTTCTGGCGCGCTGCGTGGATGCGTGCATCGAGATCGGCTACCGCGGTGCCGGTACGTTCGAATTCCTGTACGAGGACGGCCGGTTCTACTTCATCGAGATGAACACCCGGGTCCAGGTCGAACACCCCGTTTCCGAAATGGTGACGGGTATCGATATCGTGAAGGAAATGCTCAGCATCGCCGCTGGCAACAAACTGTCCTTCACCCAGGACGACGTGGTCATCCGCGGCCACTCGCTGGAATGCCGGATCAACGCTGAAGATCCGCGCACCTTCATTCCAAGCCCAGGCACGGTCAAGCACTTCCACGCCCCAGGCGGCAATGGCGTGCGGGTGGACTCGCACCTGTACAGCGGCTATGCCGTACCGCCGAACTATGATTCGTTGATCGGCAAGCTCATCACTTACGGCAAGGATCGCGACGAAGCCATGGCGCGCATGCGCAATGCCCTGGACGAAATCGTGGTGGATGGCATCAAGACCAACATCCCGCTGCATCGCGACCTCACCCGCGATGAAAGCTTCTGCAAGGGGGGCGTGAACATTCATTACCTCGAGCACAAGCTGGCCGAGGAAAAGGCCAAGTAATCCCCTGGCCTGCCCCGTTGCCCCGGGGCAGGCCAGGTGACGCCGCAAAGGGTTGTCTGCGCTTCGTGGTCGCCAGGGAGTGCATCCGACTTCCATGGCAATTCCCCCCCGCCTCACCCGTGCCCCAGCACCGTAGCAAGCGTGCGCTCCACTCGAGCACGGGACGCTTATCCAGCTACCAAAATAGGGTCGCCCGGCTACGCTGGATATCCCAACCCCGGCCCGGTGCAGTACACTGCCCCGCTTTACCCGCCCGCGCCCTGGCGTGGCACGCCCCAAAGGAACAGAACATGCCCTGGCTTCAAGTTCGCCTGGCCATCGGCCCTGAGCAGGCCGAAACCTATGAAGATGCGCTGCTGGACATCGGCGCCGTTTCGGTCACCTTCATGGACGCCGAGGACCAGCCGATTTTCGAGCCGGACCTGAACACTACACCGCTGTGGGCTCATACCCATCTGCTGGCGCTGTTCGAAGCCGACACCGACCCTGATGCGGTTTTTGCCCACCTGCGCCTGCTGACCAGCGACACCCTGCCCGAGCATCAGGCCGAGGTCATCGAGGACCAGGACTGGGAGCGCAGTTGGATGGACAACTTCCAGCCGATGCGCTTCGGCCAGCGCCTGTGGATAGTGCCCAGTTGGCACGCCGCGCCGGAGGCCGACGCGGTGAATCTGTTGCTTGATCCGGGGCTGGCCTTCGGCACTGGCACCCACCCTACAACGGCGCTGTGCCTGGAGTGGCTCGATGGCCAGGCGCTGACCAACCAGCGAGTACTGGATTTCGGCTGCGGTTCAGGCATCCTGGCCATCGCGGCTCTGTTGCTGGGAGCGGAGTCGGCAGTGGGTACGGATATCGACGTGCAAGCGCTGGAAGCCTCGCGCGATAACGCTGGGCGCAATGGCATTGCTGAAAACCGCCTGGCCTTGTACCTGCCCGAAGCCTTGCCCGAAGAGCCGGCGGACGTACTGGTGGCCAATATTCTCGCCGGCCCGCTGGTCAACCTGGCGCCACGCCTGGCCAGCCTGGTCCGCCCCGGCGGGCTGTTCGCTCTTTCCGGCATCCTGGCCGAGCAAGGCGATGAGGTCGCCGCCGCTTACGCCGGTGCCTTCGAGCTCGACCCTATCGTCGAACGCGATGGCTGGGTCAGGATCAGCGGGCGCCGCCGGGCATAGCCCGCGCCGCCGCCGATGCTTAAGATGGACGCCTGGAACCGGACCCGCGCATGACCCAAAGCTTCGTTACCCAGTGCCCCCATTGCCACACCAGCTTCAAGGTGAGCCACAATCAGCTCAGCGTGGCGCGCGGTGCCGTGCGTTGCGGCGCCTGCAAGCAAGTGTTCAATGCCGCCCGCCAGTTGCTCGAGCAAAGCACTGGACAAGGCGGCGCGCCGTCCATTACGACGCCTTTGAAGGCCCCGACCCTGCCCGATCCGGACGCCTGGCAGCGTGAGCAGGCGCAGTTCGAACAGCTGGACCTGGACCGCGAACTGGCGCGGCTGGAGCGCCGTCCGGCTTCATCGCCGACAACCAACGCGCCGGAGCGAGCGTTCAGCGCGCAGCGGGACAACGGCGACGACTGGCTCGACGAACCCTTTGGCAGCCCCGACGAGCACGATGAGATAGACACGCTCGATGCTGAACACGAAGATCGGCACGAGCCGCGCCTCGGCTCACCGAGCGAGGCCCTGGATGACGATGACGACACGCCGCATGCGCCCTTCTCGCCGCTGCCGTCCCGCGCGCAGAGCCAGGTGAACCCAGGCCGGTTGGCCGCGCTGCGCCAGGCCCCTGTCTCGGGCATGGAAGCGATTCAAGCCGCGCCCCTGGATCAAGAGCCTGCCCGCAGCGAACCCCGCCTGCGCGAGGAGCCTCTGCTCGACCTTCAGGAAGACCCTCTGCGACTGGAATGGGAAAAGCCCCGCGCGTCCTGGGGCCAGCGCCTGA
Organism: Pseudomonas sp. DC3200b2; assembly: GCF_049895785.1. Lineage (NCBI taxonomy): Bacteria > Pseudomonadati > Pseudomonadota > Gammaproteobacteria > Pseudomonadales > Pseudomonadaceae > Pseudomonas > Pseudomonas sp. DC3200b2. Next base: position 532,663 of record NZ_JAFCTA010000004.1, on the reverse strand, counting down.
TCTGGGGTGGTCTTGCCTTGCTGGCAGCCGTTGCGCTGGTCGCCCAGTACGTGGTGTTCCATTTCGATGAGCTTGCCCGACAGGAAAGCTACCGCCCCTGGTTCGTCAGCCTGTGTCCCGCCCTGGGATGCACCGTACCGTCGCGAGTAGACATCCACCTCATCCGCAGCAGCAACCTGGTGGTGCGCAGCCACCCCACCTTTGCCGGGGCGTTGGTGGTGGATGCGATCATCTATAACCGCGCGCCCTTCAGCCAGCCGTTTCCACTCTTGGAGCTGCGCTTCGCGGATATCAACAACAAGCTGATCGCCAGTCGGCGCTTCAAGCCGTCGGAATACCTCAACGGAGACCTGGCGGGGCAAAGCGAAATGCCGCCACAGATCCCGATCCACATCGCTCTCGATATTCTCGACCCGGGCAAGCGCGCCGTGAACTACAGTTTGTCCTTTCATTCACCGGAGTGAAACCGGTTATCCGATCGCTCCGCTCGAAGCCTGGAGCTGTTCAGATTTTATCCAGTTTGACCTTTATCCGGTCATCCAGAGCGAGTATCATGCGATCCCTTTTTCGAACTCCAGGCTTCGTACGAATCCGGCCTCATCACGGGTAACCCACCTATGTCGGCGGTACGCATCGGCCCCTATACACTCAGCAACGGCTTGGTTCTCGCGCCCATGGCGGGCGTGACCGACCAACCCTTTCGCCAGCTTTGCCGGCGCCTGGGCGCGGGGCTCGTGGTTTCCGAGATGGTCACCGCGGACATGTCCTTGTGGAACAGTCGCAAGTCACGCTTGCGGCGCATCCATGACGGCGACCCCGAGCCGCGCTCGGTACAGATCGCCGGTGGCGATGCCCAGATGCTGGCCGCCGCGGCGAAGGCCAACGTGGAGGCAGGGGCCCAGATCATCGATATCAACATGGGTTGTCCGGCGAAAAAGGTATGCAACAAGGCGGCTGGTTCCGCTCTGTTGCGCGACGAGAAGCTGGTGGCGGAAATCCTGCAGGCCGTGGTGGCCGCGGTGGATGTACCGGTCACCCTGAAGATACGCACCGGTTGGGACCGTGAGAACCGCAACGGCCTGGCTGTGGCCAGGATCGCCGAGGGCTCGGGTATCAGCGCCCTGGCGGTTCACGGCCGGACCCGGGCAGACCTGTACACCGGCGAGGCCGAGTACGACACTATCGCTGCCATCAAGCAGGCGGTGTCGATTCCGGTTTTCGCCAACGGTGACATCACCTCCCCTGGCAAAGCGCTTCAGGTGCTTGGCCATACCGGCGCCGACGGCCTGCTGATCGGCCGCGCCGCCCAGGGGCGGCCGTGGATCTTCCGGGAGATCGAGCACTATCTGCGCACCGGCGAGCTTCTGCCGGCGCCAGAGCTGGAGGAAGTGGAACGAATCCTGCTGGAACATCTGGCCGCCCTGCATGCGTTCTATGGCGATGTGATGGGCGTTCGGATCGCCCGCAAGCATGTGGGCTGGTACCTGGCGACACTGCCGGGCGCCCGGGAATTCCGCGGCAGCTTCAATTGTTTGGAAGATACGGCAGCGCAGTGCGCCAAGATTCGCGAGTTCTTCCGCGAACGCTACGAGAGCCTTGTCACAAAGGACGGAGAAGGGGTGGCCGCATGACGATGATGACCGAGACATTAGTGAGTGGAACAACGCCCGTGAGCGACAACGCCAACCTCAAGCAGCACCTGAACGCCCCTTCCGAAGAGGGCCAGACACTACGCGGGAGTGTCGAGAAGGCGCTGCATAATTACTTCGCCCACCTCGAAGGCGCCTCTGTCACGGACGTGTACAACCTGGTGCTGTCCGAAGTCGAGGCCCCGCTGCTGGAAACCGTCATGAACTACGTCAAGGGCAACCAGACCAAGGCCAGCGAGATGCTGGGGCTGAACCGGGGCACCCTGCGCAAGAAGCTCAAGCAGTACGATCTGCTCTGAGGCCACCGAAATTCCGAAAAGGCGACTGCTTGCAGCTCGCCTTTTTTGCTCACCGCTCTGAATGGAAACCGAAATGACCGACCAGACCACCCGCCTGCCGATCCGCCGTGCCCTGATCAGCGTGTCCGACAAGACCGGCATCCTGGAGTTTGCCCGTGACCTGGAAGCCCTGGGCGTGGAAATCCTTTCCACCGGCGGCACCTTCAAGCTGCTGCGTGACAACGGCGTGGCCGCTGTCGAGGTAGCTGACTACACCGGCTTCCCGGAAATGATGGACGGCCGGGTAAAGACCCTGCACCCGAAGATCCACGGCGGGATCCTGGGGCGCCGTGGTGTGGACGACGCCGTCATGGCCGAGCATGACATTCGCGCCATCGACCTGGTGGCGGTCAATCTGTATCCCTTCGAAGCGACCGTTGCCAAGCCCGGCTGCGACCTGGCGACGGCCATCGAGAACATCGACATCGGCGGCCCGACCATGGTTCGTTCCGCCGCCAAGAACCACAAGCATGTGGCCATTGTGGTCAACGCCAGCGATTACGCCTCGGTCATCGATGGCCTCAAGGCGGGTGGCCTGACCTACGCCCAGCGCTTCGATCTGATGCTCAAGGCCTTCGAGCACACCGCGGCTTATGACGGCATGATCGCCAACTATTTCGGCGGTATCGATCAAACCGCCGAGACCTTGTCCACCGAGGCCCGCGACAGCTTCCCACGCACCTTCAACAGTCAGTTCATCAAGGCCCAGGGCATGCGCTACGGCGAGAACCCGCACCAGAGCGCGGCTTTCTACGTCGAAGCCAAGCCCGCCGAGGCCAGCATCGCCACCGCTGTGCAGTTGCAGGGCAAGGAACTGTCCTACAACAACGTGGCCGACACCGACGCCGCCCTGGAGTGCGTCAAGAGCTTCACCAAGCCGGCGTGCGTGATCGTCAAGCATGCCAACCCCTGTGGCGTGGCGGTCTGCCCGGATGCCGAAGGCGGCATTCGCCAGGCCTACGAGCTGGCGTACGCTACTGACAGCGAGTCGGCGTTCGGCGGCATCATCGCCTTCAACCGCGAGCTCGATGGCGAAACCGCCAAGGCCATCGTCGAGCGTCAGTTCGTCGAGGTCATCATTGCGCCAAGCGTGAGCGCCGAAGCCCGTGCCGTGGTGGCCGCCAAGGCGAACGTGCGTCTGCTGGCCTGCGGCCAATGGCCGGCCGAGCGCGCCGCTGCCTGGGACTTCAAGCGCGTCAACGGCGGCCTGCTGGTGCAGAGCCGCGACAACGGCATGATCGGCGCCGACGATCTGAAGATCGTCACCCGCCGCGCCCCTACCGAGCAGGAAGTGCATGACCTGATCTTCGCCTGGAAAGTGGCCAAGTTCGTGAAATCCAATGCCATCGTCTATGCGCGCAATCGCCAGACCGTTGGCGTTGGCGCTGGCCAGATGAGCCGGGTGAATTCGGCTCGTATCGCCGCCATCAAGGCCGAGCATGCCGGGTTGGCGGTGGAAGGGGCCGTCATGGCGTCCGACGCCTTCTTCCCCTTCCGGGACGGTATCGACAATGCCGCCAAGGCGGGGATTCGGGCCGTCATCCAACCTGGTGGCTCAATGCGTGATGCCGAGGTGATCGCGGCCGCTGATGAAGCGGGGATTGCGATGGTGTTCACTGGCATGCGCCATTTCCGCCACTAAACGGCCGCGCTGCCGCGGGCATTTGCGGCGTTGGCGCACTGTTGCGAGATGCTCGTTGCCATCAGGCACTGCGCGTTCGCGACAGCCCGCCGCCTTGCATCTGCCCACGGCATCGCGCCCTTCACGGAGTCGCCTGTAGGCGCGGGCAGGGCCCGCAAGCCTGAAAGGCACCGACGTTCGAATTCGAGGTTTTGACATGAAGGTTTTGATCATCGGCAGCGGCGGGCGCGAGCATGCCCTGGCCTGGAAAGTAGCCCAGGACCCACGCGTGCAAAAGGTATTCGTGGCGCCTGGCAATGCCGGTACCGCGACCGAGGCCAAATGCGAGAACGTCGCCATCGACGTATTGGACCTCGAGCGACTGGCGGACTTCGCCGCGCAGAACGTGCAACTGACCATCGTCGGCCCGGAAGCCCCTCTGGTCGCCGGCGTGGTGGACCTGTTCCGCGAGCGCGGCCTGGACTGTTTCGGGCCTACCGCGGGCGCGGCCCAGCTGGAAGGCTCCAAGGCGTTCACCAAGGACTTCCTCGCCCGCCACGCCATACCCACCGCCGCCTACCAGAACTTCACCGAGATCGAGCCGGCCCTGGCCTACCTGCAAAAGCAAGGCGCGCCCATCGTGATCAAGGCCGACGGCCTGGCCGCGGGTAAAGGCGTGATCGTGGCCATGACCCTGGGAGAAGCCGAAGCCGCCGTGCGTGACATGCTCGCCGGCAATGCCTTCGGCAACGCCGGGTCGCGGGTGGTGATCGAAGAATTCCTCGAGGGCGAGGAAGCCAGCTTCATCGTGATGGTGGACGGCCAGAACGTGCTGCCGATGGCCACCAGCCAGGACCACAAGCGGGTAGGCGATGGCGATAGCGGCCCGAACACGGGCGGCATGGGCGCATATTCGCCTGCGCCCGTGGTCACCGACGAGGTGCACCAGCGAGTGATGGAGCAGGTGATCTGGCCAACGGTACGGGGCATGGCCGCCGAGGGTAACACCTATACGGGCTTCCTCTACGCGGGGCTGATGATCGACGGCCAGGGCAACCCCAAGGTGATCGAGTTCAATTGCCGCTTCGGCGACCCTGAAACCCAGCCGGTCATGCTGCGCTTGCAGTCCAGCCTGGTGCTGCTGGTGGAGGCCGCCCTGGCCAAGGCACTGAACAAGATCGAAGCCCAGTGGGATCCGCGGCCTAGCCTGGGCGTCGTGCTCGCGGCGGGCGGCTACCCGGGCGACTATGCCAAGGGTGATGTAATCCAGGGCCTTGACGCGGCGGCTGCGCTTCCTGGCAAGGTGTTCCACGCCGGTACCGCGCTGGTCGACGGCCAGGTCATCACGGCTGGCGGCCGGGTGCTCTGCGCCACCGCTTTGGGCGAATCCGTGGGAGCAGCGCAGCGCCAGGCCTACGAACTGGCTGCGAAAATCGACTGGAAAGGCGGCTTCTACCGCCATGACATCGGCTATCGCGCCATTGCCCGCGAGCGCGCAGAAGGCTGACCGATAGCGCCGCCCCTTGCGCGCGAGCGCCGGGGGCAGGCGCGCTATCCGACACCCCGCCAACCTGTCCGGCGCTGGGGCGGTTATACTCAGTCCATGCTTATCCAGGACAGGGACTTCCCCGTGCACCGGCTCAGGACTGCCTTACTCATTATCGTCGGGCTGCTGTTCGTTTGCCTGCGGCCTGCGTTTGCCGACCAGGGCAGTGGCTGGTCGGTACTGGTCGACGACCAGGCCGGCCTGCAGGTCAGCGACGTTCGCTCCGAGCGTTACCAAAGCCAGTTCGCGCCCGTCGAGCTGCACGAGCTCAATGCCGCCCCCGCGCACAGTGCCCTCTGGCTGCATTACAAGCTGATGCCTTCAGCCCATGAACAGGTTATCCGCCTGTTCGCGCCGGACTTGTCCAAGTTCGACCTCTTCGTTTTCACCGACGACCAGCAACTTCTGCACACCCGTACCGGCTACGACGGTCCAGGCAGCGTGCCGCCGCCACGCAGCGGTGACCTGCTGGTGCCCATACCGCTGAGCCAGGCTCCGGTGGACCTTTACCTACGCCTGGTTTCCGAGCATCAGGTCCGCCCTGGCGTAAGCCTGGAGCCCGCCATCCAGGTAGCCTCCAGGCAGGGGCAGACGCTGCTGTTCGGCTTGCTGCTTGGCTGCATGATCATGCTCATCCTGCACAATTTCGCTCGTTATGCACTGAGCCATTCGGCCAGTAGCCTATGGCTGGGCGCCTGCCAGGCCATGATCCTGGCGAGCGCGATGATTCTGGTGAATCTGGGCAGCCCCTGGCCTATTCCATGGAGCCCGGCGCGCACGCCTGCCGCCTATTTCGCCATGCTCCTGGGCGCGGAATTCGCCCTGGTGTATACGCTGCGCTTTTTCGCGGCCAGGCCCTCCCCTCGCCTGCAACGCATGGTGATCGGCCTGATCGGTTTGATTGCGCTATGCGGCCTGCTGCTGCTGTTCGTCGACACCCTGCCCTTGAATCTGGTCGCCTACGCCGCCGTGGCGGTAACCTGCCTGTGCATGCTGCTGGTGTCAGCCAGCCACTGGTACCGAGGCTACGCGCCCGCCCGGCTGTTCACCCTGGCCATGTCGCTGTGCAGCTTCGGTTTCCTGGTGGTGCTTCCGGCACTGCTGGTGCTTACCCGAACCCCGGTCCAGTGGCTGATCTTCGGCATGCTGGGGTGCGCGGTCTGCGGGGGAGCCATTCTCAACCTGGCACTGACCACGCGCCTGCGCCGCATCAGCGAAGACCGCTACAGCGCAAGCCGCGACCTGGCTGCCAGCACCGCGGAAACCAATGCCAAGGCCGAATTCCTGGCCAAGCTCAGCCATGAAATCCGCACCCCGATGAACGGCGTGCTCGGCATGACGGAGCTGCTGCTGGGCACTCCTTTGTCGGTCAAGCAGCGCGACTATGTCCAGACCATCCATAGCGCTGGCAACGAGCTGCTGACCCTGATCAACGAGATCCTCGACATTTCCAAGATCGAATCCGGGCAGATCGAGCTCGATGATGTGCAGTTCGATCTCAACGCATTGATCGAGGAATGCCTGAACATCTATCGGGCCCGAGCCGAACAGCAGAACGTGGAGCTGATCAGCTTCACCCAGCCGCAGGTGCCCAGGGTCATCAGCGGCGACCCGATGCGCTTGCGCCAGGCGTTGCTGGCCATGCTGGACAACGCCCTGAAGAAAGCGGCCGGCGGCGAGGTATTGCTTGCCGCCGCCCTGGACCAACGCAGCGGCCCGCCCCGCCTGCGCATCGCCGTGCAGGACAGCGGCGAAGCCTTGCCAGCGCCGGAACGCGATGTCTTGCTGCATAGCGAGTTGCGCAGCCAGGATTTGCTGACGACCAACAAACCAGCCAGCGGTCACCTGGGACTGCTGATCGCCCGGCAGTTGATCACCCTGATGGGCGGTGAGTTTGGCATCAAGAGTGGGGCCGAACAGGGCAATACCTTCTGGCTGACCGTACCGCTGGACCCGCAACGCATGGAGCAGAACATCCAGGACCTGGACAGCAGCCTCAGGGACGCTCGCGTGCTGGTGGTCGACGACAACGATACCTGTCGCAAGGTGCTGGTACAGCAGTGCAGCGCCTGGGGCCTGAACGTGAGCGCCGCCTCTTCTGGCAAGGAAGCCCTGGCGCTGCTCAGGACCAAGGCTCACCTGCGCGACTATTTCGACGTCGTCCTGCTGGACCAGAACATGCCGGGCATGACCGGCATGCAGCTTGCCGCCAAGATCAAGGAAGACCCAAGCCTGAACCACGACATCCTGATCATCATGCTCACCGGTATCAGCAATGCCCCCAGCAAGGTGATCGCCCGCAACGCCGGGATCAAGCGCATCCTGGCCAAGCCTGTGGCCGGTTATGCGCTACGCACGACCCTGGCCGATGAACTGGCTCACCGCGCCCAGGCTGAAGCCAGGCCACCCTTGCTACCAGGTGCCCAGGCTATCTGGGAGCCGCCCGCCGTGCCTGCTGATTTCCGCATACTGGTGGCCGAAGACAACAGTATTTCCACCAAGGTGATCCGTGGCATGCTGGGCAAGCTCAACCTGCACCCGGATACGGCCAGCAATGGCGAAGAAGCCTTGCGGGCCATGAAGGCGCAGCGCTACGACCTGGTGCTGATGGACTGTGAAATGCCGATCCTCGATGGCTTCACCGCTACCCAGCAGCTGCGGGCCTGGGAACTCGGCGCTCGCCGCCGACGCACCCCGGTGGTGGCCCTGACCGCTCACATCCTGAGCGAGCACAAGGAGCGCGCGCGCATGGCCGGCATGGACGGGCACATGGCCAAGCCGATCGAAATGTCCCAGTTGCGTGAACTGATCGACCACTGGGTGGCCCAGCGCGACAGCAATCGCAGCGAAGTCGAGCCTAGCTGATTCCACGAGCCAGGCCATGCCGCGGCCTGGCCCGCGCTGGTAGACTTCGCCGAAGCCGCCAGCGAGGTCCGTCATGTTGCATCAGTTGTTCAGCGTCTACCTGAAAATGCTTGTGCTCTACAGCCCGTTCTTTGTGCTGTCCTGCTTCATCGGTCTTTCCCGAGGCTACTCACTCAAGGAGCGCAAACGGCTGGCCTGGCGTGTTGCCCTGGGCGTGCTGGTAGCCAGTCTGTTGCTGTACCTGTTCGGTCGGGTGATTTTCTCGGTGTTCGGGATCACCGCCGACGCGTTTCGCATCGGCGCCGGCAGTGTCCTGTTCATCTCCGCCCTGGGCATGGCTCAAGGCAAATCGGCGGTGCAGACCGACAATGTGCAGCAAGATGTCACCATCGTACCCTTGACCATTCCTCTGACCGTTGGCCCCGGTACCATCGGCGCGCTTCTGGTAATGGGCGTGAGCCAGCCCCATTGGGACGACAAGCTGCTCGCCATTGTCGGCATTGCGCTGGCGTCACTTACTGTAGGTATCGTCCTTTATCTCTCCAACCGGATCGAAGCCTTGCTCGGTGACCAGGGCCTGCAGATCGTCAGCCGCCTGATGGGGCTATTCGTCTGCGCCCTGGCTGCCCAGATCATCTTCACGGGCGTACGCGGCTACCTCTTGCCCGGCTGATCCACCAGCAGGCGCATGTAGCGCTCATCCTCCCACGGCTTGGCGAAGCGCGCCTCGATCTTCGGCAGCCAGGCAGTCTCGAACGCGCGGATACCGAAACGCACCACACCGAGCCGGCAACTGATCAAGGGTGGCGGCGCCTCTCGCGTGAAACACCCCGGGCTGGCGTCACGCATGTCGAGCTCTTCGTGGTAGAGCAGCATGTCCAGCACCGGGGTACCGTTGTCCAATCGCGCACGCGCGCACGGCATGATCTGGAACATCCCGTGATGATGGCGGCGGGCGTAGCGTTCGAAGAGCAACAACCCAGGCCGGTTTTGCAATAAAGCCTCAATGCCCATGGCGGCCACCTGCCGAAACCGCGGGCCATTGAGGGCCAGGGCTTCCACGGCAGTATCGAACAGTCGCTGGCGGCTGCGCGAAGGGGTATAGGGCTGCGGCGGCCGCGCATCCCAGCCCAGCCAGCGTAATTGCCGGCAGAAATGGTCGAACCAGTCGCCGGCGGGATTACCCGGGTAAGCATCCCAGGCCGCCTGCTGGGCGAAGCGCAAGGCATGAATCACCGACATCCGCTCGCGTTCGCTGATGTCCGTACCGAAGGACAATAGGCCTGGGCCAAGCACCGCCGAATCACTGAGCATGATCGACCTCCTGTCATCGATGGGCCAGGGTCGGCCGCGACCCTGGCCGGCGTCCTAGGCCTTGAGCAGATCCAGATAGGTCTTTATGTTTTCCTCGGCGCGATGTCCAAGGGCCTGGGCGACCCCTTCGCGGCTTCGAGCGAACATGGCAGGCGCCATGGTCAACACCATGGACGCCTGATGCAGCCGGGCCTTATCGCTGCTCCAGTCCAACAGCAGCATGTCATGGTCATGGTGTTCGGTGGCGGCATCCACCACGCCCATGGCCAGGATGATCTCGCCCTCCGGGTCCCTGGCACAGGAGGCTACACCCATGATCGCGCCGGTGTCCGTGCGTGAGCTGTTCTTGTAAAGCTCGATCGCGTCGCCCTGGCGAGGCAGCCTGTCGAGAGTTTCACCCGCCAGCGCGCTCAACACAGCGCCTACTTGGGTACTGGCCACGGCATGCCTGACGGCGGTTTCCAGCACGCTGAGCAAGACATTATGGAGCTTGACCGTTTGTGAGCTTTCGTTACATGCGCCGTAGCGGGCGGTCAGTGTCAACCAGCCAGTGTCGGCCATCACTGACAAGAGTCGGTTGAACCAGGCCTCGGCCTGGGTCTTCTTGTCGAAGCTTTTATTGGCCACCAGCGTTGCCAACTGAAAGGTATTGCGGACATCTTCTCGCTCTTGAGCCGCGAGCCCCTTGCCGAAGCCGAGCAAGTTGCTGCCCATGACCACAGCCTGTTGCAGGCTGATGTCCTTGGTATCGATCTTCATGATCCCTGTCCTTTTGGTATGCCGCTGGCTCCGTCATGGAGCCAGCGAGGCGTACCCTAAGGCCGGGTAGCCGTCAAGTCAGGCCAGAACCGCTTCCGTCCCAGGCGCCCGCGGGTACCAGCGGGGTGTGTAAACCCAGGGTTCCCCGCCTTCCCGAGCGATCGTGCGAGTCGTCGACGACCCCACTAGCACCATGGTGCGCATGTCGACCATCTCCGGGGTAAGCTCGCCCAAGGTCACCACGCGCAGCCGCTCCGCTGGGCGGGCGATGTCGCGCCCCAGTACCACCGGTGTATCCGGCCCGCGGTGTCGCCGTACGATATCCAGGGCCTGGCCCAGCTGCCAAGGCCGTGAGCGGGATATAGGGTTATAGAAGGCCATGGCCAGGTCGGCCTGGCCGGCCAGGTCCAGGCGGGCCTCGATGGTCGACCATGGCTTGAGGTTGTCGGAGAGCGATATCACGCAGAAGTCATGGCCCAGCGGCGCCCCAGCCCGTGCCGCGGCAGCCAGGGAAGCGGAAACGCCCGGCAGGATGGCCAGGTCTACCCCATGCCAGGCGGGGTCGTCGCTGCCATCAAGCGCTTCGAACACCGCTGACGCCATGGCAAACACGCCAGGGTCCCCAGAAGACACCACCACCACATCACGCCCCTGGCTGGCCAGCTCGAAGGCATGCCGGGCGCGCTGGAGCTCTTCTCGATTGTCAGTGCAGTGCAGCACCTGTTCCGGGCGGAAAGGCCCGGCCATGTTGACGTAGGTTTCATAGCCCAATACATCCTGGGCGCGCGTGAGCTCGGCTTGCACCGCCGGTACCATCAGGGCGCGAGCGCCCGGACCAAGCCCCACCACCGCAAGCCGCCCGCGACGCAGCCCCAGCTCATCGGCCCGCAGTGGGCTGTCACTGACCGCCAGGCTGATACCGTCTCGTTGCAGGTGATCAGCCTCAGGCAAGGCCTGCAACAGCGCGGCCTGGGGATCGTCCAGCTCGCAGAAGCGCAACTGAACACCCAGGGCCGCGGCCGCGGCCGCGAATGCAGGCGAGGCCATCGCCCGCCGCGGCGCCAGCAGCACCGCAAGGGCGGCTGGCGCCAGCGCGGCGGCGGCCAGGGCCTCCAGCACCCGGGCGGGCAAGTCTTCGCCAGCCGCGCCCACCGCTACCGCCACGCTGCGTGGATGGATCAGCAGCTCTCCTTCAGCCTTCGCCTGGTGGGGGCTTACCCGTACCGCCAGGTCGGCATCAACGGCCAGCGGCAGGTTGGCCTCGGCCAGCCAGGGCGCGGCGCCCTCGATGCGCAGGGAACGGCCAGCCAGCATGTCGGCCACGAAGTGCTTGCCCTGCTCCAGGTCCGCCAATACATAGCCTTCGGGAGGGCTGAGCAGGCAGGTGCCGAACCGCAATTCCCCACTGGTGGTGATGGCTGGTGCTACCTCCAGGGCCAGGCCGATGGTCCGGGCCATCCCGTTGACTCCGCCGAGGCCGCCCAGCAATGGCACCACCGCGCTGCCGTCCTCGGCCACTGCCAGTACGGCCGGTTCCAGGCCTTTTTCCTCCAAAACCGGAGCCAGGCCACGAATGATGATGCCCGCCGCGCACAATGCGATGATCGGATGCCCTTCCTGATACAGGCCTCGCAGGGTGTCACCGAAGCCGTGGTAGGTATGGTCCGCGCCATCGGCCCTGCCGGCCAGGCCCCAGACCTGGGCATCGGGAAGACAGTGCTGGATTCGCCTGGCCGTTGGCAGGGCCGAAGCGCCGAGCACCAGGATCACCGGATACACCGGACTCATCCCTGCCACCGTTGGCCCGGGACCACGATCAGGGAAAAATAGGGCGATGACATGGGGTCTACCTCGGCCAGGGGCACGATCTTCTGGTTGGCCATGGTGGCTCGCTCCACATAGAGGGCACGTTCACCCAGGCCCAGATCGCACAGTACCTGGCGAACCTTGGGCAGGTTGCGCCCCAGTTTCATGATCACAGCTGCCTCGGCGTCAGCCAGGCGGCGCTTGAGTTCTTCGGCCGGCAGCACGCCGGACAGCACGGAAAGACTCTGGTTGCGGTACACCAGAGGCGCGCCAAGCACGGCGGCCCCACCGAGCATGGAACACACGCCCGGAACCACTTCCGTCGGGTAGCGTTGCGCCAGACGGTCATGTAGGTACATGTATGACCCGTAGAACATGGGGTCGCCTTCGCAGATGACCGCCACATCCCGGCCCGCTTCCAGATGGGCCGCCACCTCCATGCTGGCCTGGTCGTAGAAGTCGGCGATCACCTGCTCATAGGACAAGGGCGCCGGCAGGGCTTCGGTCGTGACCGGATAGACCAGGGGCAGCAGCGTCTGGGCCGGCTGCAAGTGGGCCTCGATGATACCGAAGGCATTGCCTTTCTTGCCCTTGGCCACGAAATAGGCCACTACTGGCGCTTCTCGCAACAGGCGCAGAGCCTTCACGGTGATCAGCTCAGGGTCCCCTGGGCCCACGCCCAGGCCGAACAGGCGTCCGGCGGCCATCATTCCACCTCCGTGGCAAGGGCATTGACCGCGGCCGCCGCCATGGCGCTACCGCCCCGACGGCCATTGACGACCACGAAGGGCACTCCACGGCTATCGGCCGCCAGCATGGCCTTGGATTCGGCCGCCCCCACGAAACCTACCGGGAAGCCAAGGATCAAGGCCGGCCGCGGTGCGCCGGCATCGAGCATCTCCAACAGGTAGAACAATGCGGTGGGCGCATTGCCGATCACCACCACGCTGCCCTCCAGGTACGGTCGCCACAACTCCAGGGCGACCGCCGAGCGCGTGTTGCCCTGGCGCTGGGCCAGGCCTGGCACTCGTTCGTCCTTGAGAGTGCAGATCACCGCGTTGTTCGCGGGCAAGCGTGCCCGGGTCACACCCTCGGCGACCATGTGAGCATCGCACAGGATAGGCGCCCCGGCAGCCAAGGCACGGCGACCAGCCGTGCCCGCCCCGGGCGAGAATTGCAGGTCTTGCACCACGTCCACCATGCCACAGGCATGAATCACTCGCACCGCCAGCTTTTCCAGGTCCGGCGGAACCTGGCTCAGGTCCGCCTCGGCGCGAATGGTCGCGAACGACTGGCGGTAGATCGCCTGGCCATCGCGTATGTAGTCAATCATCGAATGCGCTCCGTGGGCAGGCGGCCAACTGAGCCGCTGCCTCGTGCAAAGTAAGGTCGCGCCCGGCGACTCGGCCGAAGCCTGACGCCATGGGTTCGCGGAAAAAGAGATCGTAGTGTCCAGGCCGTACCGCCAGCAGGGTGACGGGTGCGACGCTGGCCTGTGCGCAGGACCGGCCGCAGCCGCTCAGGTGTACTGACAGCGGCCGGCCCAGCGCAGCGGCCAAGGCCAGGGCATCGGCCTTGGTGTCGGCCAGGCCCCTGGCGCAGCCGACCGAGCCGGTGCACGCCACCAGGCTGGCCAGGGGCTCGCCAGGATCGGCCAGCAGGCCAAGCTCGCGTGCCTTGGCCTGGACCGCTGTAGCGCGGGCCTGGGCGACTCCAGGTATCAATAGCCCTTGCCAGGGCGTAAGTCGAAGCTCGCCGATGCCTTCGGCCTGAGCAAGGCGCGCCAGGCCCAGCAACCTGACGGCGGTGAGACGCCCCAGCGGCGGAGCGACCCCGACCGCCACGCGATCGGGTTGCTGTTGAGCATGCAGCCCCAGTGGCAAGGGTCGTGACCGCGCCGTCACCGGAACGAGGCCCTCCCGCCGCAGGGGAACATCCAGCCCCTCGAGCAAGGCGGAAACCGGGACGGTTTGCAGCAACTCTCGCATGCGCCCCGGAGCTGGCCCAGCCAGCGCAAGAAAGCGATCCAGCACGCCCAACACCAGGGCCGCCGCATGCTCGACCGGCACAGCGGCCACCGGGCAAGTGCCAGCAATCGCATTGGCCAGGCCCAGCCCCATGTACAGGCGGCCCTCGAACCAGAGAGGTGACAACCAGACGTCATGGGCATGGCGCAGCTCGGCGAGCCTCTCCCCTGCGTCCACCTGCATGGCGAACTTCGGGGAAAGTTGGTGATAGCGCGGCTGCTGTTCCAGCGCCTCGAGCAAGGCCTTCGCCAAAGGCCGGGGATCCAGGGCCGCGTTTGGGTCAAGCCCCGCCATGGGGCTTAGCATCAGGTTGCGCACATCGTCGGCTGCCGGGGCCGCCGGCCCAAGCCCTGCCGCCATGAGGCTGGCGACCAGCGGGCCTTCGGCCGCGGGGGCGATACCGCGCAATTGCAGGTTGGCGCGGTTGGTCAGTTCCACCATGCCACTGCCATGGCGCATGGCGGCCTCGGCCACCTGGGTGGCAGCCGCGGCGCTCAGTGCTCCGCCGGCAAGCTTCACGCGGCACAGGCCGCCATCACGGGCAGCGACTATACGCAGCAACCCCGGGCAGGCCGAGGCGCGTGGCAAGGAAGCAGGCGGTGTGGCCGGCAATGGCTCGTTCAAAAGATCACCCGGCAATCGTCAAAAGGCACTTCTGAGCAGAAGTGCGCGGTATTATGCCTGCTTTGACCGAGGGCATGAAAATCCTGCCCGTCGGATGATCGTGAGGAACCTTCATGTTGCCCTGGCTGACCATCGTCGGTATCGGCGAAGACGGCTACCCGGGCCTGGGCAAACAGGCGCGGCGCGCACTACTGGATACCGGGCTGATCATAGGCGCGCCGCGTCAACTTGCACTGCTGCCGCCCTGCCTGAGCGCCAAACGCCTGCTCTGGCCTCGCCCTTTCAGCCTGGCCCCGGTACTGGAGCGGCGCGGCCAGCCCCTGTGTGTACTCGCCAGCGGCGACCCCATGTTCCACGGCGTCGGCGCCAGCCTGGCCCGGCAGCTTCCGGCCGGCGAGTTCCGGGTTCTGCCGGCGCCATCCTCGGTCACCCTGGCCGCGGCGCGCCTGGGATGGGCCTTGGCGGAAACGGAGGTGCTGTCGCTGGTCGCGCGTCCCCTGGCCTTGCTCAATGGCTACCTTTGCCACGGCCAGCGCCTGCTTGTACTGAGCAACGACGGTCACACCCCGAGGCTGCTGGCGGCCCATTTGGTGGCCGCCGGCTTTGGCCCTAGCCAGATGCATGTACTGGAACACCTTGGCGGCCCCAGCGAACATCATGAACAGGCCAGGGCCGACGCCTGGCCGAACCATGTGGCGGCCGATCTGAACCTGATCGGCCTTGACCTGCGGGCGGCCCCAGGCGCCTCAGGCCTGGCCTCGGCGCCCGGCTTGCCGGACGACGCCTTCGCTCACGATGGCCAGTTGACCAAGCGTGACGTGCGCGCCCTGACCCTGGGCCGCCTGGCGCCTCGGCCGGGCCAGTTGCTTTGGGATGTAGGCGCGGGCTGCGGCTCCATCGGCATCGAGTGGATGCGGGCGCATCCGCGCTGCCAGGCCATTGCCATCGAAGCCGACAGCCGCCGCCAAGGGTTGATCGAGCGCAACCGCGATACCTTGGGCGTCCCTGGTCTACGCCTCGTGCCCGGCCGGGCGCCAGATGCGCTGCAAGGGTTGCCTGAGCCAGACGCGGTCTTCATCGGCGGCGGTGTCACCGTCGAAGGCGTATTGGAACGCTGCTGGGCGGCGCTCAAACCAGGCGGCAGACTGGTCGCCAATGCCGTGACCCTGGAAAGCGAAATGGCCCTGTTCAATTGGCAAGCGCAACATGGCGGCGAGCTGCTTCGCGTCCAGATCGCCCATGCGCGCCCACTGGGCAACTTCCAGACCTGGCGGCAGGCATTGCCCATCACCCTGCTCGACGCGATCAAGCCCGGCCATGCGTGAAGAAACCGCGGAACAGCCCAGGCCGCTACGCAGCGGCCTGACCACCGGCACCTGCGCCACCGCCACCACTCTGGCGGCCGCCACCCTGTTGCTCACCGGGGCCAGCCATGACGCGGTGTCGGTCACCCTCCCGAAGGGGCGCGTGGTCAGCCTGCGCCTGGAGTACTGCCGCCGAAGCGGCGACGGCGCTGGCGAGGCAGGTACCCTCAAGGACGCCGGAGATGATCCGGATGTTACCCATGGCGCCCTGGTCCATGCCCGGGTGCGCCTGATCGACACCCCTGGCGTTGTCTTCATGGCCGGGGAAGGCGTGGGGACCGTGACCCGCCCGGGCCTGGCGCTGGCAGTGGGCGAGCCGGCGATCAACCCGGTGCCCCGACAGATGATGGCCGAGCATCTGGCTAGCCTGGCGGCCAACGAGGGCTACGCAGGCGGCTTCGAGGTGACCATTGGCGTAAGGGACGGCGGGATCCTTGCCCTCAAGACCATGAACCCCCGGCTTGGCATCCTTGGCGGGCTCTCTATCCTGGGCACGAGCGGCATCGTTCGGCCTTTCTCCTGCGCGGCCTATATCGCCTCGATTCATCAGGGCATCGACGTGGCCTACACCAATGGCTATACCCACATCGCGGCCTGCACCGGCAATGCCAGCGAGGACACCATCCGCCGTCTCTACGGCCTGCCGGACATCGCCTTGATCGAGATGGGGGATTTCGCCGGCGCAGTGCTCAAGCATCTGCGCAAGGTGCCCATGGCGCGGCTGAGCCTGTGCGGCGGCTTCGGCAAGATAAGCAAGCTTGCCGCCGGGCACATGGACCTGCACAGCCGCCATTCGTCCATCGACTTGCCACAGTTGGCCCGGTGGGCGGCAGAGCATGGCGCCACGCCGGCGTTGCAGGCGGCCATGCGCAACGCCAACACCAGCCAGCAGGCGCTGGCACTGGCCCATGCCGACGGCGTGCCGCTGGGCGACGTGGTCTGTAGCCATGCCCAGGCCTTCGCCGGGCGCACGGTGCCAGCGGAGCTGTCGGTGGAGGTCATCGCCATCGACCGCCAGGGGGGCGTAGTCGGCCGCGCCGGGGGGTGCTGGTGATGCGAGTGCTTCTGCTCGGCGGAGTCAGCGAAAGCCTGCGTATCGCTCGACGGCTGGGGCCTGAGCATCTGTATAGCCTGGCCGGCCTGGGGCGGGTACCCACGGACCTGTCCTGCTCGGTCAAGGTAGGTGGGTACGGCGGCGTCGAAGGCCTGGCCGGCTTCTTGCGTGAGCAGGCCATCACCCTGGTAGTGGACGCCACCCATCCCTATGCGGCGCGGATGAGCCGCAACGCGGTCGCGGCCTGCGCGGCTACCGGGGTACCCTGCTGGGCCCTGCGCCGGCCCGGTTGGCTGCCGCAACCTGGCGACCGTTGGCGCGCGGTCAGAGACTGGAGCGAACTGATCGCGGCCCTCGACGGCTTCACTCGCCCCTTCTTTACGCTGGGTAGAGAGCCCTTGGAGCATCTTGACGAGATCCCGTCTGATCAATATTGGACCCTACGCTGCCTGGACCCCCACCCGGGCAACGAGCGTTGCCGGGTAATCGGCGCCAGAGGGCCTTTTGCCTTGGAGGATGAACGCGCGCTTTTCCAGGCAGAGGGGTTCGATGTACTCGTGAGCAAGAACAGCGGCGGCGGCGCCACCGAGCCCAAGCTACAGGTCGCCCGTGAGCTTGGCCTTCCCGTGCTGATGCTCGCCAGGCCGGAACTACCGAAGGCAGACCGTGAGTTCGATACCACCGCCACCTTGCTGGCTGCACTGGCTGAACAGGGAGCGCTCGCCGCCCTTTGACGCCTGGCTTTTGTAGATCCATCGCGGTTCTGGCTAAATACCGCTTCTGTTTCTCTTTTCACGGACCTGACCCCATGCCCTCGCTCTGGCGCGCACTGCTTCCCCTTTGTGGCCTGGTCTTCTCCTTCCTTGCCCCCTTCTCGCAGGCTGATGACTATCAAGTCGTCGCGCTGCGGGTCGCGACGCCCTGGTCCCAGGCGCTGCCTCCCAATGCCCCGACGGTAGCCGTCTATTTCACAGTGCGTAACCAGGGTGTGGCGGACGACCGCCTGCTGGGTGTGGAGACACCAATCGCCGCCGAGGCGCAAATGCACCAGCATGTAGGGGCTGATGGCATGATGAAAATGGAGCGAGTGGACAGCGTCATCGTTCCTGCCGGCGGCCAGGCCCGCTTCGCGCCCATGGGTAACCATGTGATGCTGCTCGGCCTGCAAGATCGGTCCAGCCTGGTAGAGGGCGGCAGCTTCCCGCTCACTCTCCGCTTCCAGCACGCCGGTGACCTGCAGGTTCAAGTACAGGTGCTGGCCATGCCTCCCAGCGATAACGGCTCGCGCTAGGTGCGCCTGCGCAGGCAACGGTCGCACGGCGCGGGGCTGTGGGTCAGCCTGTTCGCCGTGCTGATGATCTTCATCGGCCCCCTGGTGCCCCAGGCCATGCCCATGAATCATCCAGCCAGGATGCCAGGCCACGACATGGCTGAGCATTCCGGCATGACCGTGGCCGAAGACCATTGTCAGGTATCCGCCAGCTCCAGCACGGACACCCAGCTCCACGGCTTATGGGAACGCTGCGGCTATTGCAGCCTGTTCTGCCATTGCCCTGCCCTACCCCAGACCCTTGGCTTCAGCACCCATACCGTGCCGGCCGGGACGCTGCGGCTGTTGGTCCAGGTGCGCCAGGGGCATGGCCTGCGCCCCGTTTTCCCCGGCGCCCGTACTCGCGCGCCACCCGCCGTTCCACTTGCTTGACCTTCAACATGTGCATCCGCCCATTCGCGGCGCCAGGTGAACGCGGGCTCCTGCCCACGGTTCCGGCAGCCGATACGGGCCGCACGGCTGATCGCTTATCTCGTGGAGTTCGTCATGCGTGTTTCTTTCTATAACCTGGCCTGGCGCTGGCATTTCTATGCCGGCCTGCTGGTAGCCCCGGTAATGATCATTCTGGCCGTCACTGGCATCATCTATCTGTTCAAGCCACAACTGGACCCCCTGCTTTACCCGCAACTGATGCGCGTGCAGGCCCAGGCTCAGCCCTTGCCGGCCGACGCCTTGCTGGCCCAGGTTCGGGATGCCTATCCGCATGCCAGCATCGATCAATACCTGCCCCCGGCCACGGTCGACAGCAGCGCTCAGTTCATCCTCGCCCAGGACGGCCGCAGCCTGAGCCTGTTCCTCGACCCCTACAGCGGCGCGTTGCTGGGCACCCAGGATGCCTTCTACAACCTGCAGGCCATGGCCCGTGCTCTGCACGGGGAGCTGCTGATCGGCAAGGTGGGCGACGCCATCGTGGAGCTGGCGGCGGGATGGGGCGTGGTGCTGGTCATCTCCGGGCTTTACCTCTGGTGGCCGCGGGGCAAAGGCACAGGTGGTGTGCTCTGGCCCCGCCTGGCCAGCCGTGGGCGTCTGTTCTGGCGCGACCTGCATGCCGTGGTCGGCTTCTGGGGCTCGCTGGGCCTGCTGTTCATGTTGCTGACCGGCATGACTTGGACGGGTATCTGGGGCAAGCAGTACGCCGAGCTGTGGAACCGCTTTCCGACCGGCATGTTCAGCGAGGTGCCATTGTCGGATGTGAAAGCGCGCAGCCTGAACCAGGCTGAGCGGCAGACCGTTCCGTGGGCGGTGGAAACCATGCCCATGCCAATGAGTGGTGGCGCTCACGCCGAGCACATGGGCCATGGGGCGCCAGCCAGCGGGCCGGCGGCGCCACAGGTGAGCCTGCAGACAGTGGTGGACACGGCCGAGCGGGCCGGCGTGCATCCTGGCTATAGCGTGACCTTTCCAAAAACCGATACCGGTGTCTATACCGTAGCGGTGTTCGCCGATGACCCGCGTAACGATGCCACCCTGCACATTGACCAGTACACCGGCCGCGTCCTGGCGGACGTGCGCTACGCCCAGTATGGCCCCGCCGCCCGGGCCACCGAGCTCTCGGTGATGCTGCACGAAGGCAAGATGTTCGGCCTGGCCAATCAGCTGGTGGTGCTGCTGATCTGCGTGATGGTGCTGCTAGGGTCGGTCAGCGGCCTGGTGATCTGGTGGAAACGTCGGCCCGCCAGAGGGCTAGGCGTGCCCCCCCTGCGTCATGATCTTCCGCTGTGGAAAACCGCCGTGGCGGTCATGGCCGTGATTGGCGTGCTGTTCCCTCTGGTCGGCGCCTCGCTGCTCCTGGTCGCGGTACTGGAATATGCCGTGCTGCGTTGGTGGCGCAAACCTATCGCGGCGGCTTGAACCAGGCGCTGTAGGACCTTGCGCGAAACAGCCCCAGTTGGCGGACGGATCGGCCTGTTCGCCAACGGGCTCGCATTCTCCAGACGTTCTTTGCGTTCGGCACTACAAAGGCGCACAGCGTCGCACCATGCCCAGCCCTGGGCCCCACCCTGGCGCACTCGCCGCGCTCAGCGAACTGTCAACCTTCACATCCCTGGGCCGTTGCGCCTGTCAGGCACACGCCTTGCAAAGACCCGTTCAGGAGCACGCCACGCCTAAAACCAAAAGACCAGAGCACTGGAGATAGCACATGAAGCGCCGCAGTTTGCTAAAGGCTTTTACCCTCTCGGCTTCCGTAGCCGCGATGGGCTTGACCTGGACTGTCCAGGCCGCGGAAACCATCAAGGTCGGCATTCTGCATTCGCTGTCGGGGACCATGGCGATTTCCGAAACCTCGCTCAAAGACATGGCCTTGATGACCATCGATGAGATCAACAAGGCCGGCGGGGTGAACGGCAAGCAGCTTGAGCCGGTGGTAGTGGATCCGGCGTCCAACTGGCCGCTGTTCGCCGAGAAGGGTCGGCAACTGCTTACCCAGGACAAGGTAGCGGTGGTCTTCGGCTGCTGGACCTCGGTATCGCGCAAATCGGTGCTGCCGGTGTTCGAAGAGCTCAATGGCCTGCTGTTCTATCCCGTCCAGTACGAGGGCGAAGAGATGAGCCCCAACGTGTTCTACACCGGGGCGGCGCCCAACCAGCAAGCGATTCCCGCCGTGGAATACCTGATGAGCGAAGACGGGGGCGCGGCCAAGCGCTTCTTCCTGCTGGGCACGGACTACGTCTATCCGCGCACCACCAACAAGATCCTGCGGGCCTTCCTGCATTCCAAGGGCGTCGCCGACAAGGACATCGAGGAGGTGTACACCCCCTTTGGTCATAGCGACTATCAAACCATCGTGGCCAATATCAAGAAGTTCGCCGCTGGCGGCAAGACGGCGGTGATTTCCACGGTCAATGGCGACTCCAATGTTCCCTTCTACAAAGAGTTGGCCAACCAGGGGCTGGAAGCCACGGAGGTCCCCGTGGTGGCCTTCTCCGTGGGCGAAGAGGAACTGCGCGGCATCGATACCAAGCCGCTGGTAGGCAACCTTGCCGCCTGGAACTATTTCGAATCCGTCGAGAACGATGTGAACAAGAAGTTCGTGGCCGACTGGAAAGCCTATGCCAAGGCCCACAACCTGCCCAACGCCGGTACCGTGGTCACCAACGATCCCATGGAAGCCACCTACGTCGGCATCCACATGTGGGCGCAGGCAGCGGAAAAAGCCAAGTCCACGGATGTAGACAAGGTTCGCGAAGCCATGGCCGGGCAAACCTTCAAGGCGCCGTCCGGCTTTACCCTGACCATGGACAAGACCAACCACCACCTGCACAAGCCCGTGATGATCGGCGAGATCCAGGACAATGGTCAGTTCAACGTGGTGTGGCAGACCAAGGAACCCATTCGCGCCCAGCCTTGGAGCCCCTACATCCCGGGCAACGACAAGAAGCCGGACCACCCCGTCAAGAGCAACTGATCCACAGCCCAAGGCGTCACGGCCCTGCCTCCCGCAGACGCCGTGGCGCAAGGAAAAGCCTGATGCGTATCTACCCCGTGCTGTTGCTGCTCGCCACGCTGCTGCCGTTGCCCGCCCTGGCCAGCGATGCGGGCGATTTCGTTGGCGCCGACACTTCAGGCCAGGCCAGGCTGCTGGAAACCTGGGCCGCGCAACCCGTGCCCGGGCGCTTGCCGCTGTTGCAGGCGCTGCAGGATGGCCGCCTGGCCGCCGATAGCGATAAGCACCCCTTCATTGACAATCAGGGAGCGCTGGAAGGTATGGACACCCCGACCCCGAGCGACCCGCCCCGCAAGCTGCGTTTGAACAACCGTCTGCGTGGGCTGCTGAACAATGCCCTGGCCAGCCACCAGCTATTGTCCGCCGATGACAATCAGCGCCTGGCCGCAGCCCAGCAACTGCAGCGCAGCGCATTGCCTGCCCAGCTGGGCGCGCTGCGGCACCAATACGAAAGCGAGCCCTCCGCACCCGTGAAGGCGGCCCTCGGCCTGGCGCTGGCGAACCTGCAGCTGACCGACCCGGATGCTCAGGTTCGGCTGCAAGCCGTACGGCTGCTGGGTGACAGTGGCGACCCCGCTGCCCGGGGCCGCTTGCAAGGCCTGCTGGAGCCTGGCGCAGAAGCCGACCCCGGCGTACGTACCGCTGCTCAAACCGGCCTGGTACAGGTGGAGCGGCAATTACGGATCGGCGAACTGCTGGGTCAGGCGTTCAGCGGCCTGTCCCTGGGCTCGATCCTGCTCCTGGCCGCCCTCGGCCTGGCAATCACCTTCGGCCTGCTGGGCGTGATCAACATGGCCCATGGCGAAATGCTGATGCTCGGCGCCTATACCACCTATGGCGTGCAGACGCTGTTCCAACATCACGCCCCGGCCGCCCTGGCCTGGTATCCCTTGCTGGCCCTGCCGGTGGCCTTCCTGGTCACCGCCGCCATCGGCATGGCTCTGGAACGCACCGTGATTCGCCACCTCTATGGTCGGCCGCTGGAAACCCTGCTGGCGACCTGGGGCATCAGCCTGATCCTCATCCAACTGATTCGCGTGCTGTTCGGCGCGCAGAACGTCGAGGTGGCCAACCCCGGGTGGCTCTCCGGAGGGGTTCAGGTACTGCCCAACCTGGTATTGCCTTACAACCGTCTGGTCATCATCGGCTTCTCGCTGTTCGTGGTGGGCCTGACCTGGCTACTGCTGAACAAGACTCGCCTTGGCCTGAACGTACGCGCCGTGACCCAGAACCGGGCCATGGCCGCCTGCTGCGGCGTACCGACCGGCCGGGTGGACATGCTCGCCTTCGGCCTGGGCTCCGGCATCGCCGGTCTGGGCGGCGTCGCCCTGAGCCAGATTGGCAATGTCGGGCCCGACCTGGGCCAGAGCTACATCATCGATTCGTTCCTGGTGGTGGTGCTTGGCGGGGTCGGACAACTGGCCGGGAGCATTTGCGCGGCCTTCGGCCTGGGCATCGCCAACAGGTGCTGGAACCCCAGATCGGCGCAGTGTTGGGCAAGATTCTCATCCTGGCGCTGATCATCCTGTTTATCCAGAAACGCCCACAAGGGCTATTCGCACTCAAGGGCCGGGTGATCGACTGATGAACCAACCTCTGATGCTCGCCGTGGCCCGCAAGGCCGGGCCACGCGTGTCCTGGGCCGTCGGCGTCTCGCTGCTGCTGGTATTGCTGGCGCTGCCACTAATGTCTTTGCTGCCGGAGGACCACCCGCTGCAGGTATCGGCCTATACCTTGACCCTGGTGGGCAAGATCCTGTGCTATGCCATAGTCGCCCTTGCCCTGGACCTGGTCTGGGGCTATGCAGGGCTGCTTTCCCTGGGGCATGGGCTGTTCTTTGCCTTGGGCGGCTACGCCATGGGCATGTACCTGATGCGCCAAGCCGCCGGCGATGGCCTGCCGGCCTTCATGACATTCCTTTCCTGGAGCGAGTTGCCCTGGTATTGGGCAGGCACCGAGCACTTCCTCTGGGCCTTGTGCCTGGTGGTGCTGGCGCCCGGCTTGCTGGCCCTAGTGTTCGGCTTCTTCGCGTTCCGCTCGCGGATCAAGGGTGTGTATTTCTCCATCATGACCCAGGCCCTGACGTTCGCCGGCATGCTTCTGTTCTTCCGCAACGAAACCGGCTTCGGCGGCAACAACGGCTTTACCAACTTCCGCACCTTGCTGGGTTTCTCCATTACCAGCCAGGGCACTCGGGCAGTGCTGTTCCTGCTGACCGTGGCGCTGCTGCTGGCCAGCCTATGGCTGGGCTGGCGCCTGGCACGCAGCAAGTTCGGTCGGGTGCTTACCGCGCTGAGGGACGCGGAGAACCGCCTGATGTTCTGCGGTTACGACCCACGCGGTTTCAAGCTGTTCGTCTGGGTATTGAGCGCGGTGCTGTGCGGCCTGGCCGGCGCCCTCTACGTGCCTCAGGTAGGCATCATCAACCCGAGCGAGATGTCACCCACCAACTCCATCGAGGCGGCGGTATGGGTAGCCCTGGGCGGGCGCGGCAGCCTGATCGGCCCGCTGCTGGGCGCAGGCCTGGTCAACGGCATGAAGAGCTGGTTCACCGTGGCCTTTCCTGAATACTGGCTGTTCTTCCTGGGGGCCCTGTTCATCCTTGTCACCCTTTACCTGCCCAAGGGCGTGATCGGCCTGCTCAGAAAGCGAGATGACGCATGAGAACCCTTCCCACCCCAGCCTTCATGCTTGAGCCTGCCCTGGACCCGCACCCCAACCGTGATGCCGGCACCAGCCGCGACGCCCTGGGTCTGGGGGCTGCGGCGGCTACCGGGCTGGATACCCGGCACGGCACCATCCTCACCCTGGAAGACATCAGCGTCAGCTTCGATGGCTTCAAGGCGCTCAATAGCCTGAACCTGTACATTGGGGTCGGCGAGCTACGTTGCATCATCGGCCCCAACGGAGCGGGCAAGACCACCTTGATGGATGTGATCACGGGCAAGACCCGCCCCACGGCGGGGCGGGCCTGGTTCGGAGAAACCCTGGACCTGACCCGCCTGAGCGAAGTACAGATCGCCCAAGCCGGCATAGGTCGCAAGTTCCAGAAGCCGACCGTGTTCGAAGCCTTGACCGTATTCGAGAACCTGGAGCTGGCGCAGAAAACCCATAAGTCCGTCTGGGCAAGCCTGCGCGCGCGGCTGAGCGGCGAGCAACGCGACCAGATCGAACATACGCTGCAGATGATCCGCCTGACCGCCTCGGTCAACCGGCCCGCCGGATTGCTGTCCCATGGGCAGAAGCAGTTCCTGGAAATCGGCATGCTGCTGATGCAGGACCCGCAACTGCTGTTGCTCGACGAACCGGTGGCGGGCATGACCGATGCCGAAACCGAATTCACCGCCGAACTGTTCAAGGGCTTGGCCGGCCAACGTTCCCTGATGGTGGTCGAGCATGACATGGGCTTCGTGGGCAGCATCGCTGACCAGGTCACCGTGCTTCACCAGGGCAGCGTACTGGCCGAGGGTACCTTGGAAGAGGTGCAGGCTGATGAGCGCGTGATCGAGGTGTACCTGGGGCGTTGAGCGCGCCAGTCAACTGCCGGTTCATCCATAAGGACAACCCATGCTGCAAGTTTCCGAGCTTCACCAGTATTACGGCGGCAGTCATATCCTGCGCGGGCTGTCATTCCAGGCGCGCATCGGCGAGGTCACCTGCCTGCTGGGCCGCAATGGCGTGGGCAAGACCACCCTGCTGCGCTGCCTGATGGGCTTGCTACCGGCCAAGGAAGGCAGCGTGCATTGGGAAGGCCAGGCCATTACCCCCTTCAAGCCGCACCAGCGAGTGCAAGCCGGCATCGCCTACGTACCCCAGGGCCGGGAGATCTTCCCGCGCCTGACCGTGGAGGAAAACCTGCTGATGGGGCTGTCCCGCTTCCCGGCAGGCCAGGCGCGGGCGGTCCCGGCATTCATTTACGAACTCTTCCCGGTATTGCTGGACATGAAGCACCGCCGTGGCGGCGACCTGTCTGGCGGCCAGCAACAGCAGTTGGCCATCGGCCGCGCCCTGGCCAGCCAACCGCGCCTGCTTATTCTCGATGAGCCTACTGAAGGCATTCAGCCCTCGGTCATCAAGGAAATCGGCGCGGTCATCCGGCGGCTGGCCGCGCGAGGCGACATGGCCATTCTGCTGGTGGAGCAGTTCTATGATTTCGCCGCCGAGCTGGCGGATCAGTACCTTGTCATGTCCCGAGGCGAGATCGTGGCCCAGGGCAGCGGGTCGGAGATGGAAGCCAATGGCGTCCGCGGTTTGGTGACGATCTAAGCCCACGCCCATGAACCTGCCTGCCAACCCCAGCCTGTTCGTTCCCCAGTGGAACGCCGAACTCGACCTGGCCTACGCCCGGGTCGGCGATACCACACGGCCTACGCGGCGCCGTCACCATGGCCCCCTGCGGGTGCAGAAACACCTCTACCCCGAGGGGCCCGAGGTGTGCCAGCACATCATCGTTCACCCCCCGGCCGGCATCGCTGGGGGCGACCGTCTGACCCTGGCGGCCCAGGCCGGTCCGGGCGCCTGGGCACAGCTCACCAGCCCGGGGGCTGCCAAGTGGTACCGTGCCGAGGTGCCAGCGCGGCAAAGTCTCGAGCTGAGCGTGGCGCCAGGCGCTACCCTGGAGTGGCTGCCGCAGGAAACCCTGGTGTTCAGCGGCGCCCAGGCGCACCTGGACGCCCGCATCGACCTGCATGGAGATGCCCGCCTGTGCTACTGGGACGTGGTCGCGCTGGGACGGCCCGCCAGTGGCGAAGCCTTCACTTCAGGGTATTTCCAGGCAACGCTGGATATCCGCCGCGACGGCGAGCTGATCTGGCATGAGCGCCAGCGCCTGTCGGGGGGCGATCGGCTGCTCCACTCCCCCATAGGCTTGCGCGGACAGCCCGTGTTCGCCACCCTGATCATCACCGGCCAGGCCGACCCGGCCTGCCTGGAAGCCTGTCGCGCGCTACCTTGCCGAGGCCAGGGTGATCTTACCCAACTGCCCGGCCTGGTCATCGCCCGCTGCCTGACCGGCGAGGCCCTGGATGCACGCGACTGGCTGATCCGCCTCTGGCGCCTGCTGCGCCCACAACTTCTAGGCCGGGACGCGGTTCCTCCGCGGATCTGGACCACCTGACCGAGGTAACGCTCATGGACCTGACGCCCCGAGAGAAAGACAAACTGCTTATCTTCACCGCTGGCCTGGTAGCCGAACGGCGCCTGGCCCGCGGCCTGAAGCTGAATTACCCCGAGGCCATCGCCTACATCAGCGCCGCCTTGCTCGAGGGCGCGCGCGATGGCCGGACCGTGGCCGACCTGATGCACTTCGGTACCACGCTACTGACCCGAGACCAGGTGATGGAGGGCATTGCCGAGATGATTCCGGAAATCCAGGTCGAAGCCACCTTCCCCGACGGGACCAAGCTGGTCACCGTGCATCAGCCCATTGCCTGAGAGCCGACAATGACCATTGAAATTCGCGACGCCTCGCCAGCGGACCTGCCTGGCATCCTGGAGATCTACAACGACGCGGTAGCCAATACCACGGCGATCTGGAACGAACAATCCGTGGACCTGGCCAACCGTCAGGCCTGGTACGACCTACGCCAACAGCAGCGTTATCCGATCCTCGTCGCGGTCAGCGAAGACCAGGTATTGGGCTACGCGTCCTTCGGTGACTGGCGGCCATTCGAAGGCTTCCGCCACACGGTGGAAAACTCGGTGTATGTACGCGATGGCCAGCGTGGCCTCGGGCTCGGGGCGAAACTGCTCGCTCCCTTGCTCGAGCGCGCCCGCGCCTGCGACAAGCATGTGGTGGTAGCGGCCATCGAAAGCGGCAACCAGTCCTCGATACGTTTGCACCAGCGTCAGGGCTTCGAGATTACCGGCCAGATGCCCCAGGTGGGTGTGAAATTCGGCCGCTGGCTGGACCTGACCTTCATGCAATGCACTCTCAATCCCGGTGCCCGCCCGCCTCAGGAGTAGCCCATGAACCCTGCCCAGTTGCGCCGCGTCACGCTCGAGAGTTTTGCCCATTACCGGCCCGGCCTGGTGGAGCTGCTGCTCGACGCGGTGGCCGACGGTGCCTCTATCGGTTTCCTGAACGACCTGGACAGCGCGGCGG
Organism: Pseudomonas sp. DC3200b2; assembly: GCF_049895785.1. NCBI lineage: Bacteria > Pseudomonadati > Pseudomonadota > Gammaproteobacteria > Pseudomonadales > Pseudomonadaceae > Pseudomonas > Pseudomonas sp. DC3200b2. The sequence goes on along the minus strand of NZ_JAFCTA010000004.1, from coordinate 504,818 downwards.
CCACGGATTACTTCAATTCGCTGTCTGTCGAGATCAACCAGGGTGACCGCTTGCTCTGGGTGGTGGTGAAGAACGAAGCAGTGGTCGCCAGCGTCCAGCTGGCGCTGTGCCAGAAGCCCAACGGGCGCAATCGTGCCGAAGTCCAGAAACTGCTGGTGCGCACCGATTGCCGGCGCCATGGCCTGGGCAGTCAATTGATGACAGCGCTGGAAAGCGAGGCTCGCCACCTCAAGCGGGGACTGCTGTTCCTCGATACCGAAACCGGCTCGCCGGCCGAGGACTTCTATCAAGGGCTCGGCTACCAGCGCGCTGGCCAGATCCCCGACTACGCCTGTTCTCCGGAGGGCACTTACCGCCCCACTTCGCTCTATTTCAAGCTCCTGCAAGGACCACGCTCATGATTCCTGGCCAATACCGCATCGAGGCGGGCGAGATTGAACTCAATGCGGGCCGTCGTACCCTCAGCTTGCGAGTCGCCAACCAAGGCGACCGTCCCATCCAGGTAGGCTCGCATTTCCACTTCTTCGAAACCAACGACGCGCTGGCCTTCGACCGTGATGCCAGCCGCGGCATGCGCCTGAACATTCCCGCCGGCACCGCCGTACGTTTCGAACCCGGGCAAAGCCGGGAAGTCGAGCTGGTGGAGCTGGCCGGCCTGCGCCGGGTATACGGCTTTGCCGCACGGGTGATGGGCAACCTTTGAGCGGCAAGCTGCAAGCGACGAACTTATTAAAACTTGAAGCTTGAGGCTTGAAGCTTCCGGCTTGCGGCCCGAAGGTCGCCTCCAAGGAGCGATGATGAAGATAAGCAAACAAGCCTATGCCGACATGTTCGGCCCCACCGTGGGCGACCGGGTGCGCCTGGCCGATACCGAGCTGTGGATCGAGGTCGAAAAGGACTTCACCGTCTATGGCGAGGAAGTGAAGTTCGGCGGGGGCAAGGTCATTCGCGATGGCATGGGCCAGGGGCAGCTCCTGGCAGCCGAGGTGGCTGACACGGTGATCACCAATGCCCTGGTGCTGGACCATTGGGGCATCGTCAAGGCGGACGTGGCGCTGAAGAACGGCCGCATTGCCGCTATCGGAAAGGCCGGCAACCCGGATATCCAGCCGGGGGTTACCATCGCCTTGGGCGCCAGTACCGAAGTGATCGCCGGGGAAGGCATGATTCTCACCGCGGGCGGGATCGATACCCACATTCACTTCATCTGCCCGCAACAGATCGAGGAAGCCCTGATGAGCGGGGTGACCACCATGATCGGTGGCGGCACCGGTCCGGCGACCGGTACCAATGCCACCACCTGCACGCCGGGCGCTTGGCATATGGCGCGGATGCTCCAGGCCGCGGACGCCTTTCCCATGAACCTGGGCTTCACCGGCAAGGGCAACGCCAGCTTGCCTGGCCCTTTGATCGAGCAGGTAGAAGCCGGGGCGATCGGCCTGAAGTTGCATGAAGACTGGGGCACCACGCCAGCGGCCATCGACAACTGCCTTGCCGTGGCCGACCAGTACGACGTGCAGGTGGCGATCCATACCGATACCTTGAATGAATCCGGCTTCGTGGAAACTACCCTGGGCGCGTTCAAAGGCCGCACCATCCATACCTACCACACCGAAGGCGCCGGAGGCGGCCATGCGCCCGACATCATCAAGGCGTGTGGGCTACCCAATGTCTTGCCCAGTTCCACCAACCCGACCCGGCCTTTCACGCGCAACACCATCGATGAACACCTTGACATGCTGATGGTGTGCCATCACCTGGACCCGAGCATCGCCGAGGACGTGGCCTTCGCCGAAAGCCGCATTCGCCGGGAAACCATCGCCGCCGAAGACATTCTCCATGACCTGGGCGCTTTTTCGATGATCAGCTCCGACAGCCAGGCCATGGGGCGGGTTGGGGAGGTGATCACCCGCACCTGGCAAACCGCTGACAAGATGCGCAGGCAACGCGGCCCGCTGCCGGAGGACAGCGACCGCAACGACAATTTCCGTGCGCGCCGCTACATTGCCAAATACACCATCAACCCGGCCATCACCCACGGCATCAGCCACGAAGTGGGCTCCATCGAAGTGGGCAAGCTGGCGGATCTGGTGCTATGGCGTCCGGCATTCTTCGGAGTCAAGCCCAGCCTGATTCTCAAGGGAGGCGCCATTGCCGCGAGCCTGATGGGCGATGCCAATGCCTCCATTCCCACGCCACAGCCGGTGCATTACCGGCCCATGTTCGCCAGCTACGGCGGCGCCCGCCACGCCACCAGCCTGACCTTCATCAGCCAGGCCGCCCTCGCCGCTGGCATACCCGAACGGCTGGGCCTGAAGAAAGCCATAGGGGTGGTCAAAGGTTGCCGCGGCGTCGCCAAGGCGGACCTGATACACAATAGCTACCAGCCTGTGATCGACGTCGACCCCCAGACCTACCAGGTCAAGGCCGACGGGGTACTGCTATGGTGCGAGCCGGCCGATGAACTGCCCATGGCGCAACGGTATTTCCTGTTCTAGTGGCCCCGTAGCAGCCCGCCTTGGCGGCGACCGGGCATCACGCGGTGCTAGACCCTGTCGCGCGCAAGCGCGGCTGCTACGGCGATATCGGCCCACCCGTAGCGCCCGCCTTGGCGGCGACCAGGTATGACGCGGTGTAACCGGGTGTGATGAAGTGTCAGTCCTGATCGCGGCCAAGGCCGGCTTACAGGCCAGCGCGCGGGTCGAAGGCCGCCCGGTGGGCCAGTTTGTCCCAGAGCTCCCGGGTGGCATCGTTGCTCGGCGGCATCACCACCTTGAGCATTACCAACAGGTCTCCCCGGCCGCCGCCCTTGATCGGCAAGCCATTGTCCTTCACTCGCAGGCGTTGGCCGTTCTGGCTGTCCGGGCGAACGGTGAGGTTGATTCGCCCGCCAAGGGTCGGTACCTGTACCTTCGCTCCCAGTGCCAGCTCCCAAGGAGCCACCGGCACTTCCACCACCAGGTCATGGCCTTCGACCGTGAAGCGAGGGTGCGGCGCGAAGCGAATGGTCATGTACAGGTCCCCAGGTTCGCCGCCGGCATGGCCGGGGCCGCCCTGACCCTTGAGGCGCACCCGCTCGCCATCGGTTACCCCGGCCGGAATCCGAACATTCAGGGTTTTGGTTGCGTTGCCCGTGGGGTGCCCGGCAGCGTTGTACTGAGGTACACGGAAACTGACTTGCTTGGAGTCACCCGAAAGGAGCTCCTCAAGGAACAGCGCCAGTTCCAGTTCCACGTCCTTGCCGCGCCGGCTCGTATTGCGCGCTGACCCCCGCGCGCTGCCGAATGGGTTGCCGGCCCGGCTCTGGTTGCCGAAGATGGCACTGAAGAAGTCGGAAAAATCTCCGCTTTCCTGGCCAAAGCCACCCCCGCCATAACCCGGCGGCGCTTGGAAGGGACGGCCATGCACACCGTACTTGCGCAGTTCATCGTACTCGGCACGCTTCTCGGCGCTGCTCAGCACATCGTAGGCCTCGGACGCTTCCTTGAACTGGGCCTCCGCGTTCGGCTCCTTGCTCACATCAGGGTGGTACTTGCGGGCAAGCTTGCGGTAAGCGGCCTTGATGGTCTTCTCGTCCGCCCCTGGCTCTACCCCAAGTACCTTGTAGTAGTCTTTGAAATCCATCTGTAGGTACCACCTGAAAAGAGAAAAACGCGAGGCCGCCCCTGTATGAAGACACTGTCGGTCATGACGCAGCCAGGAGCAAATGTTCGCGTGGTAATGCCTTCTAGATTGGGGCCACAGGCATGCTTTCAAGTGAGGCGGTGGAAAAATCCGCCACCCTGCTCTTCGGTTCGGTCGCGCCCTGGCATACACTGCGCGGCCGTTTTTTCTCCAGGGCCGATACATGACCACCGCTCCCTTCGCTCGCGCCTGCGGCATCGACTTCGGTACGTCCAATTCCACCGTGGGCTGGTACCGTCCCGGCGAGCAAACCCTGCTGCCGCTGGAGGATGGCAAGATCACCCTGCCCTCGGTGGTGTTCTTCAATGCCGAAGAGCGCCGGCCCGTCTATGGCCGCCTTGCCTTGAAAGAATATCTGGACGGCTACGAAGGACGCCTGATGCGATCCTTGAAAAGCCTGCTCGGTTCCCGCCTGATCAAACATGACACCAGCGTGCTTGGCAGCGCCCTGCCATTCAAGGACCTGCTGGGCCTGTTCATCGCTCAGCTCAAACAGCGGGCCGAGGACGCGGGCGGCCGTGCTTTCGACCAGGTGGTGCTAGGCCGGCCCGTCTTCTTCGTGGACGACGATGCCATCGCGGACCAGGAAGCCGAAGACACGCTCGCGGCGGTGGCGCGCAAGCTTGGGTTCAAGGACGTCTCCTTCCAGTACGAGCCCATTGCCGCCGCGTTCGACTACGAGGCAGGCATCGAGCGGGAAGAGCTGGTTCTGATCGTCGACATCGGCGGCGGTACATCGGACTTTTCCCTGGTACGCCTGGCACCGGAGCGTCGTGCCCTCACCGAGCGAGAGCAGGACATCCTGGCCACCGGCGGCGTGCACGTAGGCGGTACCGACTTCGACAAGCACCTGAGCCTGCAAGGCGTCATGCCCCTGTTTGGCTACGGCAGCCGGATGAAAAGCCAGGCGTTGATGCCTACCAGCTATCACCTGAGCCTGGCGACCTGGCACACGATCAACTCGGTGTACTCGCAAAAATCCCAGCTGGCCTTGGCCAATATGCGCTACGACATAGAAGACACCCTCGGCATCGACAGGCTGTTCCGCCTGATCGAGCAGCGGGCCGGCCACTGGCTGGCCATGGAAGTCGAGGAAACCAAGATCCAGCTGACCGATGCGCCAAGCCGTCTATTGGACCTGGGCCGTATCGAGCCCGGCCTGAGCGTGGACCTGACCCGCGCGTTATTCGAAAGCGCCATCGAAGGCTTGCTGCAGCGGGTACACGCCAGTGTCAACGAAACCTTGGCGCGCGCCGGCATTCGTGAAAATCAGGTCGATACGGTGTTCTTCACCGGCGGCTCCAGCGGCATTCCCGCCCTTCGGGACAGCGTGGCGGCCATGCTGCCCAATGCTCGCCACGTTGAGGGCAATCGCTTCGGCAGCATTGGCAGCGGGTTGGCGATCGAGGCCTGGCGCCGCTACGGATAACGGCAGGCACAACCTACACCAGCGCTGCCTCACGCAGTTCGCTTTTCAGGTACGCATAGTAGATCGGCCCGGCGACCACGCCGGGCAGGCCGAACGCTGCCTCGAACACCAGCATGGCTAGCAGCAGTTCCCAGGATTTGGCCCTGATCTGCCCGCCCACGATACGGGCATTGAGGAAGTACTCCACCTTGTGGATAAGAATCAGGTAACCCAGGGCCCCCACGGCGACCCACACTGACAGTGACAGACCAACGATGGTGATCAGCGTGTTGGACATAAGATTGCCGATCACCGGCAACAGGCCCAGCAGGAAGGTCAACACGATCAAGGTCTTGGTCAGTGGCAGCTTTATCCCCAGCAGGGGCAGCACCACGGCCAGGAAAACCCCGGTAAAGGCAGTGTTGAGCAGGGAGATCTTGATCTGGGCGAACACGATATTGCGGAACGCTTGCACCAATAGGGTCAGACGCTGATAGAGCGCCGCGGCCAAGGGCTGGCGGGCAGTCTCGTCCGACGCGCGTTGCAGCGCAATGATGGCGCCCAGCACCATGCCGATCAGCAGGGTCACGAAGGTGTGCACCGCATCCTTGCCCATCAGTTGCAGGTCGCTGACATGCTTGCCTAGCCAGGCGCCGATGGCCACCCGGAACTCGGCCGCGCTGGCGGGCAGGTAGGCGTCGATCGCCGGAGGCAGTTGTCCCCGGGCACGGTCTACCACCGTCATGAACTTGTCCAGGCTCGCGCCGGGGTTTTCAACTTCATGCAAGACCAGGCTGAACGCGCCGAAGAAAATCAGCGCCAACGCGCTGACCACCAGGGTGCCCAGCAGGGCCACCGCCACCCAGCGCGCCCGCGGCCCGGCGATCAGTCGTTGCAGCTGCGGGGTGAGCATGTTCACCAGTTCGAACACCAGCAGGCCCGCGAGCAGGCTCGGCAACAGGCGCAGCGGCAGAACCATCAGCAAGCCGCCGATAACCAGCACCCAGCTGGCAATCAATACATGACGAGAAGAAAACGTGGGCATACGGCCTCGAACAAACCACCCGGGAGGAAGGGCAGTCTGCCAGTGAACCGCGTCGGCCACCAGCCCGAACCGAGGCGGTTGTACAAGGGCCGCCATTTGCATCGGAAAGTCGAACTCTTGCACACAAGCGAAGCTCCAAAACCGTAGCCAGTTCGGCTTTCCCTGGAGCGATACCATGTTCAAGCAAACCCTGACCGCTGCATGCGTGCTCGCTGTGCTTGCCGGTTGCCAGACTACCCCGGAAAACCCGGTGGACTTCGTCACCTACCGCAACGAGCCTTTGGTCAAGCAAGTCGAGAAAGGCATGACCATGCAGCAAGTGCGCACCATCGCCGGCCCGCCTTCCACTGTCATCGAAGGAACCGCTGGCTCGGCCAACGGCACCTGCAACAATTACATCCTCAACCATGATGGTCACCAGCAGGCCTACTACGTCAGCTTCGACAGCGCTGGCCTGGTGGATACCAAAGGTTTCATGACTTGCGAGCAGCGCAAGCAGAACGAACAGGCCAAATGACGCCCCAAGGCGGTACCGGGCCAGGCCTCAGCCCAACCCGCCGCCTGCTTCCTACCGAGCTCGCCCGGCGCCTGGCGTCAGCATAGAGCGAGCCGGATCACCGTGATCCCTGGAGAGACCCATGCTCAATCTTCAATTGACCGACAAGACCGTGCTTCGAGAACGCGCCCGCCAAAACGTGGATAACGGCGCGGTGACCGAAGGCTATACCGCTGACCGCGAAGAAATCATTCGCTTGCTCAACGAGTCCCTGGCTACCGAGCTGGTCTGCACGCTGCGCTACAAGCGCCACTACTTCATGGCTACCGGCCTCAAGGCCAGCGTGGCAGCGGACGAGTTTCTTGAACACGCCCAGCAGGAAGCGGAGCACGCCGACCGCTTGGCCGAACGTATCGTGCAACTGGGTGGCGAACCCGAATTCAATCCGGACCGCTTGTCCGCCTTGTCCCATGCCGAGTACAAGGCCGGCGCCAACCTGAAGGAAATGGTCTACGAGGATCTGGTGGCCGAGCGGATCGCAATCGATGCCTACCGGGAGATCGTGCAGTACATCGGCGAGAAAGATCCCACCACCCGGCGCATCTTCGAAGACATTCTGGCGCAGGAAGAAGAGCACGCCGACGACATGGCGGACATCCTCGGCGACTTGACCTGACCTGATCCGGAGACAGCCTTCGCTGGAAGGCTGGTCTGCCGGAGCCGGCTTTGGAAAGCCTGCCATTCGGCAGCTTCGCTACCTCCCACAGCCTCTGCGGGACCCAGCGCCAGCTGGGGAATGGCCTTGAATAGGCCCCTCATTCGGCAGCTTCGCTGCCTCCTACATGCACCTGCACTGCTACCTTACGGTCGCCGGCACCTTGCCTTGCTTCATCTGCTCCAGCAACGGCCGGCACTGGTTGGGTTCTTCTCCGCTCGGGGCGACCAAGGCGAGCAGGCCGGCAGCCGGTGCGACCACAGCGCCCAATGCGACCATGCCGGCACCACGCAACAACAGGGGCACGGCCTGCACCCCCGCGCTGGGGCTGCCGAAGGTGCCACGTACATAAAGCGGCGAACGTAGCGAGAACAGGCGGAAGCCTTTGGACTCCGGTGTAATCTTGAAGTCCATGCGCTCGGTCTTGAAGTTGGCATCACCGTCGATGTAGATGACCGCGTTTTCCGTGTCGAACACGAACAGGTTGGTACTGGCCAACCCGTCTTTTACGCCGATGTCTGCCGCCGCGCAGTTGATCCTTACTTCCTTGTCGCCGAAGATCTTACCCATCACATAGTTGCCTACGTTCAACCCGGCGATTTCCATCAGGTCGCGGCTGACCGCCCCGTCATTGACCAGCATCTTGAGGTTGCCATTGGCGGTGCCCAGCAAGGCGGCGACGGAATTGCCCGTGCCGACCAGTTGCGCATCGCCATTGAGTTCTCCGAAGCTGGTGCGCATGGGCTCGAACGTGGGGAACAGCTGCTTGAGCTTGAAACCACGCGCGCTGAGCCGCGCCTGGCCTTGCAGAGGCTCGACCTGGCCATTGAGGCGAATGTTGGAATCAAGCTGACCGCCAGCGACGCCGAAACGCAGCGGGTCCAGATGCAGGCGACCATTGTCGAGCACCACATGGGTATAGAGATCCGACACGGGCAAGCTTTCGGTCTTCACGATTCGCTTGCCGGTGAACTCGACGTCGGCATCCATTGCGCGCCAGCGGTCCGTCTTGAACGCTTCCACGGGCAATACCTTGCCGGCCGGCTGCTGGCTGTCCGCGCCTCGGGCCTTTTGTTCGGCATTGGAGTCCGCACCGATCAGGGGCGCCAGGTCACTGAACAGCAACTGGTTGGAAACAAGCTTGCCGCTCAGCTTTGGCCGGGGCTGGCTGGCAACGAAGGCCAGGTCTCCATGGATGTCGCTGTCACCGATGCGGCCATTGAAGTTGTCATAGTGAAAGCTTGCCCCCGAGGGCTCATGCAACCGGGCAACCAGATGGCCGTCTGTACTGTAGGGCGGCGAGTCGGGCAAGGTGACGCCCGTCAGTGGATAAAGGTTGCCCAGGCTGGTACCGGAAAGCTTCAGGTGCAGGTCCAGGGCGCCCAGGTTGCGTGGATCGGTCAAGGTACCGACCACGGATGCCTGAGTATCGCCAGCGCTGGCGTCGACCTGGACCGGGAAGGGTTGCCGAGCGTCCTGCAGCGCCAACAAGCCGCCTATCTTGCCCGTCCCGCGAACCGGCAGGCCCTTGTATCGCCCTTCAGCCTTGAAGCCGAACGCGTAATCCTGGGCGCTGTTACCGGCCTCGTCCAGTGCCTTGGCCGCCTCGCTTTGCCCAGCCAGGGCCTTGAAGGGAATGGGCTGGCCAAGCGGGTCGATCAGTACCTGTACCTGGGTATCCAGGGTTGCGTCGTTGAAACCGACCCGTCCTTTGTCGAACCCGATCGCGCCGATATCCAGCACCCAGCTCGACGGCTCGGCGGTGTCATCCTTGGGCCCCAGGTCGAAATCCCAGTTGGCGCGACCGTCTTTCAGGCGCTCCAGGTCGGCACTGGGCTCGGTCAGGTTGATACGAGGGATTACGATATGTTGCGCCAGCAGCGGCAGCGGTGAAAGGCGGAACTCTACGCGCTTGAGGCCAGCCATCCGCGGCTCTTTGGACCACGCCGGATTACCCAGGGTGATGTCGTCAGCAATGAAATGTGGCCAGGGCACCCAGGCATGCCAGCCGCCTTCGTCCGGCTGACGAGCCCAAGCCACCGCCAGGTTGCCATTGATCGCGAACGGGCGATGCAATGCCTCGGACACCTTTTCATTAAGGGTGGGCTTGACCCGATTCCAGTCAAAGGTGGCGATGACCACGACCAAGACAACAATCAAGGCCAGCAGTACGCCGAGAATCCAGGCGGTAATGCGAAGCGGGCGAGACATGCGGGCTCTCCATACAGCGACTATCCCTGGGCGTGAATGCGCGATCGATAGTCAAAAGGTGTGACTACAACGAGACGGCGGAGGTTTCCCTTTCCCGTTCGGCTTGCGGCTGATACCCAGCTTCCACTACTGGCAGTCAAATCTAACCCACTGATCGGCTTAGAGTTTTCCATCATCACTCTGATCGATTTTCATCATGCAGAGGATCGACTTCCGCCTCGGGATACAGCGCGTAGCATGGGCCCCGTAGACAGATTTTCATCCCTTCAAGGAGCCTCTCATGAAACGCCAACTCTTCGCCGCCGCGCTGTCCCTTGCTACTTTCAGTGCCTTTGCCTTGCCCGTGACGGACCAGGATCTGGCCACCCAGGCCAAGCCCACCGCCGCCGTCACTGTAAGCCACCGCTTCACTGTCGCCCAGGATGGCGCCGACCGTAACCTGAACACCGTTGCCCAGGATGGTGCTGACCGTAACCTGAACACCGTTGCCCAGGATGGCGCAGACCGCAATCTGAACACCGTTGCCCAGGATGGTGCTGACCGCAATCTGAATACCGTCGCCCAGGATGGCGCAGACCGCAATCTGAACACCGTCGCCCAGGATGGTGCTGACCGCAATCTGAACACCGTTGCCCAAGATGGCGCAGACCGCAGTCCGAACACCGTTGTCCAGGATGGCGCAGACCGCAGTCCGAACACTGTGGCCTGACTGCTCGGTAGTCCCGATAGGCCCGCTTCCGGCGGGCTCGGGTGCCACTTGCACTTCAACTGTGCACACCCTCTCTAGACGCCCCATTTTGAACCCCGTCCCGCTCCATCCTAGACCCAGCCGCTCCCCGGTTTTCCACCGCGCGTTCAAGTTGGCAAGCCCCTTGCTCTAGCTTGCTTCCAGTCCTGAGCTGGAAGCCTATCGATGCTTGTCATTCATCACCGTCTGGACCCGCGTCCCACTTGGGATGCAGAGCTTCATCTGACCTTTGAGGCGCGCAGTAAAAGCCGCCTGCGCTGCTATAGCGCCGCTGGCGAGGACGTCGGCCTGTTCCTTGAGCGCGGTCAGCCTCCCTTGCGCGATGAAGATTTCCTGCTGGCCGAAGACGGTCGCGTAGTGAAGGTATGCGCACGATCAGAGCGGCTGCTGCATGTGACCTGCGGCTCGGCTCTCGAGCTGACCCGTGCCGCCTATCACTTGGGCAACCGCCATGTTGCCTTGCAGGTAGGCGAAGGCTGGCTGCGCCTGCTCGAGGACCATGTGCTCCAGGCCATGCTCGAACAACTGGGTGCCAGCGTGAGCGCGATCGAAGCGCCCTTCCAGCCGGAGCACGGGGCCTACGGTGGCGGCCATCACCATTCCCATCATGGTGAGGAAGCATTCAACTATGCGCCTCGCCTGCACCAGTTTGGCGCCAGGCGGTGAGCCCTGCCTGGGCCTTGCTGCGCCTGGCCAGCCCCCAGCTGCCTATTGGCGGCTATAGCTATTCCCAAGGCCTGGAGATGGCGGTGGAAGCCGGCTGGGTCTGTAGCCGGGACAGTGCGGCGGTATGGTTGACGGATCAGCTCGAGCTCAACCTGGCACGCTTCGAGGCGCCCTTGCTTCTGGCCCATTGCAATGCCGCCGCGGCTGAAGACTGGCACGTGCTGCGTGACCATTGGGAAGCGCACCGCGCCAGCCGGGAAACCCGCGAATTCCAGCTCGAGAGCCGACAGATGGGCTACTCCCTTAAACAGCTGCTGCTGGGGCTGGAGGAGCTGGACCGTCCTGCCCGAGCGTTCCTGCTGGCAATCGATGAGCCGCACCTGGCCCTGGGCTGGGCGCTGACGGCCCGGGCCTGGCGCATCAGCCCATCCGACGCGCTTACCGCCTGGCTGTGGAGCTGGCTGGAAAACCAGTTGGCCGTATTGATGAAAACCTTGCCCCTTGGCCAACAGGCCGCGCAACGGCTGACCAGTGATCTGCTGCCGGCACTCGACAGAGCCCAGCGCATCGCCTGCGACATCGACCCAGCCCAGGTAGGCGGCGCGCCGTTCGGCCTGGCCCTGGCCAGCATGGCCCACGAGCGGCAGTACAGCCGCCTGTTTCGATCCTAGGAGAACCCATGAACAGCCAACCCCTGAGAGTCGGCATCGGCGGCCCTGTCGGTTCCGGCAAGACCGCCCTTACCCTCGCCTTGTGCCTGGCGCTGCGCGAGCGCTATAACCTGGCGGTGGTCACCAATGACATCTACACCCGGGAAGACGCCGACTTCCTGGTGCGCAACCAGGCCTTGGCACCGGAGCGGATCATCGGCGTGGAAACCGGAGGCTGCCCTCATACCGCCATCCGGGAAGACGCCTCGATCAACCTGGAAGCTGTGGATCAGCTCAATCGTCGCTTCCCTGGGCTTGATCTCATCCTGGTGGAATCCGGCGGCGATAACCTCTCAGCCACCTTCAGTCCTGAGTTGTCGGACCTCACCCTGTATGTGATCGACGTCTCGGCCGGGGACAAGCTCCCGCGCAAGGGTGGACCGGGTATCTGCAAGTCCGACCTGCTGGTAATCAACAAGATCGACCTGGCCGAGCAGGTCGGAGCTTCCCTAGAAAGCATGGACCGCGATACACGCAAGATGCGTGGGGAGAAGCCTTTCGTGTTCAGCAACCAGAAAACCGGCCATGGCCTGGACCAGATCATTGCCTTCATCGAACGCCAAGGCCTGCTTACCGCGGCCTGAACCCTAAGGAAAGCCTATGAACCGCTTGAAATTGCTCGCCTCCCTTGTGCTGATGGGCATGCCTGCCTGGGCCTTCGCCCATCCTGGGCACAGTGGAGGACTACTGGCTGGCGCCAGCCACCCGTTAGGCGGGCTGGACCATCTGCTGGCCATGATCGCTATCGGCCTCTGGGCCGCCCAACAGGCTGGCAGCGCCCGCTGGGCCCTTCCTTGCACCTTCCTGACGGCCATGTTGGTCGGCGGTGGCCTGGGCTTTGCCGGCATCGCCCTGCCCGGCCTGGAAACGGGCATTGCCGCCTCGGTGCTGGCCCTGGGGCTGGCCGTTGCCCTGGCGCTGCGCCCGGCGCTTGCGCTGGCGATCCTGATTACCGCCGCTTTCGCACTCTGCCACGGCATGGCCCATGGGCTGGAATTGCCGGCCATGGCCAGCGCCTGGTCTTATGCCGTCGGTTTCATCGCGGCTACGGCCTTGCTCCACGGCTTCGGCTACGCCCTGGCCCGCTGGTTGCCGCAGGCAGTCGCGCCCCTGGTGCGTCTGGCAGGCTTAGGCGCGGCCATCGCCGGGGGGTACCTTCTGATGGCCTAAGAGGCTAGCCGCCACGGCCGCGCGGCCAGGCCAGCCCAGCGGTTTTCTGCTAGAGTGGCGGCCATTTTTCTCGCCCCATGAAGCCGTCCATGCCCGCGTCCCGCTTGAATTCTGAGCTCGCCGAAACCTACGCCACGGTGTGGCGCCACTTCCTCGATGGCATCGTGCCCCTCTGGGAAGGGCCTGGCTGGAACCACGCGCTGGAATTGCCCTACGAAGCACTGGATGACCAGCACCGACCGCTGCCTGTCCAGCGCTACCGGGCCATGGCCTGTGCCCGGCAGCTATTCGTGTTTACCTGCCTGGGTGACAGGCCTGGAGCGGCGACGCGAGCGGCCACGCTATTCGCCTCGTTGAACAGATACTTCGCCGATCCGCTCCACGGAGGCTGGTATTACAGTGTCGATGCACAGGGCGCCCCGCTGGACACGGAAAAAGACCTCTACACCCATGCCTTCATCCTGTTCGCCTGCGCTCACTATCTGCGCCAGTCGGCCAGTGCCGAGCCGGCATTACGGGCAGCCCTGGCGGCGGTAGCGCGCTTCGCCAGCCCCGGCGGGCTGTATGAGGCGCGCCTGGGTCGGGACTGGGCGTGCCTGGGCCAAGGCCCCTTGCAAAATCCTTTGATGCACCTGGCCGAAGCCTTTCTCGCCACTTTCGAAACGCGCCCCGAGCCTTCCACCGAAGCGGCTCTGCGAACGTTGTGCGATGCCATGCATGAGCACTTCTTCGATGCCGCTCATGGCGTATTGCTGGAAAAGCCTCGAGATGCCTCGCAGAACTGGTACGAGCCGGGCCATCAGTTCGAGTGGTACTACCTGTTGGCGTCTTCAGCCCTGCTGAGCGGGCATGCCTTGACCGCGGACATGGCCCAGGCGCTGGCGCGCTCCGAACAGCAGGGTTTGAGCGAGGGCGCGGTATGCGCTTCCCTGGCTCCGGACGGCCAGGTAGTCGATGGCACGCGACGGATCTGGGCCCAGGCCGAACATCTGCGCGCGCTCAGCCTGCTACCTGAGCGCGCCGCCGACCTGACGGCTGGGCTGCGTCGCTTCCAGGCCGCTTTCCTGCGGCCCAGCGGCTGGTATGAATGCCGCGATGCCAAGGGCCAGGTGAGCCGGCACGATATGCCATCCACCACCCCTTACCACCTCTATACTTGCTTCGCGGCGCTTGCCGAGGCCCTCAAGGCTTAACCCTGGCGGTGGACCGCGAAGCCCGCCCATGATTGGTTGACCGGCATCAGTTCCAGGCGGTTGATGTTGATGTGGGCGGGCTGGGTGAGAATCCAGAAGATGGTATCGGCGATATCCTGGGGCTGGATCGGGTCTGCGCCGGCATAAGTGGCGTCATAGCGCGCCTTGTCTCCACCGAAGCGCACCAGGGAGAACTCGCTTTCACACATGCCGGGTTCCAGGTCCGTCACACGCACGCCGGTGCCCTGGAGATCGTTGCGCAGGTTCAAGGAAAACTGTTTAACGAACGCCTTGGTTCCGCCATACACATGGCTACCGGGATAGGGATAGCTGCCGGCCACGGACCCCAGGTTCACGATACCGGCACCCTTGCCATGCGCGATCAGCTTGGGCAGCAACAACCGGGTGGTATACAGCAGGCCCTTGATATTGGTATCGACCATGGTGTCCCAATCATCCAGGTCGCACTTGGGTGCCGGATCGGTACCCAAGGCCAGGCCCGCGTTGTTGACGAGGGCGGTAATGCTGGCAAACCGCTCAGGCAGCCCTCCGATCGCCGCTTCCATGGCCTTGCGATCACGCACGTCCACGGCCAGGGCAAGCACATCCACTTTCGCGCGTAGCTCCTCGGCCAGCGCATTGAGGCGTTCTTCGCGACGGCCCGTGATGATCAACGACCAGCCGGCCTCGGCGAAGCGCCGCGCGCAGGCTTCGCCGAAACCCGAAGTGGCACCGGTAATGAAGACAGTGGAGGTCATGCGCTACTCCTGTGGATAGGTAAGAGAAAGATGAAGCATGCCCGCCCTATGGGGCACACACAATCACGGAACGGGAATTTACGCCAAAACCGGGCAAAGCTAGAACCAAGCGGTGCCAAGGCGATACGCCATAGCTGGTCCTCTCGCTTTTCAATGAGCGTTTCCAAAGGTTTCGCACAGACTTATCCACAGCCCTTTAGTAGTTTGGCACTGGACTGTCAAGACTTGACATTTACCCGCCCAAGCAAGCCAGAAATACCTGATCAAAATTTGACCACCCGGCTGGAGGCCTTACGCCGCGCGGGATGCACCATTGTGCCACCAACTTATTCACAGGCTGATCCACTCAAGCTGGGGGTTAATCGCGAATGGGGATAAGTATGCTGACTTGCGGCTATATGTCGCCTTCCATAGCCGGCTCGAAAATGTTTTCCACATTTT
This sequence comes from Pseudomonas sp. DC3200b2, assembly GCF_049895785.1. NCBI lineage: Bacteria > Pseudomonadati > Pseudomonadota > Gammaproteobacteria > Pseudomonadales > Pseudomonadaceae > Pseudomonas > Pseudomonas sp. DC3200b2. The sequence continues at coordinate 489,573 of NZ_JAFCTA010000004.1, read as the reverse complement.
CGACCGGCTGGTACTGCGCGCCTGCTGATCAGTGTCCGCCCAGATAGGCGTTGCGTACTTCGTCGTTGGCCAGCAGCTCCTGACCGGTTCCACTCATGCGGATCTGCCCGTTGACCATGACATAGGCACGGTCTGAAAGCTTCAACGCATGGTTGGCATTCTGCTCTACCAAGAAGATCGTCATGCCCTCCTGTGCCAGCTCCCGCAGGGTCGCGAAGATCTGCTTGACAACGATGGGCGCCAGGCCCAACGAGGGTTCGTCCAGTAGCAACAGGCGTGGTCTGCTCATCAGCGCCCGGGCGATGGCAAGCATCTGCTGCTCGCCTCCTGACATGGTCATCGCCCGCTGGTTACGGCGCTCCTTGAGCCGAGGGAAGAGCGCAAACATCCTCTGCATATCCTCGTCAGCGTGCTTGTCGCCAATGGGGATGGTACCCATCATCAGATTTTCCTCCACGGACATGTCAGGGAACACTCGACGTCCCTCCGGGGACTGCGCGATACCATTGGAGGCAATGTAATAGGACGATTTCTGACTGATATCCGTGCCCTGGTAAAGAATCTGTCCCTTGGCAACCCGTGGCTGCCCGAAGATGGACATCAACAGGGTGGATTTGCCGGCGCCGTTGGCGCCGATCAGACTCACGGTTTCCCCCGGGTCGATATGCAAGGAAACGTCCTTCAAAGCCTGGATAGGCCCGTAGTACACGTCGATGCCCTTGAGTTCCAGAATGGGCGCGGTCATGCGAGTTCCTCCTCATCCGCACCGAGGTAGGCAGCGATCACCTTGGGGTCGTTGCGAATCTGCTCAGGCTTGCCCGCGGCGATCACGTTGCCGTGGTCCAGTACCACGATGTCATCGGAAATGCTCATCACCATGCCCATGTCATGCTCAATCAACACCACGGTCATGTCGTGATGGTCACGCAAATGGCGAATCATGCCGCTCAGGGCCTCGGTTTCCTGCGGGTTGAGGCCCGCGGCCGGTTCGTCCAGGCAGATAACCTGCGGGCGGGTGCACATGGCCCTGGCGATCTCCAGGCGGCGCTGCTGCCCATAGGAAAGCTCGCCGGCCAACCGGTTGGCGCAGTCCACCAAGTCCACCACTTCCAGCCAGTAGAAGGCCGTGTCCATGGCTTTGGCTTCGGCTCGACGGTAGCCAGGCGTATTGAAGATACCCGCCAGCAGGTTGCGGTTCACCCACATGTGCTGCGCCACCAGCAGGTTTTCCACCACCGACATTTCCTTGAACAGCCGAATGTTCTGGAAGGTACGCGCCAGGCCTGCCCTGTTCACCAGATGAGTGCCGCCGAACATCTTGTAATAGAGCCGACTGCAGAAGCGGCTCGGGGCAACGAAGTCCGAAGCCTTGAAGGGCTCGCCCAGCAACTTGATCACTTCCACGCTGCCATGGCGGGCATTGAGCTGGATGCGGCCGCCGCTGGCTTTGTAGAAACCGGTAAGGCAATTGAACACTGTGGTTTTGCCAGCCCCATTGGGGCCGATCAGAGCGAAGATGGAGTTTCTTCGAACCTGCAGGTTCACATCGCTGAGCGCCTTGATGCCGCCGAACTGCATCATCAGGTGTTCTACAGAAAGAATGATGTCGTCGCTCATGGTGCGACTCCTTTACGCGGCGCCACCCCAGTGCGGCTGATTCGGATAAGGCCACGTGGCCGCCAGATCATCATCAATACCATCAGGATGCCGAACAGCAGCACCCGGTATTCGGCGAAGCTGCGTAGCAGTTCCGGCGTTACCGTCAGCACGAAGGCGGCGATCACCACGCCTACCGTCGAGCCCATGCCACCAAGCACCACGATAGCCAGGATCAGCGCCGACTCGAAGAAGGTGAAGGAGGTGGGGTTCACGAAGCCCTGGTAGCTGGCGAAGAACACCCCTGCCAGGCCCGCGGTGGAAGCACCCAGGGTAAAGGCTGAAAGCTTGACCAGCACATGGTTCAGGCCCATGGCGCGACAGGCGATTTCATCTTCACGCAGGGCTTCCCATGCCCGCCCTATCGGCATGCGGGTCAGTCGGTGCTTGATATAGAGCACCAGCATTACCACGATGAACAGCACGGCGTAGATGAAGAGGAATTTCAGGTCCGGGTTGTAGGCGAAGCCGAAGTATTCATGGATGGGCACGCCACCATCCTTGGCCCGACGACCGAATTCCAGGCCGAAGATCGTGGGAGAAGGGACTGGCACCCCGTTGGGGCCGCCGGTGAAGGACAGCCAGTTGTTGAGCACCAGGCGGATGATTTCACCGAAACCCAGGGTCACGATAGCCAGATAGTCACCGTGCATGCGCAGCACCGGGAAACCCAGGATACAGCCTGCCAGGGCCGCGGCGATGGCGGCCAGGGGCAAGGCAGACCAGAACCCCAGCCCCAGGTACTGGTAGCCCAAGGCCAGGCCGTAGGCGCCTATGGCATAGAAGGCTACATAACCCAGGTCCAGCAGCCCGGCCAGCCCTACCACGATGTTCAGTCCCAGCCCCAACAGCACATAGATCAGGCCGAGAATCACCACGGTGAGCATGTATTTGTTGGCAAAGACGGGGAACACCAGCGCGATCACGATCAGCAGCGGAATGATCCAGCGCAGGCGCGATTTGTAATCCGGTGCCAGTACGTGGACACCACCGCCTGCGCCTTCGAAGCCATCCAGCATCCGTCGGCCTTGAGAGGACTGCAGGAACACACTGAGCAGGAAGCGGCCGGCCATTACCACGCCCACCAGGACCGCGGTGCGCTGGGGCTGCAGGTTGAAGCCGTAACCGTCCAGGACAATCCCCACTATGGGGCCGAAGACGATCAGCGCCAGCAGTCCGGCCACGATAGTATCGATCAGACACTTCTTGAGGTTCATCGGTTTAGCGATTGCAGAAGACATGGTCACACCTTCGCCACGAGTGGGCGACCGAGCAGGCCTTGGGGACGGAAGATCAGGATCAGCACCAGCAGGGCGAAGCTGAAGACATCCTTGTAGTCGGAATTGACCAGGCCGGAGAACTGCGACTCCGCCACGCCCAGGATCAGCCCGCCCAACATGGCGCCAGGCAGGGAACCGATACCGCCGAGCACCGCCGCGGTGAAGGCCTTAATGCCGATGATGAAGCCGGCGTAGAAGTCGAAGGTGCCGTAGTTCATGGTCACCAACACGCCCGCCAAGGCGGCCATGGCCGCGCCTATGATGAAGACATAGGAAATCACCCGGTCCGTGTTGATGCCCAGGATGGAGGCCATCTTGCGGTCCTGCTGGGTGGCCCGGCACATGCGGCCCAGCTTGGTGTACTTGATGATATAGGTCAGCACGGCCATGCCGATGAAGGCGGCCACGATGATGAAGGCCTTGGTGTAGCTCAGCTGCACGAACCCGCTACCGACATGCAGGCGCCAGCCGCCCTCGAGCAGGGTTGGCACCCCCTGTTGCCGCGAGCCCTGGCTGAGTTGTACGTAGTTCTGCAGGATCAGGGATATCCCGATGGCACTGATCAGCGGGGCCAGGCGGGTAGAGTTACGCAAAGGCTTGTAGGCCACGCGCTCGATGACGAAACCGTACGCCCCGGTCACCACGATGGTGAAGACCAGGGTGCCCAGAATCAGGAAAGGGAAAGACTCGATGCCGAAGAAGGACAGTACCGCCAGGCCGATAGCCGCAAGGTAGCAGGACACCATGTACACATCGCCATGGGCGAAGTTGATCATCCCGATGATGCCGTAGACCATCGTATAGCCGATAGCGATCAGCCCGTAGACTGAACCCAGGGTCAGCCCGTTGACCATTTGTTGCAGGAAGATACCGTCCATCATGCACTCTCGTGAACGTGTGGGAGCACCAGCTATTCCGCCGGGCAGGAGGGCTCGGTCAGGCAGGCCGGTCGTGTCGCGCAGGCAGGTGATGCAGAGCGGGGGCTTCCCGGGTTAGCTGAGGGCCCCCGCTGCCAGGCTTATTTTTGTTTTTCGAGCTGCTTGTACTTGCCGTCCGGGCCCCACTGGTACACAACGTAGTCGGAGACTTTCAGGTCGCCTTTGCTGTCCCAGGTTTTCTCACCCATCACGGTCTTGACCGGGTTGGCCTTGAGCCACTCGGCAGCGGCTTCGCCCTCGTTTTTCTTGGCGCCATTGAGGCCGGCTGCGATGGCCTGGAGCGAAGCATAGGCATACAGGGTGTAGCCTTCCGGCTCGTAGCCGCTCTTGCGGAACTGGTCGACCACGGCCTTGGAATCAGGCAGCAGACGCGGGTCCGCCCCGAAGGTCATGTAGACGCCATCCACGTACTGAGCGCCGCCAGCGGTAGTCACCAGCTCGTCGGTGACGATGCCGTCGTCGGACACGAATTTCACATCCTTCAGGCCCTGCTCGCGCATCTGGCGCACCAGTGGGCCGGCTTCCGGGTGCAGCCCGCCGAAGAACACCACCTCGGCGCCGGTGCTGCGGATCTTGGTCACCAGGGCGCTGAAATCTTTCTCGCCCCGGGTAAGGCCCTCTTCCAGCACGGGGGTCACGCCGCGCTTTTTCAGCTGAGCGGAAGTCGCATCGGCCAGGCCCTTGCCGTAGGTATCCTTGTCGTTGATGACCGCGACCTTCTTGGCCTTGAGCATGTCGACGATATAGTCACCGGCTACGATGCCTTGCTGGTCGTCACGGCCACACATGCGCAGCACGGTCTTGAGCCCACGCTCGGTCACCGCCGGGTTGGTGGAGCCAGGGGTGATCGAGATTACGCCGGCCTCGTCATACACTTCCGAGGCGGGAATGGTGTTGGATGAACAGAAATGCCCTACTACTCCGACGACCTTGTCCTGGTCCACCAAACGGTTGGCCACCGCCACGGCCTGCTTGGGTTCACAGGCATCGTCCCCAGCCACCAGCACGATCTTCTCGCCATTGACGCCTCCGGCGGCATTGATCGCGTCGGCCGCGGCCTGAGCGCCCTTCATGTACTGCTCGCCGAACGAAGCGTTGGCGCCGGTCATCGGGCCGGCCACGCCGATCTTGACGTCAGCCTGGGCATAGCAGGCGACGCCCATGGCAGTAGAAACCGCCAGGGCCAGAAAGCCTTTCTTGAAGAACGTCTGCGACATGAGGTGGTGCTCCTGAGCTTTTTTGGTTTGGCACAGCGATATCTGTGTACTGCTCTTTTAGCTCCAAGCTCAGAGCAAGCGGCGTGCCACCAAATTAAGCGACGTGCTTCCATGATCGATCCTCATATGATCACCCGGCAAAAGCGAAGCGACAGCGCGGGACGTGCAACCCTCTAACGCAGGCTCGGTAATACCAAAAACTTAAAAAGGAGCAACCCGTATGAGCGAAACGGGCAACCATGACCGCCTGCTCGGGGCAACCACCCCGTAACAGTGAACGTAACGGAAGTGCACAACAGCGGTGCGCGCCCGCTACGACGCGCACCACATGCGTCACCGCCTAGCGCGTTGCGTTCGAATGGCCTTGCCCTGCATCGTGACCAGGTGCTGCGCCACTATTTGACAGAACCGGCGTTGCTTCCCTTACTTTTCTCCCCGGTCGTTGTCAGAACGGCACTGGTTGACCTGGAGCTCTACATGATCGATTCATCCCTGGCATCATCTCGCGACGGGCGCGTGATCCAGTCACTGCTGGACACGGACCTCTACAAGTTGTCGATGATGCAGGCGGTACTGCACAACTATCCCAATACCGATGTGGAGTGGGAGTTCCGCTGCCGCAATGGGGAAGACCTCAGGCCCTGGCTTGGCGAACTGCGCCGAGAGCTTGAGTGCTTGTGCGAGTTGGGGCTGACGGACGAGGACATGGCCTTCCTGGAAAACGTCAGTTTCATGAAACCGGATTTCCTGCGTTTTCTTGGCCTGTTCCGGTTCAACCTGCGCTACGTACAGATGGGCATAGAAAACGATGAGCTCTATATCCGTCTGAAGGGCCCATGGCTCCATGTCATTCTTTTCGAAGTACCGCTACTGGCGCTTGTCAGCGAAGTACGCAATCGCAACCTGTATGCCGACATTTCCTTGGGGCAAGCACGCGACCAGCTCTACCGCAAGTTCGACTGGCTGCGTGCCAATGCCAGCGAAGACGAACTGGCGGGCCTGCAGGTCGCCGACTTCGGTACCCGCCGCCGCTTCTCCTACGCTGTGCAGGAAGAAATCGTGCGAGTCCTCAAGGCCGACTTTCCCGCGCGCTTCGTCGGTACAAGCAATGTGCACCTGGCGCGAAAATATGATCTCAAGCCTTTGGGTACCATGGCCCATGAGTGGGTCATGGCTCATCAGCAACTCGGCCCCCGGCTGATCGACAGCCAGATCGCCGCGCTCGATTGCTGGGTCAGGGAATACCGCGGCCTGCTGGGCATCGCCCTGACCGACACCATTACCATGGATGCTTTCCTGCGCGATTTCGATCTGTATTTCGCCAAGCTGTTCGATGGTCTGCGCCACGATTCCGGCGACCCAGTCATCTGGGCTGAAAAAGCCATCGCTCATTACCGTAAGCTTGGGATCGACCCCATGACCAAGACCCTGGTGTTCTCGGACAGCCTCAATCTCCCCCGTGCCCTGGAGCTGTATCGGGTGCTGCGGGGACGTATCAATGTCAGCTTCGGCATTGGCACCAACCTGACCTGCGACATCCCTGGGGTCGCGCCCATGAGCATGGTGCTGAAAATGACCAGCTGCAATGGGCAACCCGTGGCGAAAATCTCTGACGAGGCTGCCAAGACCCAATGCCGTGACCCGAATTTCGTGTCCTATCTACGCCACGTATTCAAGGTGTAGGCACCAGCGCAACGGGTGATGGACAAGCGTAGCCATGGCTTAAGCTCGCGACTGGCGCCAAGCCCATTCGCCAGTTCGCTACCCGAAGTGCGCCAACATGATCGCTGGCATTCAATCCACGACCTTGAGCACCCCTTGCATCATCGCGGTATGCCCAGGGAAGCTGCAGAAGAAGCTGTAGCTCTCGCCTGGGCTCAGCTTCGAAGCATCGAAGGTGATGGTGTCCCGATCACCGGCACCGATCAGCCGGGTATGGGCAATGATACGTTCATCGCCTGGCTTGAGGTAACCCTCGTCGAGGCCTGCGCTCATCCCGTCGCTGGCCACGTCGCGCATGTCGGCCGCCTTGCTCAAGACCCAGTTATGCCCCATCACCTGCACCGGAAGGCCGCCGGAGTGGGTCAGCGTAAGCGTGAAGGCCTTGCAGCTTTTGCTCACTGTCATTTCTTTCTGGTCGAACATCATCTGGTCGGTGGAGTCCACCGTGGCCTCGCAGGAGGCGGCCAGGACAGGCGCGGCCAACACCGCCAGCAGGCTGGCAACTACAGTTTTGAACAGCATGGGAACACTCCGGATGATGGGCCGACAGTTTGCCTATCGTGCCCATGGACAGATTCAACGAGCTCATCTTGCCTGCCGGGCGTAGCCTTCACAACATTACGGAAGGAGATACCCATGCGCTTCAACAGTTTTTTCAGCAGCCTTCTAGCGGCCTATGCCTGCGGCGCCAGCGGCGCGATCGCGGAAGCGAACTCCGCCTCGCGCCGCTAGCCTGCCTTCGCCACAGGCACACTCGGCGGCGACATCTATGTAGCACCTTAGCGTTACCATGCCCGGTCCAATGCAGGCTCCACCCAAGGGAGCCCCAGCATGAACCGAGCACGCATCCGCCTTGTTACCCTGTTTTCCCACTGGCGCGACCAGCCGTTGCTGGAAATGGAAGCGGCAATTGGTCATCTGGCCAATCGCAACCAGCTTAGCGCTCAGCAGCTTCGCCAAGAAAAGGCGGTGGTCACGACCTTCGAGCTGGACGAACGAGGGCGGCCACAGGCCATCCGACGAGATATGGCCTTGCCGGGGCTGCTACAGCGTCATCTCGGCGTGAAGGCGCAAGGCCCCATAAACGTCACGCCAATCCTTGGTGCGTTTCGGCTCGAGCGCGAGCGTCGCCTGCGCCAGCAACTCTACCGCGCGCGTGAGAGCGTCGGCGACCTGCTGCAACCCATGGAGCTACGCCGGCTCAAGAGCCTGCCCATGCTGGCGAGCCCGGCCGGCGCTGTCGCCCGGTTGCTGCGCCAGGCCAGCGCCCGGACGGATCTGGACATTGAAAACCATCCCGCCACTGCGCTGGCTCGAGCCCTCCCGACCCGCGCCGCCCAAGCGGTACTCAACGAGTTGCATGTCTGCCTGGGCTGGACCGGACCTGCCAGGGGCCCCCGGGTTCAACTGCAGGACCTGGCATTACTGACGCTGGTGCTGCCGTGGGCCCTGGACCCGGACGCGGACGCGCGCGGTTTCGACTTCTACGCGAGCGCTCACAGCGGTGCGGCTATCAGTGATCTACTGGCGGCCATGGGTCGCCATCTCATACCTAGGTTGCCCGGCTGCCCGCCAAGATGCTTGGGCTTGGTGCGCTACCTCTTGGCTGACAGCACCCCGCCTGTCCTGAACCTGCTCGGCCTGCCGCCTGACCTGGCCTGGACCAGCAGCTTTACCTGGATATCGCTCTGCCAAGGCGTCAATCTGGCTGAGGCCATCGCTCCTGGTAGCAGTGGCCTGTTGTCGGTCAGTGAAGCCTTGGCCCTGCCCGCACAGATCAACGAGCGCTCTCCAAGCGCCCCGACTTCACAGGCCTTGGTGGCGGCCCTGGCATCGCCCCTGGCGCAGTGGAACATTGCCTGGCAACGGATCGCCCGGCTCCAGACGCGGCAAAGCCTAGCGCGAGCACTTGACAGATACCTCAATCATTTCGATGCCCTTGAGCGCGCGCGCGCGGCGTTATCTCGCCCCATGCCGCAAAAGAGAGCAATGGTATCGGCCGAGCTTGAAGCGCGTGGCATTGCCCCGGATATGCGTTTCGTGGAGCCCAGGGACCGGATGCGCCAGAGCCTGCTCGCCCACGGTGGTGTATCCGCCCAGGCAGCCTTCGCCAGCGGGCTGGCGGCCTGGCCAGAACCAGCCTTGGTGCCGGCTCTGGTACGTGGTCATGATGGACGTTTGCATGAGCCGGCATGCAACGCTGTGGATATACCCAATCTGGCGACCGGCTTCGAACAGGCATTCGACCAATGGAAGCAAGGGATTGCCGTGGCCACCAACACACTGACGCAGCGGTTGCTCGCAGACCTGCCCGTAAGCGATCAGCTGCGCCTGGATGAACACCGGGTCACTTTGTGCCAACTGGCGCAGCGCACGTCATCGGGCGACACTCTGATCGCGCCCTATGGTTTCGTCCTCCATGTGGTTGCTCCTCAAGGCACCTGGTACTACGAGTTGATCCCCTCGGCCGGCTGGTGTCGGCTGCATGCCAATGTCCAGCCACCCTTGCCTTTGCCAGGGCACATCGAGGAAATCGGATCGCTGCCGTTCGATGCTAGCGCCTTTTCCACTGGAGGCCTGCCAGGCGTTGGCAGTCACTGTCATGGCTGGCTCACGCCCGTGGTGTCCATTCCTCCAAGCCATGATCCAGGCTTGCGTCTGTTTCGCAACAATCGCCTGATTGCCCATCATTGTGCGAAAACCATCGCAGCCCACCTGGAAACCCTGCGTAGCGGAGCCCGCGCCGATGAGGAAGGCGAAGCAACCATTGGATTGCCCGCTGAGCTCAAGACCCTGGTGCCCTTCTGGAGCGCGACCGAAACGATACGCCAGGGCCTCGATGAAAAACGAAGCTGGCTGGTGGTATTGGGCCTCTTCAACCTTGCCGCCGATGCCTTGACCCTTGGGACCTATGGACGCCTGAGCGCGCTGGGCCTTCGCTTCGTTACCCTGGCGCTGCGCCAAGGCCCGCGCGCCGCTGCGGTTCGCGCCCTGACGCCTCGCTTGCGTAGCGCAGGCAGGGATGCGTTCGACACCCTTCTGTTCAGTGCGCTGACCGAGGAGCCGGCAACCTCCGGGGTTAGCCTGATGGTGCCCCTGCGCAGGGCCCATGGAGGAACATTGCGTCGGTTAGTCCGACAGTTATCGGGGCTTTCGCCTACCCCGCGCGTCCTGTCGGACTCTTCCCTGGGCCCGTTTTCACAACCAACCGTCTACCTCAAGCGCTTGGCCGATGACATACCCGTCACTGCGACGGCCGAAGGCTTCGAGGCCGGAAGGTTGATAGCGCCGCGCCTGGTTGACCATCAAACGCTTTTGACCTACGGCCCGATCCTGGACGTGATCGACGATACCGGTCGCCTGGGTCGCCTGCCCCTTGAGCTTCCGGTCATCACGCTGGACGCCCGCCATTACATTCCCGACCCTGCCCCGTCTCTACCAAAGCGCTGGATTGGCTGGGGCGAGGAAACGTGGCTGGAGTGTTCAGGGCGTCACTATCGACTACACACAGGAATGGATTCGCGACCAGTGCGCTTCGAACAGGCCGAACCACCCTTCGCCCGCCCCGAACTGGAGCATCCGCGGTGTCGTGCGCGGCGCGTCCTGCCACCCCTGGCATGCGCGGCGCCACGAGAAAGGCGCACACAAGGTTATACCGAGCTGACCGCTAGCCATGAAATAGCCGGAGGCGCTGTGGATTGGTTCGATCAGCGCAAGATCATTCCCGACGGTGAGGGCCGCTTCGTTGACCAGCGACGGCTGATGCAGGGCGGTCCTGATGCCGATCGGGTCGTCGAGCGTCTGGGGTGGGCCCGCTATCAGGATCAACTTCGAGCCCGCATCGTGACTGGCAATGCGCTATTCAAGCGCATCGAAGTGCTGGACGGCCTGGTCGCCGACGTGGCCGACCGGCGCCTTCTTTCGGCCGTGGAGCTGCAGGCGCAAGATGGGCAACGCCATCTGGTGACCTGTGTAGACGATGGCATTTACTACCATGGTTTGGTATCGGCTGGCGACGATACCATTGTGCTGAACAAGCTGTCCGAGCAGGCCACTCTTGAGCAAGAAGACATGAGCCTGGAGCAGGAGCTCAAGTACCTGTTCAACGGCTGTTGGGACGCGAATTGGCACATCCGCCAACGAGGTTCTGCCGTAGTAGAGCAGCAACTGCGTCAGATCGAAGCCGCCATGGCAGCAGGAGGCATTGAAGTCGAGCAATTGATGACCCGCCGCTTCCGCCTGCAGACCACCCCCGCTCAAGCTGCCCTGTTCGCTACCTACCCCAGGCGCGGCTTCGTCCAACAGACCCGCAGGTTCGTGGCCTCCGATTACACGCACCCGTTGACCGCGCAAACCTCCCTCGCCGTGCGCGAACGAATCGCCACTCACCTCAGCTGGCTGGCCGACACACCCGGCATTCTCAATGCCGAGACCGTGCTGGAGCACAGCGCGGTCGATGGCCTTGCGCCTAAAGGAAAGAACATTGCATTCCTGTTCGTGACCTACCGAGACGGACGTCCAGAGGAGGTGTACTACAGCGCGTCCGGCGCCGCCTCGCAGCGCAGAGACCTTCCCTTGGCCAGGCGCTTGCGTGAACGCATGGCAGCCGGGGCCAGCGATGACCGAACCTGGATCGCCGAGGATGGGACGCGCTATATCAACTGTCGTGGCGAAGGTGGCCAGCCGGGCGAGGAAGCCCTGCTGCATCTGCCAGACCTCTCCCGGCCCGACAACCTGAACTCAGGGGACATCAATGACCGCCGACTTGATTCGGAACGGAACATCTTCGCCTATCTGGAACGTAGGCCGCTGCCGATAGGGGAGATTGCCGAGGCAAACCTGTTCACCCGTTTTCCAACCTGTGACAGCTGCACCAGCCTGATCAACCAGTACCGCGATAGATTTCCGGAAGGACGCTTCCAGGTCTACGAGGGCCCCCGGCCCGCCGCCTCCGCTGGAGAGGCGAGCGGGGGTGGTACTTAGCGCGGCAGAACAGGCTGCCGAGGCTTGCGCTTGCCCTTGGCATTGTTGCCCTTGCTGGCGCGGGCAGCCTGGTCTCGACGCGCCTGGGCGGCGGCCTTGGCCTCTTCGCGCTTGTCCCAGGGCTTGCTGCCGTCGCTACCGCGCGGGGGCAGGCCAGTGTGCTGGGTGAGAATGCGCTGTTCCCGCCCTACCTTGTGGCTTCCCGCCGGGGTGGAATTCTTGCGCCGGGCACTGACGTAGGTATCCGTTTCAGGCTGGTGCGCCGGGATCAGCTGATGCTTCCCAGGGCCGATCAGGTCGGCGCGCCCCATGCGCTCCAGGGCCTCGCGCAGCATGGGCCAGCCCTTGGGGTCGTGGTAGCGCAGGAAGGCCTTGTGCAGGCGTCGCTGAGCCTCGCTCTTGACGATGGTCACTCCGGGGCTCTTGTAGGTCACCTTGCGCAAGGGGTTCTTGCCGGAATGGTACATGGCCGTGGCCGATGCCATGGGTGAGGGATAGAACGCCTGAACCTGGTCGGCCCGGAAGCCGTTGCCCTTGAGCCAGAGCGCCAGGTTCATCATGTCTTCGTCGGTGGTGCCCGGGTGCGCCGCGATGAAGTACGGGATCAGGTACTGCTCCTTGCCCGCCTCCTTCGAATACTTCTCGAACATGCGCTTGAAGCGGTCATAAGTGCCGATCCCCGGCTTCATCATCTGGTTGAGCGGCCCTTCCTCGGTATGCTCCGGGGCGATCTTCAAGTACCCGCCAACATGGTGAGTAACCAGCTCCCGGACATACTCCGGCGACTCTACCGCCAGGTCGTAACGCAAGCCCGACGCAATGAGGATCTTTTTCACACCCGGCAGCGCCCGCGCGCTGCGGTAAAGCTGGATCAACGCCGAGTGGTCGGTGTTCAGGTTCGGGCAGATCCCGGGGAACACGCATGACGGCTTGCGGCAGGCCGACTCGATTTCGGGGCTCTTGCAGGCAATCCGGTACATATTGGCAGTAGGGCCCCCCAGGTCGGAAATGACCCCTGTGAAGCCAGGTACCTTGTCGCGGATCTCTTCGATTTCCCGAATGATCGACTCTTCGGAACGGTTCTGGATGATCCGACCTTCATGCTCGGTGATCGAGCAGAAGGTGCAGCCGCCAAAGCAGCCGCGCATGATGTTCACCGAGAAACGAATCATTTCGTAGGCCGGGATACGCTCCTTGCCATAGACCGGGTGCGGCACGCGCGCATAGGGCATGCCGAACACGTAGTCCATTTCCTCGGTGGTCATGGGAATGGGCGGTGGGTTGAACCACACATCCACATCGCCGTGCTTCTGTACCAAGGCGCGGGCATTGCCGGGGTTGGTCTCCAGATGCAATACGCGGTTGGCATGGGCATAGAGCACCGGATCGTTGCGCACCTTCTCGAACGAGGGCAGGCGGATCACTGTCTTGTCCCGGGTCATGCGTGGGCTTTCGAGGATCTGCACCACCTTTGCCTCGGCCGGGTCTTCCTCCGGGCCTTTGGCCTGCTCGATGGCACAGGCCTGGGTATCCTGCGTGTTCACATAGGGGTTGATGATCTTGTCGATCTTGCCTGGGCGGTCGATACGGGTGGAATCCACTTCGAACCAGCCCTGAGGCGTATCTCGGCGAATGAATGCAGTACCACGAATATCCGTGATGCTGTCCACGGGCTCGCCCGCGGCCAGCCGTTGCGCCACCTCGACCACCGCGCGCTCGGCGTTGCCGTAAAGCAGAATGTCGGCACAGGCATCTATCAGGATGGAATGGCGAACCTTGTCCTGCCAGTAGTCATAGTGGGCGATCCGCCGCAGCGAGGCCTCGATGCCGCCCAGCACGATCGGCACATGGCGGTAGGCTTCCTTGCAGCGCTGGCTATACACGAGGCTGGCACGGTCCGGCCGCTTGCCGGCCAGCCCACCAGGGGTATAGGCGTCGTCCGAGCGGACCTTCTTGTCCGCGGTGTAGCGGTTGATCATCGAGTCCATGTTGCCGGCGGCCACGCCGAAGAACAGGTTCGGCTCGCCCAGCTTCATGAAGTCGTCTTTGGAGGTCCAGTCCGGCTGGGCAATGATACCCACGCGAAAGCCCTGGGCTTCGAGCAACCGGCCGATGATCGCCATGCCAAAGGAAGGATGGTCTACATAGGCATCGCCCGTGACAATGATGATGTCGCAGGAATCCCAACCCAGCTGATCCATTTCTTCCCGGCTCATGGGCAGGAAAGGCGCTGGTCCGAAGCATTCGGCCCAGTACTTTGGATAGTCGAATAACGGCTTGGCTGCGTGCATGGCGATGACCGATGTTATGACAAATTGATCCGCGTGAATTCGCGGGCGCGGAGAATAGCACAAAAAATGACCAAATCCGACGACTCTTGTCGGATATAGGCCCGATTGCGGTTCCTGGGGGAATAGGCGAGCGAAGGTCAGGCAAGGCGAAAACAGGCCGAGCCTTTTTTCAACGCAGCATCACCGAGCGCAGGCTATTTCCTCCTTACTCGTCGTCGAACTGGTAGCTGCCCGGCGCCAGGTTCTCGAACCTCGTATACTTCCCGATGAAGGCAAGGCGAACCGTACCGATCGGGCCGTTACGCTGCTTGCCGATAATGATCTCGGCAATCCCCTTGTGCTCGGTTTCCGGATGATAGACCTCATCCCGATACACGAACATGATCACGTCGGCGTCCTGTTCGATAGCGCCGGATTCACGCAGGTCGGAGTTCACCGGACGCTTGTTCGGGCGCTGCTCCAGGGAGCGGTTGAGCTGTGACAAGGCAATGACCGGGCAGTTGAATTCCTTGGCCAGGGCCTTGAGCGAGCGGGAGATCTCGGAGATCTCGTTGGTGCGGTTGTCGCCGCTGGACCCTGGGATCTGCATCAGCTGCAGGTAGTCGATCATGATCATGGCGATTTCGCCATGCTCACGCACGATCCGCCGGGTGCGGGCGCGCATTTCCGAGGGGCTGATGCCCGCCGTGTCGTCGATGAACAGCTTGCGGTCGTTGAGCAGGTTCACCGCCGAGGTCAACCGAGGCCAATCATCGTCGTCCAGCCGGCCGGTACGGACCTTGGTCTGGTCGATCCGGCCCAGGGACGAAAGCATACGCATCACCAGCGAGTCTCCTGGCATTTCCAGGGAGTACACCAGCACGACCTTGTCGCTGCGCAGAACTGCGTTCTCCACCAGGTTCATGGCGAAGGTCGTCTTGCCCATGGACGGACGGCCCGCCACGATCACCAGGTCCGCCGGTTGCAGGCCACTGGTCTTGTCGTCCAGGTCCGCATAGCCGGTAGACAATCCAGTGATCGCCTGGTCGGTGTTGAACAGGGTATCGATACGGTCGATGGCCTTGGTCAACAGGTCGTTGACGCCTACCGGGCCGCCGGTCTTGGGGCGTGCTTCAGCGATCTGGAAGATCTGCCGTTCGGCCTCGTCTAGAATCTCCGAGGCATTGCGCCCCTGCGGGTTGAAGGCGCTGTCAGCGATGTCGTTGCTGATACTGATCAACTGGCGCAGGGTAGCGCGCTCACGCACGATCTGTGCGTAAGCCTTGATATTGGCCACCGAGGGGATGTTCTTGGCCAGTTCGCCAAGATAGGCCAGGCCGCCTACCTGACTGCTCTGCCCTTCCTTGTCCAGTTGCTCGTGCAGGGTGACCACGTCGAACGGAAGGTTCTGGTCAGCCAGCCGAGCGATGGCACGGAAGATGAGGCGATGGTCATGGCGATAGAAGTCACCATCCGAAACCTGGTCCAGCACACGCTCCCAGGCATTGTTATCCAGCATCAAGCCACCGAGCACGGCTTGTTCAGCCTCGATGGAATGAGGCGGCACCTTGAGCGCGGCGGTTTGCAGGTCGTATTGCTCGGGCGTTGAAATCTCGTTCATAACCACTGGAATCTGTAGTGTCACGGATCAAAGACAAAGGGCACGACCTGCCAAGGCAGGGCCGTGCCCCCTATCGAGCGGACGGCTGGCGCAGGGCCAGCCAGTCGCTTAGGCAGCTACCACCACAACGCGAACGGTAGCTTCGACGTCGCTGTGCAGGTGCACGGCAACATCGTATTCACCGACGTTACGGATGGTGCCGTTCGGCAGACGAACTTCGGACTTGGCCACTTCCACGCCGGAGGCGGTCAGGGCGTCAGCGATGTCGTGAGTACCGATCGAACCGAACAGCTTGCCTTCATCGCCAGCGGTGGCGGTGATGGTGACTTCCAGCTCGGCCAGTTGAGCGGCGCGGCTTTCAGCGGAAGCTTTCTTGTCGGCAGCTGCTTTTTCCAGCTCGGCGCGGCGGGCTTCGAACGCAGCCAGGTTGGCTTCGGTCGCGGCGGTAGCCTTGCCTTGCGGGAGCAGGTAGTTACGACCGTAACCAGCCTTTACGTTTACCTTGTCGCCCAGGTTGCCCAGGTTGGCGATTTTTTCCAGCAGGATCAGTTCCATTTGGTATTAACCTCTTAACTTTAACCTTCACCGTTCGCGGAACCCTGGTCGCTTCCCTTTTCAGGGGCCAGGCGGCCGCGAAAATCAATCAGGCTGTCGACCATGGCCATGACCACGAGCAACGGATAGGCCAGCTGTATGAACAGCAGGAACGTGACGTACAACCCCACCAGCCAGAAGCGCCCGAGCTTGCCGCGAGCGGCCAGCCCATGCACCAGGGCGAAACCGGCGAACATCAGCGGCACGCTGCAGATGGGCGTCAACATCGCCACCTGAGGGCCGAAGTGCGGCCCCACCAACATGCACGCCAGCAGCGCCAGCGCCACGGCACCGGGGATTCGCGTGGCGCGAAACTCACGCCCGAAACCGCCGGGGTTGAACAACACGGCCTGCCAGTAACGCCCCAGCATCAGGGCCAACAGGCTGACGGCCTGCAGCAGGGCTGCTATCAAACCGATGAGCACCGGCGCTATCAGCGCCTCCAGGTGGGCTTGTTCTTCCAGCGAAAGCCGCTGGTAGATATCCCCGAGCAGGTTGGGCAGATGTTTGTTCATCGCCACCGCCAGCTGGTTCAGCGCCTCGCCAAAGGCGACGCCCAGTACCACGCCGTACACCACACCCAGGGCCACGCTCGCCAACAGCACCCTGCTCCAGGGCCAGCCCGCGCGCAAAAACACCGCGAGCCCCAGCGAGCCCAGCAACACCATCAAGGTGCGCGGTTCGCCGAAATACCACCAGACCAACGCCGGCAGTACTCCCCAGGCCAGGACGCCCATGGCGTCGTTCAGCCCCCGTCGCAGGAGCACAAGGCAACCCGCAGCGGCACTCATCCAGAACAACAGCGGCAATGCCGCACATCCAGCCACCACCAGGGCGGCCTGCATACGACCCCGCATGATGAAATCAGCCAAGGCACGCATGCGCTCTATCCTTTACTGCCAGTCGACGAAGCCCGGTATCAGCGGCCGTGGCTGTCGGTGTAAGGCAGCAGGGCCAGGAAGCGGGCGCGCTTGATAGCGGTGGCCAGCTGACGCTGATAACGAGCCTTGGTACCCGTGATACGGCTAGGAACGATCTTGCCGGTTTCGGAGACGTAAGCTTTCAGGGTGTTGAGATCTTTGTAGTCGATCTCTTTTACGTTTTCTGCGGTGAAGCGGCAGAATTTACGACGACGGAAGAAACGTGCCATTTAACAGGCTCCTCTAAAGATCCGTGGATTACTCGTCAGCGTTATCGCTGCTGTCGCTGTTGTCGCTGTCTTCGCCGTCGGCGCTTTCAGCTTGCTCAGGACGGTCACGACGCTCACGGCGCTCGCTGCGGTTTTCTTCAGCCTTGAGCATTTCGGACGGGCCGGTGACAGCTTCGTCGCGACGGATCACAAGGTTACGGAGAACGGCATCGTTGTAACGGAAGCTGTCTTCCAGCTCGGCCAGGGCCTTGCCGGTGCACTCCACGTTCAGCATCACGTAGTGAGCCTTGTGAACGTTGTTGATGGCGTAGGCCAGCTGGCGACGGCCCCAGTCTTCCAGGCGGTGGATCTTGCCACCGTCTTCTTCGATCAGCTTGGTGTAACGCTCGACCATGCCGCCGACTTGCTCGCTCTGATCCGGGTGGACCAGGAAGATGATTTCGTAATGACGCATGAATGCTCCTTACGGGTTGTAGCCTGCCGGGAAACCGGTCAGACAAGGAGTGAATAATTACGGGTGCATTGCCTGGATGGGCATCGAGAACCTGCCGTCCGGGCAAGGGGCGCAATTGTAGAGAAGGGCCTGAATGAGCGCAAGGCAATTGGCGAATATTTGACCAGCCGGCGATTAGGCATGCCTTCCACACCCAGCGCCAACTGACCACCGATTCACTTGAGTCAATCAGCCCTTGCGCTGGCGCACGGCTTCGAACAGGCACACGCCCGTGGCTACCGATACATTCAGGCTGCTGACGCTGCCGGCCATGGGCAGTTTCACCAAGTGATCGCAATGCTCGCGGGTCAAGCGGCGCATGCCCTTGCCTTCGGCGCCCATCACCAGCACCAGCGGGCCGGTGAGGTCCTGCTGGTAGATCTCTTTCTCCGCCTCGCCAGCGGTTCCGACGATCCACAAGCCGCGCTGCTGGAGTTTCTCCAGGCTGCGGGCCAGGTTGGTCACCGCTACCAACGGAATCACCTCGGCGGCGCCACAGGCCACTTTGCGCACCACCGGGGTAAGGGTGGCGGCCTTGTCCTTGGGGATGATCACGGCCAGCGCGCCCGCGGCATCCGCGGTGCGCAGGCAGGCGCCAAGGTTGTGCGGGTCAGTGACGCCATCGAGTACCAGCAGCAGCGGATGACCCTCGTGACGGTCGAGCAGCTCGTCGAGCATGGCTTCGCCCCAGACCTGGCTAGGACTCACTTCCGCCACCACGCCCTGGTGCACGCCTTCGACCCAGGCGTCGAGCTCCTTGCGCTCGGCGGCACCCACCGCCACCCGGTGCTGGCCGGCCAGCTCGAGCAGAGTTTGCAGGCGGGGTTCACTGCGCCCCTCCGACAGCCAGATCTGCTTGACCCGGCGCGGGTGATGCCGCAGCAACGCTTCCACGGCATGAACACCGTAGATCTTTTCCAACTGACTCATGATTTGGCCTTGGTCTTGCGCGAGCCTGCCTTGGAAGGCCCCTTGCGATGCTTGGTGGGCTTGTCGGCGCCCGCCTTCGCCGGGCTGTGTCGCGCCTCGCTCATCAGCGCTTTCTTCATTTCCCGGCTTTTGCGTACTTCCGCATTGTTGGCCGCCGCATGGGAGGCGCGGTAGGCATCGTCCACGGCAGGATCCTTGCCAGCCTTGCGCTTGCGCGGCTGCGCGGGTTCAGCCACCGGCACGCTGGCGGGTGCCGGCGCGGCGCCGGCCTTGGCGGACCTGCGACCAGCGCTGCCCCCGGCGCGAGCGCCAGGCTTTTCGGCCTGCTTGTCTGCCAGTTCGAAGTCGATCTTGCGCTCATCCAGGTCAACGCGCATGACCCGGACCTGCACGCTGTCGCCCAGGCGGAAGCTACGGCCGGTACGCTCGCCGGTGAGCCGATGATGGACCTGGTCGTAGTGGTAGTAATCACCGGGCAGCGCGGTGACGTGCACCAGGCCTTCGATGTAGATATCGGTCAGCTCCACGAAGATGCCGAAGCCGGTCGTGGCCGTGATCACACCCGGGAATACCTCGCCTACCCGGTCTTTCATGAACTCGCACTTGAGCCAGTTGACCACGTCACGGGTGGCCTCGTCGGCCCGGCGCTCGGTCATCGAGCACTGTTCGCCAAGCTGGTCCAGCGCGGCCTCGTCATAAGGGTAGATGCGAGCCTTGGGCATAGGCGCCGCGCCGGCGCGCACCACATGGGGCGTTTCACGCTTGGAGCGGATCACGCTGCGGATGGCCCGATGCACGAGCAGGTCCGGATAGCGGCGAATCGGCGAGGTGAAGTGGGTATAGGCCGGGTAATTCAAGCCGAAGTGGCCTTGGTTCTCGGACGTATACACCGCCTGGCTCAATGAGCGCAGCATCACCGTCTGGATAAGCTGGAAGTCCGGGCGATCCTTGATGCCTTCGAGCAAAGCCTGGTAGTCCTTGGGCGATGGGCCGTCCTTGCCTTTATGCAGGGACAACCCCAGCTCGCCGAGGAAGGTACGCAGCTTCTCCAGGCGCTCTGGCGGCGGGCCGTCGTGAACGCGATAAAGCGCGGGAATCTCATGCTTTTGCAGGAACTCGGCGGTGGCCACGTTGGCCGCCAGCATGCATTCCTCGATCAGCTTGTGGGCATCGTTGCGAGTCGTCGGGCGAATTTCGGCGATCTTGCGCTCGCTACCGAAGATGATACGGGTTTCCTGGGTTTCGAAGTCGATGGCGCCACGGGCATGACGGCCCGCCAGCAACACCTGGTAAAGCGCATACAGCTGCTTGAGATGCGGCAGCACTTCGCCGTACTCACCGCGCAGGGCCTTGGCCTCGGCGGTACGCGAGTGTTCCAGCATGGTGCTGACCTTGTTGTAGGTCAGGCGCGCATGTGAGTGGATCACCGCCTCGTAAAACTTGTAGTCGACCATCTGTCCTGACTTGGAGATGGTCATCTCGCAGACCATGGCCAGGCGGTCGACGTGGGGGTTCAAGGAACACAGCCCGTTGGACAGCTCCTCGGGCAGCATGGGGATCACCCGCTCCGGGAAATACACCGAGTTGCCCCGCACCTGGGCCTCGTCATCCAGTGCCGAACCGATCTTCACATAGCTGGACACATCGGCAATGGCCACATACAGCCGCCAGCCCCCGGAAAACATCTTGATGCGACCTTTCGGCTCGCAATACACCGCATCGTCGAAATCGCGGGCATCCTCACCGTCGATGGTCACGAAAGGCAGGTGGCGCAAATCCACCCGGTTGGCCTTGTGCTTCTCTTCCACCTCCGGCTTGAGCCGCGCGGCTTCCTTCTCCACCGCTTCCGGCCATACATGGGGAATGTCGTAGCTGCGCAGCGCCACGTCGATTTCCATCCCGGGGGCCATGTAGTTGCCGAGCACCTCTACCACGTCGCCCTGGGGCTGGAAGCGCGCGGTGGGCCAGTGGGTGATCCTGATTTCCACGAACTGGCCGATGCGGGCGCCGCCATTGCGGCCCGGGGTCACCAGCACTTCCTGCTGGACCTTGGGGTTGTCGGCCTGTACGAAGCCGATGCCGCCTTCCTCGAAGTAGCGGCCCACGATGGTTTCATGGGCACGGCTGACCACTTCGACCAGGGCGCCTTCGCGGCGGCCACGGCGATCCAGGCCGGAAACCCGGGCCAAGGCACGATCGCCATCGAAGACCAGACGCATCTGCGCCGGGCTCAGGAAAAGATCGTCGCTGCCGTCATCGGGAATGAGGAAGCCGAAGCCGTCGCGGTGACCACTGACCCGGCCGGCGATCAGGTCCAGCTTGTCCACCGGCGCGTAGGTGCCCCGCCGCGTATAGATAAGCTGGGCGTCGCGCTCCATGGCACGCAACCGGCGGCGCAGGGCTTCAATCTGGTCCTCAGTCTCCAGGCCGAATTCCTCCACCAGCTCCTCGCGGCTCGCAGGGGAACCGCGCTCGCCGAGGTGGTGCAGAATCAGTTCACGGCTAGGGATGGGGTTTTCGTATTTTTCCGCTTCACGAGCGGCCTCGGGATCGAGGGACTGCCAATCGGCCATTAGAGAGTGTTCACCTTGTGTGATATGCAAGTTAGTTTGGCATACCCCCGGGAAAACCGGAAATTCCAGCCTTTGGCAATCAAGAGACGACGAACCGGAATTTTTTTGCTTTCAGGGGTTTACACCTTATGGTGACGACCGTATAGTGCGCGCCATCGACGACGCAAGTGGTCGATATGCCCAGATGGTGAAATTGGTAGACACGCCAGCTTCAGGTGTTGGTGGCCTTACGGCCGTGGAAGTTCGAGTCTTCTTCTGGGCACCATATTCAGACACGAGCCTACCTGAGTCCTCGTGATTCCAAAAGCCCGCGAAAGCGGGCTTTTGCGTTAGAGCCAAAACTGGACTGCTGCCTTTCTTTCCAATAAGGGCTTTACAGTGCATTGGCGCTGCCGTATAGTGCGCGCCATCGAAGACGCCAGTCCTCGATATGCCCAGGTGGTGAAATTGGTAGACACGCCAGCTTCAGGTGTTGGTGGCTTTACGGCCGTGGAAGTTCGAGTCTTCTCCTGGGCACCATATTCAAGCGTTATCGCTGTAAAAAAAGCCCGCCCAGATGCGGGCTTTTTTGTGGGCATGGGAAACAGCAAGCCCCCTCATGTCCGCATCTGAGAAGCGATCTCCTTTATACTCGCCATCATTTTCGTAACGAGGAGATACGCCCGGATGTCAACGCGCATTGCTTTCCTGCGTTTGTGTGCCTTGCCAACCCTGGCGCTGGCCCTATGCCTGGGTACTGCCCAAGCCGCGGATGCCCCTACCCTGACGCTGTACAACGGCCAGCATAAAGAACTGGGCGAGGCCATTGCCAAGGCCTTCGAAGCCAGTACCGGCATTCACGTGAATGTGCGCAAGGGCAGCAGCAACCAGTTGGCTAGCCAGATCATGGAGGAAGGCGATCGCTCGCCCGCTGACGTGATCTACAGCGAAGAGTCGCCGCCGCTCAATGCCCTGGGTGAAAAAGGCTTCCTGGCCGTGACTGACAAGGCGA
The DNA here is from genome assembly GCF_049895785.1 of Pseudomonas sp. DC3200b2. Classification (NCBI taxonomy): domain Bacteria; kingdom Pseudomonadati; phylum Pseudomonadota; class Gammaproteobacteria; order Pseudomonadales; family Pseudomonadaceae; genus Pseudomonas; species Pseudomonas sp. DC3200b2. The sequence continues at coordinate 467,155 of NZ_JAFCTA010000004.1, read as the reverse complement.
CCCTGGACGCCTTGCCACCGGAATACGTGGCTCAGGATGGCACCTGGATCGGCATCACCGCGCGGGTACGGGTCGTGGCCTACAACCCCAGCCTGGTCGATGAAAAGGACCTCCCGCCTACGGTCATGGATTTCGCCCAGCCCCAATGGAACGGCAAGATCGGCTTCGTTCCCACCAGTGGCGCCTTCCAGGAACAAGCCGTGGCCGTGTTGCGGCTCAAGGGCGAAGAAGCCGCCGAAGAGTGGCTGACCGGCCTGAAGGCCTACGGCAAGACCTACGCCAATAACATGGTGGCTATCAAGGCCGTCGAAAATGGCGAAATCGCCGCTGTGCTGGTGAACAACTATTACTGGTACGCCTTGAAGAAAGAAAAGGGCGACCTGAAATCGCGCCTGTACTACTTCAAGAACAAAGACCCCGGCGCCCTGGTGAGCATTTCCAGCGCGGCCGTGGTCAAGGCCAGCAAGCATCCCCAGCAAGCCCAGCAACTGCTGGCCTGGATGACCAGCGAGGAAGGCCAGCGGGTGATCACCCGGGCACAGGCTGAATACCCGCTGCGCAAGGGCATGGTTTCTGACCAGGGCCTCAAGCCCTTCGAAGAGCTGGAGGCGCCGGATATCACGCCAGCGCAGATCGGCAATGCTGAAGAAGCCCTGGATCTCGAACGCGACGTCGGCCTGAACTGATGACCGCCCAGGCACCGCTTCCCTCGCCAACCCGGGCTGGGCGAAACATCCCGGTAAAAAGGCCTTCCGCCTGGCTGGTGGCACCGGTGCTCCTGCTGGTGGGGCTGAGCCTGCTACCGTTGGCCTATGTCAGCATCCGCGCCGCCGAGGCTGGCTGGCACGACATCAGCCGCCTGCTGCTGCGGCCGTATGTCTACAACCTGCTGGTCAACACCCTCGTGTTACTGGCCGGGGTAACGGTGGCATGCGCGATAGCGGGTACGTTGCTCGCATGGCTGCTGGAACGCACCAACCTCTGGGGCCGCCGCGCGTGGGGGGTAATCCTCTGCCTGCCCTTTGCGGTGCCGTCGTTCGTTTCCAGCTTCACCTGGGTTTCGCTGAGCTCGGGGTTCGAGGGGCTGGGCGGTGCCATCCTGGTAATGAGCCTGTCCAAATACCCTCTGGTGTTCTTGCCCGTGGCAGCCACCCTGCGCAACCTCGACCATTCCCTGGAAGAGTCCGGGCGACTGCTCGGGGCCACGCGAAGAGAGCTGTTCTTCCGAGTGACCTTGCCGCTGTTGTGGCCGGCCATCCTCGCCGGCAGCCTGTTGATCGCCCTCCATATGCTGGTGGAATTCGGCGCCCTGGCGATCCTTAATGTGCGCACTTTCACCACGGCCATTTACCAGCAATTCGAGCTTGAATTCAGCAATGCCAATGCAGCCATGCTGTCGGCCGTGCTGCTGGTGCTATGCATGGGCTTTCTCTGGCTTGAATTGAAGGCACGCGGCCGTGCGCGCCATGTCCGGACCGGCCAGGGTGTAGCTCGCCGCGCCGCGCCGCTGCGCCTGCCTGCCTGGTGCATTCCTCTGGCCCAAGGTTTTTGCCTGGCCCTGGCCATTCTCGGCAGCGGCGTTCCCTTGGTGATGCTGGGCTACTGGTTGGTACAGGGCACCTCGGCGGCCTTCCCGGCGCTTGCCATCGGCAAGGCCATGCTGTCCTCACTGGGGCTCTCCCTGGCCGGCGCCGCCGTGTGCCTGGCGCTGGCGTTGCCCGTGGGGCTGCTGGTCGTGCGCTATCGTGGCCCCCTGGCACTTTGGGCTGAGCGCCTGCCTTACTTGCTGCATGCCTTGCCGGGGCTGGTAATCGCCCTGACCCTGGTCTACTTCGCGCTGCACTTCGTGCCCGCGCTCTACCAGACCACGCTGCTATTGATCATCGCTTACGCCCTGCTCTTCCTGCCCCTGGCCCAGGGTCCCGTGCGTACGGCCTTGACCAAGGCCGCGCCCCAGCTGGAAGAAGCCGCTCGCACGCTGGGCGCCGGCGCGTTGGCGGCATTCTGCAAAGTAACCCTGCCAATCATTTTCCCGGCCTTGGCGGCCGCCTTTGCCCTGGTATTCCTCGATGCCATGAAAGAGCTGACTGCCACACTGCTGCTCAGCCCCACCGGAACTACCACCCTGGCAACGGAGGTATGGTCACATACCTCCAACATGGAATTCGCCGCCGCCGCGCCCTTCGCCGCGCTGCTCATCCTGGTGTCCGGCCTGCCGGTCTACCTGCTGACGACACGCATGTACCTCAAGCGCGGCCAGGGCTAGGCGCGGAACTGCCCCAGGCTGCGACGCAGCTGCCCGGCCAGGCGATCGAGCACCTTGCTGCTGGCCGTCGTTTCCAGAACCACCTGGGCGGATTCTTCCGCCTGGGCATGGATGACTTCCACGCGCCCTTTCACTGCCTGGGCGCCCTGAGCCTGATGCTGGGCCGCGCGGGTGGCCAGGTCGATGGCAGCATGCACCTGCTCTACCGAGGCCTGCACCCGCTGCTGCAGCTGGGCGGCGTCGCGTAGCACCAACAGCCCTTCGCTGGCTTGCCTGCCGGCCTGGCCGATGGCGGTCACCGCCTCGCGGGCGCCCGCCTGCAGCGCGCCAATGTGCGCCTGGATGTCTCCCGTCGAACTTTGCGTCTTGCTGGCCAACGCTCGCACTTCGTCCGCTACCACTGCGAAGCCGCGCCCGGTTTCGCCTGCCCGCGCCGCTTCGATGGCCGCATTGAGCGCCAACAGGTTCGTTTGCTCGGCGATGCCATGGATCACTGTAAGCACGACTTCGATTTGCTGGCTTTGCTCAGCCAGCCGCTCGATGACTTCAGCACCCGTCTGCACCTGCCCGGCTAGCGTCTCGATCAGTTGCCCTACCTGGGTGGAGGCCCTGGTATTGGCCTCGGTAGCCTGGCGAATCTCAGCGACCTGGCGCAACGCGGCCTGCATGGCCACGCTCTCGGCCTCGGCTTCATCAGCCATGCGCGCCAAGGCCTGCAGGCTGGCCGCCACCTCGTCGCGCTGGCGCTCAGCCGCGGCATCAGCCCCTTGGCTACGTTGGGTCATGGCGCCGATTTCCTGTCCCGTACGCTGGGCCACTTCCCCAGCCTCGCGCACGATAGGTTGCAACTTGGCGACGAAACGGTTGACCGCACCGGCCATATCGCCGATTTCATCCTTGCTGTCCAAGGCAACCCGTTTGGTCAGGTCGCCTTCCCCGGCCGCCAGATCATCCAAAGCGGCGATCAGCAATCGTAGCTTGCTCACTACCCTATGCCCGAGCACCACCGCCAGCACGAGCAGAACGCCCAGGGCCACTACCGTCAGTCCAAGACCGATCCGCCAGCGCAGCACCCCTGCGGCCTCGCTGACCGCCTGGTGCGTATTGGCCTGCATGGCCTGGGCAGCGCCCTGGGCGCTTTGCAAACGGTCGCGCAGTACCTTGGAGCTCTCGGTCGCCGCCGCGGCGACGCTGTCCCCTACCAGCTGGTCGCCGCTGGCGATCAGGTCCTTGAAGCGTTTGTCCAGGGCGGCCAGTTGCGCGTCTACACCGGCGGTGGACACCCCCATGCGAACCTTGCCGATCTCCGCGCCATTGGGCGCGATGGAAGCCTCGACGTAATAGACGGCGGGATCATTGCGTGCCGCGTCCAGAACCTTCTCCAGCGGGCGTTCGCCCTGCCCCTTGGCAATCAGCGCCTGATTGATCGGGTTGTCCCGATTGAGGTAGCGGGTCAAGTGCTGACCGCTGGCATCGTCGTAGATAACGAACAGCACCGTGGGATTACGCTGGGCACGGCGCGCGAATTCTGAAAGGGTGGGAATATCGTTGTCCCAGATGGCCCGCGGCGCCACCGAGGCCAACAGCTCGGCCATGTCATTGGCTGATTCCTTGAGGCTTTGTTCCAGGCTGGCCCGCACCTGCTTCTGCTCGTCGCCAAGCCGACTGGATAGCCCGGCGGCCAGGCGCTGGCGCGTGCTGGCAGAGAGTTTCTCCAGGCTGGCGCCAAGGTCCTGCTCAGCCTGCTCCAACTCATCGCCGAGACGCTTCCCGTCAGCACCCAGGCGCGCGCCCAGGTCTGCCTCCAAGGCAGTCACCGTGCTCCGTGTCAGGGCCACGGCTACCAACACTTGCACCAGAAGCGCTATGCCGAGTGCAATAAAGACGGGACGCAGCAAACGGCTGCGTAACAGCGAAAGGATGGCAGACACGGGAAGTCCTCGAATAGCGTGCCATTAAAACTCTGGCACCTGTGTTATTCGATGTTTCCAGCAAAGCCCGTGCCGGGCAACGGACGAAAACGAAAAAGGGCCCGGTAAAGGGCCCTTTGCGTCAAGCACGATGGTTTCAGGCGAAGGGGTGACGCAGCACGATGGTTTCGTTGCGATCCGGGCCCGTCGAAATAATGTCGATCGGGGCACCCACCAACGCCTCGACGCGCTTGATATAGGCACGAGCATTGGCAGGCAGTTCTTCGAGGGTCTTGGCGCCAACCGTGGATTCGGTCCAGCCTGGAACATCTTCGTAGACTGGCTTGAGCCCAAGGTAGCTGTCAGCGTCGGTGGGTGCATCGATGACGGCGCCGTCGGCGTTCTCGTAACCCACACAGATCCGGATGGTTTCCAGGCCGTCGAGTACATCGAGCTTGGTCAGGCATAGCCCGGAGATGCTGTTGATCTCGATGGCGCGACGCAGGATGACGGCATCGAACCAGCCACAACGGCGAGCGCGCCCGGTAGTGGCACCAAACTCATGCCCCTGCTTGGCCAGGTGAGCACCAACCTCGTCGAACAGTTCAGTGGGGAACGGTCCGGAACCGACGCGGGTGGTGTATGCCTTGGTGATCCCCAGGATGTAGTCCAGGTACATCGGGCCGAAACCGGAACCGGTGGCAATGCCTCCGGCGGTGGTGTTCGAGCTGGTAACGTAGGGGTAGGTGCCATGGTCGATGTCCAGCAGCGAACCCTGGGCCCCTTCGAACATGATGTCCTTGTCTGCCTTGCGCAGCGCGTGCAGCTCGGCGGTGACGTCCTGCATCATCGGCTCAAGCTGGTCGGCATAGGCCATGCACTCGTCCAGGGTCTTCTGGAAATCGATGGCCGGTTCCTTGTAGTAATTGACCAGCACAAAGTTGTGGTAGTCCAGCAATTCGCCCAGCTTGGCGGCGAAACGCTCACGGTGGAACAGGTCGCCGACCCGCAGGCCACGACGCGCCACCTTGTCTTCGTAGGCTGGGCCGATGCCGCGGCCGGTGGTGCCGATCTTCTGTTCACCACGGGCTTTTTCACGGGCCTGGTCCAGCGCCACGTGATAGGACAGGATCAGCGGGCAGGCCGGGCTGATGCGCAGGCGATCACGCACTGGAACGCCCTTTTCTTCCAGCTTGGCGATTTCACGCATCAAGGCGTCAGGGGCAACGACCACGCCGTTGCCGATCAGGCATTTGACGCCTTCGCGCAGGATGCCCGAGGGTATCAGGTGCAGCACGGTCTTCTCGCCGTTGATCACCAGCGTATGACCAGCATTGTGGCCACCCTGGTAACGGACGACCGCGGCGGCATGTTCGGTGAGCAGATCGACGATCTTGCCTTTGCCCTCATCACCCCACTGGGTGCCCAGGACCACGACATTCTTACCCATAACACTTGTCCTCATTGGCGCAAACTTGGTGCCGGCCGAAGCCGGCGTGAACTCAGGAAATCAGCGGTGCCACTTGCCAGCTACCGCCCTGCAGAATGAGTTGGCGATCGCAGCCCGCCTCGGCCGCCGCCGCGCTCGCCTGGCCAGGCAAGGCCTGGACCACGCGTTGGCCTTCGCCACGTAACCGGCAGGCCAGCTGCCAGAGCGCGGCATCGGCGCTGTCCGGCATCCAGATGCCGCCACTGGGCAGCTCCACTTCCGCCTGGCCCAGGGTCACGAGGGTCTTCAGGTCGGTAGAGAAGCCGGTGGCCGGACGCGCGCGACCGAAATCGGCGCCGAAGTCATCATAGCGGCCACCCTGGGCAATGGACTGACCGACACCTGGAACGAAGGCGGCGAATACCACGCCGGTGTGGTAGTGGTAGCCACGCAATTCGCCCAGGTCGAAGTACATGGGCAAGCCTGGAAAACGCGCGGACAGGCGCTCGGCCAGCTCCAGCAGCTCATCCAGCGCGGCCAGGACGGGCGCGGGGGCGCCACCGAGTATTTCCCGAGCCTGCCCTAGCACGGAGCGGTCGCCGGAAAGGTTGACCAGCGCACGAAGCATCCGGGCCGGGCCTGCGCTCACGCCTGCGGTGAGCTCGAACACCTCGTCGGTGGCCTTGCGCTGCAGAGCATCGAACAGGCGTTGCTCGGTATCGCCGGACAATCCCGCGGCGCGGGCCAGTCCTCGGTAGATACCGACGTGACCGAGATCCATGTGAACCTGAGGCACTTGCCAAAGCTCGAGCATGGCCAGCATCAGGCTGATCACTTCCAGGTCGCTGCCAATGCTGGCATCGCCGTATAGCTCCGCGCCCAGCTGGATAGGACTGCGCGACGTGGAGAGCGCGCGGGGATTGGCATGCAGGACACTACCGGCATAGCAAAGGCGACTCGGCCCTTCGCGCTGCAACGAATGGGCGTCGATACGGGCGACCTGGGGGGTGATGTCGGCACGGAAGCCCATCTGGCGTCCGGACAACGGATCGACAACCTTGAAAGTACGCAGGTCCAGGTCCTGGGAGGCTCCCACCAAGAGCGATTCCAAGTACTCGATATGCGGCGTTACGACGAATTCGTAGCCCCAGCGCTGGAACAGATCCAGTACCTGACGCCGCGCAACCTCGATGCGCGTGGCCTCAGGTGGCAATACTTCCTCGATACCATCTGGCAGCAGCCAGCGGTCTACCGTCGCCATTACCCCTTCCCCTTTGTTCCGGGCGGCGCGCCTCGCGGCCCGCCTTTGAGTGAAGCAGATACTGCCGCGCAGGCGCGAAAACCATAGCGCATGGGCGCCACGGGGCAGTGTCCTCGAAAAACCTTGTGGCCTGCCGGTCAGCGACCTCGCAGACGCAAAAAAGCCGGGAATTTCCCGGCTGCCGCATCATACACCGGATTGGCGCGAGGTTCACCCCGCCAGGCAATGACCTGCCCAGCGGAGCTCAGCTCACGGCTTGACGCGTTCCATGTAGCGGAAGAACTCGCTGGAAGGGTCGAGCACCATCACGTCGCCCTTGCTGGAGAAGCCTTCCTTGTATGCCTGCAGGCTGCGATAGAACCCATAGAATTCCGGGTCCTGGCTGTAGGCCTTGGCATAGATGGCCGCCGCTTGAGCGTCGCCGTCACCGCGTACTTCCTCGGATTCGCGATAGGCCTCGGCCAGCAGCACACGCCGCTGGCGATCAGCGTCGGCGCGGATGCCCTCGGCCAGCTCGTTACCCTTGGCGCGGTGCTCGCGGGCTTCGCGTTCACGCTCGGTGCTCATGCGCTCGAACACGCTGCGGTTGACTTCCTTGGGCAGGTCGATGGCCTTGACCCGCACATCCACCACTTCGATACCCAGTTCCTGATCCGCCATGCGGTTGAGCGAGGCGGTGATGTCGGCCATGAGCGCATCGCGCTCCCCGGACACCACTTCATGCAGGGTACGCTTGCCGAACTGGTCCCGCAGGCCCGATTCCAGGCGACGCGCCAGGCGCTCGTCGGCGGTGGCCTTCATGCCGGCGGTGGAGGTGTAGAAGCGATCCGCGTCCTTGACTCGCCACTTGGCGTAGGCATCCACCATCACGGCTTTCTTTTCCAGGGTGAGGAAGCGCTGGGTAGGGGCATCCAGGGTCATCAGCCGCGCATCGAAGCGGCGGACCTGGTTCATGTAGGGAACCTTCATGTGCAGGCCAGGCTGCACATTCGCCTCCACCACGCGACCGAACCGCAGCAGCACGGCACGCTCGGTTTGCGAGACGATATAGAAGCTGTTCCACAAGACCACAGCGACCACCACGCCGATCACGAGCGCGATTACAGATCTGTTGCTCATCAGCGGCTCTCCCTCGTACGCAATTCACGCTGCTGCTGTTGCAGGTCCGCCGCGCTGCGACCGGCGGCGTCCAACGCTGGCGCCGCAGAAGGCTGCGCTGGCGATGCCGACCGGCCCTTGTCCATCAGCTTGTCCAGCGGCAGGTAGAGCATGTTGTTCTGCCCCTTGCCGGAAACCAGCACCTTGCTGGTGTTGCTGTACACTTCCTGCATCGTTTCCAGGTACAGACGCTCGCGAGTGACGTCCGGTGCCTTGCGGTACTCGGCCAGCAGCTTGCTGAAGCGGTCCGCCTCACCCTTGGCGCGGGAAACGACTTCATCCCGGTAGCCATTGGCGTCCTCGATGATTCGCTGCGCCTGGCCACGGGCCTCGGGCACCACGCCATTGGCGTAGGTTTCCGCCTGGTTGCGGGCGCGCTGTTCGTCCTCGCGGGCCCGGATCACGTCGTCGAAGGCTTCCTGCACCTCGCGAGGCGCGGCGGCGCTCTGCACGTTGACCTGGGTCACGCTGATGCCGGTGCCATAGGTGTCGAGGAAGCGCTGCAGGCGCTCCTTGATTTCCCCGGCCATTTGCACCCGGCCCTCGGTGAGCACCTGGTCCATGGCGGTGGAGCCCACCACATGGCGCAGCGCGCTGTCGGTGGCGTGCTGGAGGCTGATCTCCGGCTGATCCACGTTGAGCACGAAATCCTTGAGGTTGGTGATCTTGTACTGGACGGTAAGCGGCACTTCGACGATGTTCTCGTCCTCGGTGAGCATCTGGCCCTGCTTGCTGTACGCTCGCTCGCGAGTCACGTTCTCGAGGAACTTGCGGTCGAAGGGCGGGAAATAGATGTTCAGGCCCGGCCCTACGGTTTCGTGGTATTTGCCGAAACGCAGGATGACCGCCTGCTCCTGTTCGTCAACCACATAGACCGCGCTGTACAGCCAGATGGCGGCCAGCACGGCCAGGCCGATGCCCAGCAAGCCCAGCCCGCCGCCCTTGGAGCCCGCAGGCTCGCCGCCGCGGCGCTTGCCACCACCGAACAGGCCATTGAGGCTTTCTTGCAGCTTGCGGAAGGCTTCGTCCAGATCCGGTGGCCCCTTGCGATCGCCACCACGGCGGCCGCCCCACGGATCCTGGTTGTTCGAGTTGCCACCCGGCTCATTCCAAGCCATAGCGCTCTCCATCAGATAAAGCTAAGACGCGCCCACGGCGCGTCGGCCAATGCTACAGAATGCCGCCCTTCCCGACCAAACCAACCCGGAAAGCTTTTATTGCAAAGTGTGTTCTCGAATGAACTCTTCTGGCGCCAGGCCTTCCCGGCTGACCAGTCGGTTGAGTTCTACCCGAGGCAAGCGAACTTCCAGCAGGCTCGCGCCGCTTTCATCGTGAGTTTCACCCTGCACCGCGTTCGCGGAGAACAACTGAGCGCGCAAGCGTCCAAGCCCCTGCGGCAAGCGCAGCGTGGCCACGAAAAGATCTTCGCCGAGCAGCTCGGCCACCGCCTTGCCGACCAGTTCCAGGCCCTGCCCTTCCCGGGCCGACACCCAGACGCGCTGCGGTTTGCCATCCTCGCCGCGCTGGATATGCGGCTCCACGCCTTCGAGCAGGTCGAGCTTGTTATAGACCTCCAGGATAGGCAAGCCCTCGGCGCCGATCTCGGTCAGCACTGCCATTACCTGCTCCACCTGGGCCATGCGTTCCGGCTCGTGGGCGTCGATGACATGCAGCAGCAGGTCGGAACTGGCCGACTCTTCCAGGGTAGCGCGAAAGGCCTCGACCAGCTTGTGCGGAAGGTGACGAATGAAGCCCACGGTATCGGCCAGCACGATCGGCCCGATATCTCCAAGCTCCAGCCGCCGTAGCGTCGGGTCGAGGGTAGCGAACAGCTGGTCGGCCGCGTAGACGTCGGATGCGGTGATCGCGTTGAACAGGGTGGACTTGCCGGCGTTGGTGTAGCCCACCAGGGAGACCGAGGGAATGTCGGCGCGCTTGCGGCCACGCCGGGCCTGCTCGCGTTGGCTGCGGACCTTCTCCAGTCGTGCCTTGATCTGGCGAAGGCGTACACGCAGCAGGCGGCGGTCGGTTTCCAGCTGGGTTTCACCCGGGCCGCGCAGGCCGATACCCCCTTTCTGCCGCTCCAGGTGCGTCCAGCCCCGCACCAGTCGCGTGCTCATGTGCTCCAACTGGGCCAGCTCCACCTGGAGCTTGCCTTCGTGGGTACGGGCGCGTTGGGCGAAGATGTCGAGGATCAGCCCCGTGCGGTCGAGCACGCGGCATTCGAAGGCGCGCTCGAGGTTGCGCTCCTGGCTGGGCGTGAGGGTGTGATTGAAGATCACCAGGTCGGCTTCGCCGGTTTTCACCTGGTCGCGAAGCTCTTCGACCTTGCCGGTACCGATCAGGTACTTGGCGGTCGGCTGATGTCGGGAAACGCTGATGAAAGCGACCGTCTGGGCGCCGGCCGAGGTCGCCAGCTCCTGAAACTCCTGCGGGTCTTCGCGCGCCTCAGGGTCTTGTCCATCCAGATGAACGAGAATGGCCCGTTCACCACCACCATGGCGCTCGAAGAACAAAGCAGGCTCCTATCAGGCGTTTCCAGGCTCGGCGTCATTGTGCTCGGCATCGCCAGCGCTGGGCAGGCGAATGGCGCGTACAGGAACGACGGTAGAGATAGCGTGTTTGTAGACCATCTGGCTGACGGTGTTCTTGAGCAGGATCACGAACTGGTCGAAGGATTCGATGGTGCCCTGCAATTTGATACCGTTGACCAGATAAATCGAAACCGCGACTTTTTCTTTACGCAAAGTGTTCAGGTAAGGGTCTTGTAGCGAATGCCCTTTTGACATGTGCCGCACTCCTTTAAGGATCAATAATAAAACTGCTAAAAATAGTAGCTGACCGGCTTTCCCCCAAGGATAGACGGCAACGCAAGACTCAGCTCAATATGGAGATCGAGCCAAGGTATTTCAAGGACTGCGTCAGATTGTCGCGAGCCAGGCTGTCGAGCCAGTGGAGGTCCTGCCAGCCGCGCAACCAGGTGAACTGCCGCTTGGCCAGCTGGCGAGTCGCGATGATGCCGCGCTCTTTCATTTCAGCGGCGGTAAGCCCGCCATCCAGATGCTCCCACACTTGCCGGTACCCTACCGCCCTGATCGAGGGCAGGCCGGGATGCAAGTCTTCCCTGTCACGCAATCGTCTGACCTCGTCCACGAAGCCCTGTTCAAGCATTTGTTCAAAGCGCTGGGCGATACGCGAATGCAACAGCGATCGCTGCGCCGGCGCGATGGCCAGGCTGGCGACAGTATAGGGCAATTGCGGCTGCGCCGATGCGCCTGCGAGGCCCTTTTCCGCAATTTGCCGCGCGCGCAGGTCGGTCATGCTGACGCCGCCGGCCCGGTAGACTTCCAGGGCACGGATGATGCGCTGGGGATCATTGGGATGGATGCGCGCCGCGGACACCGGATCGACTTGCGCCAGCTCGGCATGCAAGGCGCCGAGCCCCTCGCTGGCAAGCTGTGCTTCCAGGGCCTGGCGCACGGCGGGATCGGCGCTGGGCATGTCTGCCAGGCCATCGAGCAGCGCCCGGAAATACAGCATGGTCCCACCTACCAACAGCGGGATGCGGCCCCGGGCGGTGCTTTGCGCCATGGCCTGAAGCGCGTCGCGGCGAAAGTCCGCGGCCGAGTAGCTGTCGGCGGGGTCGAGAATGTCTACCAGCTGGTGAGGGAAGGCTTCCAGCAACGCCTTTGACGGCTTGGCCGTACCGATGTCCATGCCTCGATAGACCAGTGCCGAATCGACGCTGATCAGATCGCAAGGCAGTACTCTCGCCAGTTCAAGGGCCAGGTCTGTCTTGCCGGAAGCCGTCGGCCCCATCAGGAAGATGGCCGGGGGCAGGCTAGTCATGTCAGCGCCCCCGCAGGAACAGTTTGTCGAGCTCATCCACGCCCAGTTGGGTCCAGGTGGGCCGGCCATGATTGCATTGTCCGCTGCGCTCGGTGGTTTCCATGTCGCGCAGCAAGGCGTTCATCTCGGCGATCGCCAGGCGCCGATTGGCGCGCACCGCGCCGTGGCAGGCCATGGTGCCGAGCAGCTCGTTCAAGTGCGCCTGGATGCGATCGCTGGTGCCGTATTCCATCAGGTCAGCCAACACGTCGGCCACCAGGCGGTTGGCCTCCGCCTGCTTGAGCAAGGCCGGGATCTGACGGATCGCCAGGGTTTCCGGGCCCAGGCGCTGCAGCTCGAACCCCAGGCGGGAAAACCACTGGGCATGCTCTTCGGCGCAGTCGGCTTCACGCTGGCTCAGCGCCAGGGTCTCCGGTACCAGCAGCGGTTGCCCGCTGAGCCCTTCGCTGGCCATGGCGACCTTGAGGCGTTCGTACATGATGCGCTCATGGGCGGCATGCATGTCGACCAGCACCAGCCCATGGGCATTCTCAGCCAGGATATAGATACCCTTGAGTTGCGCCAGGGCAAAGCCCAGGGGTGGAACCTCGCCCTCCTCGGCGGGCAGCGTCGCGCCGGTGGATGCCGCCTCGGGCAAGGGGGCGAAGAAGGCCCGGTAGACGCCCCCCGCCTCCGCCAGCGGCACAGCGGCGGCACGACGCTCGACGCTGGCAGCGTAGTTGCCATTGCCACCCGTGCCCGACGCGGTGCCAAGGTATGACCGGGGCTGGAAAACTTCCTGCTGGACCGAGACCGGCCGAGCCGCCAAGGCTATTTCACCCTGGGGGCCGAATTCGCCGGCCACCGCGCCGGACGGCCGCGCCACTGGGGTCACGGCCACGGGCGCGGCAAGCTGGTCTTGCGGCCGTACCTCGGCCAGGCTCCGGTGCAGAGTGCCATAGAGGAAGTCATGCACCATTCGCCCATCGCGGAAGCGCACCTCATGCTTGGTGGGGTGCACGTTCACATCCACCACCGCGGGGTCGACTTCAAGGAACAGCACAAAGGTAGGGTGGCGTCCGTTGAACAGTACATCCCGGTACGCCTGGCGAACGGCATGGGCGACCAGCTTGTCGCGTACCGCCCGGCCATTGACGAAGAAATACTGCATGTCAGCCTGGCTGCGCGAGAAGGTCGGCAGCCCCACCCACCCCCACAGGCGCAGGCCGCTGCGTTCCACTTCCACCGGCAGCGCCTGCTCGAGGAAGCCCGGCCCGCAGATGGCGCCAACCCGACGGGCACGCATGGACTCGTCGTGGGCTTCGTGCAGGCTCAGCACGCTTTTGCCGTTGTGGCGCAGATGGAAAGCGACGTCGAACCGGGCCAGCGCAAGACGGCGGATCACCTCCTGAAGGTGATCGAACTCGGTTTTCTCGCTCTTGAGAAACTTGCGCCGGGCCGGCGTGTTGAAAAACAGGTCGCGCACTTCCACCGAGGTGCCCACGGGATGGGCGGCCGGCTGAACCCGCGGGGCCATGTCACGGCCCTCGGTTTCCACTTGCCAGGCCTCGCTGGCATCTGCCGTGCGCGAGGTCAGCACCAGGCGCGCCACGGAGCTGATGGAGGCAAGGGCCTCGCCGCGAAAGCCCAGGCTCATGACCCGCTCCAGGTCCTCCAGGTCGCGAATCTTGCTGGTGGCATGACGCGCCAGGGCCAGGGGCAGGTCTTCGCTACGGATGCCCGAACCGTCGTCGCGCACCTTGAGCAGCTTCACACCGCCTTGCTCGACTTCCACATCGATACGCCGGGCCCCGGAATCCAGGCTGTTTTCCAGCAGTTCCTTGATGACCGAAGCCGGCCGCTCTACCACCTCGCCAGCGGCGATCTGGTTGGCCAGGCGAGGGCTGAGCAGCTCGATGCGCGCGGCCTCGGTCATGGTTGCGCCGCCAATGCAGCCGAAGGAATGGTCAGCAGCTGACCTATTTTCAGGGCATCGCTTTTCAAGTCATTGGCACTGCGCAGCGCGCTTACCGACACCTGGTAGCGGGTCGCGATCATCGGCAGGGTTTCGCCGCTGCGGACCGTATGCTGGCTTTCCGAACGCGCCAGCTTGCCCGAATCTCGCAGCCAGGCGATGTAGGTACCCGGCGGCGGATTTTGCTCGAAGAATTGCCGTACCCCGGCCCGAATGGAACGCGCCAGCGCTTGCTGGTGAGACGTGGAGCGCAGCTTGCTCGATTCGCCGGCATTGGAAATGAAGCCGGTTTCCACCAGGATGGACGGGATGTCAGGCGACTTGAGCACCATGAATGCGGCCTGCTCGACCCGGTTCTTGTGCAAGGTGGTGACCCGGCCGATATTGCTGAGCACTTTCTGGCCCACGTTAAGGCTTGAACTCAGGGAGGCGGTCATGGACAGGTCCAGCAACACCCCGGCGAGCATCCGGTCCTTGTCGTCGAGGCTGACGTTGCCCGCGCCGCCGATCAGGTCGGAGCGGTTTTCACTGTCGGCCAGCCAGCGCGCTGTCTCGGAAGTGGCGCCACGCTCGGACAAGGCAAATACCGAGGCGCCATAGGCTGCTGTCGAGGGCGCGGCGTCGGCATGAATGGAAATGAACAGGTCCGCCCCTTTCTTGCGGGCGATCTCCGTACGCTGGCGCAACGGAATGAAGTAATCGCCGGTACGGGTCAGCTCAGCGCGGAAGCCTTTCTCCTGGTTGATCTGCCGCTGCAGTTCCTTGGCGATCTGCAGCACCACGTCTTTTTCATGTTCGCCCTTGGAGCCGGACGCGCCTGGGTCTTCCCCGCCGTGACCGGCGTCGATGGCAATGATGATGTCACGCTTGCCGTTGGGCACCGGCGCCAGCTTGATCTCGGGTTTGGCCGGTGTTACCGGTAGCGCGGGCGTGGTGGCGATGGTAGGCGGCGGCGCGGGCGGTTCGGCGTCCGAAGGCTGGTCGTAGAGGTCCACCACCAGGCGGTTGCCATATTGCTGATTGGGCGCCAGGGTGAAGCTCTTGGGCGTCAGCGGCTTTTTCAGGTCCACCACCACCCGCAGGTCGGTGGGGGTGCGCTGGGCCGTGCGCACGCTGGTGATTGGCGTATTGGCCGTGGAGACTTTCAATGGCGCGTCCAGGGCAGCGCCATTGATATCGATCACCAGGCGATCAGGCGCGGTCAGGGTGAACACGCTGTGCTCCACTGGCCCCGAAAGATCGAAGACCAGCCGGGTATTATCGGGAGCGCGCCACAACCGCATGCTCTTGACTTGCGTGACGGCCATTGCGTCGACCGCGAATACCGTAAGCCAAAGTCCCACGACCGCGACCAGCGCGCGAATGCGCATATGCTCCCCACCTCTTCATTCAATAACCGGCGCCAGGGCGCCTAACCACGATTCGCCACTTGAGCTGCCGGCGCGCAATTCAAGGCGGCGCCCCTGCTCTTGGGCGCTTATGGTAATGGTCAGGTCAGGCTTTGGCAAAACGCCTTGTCCCTTGGCAGGCCATTCCACCAGGCATAGCGCCTCGCCCTGGAAATAATCGCGGATGCCCATGAATTCCAGCTCTTCCGGGTCGACCAGACGGTAAAGATCGAAATGGTAGAGCGACACCCCTTCGAGCTCGTAGGGCTCGACCAGGGTGAAGGTAGGGCTTTTCACCGGCCCTGCATGGCCGAAACCGCGGACGATGCCGCGTGAGAGCGTGGTTTTGCCCGCGCCCAGGTCGCCTTCCAGAAACAGAGTGCCACGCCCACCGGTCGCCTGGGCGAGCTTGCCACCGAACGTTGTCATCGCTGTTTCATCCGGTATGAAGAGCGTCAGGCTTTGCATGGGGCTACCTCCTCGAGCAACCGACGAATGGTGGGAATCAGGTCCACGGCGGCCAGGCCGCGTCCACGGGCGCCTTCAAGCTCACCTGCCCGGGCGTGCAGCCACACCCCCAGGCAGGCCGCCTCGAAGGCTGGCATTTGCTGGGCCAACAAGGCGCCTATCAGGCCGGACAGCACATCCCCCAACCCTGCGGTTGCCATGGCGGGGTGGCCATGGTCACAGACCGCCAGCCGACCTTCTGGCGCGGCGATCAGGCTGCCAGCGCCCTTGAGCACGCAAACCGCCTGATAGGTCCTGGCGAGCGCGCGAACAGCACCCGGCCGGTCCGCCTGCACCTCTTTCACGGACAGGCCCAGCAGGCGCGCGGCTTCGCCAGGGTGCGGCGTAAGCACAGCCCCAGGTGGCAATTGAACCGCTTTTTCCGCCAACAGGTTGAGCGCGTCAGCGTCCCACACCTGAGCCTTGTGCTGGCCCGCCACTACCGATAGCAGGCTCCGCCCCCAAGCCCCGGTACCAAGCCCCGGGCCAGCCACCAATACGCTGGCCGCGGACAGCAGCGCCGGAAGCTGATTGGCCGAGGCCACGGCCGTGGTCATCACTTCCGGCAAACGCGTCAGTGCTGGCGCTACATGCTCGGCGCGGGTAGCCAGGGAGACCATGCCGGCGCCGCTACGTAGCGCGGCTTCGGCTGCCATGAGCGCCGCGCCCCCGGTACCCTGCTCACCACCGACCACCAATACCCGGCCGAACTGACCTTTGTGAGCCGTCGCCCGGCGCGGCTCGGGCCGTGGCAGGTTGTCTGGCCGCAGCAGAGTCGCCTGGCCCGCGGCCTCGCCTACGGAGCCGATGTCAGCCCCCAGGCCGGCGAATGACAACTGGCCTACATGTGCCGCCGCTTCGCCAGTGAACAAACCGAGCTTGAGGCCAATGAAGGTCAGGGTGAGGTCAGCCTGCACCGCACAACCCATGACATGCCCTGTGTCGGCGTTCAGCCCGGAGGGAATGTCCACCGCCAGCACCGCCAGGCCACAGGCATTGATCGCCTCGATCGCCTGCCGGTGCATGCCACTGACCTCCCGACTCAGGCCTGTGCCCAGCAACGCATCCACGACCACACCGGCCAAGGGGGCGCCTGGTTTCCAGGGCCGGGCACCGACGCCAGCCTCCCGCGCCCGAGCCAGCGCGGCGGCGGCGTCGCCCCGAGGTTCCTCAGCCCCGGTGAGGGTATAGAGCGTGACCGTCCAACCCGCCTGCCGGGCCAGCGCGGCGATGAGAAAACCATCCCCGCCATTGTTGCCATTGCCGGCCAGTACGGTCACTTCGCTCGCATCCGGCCAGCGCTCGCGCAGGGCTTGCCAGCAGGCGTCGGCGGCACGCTCCATTAGGGTCAGCCCCGGAGTGCCGGCGGCGATCAGGCGCGCATCCAGGTCTCGAACCTGGGCGGCGCTATGCAGTACGTCGGGTAAGACGGTGTGGGATAAGGGCATCATGCGACCCTGGGTGTGGATGTCTGGCAGAATTATACCCATCAACGCTTTGGTTTCCCTGTCCATGTCCGCTGTTGCACTCGACCTTGAAGAACTCGCCTCGTCCATCAAGACCTGGGGCCGCGAACTGGGCTTCCAGCAGGTAGGCATCAGTGGCCTGGCCCTGGGCGAGCATGAACGGCACCTGCAGCGCTGGCTGGAGGCTGGCCATCATGGCGAAATGGACTACATGCAGGCCCATGGCAGCAAGCGCTGGCGCCCTGATGAACTGGTACCGGGTACGCTGCGGGTAGTGTCGGTCCGCATGGATTACCTGCCAGGCGATACAGGCATGGCCGAGCGGCTGGCCCAGCCGGAAAAGGCCTATATCTCCCGCTACGCGCTGGGCCGGGATTACCACAAGGTGGTGCGTAAACGCCTGCAACAGTTGGCGGAGCGGATTCAATCCAGCATTGGCCCCTTCGGTTACCGCGCCTTCGTAGACAGCGCCCCCGTGCTGGAAAAAGCCATCGCCGAACAGGCGGGCCTGGGTTGGATCGGCAAGAACACGCTGGTGCTCAACCGCAAGGCGGGCAGCTATTTTTTCCTGGGTGAGCTCTTCATTGACTTACCGTTGCCGGTAGATCCTCCCCAGGCCAGCGAACACTGCGGCAAATGCCGTGCCTGCCTGGACATCTGCCCTACCAACGCCTTCGTGGGACCCTACCAGCTCGACGCCCGACGTTGCATTTCCTACCTGACCATCGAATACAAAGGCTCGATCCCCGAGGCGCTGCGCCCGCTGATCGGCAATCGGGTATTTGGCTGCGACGACTGCCAGCTGGTTTGTCCGTGGAACCGTTTCGCCCGCCCCACGGGCGAGGCGGACTTCAGCCCTCGGCACGGCCTGGACAACGCTGAGCTGGCAGCCCTGTTCCGCTGGGACGAGCAGCAGTTCCTCAGCCAGACCGAAGGTTCGCCCCTGCGCCGGGCCGGTTACGAGCGCTGGCTGCGCAACCTGGCGGTGGGGCTGGGCAATGCTCCGACCACCATTGCCGTGATGGAGGCGCTGCGGGCACGCCAGGCGGACCCGTCGCCGCTGGTGCGCGAGCACGTGGCCTGGGCCTTGGCGCGCCATGGCGAATCGGTCGCCGGCTAGGCCTTGATGAAGTGCTCGCGGTAGTGCTGCAGCTCGGCAATGGAGTCGCGGATGTCATCCAGGGCCAAATGACTGCCGCCCTTCTTCAGGCTGTCGCGTACCTGCGGCGCCCACAGGCCAGCGAGGATCTTGAGCGTGGAGACGTCCAGGTTACGGTAGTGGAAGTAGCTTTCCAGCTCCGGCATGTGACGGTAGAGGAAGCGCCGATCCTGGCAGATGCTGTTGCCACAGATGGGCGACTTGCCCTTGGGCACCCACTGCTGAAGAAAATCGAGGGTCTGTCGCTCGGCCTCGGCCATTGAAACCTTGCTGTCGCGCACACGCTGGGTCAGGCCGGAGCCGCCATGCTGGCGGGTGTTCCATTCATCCATTCGAGCCAGTACTTCGTCGCTGTGGTGGATGGCGATGACCGGGCCTTCGGCCAAGGTATTGAGTTCGCTATCAGTGACGATGGTCGCCATTTCGATGATGACATCGGTATCCGGATCCAGGCCGGTCATTTCCAGATCGATCCAGATCAGGTTGGTGGGGTTGAGCATTGAAACCTCCTCGACAAGACTGCCAAGTGTAGCTTACCGGCGCATGCTAGACTCGCGGCTCGACCCATCGCCCGCAACCGCGCGCCCTCTTTTCCGGTACCTCCATGGCCAAACGCCAGCTCAACCGTCGCCAGGCCTGGCGCATCGATAAAATCCAGAATGAACGCGCCGCCCGTGCCGCCAAGCGCGAGTCCCAAGCCGAGCAAGTGCTGGAAGGCGGTGACCTGGGCCCTGAAGAAACCGGGCTGATCATCGCCCACTATGGCGTACAGGTAGAGGTCGAAGCCCAGCAGGGCGAGCATGCCGGTGAAGTGTTCCGCTGCCATCTGCGCGCCAATCTCCCCGCGTTGGTAACCGGCGACCGAGTGGTATGGCGGGCGGGCAACCAAGGCATCGGCGTGATCGTGGCGCAACTGCCACGTAGCACTGAGCTGTGCCGTCCGGATGCCCGCGGCCAACTCAAGCCAGTGGCGGCGAACGTGGACTTGATCGTGATCGTCTTCGCGCCCGCGCCGGAGCCCCAGGCCAACCTGATCGACCGCTACCTGGTGGCTGCGGAGCACGCAGGGATTCGCCCGCTTCTGCTGCTCAACAAGGCCGACCTGATCGACGCGGGCAACGAAGCACGCCTCAACGACCTGCTCGAGGCCTATCGCCAGCTGGGCTATCCGTTATTGGAAGTCTCGGCCCATCAGGGCGATGGCATGCAGCAGCTCAAGGAGCGGCTCAAGGGCCATACCAGCGTATTCGTCGGGCAGTCCGGCGTGGGCAAGTCGTCCCTGGTCAATGCGCTGCTGCCTGAGGCCCAGGCCAGGGTAGGCGCACTGTCCGACTGGTCGGGGCAAGGCACTCATACCACCACCACGGCCAAGCTGTTCCACTTCCCCCAGGGGGGCGACCTGATCGACTCCCCGGGGATCCGTGAATTCGGCCTGGTGCATGTGAGCCGTCAGGACGTTGAGGCTGGCTTCATTGAATTCGCCGACCTGCTGGGTCGCTGCCGCTTCCGTGATTGCAAGCATGACCGCGAGCCCGGCTGTGCGCTGCTTCAAGCCTTGGAAGACGGCCGCATCCATCCGCAGCGGATGCACAGCTACCGAGCCATCGTCGCTGGCTTGCCGGACGACAGGTATTGACCATAGGGGCCTCGCCGGCCCCTATGATTACAGCTGCTTGCCGGCCGGGGCTTCCATCTTCAACGCACCGCTATCGAAGATGTTCAGTTTTTCCCGCAGGTCCCGAGGTTGTACGGTCGGGGCCCGTCCGGCCACATCGTTGGCCCCGGCACCGGCCGCCGGAGCGGCGGCGCCAGGCGTGGCAGGCGTTGGCGTGGCGGGTGCCGGAGCGGTTGGCGCGGCTGGGGGCGCCGCCGGCTCGTCTGGTTGCTCACCTTCGATGTCGCGCTGGGCCTTCTTGGTCAGCACGATGATATCGATACGACGGTTGACCGGGTTCAACGGATTCTTGCGATCGAACAGCGAGGATGAGCCGTAGCCCACCACTCGGGCAATCTGCGTTTCCGGATAGCTGCCAGCCACCAGAGCGCGGCGCGCCGCGTTGGCACGGTTGGCCGACAATTCCCAGTTGCCGAAGTCCGCGCTTGCCGCGTAGGGCTTGGCGTCCGTGTGGCCGCTGATGCTGACCTTGTTCGGCACTTCCTTGATGGTATCGGCCATCGCCAGAAGAATGTCCTCGAAGTAAGGCTTCAGGCGCGCGCTACCCAGGTCGAACATCGGCCGGTTCTCCGCGTCCATGATCTGGATGCGCAGGCCATCCTGGGTGATTTCGAACAGGATCTGGTCCTTGAACTTCTGCAATTGAGGGTTCTCGTCCACCTTGTTCTGCAATTCCTGCAACAGGAGTTCGAGACGGTCCTTTTCCACCTTCTCAGCGATGTTCTGCGCCTCGTCCGGAGTGACCTGGTTCTCCGCCTCAGGCTTGGGCGGGGCCACCTTGGCTTCCGGGTTGAGGGTGTGGTCCGGCGCCAGCTGCGGCGACCCGCCAAGGTCGATCACATAGGGCGAGCCACTTTCAGTAAAGCCGATCGGGTCCTTGAAGTAACCAGCGATGGCAAGCTTCTGCTCGGGCGTGGCGTTGGACAACAACCACAGCACCAGGAAGAAGGCCATCATCGCGGTTGCGAAGTCGGCGAAGGCAATTTTCCAGGCACCCCCGTGGTGCCCGCCGCCAAAGCGTTTTACGCGCTTGACGATGATCGGCTGATTATTTTCCATGGCTTAGCGACCGCGTACTGCTTGTTCCAGCTCAGCGAAGCTCGGACGGTGGGCCGGGTACAGCACCTTGCGTCCGAATTCCACCGCCAGGGTAGGCGGCATGCCGGAGGCCGAGGCCACCAGCGAGGCCTTGATGGCCTCGAACACGTTCATTTCTTCCTTGGCATCATGGCCAAGGCAGGAAGCCAGGGGCCCGAAGAAGCCGTAGGCTGCGAGAATACCGAGGAAGGTACCTACCAGCGCCGCGCCGACGTGCATACCGATGGCCGCCTTGTCGCCGTCGCCCAAGGACGCCATGGTCACCACGATCCCCAGTACCGCGGCCACGATACCGAAGCCAGGCAAACCGTCGGCGATGCCCTGAACAGCGTGGGAAGGATGCTCGAGCTCTTCCTTCATGCTCAGCAGTTCCATGTCGAACAGGCCTTCCAGTTCGTGAGGCGCCATGTTGCCCGAGGACATGATGCGCAGGTAGTCGCAGATGAACGCGGTCATCCGGGCGTCATTGAGTACGGCCGGGTACTTGGCGAAGATCGGGCTCGCGGCGGCGTCCTCGATATCGCTTTCGATCGCCATCATGCCTTCACGGCGGCTCTTGTTGAGGATCTCGTAGACCAGGCCAAGCACTTCTAGGTAGAAGGCATGGGTGAACCGAGACTTGAACATCTTCAAGGATTTCTTGAGGACGTGCATGGTCATCGAGCCAGGGTTGGCCTGAAGGAATGCGCCAAGGCAGGCACCGCCGATGATCATGACCTCGAAAGGCTGGATCAGGGCCGCGATCTGGCCGTGGGAAAGAACGTATCCGCCGAGCACGCTCGCGAATACGACGATGATGCCGATAATTTTAGCCATAGGTCAGGACACTTCGAAACGTGGGAAAACTGGCACGGGGCCGTTTCAATCTCTGCTTCTACCTATCGGCAGAACTGCGCCAGACTATAGTGACGATTCGTTAGGTTGTGTACGAAAAGTCCGTTAGCCAGCGCTGCACCAGAGGAAGCAGGCAAGGAAGCGACGTTCATATTGTCTAGATCGGCCTTGTGTGCAGCTTCTTGACGCCCCTTGGGCACATTAGGCCACCTTGGCGTATAAACCTGAAAACCGTTCGAGCGAGCGCCGAGCCTTATGTCAGCAGTCCGACAGCAGAATATCGAAGCCTGGATCAAAACCCTGGGCAATGTGCGCATCCCGGTCCCCAAGGTCAGTCATGAACAGGTGTGCCGTGTGCTGAACGATAGCCGCAGCTCGCTGCGTGACATTGCCGACTCCATGCAGCATAGCCCCGCGCTCGTATTGAATGTGATCCGGGAAGCCAACCTCCTGGCCGGAGGTACCCTGGCCGAACCGGCCGAGAGCCTGGAAATCGCCATCAACCGCCTCGGCCTGGCCCGCACTGGGGAACTACTTGCTCGGGTGCCGGCCCTGGAGCCCGACGCCATACCGCTGCCCCTGCGCCAGTTGCAGTTGGTCAGCCAACACGCCAGCCAGCAGGCCAGCGGTTTCTTCGCCGCCCGGCTGGCCCGCTTGTGGCAGGAGATCCATTGGGGCAGCCTTCTGTTCCTGGCGCCCCTGTGGCCCCTGGCAATGGCAGAACCGAAGCTGTTCGAGGAATGGGACCTGCGCGTTCTGCACAAGGGCGAGAATGCGGCGCGGGTGGAGCGCGAACTGTTCGGTGTGCGCGTACTGGAACTGTGCATGGCACTGGCCGAGTACTGGCGCCTGCCAGCATGGGTGCGCCAGGGTTATCGCGCCATGACCGAAGAGCGTCGTTCGCTGGCCAAGGCCATGCTTATCGCACGGCATGAGGATGACCCACTTGGCCAGCAGCGGCAGCTGGATGCCAACCCGGACCTGTATCGCTGGTTCAACCAGCCCGCCACCACCATACTGTTAGCCAATGGCCTGGCGCTGGCTTGCGAGCAAGGCTGGGGCGTGCCCCATGTGCTGCGCTGGCAACAGTTGCTCGCGCTCTACACCCAGGCGCCGCTGGAACAGGTCCAGCAGCAGACCCACCTGCAGGCGGTGCAAAGCGCGCGGATACACGCCGCGCCGGGGGTCTGGCACCCGGCGGCGACGCTGCCCTGGCCGCTTACCGAGCGGCGCCTGCATCCGGGCCTGATGCCGGCGGCGGGCCCAAGCGCCGAAGCCATCGCCCATTGGCGACACCTCTGCACCACCCTGATCAGCGAGCCCAGCCCTTTCAACAACGCCTTGCACCTGACCGGGGTGGCCATGCAAGCGCTGGAAGCCTGCGGCATGCGGCGGATCGCCTTGCTGATGGTCGATAAGGCGCAGGCCAACCTGCGTGTCCATCAGATCGTCGGGTTGCCCAAGGCGGCCAGCGAGCTGAGCATGGCATTGAACCACGCCCCGCTGCTGCAACGCCTGGTTGAACGGCCAGGGCAGTTGCGCCTGACGCCGGAGAACAACGTTTCGCTCTCTCGCCTGATACCGGCAAGCCTGCGGGTCATGTTCCGAGGCGAACACTTGTTGTTGCGCTCGATCACCAGCCAGGACCGCGTCCTGATGCTCCTTCTGGCAGACCAGGGCGGGCTGCCCATGGCCGAGACAAGCGTCCAGGCCTTCACCAAGACAGCCCAGTGCATCGAGCGTGCGTTATCAGTGTTCAGCCAACGCAGCCGTTGAACGTTGCGCTACAATCGCCGCCTGAATCAACCCGAGGGTACGCTTGAATGGCAGACTTTTCCGGCCTAGGCCTGGTCATCGAACCCGCCGAACTGGCCGCGCGCCTCGACGCCACAGGCCTGGTGATAGTCGACCTCACCAGTGCGGCCCGCTATGCCACCGGGCACATTCCCGGCGCGCGTTTCGTCGCCCCGGCCCGCACGCAACTGGGCAAGCCCCCTGCCCCTGGGCTGCTGCCCGATATCAACAGCCTCACGCAGCTGTTCGCCGAGCTTGGACATGGCCCGGAGATGACCTACGTGGTCTATGACGACGAGGGCGGTGGCTGGGCCGGTCGATTCATCTGGCTACTGGATGTGATCGGGCATGGCCGCTACCACTACCTCAATGGTGGTGTGCTGGCATGGGAGGCCGAGGGCCTTCCCTTGAGCACCGAGGTACCGGCGCCCCTGACCGGGCAGCCCCGTCTCGAGCTTCAGGAAGCGCCCACTGCCACGCTCCAGTATCTGCGCAACCGCCTCGGTGCCGCGGACCTGGCCATCTGGGACGCGCGCGGCCCCTTGGAATACCGCGGCGAGAAAGTAGTGGCGGCTCGTGGCGGACACATCCCCGGTGCGATCAATTTCGAGTGGACCGCCGGCATGGACCCGCAGCGCCAGCTACGCTTGCGCCCGGACCTGCGCGAGCGGCTCGGCGAGCTTGGCATCACCCCGGACAAGGAAATCGTCACTCACTGCCAGACCCACCACCGGTCGGGCTTTACTTATCTGGTCGCCAAGGCCCTCGGCTATCCCCGAGTCAAGGCCTATGCCGGATCCTGGGGCGAATGGGGCAACCACCCCGACACCCCTATCGAAGTTTAAGGGCTCCCTATGAAAGATCGGCTGTTTATCCTGTCGCAGTACCTGCTTCCGCACCACCTGGTTTCGCGCCTGGCCGGCTGCGTTGCCGAATGCCGCGCCCGCTGGCTCAAGAACGCCTTCACCGGCTGGTTCGCCCGCCGCTTCAACGTGGACATGAGCGAAGCCCAGGTCGAAGACCTCACCGCCTACGAAAACTTCAATGCGTTCTTCACCCGCGCGCTGAAACCGGACGCTCGACCGCTGGACCCTACGCCCGGCGCCATCCTTTCCCCGGCCGACGGCGCCATCAGCCAGATGGGCGCAATCGAACACGGGCGCGTCTTCCAGGCCAAGGGACACAGCTTCAGCGTACTGGAGCTGCTTGGCGGTGACCCGGCCCACGCGTCGGCCTTCATGGGCGGCCAGTTCGCCACTGTTTATCTCTCTCCTCGGGATTACCACCGCGTTCATATGCCGCTGGCGGGCACCCTGCGGGAAATGATCTACGTACCGGGGCGCATCTTCTCGGTAAACCAGACCACCGCCGAAAACGTGCCCGAGCTGTTCGCGCGCAATGAGCGGGTAGTATGCCTGTTCGATACCGAACGCGGCCCCATGGCCATGGTACTGGTGGGCGCCATGATCGTCGCTTCCATCGAAACGGTCTGGGCTGGCCTGGTGACGCCACCGAAGCGCGCGCTTAAAAGCTGGCGCTACGATGAAGCCGCACGTGCCCCGATCCACTTGGAAAAAGGCCAGGAAATGGGCCGGTTCAAGCTGGGCTCCACTGTGATCATGCTGTTCGGGCCGGACCAGGTCACCTGGGGCCATCACCTGGCGGCGGTCTCGCCGGTACGCATGGGGCAGGCCCTGGGCATGCCCGTCACGGTTTCCTGATTGGTTTGGGTGCGACGTAATCGGGATGCTGTTAGAGTCCGATAGACAAGGCCCCCAAAAAGGCTACGGGGCCGACTGATGCCCCTGGCCCCTTAGGACGATCAGGAATCCTGGATGCCGCGCCCCAGCCCTCATCTTTCGCTACGCGCACCTACACCCTCGCAGAATACGCTGTCGTTCTGCGAGGCGAACCCGCGCGGCCTGAAAGAATGGATTTCCGAATTGCCCAAGGCCAATATCGGGGAAACCGCCAGGCTGCTCTATCAGGGGCTGACCGAACTCAACCAGTTGGTGACACCCAACGAAAACCGCTTGCAGATGCTGGAGCTGTTGCGCCCTGAAGTCTATTACGTGTGCAAGCAGCTGGAACGGCATTTCCTCAACCAGGCCATCGTGCTGGACGAGCGTGCGCGCAAGGTGGCCAACCTGTGCCAGGCCCTGCAGAACCATCTGGCAGCAGGCTACAAGATCATCGTGGTGCGAGTGGCTTCGGCCGGGCGTGAGCAGTCCACGGCCCTGGCCATTTCCTTGCAGCGCG
Organism: Pseudomonas sp. DC3200b2; assembly: GCF_049895785.1. NCBI lineage: Bacteria > Pseudomonadati > Pseudomonadota > Gammaproteobacteria > Pseudomonadales > Pseudomonadaceae > Pseudomonas > Pseudomonas sp. DC3200b2. The sequence goes on along the minus strand of NZ_JAFCTA010000004.1, from coordinate 441,148 downwards.
CCATTCACTGCCTCTACGGCCCACTGGTTCGCACCGCCTTGCTGTATTGCCCGGTGCCCGAGGGGCTATGGCTGGAGCTGCATCATCTCTACCTGGTGGCCTGCGATCATAAGGTCCAGCAAACGTCGGTGGCTGATGGCCTCGCCCATGGCGTAAAGGCGCTCACGCCAGAGCAGAGCTATGTGGCGGCGCTGTTGTTGGGTAGCTCTCGTTGCAACCAGATGCGTCAGAGCGCCATCATGCGCCTGGCCGAGATGCTTGAGAGCTGGGCGCAGTTCGCCCGCATGCAGCCTGCCTTGGCGGCCAGTAGCCTGTTCGCGGTTGCTCCGGCCACGGACGGCCCGCCCCGCTACAAGACGCTGTTCGAAGAGCGACAGCTGGACGAGTTGCTAGGCCTGGACACCACCCTCCTCGCGCATGCCATAAAGGAATACCTGGCGTTGCCTGCCGAGCAACGGCCGTTGGCCCGCCTGCCCATGCCGGCAGGCTTCAGTACCGATGTTCTGCAACACGTAGCGGCGGCCTGGGGGAATGTGGCCGAGCGCACCTTCCAGCGCACCCCTGGCCAGGGCAACCTGACCGTGTGCATTGGCATGAGCGCCATGCATTATTACCTCGGTGGCGAGCGAAGCTTTGGCGAGCAGCTGGGCCTGCCGGGCAGCAGCACGTCCGCCCAGTTCAGCGCATTGGGCAAGCACGGGGTATGGGGGCCGGTAGTGGAGGCCCCGGCCCTGGAAGAAATCGAATACCAACCGGACCAGGCCAGGAACCCGGCACCACGCGAGTTCCCAACCTACAGCCTGCGGATCGTCAATCACAGTCCCGGCGGCTACTGCCTGGCCTGGCGGCGGGAAGTGCCCTCCCAACTACAGGCTGGAGAGCTGGTCGGTATCCAGGACGCGCCCTCCCAAGGCTGGAGCGTGGCTGTGGTGCGCTGGATTCGCCAGGTCCGTGACGGCGGCACCCAGATGGGCATCGAGCTGATCGCCCCCCATGCCCAGCCGTGCGGGCTGCAGCTGATCCGCGGTGATGAACCGCAGAGTGAATACCTGCGCGGCCTGGTATTGCCGGAAATCCGGGCTATCGACATTCCGGCTACCCTGCTGGCGCCGCGCCTGCCTTTCCAGGAAGGCCACAAAGTGGTGCTCAATACCAACGGCGAGGAGCACCGTGCCGGCCTACTGAAACGGCTCGCCACCACGGGTAGCTTCAACCAGTTCGAATATCGCTTTGCCGAACAGGCTGCGCCTGCGATCAGCAGGCAGACGGTAAGTGACACTCCAGGGCGCGAGGAAGACTTCGACTCGCTTTGGCGGGACCTCTAGGCCCATTCCCTGCCCCCAACCAGGCGTGCGCCGGGTTTTCAGAAAAACGATTCAGCCATGGTTAAGCCATCGACCCGGTGCCGCTTGCGGTGCAGCGCAGGCCGGGCCTAAGCTTGTTTACCCAAGAGAAGCGTTCCCCGTCACGTCGGCAAAGGTCGGCGCCGAGGTTTCACCAGGTTTTACCGAGGCTTTATCCATGTTTGATGTCGTATCTTCAGGCAAGTGGCCCGCCGGCTACATGATCAACCCCAACGTCGAGCCGCTCGACCCGAAATGGCTCAGCGAATTCAGCAAGATCCCCGCTGCCGCCGTGAGCGACTGCCTGGGCCGTAATGTGGGTGGGCTGGGCCTCAAGGCCTTCCACGGCAACAAACCGATGCTCGGAAGCGCGCTTACGGTGCGGGTACGTCCAGGTGATAATCTGATGATCCTCAAGGCCATGCAGATGGCCCGCCCCGGTGACGTACTGGTCATCGACGGTAGCGCAGACCTGACCCGCGCTGTATTCGGCGGCATCATGCGCGCCATGGCCCTGAAAGCCGGCATCGCCGGTGTAGTGATCAACGGCGCCCTGCGCGACCTGGATGAATGGCAGAGCGGCGATTTGCCTGTGTATGCGATTGGGGTCGTACATCGTGGCCCAAGCACGGACGGCGGTGGTGAGATCAACGTGCCTATTTCCTGCGCGGGCATGCTGGTAATGCCGGGCGACCTGATGATTGGCGATGGGGACGGCGTGGTGGCCGCGGCCCGGGCTGAATTGCCGGAGCTGGTCCAGCGTTGCAACGACCTGCTGGCCCGTGAACGCGCTACACTCGAAGGCATCGCCAACGGCACCCTTGACCCGAACCGTTTCGATGCAATCCTTCGCGCCAAAGGCTGTCCGATCTAACGGGCGTGCGCACGGTAGGAGCCAGCGAAGCTGGCGAATCGGCCCGCTTTTCCAATCCTTGGCTAGCTCAAAGAGCCATGCAAGGATGCCGAATTCGGCAGTTCCGCTGCCTCCAACACGCCAAGAGGTGCCATGCCTACCCACGCCACGCTGGACCCCGCTACCGCTCGCTGGATTCCCTGGGTGGTAGCCATCGCTTTCTTCATGCAGTCCCTGGACGGCACCATCCTCAACACTGCCCTGCCTGCCATGGCCCGCGACCTGGCCGAGGATCCCCTGCGCATGCAGTCGGTAGTCATCGCCTACATGCTCACGGTCGCATTGCTCATTCCGGCCTCCGGCTGGGTAGCGGACCGCTTCGGCATCAAGCGGGTATTCACCTGCGCCATCGGCTTGTTCACCTTCGGCTCGCTCTTGTGCGCCATTTCCATGACCCTGCCGATGCTAGTGGCGGCACGAATTCTTCAGGGCCTGGGTGGCGCACTGCTGCTACCTGTCGGGCGCTTGGTGGTGTTGCGTGCCTACCCTCGCTCCGAGCTGGTGCGAATACTCAGCTTCATTACAGTGCCAGGCCTGGTGGGTCCGCTGATCGGCCCTACCCTGGGCGGCTGGATGGTGGAATACCTGACGTGGCATTGGATCTTTCTGATCAACCTGCCTGTGGGGATCCTGGGCGTTCTGGCCGTCAAGCGATTGCTGCCCGAACTGCCCGGCGGCGAGCGAACTCGCTTCGATAGCCTGGGCTTCGGCCTGTTCGGTGCTGCCATGGTGCTGATCACCATTGCCATGGAAGGCCTGGGCGAACTGCATCTGCCTCACCTGCGGGTCATGTTGCTGCTGTTCGCCGGAATGGCGTGCCTGGCCGCCTATTGGCTGCGGGCCGTGCACATGGATGAGCCGCTGTTCGCGGCCAGCCTGTTCCGCACCCGCAGCTTCGCGGTAGGTATCCTTGGCAACCTGTTCGCCCGGCTTGGTTCCGGCGCGCTGCCCTTCCTGGTGCCCTTGTTATTGCAAGTCGGCATGGGGTATTCACCTTCCCTGGCAGGCATGAGCATGATTCCTCTGGCCGCCGCCGCCATGGTAGCCAAGTCCCTGGCTCGCCCATTGATCGAACGGTTCGGTTACCGCAAGCTGCTGACCGGCAATACCCTGGCGTTGGGCGTCATGCTCGCCAGCCTGGGCCTGGTTACGGCTGAGACACCTTACCCCTTGCTGTTGGCCCAGCTGGCGGTGCTGGGGGCCATAAACTCCATGCAGTTCACCGCCATGAACACGGTAACGCTCATTGACCTGGGCGATCAGGAAGCGAGCAGCGGCAACAGCCTGCTCTCGGTGGTCGCACAGCTCTCCATGAGCCTGGGGGTAGCCTGCGCCGGGGCCTTGCTTGGAGGTTTCGAGGCTTCCATCGGTAAGGAAGGCGTGGAAAACATCCTGGGCGCCTTCCACCTCACCTTCCTGACCATCGGCCTGATGGCAATGTTCGCGGCCACGATTTTCGTCCAACTGTCACCGGAGGTAGGCCGACGCGCTGTTCGTCCGCCCCCGGGCCCGGACGCATAGGGGGTTTGCCCGCGGGCTGGTAAACTGCGCGCCATTTTGTCCTGCAGGCTCCTCCCGTGACCGCCACCGCTTTCGAAACCCTGTCATTGTCCCCAGCGATGCTTGGCAACCTTGTATCACTGGGCTACACCCAGATGACCCCCATCCAGGCCCAGAGCCTGCCGGCCATTCTGGCGGGGCAAGACCTGATCGCCCAGGCCAGCACCGGGAGCGGCAAGACCGCCGCCTTCGGTATCGGGTTGCTCAACCCGATCAACCCGCGTTTCTTCGGCTGCCAGGCCCTGGTGCTCTGCCCTACCCGCGAGCTGGCCGACCAGGTGGCCAAGGAGATCCGCAGGCTGGCCCGGGCCGAGGACAACATCAAGGTGCTGACCCTGTGCGGCGGTGTACCCTTCGGTCCCCAGGTCGGCTCCCTTGAACATGGCGCTCACATCATCGTCGGCACCCCTGGCCGGGTACAGCAGCATCTGGACAAGGGCACCCTGTCGCTCAATGGGTTGAACACCCTGGTGCTGGACGAAGCCGACCGGATGCTGGACATGGGCTTCGTGGACGCCATCGCCGCGATCATCGAACAAACCCCGAGCCGTCGGCAGACCTTGCTGTTCTCCGCCACCTACCCCGCTGGCATCGAAGCCTTGGCCGCGCGCTTCCTGCGCAACCCACGCACGGTCAAGGTGGCGGCGCTGCACGATGATCGCAAGATCGAGCAGCGTTTCTACGAGGTCGATGCCGAGCAACGGCTGAGCACGGTGCTCAAGGTGCTCGGGCATTTCCGGCCGCAGTCCTGCATCGCCTTCTGCTTCACTCGGCAGCAATGCCAGGAACTGACCGATCTGCTGACCAGCAAAGGGGTCAGCGCCAATGCCTTGCACGGCGACATGGAGCAGCGCGACCGTGACCAGGTATTGGCCCTCTTCGCCAACCGTTCCACCACGGTACTGGTCGCCACGGATGTGGCGGCGCGTGGCATCGACATCGAAGGCCTGGACCTGGTGATCAATGTGGAACTGGCACGAGACCCGGAGATTCATATTCACCGTATCGGCCGCACCGGCCGAGCGGGCGAAAGTGGCACTGCCGTAAGCCTGGTAGCGCCGGTCGAAGCCCATCGGGCGCAGGCCATCGAAGCGTTGCAGAAGGCCGAGGTGAACTGGCGCCCCCTCGAAGAGCTGAAACACCGGGGAGACGGCCCGCTGGTCCCCCCCATGGCTACCCTGTGTATCGCCGCCGGGCGCAAGGACAAGCTCCGGCCCGGAGACATCCTGGGCGCGCTCACAGGCGATGCTGGCCTGCCCGGCGCCCAGGTTGGCAAGATCGCCATCTTCGATTACCAGGCCTTCGTCGCGGTTGAGCGAGGCGTGGCCAAGCAGGCCCTGGATCGCCTCGGCAAAGGCAAGATCAAAGGCCGTTCCTTGCGGGTACGCCTGTTGTGAGCCTGGACGTCATCATCATAGGCGCGGGCGCCGCGGGCCTGATGTGTGCGGCCACGGCCGCCGCGCGGGGGCGTCGGGTATTGGTCATCGACCATGCCAACAAGGCAGGCAAGAAGATCCTCATGTCCGGTGGCGGCCGCTGCAACTTCACCAATATGTATACCGAGCCGGCGAATTTCCTTTCCCAGAACCCTCACTTCTGCAAGTCGGCCTTGGCCCGTTACACCCAGTGGGATTTCATCGGCCTGGTAGCGGGCCATGGCGTGCCTTACCACGAGAAAAAGCTCGGCCAGCTGTTCTGTGACAACAAGGCCAGCGATATCCTCGGGCTGCTGCTGGCCGAATGTGAGCGCACCGGGGCTGAGGTTCGCCTGAATACCAGCGTCCAGGAAGTCACCGCGAACGCAGCCGGCTACCGCCTGCTGACCAGCAGCGGTACGCTGGATTGCGCTTCGCTGGTCGTGGCCACGGGCGGGCTGTCCATCCCGACCTTGGGCGCCACCGGCTTCGGCTATCAACTGGCGCGGCAGTTCGGGCACCAGGTGCTGCCCACCCGCGCCGGGCTGGTGCCCTTTACCATTACCGACCACTTGAAAGAGCTATGCAACGCGCTATCGGGCACCTCCGTCGACTGCATCGCCAGCTGCAACGGCCACAGCTTCAGGGAGAACCTGTTGTTTACCCACCGGGGCCTCAGCGGGCCGGCCATTCTTCAGGTTTCGTCGTTCTGGACGCCCGGAGACAGCGTTTCGATCAACCTGCTACCCGACCATGACGCCTTGGCCTGGCTTGCAGCCCAGCAGGCCGAACGCCCCAACGCCGAACTGCGCACTCTCCTGGGCGAGCTGTTCACGCGCAAGATGGCGCAGCTCCTCAGCGAGCACTGGTTCGAATCCAGGCCCATGAAGCAATACACCCCGACACAGCTGCAGGAGGTCGCAAGCCGCTTGAGTGACTGGCAGGTTGTTCCCGCAGGAACCGAGGGCTATCGCACCGCTGAAGTGACGCTTGGCGGCGTGGATACGCGGGAAGTCTCCTCCAAGACCATGGAGTCCTTGAAAAGCCCGGGCCTGTATTTTATCGGCGAGGTGCTGGATGTCACCGGCCACCTGGGCGGATTCAACTTCCAGTGGGCCTGGGCGTCGGGCCATGCGGCGGGCGAGGTCTGTTGAGCCGCCGCCTTCGCCTATCGAAGTGATGCCCTGCAGGCAGGAGCCAGGAAGCTCGGCAATGCATGAGCAGTCCTTGGTTCCTGTTTCTGTCAGTGCCCTTCGAGCAAGTCGTGCAGTTCCACGAACTGCTGGGTCAACTTATGGCGCGAGTCGAAGTGAATCAAGGGTTTGCTCGCTTCATGGGATTCGCGCATGCGCACAGAGCTGTTCAGGTACACCGGCAACACGGGCAGCCCTTCGGCCAGCAGTTCCTCGAGCATCTTCTGAGGCAGGGCTGCCCTGGGCTGAAACTGATTGACCACGATACCCTCTATGGCGAGGTCTTCATTATGCTCGTCGCGCAGTTCGCCGATCTCCTTGAGCACCGTATACAAGGCCTGGCGGGAAAAGCTATCGCAGTCGAACGGGATCAACACACGGTCGGCGGCGATCATGGCCGACACCGCGTAGAAATTCAGGGCCGGCGGGGTATCCAGATAGATCCGTTCGTACTCCTGCTCAAGGCTGTCCAGTAACTTGCGCAGCTTGTTGATCTTGAACTTGGCCTCCAGCTTGGGTTGAAGGTCCGCCAGCTCGGCCGTGGCGGTCACCAAGTGGAGGTTGTCGAACTCGGTTTCGTAGATATCCACTTCGTTCTTCTTGGCGAAGGGGCCGGACGCCAGGGTGTTGCGGAAGAAGGTCGCGATGCCGGGGGGCACCTCCTGCCCGGCGAGCCCAGTCAGGTATTGAGTAGCGTTCGCCTGAGCATCGAGGTCGATCAATAAGGTGCGATAGCCGGCCTTCGCACTGACCGCAGCCAGGTTGCAAGCGATGCTGGACTTACCCACACCGCCTTTCTGGTTGAACACCACCCTTCGCATTGCATCCTCCTGTTCGCCATCGAATCATCCGAACCTAGATATGTACAGGGTTCAGGCGACATTAACCACCGTTTACCCGGCATGGTGCCCTAAAAGCAGCCGGGTGAAGGCTTCTGCCATGGCAGAGCCCAACCCATTGCGACGCACCAGCCAGACGGCGGATTGCGCCGCTTCGTCGAGCAAGGGTCGATAAACCACTCCGGCTATACGAATGGATTGAAACGAGGCGGGCAGCACAGATACGCCCAGCCCGGCGGCCACCAGGCCGATGATGGTCATGGCTTCGCTGGCTTCCTGGGCGAAATGCGGGCTGAACCCCGCGGCCCTGGCTAGCGCCAGCAACTGGGCGTAAAGGCCGCTGCCATAGCTGCGAGGAAAGAACACGAAGGGCTCCTCGGCCAGGGCCGCCAGGGCCACGCCATTCGAAGGCTCGGAGGCGAGCGAATGACTGGCATGAATGACCGCGACCAGCGGTTCCCTTGATAGCTCCACTGCATTGAGGGCGTCGGCCAAGGGCAGCGGCCGTATCAACCCAACATCCAGCCGCTTTTCCAGCAAGGCGTCGGCGACCGCCCGACTGCTCATTTCCCGCAGGTGCAAATGGACATCGGGATACGCCTGGCGAAACTGGTAAATGGCTGTGGACAAGGTCGCGTTGAAAGGCGCTGACGAGCTGAAACCGATTTTCAGCTCGCCCAGCTCACCCAGCTGTGCCCGCCGCGCTACGTCAGCGGCTTTGTCCGCCTGGGCCAGCACTTGCCGGGCCTCGTCGAGAAACAAGCGTCCGGCCTCGCTCAAGGCGACCCGGCGGTTGGTGCGTTCGAACAGACGCGCCCCAAGCTCCTCTTCCAAGGCTTGGATCTGCTGGCTCAGGGGCGGCTGACTGATACCCAGGGCGTCAGCAGCGCGGCCGAAATGCAGCGTTTCCGCCACGGCCACGAAGTAGCGCAGATGACGAAGCTCCAATTGATATGCCTAGGCTATTAAACAGGTCGAACAATATATTGGAAGTCATGTTTGCCCGACTATATGCTCACCCGTGTTTTCTCTGATCCATGAGGCCTGTGTTGAAGACGGTCGAGACGCCAAGCTGTAACTCGGGGTTAGTCAACCCTGCGTCAATGAAAACCGTGCAGTGGATAGAAAAAGGCACGCCGTTGTTCATGCGTACCGTATTGGCGTTGTTCTGCGGTGGCTTCGCGACCTTTGCCCTGTTGTACTGCGTGCAGCCTATGATGCCGCTGCTCTCCCAGGAATTTTCCATCAACGCAGCCCAGAGCAGTCTGGTGTTGTCGGTGTCGACCGCAATGCTAGCCATCGGCTTGTTGATCACCGGCCCCCTCTCGGACCGCGTAGGTCGCAAGCCGGTGATGGTGGCGGCCTTGTTCAGCGCGGCCATATGCACCCTGGCCAGCGCGCTGATGCCCAACTGGCCAACCATCCTGTTGACCCGCGCTCTGCTGGGGCTTTCACTGAGCGGAGTCGCGGCGGTAGCCATGACCTACCTCAGCGAAGAGATTCACCCGGAACACATTGGCCTGGCCATGGGCCTGTACATCAGTGGCAACGCCATTGGCGGCATGTCCGGCCGGCTGATTCTTGGAGTGCTCATCGACTATGTGAGCTGGCACACCGCAACCCTGGTGGTCGGCGGACTGGCCTTTGGGGCCGCCATGGTATTTCTGAAGATACTGCCGCCTTCACGTAATTTCCGCAGCCGGACCCTTCACCCACGTAGCCTGCTGGAGGGTTTCGTCATTCACTTCCGGGACGCGGGCCTGCCGTGGCTGTTCTTGGAGGCCTTTCTGCTGATGGGCGGCTTCGTCACTCTGTTCAACTATATTGGCTACCGTCTGCTGGCCTCGCCCTACGACTTGAGCCAGGCGTTAGTGGGTCTGCTATCGGTGGTTTACCTGGCCGGTATCTACAGCTCGGCCCAGGTAGGCGCCCTGGCGGACAAGTTTGGTCGGCGGCGGATGTTCTGGATCGCTATCACCGTCATGCTGGTCGGGTTGATGCTGACCATGCTGGCGCCTCTGGGCGCGATCCTGCTGGGAATGCTGGTGTTCACTTTCGGCTTCTTCGGAGCTCATTCCGTGGCCAGCAGCTGGATAGGCCGGCGCGCGACCCAGGCCAAAGGACAAGCGTCCTCCCTTTACCTGTTCAGCTACTACCTGGGGTCGAGCCTGGCCGGAACCCTGGGCGGAGTGGCCTGGCACTATGGAGGCTGGCATGGTATCGGCGCGTTCATCGGCGCCTTGCTGGTGCTGGCCTTGGGCGTCGCTGTGAAGCTGGCGCGGCTTCCGCTGTTACCGACGAACCGGAAGCCGGCCTGATTCACTGTGCGGGGGCTGGGCCATCAGTCGGAGCTGGCGAAGGTATTCGTAGCCCTGCCGGTGCCGCCCTATTCGAGAGCCTCGCCCAGCTTCTACAACTCCCAACAGGGTATTTACAACCGGGGCTTCATTTCAGTAGCTGAATCAGCTCTACGTCCACTTCCTGCTTACCGTGGTCAAGGTCGACTTCGCCAAACAGGCGTACGCGCTGCTGGTCATTGATGTCCGCTGGCCATTTGTCGCTGTCGATATCCAGCTGGATACTGTCCTTGCCATCGGTGAACTCGTAGCGGTTGTCTTTTCCAGCGACGGCCAGTTTCTTGACGATACGCCCCTCCAGCACCACGGGCGTGTCTTCGGCAGCGCTCAAAGCGGCCTTGACCGTTTCCACCGCGGTAGCGGCTGTGGCGCCGGTATTCGCGGCCTGGCCGCCTGGGCCAATGAAGCCGGCGGCTTGGCTGTAGCCGGTAACGCCCAGCAGGGGCAGCAGGCAGATCGAAAGATAACGCAGTTTCATCGGAGTACCCTCGTGGCTGTCTTGATGAATACAGCCTAGCGAGGGTAGATGAATCCAACCTTAACTCAGGTCACGGCTGCGCGTGATAGACAGCAGACAGCTCATGCACTGCCTCGATGAACGCCCCGGCATGGGCCGGGTCGACTTCCGGGGTGATGCCGTGACCTAGGTTGAACACGTGCCCCGAGCCTTGCCCATAGCTGGCCAGGATGCGCGCCACCTCGGCACGGATCGCCGCGGGCTTGGCGTAGAGCACGCTAGGGTCCATATTGCCTTGCAGCGCCACCTGGGTACCGACGCGCCGGCGGGCTTCACCAATGTCGCACGTCCAGTCCAGGCCCAGGGCATCGGCGCCTGCATCCGCGATGGATTCCAGCCAAAGGCCGCCGTTCTTGGTAAAGAGGATCACCGGGACCTTGCGGCCTTCGTGTTCGCGAATGAGCCCGCTGACGATCTGCTTCATGTAGGCAAGCGAGAACGTCTGGTAAGCCGCCGAGGACAGGTTGCCGCCCCAGGTATCGAAGATTTGCACCGCCTGGGCGCCGGCACGGATCTGTCCATTGAGGTAAGCGGTTACCGACTGGGCCAGCTTGTCGAGCAAGCGGTGCATGGCCTCGGGTTGGTCGTAGAGCATGGCCTTGGTTTTGCGGAAGTCTTTCGAAGACCCGCCTTCGACCATATAGGTGGCCAGGGTCCATGGACTGCCAGAGAAACCGATCAGAGGTACGCGACCATTGAGCTCGCGGCGGATGGTGCTGACCGCATCCATCACATAGCCCAAGTCCTGCTGAGGGTCCGGGATGGGCAAGGCCTCGATATCGGCCACCGTGTCGATGACCTTGCGAAAGCGTGGGCCCTCGCCGGTTTCGAAGTACAGGCCCTGGCCCATGGCATCGGGAATGGTCAGGATGTCCGAGAAGAGGATGGCCGCGTCCAGCAAGGGGTAGCGGTCCAACGGCTGCAGGGTGACCTCGCAGGCGAACGCCGGATTCATGCAAAGGCTCATGAAATCACCCGCCTTGGCCCGGCTTGCCCGATACTCAGGCAGGTAACGGCCGGCCTGGCGCATCATCCACACAGGGGTGACATCCACCGGTTGCTTGAGCAGGGCGCGCAGGAAACGGTCGTTCTTCAAGGCAGTCATGGGGGCATCCGCGAAAAAAGTGCGGGCATTTTCTCAGACGCCAGCGCAAAAGGCACGGCGTTGCGCCGTGCCTTTTATCAATCGCCTCGATTAAGGTTTACACCTGCAAGTAATCCATGATGCCTTCGGCCGCGGTCCGCCCTTCGTAGATGGCGGTCACTACCAGGTCGGAACCGCGTACCATGTCGCCCCCGGCAAAGATCTTCGGATTGCTGGTCTGGTGCCGGTACTGGCCCCCGGAAGCTGGCGCGATCACCCGTCCCTGGCTGTCCAACTGGATCTGGTGCTGCTCGAACCAGTCGGCCGGGCTTGGGCGGAAACCGAAAGCGATGACCACCGCGTCGGCCGGCAAGATCTCTTCCGAGCCTGGAATCGGCTCCGGGCTGCGCCGGCCACGGGCATCCGGCTCGCCCAGGCGGGTTTCCACCACCTTGACGCCTTCGACCTTTTCCTCGCCAACGATGGCGATGGGCTGACGGTTGTAGAGAAATTTGACCCCTTCTTCCTTGGCGTTCTTCACTTCGCGGCGCGAACCGGGCATGTTCGCTTCGTCACGGCGGTAGGCGCAAGTAACGCTCTTGGCCCCTTGGCGAATGGAGGTACGGTTGCAGTCCATGGCGGTGTCGCCACCACCGAGCACCACCACCCGCTTGCCCTTCATGTCGATGAAGTCCTCCGGTGATTTCTCGAAGCCCAGGTTACGGTTTACGTTGGCAATGAGGAAATCCAGCGCGTCGTGCACACCAGGCAGGTCTTCACCAGGGAAACCACCCTTCATGTAGGTGTAGGTCCCCATGCCCATGAAGACGGCATCGTATTCGGCCAGCAGTTGCTCCATGGTGATGTCCCTGCCCACCTCGGTATTGAGGCGGAATTCGATCCCCATGCCGGTGAAGATCTCCCGGCGGTTGCTCAGCACGGTTTTCTCGAGCTTGAACTCTGGAATGCCGAAGGTCAGCAGGCCACCGATTTCCGGGTTGCGGTCGAAAACCACCGGGGTGACGCCGCCGCGCACCAGCACATCGGCGCAGCCAAGCCCGGCCGGACCGGCGCCGATGATCGCCACGCGCTTGCCGGTCGGCTTGACCTTGGACATGTCTGGCCGCCAGCCCATGGCGAAGGCGGTATCGGCGATGTATTTCTCCACCGAGCCGATGGTGACCGCGCCGAAGCCGTCGTTCAGGGTACAGGCCCCTTCGCACAGGCGATCCTGGGGGCACACGCGTCCGCAGACTTCCGGCAGGGTGTTGGTCTGGTGCGCCAGCTCGGCCGCCGCCAGGATGTTGCCTTCGGACACCAGCTTCAGCCAGTTGGGAATGAAGTTGTGCACCGGGCACTTCCATTCGCAATAGGGGTTGCCGCAACCCAGGCAGCGGTGGGACTGTTCCCCCGCCTGCTGGGGCTTAAGGGGCTCGTAGATTTCCACGAAGCCCTTTTTCCGCACGCGCAGGGTTTTCTTCTTCGGGTCTTTACGGCCTACATCTATGAATTGAAAGTCGTTACTCAAGCGTTCGGACATGGTCGCCTCTCGGCGCAGCTCAAAGCATCGAGCTTCAAGCTGCAAGCAAATTCTGGGTTACCACGGGCAGCCTGAGCTTATCGCTTGAAGCTGCCCGCCAGGGCTCTTATTGGGGGTTGGCAATGGTGCTGGACAGCAGCGACTTGAGGCTGGCTGCCTTGGGCTTGACCAGCCAGAAGCGACGTACATAGTCATCCAGGTTTTCCCAGAGGTTGCGCCCCCACTCGCTGTCGGTCTCGGCCACGTACTCGGCCAGCACGCTTTCCAGATGACTGCGATACGCTTCCATCGCTTCGCCGCTGATGCGCTGTATCTCCACCAACTCATGGTTCACCCGGTCCACGAAGGTGTTGTCCTGGTCCAGCACGTAGGCGAAGCCCCCGGTCATGCCCGAGCCGAAGTTATAACCAGTTTTGCCCAGTACGCAGACGAAGCCGCCGGTCATGTACTCGCAGCAGTGATCGCCAGTGCCTTCCACCACGGTATGGGCGCCGGAGTTGCGCACCGCGAACCGTTCGCCGGCCGTGCCGGCGGCGAACAGCTTGCCACCGGTGGCGCCATACAGGCAGGTATTGCCGATGATGGCGCTGTCCTGGCTCTTGAAGGGGCTGCCTTTGGGCGCCACGATCACCAGTTTGCCGCCGGTCATCCCTTTACCCACGTAGTCGTTGGCATCACCTTCCAGGTACATGTTCAGGCCGCCGGCGTTCCATACGCCGAAGCTTTGCCCGGCGGTACCCTTGAAGCGGAAGGTGATAGGCGCGTCAGCCATGCCCTGGTTGCCGTAGCGCTTGGCGATCTCCCCGGAAACCCGCGCGCCGATCGAGCGGTCGCAGTTGCACAGATCCAGGCTGTAATCGCCGCCGGTGCGGGCTTCGATGCCGGTCAGGGCCAGCTCGACCATCTTCTCGGCCACCAGCCCCTTGTCGAATGGCGGGTTACGCTCGGCCTCGCAGAATTGCGGCTTATCCGCCGGTACATGGGAGCTGCCCAACAGCGGAGTCAGGTCCAGGTGCGCCTGCTTGGCGGTTTCGCCCGGCAGCACTTCCAGCAGGTCGGTACGCCCGATCAGCTCACCGAGGCTGCGCACACCCAGGCGCGCCAGCCATTCACGGGTCTCCTCGGCCACGAAGGTGAAGAAGTTCACCACCATGTCCACGGTGCCGATGTAGTGGTCCTTGCGCAGCTTTTCATTCTGGGTGGCCACGCCGGTGGCGCAGTTGTTCAGATGGCAGATGCGCAGGTACTTGCAGCCAAGCGCGATCATGGGCGCGGTACCAAAGCCGAAGCTTTCGGCGCCCAGGATGGCCGCCTTGATGACATCCAGGCCGGTTTTCAGGCCACCGTCGGTCTGTACCCGCACCTTGCCACGCAGATCGTTGCCGCGAAGCGTCTGGTGTGTCTCGGCCAAACCCAGTTCCCAGGGGCTTCCTGCGTACTTGATGGAGGTCAACGGCGATGCACCGGTGCCGCCATCGTACCCAGAGATGGTGATCAGGTCGGCGTAGGCCTTGGCAACGCCAGCGGCAATGGTGCCCACCCCGGCTTCGGACACCAGCTTGACCGATACCAGCGCCTGGGGGTTGACCTGCTTGAGGTCGAAGATCAACTGCGAGAGGTCTTCGATCGAGTAGATGTCGTGGTGCGGCGGTGGGGAAATCAGCGTGACGCCCGGCACCGCGTAGCGCAGCTTGGCGATCAACCCGTTGACCTTGCCGCCCGGCAACTGGCCGCCCTCGCCGGGCTTGGCCCCCTGGGCCACCTTGATCTGCAACACCTCGGCATTGACCAGATATTCTGGCGTGACCCCGAAACGGCCGGTAGCCACCTGCTTGATCTTGGAGCTGCGGATGGTGCCGTAGCGGGAGGGATCTTCGCCGCCCTCGCCGGAATTGGAACGCGCGCCCAAGCGGTTCATGGCCTCGGCCAGGGCTTCGTGGGCTTCCGGGGAAAGGGCGCCCAGCGAGATACCAGCGGAGTCGAAGCGCTGAAGAATGGCGTTGAGAGGTTCGACCTCGGCCAGGTCCAGTGGTTGATGGGTTTCGCGCACCTTGAGCAGGTCACGCAACATGGACACCGGGCGGTTGTCCACCAGCGCGGTGTATTCCTTGAATTTGGCATAGTCGCCCTGCTGCACGGCTGCTTGCAGCGAGTTGACCACGTCCGGGTTATACGCATGGTATTCGCCGCCGTAGACGAACTTGAGCAGGCCGCCTTGCTGGATGGGCTTGCGAGGGCTCCAGGCTTCCATCGCCAGGGCCTTCTGTTCGGCTTCCAGGTCGCTGAAACGAGCCCCTTGCAGGCGGCTGGCCACGCCGCGGAAGCACAGGCCGGTGACTTCGTCGGCCAGGCCGATGGCTTCGAACAACTGGGCGCCGCGGTAGGAGGCAATGGTGGAAATCCCCATCTTGGAGAGGATCTTCAGCAGGCCCTTGGTAATGCCCTTGCGGTAGTTCTTGAACACCTCGAACAGGTCGCCCAGCACTTCGCCGGTACGAATCAGGTCGCCAAGCACCTCGTAGGCCAGGAAGGGGTAGACCGCCGAGGCGCCGAAGCCGATCAGCACCGCGAAATGATGCGGGTCGCGTGCCGTGGCGGTTTCCACCAGGACGTTGCTGTCGCAGCGCAGGCCTTTCTCCACCAGCCGGTGATGAACGGCGCCCACCGCCATGGCTGCGTGAGCGGGCAGGCGGCCCGGTGCGATGGCGCGGTCGCTGAGCACGATCTGGGTCTTGCCAGCGCGTACGGCCTCCTCGGCCTGATCGGCGATATTGACGATGGCGGCTTGCAGGCCTACCTGCTCATCGTAGTTGAGGTCGATGAGCTGGCGGCCGAAACCTTCGCGCTCCAGGTTCATCAGGGCGCGCCACTTGGCCGGGGAGATCACTGGCGAGCTGAGGATCACCCGGGACGCATGCTCCGGGGACTCCTGGAAGATATTGCGCTCGGCGCCCAGGCAGATCTCCAGGGACATGACGATGGCTTCGCGCAGTGGGTCGATCGGCGGGTTGGTGACCTGGGCGAACTGCTGGCGGAAATAGTCGTAGGGAGTGCGAACACGCTGGGACAGTACCGCCATGGGCGTATCGTCACCCATGGAACCGACCGCCTCGTAGCCCTGCTCGCCCAGCGGGCGCAGCACCTGGTCGCGCTCTTCGAAGGTGACCTGGTACATCTTCATGTACTGTTTCAGGCGATCGACGTCGTAGAAGTCCGAGCCGTGGTCGTGGTCGTCCATCTTCGCCTGGATGCGCAGCGCATGTCGGCGCAGCCACTGCTTGTACGGGTGGCGGGACTTGAGCCGATCGTCGATGGCGTTGGTATCCAGAATCTGCCCGGTCTCGGTGTCCACGGCGAAGATCTGACCCGGCCCTACCCGGCCCTTGGCGATGACGTCTTCGGGCTTGTAGTTCCACACGCCGATTTCAGAGGCCAGGGTGATATAGCCGTTACGGGTAGTCACCCAGCGCGCCGGCCGCAAGCCGTTGCGGTCGAGCAGGCACACCGCATGGCGGCCTTCGGTCATGACCACTCCGGCCGGGCCATCCCAGGGTTCCATGTGCATGGAGTTGAATTCATAGAAGGCCCGCAGGTCCGGGTCCATGGTTTCGACGTTCTGCCAGGCTGGCGGAATCAGCATGCGTACGCCACGGAACAGGTCGATGCCGCCAGTGACCATCAGCTCGAGCATGTTATCCATGCTGGAAGAGTCCGAACCCACACGATTGACCAGCGGCCCCAGCTCTTCAAGGTCAGGGATCAGCTCGTTGGCGAACTTGGTGCGACGGGCCTGGGCCCAGTTGCGGTTACCCGTGATGGTGTTGATTTCACCATTGTGCGCCAGGAACCGGAATGGCTGTGCCAGGGGCCACTTGGGCAGGGTATTGGTGGAGAAGCGCTGGTGGAACACGCAGATCGCCGTTTTCAGGCGCTCATCGCCCAGGTCCGGATAGAACGCCGCCAGGTCGGCGGGCATCATCAGGCCCTTATAGATGATGGTCTTGTGGGAGAAGCTGCAAATGTAATGGTCTGTATCCTCGGCATTGGCGACAGAGGAACGACGACGCGCGCTGAACAGCTTGATGGCGAACTCCTGATCGCTCAGGCCTTCTCCGCCGACAAATACCTGCTCGATCTTCGGTAGCCGCTCCAGGGCCAGCCGGCCGAGCACGCTAGTGTTGATCGGCACTTGCCGCCAACCGACCAGTTGCAGGCCCGCGGCGAGGATTTCCCGGTTCATGTTCTCACGAGCAGCTTCGGCGCGAGCGTCGTCCTGGTTCAGGAACACCATGCCCACTGCATATTGGCGGGGCAGTTCACGCTGGAAGTGCTCCTGGGCGATGGCGCGCAGGAACTGATCCGGTTTTTGCATCAACAGCCCGCAGCCATCGCCAGTCTTGCCATCGGCGTTGATGCCGCCGCGATGGGTCATGCAGGTCAAGGCCTCGATGGCCGTTTGCAACAGGTTGTGGCTCGGCTGGCCCGTCATATGGGCAATCAGGCCAAAGCCACAGTTGTCCTTGAATTCTTCGGGATGGTACAGACCTGTTTTCATAGACACTTCTCACCAGGCTTGCTTCTCATGGAAGCAAATGCTCTTTAATTCAACCACTTACCATCCACGCCGAACGAACGCCAGCTTTGCGGGGGCAAAAGGGCAGTCATTGTACACAGCAGGGCTGCGGGCCACAAATACAAACGACCGAACAATGTATTTTGATGTCGCTAATTTGAACGCTTTTAGCAGCTTTATGAGGTAGGCAAGCTGCTCGAGTCAATGATTATTGGCCGTCGCGACAAGCTTTTGGCTCGCGGGCACTTTGGAGGGACACGAAAGCCCGCCGCGCAATGCGCGGCGGGCTTGTGCAATCGACTCGGGGGACGTCTGGTGGTGGCGAGGGTGAGGCCACCGGCCTTCAGTGGGCTGAAGCCAGCTCTTGTTGGACGCTGGCGACAGTTCTAGGCCAAGGTTTACCAGCCTGGACCTTTGCTGGCAAGTTCTTGATGGCGGCAACCGCGGCGGCACGGTTCGGGAAACTGCCGTAGGTCACGACGAAAAGCGGCTTGCCTTGCAAGGTTTTCTTGAAATACCGGTATTCCCCGCCCTGCTCGCGCACGTAGGACTGCGCCGCGCTCTCGGAGCTCGTGCCGAAGATCTGTACCACGTAGCTGCTGGGCGCCTGGGCCGTATACCAATTGCCGCCTGTCGCCTTGCTTACGGGCTTCTCCGCCGGCTTGGCAGGAACCGGCGCAGGCTTGGCCACGGCGACTTGGGGCACAGGCGCGGGCTTGGCCGCCGGCGCAGGCTTGCTCGGTGCCGGCTCCATCGGTTGCGTTGGTGGCGCGGAGGCGACCGCGGGCGGGGCCACAGCCGGGCCGGCCGGCATGCCGACAGGCGGCGCGCTGGTGGTGACCATTGGGGGCTGACTGGGCGTACCCGCATCGGCTGCTGGCGCGCCGTCATCGTCTTCCGCGCCGGCGGCGGAGGCCAGAGGCTCGCGCATCACAGGCTGGCCGTTCAGAGGCAGCGGCTTGGAGTTGCCAGCGAACTCGATCGACGGGTTACCGTCCTGGTTGGGTTGCGCGCTGCCAGGCTCACCCTGGCCCAAGGGCAGTTGCGCCTGCTCGCCAGCAGGGGCTGGCGCTTTGTTGTGCCCAGACAAAAGGCCGGCAGCGGCGACAACGATCACCACGACGGCGGAAAGGGCCAACAGGTATTTCTTAGGCATTTTAAGTCCTATGGATGGTCGCTTGACCGCGGAACGACTGGCGATCATCGCCTCGATCATCGAATCTCGGGCGACCTGGTTGATAGGGCCAGGCCAGCCGCCGGACGTTTCATGAATGTCCGCGATCTGCTCGTTGCTGAACAATGCGATTCCCTGGCCGGCGCCCTCCAGGCGCTGGGTCAGGTATTCGCGCGTTTCTTCCAGGGTATAAGGCTGCAACTCGATGACATGGTAGCGCTCCGGGCCCCATTCGAGCTGCTCCAGGGTCGACAGCAGCGAAGGCTCTCCGAAGAGGAACACATGCGGCCGCCCTTCCGGCATTCCCGCCGACAGTTCCAGCAGGGCTTCGAGCGCCGACTCGTCCAGTTGTTCCGCGTCGTCGACCAGCAAATACACTTCCTGGCCGGTCAAACCGAGCTGGATCACCCGATGCAGGAGGCTGCCGATCTCGGTATCGGCGGCGCCCACAGCGGGCGCGATCTGCCCGAGCACGCCAGCGGCATCGCCAGCCCCACGCGCCGACACCACCACGCTCATCACCGACTGCTTGTTGGTACTGGCCACCAGCGCCTGGCGCAGCAAGGTCTTGCCGCTACCATGGGGCCCGGTCACCACCAGCATCAGCTGGCTGTAACGCGCCAGGTGATGCAGCTGGCCCAGTACCGGCTTGCGTTGCGCCGGGAAGAACTTGAACCCTGGCACGCGAGCGGCAAAGGGGTCATGGTCCAGTTGATAGTGGCCGAGGAAGGCCTCATCGGCATGCAGACTTGTCATCGAACTCTCGTTAACCTCAAAGCTGATCCACGATGGCGCGGTAATCCGACGTCAGCGTGGCCTGGAGTATCTCGGGTGCGTATTCATCGGTCACTACCGCCTCGCCCAGGCGACGGAGCAGGACCAGGCGCATGCGGCCATCGAGCACTTTCTTGTCCACGGCCATGTGGCGCATGAAATCATCCGGCCCCATCTCGGCGGGCGGGACCACTGGCAATCCCGCGCGTACCAGCAGGGCGATGCCGCGGTCGCGCGCCGCGCGATCGAGCCAGCCCAGGCGCATGGACATTTCCAGCGCCATGGCCGTACCGGCGGCCACGGCCTCTCCATGCAGCCACACACCATACCCCATCTGGGTCTCGATGGCGTGGCCGAACGTATGGCCGAGGTTCAGGGTGGCGCGAACGCCAGCTTCCCGCTCATCGGCATTGACCACCACCGCCTTGGCGGCGCAGGAGCGACTGATGGCTTCGGTGAGCGCGGCCTGGTCCAGGCTACGCAAGGCGTGGATGTTGTCTTCGAGCCAGGCAAGGAAAGGCTCGTCGCAGATCAACCCGTACTTGATCACTTCGGCCAGGCCGGCCGACAGCTCCCTTGGCGGTAGCGAGCGCAGCGTGGCGGTATCGATGAGCACGGCCTTGGGCTGGTAGAAGGCCCCGATCATGTTCTTGCCCAGGGGGTGATTGATGCCGGTCTTGCCGCCTACGGAAGAATCGACCTGGGACAGCAGGGTGGTCGGTACCTGGATGAAGTCCACGCCCCGCTGATAGCAGGCCGCGGCGAACCCGGCCATGTCCCCCACTACGCCGCCGCCCAGGGCGACGATGGTGGTACGACGGTCGTGCCGGCTTTCCAGAAGGCCGTCGAAGATGAACTGCAAGGTTTCCCAGTTCTTGAACGCCTCGCCGTCCGGAAGGACCACAGGTCGTATCGAACGCCCCTCCAGCCCCTTGCAGAGCTGCTCTAGGTACAAGGGGGCGACCGTTTCATTGGTCACCACCGCTACCTGTCGTCCGGCCAGGTGGGGCTGGATCAGCTCCGGGTTGCCCAGCAGGTTTTCGCCAATATGAATCGGGTAGCTGCGTTCAGCCAGTTCGACCTTGAGTGTTCGCATCGCTTTGCAAGTCCGGTTCTGTAGCCATGGGTCGTGATAGCGGCGCGCGTCATCTGGGTGGCAGTTGACGCAGGCGCTCGAGGATGTCGAGAACGACCATGCGGGGTGGACGTTCATCCGTTTCCACCACCAGGTCGGCGATCTCCCGGTAGAGGGGGTCTCGGATTTCCAGGAGAGCGCGCAGGGTAGCCTCCGGGTTCGGCGTACGCAGCAATGGCCGGTTGCGGTCACGGGCGGTACGGCCCACCTGCTGCTCGACCGAGGCGTGAAGATACACCACACGCCCCCCTGCGCGCAGGATCCGCCGATTGGTGTCGCGCATCACCGCGCCGCCGCCCGTGGCCAGGACCACGCCATCGTAGGCGCAAAGCTCGCCCAGCATGGCGTGTTCGCGCTCGCGAAAGCCCGCCTCGCCCTCACGGTCGAAGATCCACGGGATGTTCGCCCCGCAGCGAGTCTCGATTTCCTTGTCGGAATCCCGGAATGGCAAGCGCAACTCTTTGGCCAGCAAACGGCCGATGGTGCTCTTTCCCGCGCCCATCGGCCCAACGAGTATCAGATTTCGCACAGAATCAATGACTCACAGCAATCGCCTGGTTGTTCATGATACGCGGAGTCAGGAATACCAGCAGCTCGGATTTTTCTTCCGAGACCGTATCGCTGCGGAATAGCCGGCCTATGTACGGCACGTCGCCCAGGAAGGGGACTTTCTGCGTGGTCTTGTTCTGGGTATTGGAGAACACTCCACCGATGACGATGGTCTCGCCGTCATTCACCAATACCTTGGCGTTGACCTCGTTCTTGTCGATAGGCGGCACGCCCAGTACCTCGTTCAGGTAGTCAGGGGCGTCCTTGGTCACCTTCACCTCCATGATGATGCGGTTGTCTGGAGTGATTTGCGGCGTGACCTCCAGGGACAGCGACGCTTCCTTGAAGGAGACCGTGGTCGCGCCGCTGGAACTGGATTCCTGGTAGGGAATTTCCTGGCCCTTGAGGATCTTGGCCGTTTCCTTGTCGGAAGTGACTACCTTGGGCTGGGACACCACCTCGCCATTGCCGGTTGCCTCCATTGCGCTGAGCTCGAGGTCGATCAAGGTATTGTTGGTAACGAAGCCCAGGCCGATACCCGAGGTGGCGTCAGTGGCGCCCATGTCCACGAAGGGTACGTTGGTGCCGGTATCGGTGCCTGTATTGCCCGACTCGTCGCCATTGTTATCCAGGCCGTAGATGGTGGTATTGCCATGGCCGGTGGAAGTGCCACCCCAGCGCACCCCCAGGGACTTGTCGTAGCCGACGGTGGCCTCGACGATGCGTGCTTCGATCATCACCTGCCGCACCGGGATATCCAGCTGGGCCACGATGCGACGCAGCTCATCGAGGCTTTCCTGGGTCTGGTAGGCGATGATGCTGTTGGTGCGGTCGTCCACGGTGATGGAGCCGCGCGCGTCGGTATTGTCCTTGGAGCCGGTCACGGACTGGAACAGCTTGGCGATGTCGGCGGCCTTGGCATAGTTCACCTGGATCAGGTCGCGACGCAACGGGGCGAGTTCCTGCAACTGCTTCTGGGATTCGAGCTCCTGACGTTCGCGAGCGGCGATCTCGTCCGCCGGCGCCACCAGCAGCACGTTGCCCACCTTGCGCTTGTCCAGCCCCTTGGTCTTGAGCACCAGGTCCAGGGCCTGGTCCCACGGGACGTTCTGCAGCCGCAGGGTAATGCCGCCTTGAACGGTATCGCTGGCAACCAGGTTGAGGTTGGTGAAATCGGCGATCAGCTGGAGCACCGACCGGACATCGATGTCCTGGAAATTCAGCGAGAGCTTCTCGCCGGTGTATACATTGCGGTCGGCGTTGCGACGCTGCACGTCTTCGTTGGTGAGCGGCCGGACGCTGATGGTCAACCGGTTCTCGGTCTGGAAGGCCGAATAGTCGAACGCTCCGGACGCCTCGATGGAAACCGTGGAGGCCTCGCCTGCCTGAGTGGAACTGACGAACTGCACCGGTGTGGCGAAGTCCTTGACGTCCAGGCGCAGCCTGAGTGGATCCGGCAATGCGGTACGGGCGAACGTGACTATGATTCGGCCGCCCTGTTCCTTTACATCGGGGCTGATCGAAGGGTCGCTCAGGTCGATGACCACGTTGCCCTCGCCAAGCGCGCCGCGCTGGAAGTCCACATTGCGGATGGCTCTGCCTGGAATGCCCACGACCGGGGCCCGGGGCGCGGCGGCCGTTGTCGTCCGGGGCGCGGCGGCTGGCGCGGGCGCCGCCTTGGGGGCTGTGCCGGTGGAGGCCTGGACGGCATTGGCGCCCGGACCGATGAGCACGAAGACGTTGTTGCCTTCGACCCGGGTACTGTAGGGCACCAGGGTAGCCAGGTTGACGATCAGGCGCGTACGGTCCTTGGCTTCGATCAAGGCCAGGGTGCGTGCGTTGCCCACGCCAAGGTCGCGGCTACGGTTGGCGACCTGGGTCACCACGCCGGGAAAGTCCAGGGCGATGCGGGCCGGATCTTCGGTGGTATAGCCACGTGGCGCGGTTACCGGGCTGTCGAAGGACAGCTTCAGCTCCACGCGATCACCCGGCAACGCGGCTACATCGACCGACTTCAGGGTGGCCGCCAGCAGGGCTGGCGACACCAGCATCGCGACCAGCGCGGCGCCTAGGGCGGAGAGGATCCTGTTCATCGTTGTTTTCCACTGAGCATGCTGTACCGACCCGTCAGGAGGGTTCCTTGAGCAAAATGGCGCGTGGCCGTTCGAGCCACCCCCCTTCGCCGTCCGGAACGAGTTCCACCACATCGACTTCTGTGTCGCTGATAGCGATGATCTTGCCATCGTTCTGGCCAATGTAGTCGCCTACCTTCACCCGATGCACGCCTCCGCCGCCTTTCATCAAGGCAAAACGCCCACCGGCATTGGCCAGGGTGCCGACCATTTCGAAATCCTCGATATTGAAGCCCTCCAGGAACTGCTTCACCCGATTCGGATCAGGGTGAATATCCTTCGACCCCTTGGGCCGATTCGCCCGTTCCACGCGGATGGGCGGCTGGAAGGGGCTGCGCAGGTCCGAGGCCTGATAGGTGAAGGCCTGGTACGCCTGGAAACGCGGGATGGGCTCGATGGTGCCTTTGGGCTTCTCGTTCACTTCCTTGAGAAACGCGTCTATATCGGAAAAATCGTCCGAGCCGCCACAAGCGGAAAGCACGGTGATGACCAACAGCAGGCCCGCCTTGGCCCAGGCCTTCATTGTGGCAGCCCCTTGTCGTTGTAGCGGTAGGTCTTGGCCAGGATCTGCATGCGCAGCTGCGAGGCATTGCCCTGGCTGGCGGGCTTCACGTCGAAATCATGCAGGGTGACGATCCGGGGTAGGCTTGCCACTCCGCTGACGAAGGCCGCCAGGTCATGGTAATTGCCGGTGACGGTGATCTGGATGGGCAGCTCGATGTAGAACTGCTGGGCGGTTTCCGGCAACAGCTTGATTTCCTGGAATTCCAGCCCTGCACCCAGGCCGGTGCGGGTGATGTCTTCCAGCAGGCCAGGCACCTCGGTATCGCTGGGAAGCTGACGCAGCATGGCACCGAAGGACGTTTCCATTTCCTTCATCTGGGCAGTGTAGGCTTCCAGGTTCGCTGCCTGGAAAGCCTTGGTCGCGTACTGCTGGCGCAGCGTTTCCTCCTGGGCGATATGAGCGTCCAGGTCCGCTTCCAGATCCTGTAGGCGGAAGTAATAACCCAGCCCAAGCAGAAGCAAGGCCAGCAGAATGGCCGCTATGACCTTCACCGGGGCGGGCCAGCTGCCCATGTTGTTGACATCGAGCTCGCTCAGCTCGACTTTCTTCAGGCTGTCCAGCCAGGCTGCCCCCTTCATTTATCGACCTCCTCCACCGCCGGCGCGGTTTGCCGTACGGACAGCTGGAACAGGTTGGCCTGGTCGGTGCCGATGTCGGCCGCGGCGCTCTCGTCACCGGCGTCGTCAGTCTTGGCCTTGACTTCGGTAAGGGTGGGCGATTCGAGCCAGGGCGAGGCATCGAGGTTTCGCATCAGGTCCGATACCCGATTGTTGGATTCGGCGGCCCCGGAGATGTTGATCTGTTTGTCGACCATCTTCACCTCGGTGAAATAGACCCCGTCCGGCAGGGTGCGAACCAGTTGATCGAAGATGCGTCCTATGATCGGCCGGTTGCCTTGCAGGTCCTGGATGATGCGCATGCGCGCCAGCAGCTGCTTGCGGCGGGTCTTGAGCTCGCTGATGGCCTTGATCCGCTGTTCAAGGTTGGCATTCTGGGTTTGCAGATAGTTGTTGCGGGCGGTCTGGCGGTCGATCTGCCCGGAAATATACTGGCTGGCCAGGAAAATGACTCCGCCGCTGAACAGCACCACCGCCGCCAGCAGCATGAAGAATTGCTTCTTGCGCTCTTCGCGCAACTGCTCCCGCCAGGGCAACAGGTTGATGCGTGCCATCAGTCGAAGCTCCTGAGCGCCAGCCCGCAAGCGATCATCAGCGCCGGGGCGTCACTGGCCAGGGCACCGGCATTGACCTTGCTGTTCAGGGCCATGTCCGCGAAGGGGTTGGCCACCAGCGTAGGCGTGCCGATGCGTTGCTGGATGAGTTGATCCAGGCCTGCCAGGGAAGCCGTGCCCCCGGCAAGCACGATATAGTCAACCTGATGGAACTGCCCTGCTGCAAAAAAGAACTGTAACGAGCGTGACACCTGCTGCACAACCGCTTCGCGGAAGGGTTGCAGCACCTCGGCCACGTAGTCGTCCGGCAACCCGCCCTGCTTCTTGGCCAGGCCGGCCTCCTCCACGCTGAGCCCATAGCGGCGCTGGATTTCCTCGGTGAGCTGGCGCCCGCCGAACAGCTGCTCGCGGGTATAGATGATGCGGCCACCATGCAGCACGCTCAAGGTAGTCAAGGTGGCGCCCACATCCACCACCGCCACGGTCAGCGGCCGCTCGGCATCCCGCAGTTGCGGCGCCAGCAGGCCGAACGCTCGTTCCAGGGCATAGGCTTCGACATCGACCACCCGGGCGGCCAGGCCGGCCACGGCCAGGGCCGCTTCGCGAACTTCGACGTTTTCCTTGCGGCAGGCGGCCAGCAGTACTTCGACTCGCTCAGGATTGCGGGCGGAGGGACCTTGCACCTCGAAGTCGATGGCGACTTCCTCGAGGGGGTACGGAATGTACTGATCTGCCTCCAGCTTGAGCTGGTTCTCCATTTCATCATCGGTCATGCCCGCGTCCATTTCGATGGACTTGGTGATGACCGCCGAGCCGGAAACCGCCAGCGCCACGCCGCGGGTAGGCGTGCGCGCCTTGGCCACGACGCGCAGCAGGGCGTTGCCCACACCTTCGAGCTCGGCGATGTTCTTCTCGACCACCGCATTGACGGGCAGGGGCTCGACTGCGTAGGACTCCACCTTGAAACGATCACCTACCCGGCTCAGCTCCAACAGCTTGACCGAAGTGGAGCTGATGTCGATCCCCAGAAGCGAGCTCGCTTTCTTGCTGAAGAGTCCTAGCACTGCCAATTCCCTAGCACTATCCGCGACTTACGGACCGTTTATGGTACCCGGCATTTAATAGCAGTCTTGACAGAAGCGCAAATGACGCTCCACCCCAAATTGCTTATAATGCCGAGCGTTTTTTTGCCTTGGCCCATGCTTGCCGCCAAGCCCCAACTCTCAATGGAAATCCGAAAGCCTTGATCCGCCTGCTCAAGTTTTTCTGCTGGACCTTCCTCGCCGTGGTATGCGGGCTTCTGCTCGGCCTGAGCGGCGCGTATCTGTATCTTAGCCCCGGCCTGCCGTCCGTGGAGGCTCTGAAAAGCGTTCAGTTGCAAATTCCTCTTCGGGTTTACAGCAGCGACGGCAAATTGATAGCAGAATTTGGCGAGATGCGCCGGTCTCCGATCAAGTTTTCCGACATCCCGCCTCATTTCATCCAGGCGCTGCTGTCCGCCGAAGACGACAACTTCGAGAACCATTACGGGGTGGACCCTTCCAGCCTGGTCCGCGCCGCCAGCCAGCTGCTGCGTAGCGGCCACATCCAGACCGGCGGCAGCACCATCACCATGCAGGTGGCGAAGAACTACTTCCTGACCAGCGAGCGCAGCTTCTCGCGCAAGACCAACGAAATTCTGCTGGCCTTGCAGATCGAACGCGAGCTGACCAAGGACGAAATCCTCGAGCTGTACGTGAACAAGATCTACCTGGGCAACCGGGCCTACGGCATCGAGGCGGCGGCGCAGGTGTACTACGGCAAGTCCATCCGGGACTGCAGCCTGGCCCAGATGGCGATGATCGCCGGCCTGCCGAAGGCCCCGTCGCGCTTCAACCCCCTGGCCAACCCGGCACGCGCCAAGGAACGTCGGGACTGGATCCTGGGCCGCATGTACAAGCTGGGCAAGATCGACCAGGCCAGCTATGACACCGCCCTGGCCGAGCCCATCAACGCCAGCTACCACGTACCCACCCCTGAGGTGAATGCGCCCTACATCGCCGAGATGGCCCGCGCCGAAATGGTCGGGCGATTCGGCAGCGAGGCCTATACCGAGGGCTTCCGGGTCACCACCACGGTGCCGAGCAACCTGCAGGAACACGCCAACAAGGCCGTTCTCGAGGGCCTGCTCACCTATGATCAGCGCCATGGCTATCGCGGCCCCGAGTCCCGACTGCCTGGCAAGACCCGTGAAGCCTGGCTCGCCGAGCTGACGCGCCAGCGCCCGCTCAACTCGCTGGAGCCGGCGATCGTCACCCATGTGGACAAGGCCGGCCTGACGGTACTGACCCGGGATGACAAGCAAGAGCCCGTGAGTTGGGACAGCATGAAGTGGGCGCGACCGTTCCTCAATACCAACAGCCAGGGCCGCGCGCCGAGCCAACCGGCGGATGTCGCCCAGGTCGGCGACCTGATCCGCGTCCAGCGCCAAGGCGATGGCAGCCTCAGGTTCAGCCAGGTGCCCACTGCCCAGAGCGCGCTCGTTTCCCTGGACCCGCATGACGGCGCCATCAGGGCCCTGGTCGGTGGCTTCGCCTTCGAGCAGAGCAACTACAACCGTGCCACCCAGGCGAAGCGTCAGCCGGGTTCGAGCTTCAAGCCCTTCATCTATAGCGCCGCCCTGGATAATGGCTACACCCCCGCCAGCCTGGTCAATGATGCCCCGATCGTGTTCGTGGACGAATTCCTCGACAAGGTCTGGCGGCCGAAGAACGACACCAATACTTTCCTGGGCCCGATCCGCCTGCGTGAAGCCCTGTACAAGTCCCGCAACCTGGTATCGATCCGGGTGCTCCAGAGCCTGGGCGTGGACCATACCATCGACTACATCACCCGCTTCGGCTTCAATCGCCAGGACTTGCCGCGCAACCTCTCCCTGGCCCTCGGCACCGCAACCCTGACTCCAATGGAAATCGCCACGGGCTGGAGCACCTTCGCCAATGGCGGGTTCAAGGTCAGCCCATACTTGATCCAGAAGATCGAAAGCCGCAATGGTGATGTGCTGTTCACCGCCAACCCGGCCGTGGTGCCTACCAAGGCCGAAGAGGCCAGCGAGCCGCCAGCGCCCGTCGTCACCGAGGCCACGAGCAACGACGCGCAAACCGGGACCCGGGCGCCTGAGGCAACGACACCTCAATATGCGCCCCGTATCGTCGATGGCCGTACTACCTACATCCTTACCAGCATGCTGCAGGACGTCATCAAGAAAGGCACCGGACGCCGTGCCCTGGCCATGAACCGGCCAGACATCGCAGGCAAGACGGGCACCACCAACGACTCGAAGGACGCCTGGTTTTCCGGCTACAACGCTGACTACATGACCACGGTCTGGACGGGCTTCGACCAGCCTGAGACCCTGGGCCACAAGGAGTTCGGCGGCACGGTGGCCCTGCCCATCTGGATGAACTACATGGGCGCCGCGCTCAAGGACAAGCCGCCGCATACCCAGCCTGAGCCGGAAGGCATCGTCAGCCTGCGGGTCGACCCTGTCAGCGGCCGCGCGGCCACTGCGGCCACGCCCAATGCCTACTTCGAACTGTTCAAGAGCGAGGACACCCCGCCTTCAGTCAACGAACTGGGCAACGGCGCACCCGGCAGCCCGCTGCCAGCGGACGAAGCAGCGCCCATGGATCTGTTCTGACAGGGCACCGCCGGGCCCTGTGGGCCCGGTCGGGCGCCAGCCCCAGCTGGCGAATGTTCATATTTCAGGCATTAAAAACCGGCCATCAGGCCGGTTCTTCATTGCAGGGTCATCAACCCTTGAATACGTCATCCACGCTCTTGAGCGGGTAGTTGGCCGGGTACGGCAGGGTCGCTACGCCGGTCTCGATGGCCGCCTTGGCTACCGCATCGGATACCACTTCGATCAAGCGGACATCCAGAGGCTTGGGAATGATGTACTCACGGCCGAAGCTCAGGCTGTCTACGTTGTAAGCCTCGCAGACTTCCTTCGGCACCGGCAGCTTGGCCAGGTCACGCAGGGCGTAGGCGGCGGCGATCTTCATTTCCTCGTTGATGCGCTTGGCGCGCACGTCCAGCGCGCCACGGAAGATGAAGGGGAAGCCCAGCACGTTGTTGACCTGGTTCGGGTAGTCCGAACGGCCAGTGGCCATGATGACATCGTCACGGGTAGCGTGGGCCAGTTCCGGGGAAATTTCCGGGTCTGGGTTAGAACAGGCGAACACGATCGGGTTGGCCGCCATGCTCTTGAGACCCTCGGGGCTGAGCAGGTTCGGGCCGGAAAGCCCGACGAAGACGTCAGCGCCGTCCAGGGCATCGGCCAGGGTGCGCTTGTCGGTTTCGTGGGCGAAGACAGCCTTGTACTGGTTCAGGTCGTCACGACCGGCGTGGATGACACCGACGCGATCGATCATGTAGATGTTCTCGACCTTCGCGCCCATGCTGATCAGCAGCTTCATGCAGGAAATGGCCGCGGCACCGGCGCCCAGGCAGACGATCTTGGCTTCTTCGAGCTGCTTGCCGGCGATTTCCAGCGCGTTGAGCATGCCCGCCGCGGTCACGATGGCGGTACCGTGCTGATCGTCATGGAAAACCGGGATGTCGCACTGCTCGATCAGGGCACGCTCGATCTCGAAGCATTCAGGCGCCTTGATGTCTTCCAGATTGATGCCACCGAAGGTGATCGAAATACGCTTGACCGTGTCGATGAACGCTTGCGGGCTTTCCGCATCCACTTCGATGTCGAACACATCCACGCCAGCGAAACGCTTGAACAGAACGCCCTTGCCTTCCATGACCGGCTTGGACGCCAGAGGGCCCAGGTTACCCAGGCCAAGAATGGCGGTACCGTCAGAGATCACTGCCACCAGGTTGCCCTTGCCGGTGTACTTGTATGCCAGTTCAGGGTCACGGCCGATTTCACGCACAGGCTCGGCGACGCCCGGGCTATAGGCCAGGGACAGGTCGCGCGCGGTAGCGGTCGCCTTGGTGAGTTCGACGCTCAGTTTCCCCGGGCGAGGCTGGGCATGGTATTCGAGAGCGGCAGTTTTCAGATCTGACATGGTGGCGTTCCGCTTGACTGTTGAACTTTTCGGAGCGCCGAGGATACGCACAAAGGATAGTCGCGACAAGACTGCCCAGTCACCCGCTGTCAAGGGTTAGAAGGTACGACTTTGGCCGCAGATGGCACCTGTTCGAACATGATGGGTGATGTCAGGCGCAGCAGCCAGGGCGCTTGCCCGGAGGCCTTGCCCGACCGGCGGCGCCGGTCGACGATCCAGCCTCGCGCCTCGACAGCCTGCCCTATCTGCAAGCCTTGCAGGCTGCCTTCGAACAGATGCGCGTCCGCCTGCCGCACCTGCAATACCAGACCGCCCTCAAGGTCGATCCAGGTGCCGCCGCGGTTGCGGCCGATCCTCTGAATCCTGCCGGTGACGATGGCAAAGCCCGCCCGCTTGAGGCTTGCTACCGGTTGCGGGCTGAACCCGCGCCACACACCCAGGCCCACCTGCCGCGCGGTACGTTCAGCGGCCGCATGGCACGCCCACAGAGCATCATTCGGCGGCACCACTATCTGAAAGCCAAGCCCTTCGCCCAGCAGAATGGCTTCGATGTTCCGGCCCCGGGGCGTATAGACATGAGCCAGGGTCCGGCCGTGACGGTCATGGGGCTCAGCGCCCGGTCGGATCGCGACCTTGCCGCCGCCCTCCTTCACCAGTGCTTGCAGGCGATCACGGGCCGCCTTGGCGCCCGGCTCATCCGCGCGTCCCTTGCGTCCCATTTCGGGCGTATTGATACCGATCAGTCGCACGCTTCGCCCATCCGCCAAGCGCAGGGTATCGCCATCGACTGTCCGCGCAACCTGAGCCAGCGGCAGCGTCGCCGGTATCGGACATTCGGCCCGCACCTGGCCGAGGAAAAACGCAGGCAATAAAAAAGCGCCCACGAGGGACGCTTTTTCGATCAGCCTGGCCAAGCCTCGAAGGCTTGCCAACGCGCGGAGCCTCAGTTGCTCTTCGCGGCGCCAAACACGCCGAAGCGCTGCTTGAAGCGGTCGACACGGCCGCCGGTGTCCAGCATCTTCTGCTTGCCGGTATAGAACGGGTGGCACTCGTTGCACACGTCCAGGCTCAGAGGCTGGGCCAGGGTGGAACGGGTCTTGATGACGTTACCGCAGCTGCAGGTAGCGTCGATGGCTTCGTATTTCGGATGGATTTCAGGCTTCATGGGGTATTCCTCTGTGGTCGCGCCGCCACCCGACACCATTGCCGGATACCGCACGAACTGGGGTCCGGCATATTACCAGAGCGCGCCAGGGACGCAAGCGCAGCCGCTACCGGTAGTCGCCGCCGGGGTGTTAGGCTTGCCGCTCGCTTTGCCCGCTGCCCTGGAAGCCCTTCGTGCCCGACGTCATCCTGCGCCTTGCCCTGCCTTCTCCGCTGCGCCGCCTGTTCGACTATCGTGCGCCAGCCGGGCCCACGCCAGCGGCATGGCGTCCAGGCATGCGCTTGCGGGTGCCCTTCGGCCGCCGCGAAATCATCGGCGTGCTGGTGGAAGTGGCGGAGCATTCCGACGTACCCAAGGACAAGCTCAAAGCCGCCAGCGCCCTGCTCGATGACAATTCACCGATACCTGAAAGCCTCTGGGGCCTGTGCCTGTGGACATCCCAGTACTATCAGCACAGCCTGGGGGATACCCTGTCCTGGGCCTTGCCCACCCTGCTGCGCCAAGGCGAACCGGCAGAGGCCCGCCAGGAGCGTTTCTGGAGCATAACCGAGGGCGCGAGGGCCACCGATCCGCGCCTGGCGCGCGCGCCTCGACAAAGAGAAGCCTTCAAGGCGCTGGCACAGCACCCTCACGGCGTCCCTCACTCGTTGTTGCCTCGGCTCGGTCTTGCCAAGGACAGCCTCGATGCACTCCTGGGCAAGGGCCTGGCGCGGGTCGAGGTACGCAGCCAGGCCCCTGCCCAACGGCATGCCCATTGGCTGGCGCAGCCGGAACTGCCGCTCAATTCGGAGCAGCGCAGTGCTTTCGAAGCGGTGCGGGCCGGATTTGGCGAGTTTCATGCCTTTCTTCTGGCTGGCGTCACCGGCAGCGGCAAGACCGAGGTCTATCTTCAGTTGATTCACCAGGCGCTCAAGGCAGGCAAGCAGGCACTGGTGCTGATCCCGGAGATCAACCTGGGGCCACAAACCCTGTTGCGCTTCGAACAGCGATTCAACGCCCGGATCGCGCTGGTGCATTCGGCCGTGAATGATCGTGACCGCCTCGATGCCTGGCTGGCGGCCCGCGACGGTGACGCCGACATCATCATCGGCACCCGCTCGGCCTTGTTCACGCCCATGCGCCATCCGGGGCTGATCATCATCGACGAGGAACACGACGCTTCCTATAAACAGCAGGAAGGTCTGCGTTATCACGCCCGGGACCTGGCGGTGGTACGTGCTCGCCAGGAAAACATCCCCGTGGTGCTCGGCTCGGCCACGCCTTCGCTGGAAAGCCTGCACAACGCCCATGCTGGTCGCTATGGGCTGCTACGCATGGAGCAACGGGCCGGCGGTGCCAGCCCGCCGCGCTACTTGCGCCTGGACGTGAAAAGCCGTCCCCTCGACAGCGGCATGAGCCCACCCCTGCAGCAAGCCATCGGCCAGGTGCTCGCCCTGGGCCAACAGGTGCTCGTGTTCCTCAACCGGCGCGGCTATGCCCCAACCCTGCTGTGCCATGAATGCAGTTGGCTGTCGGAATGTCCGCGTTGCGATGCGCGCATGACCGTGCATCTGCGCTCCGGAGAGCTACGCTGCCACCACTGCGGCCACGCGGCGCCACGCCCGCGGCAGTGCCCGACCTGCCACTCGGTGGACCTGCGTCCTGTCGGTGCCGGAACCGAGCGGGCCGAGGACCGTTTGAGAACCCTGTTCCCGGATGTGCCGGTATTGCGGGTAGACCGCGACAGCACCTCGCGCAAGGACGCCATGGCGCAATTGTTCGCCCGCGTGCAGCGCGGCGAGCCGTGCATTCTGGTCGGCACCCAGATGCTTGCAAAAGGACATCATTTTCCCCGGGTCACCCTGGTCGCCATCCTGGACGCCGACGGCGGCCTCTTCTCCGCCGATTTCCGCGCCGCCGAGCGCATGGCCCAGTTGATCGTACAGGTCGCCGGGCGCGCCGGGCGTGCTGAAGAGCCGGGGCGCACCATCATCCAGAGCCATATGGCCGATCACCCGCTGCTGGTGCAATTGACCGAAGAGGGGTATGGCGCTTTCGCGACCCAGGCCCTGAGCGAACGTCGCAGCGCTGGATTGCCGCCGTTCTGCCACCTGGCGCTACTGCGTGCCGAAGCTCACAGACCGGGACAGGCCGAGGCCTTTCTGGACCAGGCTTGCATCGAGGCCGAGCGGCTGCGTGACAGCCTGGGCGTCGGCGCGGTCGAACTGCTTGGCCCGGTTCCAGCCCCCATGGAAAGGCGCGCCGGCCGTTACCGGGCTCAGCTGTTGTTGCAAGCCAATGCCCGGGCGCCCTTGCACCGCTTGCTCAGCCTGTGGGTGCTGCAACTGGAGCGGTTGCCCGGCGGCCGCCAGGTGCGCTGGGCCCTGGATGTCGACCCCATCGACCTCTATTGAGCCGCCACGAAGGTTGGCAAGCCCGGCCCATGAACGGATAATGCCCAGTTTTTCAACCCGCGCTTGCCGCGCCGCCGCTTCGCGGCACACGAGACGATCATGAAAGACACCATTCGCCTGCTGATCCAACATGCCCTCACCCGCCTCGTCGAGGACGGCGTGCTGCCTGCCGGGCTGTCCCCGGCGATCCAGGTCGAGAACAGCCGGGACAAGAGCCATGGGGATTTTGCCAGCAACATCGCCATGATGTTGGCCAAGCCCGCTGGTCTGAAGCCGCGCGACCTGGCGGAAAAGATCATCGCCGCCCTGCCTGCCGACCCTCAGTTGAGCAAGGCGGAGATCGCTGGCCCTGGCTTCATCAATTTCTTCCAGAACACCGAGGCACTGGCCGCGCGACTCGACAGCGCGCTGGCCGACCGTAAGCTCGGAGTACGCAAGGGCAGCCCCACCCAGCGCGTGGTGGTGGACCTGTCCGCGCCGAACCTGGCCAAGGAAATGCACGTGGGGCACCTGCGCTCGACCATCATTGGCGACGCCGTGGCCAATGTCCTGGAGTTCCTGGGCGATACCGTGATCCGTCAGAACCACGTAGGCGACTGGGGTACCCAGTTCGGCATGCTGCTGGCCTACCTGGAGGAAAATCCCGCTGACAGCGACCAACTGTCGGACCTGGAAAACTTCTACCGCGCCGCCAAGAAGCGTTTCGACGAATCGGCCGAATTCGCCGAGCGCGCCCGCAGCCTGGTAGTGAAGCTGCAGGCCGGCGACCCGGACTGCCTGAGCCTGTGGAAGCGTTTCAATGAGATTTCGCTTTCCCATTGCCAGAAAACCTACGAGCGCCTCAACGTTCGGCTTACCCCAAACGACGTCATGGGCGAAAGCGCCTATAACGAAGACCTTCCCAGCGTAGTCGCCGACCTGCGCGCCAAGGGCCTGCTGGTGGAAAGCGAGGGGGCCCAGTGCGTGTTCCTGGAGGAATTCAAGACCGCCGAAGGCAACCCGTTGCCTGTGATCGTGCAAAAGGCCGGCGGGGGCTACCTGTACGCCACTACGGACCTGGCCGCGGTGCGCTACCGCAGCAATGTGCTCAAGGCGGACCGAGCCCTGTATTTCGTCGATCAGCGTCAGGCCCTCCATTTCCAGCAGGTATTCGAAGTTGCCCGGCGCGCCGGCTTCATCACCAATGGCATGGCGACCGAGCACATGGGCTTCGGCACCATGAACGGCGCGGACGGACGGCCTTTCAAGACGCGTGACGGCGGCACCGTTAAACTGATCGACCTGCTCGACGAAGCCGAGCAGCGCGCCTACGCCCTGGTCAAGGAGAAAAACCCTGACCTGGAAGAAAGCCGCCTGCGCGAGATCGCGCGAGTGGTCGGCATCGGAGCCGTCAAATACGCGGACCTGTCCAAGCACCGGACCAGCGACTACAGCTTCAACTTCGACCTGATGCTCAATTTCGAAGGCAATACCGCGCCTTATCTGTTGTATGCCTACACCCGGGTGGCGGGGGTTTTCCGCAAGCTGGGCAAGGGCTATGAGGAGGCCGACGGGCATATCCGGCTGGAGGCCGCCCATGAGCAGGATCTGGCCGCCAGGCTGGCCCAGTTCGGCGAAGTGCTGAACACGGTGGCCGAAAAGGGCACGCCTCATGTGCTGTGCAGCTATCTCTATGACGTGGCCGGGCTGTTCTCCAGCTTCTATGAGAATTGCCCGATCCTCGCGGCGCAGACCCCCGAGCAACAGCAAAGCCGGTTGCGCCTGGCGGCATTGACCGGCCTGACCTTGAAACAGGGCCTGGAGCTGCTGGGCCTGGAAACCTTGGAGCGCATGTAAGGTGGCGGCGAAGAAACCTGCACCCAAGCGTGGCGCCAGCCGCAACGCCCCACCGGCCAAGAAGCCCATTCCAGGCTGGCTGTGGCTGGCCATCGGGCTGTCGGTGGGCGCGTTCATCGTTTTCCTGATGAAGCTCGAACCGGGCCATAACGACGTCAAGCGGACCAAGCCGGAGGAACAGAAGACCGCGAGCAAGGCAGCCGAGGCGGAAAAAACACCGCCCAGCCCCGAGAAGATCAAGCCCAAGTATGACTTCTACACCTTGCTGCCCGAATCCGAAGTCATAGTGCCGCCCGAGGCTGTGCCGGAGAAAACGCCACCCGTGCCTGCCCAGCCGGTCACCCCGGCCGAGGCCGCCAAGATCGATACGGCGCGCGCCCAGGCAGCGTTGTCCGGCCAGGTGCCGCCACCGCCGCCACCGGTCATCAAGCCGGCCGCCACTACCCAGTACTATCTGCAGGCCGGCTCGTTCCGCAAGCAGACGGACGCTGACAAGGTACGCGCCCAGATCATCCTGCTCGGCCAGGCCGTGCAGGTCGAGTCGGGGATGGTGAAGGATGAGACCTGGTACCGTGTGCTGGTCGGCCCGTTCAGCAACCGGGAACAGCTGACCGCCGCGCAGAAGATGTTGGCCGGCAGCGGTTTCAACAACCTGTTGCTGCAGCAACGGCAAACGCGTTAGCCGCTCCAGCGTAGCAGGCGAGCGAGCCTGCCTACGGCGTCCTGGCCGGGGTGTTGCTGCCCCGGTTGAAATTCCCTACTGCTATCCCCACATCATGCTGCATTGGGCAGTTTCGCCCCGCAGCCTGAGGACCTTCCCTTGACCACCATCGTATCAGTCCGCCGCCACGGCAAAGTCGTCATGGGCGGGGACGGCCAGGTTTCCCTGGGCAATACCGTGATGAAAGGCAATGCGCGCAAGGTACGCCGCCTGTATCACGGCCAGGTGATCGCTGGCTTCGCTGGCGCCACGGCCGATGCCTTCACGCTTTTCGAGCGCTTCGAAGCTCAATTGGAAAAACATCAGGGCCATCTGGTGCGCGCCGCCGTCGAGCTGGCCAAGGATTGGCGCACCGATCGCTCCTTGAGCCGGCTCGAGGCCATGCTGGCCGTCGCCAACAAGGACGCGTCCCTGATCATCACCGGCAATGGCGACGTGGTGGAGCCCGAGGACGGCTTGATCGCCATGGGCTCCGGCGGGGCATTCGCCCAGGCCGCGGCCCGCGCGCTGCTGAACAAGACCGATCTGTCGGCACGGGAAATCGCCGAGTCCGCCTTGAATATCGCCGCGGACATCTGCGTTTTCACCAATCATCACCTGACCATCGAGGAGCAGGACCTCGCGCAGTGACATGCCCGAGGCCGTTAACGCCATGTCCATGACCCCCCGCGAGATCGTCCACGAACTCAACCGCCACATCATCGGCCAGGATGACGCCAAGCGCGCTGTCGCCATCGCCTTGCGCAATCGCTGGCGGCGCATGCAATTACCCGCCGAGCTGCGCGCCGAAGTCACTCCCAAGAACATCCTGATGATCGGCCCCACCGGCGTAGGCAAGACCGAGATCGCCCGGCGCCTGGCCAAGCTCGCCAACGCGCCCTTCCTCAAGGTTGAAGCGACCAAGTTCACCGAGGTCGGCTATGTGGGCCGCGATGTCGAGTCCATCATCCGTGACCTCGCCGATGCGGCGATGAAGATGCTGCGCGAGCAGGAAATGATCAAAGTGCGTCATCGCGCCGAAGATGCCGCCGAAGACCGCATCCTCGATGCGCTGCTGCCACCGGCGCGCGTTGGCTTCAATGAAGACCCGGCGCCTAGCGCGGATTCCAACACCCGCCAGCTGTTCCGCAAGCGGCTGCGTGAAGGCCAGCTCGACGACAAGGAAATCGAGATCGAAGTCGCCGATGCCGTGGGAGTCGATATTTCCGCCCCGCCAGGGATGGAGGAAATGACCAACCAGCTGCAGAGCCTGTTCGCCAATATGGGCAAGGGGCGTCGCAAGGCGCGCAAGTTGAAGGTCAAGGAAGCGCTCAAGCTGGTGCGTGACGAGGAAGCCAGCCGCCTGGTCAATGAAGAGGAACTCAAGGCCCAGGCGCTCGAAGCGGTCGAGCAGAACGGTATCGTCTTCATCGACGAGATCGACAAGGTGGCCAAGCGAGGCAACGTAGGTGGCGCCGATGTTTCCCGTGAGGGCGTGCAGCGCGACCTGCTGCCCCTGATCGAAGGCTGCACCGTGAACACCAAGCTGGGCATGGTCAAGACGGACCATATCCTGTTCATTGCCTCGGGCGCCTTCCACTTGAGCAAGCCGAGCGACCTGGTTCCGGAGCTTCAGGGGCGCCTGCCCATCCGGGTGGAATTGAAAGCGCTGACTCCAGGCGACTTCGAACGCATTCTCAGCGAGCCCCATGCTTCCCTGACAGAGCAATACCGCGAGCTGTTGAAAACCGAGGGGCTCGGGGTGGAGTTCCAGCCGGACGGCATCAAGCGCCTGGCCGAGATCGCCTGGCAGGTGAACGAGAAAACCGAGAATATTGGTGCTCGCCGCTTGCATACCTTGCTCGAACGCCTGCTCGAGGAAGTATCGTTCAGCGCCGGTGACCTGGCTGGCTCGCAGAATGGCGCGCCCATTCTCATCGATGCTGCCTACGTCAACAGCCACCTGGGCGAGTTGGCCGAGAACGAAGACCTTTCTCGCTACATCCTCTGACCAGGGGGTACCGTCCGATCGCGGCGCATGCCCTGGCGTGCGCCGCTATTTGCCTCAGGGGTCGAGCCGATGAGTCGAATACCGACTGCCATCAACCTGCACAAGGCGTCGAAAACCCTCACCTTGACCTACGGTCCGGATGAGGTCTATGCATTGCCTGCCGAATTCCTACGGGTGCACTCGCCCTCGGCGGAGGTCCAGGGCCACGGCAACCCAGTGCTGCAATACGGCAAGTTGCACGTCGCCTTGGTGGGACTGGAGCCGGCCGGGCAGTATGCGCTGAAGCTGACCTTCGACGATGGCCACGACAGCGGCCTCTACACCTGGGACTACCTCTACGAGCTCGCCACCCGCCGGGGCAGCCTCTGGGAAGAGTATCTGCAAGCCCTGCATGCGGCAGGTAAGTCGCGAGACCCGGTGGAATCGGTCGTCAAATTCGTACCCTGACTGGCGGATTCGCCAGCTTCGCTGCCTCCCACGGTGGGCGCTAGCGGCAGCTAGCGAAAACCTGGAAAACAGGTCGGATTCAGCAGCTTCGCTGCCTCCCACCGCGAAGGGCCAGGTTATAGGCCGTCGCTGACTGGCGCCTTCACAGCCTTGGGCTTCGCTGCCTTGGTGGCGGCACCGCTTTTGGCCGCGGTGATCCGCGTGGAAGTGGTGGGCTTGGTAGCCCCAGCCGATGCCGGCGATGTGCCTTCGGTGATCTTTGCAGCGCGCCGGGGCGCCTTGACGGCTTTGCTCACCTGGCTCGGGATGGCCGCTTCAGGTTGCGCTGCCGAGACGCCCGTAAGCCGTTGCAACTGGCTCATCACCAGATCCACCTTCTGCTGCAGGGCGGCGATTTCTTCCCGCGTGGGCAGGCCAAGACGCGAAACAGCGCTGTCCAGACGAGTGTCGAAGGCGTCCTCGAGTTCGCCCCACTTGCCCAGGCTCTTTTCCTTCAGGCTGCTTGCCTTGGTTCCAGCCACGGCCTTGGCCGTTTCCACCTGCTGGCCGATCTGCTTGTCGATTTCGCCGCGGGCCAGCTTTTCGGCTTTCTCGCCTTCCTTGACCAACGCCTCGAATTGCTTGTGGCCGTCAGCCGCGCCACGGGCGTAAGCACCCAGGCCAGCCAGCCAGATCTGTCGTGAATATTTTTCGATACCGCCCATCCAGGAAGCGGTTTCTTTGTCCACTTTCTTCTTGCTCGCCATGATGCGCTCCTCAATGCCAGCGGGCGGTGTATTCCACCAGCTCAGGCATTGGTCGGATTTGCATCGCATTTGTTCCGCGACAAGCGAAGCCGATTTTCGGCCAGCGCCGCCATGGCTCCCGTGTTCGCGCCTGTCGCGGCCAGCTACTGTCAGCCAGCGCCGGTCAGGCCAGCGCCTTGTCCAGGGCGCGATTGATTTCCGATTCGATCATCGGGGCCATCATCGACAGCATCATGCCCAGCTTCATTTCCACCACGACCTTGTCTTCGGCCACTTCCACCTGGCCAGTTACGCCACTGCGCTTGAGCTCTACCACGTCGCCATTCCATTGGGCGCTCATGTCATATTTGCTGACGAGCTTGTCCACCAGCCGCTCGGCCTTTTCCCTTGCTGCCTCTTTACCCAACTGGTGCGCGCGCTCAACCCGGATCTGGCTCATCGAAGACCTCTTCATCGAAAAATGGCCGCCATATTAACGCGGATCGCGACAACGGCCATCCGCCAAGACAAATGCCACGCGCGCCTATTAGAATGGCCAGTAATTTTTCCGGTGACAGCGATATGAACGATCAACGCAAAGGCAGCGACGGCGAACCTACCACGCACTTCGGCTACCAGAACGTGCCCGAAAGCCAGAAGGCAGAGAAGGTCGCGCAGGTGTTCCATTCGGTCGCGGCCAAGTACGACGTAATGAACGACCTGCTCTCCGGCGGCATGCATCGGCTGTGGAAGCGCTTCACCATAGAGTTGTCCGGCGTGCGCATGGGCAATCGTGTGCTGGACATCGCCGGCGGTACCGGCGACCTGACGCGCAAGTTCTCGCAGCTGGTTGGGCCTACTGGCGAAGTGGTGCTGGCCGATATCAACGCTTCCATGCTCAAGGTCGGGCGCGATCGCCTGCTGGACCTGGGCGTGGCCGGCAACGTGCAGTTCGTGCAGGCCGATGCTGAAAAGCTTCCCTTCCCGGACAACCATTTCGATTGCGTGACCATCGCCTTCGGCCTGCGCAACGTCACCCACAAGGAAGACGCCCTGCGTTCCATGCTGCGCGTGCTCAAGCCCGGTGGGCGGCTGTTGGTGCTGGAGTTCTCCAAGCCCACCAACAAGGTCATGTCCAAGGCCTACGACGCCTATTCCTTTGCCTTCATGCCGCTGATGGGCAAGCTGATCGCCAACGACGCCGAAAGCTACCGCTACCTGGCCGAATCGATCCGCATGCACCCGGACCAGGAAACCCTCAAGGCCATGATGATCGACGCCGGCTTCGACCGGGTCACCTACCACAACATGACCTCGGGGATAGTGGCTCTGCACCGGGGCATCAAGCCCTGATGCTCAGCGATGCCTTGCTGGCCGGGGTCGAGGCTGGGCTCAATGCCACCTTGCGCCTGGACAGTACCGCTTTACCCCGTCTGGCCAGGCTGTCCGGCCAGGTGATCCTGGTGGACTGCCGGCAGCCTGCCCAGCGCGTATTCATCATTCCCGGACCCGCCGGCCTGACCCTGGCCCGTCATTGGGAAGCGCCGGCTGCCTGCACCCTGCGCGCCCCGCTCGGCACCTTGCTGCAACTGGCCGTGCGCAAGGACAAGACCCGGGTACTCCACAGGCCCGACGTCACCCTCGACGGCGATAGCGCGCCCCTGATGGCTCTGGCCGCGGTGCTCCAGGACCTGGACCTGGACTGGGAATACGAACTTTCCCGCTGGCTGGGGCCTGTTCCCACCGCATTGCTCGCCGGACACCTGCGCCTGCGAGCCCGCTGGGCTGGCGAAGGCGGCGAGCGGTTGCTGGTCACCCTTGGCGATTACTTGAACGAAGAAACCCGAACCCTGGTCGGAAAGCGTGAAGCCGAGGCGCGCCTGCGCGAGCTGGACCAGCTCAAGCTTGACACCGACCGCCTGCAGGCGCGCTTCCACCGCCTGCTCCGAACCCTTGAAGCCAGCGAAAACGCATGAAGCTGCTCGCCGCCGTACGTCGTTTGTTCCGCATCCTGCGCGTTGCCATTCGTTTCCGCCTCGATGACCTCATCCTTGCACTGCCCCTGCCCTGGTGGCTGCGCGTCCTGCGCTTCGGCATGCCTTGGCGCTGGTTCCCACGCAGCAATCGCCAGCTCAGCCGAGGAGCCTGCCTGCGCCTGGCCCTCCAGGACCTGGGCCCGATCTTCATCAAGTTCGGCCAGATTCTTTCTACGCGTCGCGACCTGTTGCCCGAAGACATCGCCGACGAGCTGATGCTGCTGCAAGACCGCGTGCCACCGTTCGATCCGCAGAAGTCCATGCAACTGATCGAGTCCCAGTTGGGCGCCAGGATCAGTACGGTATTCAGCCGCTTCGATGTCGAGCCCCTGGCTTCCGCGTCGGTGGCGCAGGTACACGCGGCCCGGCTCAAGACCGGCGAGGAAGTGGTGGTCAAGGTGGTCCGTCCAGGATTGCGCCCGATCATCAGCCAGGATATTGCCTGGCTGTTCATCCTGGCTCGCGCCGCCGAACGGGTTTCGGCCGACGCCCGGCTGCTGCACCCGGTGGATGTGGTCGCGGACTACGAGAAGACCATCTACGACGAGCTGGATCTTCTGCGCGAGGCTGCCAACGCCAGCCAGCTACGACGCAACTTCGAGGATT
This sequence comes from Pseudomonas sp. DC3200b2, assembly GCF_049895785.1. Lineage (NCBI taxonomy): Bacteria > Pseudomonadati > Pseudomonadota > Gammaproteobacteria > Pseudomonadales > Pseudomonadaceae > Pseudomonas > Pseudomonas sp. DC3200b2. The sequence continues at coordinate 399,335 of NZ_JAFCTA010000004.1, read as the reverse complement.
CGACGCTACTGTATGTGCCCCAGATCTACTGGGACTGGTGCCGGCCCAAGGTGCTGGTGATGGAGCGCATCTACGGTATCCAGGTGAACGACCTGGATACCCTGGCGGACCAGCGCACCGACATGAAGCTGCTGGCCGAGCGCGGCGTTGAAATCTTTTTCACCCAGGTTTTCCGGGACAGTTTCTTCCATGCCGACATGCATCCGGGCAACATCTTCGTCAGTACGGTGACTCCGTGGGACCCTCGCTACATCGCCATCGATTGCGGGATCGTGGGCAGCCTGACTCCCGAAGATCAAGACTACCTGGCGCGTAACCTGTTCGCCTTCTTCAAGCGGGACTACCGCCGCGTGGCCCAGCTTCACATCGACTCGGGCTGGGTGCCGGCCGAGACCAAGCTCAATGAATTCGAAGCGGCCATTCGTACGGTATGCGAGCCCATCTTCGAGAAACCCCTGAAAGATATTTCCTTCGGCCAGGTCCTGATGCGCCTGTTCCAGACGGCCCGCCGTTTCAACATGGAAGTCCAGCCGCAACTGGTGCTTTTGCAGAAAACATTGTTGAACATCGAGGGCCTGGGCCGCCAGTTGTACCCGGACCTGGACCTCTGGACCACAGCCCAGCCATTCCTTGAGCGCTGGATGCGCGAGCGCATGAGCCCGCGTACCGTCCTGCGCAACGCCCATGCCCAATTGGAGCAGCTGCCGCATCTGGCCAACATGACCCGGGACCTGCTCGAACGCATGTCGCAACCCCATCGGCGCGATCCACCGCCGCCCTGGCGCCGCACCAGCGAGCGGGTAGCCTTGCGGGTGGTCGGCGGCATACTGCTGGCCGCTGGGGCAGTGCTGGCCACCACCGCCAGCGCCTTGAACAGCCTGGAAGGCTGGCCTGCCTGGGTGATGCTGGGGTCGGGGCTGTATCTGGTGGCGCGCGGATAGCCACGTACAGCCGGGGCTGGCACACTAGGCCGATAGTAGTGGAGCGAACGATGAAAGACTGGCTGGACGAGATCAACTGGAACAGCGACGGCCTGGTACCGGCCATCGCCCAGGATCACAAAAGCGGAAGAGTGCTGATGATGGCCTGGATGAACCGCGAGGCCTTGGCGCTGACCGCCAGCGAACAGCGTGCCATCTACTGGTCACGCTCACGCAACCGCCTGTGGCGCAAGGGCGAGGAATCCGGGCATGTACAGAAAGTGCATGAGCTGCGCCTGGACTGCGACGCCGATGTCATCGTCATGGCGGTAGAGCAACTGGGTGGCATCGCCTGTCATACCGGTCGGGAAAGCTGCTTCTACCGGGTATTCGAGAACGGCGCCTGGGTTACCGTAGATCCGGTATTGAAAGAGCCACACGCCATCTATCAAGGACATAAGCATGAATGACACCCTCGCCCGCGTGGCCGAGGTGCTGGAGGAGCGCAAGGGCGCTTCGGCCGACAGCTCCTACGTAGCCAGCCTTTATCACAAAGGGCTGAACAAGATCCTCGAGAAGGTCGGGGAAGAATCCGTGGAAACCATACTGGCCGCCAAGGATGCCGAGCGCAGTGGCGATTGCAGTGATGTCATCTACGAGACAGCGGATTTGTGGTTCCATAGCCTGGTAATGCTCGCCGCGCTCGGCCAGCACCCCCAGGCGGTACTGGATGAACTCGAACGCCGCTTCGGCCTGTCCGGCCACGCGGAAAAAGCGGCTCGCCAGCCGCAAGCCTGACAACCTCTACGGAGCTGCCATGGGTATCTTTGACTGGAAACACTGGATCGTCATTCTCATCGTGGTCGTGCTGGTCTTCGGCACCAAGAAGCTGAAGAACCTCGGCACCGATGTGGGTGAATCCATCAAGGGCTTCCGCAAGGCCATGAACGACGACGACAAGCCCAGCGAACCCCAGCAGCCGGTACACCCGCAAGCCACCTCGCCGATCACCCCGCCTCCGCCCATCGACGGGCAACACACCCGCGTGGAAGAGCCGGTGCGCAAAGACGCCGCTCGGGACTGAGCCATGTTCGGGATCAGCTTCAGCGAGCTGCTGCTGGTGGGCCTGGTAGCACTTCTGGTCTTGGGCCCCGAGCGCCTGCCTGGGGCCGCGCGCACCGCTGGGCTGTGGATAGGCCGGCTCAAGCGCAGCTTCAATAGCATCAAGACCGAGATCGAGCGGGAGCTGGGCGCGGATGAGATCCGTCGCCAGTTGCATAACGAGCATATCCTTTCGCTTGAACAGGAGGCCCGCAGGTTGATGGACCCGGCTGGCGGCAACCAGGCGACGCCGACCATTCATCCAGCCCCGACGGCGGTCCCGCCCGTGGTCGATGGTCCAGGCACCCCTGCGACTGCTCCCGTGACTAGCGTGGAGCGCGCGCCCGCGGCAATCCCGGCCGCTTCACCCAAACCCGTGACCGAGCCGGCCGCCGCGCCGCGAACGCCCCAGGATTCGACCCCAGCCCCATGAGCGAAATACCCGAAGACGACCAGCCGATGCCGCTGGTGTCACACCTGACCGAACTGCGTACCCGATTGCTGCGCTGCGTGGCCGTGGTCTTTGTGGTGTTCGCTGGGCTCTTTTCCTTCGCTCAGCAGATCTACACCCTGGTTTCGGCTCCATTGCGAGCGTACCTGCCGCCCGGGGCGACCATGATCGCCACGGATGTGGCTTCGCCCTTCCTGACGCCCTTCAAGCTGACCATGACAGTATCGCTGTTCCTGGCGATACCGCTGATCCTGCATCAGGTCTGGGGGTTCGTCGCGCCGGGCCTGTATCGTCATGAAAAACGCATCGCCATTCCCCTGCTGGTCTCGAGCATCCTGCTGTTCTATGCGGGCATGGCCTTCGCCTATTTCGTTGTCTTCCCACTGATGTTCAAGTTCTTCGCCGCGGCCACGCCCGATGGCGTGGCCATGATGACGGACATCACCAGCTACCTGGACTTCGTCATGACGCTGTTCTTCGCCTTTGGTGTCGCATTCGAGATCCCTGTGGCCGTAGTGTTACTGGTGTGGATCGGCGTGGTCGACATCAGGGCGCTGAAGAAAGCCCGGCCGTACGTGATCATCGGCTGCTTCGTGGTCGGAATGGTCCTGACTCCCCCTGATATCTTCTCGCAAACCCTGTTGGCGGTGCCCATGTGGCTGCTGTTCGAAGTCGGTGTACTGTTCGGCGGGCTCATACGCAAGCGTAGCGAACAGGCCAGCGAACCTGAGCACGGGAACGACCAACCGCCCGCTACACGCCTATGAACCTGCTGCTGCTCGAGCCCGCCGACTTCGTGGGCGAAAGCCTCGTTCAACTGAGCGGTCGCCGCCTGACCCATATGCGCGAAGTGCATCGGGCCGAGGTCGGTGACACGCTGCGAGTCGGCCGTGTGGATGGCTTGATGGGCGAAGGTCGCATCGAGATCCTGGACAGCCGGCACGCCCAATTGCGGGTCGGCTTCGACAGGCCACCGCCAGCCAAGCTTCCCCTCACCCTGGTGCTGGCCCTTCCCAGGCCAAAGATGTTACGCCGTGTCTTCCAGACCATAGCCACCTTGGGCGTACCCAGACTGATCCTGGTAAACAGTTACCGCGTGGAAAAAAGTTTCTGGCAAACGCCGTTCCTGCAGCCAGAAGCCATTCGCGAACAACTGGTGCTTGGGCTGGAGCAGGCGCGGGATACCTGCCTGCCCGAAGTGGTGATCGAGAAACGCTTCAAGCCTTTCGTGGAGGACCGCCTCGGCGCCATTGCCGCTGGCACCCTGGGCCTGGTCGCTCATCCTGGCCCCTTTCCCGATTGCCCACGCGCCATCGACGGCCCGATTACTCTGGCCATCGGGCCTGAGGGCGGATGGATACCCTATGAAGTGGAATTGCTCAAGCTCGCCGGCCTGGCGCCGGTACAGATGGGGGAGCGGATTCTCAGGGTAGAAACCGCTGTGACCGCGCTGCTATCGCGGCTCCTGTAGAAGCCAGCGAAGCTGGCGAATTGCATTTTCATGCTTCATTCGCCAGCCCGCTGGCCGCTACCGGGAGCGCCGCTAGACGCTAGCCAGGCTCCCTGCCGCGGCGGGCTGCAACGGCAGCGCCGGGGCATGGGGGTCCGCGGCCTGGGAGGCGCGCCAGGCCGATAGCCAGGCTTTATTCTGCGAATCCCAGATCTGCTTATGCAAGCGGCTCAAGGCCTCAGGGTCGCTAAGCAGGTAGAGCCGTGCGCTGCCTTGCAACGCTTCTGGGCCGCCAAGCAGTGCCTTGCCGACCATGCTTTCGCGCATCTCCTCGATAGGCCGGGCCTGGCCATGACGGGCAGTGGCCAGGGCGCAGGCCAATGCGTTCTGGCGGGGGTCCACCACCGCGCGAACGAAGCCATCGAGCAAGGCGTGCTCCCGGTTGTTCTCCGTATAGGCGTCGGTCGACAGCAGCTCCTGGGGCGGATCGTACTCTTCCGGGATCAGGAACAGCTTGTCCTGCTTGGCGCGCAGGCCCAGGTTGGTACGACTGGAGATGACCGATACCGGAATCGACAGCATCAGCGACACCACGATCGGCGCCAGCCACCAGAGGAAGCTCGGGTTGAGCGCCGCGACCAGCAATGCCCAGAGCAGGCCCAGCAAGGTCTGCGGCCCATGGCGACGTACAGCCTCGCTCCAGGGGGTCGAATCGTCGTCCCGCTGTGGCGAATTCCAGGTCGCGGCCCAGCCCAGGAAGGCGGCCAGCACGAAACGGGTGTGGAAAATCATGCGCACCGGCGCCAGCAGCATGGAGAACAGCATCTCGATGAGCATGGAAAGGGTGACACGAATGCGCCCACCGTATTCCTTCGCGCCTTTCGCCCAGATCAGGATGATGCTCAGGAGCTTGGGCAGGAACAGCAGCACGATGGTAGTGGAGAACAATGCGATCGCCTTCTCCGGATGCCACTGCGGCCAGAGCGGATACAACTGGCGAGGCTCGAGGAAGTACGTCGGCTCCATCAGGGTATTGACCGCCAGCAAGGCCGTGGACAGTACCAGGAAGAAGAACCACAGCGGTGCCGACAGGTAGGACATCACCCCGGTCAGGAATACCGCGCGATGCACCGGATGCATGCCCTTGACCAGGAACAACCGGAAGTTCATCAGGTTACCGTGGCACCAGCGGCGGTCACGCTTGAGCTCATCGAGCAGGTTCGGCGGCAGCTCTTCATAACTGCCCGGCAGGTCATAGGCGATCCAGACCCCCCAGCCCGCGCGACGCATGAGGGCGGCCTCGACGAAGTCGTGAGATAGAATCGCGCCGGCGAACGCGCCCTTGCCCGGCAGCGGCGCCAGGGCACAGTGCTCGATGAAGGGCTTCATGCGGATGATCGCGTTATGCCCCCAATAGTGGGATTCGCCCAGTTGCCAGAAATGCAGGCCTGCCGTGAACAGCGGGCCATACACCCGGGTAGCGAACTGCTGCAAGCGCGCGTAGAGCGTGTCCATCCCCGACGCCTTGGGCGCGGTCTGGATGATCCCGGCATCCGGGGTGGCTTCCATCAGCCGCACCAGGGACGTGAGACATTCACCGCTCATGACACTGTCGGCGTCCAGTACCACCATGTAGCGGTAGTCACTGCCCCAGCGACGGCAGAAGTCGTCCAGGTTGCCACTCTTGCGCTTGACCCGCCGACGGCGACGCCGATAGAAGATCTTTCCGAAACCCTTGGTTTCGCGGCAGACGTCCAGCCAGGCCTGTTGCTCGGCCACGGCGATGTCGGTGTCATAGGTATCGCTGAGGATGAAGAAGTCGAAGCGGTCCAGGTCACCGGTGGCGGCTACGGACTCGAAGGTTGCCCGCAACCCGGCGAACACCCGGGGAACGTCTTCATTGCAGATCGGCATTACCAACGCGGTGCGCGCCCCGGGCTCGATCGGCTCGTTACCAGCGCTGGCCCCGGAAATGCGGTACTTGTCGCGCCCGGTCAGCAGTTCCAGGAAGCCCATCAGGGCGGTCCAGAACCCCGCTGAAACCCAGCAGAAGAGGATGCCGAACAGGATCAGGATGGTGGTTTGCAAGACATAAGGCAGTACCTGCTGGGCCGTTTGCAACAAGGGCTGGTGAGCCACCTCTTGCAAGTCCACAAGCGCCCAGCCCTGATAGGGCAGGATGCCTTTCATGTAATAGCCGGCAACGATCGTCTGGCCCAGCATCAACAGCAACAGGATGTAGCGACGGATGGACCCCACGGTGCGCCAGCGAGCCTTGGGCAGGTCGCGTTTGTCGCTGGTTGGCTCCGGCTTCGGGCTCTTGCCCAGCAGGCGGCGCCAGCCCCGCGCGATCACATTGGTGCGCCACGGTTCGGGCACCATCCGGGTGCGGTGGATCACAGGCGTAGCCTTCAACCGCACACGACCGGCGCCGTCGAGGCTGAGCATTTCATGGGCCTCGAATTCCGCGGCGGAATCGAGGGTCAGGCGAGGCCCCACCGACACCTGAGGATCTTCCCCGGTCGCTTCCGACCGGGAAAGACGCTGGTGCAGCTCGGTGAAGGACCTGCACTGCGAGAGCTCGGCGCGCTGCGCCTCGCTCAGGGGCAGGTGTGCCAGATACTCGTTGAGGGTCTCTGGCCGTTCGGCTGGCTTACTCATCGGCGGGCAACTGGTAGCTCCAGGTTTCAGTCAATACTTCTTCAGTCTTGACCGGTTCGGAAGGCGGCGTTTCGGCCGGAGCCTCGGCGGGCGTGGCAGGCTTCTCGGCAGCCTTGTCATGCTTGGCGCCTTTCTTGTGGCCGTGATTGGCTTCCTCGGCTTTCGGCTCGACAGCCGGCTTGGGCGGGTCAATCGGCAGCACGTCCTGAACCAGGGCCGCGCGCATTTCGACAGGCCTGCTGCCATCCTTGACCTTGAGGCGCAGCGTCAGGCGCCAGCCCTGGATTTCAGGGTTGTAGCGAACGCTGTTCTCGACCAGATCCGCGTTGTCGCCCACGCTTACCTGGCTACGCACGCCGGCGTCGTCCAGAAGGGACTTGAGCTTCGGCCCTTCGAAGTCGATCAGGAAGGCCACGGTGCCATCCGGCTGGCGCACCAGGTTGGACTGCTTCACATCACCGGTGGAGCGCAAGGTCTGCTTGACCCAGGCGATGTCGGAGGAATGCAGCTCGGCCTCGTCGGTGGTCCAGTGAATGCGGTAGTTGTGCTCCAGGGGCTGGCCTGCCTCCGGCAGCTTTTCCGGATTCCAGAACGCAACGATGTTGTCATTGGTTTCATCGGCGGTGGGGATCTCTACCAGGTCGATGGTGCCCTTGCCCCAGTCACCGCGCGGCTCGATCCAGGCGCTCGGGCGACGGTCGTAACGGTCGTCCAGGTCTTCGAAACGGCTGAATTCACGGCCACGCTGCAGCAAGCCGAAGCCCTGCGGGTTCTCTACGGTGAAGCTGCTGACGGCCAGGCGCTTGGGGTTGTTCAGCGGACGCCAGATCCACTCGCCATTGCCGGCATGGATCGAAAGGCCATTGGAGTCATGCAGCTCGTGGCGATAGTTCAGCACGCGGGAGGGCTGGTTGGCGCCAAAAAGGTACATGCTGGTGAGCGGGGCGATGCCCAGACGGCTCACACGGTCGCGCATATAGACCCGCGATTGGACGTCCACCACGCTGTCGCTCCCGGGCCGCAGTACCATGCGGTAGGCACCGGTGGCCCGAGGGGAGTCGAGTAGCGCATAGATGATCAGCTGCTTGTCTTCCGGATTCGGCTTCTCTACCCAGAATTCGGTGAAACGCGGAAACTCCTCGCCGGAAGGCAATGCGGTGTCGATGGCCAGGCCGCGGGCGGATAGGCCGTAGGTCTGCGCCTTCCCGATAACGCGGAAGTAGCTGGCGCCCAGCAGGGTCATGACTTCGTCCTGCTTGTCAGCCTTGTTGATCGGGTAGAGCACGCGGAAGCCGGCCCAGCCAAGGTTTTCCGTCGTCTTGGGATCGAACTGCACGTCACCGTAATCGAAACGGCTGGGGTCGTACTTGATCTCTTCCACGGTGGTGGACGTGACTTCGTTGATCTTCACAGGCGTGTCGAAATGCATGCCCTGGTGATAGAACGACAGCTTGAAGGGCGTCTTTTCGTCGGCCCACTGGGCCTTGTCGGTGCGGAAATGGATCTTCTGATAGTCCGCGAACTTCATGTCGCGGAACAGGGGGGGCAGGTTGCTTTTCGGAGCTTCGTATTTCTGTCCGGCAAGATCCTTGGCCCTGGCGGCTACGTCGTCCAGGCTGAAGGCCCACAGCTGCCCTGCGCCAAGCAGGCAGAACAGCGCGGAACCCGCAGCCAGTGCCTGGCGCAAGCGTTTGCCGGTTGTTCTTGGTTTGTTACACGGACTAACAATCACGAGCTATCCTCGCCGAAAACAGATCATTGAACCAACGGCCAGCTGCGTTTGCCGGGTTGGCGAGCACTGTTCCGACTGCAAAAGGGCTTGATGATTCCCTGAGCGCAGTCGACCAGCGCTCAACTTAGAACAAAACCGGGGTCAGGACACAGGCCCCCTCGGCGCGCGATTATCTAGCAGGCCGCGACACAACGCATCAGGCCAAGGAAAGATTTTCCACTACAAAATCGGATTTTCCATGGCTTTTTCAACGTTTCGCCTGGCCAGGCCATGTTTCAGGCCTGCAACTGGAAGGTTACAGGCCCATCATTGACCAGGTGTACCTGCATGTCCGCGCCGAAGCGTCCGCTCTGCACCTGGCCATGCTCAGCGCGTGCCCGCTCGAGGAGGTAGTCGAACAGAGCCCGGGCAAGGTCCGGTGGCGCCGCGCTGGAAAAGCTCGGGCGCATGCCGCTGCGGGTGTCAGCCGCCAGGGTGAACTGGGACACCAGCAACAGGCCGCCGCCAGTGTCCTTGAGTGAGCGATTCATGCGCCCTTCGCTGTCGGCGAACACCCTGTAGTTGAGGAGCTTGTGCAACAGCTTGTCGGCCTGGGCCTGGGTATCCATTGGCTCGACGCCCACCAGCACCAGCAATCCCGGGCCGATGGCGCCCACCGTCTCGCCGGCGATCACCACGCGCGCCTCGGCGGCGCGCTGCAACAGCCCCTTCATGCTTCTTCGAGAGGCAGGTCGAGCAGCCGACGGGCCATTTGGTCCGCGGCCCGTACCAACGCATCGATGATTCCCGGCTCGGAACCGGCATGCCCCGCGTCCCGGATCACCTTCAGCTCGCTGTTCGGCCAGGCCTGGTGCAGCTCCCAGGCGTTGTCCAGCGGGCAGATGACGTCGTAGCGGCCATGGATGATCACGGCCGGCAGATGGGCGATCTTGTGCACGTCGCGGATCAACTGGTCGGGTTCGAGGAACGCGTTGTTGATGAAATAATGGGTTTCGATCCGCGCGATGGACAATGCCCGCTGGGGTTCGGAGAAACGGTCGACCACCAGTGGATTGGGCCGCAGGGTAGCCGTACGGCCCTCCCAGATGGACCAGGCCTTGGCGGCGTGCATCTGAGCGATCTGGTCAGACCCGGTGAGCCGCTTGTGGAAAGCCTTGAGCAGGTCGTCGCGCTCTTCATGGGGAATGGGCGCGAGGTAATCCTGCCAGTAATCAGGGAAGAGGCGATTGGCGCCGCTCTGGTAGAACCACTGGAATTCCTGTGGCCGGCACAGGAAGATGCCGCGCAGGATCAGCCCGTGCACGCGCTCGGGATGGGATTGCGCATAGGCCAGCGCCAGGGTCGAGCCCCAGGAGCCACCGAACAGTACCCATTTGTCGATGCCCAGGTGTTCGCGGATGCGCTCGATGTCGCGCACCAGGTCCCAGGTAGTGTTGTTCTCCAGGCTGGCGTGCGGCGTCGAGCGACCGCAACCGCGCTGATCGAAGGTAACGATGCGATACAGCGTGGGGTCGAAGTAGCAACGGCTGGCTGCATCGCATCCGGCGCCAGGCCCGCCGTGAATGAACAGCACTGGCAGACCTTCAGGCGAACCACTTTCGTCCACGTACAGCACATGCGGCTCATCCACGGCCAGATCGTGCCGTGCATAGGGTTTGATCTGCGGATACAGGGTCAGCATCAGGCGCTCCGTCTAGGGTTGGTTCAGCCGTGAGTCATCATAAACCCGAATCGCCGCCATGTGCTGGTTTAAACGCTGCGGTGGTGGAGGCACGGAAGCCTTTCGCTGGCTGGCGCTGGCTCCTGCAGGGTCGGATCAAGCCGTCAAGCCTTCTCACCCCATGCCAAAGCCGTTTCAAGGAGCTGGCGCAGCACGACCTGGGTACGCTCGGCCAGATCCGGACGATATTGGAACGGCGGCTGCTCATTCATGTAGGTCGCCTGCGCCAGTTCAAGCTGCACAGCATGAACATGCTGCGCCGGATTGCCGTAATGGCGAGTGATATGGCCGCCCTTGAACCGACCGTTGAGCACATGGCTGTAGCCCTCGGCCTGGGCGCAGACTTGGTCCAGGCGCGCCGACAGCTCGGGCGCGCAGCTGGCATTGTCGAAGGTGCCCAGGTTGAAGTCAGGCAGCTTGCCCTCGAACAGGCGCGGCACCTGCGAACAGATGGAATGGGCGTCCCACAGCAATGCATAGCCATGGACCTGGCGCAGCCGCGCCAACTCCCGGGCAATACAGGCATGATAGGGACGCCAGACCTGCTCCAGGTAACGGGCACGCTCCTGGATCGAGGGTGTCCGGCCCGTCTGGTAGAGCGGCGTGCCATCGAAGAGCGTATCTGGGTAGAGGCCCGTGGTGGCACCGGCATATAAAGGCTGGTCATCGTCGGGGCGGTTGAGGTCGATGACGAAACGCGAGTACTGACCTACCAGCAGGCTTGCCCCGAGGCTTTGAGCGAAGTCGTAAAGACGCGGGATGTGCCAGTCCGTATCCGGCAGGCCAAGGGCCGGCTCGACCAGGCCCTCTTCCACCGCCGGGGTCAGGCGCAAGCCGGCGTGAGGCACGCTGATCAGCAGTGGCACGCTGCCCGCTTCGAAGGTGTAACTGTCGTTCATATGCGCTCCTGACTGAAGGTCGACTCCGCGCCTTGGCGGATGATGCGTTTATCCAGGTCTGCGCCTAGCCAATAGGCCAGGTCAGCGGGGCGGTCGATGGCCCAGGCCACGAAGTCGGCCACCTTCCCCGGCTCGAGCGAACCATGGCTGGCTCCCAGCCCCAGCGCCTTGGCCGCATTGAGGGTCACCCCGGCCAAGGCTTGTTCCGGGGTAAGCCGGAACAGCGTGCAGGCCATGTTCATCATCAAGCGCAGGGACAATGCCGGTGAGGTGCCCGGATTACTGTCGGTGGAGATGGCAATGGCCACGCCTTGGTCGAACAGGGCCTGTATAGGGGGCAGGCGGGTTTCCCGCAGGAAATAGAAAGCGCCCGGCAGCAGCACCGCCACGGTTCCCGCCGCGGCCATGGCCGCCACGTCTGCTTCAGTCATGAATTCGAGGTGATCGGCCGACAGTGCCTGATAACGCGCAGCCAGGCTGGCACCGCCCAATGATGAGAGCTGCTCGGCATGAAGCTTCACCGGCAAGCCAAGGCTTGAAGCAACCCGGAACACTTGCTCGACCTGGGCCGGGGAAAACGCCAGGTACTCGCAGAAGGCATCGACGGCGTCTACCAGCCCTTCTTGGGCCAGGGCAGGCAGCAGCTGCTCGCACACGAAGTCGATGTAGCCTTGCGCATCGTTCTTGTATTCCACCGGCACCGCGTGAGCAGCCAGGCACGTGGCTTTCACGGTTACCGGAAGTTCGGCGCCCAGGCGGCGAATGACGTTCAGCATCTTGCGCTCGCTGGGCAGGTCCAGCCCATAGCCGGACTTGATCTCGACCGTGGTCACCCCTTCGCGCAGCAGGCAGGCCAGGCGCCGCCGGGCGCTGCTGAACAGTTCATCTTCACTGGCGGCGCGGGTGGCGTTCACGGTATTGGCGATGCCTCCGCCCGCGGCTGCGATCTGGGCATAGCTCACGCCTTCCAGGCGTTGCTCGAATTCCGCGCTGCGGTTGCCACCGTAGACAAGATGAGTATGACAGTCGATCAGGCCAGGGGTGACCCAGCGGCCTTGCAAATCCACTTGATGCATGCCCGGTTGGGCTGGCGCCTCTGCGCGGGGCCCTACCCACCGGATCAGCCCATCCTCGGTCAGCAAGGCGCCGTCCTCGATGATGCAATAGCCTCCTTGAGCCATGGTGGCCAGGTGGCAGTTGTGCCAGAGCGTTGGCATGATTGAAAGCTCCGCTATTCAAGTTCCGGCCCGGCGCTGGACGAATCGCTTCACATAGTCGTCGGCCGGGTGTTGAAGAATGTGTTGGGGCGTGCCCACCTGTACCAGCCGGCCGTCCCGCAGGATGGCGATCCGGTCACCCAGGCGCAGCGCTTCGTCCAGGTCATGAGTGATGAACACGATGGTCTTGCGCAGGCGCGCCTGCAGCTGGCCCAGCTGATCCTGAAGGTCGGCGCGAATCAGCGGGTCAAGGGCGCTGAAGGCTTCGTCCAGCAGCACGACGGGGGTATCACAGGCCAGTGCCCGCGCCAGGCCTACCCGCTGGCGCATGCCGCCAGACAGCTGTTCGGGAAAATGCTCCGCATAGCCGCCCAGGCCCACCTGGGTCACCCAGTGGCTGGCCCGCTCGCGGCTCGCCCTGGTGCCCTCCCCACGCAGGCGTAGCCCATAGGCGACGTTATCCAGCACTGTCTTGTGGGGCAGCAAGCCGAACCCCTGAAATACCATGCTGACCTGATGCCGGCGAAAATCGCGCAGGCGGCCGCGCCCGAAGGCCAGGATGTCCTGACCGCCGACGAGAATCTCGCCGCGGCTGGGGTCGACGAGCCGATTGAAGTGCCGCACCAGGGTTGACTTGCCTGACCCGGACAGCCCCATGATCACGAACACTTCGCCAGCCTCGATGGTGAGCGAGACGTTCGCCACGCCTAGCACGCAATCGGTTTCGGCGAGGATGCGCGCCTTGTCCGCGCCCTGGTCCAGCAAGGCCAATGCCTGCGCGCTACGGCGTCCGAACACCTTGGTGACTCCGCGTAATTCAATGGCGCTCATTTGGCCCCCTTGCGGCGCGGTCGGCCATAGGCCTGGGTGATCCGATCGATGACGATCGCCAAGGCGACGATGGCCAGCCCAGCCTCCAGGCCCTTGCCCACGTTGAGGGTCTGGATTCCGGCCAGTACGTTCTCGCCCAGCCCCCGCGCGCCGATCATCGAAGCGATCACCACCATGGACAACGCCATCATGATGGTCTGGTTGACGCCCGCCATGATGCTTGGCAGGGCCAAGGGCAGTTGCACGCCGACCAACTGCTGCCAGGGGCTTGCGCCGAAGGCCTGCACCGCTTCCATCACTTCCCGGTCCACCTGGCGGATACCGAGGTCGGTCAGGCGGATCACCGGCGCGATGGCATATACCACAGTGGCGAAGATCGCCGGTACCTTGCCCAGGCCGAACAGCATCAGCACCGGGATCAGGTAAACGAAGCTGGGTAAGGTCTGCATCACGTCCAGCACCGGCAACAGCACCGCGCGCAGGCGTGGGCAGCGCGCCGCGAGCATGCCCAAGGGCACGCCCATGAGCACGGCCAGCGAAGTGGCCACCAGTACCAGGGCCAGGGTCTGCAGAAGTTTGTCCCACAACCCCACGGTGCCGACCAGGAAGAGCAGGCCTGCCATCAACAGCGCTACATACCAACGACGGCTGGCATGCCAGGCCAAGGCCGCCACTATGATCAGCAGCAGCCACCAGGGCGTGGCCCGTAGCAGGTTCTCCAAGCCGACCAGCAACGTCAGCAAGCTGTCCGATAGGTGTCGCAGGGCCGTGCCATAACGGCCAACCAATTGGTCGACCCAGGCGTTGACCACCTCGGCGATGGAAAAGGTAAGGTTCTCGGGGAACATGGGCGCTGCTCTTCAGAAGATTATCCACAGCCTAGGACAACCTTTGGAACGCAGCGGCTCATACCACCCTCGCCTGGCCAAATGAAGTGCCGGAGTCAAGCACTTCCTCCACCGGTAGGATCAACTGCGCCGGCACCGGCCGGGGCCACCGGCGCGCGGCCCAGTAGTACACCAATGCGGGCAGTATCAGGCCGATGATCCAGGAGATGTCCGTGTCACCCAAAGGCTCTACCAGGGGGCCGGTATAGAAGTGCGTGGCGATGAAGGGCATCTGCGCCAGCACGCCTAGCACATAGGTCGCGATGCCTACGCGATTCCAGGCACCGTAACGCCCGTTGGGGTCGCTCAAGGCAGGCAGGTCGTAGCGCTCCTTGCTGATGCAGTAATAGTCCACAAGATTGATGGCGCTCCAGGGGGTGAAGAAGGCCAGCAGGAACAGAATGAAGGCCGAGAAATCCTTGAGGAAAGCATCCTTGCCCAGCAGTGCCAGCGTAGTGGATACCGCCACCATGCCCAGGATGCACAGCAACCGCGCCCCGCTGCCGATACGACGCTGACCGCCAAGCCCGGTAACGATGGTGGCCAAGGACATGAAGCTGCCATAGGCATTGAGAATGGTGATGGTGAGCTTGCCGAAGGCGATGCTGAAGTAGAGGGCGGCGGCCACCGCGCCGGTACCTCCAAGACCTACGATGAAGGCGACCTCGTGATGAGCGAAGCCTTTGCCCGCCAAGGCTGCGGCGAATACGCCGAAGACCATCGCCGCCTGGGCCCCGATCACCGAACCCAGGCCAACCGCCCAGAAGGTCCCCGTGGCCGAAGTGTCGCGTGGCAGGTAGCGTGAATAGTCGGCGACATAGGGCCCGAAGGCGATCTGCCAGGAAGCGGACAGCGATACGGCCAGCAAAAAGCTACTCAGAGAGAAGTGCCGGTTGGCCAATAGTGCGCTGATGTCATTGCCTGCCAGAAGCGCCTGGAACATATAGGCGAACGCCACCACCCCGAGCACACTGGCCACGCGCCCGACCAGGTGAATCACCCGATAGCCGAATAGGGTGAAGCAGACGATGACCGCGGCGAAGAGGCAGATGCCTTGCCAATCCGCGATGCCCACCAATTGCGCCACGGCTTGGCCGGCCAGTACAGAACCGCTGGCGGAAAAGCCTACGTACATCAGGCATACCAGCACCAAGGGGATCACAGCTCCATACACGCCGAACTGCACGCGGCTCGAGATCATCTGCGGCAGGCCGAGGCGCGGGCCTTGGGCGGCATGGAGAGCCATCACCGCGCCCCCGAGCAGTTGCCCCAAGAGCAACCCGACCAATGACCAGAACACGTCACCGCCCAGCACGACCGCCAGCGCACCGGTGACAATGGCGGTGATCTGCAGGTTGGCGCTGAGCCAGAGCGTGAACTGGCTGCCCAGGCGGCCGTGTCGCTCTCGGTCCGGGATGTAGTCGATGGAGCGCCGTTCGATCAACGGTTTGCCTGTCGCCTCACGCATGTCTACCGCCATACCAAGTCTCCGATGCAAGAGGCCCCCAGCCCTGCGCCAGGGGCTTGAGGGGGTCAGTCGATCATCGGCAGGTCCAGCCCCTGCTCGCGGGCGCACTCGATGGCGATCGGGTAGCCAGCGTCGGCATGGCGCATGACGCCAGTGGCCGGATCGTTGTGCAGCACGCGCGCGATGCGCTCGGCGGCTTCGTCGGTGCCGTCGCATACGATCACCATGCCCGAATGCTGGGAGAAGCCCATACCCACGCCGCCGCCGTGGTGCAGCGAAACCCAGGTGGCACCACTGGCCGTGTTCAACAGCGCATTGAGCAAGGGCCAGTCGGACACAGCGTCCGAACCGTCGCGCATGGCTTCGGTTTCCCGGTTAGGGCTGGCCACGGAGCCGGAATCCAGATGGTCCCGGCCGATGACCACGGGCGCGGACAGTTCACCGCTGCGTACCATTTCATTGAAGGCCAGGCCTAGCTTGGCCCGCTGGCCCAGGCCAACCCAGCAAATCCGCGCGGGCAGCCCCTGGAAACTGATGCGCTCACGCGCCATGTCCAGCCAGTTGTGCAGGTGGGCGTCGTCGGGAATAAGCGCCTTGACCTTGGCATCGGTCTTGTAGATGTCCTCCGGGTCGCCCGAGAGCGCGGCCCAGCGGAACGGCCCTACCCCACGGCAGAATAGCGGACGGATATAGGCCGGGACGAAGCCGGGGAAGTCGAAGGCGTTCGCAACCCCCTCTTCTTTGGCCATCTGGCGGATGTTGTTGCCATAGTCGAAGGTCGGCACGCCCATCTGCTGGAAGGCCAGCATGGCCTGGACATGTTCGGCCATGGACTGACGGGCAGCCTTGACCACCACTGCCGGCTCCTGCTGGGCGCGGCGGCGGTATTCTTCCCAGCTCCAACCCTTGGGCAAGTAGCCATTGAGGGGATCGTGGGCGCTGGTCTGGTCGGTGACCATGTCTGGCCGCACACCGCGGCGGACCAGCTCTGGCAGAATGTCCGCGGCGTTTCCACAGAGGGCTACGGAAACCGCCTTGCCTTCGCCCGTATAGCGTTCGATGCGCGCCAAGGCATCGTCCAGGTCATCGGCCTGCTCATCGACGTAGCGGGTCTTGAGCCGGAAGTCGATGCGGCTTTGCTGGCATTCGATGTTGAGCGAACAGGCGCCAGCGAGGGTCGCGGCCAAGGGTTGCGCACCCCCCATACCGCCCAGGCCTGCGGTGAGCACCCACCTGCCGGTCAGGTTGCCGTTATAGTGCTGGCGCCCGGCTTCGACGAAGGTTTCATAGGTACCCTGCACAATGCCCTGGCTGCCGATGTAGATCCAGCTGCCGGCGGTCATCTGGCCGTACATGGCCAGGCCCTTGGCATCCAGCTCGTTGAAATGCTCCCAGTTGGCCCAGTGGGGCACCAGGTTGGAGTTGGCGATCAATACCCGGGGCGCATTGGCGTGAGTCTTGAACACGCCCACCGGCTTGCCCGACTGCACCAACAGGGTTTCATCGGCCTCTAGCTTGGTCAGGCTTTCAACGATGCGGTCGTAGCATTCCCAGTTGCGCGCGGCTCGGCCGATACCGCCGTACACCACCAGTTCGTTGGGGTTTTCCGCAACCTCAGGGTCCAGGTTGTTCATCAGCATGCGCAGCGGCGCTTCGGTGAGCCAGCTCTTGGCGGTCAGTTGAGTACCACGGGGGGCGCGAATCTGTACGTTGCGGAACAGGGTCATGGGCAGGGTCCTCAGGATTGCGGGCTGTTTCGTCCGCACACATATTTACTTGTATGTACAAGCATATGCAATCCAGGGGCCAGAGTTTATTTCGCCTGCGTTAGTGGCCTTTCAGGGGGGATTGCCACGTACGGATGCGCCATAAGGGCGCAATCGAGAGAGATTGCGCCCCTGAAGGGCTCACGCTTGAGAGGTGAGATTCAGCGCTTGAACAGGTCGATGAGAGCGCAATGGCCACTGACACGAACGGCCGCGCCATCGAGGATCACGCAGTCATGGCGGGCCAGAGACAGCTTGTTACCGTTGGTTTCAACGACGACGCCGGCTTCTGCCGCGAAAAGCACTCGAGTAGTCGCGGATTCGGCCAGGCATTGCGCCGCTCCCGCGTTGAGCCAGCGAAGCTTGGCCCGGTAGCGCTCAGGTGCGTAGATCAGGTTGAAATCCCGGATGGGCCCGTCGATAAGCGAGCAATGCACGTGGCTGGCGCCGGAAAACGCAAAGGGTTGATAGGCATGCAAGGGCCCGCTAGTGGCGTTATCGACGTCCAGCACCATACCCGCGCCTTCGAGCACGGTGATGATCCGCTCGTAACCCTCGAAGGTAGAGAAAGGACCACCCTCAGCGATGTCCGCAATGGAAAGGCGCCAACCGAAACCGTCCAGGCCGGTGCCGTGGTCGCGACAGATTTCCAGTGTGGTGCCACCGCCGTTCTTCCAAGGCGTGCGAAGGTAGTCGGTTGCCTTGAGGTGCTTCATTTGCTGAAACGCCCTTCCAATCGGTGTCGGGAGCCGGGGTGGATCAAGCGGGCCGCCGTGACCGCCTCACGGCCCGACCAGGTTCGCCGGCGGATCAGCAAACAGGGCTCGCTGGGGTCGATCTGCAACCACCGGCAGGCTTGCTCATCGGCCAGAATGGCCTCCACCACGTGCTCGCCCTCGGTCAGGGGCGCCACCCGATTCAGGTAGGCATAGGGCGTTTCCTTGGCGAAGTCCTGCTTGAGGTAGTCCGGCGCTACCTGGGCATTGACGTAGCGGTCCTCTATCTGCACGGGAACATCGTTTTCGTAATGCACAATGATCGAATGGAAAATGCGCTGGCCTTCGCGCACATCCAATGCCACGGCGCGGTTGGCGCCAGCGGTTTCTTCCTCCAGCTTGATCACCTGGCAACGGTGCCGGTGCCCTCGCGCGGCGATTTCATCGGCAATGTTATGCACTTCGAACAGCGCCGACTGCGTCTTGGGCTCGGCCACGAAGGTGCCTACTCCCTGCATGCGCACCAGCAAACCTTCGGCGGTCAACTCGCGCAGGGCGCGATTGATCGTCATGCGACTGAAGCCCAGTTCGTTGACCAGTTCGCTCTCCGAAGGCACTCGATAATGGGGCGGCCAGCTGCCGTTCTGGATTTGCAGGGCAATCATCTGCTTGACCCGCGCATAGAGCGGCGCGGGGCTTTCGCCCAATTGGTCGGCCAGGGAAGAAGCAACAGGCGGCGTCGGCACGGAAGTTTCCTGCATGAAAGGGTGAGGTATAGCTTGCCGGAGTTTACCCAGCACGCAAACAGCTGTATATGTATATACAACTTTGTCTCTGGAAGATTCCTCATGCCGGCTTATCTAGCGGAACGCGCCCTTCTGCCTGACGGTTGGGCGAGGCAGGTACGTCTTGAAGTCGACTCACTAGGCAACCTGGTTCAGGTACAGCCCGATGCCACCGGCGAAGGCGCGCAGCTGCTGGAAGGGGCTGTGCTCCCAGGCATGCCCAATCTGCATTCCCATGCCTTCCAGCGCGCCATGGCCGGACTGGCGGAAGTGGCCGGCAACCCCAACGACAGCTTCTGGACCTGGCGGGAATTGATGTACCGGCTGGTCGGCAAGATCACGCCGGAACAGTTGGAAACCATCGCCCGCCAGCTGTATATCGAAATGCTCAAGGCAGGCTATACCTCGGTGGCAGAATTCCATTACCTGCATCATGCCCCGGATGGCTCGCCCTACGCCGACTCCAGCACACTGGCCATGGGCATCAGCCGCGCCGCCGCCAGCGCCGGCATAGGTCTTACCCTGCTTCCAGTGCTCTACAGCCATGGTGGCTTTGGCGGCCAGGCCACCGCGCCTGGCCAGAAACGGTTCATTCACAGCACCGACAGCTACCTTGAGCTGCAGCAGCGCCTGGCCACCCAGCTTCAGGGGCAGCCCCTGCAGCGCCTTGGCCTGTGCTTCCACTCCCTGCGCGCGGTGACACCCGAGCAGATCGACACTGTGCTGGCCGAAAGCGACGCAACCGCGCCTGTGCATATCCATATCGCCGAGCAGCAAAAGGAAGTGGACGATTGCCTGGCCTGGAGTGGCGCCCGCCCGTTGCAGTGGCTGTTCGACCACGTGCCTGTGGATAAGCGCTGGTGCCTGGTCCATGCCACCCATGCCGACCCCAGCGAAGTAGGTCGCATGGCCAGCAGCGGCGCCGTGGCCGGCTTGTGCCTGACGACAGAGGCTAACCTGGGTGACGGAATTTTCCCGGCCGTGGACTATTTCGCGGCCCAAGGCCGCTGGGGTATCGGCTCGGACAGCCACGTGTCCGTTAGCGTCGTGGAAGAACTGCGCTGGCTCGAATATGGTCAGCGTTTGCGCGATCAACGCCGCAACCGCCTGCACGGCCCGAGTGGCCCGCATGTAGCCGATACGCTCTACCAGGGCGCCCTGGCCGGCGGCGCCCTGGCCTTGGGCCAGGCAGTGGGCCGGCTCGAAGTGGGCGCGCGCGCTGATTGGCTGCGGCTGGACGCGAACGATCCCTACTTGGCTACTGCCAGCGATGACGCCCTGCTGGGACGCTGGTTGTTCGCTGGCGGCGATCGTCAGGTGCGTGACGTCATGGTAAGCGGCCGCTGGGTGATCCGCGACGGGCATCATCCCGATGAGACCAGCAGCGCCGCAGCCTTCGCCCGGACGCTGCGGGCCTTGTTGAGTTAGTCCGGCGCACGCCAGATCAGGCGTGAAGTGTCGAAGCCCTGCTGGCGCGCCCTGGCCAGCATTCGCTGCTTCACCTCCTCGCTGACGGTGGGGGTACGCGACAGCAGCCAGAGGTATTTGCGGTCCGGCGCGCCGACCACGGCCTGCCTGTAATCGCTGTCCAGGTCGATGATCCAGTAGTTGCCCTTGGCCAAGCCAGGGGCCAGGCGGGAAAACCAGTTATCGAAGACCACCCAGAGCTTGTCGGATTGCCCAGGCACTTGCTGGGTAGCGGTACCGCTGGCTTCTTCCCATTCGCCATCGGCGGTCTTGCAACGATTGAGCACCGCTACGCTGCCGTCCGGCTTGAGGGCGTAATGAGCTTCGGACTGCGCGCAATTACGTTGGAAGAACATAGGCAGCCGTGCCAGCTCATACCAGGTGCCCTGGTAACGCTGGAGGTCAACCTTTCCTACTGTCTTGGGGGCCACTTCCCCGGTACCCGCGTTGCTGCAGGCCGCCAGCAGGCCCGCGCATACCGCGCCCACGGCCACGGCAATCGCCAGCCGCCGGGTGTTTTTCCTGAATATCGCCATGCTGTGCTACTCCCTTGGGTCTCTGCACGGTCACGACGCCCGGGCGCCTGACCACGCTATGCTTACTCCAGTTCTTCCGAGGGCTCCAATGCCTGCACCTTACGCTCCAGAGCCAGGCGCAAGTCCGGGTCGATGACGCCCGCATCGGAAAGCGCTGCCATGTAGCCCAGCGCCATGCCCGTCATCAGCACGGTTTCGGGCCCTTTGTTCGCCCGGGTAATGGCCGCCAGGCGGCGGTCGATGGCGCGCCCGATCTTCTCGGGCAAATCCTGTTCGGTCATGAAGCATCCTGTCGTTGGCCAGCGAATCGCGGTTGGACGGCGTTGCAAGGTGCCTGGTTCCTCGACGCATGCCGCTTGTGGATATCGACAAGACGGCAGTTTCGGATATCCG
Organism: Pseudomonas sp. DC3200b2; assembly: GCF_049895785.1. Taxonomy (NCBI): domain Bacteria; kingdom Pseudomonadati; phylum Pseudomonadota; class Gammaproteobacteria; order Pseudomonadales; family Pseudomonadaceae; genus Pseudomonas; species Pseudomonas sp. DC3200b2. The sequence goes on along the minus strand of NZ_JAFCTA010000004.1, from coordinate 378,335 downwards.
CCCTCTTGCCGCTGAAGTTTTCGGCGGCGCGGCCGAAAGCATGCTCAAGCAAACTCCGTATTGTCCCTGCCCTTTTTGGCCTGCCTTAGGCCTGAGCATCACCACACCATGAAGAACATGAAATTCAGTCATAAGATCCTGCTGGTGGCGGGGCTTATCGTGGCCCTGGCGTTCGCCGGCTTCACACTGTTCAACGATTACCGTCAGCGCCAGACGCTCCGGGCACAGACTGCCAGCTCTTTGGCCCAGCTGGGGGCCCTGACCGCGAGTAACGTGCAGACCTGGCTCACCAGCCGCATGCAGTTGGTGGACTCCATGGCGCAGCAGGTCGCTACTGAGAATGGCAACCCGGACGAGCTACCCCGTATCGTCGGCCTGCCGGTTTACCCGGCCAATTTCCAGCTGAGCTACTTTGGCAGCCGCGACGGCCTGATGTACTCGGTACCGGCAGGCAATCGCGCCGCTGACTACGATCCGCGCGCCCGCGGCTGGTACAAGGCGGCCAATGCCGCAGGCCAGACCGTGGTTACCGAGCCCTACATCGCTGCTTCCTCGGGCAAGCTGGTGATCACGGTGGCATCACCGGTCAAGCGTGGCGCCGAAATGCTGGGGGTGGCGGGAGCCGACATCGATCTGGGCCAAGTCAGCGAGATCATCAACTCGCTCAACTTCGACGGCCATGGCTACGCCTATATTGTCAGCGCCCAGGGCAAGATCCTGATTCACCCCGATGCCAAGCTGGCGCTCAAGCCCTTGGGCGAGGCCTACCCGCAAGGCGCCCCGACCCTGAGCGAGGGGTTGAAGGAAATCGAAATTGACGGTGAGCACCAGTTCATCACCTTCACCCGGCTCAAGGGCGTTCAGTCGGCGGACTGGTATGTGGCTACGGTGCTGGATAAGTCCGCTGCCTTCGCCATGCTCGGTGAATTCCGCGCCTCGGCCGTGGTCGCCATGCTGATCGCCGTGGTCAGCATCATCGCCTTGCTGGGCTTGCTCATTCGCGTGCTCATGGCGCCACTCACCCTGATGAACCGTGCGCTTGAAGACATCGCCGCGGGCGAGGGCGACCTCACCCGCCGGCTCGCCATCCACGGCAAGGACGAATTCGGCACGCTGGGTGAGTCGTTCAATCGCTTCGTGGAGCGTATTCATGAGTCCATCCGTGAAGTGGCTTCAGCCACCGCCCAAGTGAACCAGGTCACCGAACGGGTAGTGCAGACCTCCAACGCCTCCATGGTCAATTCCGACCAGCAGGCCAGCCGCACCAACAGTGTGGCGGCGGCCATCAACGAGCTGGGCGCCGCTGCCCAGGAAATCGCCCAGAACGCCGCCCTCGCCTCTCAGCACTCCAGCGAGGCACGCAACCTGGCCTCCGATGGCCAGCAAGTGGTGCAACTGACCATCAACAGCCTGGGCGAACTGTCGGCCAATATCAGCGATTCGTGTGGCAATATCGAAACGCTCAATGCCAACACGGTGAACATCGGCCAGATTCTCGAAGTGATCACCGGCATTTCCCAGCAAACCAACCTGCTGGCGCTCAACGCCGCCATCGAGGCCGCCCGCGCCGGTGAAGCCGGTCGAGGCTTCGCCGTGGTGGCGGACGAAGTCCGCAACCTGGCCTACCGTACCCAGGAGTCGGCTCGCCAAGTGCAGACGATCATCGAGCAATTGCAGCAGGGCGCCCGTCAGGCGGTAGACATCATGGTCGAAAGCCAGCGCCAGAGTGAGTCCAGCGTGACCGTGGCCAACCAGGCGGGGGATCGCCTGAACAGCGTGACCCAGCGCATTGGCAAAATCGATGGCATGAACCAGTCCGTAGCCACCGCTACCGAAGAGCAGACGGCCGTGGTCGAGGCGATCAACCAGGACATCAGCGAAATCAACACGCTGAACCAGGAAGGCGTGGACAACCTGCAGTCGACGCTACGAGCGTGCTCGGAGCTGGAGAGTCAGGTGAGCCGGCTCAAGCAATTGGTGGGGAGTTTCCGAATCTGACAAGCGAGGCGCCCTGCATCCAAAGGCGGGGCGCCCGGCTCTGGGTTACCGGTGGTAACCGGTCACGCGCTCGACTTCTTCCTTCGACCCCAGGAACACCGCCACCCGCTGGTGCAGGCCTTCGGGCTGGATGTCCAGGATGCGCTGCTGGCCATCGGTGGACGCGCCGCCGGCCTGCTCGATCAGGAAGGACATGGGGTTGGCTTCGTACATCAGGCGCAGCTTGCCTGGCTTGGACGGCTCGCGGGCATCACGTGGGTACATGAAGATACCGCCACGGGTCAGGATGCGATGCACGTCGGCCACCATGGAGGCGATCCAGCGCATGTTGTAGTTCTTGCCCAGGGGGCCTTCCTTGCCGGCCAGCAGCTCGTCCACGTAGCGCTTGACCGGAGCCTCCCAGTGGCGCTGGTTGGACATGTTGATGGCGAACTCGGCAGTGCTCTGGGGCACCTGGATGTTCTCGTGGGTAAGCACGAAGCTACCCAGCTCGCGATCCAGGGTGAAGCCGATCACACCGTTGCCCAGGGTGAGCACCAGCATGGTCTGCGGACCGTAGATCGCATAGCCGGCCGCAACCTGCTTGGTGCCTGGCTGCAGGAAGGCCTGCTCATTGAGCGAGTCGTTCTGGCTGAGGTATTGGTCAGGACAGCGCAGCACCGAGAAGATGGTGCCCACGGAGACGTTGACGTCGATGTTGGAAGAGCCATCCAGAGGGTCGAAGACCAGCAGGTAAGCGCCCTTGGGGTACTTGCCCGGAATCTGGTAGGCGTTGTCCATTTCCTCGGAAGCCATGCCGGCCAGGTGGCCGCCCCACTCGTTGGCTTCCAGCAGGATTTCGTTGGAAAGCACGTCCAGCTTCTTCTGGACTTCGCCTTGTACGTTTTCGGTTCCCATGCTGCCCAGAACGCCACCAAGGGCGCCTTTCTGCACCTGGTGAGCAATGGCCTTGCACGCACGGGCGACAACCTCGATAAGGAAGCGCAGGTCGGCAGGGGTGTTGTTGCTGCGCGTCTGCTCGATCAGGTAGCGACTCAGGGTAACGGGCGACATGGAAAAGCTCCGGGTCCAGGGAGGGGGGTCAAAACCCGCGCAGTTTACAGGGCGAATGCAAACCAGAGCTATGTACGGAATATAACTACGTCCGTATCGGCCCCGCTCGCCACCGGCGCGACTGCCCTCAGACCCCGGGCGTGACAGCGAGTTCAGTTCCCGAAGCGGGTATGACGTGATGGCAAGAATGCCCGTAGAAAGCCGCGAAGCTGCCGAATATTCGGATGTGAGAATATTCGGCAGCTCCGCTGCCTCCTACGGGATCTGCATGGAAAGGGGGCGATGCCTCCTGCCCTTACAACGCTTTCCAGATCTCCGTGGCGTATTCCCGGATAGTACGGTCCGAGGAGAACCAGCCCATGCGAGCGGTGTTGAGGATCGCCGAGCGCCACCATTGCTTGGGATGGCGCCACAGCTCTTCGACCTTCATCTGCGCTGCCCAGTAGGACTCGAAATCCGCGCACACCAGGAAATGGTCATAGCTCTGCAGCCCATCGATCAGGCCGGTGTAGCGAGACGGGTCATCGGGCGAGAACACCCCACCACGAATGGCTTGCAGCACATCGTTCAGACGATGCGAACTGGCCACTTCAGGGTACGCGCTGTAGTCCCCGCCGTGCTTGCGAGCCTCCACCTCGTCGGCCTTGAGGCCGAAGATGAACATGTGCTCCTCGCCCACATGATCGCGCATTTCCACGTTCGCGCCATCGAGCGTACCGATGGTCAGGGCGCCATTGAGGCCGAACTTCATGTTGCTGGTACCCGAAGCCTCGTAGCCGGCGGTGGAAATCTGCTCGGAAAGGTCCGCCGCCGGAATGATGCTTTCGGCCAGGCTCACATTGTAGTTGGGCAGGAACGCCACCTTGAGCAAACCGCGCACGGTCGGGTCATTGTTGACGGTGCGCGCGATATCGTTGGCCAGCTTGATGATCAGCTTGGCCTGGTGATAACTGGCCGCCGCCTTGCCCGCGAAGATCTTCACCCGCGGCACCCAGGGCTTCTCAGGCGTCGCGCGGATGGCTTGGTACAGCGCCACGGTATGTAGCAGGTTGAGCAGCTGACGCTTGTACTCGTGGATGCGCTTGACCTGAATGTCGAACAGGGCTTTTGGGTCCACCGAAACGCCCAAACGGTCCTGGATGATACGTGCCAGGGCTTCCTTGCTGTGAAGGCGCTGCTCTGCGAAGCGACGCTGGAAGGCTGCGTCGTCGGCGAAGGCCTCCAGGCCCTTGAGCATGGTTTCGGGCTTATCGAGCACTTCTGCCCCCAGCTTGTCCACCAGCATGGAGGTGAGCTTGGGGTTGGACTGGAACAACCAGCGGCGGAAGGTAATGCCGTTGGTCTTGTTATTGATACGGTCCGGGTAAAGCTTGTTCAGGTCCGAGAACACGGTGCTGCGCATGAGATCGGTGTGCAACGCGGATACGCCATTGACGCTGTGCGAGCCCAGGAAGGCCAGGTTGCCCATGCGCACTCGTCGGCCATGGCCTTCTTCGATCAAGGAAATGGTCCGCAGCAGGTCGATATCATGCAGGCCTTTCTCGCGCAGCCCATCGATGTGCTGGGCGTTGATCAGGTAGATGATCTGCATGTGCCGTGGCAGCATCCGCTCCATCAGGCCCACGGGCCAGGTTTCCAGGGCCTCCGGCAAGAGCGTGTGGTTGGTGTAGGACAAGGTTTCGACAGTGACTTTCCAGGCTTCGTCCCAGGGAAGCTGATGAATGTCCACCAGCAGGCGCATCAGCTCGGCCACGGCGATGGACGGATGGGTGTCGTTCATCTGGATCGAGGCATGCTGGCCCAGGGTGCTGACCTGCTCGTGCATGTTGATATGCCGGCGCAGCAAGTCTTGCAGCGAGGCGGAAACGAAGAAGTATTCCTGACGCAGCCGCAGCTCCTGCCCGGCCTCGGTGCTGTCGGCCGGGTACAGCACACGGGAGATACTCTCCGCACGGGCGACGTCCGCCACTGCGCCCAGGTGGTCACCGGCGTTGAAGCGCTCCAGATGCAGGTCTTCCATGGCCCGGGCGCGCCATAGCCGCAGGGTGTTCACGCTCGCCCCGCGCCAGCCTACCACCGGGGTATCGTAGGCCACCGCCCGCACGGTTTCAGCGGGTCGCCACACCTGGCGCGCGCTGCCATCGCTTTCTACGGTAGCTTCGACGTGACCGCCAAAGCTGATCGGATAAATGACTTCCGGGCGTTCGAATTCCCAAGGGTTGCCGAAATCCAGCCAGTTCTCGGTCTGCTCCTGTTGCCAGCCGTCGATGATGGCCTGGCGGAAAAGCCCGTGCTCATAGCGAATGCCGTAGCCATGCGCGGCGACGCCCAGAGTGGACATGCTCTCCATGAAGCAAGCCGCCAGCCGGCCCAGGCCTCCGTTACCCAGGGCAGCATCCGGCTCGAGCAAGCGGATCTTTTCCAGGTCCACGCCAAGGCCGTCCAGGGCTTCCCGAGCGACCTCAAGGATGCCCATGTTGCTCAGGCTGTCGACCAGCAGGCGGCCGATCAGAAATTCGAGGGAAAGGTAATAGACCCGTTTCTGCTGGCTTCGGTAGATCTGCCGGGTGTGGCCCATCCAGTGATCGACCATGTGATCCCGGGCAGCCAGCGCGATGGCTTCGAACCAGTCATGGTCGAACGCATGCTCTGGGTCTTTGCCAACCGCGTAGGTCAGTTTAGCGAGTACAGCGGCACGAAATTCGTCCACATCGACTTTGACTTTTCGGGTGAGCGGTTCCTGAGACATTTGCAGCCCTCAATGGCGTAAAGATTTCTGCACAAGTGCTATGAGCCTAGACGGTTCGACAGAGGGTGGTAGGGCTGGTTCGAGAAAGAACAGCGAGAAAAGGCATGAACGGCCATTGCTTCGGTGCCGGGGACGGGTATGATCGCGCGCCCGACTCCAGATACACCACCATGAAACCGACCCTGATCGCCGCCGCCGAGCTCGACCGCCTGGAAACCTGGCAGAAGTACGCCAGCCACATGTGCGGCGGCTGCAATTCCAGTTGCTGCACCCTGCCGGTGGAGGTGCGCATCAAGGACCTGATTCGCATCGGTGTCGTGGACGAGTTCGAAAAGGACGAGCCCGCCAAGAACGTCGCCAAGCGCTTGCAGAAGGAAGGCATCGTCGAGCGCTTCAACCAGAAGAGCGGGATCTTCACCCTGGCGCGCATGAGCAATGACGACTGCCTGTACCTGGATCGCAAGAGCCGCCTGTGCACCATCTATGACAAGCGCCCGGATACCTGTCGCAACCATCCCCGGATCGGTCCGCGCCCAGGCTACTGCGCCTACAAGCCCAAACCCCTGAGCCGCTGATCCGCTAACACCCTGAAATCCGCCAACCCTACCCAAAACGATGGGAAGGCTTCACTATGAGGCTCTCTTTGGGTTGTGAGCACTGGCATGGACATTCAGTGGTGGTATTGGGCAGTAGGCGGGACGGTGCTGGTTCTGCTCGAGCTGCTGGTCGCTTCGTTTTTCATCCTATGGTTCGGAATCGCCGCGCTCCTCGTGGCCGCGCTGGTCTGGGCGTTGCCTGGTCTCGGCCTTGGTCCGCAGTTGCTGGCCTGGGGGGCGGCATCGGTGCTGCTTACCCTGCTGTGGTTCAAGGTCCTGCGCGCCAACGTCCAGGGCGGCCCGCAATGGTCCGCCGCCGACGCCCTGGGCGAGGTAGGCCTGCTGACCAGCCAGGTCACGCCATTCCAGCGTGGCAAGGTCCGCTTCCAGAAACCCCTGCTGGGCGCCGAGGAATGGCCATGTGTCGCCGATACCCGCATCGAGGCCGGTGACCGGGTGCGGGTAATGGCGGTGGAAGGCAACCTGGTACGCGTCGGCCCCGCCTCTTCAAGTTGATATTCGTCTACGGAGCAAGGAGTTCCCATGAGCGCCACCCTCGTCATCCCCCTCATAGTCTTGATCTTCATCGTGGTCACCATCGCCAAGGGCGTGCGGCTGGTGCCCCAAGGGCAGGAATGGATCGTGGAGCGGCTGGGGCGCTATCGCGTCACCCTCAAACCAGGCCTGAACTTCCTCATTCCCTACATGGATACGGTTGGCTACAAGATGAGCACCAAGGATCTGATCCTCGACGTGCAGCAGCAGGAAGTCATCACTCGAGACAACGCCGTTCTCCTGGCCAACGCCCTGTGCTTCGCCAAGATCACCGACCCCACCAAGGCCGCCTACGGCATCGAGGACTACGACCAGGCGGTACGCAGCCTGACCATGACCAGCCTGCGCTCCATCATAGGCGGCATGGACCTGGACGAAGCGCTGTCCTCCCGGGACAAGATCAAGGCGCTGTTGCGCGAAGCCATGGCCGAGCAGACCATCGACTGGGGCATCACCATCCGCTCCGTGGAAATCCAGGACATCAAACCCTCGGAATCCATGCAGCGTGCCATGGAGCTGCAAGCCGCCGCCGAGCGGGAGCGCAAAGCCACGGTCACCCGTGCCGAGGGCGCGAAAACCGCGGCCATCCTCGAAGCCGAGGCCAGGTTGGAATCGGCCAAGCGTGACGGGGACGCACAAGTGACCCTGGCCAATGCGTCAGCCCAGGCCATCGAGCGGGTGAAAACAGCCATCGGCACCGACACCGGCCCCATGGTGTATCTGCTGGGCGAAAAGTACATCGGCGCCATGGAGAAGCTGGCCGCCAGCGCCAATGCGAAGACCATCGTGCTGCCAGCGGATATCCAGGACACCATCGGCGGGCTGATGGGGCGCGCCAAGCGGGCCTGATTCGCGGGCGTAAAAAAACCTGCCACCTTGCGGGGGCAGGTTTTTCAACCGCAGGGCTTACTTGGAAGCGCGCTTACGCTCGTTCTCGTTCAGCACTTTCTTGCGCAGGCGAATCGACTTCGGAGTCACCTCTACCAGCTCGTCATCATCGATGAATTCCAGAGCCTGTTCGAGGGTGAACTTGATCGGCGGAACCAGGGCGATGGTTTCGTCCTTGCCCGAAGCACGCATGTTGTCGAGCTTCTTGCCCTTGGTGGGGTTGATCACCAAGTCATTGTCACGGCTGTTGATACCGCACAGCTGGCCTTCGTAGATTTCCTGCCCAGGCTCGAGGAACAGCTTGCCGCGGTCCTGCAGGGTTTCCAGCGAGTAGGTCAGTGCCTTGCCGGTAGCCATGGATACCAGTACGCCGTTCTGGCGGTGGCTCACTTCACCTGCCTTGATCGGGCCGTAGTGGCTGAAGGTACCGGTGAGGATGCCGCTGCCGGAGGTCATGGTCAGGAAGGCGTTACGGAAGCCGATCAGGCCGCGTGCCGGAATGGTGTATTCCAGGCGAATACGCCCCTTGCCATCCGGAACCATGTTGCTCAGGTCGCCCTTGCGCAGGCCCATCTGCTCCATCACCGCACCCTGGTGCTGTTCCTCGATGTCGATGGTAACGGCTTCGTAGGGCTCCTGCTTCTCGCCGTCCACTTCCTTGATGACCACCTCAGGGCGGGAGATGGCCAGCTCGAAACCTTCGCGACGCATGGTTTCGATCAGTACCGAGAGGTGCAGCTCGCCACGGCCGGAGACCTTGAACTTGTCGGCGCTGTCGGTTTCCTCGACGCGCAGGGCAACGTTGTGCAGCAGTTCCTTTTCCAGACGCTCCTTGATGTTACGGCTGGTGACGAACTTGCCTTCCTTGCCGCAGAACGGCGAGTCATTGACCTGGAAGGTCATGCTGACGGTCGGCTCGTCCACGCTCAGCGCAGGCAAGGCTTCCACGTTTTGCGGATCGCACAGGGTGTCGGAAATGAACAGCTGGTCCATGCCGCTGATGCACACGATGTCGCCCGCTTCGGCTTCTGGAACCTCGACGCGCTGCAGACCGTGGTGACCCATCAGCTTGAGGATGCGGCCGTTGCGCTTCTTGCCTTCGGCGTCGATGGCGACCACAGGGCTGTTGGCCTTGATACGGCCACGGGTGATACGGCCGATGCCGATCACGCCCAGGAAGCTGTTGTAGTCCAGTGCCGAGATCTGCATCTGGAAGGGCCCTTCGGCGTCGACCTTCGGAGCCGGTACGTGATCCAGGATGGCCTGGAACAGCGGGTCCATGTTGTCGGCCATTTCGGACGGGTCGTTACCCGCGATACCGTTCAATGCGCTGGCGTAGATGACCGGGAAGTCCAGCTGGTCTTCAGTGGCGCCCAGGTTGTCGAACAGGTCGAAGACCAGGCCCAGGACTTTGTCCGGGTCGGCGCCTGGGCGGTCGACCTTGTTGATGACCACGATCGGACGCAGGCCGGCCTTGAAGGCTTTCTGGGTCACGAAACGGGTTTGCGGCATCGGGCCGTCCTGGGCGTCGACCAGCAGCAGCACCGAGTCCACCATGGACATCACGCGCTCTACCTCGCCGCCGAAGTCGGCGTGGCCGGGGGTGTCCACGATGTTGATGTCGTAGCCGTTCCACTTGATGGCGGTGTTCTTGGCCAGGATGGTAATGCCGCGTTCCTTTTCCTGGTCGTTGCTGTCCATCACGCGCTCGTCGTTCAGCTCTTTGCGGTCCAGGGTGCCGGACAGCTTCAGAAGCTTGTCGACCAGGGTGGTTTTACCATGGTCAACGTGGGCGATGATGGCGATGTTACGAAGATTGTCTCTCACAGGGCATATCTCGATGATGAATTCGGTGGGGCCGGCTAAACGCGACGGCCGGTCAAACGACGCGATTACACTGGCCGGTCGGGAGGGCGATGGCGGATGCTCCCGCCATTGAGCCCCGGGACTTTATGCCGGACGATAAACGCGCACATTGGCGTGCCCCTCGCTTAGCAGGTGATGAGCATGCAGCCTGCTCATGACACCCTTGTCGCAATACAACAGGTATTGCCGGGCAGGATCCAGGTCCTTGAACCGGCTGTTCAGTGCATAGAAAGGCACGGCCCGTACCTCTACCCCTTCGACGGCAAGGGGTTCGTCCTCCTGCGCGTCTGGGTGGCGGATGTCCAATACCACATGGCCAGCCAGGGCCTCGCTCACCTCTTCTACTTCAACCGCCTGCCCCAGCTCTTCGATCACATGGTCGATAGACACCAGACGCGCGCGGGCCAGGGCGTTTTCCAGTACCGCCATATCGAAGCGCTGTTCTTCGCGCTCGATACGGTAACCACGGGCGCTGGTGGTGGGGTTTACCGAAATCACGCCACAGTATTCCGGCATGTGCTTGGCGAAATCCGCGGTACCGATGGCGGTGGCCGTGTCGATGATGTCCTGCTTGTGGGTAGCCAGCAATGGCCGCAACACCAGGGTGGGCGTGACCGAATCGATCACCGCGAGGTTGGTGAGGGTCTGGCTGGACACCTGGGAAATGGCTTCGCCGGTCACCAAGGCGTTGATCTCCAGGCGCTTGGCCATCTGGCTGGCCGCCCGCAGCATCATGCGCTTGAGGATCACGCCCATCTGGCTGTTGTCCACCTTGGCCAGGATTTCTCCGACCACTTCCTCGAAGGGAACACTGATGAACAGCACGCGGTGGGAGCTGCCGTATTTTTTCCACAAGTAATGCGCAACTTCCATCACCCCGAGTTCATGGGCACGCCCACCAAGGTTGAAGAAGCAGAAATGGGTCATCAGGCCACGGCGCATCATCTGGTAGGCGGCGACCGTGGAATCGAACCCTCCGGACATCAGTACCAGGGTTTGCTCCAGCGCGCCCAGGGGGTAGCCGCCAAGGCCAGTGTGCTGGCCGTGGATGACGAACAGGCGCTGGTCACGGATTTCCATCCGCACCTCTACCTCGGGGTGCTTGAGGTCGATGCCGGCCGCGCCGCATTGCTGGCGCAGTTGGCTGCCCACGTAGCGGTCCACGTCCATGGAGCTGAAGACATGCTTGCCGGCGCGCTTGCAGCGCACGGCGAAGCGCTTGCCAGGCAGCAGGTGGCCGAAATGCGTCTTGCACTTGGCGACGATGTCGTCGAAATCACCGAGGGGGTATTCATCCACCTGCAGGAAATGCGCGATACCCGGGGTGCAGGTCAGCCGCTCGATGATTTCCCTGAGGACCTTGCCGTCGGTGATCTGCGTCTGAACCTCAAGGTTATCCCACACCCCGGCCACGGCGATATTCGGGTCCAGATCCCGGACCACCACCCGGATGTTCTTGGCCAGCTGGCGAATGAACTGCTTGCGCACTGGCCGGCTTTTTATGGTGATTTCGGGGAAGACTTTGACGATGAGTTTCATGAACAGCGCGCGCCATGGCCCAGCTGGAAAAAAGGGGCGGCATTATAGCGGAAACTGTTCAACCTTTGACCAACTATCTGTCGAAAGCCAGGCAAGCACCGATTTGGAACACTTTTCCGGCACTTCGCCCCATTAAAGGGCATCGAAATCTTGAGAGGCTACCGTAAGTGCCGCCAATCCAAGGATTTTTGCCACCGTGCCCATCTCGGGGCACTGGCATGCAAATTGCTCCCTTGTGAGGCAGGTTGCCTTGGCCGAGTATGCGGCGGCAGCACTGTATCCAGGGGCGCAAAGCACGTTCCTATCCACCCGGAGGACAACATGTCGAAGTCGGTTCAACTCATCAAAGATCATGACGTTAAGTGGATTGATCTGCGCTTCACTGACACCAAAGGCAAGCAGCAGCACGTCACCATGCCGGCTCGCGACGCCCTGGACGAGGATTTCTTCGAACACGGCAAAATGTTCGATGGCTCCTCCATCGCCGGTTGGAAAGGCATCGAAGCGTCGGACATGATCCTGCTGCCCGATGACGATACCGCTGTGCTGGACCCCTTTACCGAAGAGCCCACCCTGATCCTGGTCTGCGACATCATCGAGCCGTCGACCATGCAGGGCTACGATCGCGACCCACGCGCCATCGCCCACCGCGCCGAGGAATACCTCAAGTCCACCGGCATCGGTGACACTGTATTCGTAGGCCCGGAGCCTGAGTTCTTCATCTTCGATGAAGTGAAGTTCAAGTCGGACATCTCCGGCTCCATGTTCAAGATCTTCTCGGAACAGGCCTCCTGGATGACCGACCAGGACGTGGAAGGCGGCAACAAAGGCCACCGTCCAGGCGTCAAGGGCGGCTACTTCCCGGTTCCACCGGTCGACCATGACCACGAAATCCGTACCGCCATGTGCAACGCGCTGGAGGAAATGGGCCTGACCGTCGAGGTTCACCACCATGAAGTGGCGACCGCTGGCCAGAACGAAATCGGCGTCAAGTTCAACACTCTGGTGAAGAAGGCCGACGAAACCCAGACCCTGAAGTACGTCGTTCACAACGTGGCCGATGCCTACGGCCGCACCGCGACCTTCATGCCCAAGCCCCTGTACGGCGACAACGGCTCGGGCATGCACGTGCACATGTCCATCTCCAAGGAAGGCAAGAACACCTTCGCGGGTGAAGGCTATGCCGGCCTGTCCGATACCGCGCTGTACTTCATCGGCGGCATCATCAAGCATGGCAAGGCCCTGAACGGCTTCACCAACCCGTCGACCAATTCCTACAAGCGACTGGTGCCCGGCTTCGAAGCACCGGTAATGCTGGCCTACTCGGCTCGCAACCGCTCCGCGTCGATCCGCATTCCATACGTGTCCAGCCCCAAGGCTCGTCGTATCGAAGCACGCTTCCCGGACCCGGCCGCCAACCCTTACCTGGCCTTCGCCGCGCTGCTGATGGCCGGCCTGGACGGCATCCAGAACAAGATCCATCCTGGCGACGCCGCCGACAAGAACCTGTATGACCTGCCGCCGGAAGAAGCCAAGCAGATCCCGCAGGTCTGCGGCAGCCTGAAGGAGGCCCTGGAAGAGCTGGACAAGGGTCGTGCCTTCCTGACCAAGGGCGGCGTATTCTCCGATGACTTCATCGACGCCTACATCGAGCTCAAGTCCGAAGAAGAAATCAAGGTCCGTACTTTCGTGCACCCACTGGAATACGACCTGTACTACAGCGTCTGATCCAAGCGCCGCGCACATGAGGCCTCCTTCGGGAGGCCTTTTTCATGGCCAGGAATCCGGCCGCCCGACGCCAACCATCGTTTTTCCGAAAAAACGCAGGGGCGCGAGACCCACACTGGCCCCAAGGCCGCTTTGCTGGCATAACGAGGCTCTGAACAACAAGGGAGCGTTCCGCCAATGCAAAAGTTTTCCGCCTTCTGCCTCGCCTTGGGCACCAGCCTTTATCTGAGCGGCGCAATGGCCGCTCCGGCCTCTTCAGCACCTGCCGAACTGCCAGCGTTGCTCGGCAGCATCGAGCAGCGATTGAACATTGCCGATCAGGTCGCCCTGAGCAAATGGGATAGTCACAAGGCCGTGGAAGACCGTGCCCGCGAACGGGAAGTGATTGCCGGCGCCGTCGTCAAGGCTGCGCAATACAAGCTCGAACCTGCGTTCGTGGAGCAATTCTTCGCCGCCCAGATCGAAGCCAACAAACTGGTGCAATATGGGTTGCTCAATGACTGGCGCGTAGCTGGACAGGCTCCGGACAGCCCACGGCCTGATCTGGTCGGGCAGATTCGCCCGCAGCTGGACAAGCTTCAAATCGCCCTGATGGAACAGCTCGCCGCATTCGCCTCATACCGCTCGACCGCGGACTGCCCGCAATGGATTGCACAGGCGATCAATCAGGGCGAGCGTGACGACCTGCACCGTCTTGCTCTGATTCGCGCCACCGGCGAGCTGTGCCTGCCAGCCCACTAGCCACTGCCGGGCAAGGCGGCCTAGGCTATGCTGTCAGGGCCGCCGGGCCTGTCATCCTGTCAATCCGAGTAGTCGCCATGCGCCGCGCCTTACTGTTGTGCTTGCCCCTCGTCTGCGCCTCGGCCCATGGGCAGATCTACAAGTACACCGACGCCAATGGCAATACGGTGTATTCGGAGCAACCGCCCCCTCCAGGTCGGACGGCACAGCCGCTCAACCTGCCGCCGCTCAATAGCGTGCCAATGCCCAAGGGCGCGCCTCCCCCGGCGCCCGCAACTCAGGCGCCAGCCATCGATCCAGCGCCGCCCGCCGCCTATTCGGTTCTGGAGCTGACCGACGTCCCGGCCGACGGCGCTATCCGCGCCAACAACGGCACTTTCGACGTCGGCGTGAGCATCCAGCCGCGGCTGGCGGCTGGCCACCTCCTGCAACTCGTACTAGACGGTGTTGCCTACGGTACGCCGGGCAATGTTCCTCGCCTGCAACTCGTGAATGTGGATCGAGGCCAGCACAGCCTGGCCGTCCAGGTACTGGCTGGGGCCGAGGTGTTGCAATCGAGCACCCCCCGAACGATCCATGTACTGCGGGTCAGCGCTCCATGAGAGCGCTGGCCTTGGTTTCATTGATCTTCTTCAGCGGGCTGGCCTGGAGCCAGGTGTATACCTATGTGGATGCCCAGGGAAACCGGGTCTATACCGACCAACCCCGCAAGGGCGCGACCCCGGTAAAGGTCCCGGAGGGCAACCGCATAAGCCCACCGCCTGCCAAGGCCGCCGCTTCCGCACCAGCAGCTCCGCCGGGTGCTGCCAGGCCGATACGACCAGCCCGAATGGTCCACTATGAAATGTTCCGCATCCTGGTGCCGTTGCCCGAGGCATCAGTGGTACATGCCAGCGGAGAAATGATCGTCACGCTCACCAGCGAGCCAGGACTGGCCGAAGGGCATGCCTACCGCGTTATTCTGGACGGCGCACCCGCCTCGCAGCCCAGTGCAAGCCCAGTCGTTCCATTGCAGAACGTAGACCGCGGCGCTCACCTGCTGTCAGCGGAAATCCTCGATGCCCAGGGAACGGTGGTCGAACGCACCCCGGCGCAACCTGTGTACATGAAGCGTGCTTCCCTCGCGCAGAAACGTCGGGTAAGGCCCTGCAAGGAAGCTGACTACGGTGTTCGTCCAGAATGTCCACTCAGTGACAAACCCGCAGACGATGACGAAGGCAGCTAAAACCAGGCATTCAAAGCCGCGCACCTTTATAGTGCTCTCCATGCACCTGGCTGTCTTTCATGTACCAAGGTGGCGCAGCCCAGCAGGTTAATGAGCTGAATTGGCAAGGGCCTGCCTGCTTTTCGTAGGCATCGCGCTTCTTTTCGGCGCCTGGTTTGAATTTTGCATTTTCCTGGCATCAGTGGAGCGCAGGCCGTGCCCGCCCCGCACCTAGACCGCGCCCTTGGGTCGCGACGTGCCAAGAGAGGTCAAGGATACGCATGACCATCAGTGATGCGCTGCACCGGCTGTTACTGGATAACCTGACAACCGCCACCATTCTTCTCAACGCTGAACTGCGCCTGGAATACATGAACCCCGCAGCTGAAATGCTGCTGGCAATCAGCGGCCAGCGCAGCCATGGCCAGTTCATCAGCGAATTGTTCACGGAGTCCGCCGAAGCCCTCAATTCCCTGCGGCAGGCGGTCGAACATGCACACCCGTTCACCAAGCGCGAAGCCATGCTCACTGCCCTGACAGGGCAGACCTTGACCGTCGATTATGCGGTGACGCCTATCCTGAGCCAGGGCCAGACCCTGCTGTTGCTGGAGGTCCACCCACGTGACCGCCTGCTGCGGATCACCAAGGAAGAAGCCCAGCTCTCCAAGCAGGAAACCACAAAGATGCTGGTGCGCGGCCTGGCCCATGAAATCAAGAACCCCCTGGGTGGCATCCGGGGCGCCGCGCAGCTGCTGGCCAGGGAACTGCCGGAAGAAAGCCTTCGCGATTACACCAACGTGATCATCGAAGAAGCCGATCGCCTGCGCAATCTGGTAGACCGCATGCTCGGCTCCAACAAGCTCCCTTCATTGGCCATGACCAACATCCATGAAGTATTGGAACGCGTCAGCAGCCTGGTGGACGCGGAAAGCCAGGGCGGCATCGCCCTGCTGCGAGACTACGACCCTAGCATCCCGGATGTGCTCATCGACCGTGAACAGATGATCCAGGCGGTGCTCAATATCGTACGCAACGCCATGCAGGCCATCAGCGAAGACAAGGAGCTGCGACTCGGCCGCATTACCCTACGCACCCGTGCCATGCGTCAATTCACCATAGGCCATACTCGTCACAGACTCGTTGCCAAGATCGAAATCATCGACAACGGGCCAGGTATCCCCCCCGAACTCCAGGAAACCATCTTCTATCCCATGGTCAGTGGCCGCCCGGACGGAACCGGCCTTGGCCTGGCCATTACCCAGAACATCATCAGCCAGCACCAGGGGCTGATCGAATGCGATAGCCATCCTGGCCAAACCATATTCTCGATCTTCCTGCCGCTGGAACAAGGAGCCGCTTCGTCATGAGCCGTAGTGAAACTGTATGGATCGTCGATGACGACCGTTCCATCCGCTGGGTATTGGAAAAGGCGCTACAGCAAGAGGGCATGACGACCCAGAGCTTCGATAGCGCCGACGGGGTCATGAACCGCCTGGCTCGCCAGCAGCCGGACGTGATCATCTCGGACATCCGCATGCCTGGCGCCAGCGGGCTGGACTTGCTGGCCCGCATTCGCGAGCAGCACCCCCGGCTGCCGGTCATCATCATGACCGCGCATTCGGACCTGGACAGCGCCGTGGCGTCCTATCAGGGCGGCGCCTTCGAGTACCTGCCCAAGCCGTTCGACGTGGACGAGGCCGTGTCGCTGGTCAAGCGCGCCAACCAGCATGCTCAGGAACAACAAGGCATGGAGGCCGTCCCGACCCTCACCCGCACGCCAGAGATCATTGGCGAAGCGCCGGCCATGCAGGAAGTGTTCAGGGCCATCGGGCGCTTGAGCCATTCCAACATCACCGTATTGATCAATGGCGAGTCCGGCACGGGCAAGGAGCTGGTGGCCCATGCCCTGCACCGCCACAGCCCACGGGCGGCTTCACCTTTCATCGCCTTGAACATGGCGGCGATTCCGAAAGACCTGATGGAATCGGAGCTGTTCGGGCACGAGAAAGGCGCCTTCACGGGCGCGGCCAACCTGCGCCGCGGCCGCTTCGAGCAGGCCGACGGGGGCACCCTCTTCCTGGACGAAATCGGCGACATGCCCGCCGACACCCAGACCCGGCTGCTCCGGGTATTGGCCGACGGCGAGTTCTACCGCGTAGGTGGGCACATTCCGGTGAAGGTGGATGTACGTATCATCGCCGCTACCCACCAGAACCTGGAAAACCTGGTCCACGCTGGCAAGTTCCGGGAAGACCTGTTCCACCGGCTCAACGTCATTCGCATTCACATCCCGCGCCTGTCGGACCGTCGAGAAGACATCCCCACCCTGGCCCGCCACTTCCTCAGCCGAGCCGCCCAGGAGCTGGCGGTGGAACCCAAGCTGCTCAAGGCCGAGACGGAAGAGTACCTGAAGAACCTGCCCTGGCCGGGCAACGTGCGCCAGCTGGAGAACACCTGCCGCTGGATCACGGTCATGGCCTCCGGGCGGGAAGTGCATATCTCGGACCTGCCACCTGAGCTGCTGAGCCTGCCTCAGGACGCCGCGCCTGTGACCAACTGGGAACAAGCCCTGCGCCAGTGGGCAGACCAGGCGCTGGCACGCGGCCAGTCCAGCCTGCTGGACAGCGCGGTGCCCAGCTTCGAACGCATCATGATCGAAACCGCGCTCAAGCACACCGCCGGTCGCCGTCGGGACGCCGCGGTATTGCTGGGTTGGGGGCGCAATACCCTCACTCGCAAGATCAAGGAGCTGGGAATGAAGGTCGACGGGGGCGAGGAAGACGACAGCGACGAGGCCTGACCGGGCCCGTATCGATAGCCCCGCTCCGGCGGGGCTTTTTCATTCTGCCAGGCCTGATTGCCGACCCGCTATCGCCTGAGCGAATGGCCAGGGCGTTAAGGTCATAACCTGGGCATCCGCGCTTGGGTACGCTCCAGCGCCAGCGTCCACGGGCTATTCGAGCCTCTCATTTGTGCACGCCCCGGCCAGCTGCACCGCGGCAATGCGCACCCTTTAGGCGGGACGCGAGCGTCCGCAACAGACATCAGATCTGAAGCAAACCCGCCCTATAGAAAAAATATCATGCGAATCAGCAACCTATGAGGATCAGGTAGGCAGACCGGGCGCTCATCGCAAAACTGGCACGCCCTCTGCAATGACACCTACAACGGTTTCGGGGGCTTTGGTACAGGCAGGCCGGGGTTCCCCTCTTTACACCAGGGCGCCGTCGCAGACGGGCCTTTTTTTCAGGGGCAGCGGTACAGGCAGGCTGCTGCTCCTTCTTTACACCGGGCCAGGCGTCACGCCGAAGCCCGCCCCTTTCGGGGACCTTGGTACAGGCAGGCCGGGGCTTCCCTCTTTTATTCGTCCTGGAGGCTGATATGCAGCCTCCATTGGCCTTGCGCTTCGGCCCCTTCCCATTGGGCTCGCAGCTGGCGGGCCGCGATGATATTCAGCAGCAAACCCCGGTCGGTATGGCGCAGCGTCCACTTGGCCTGACGGCCGTGGAGTTCCAATTGGCCCTGCAATTGTGGCCCGCTGGCATCGAAAAGAATCGCTACCGCCCCGTCCACTACCTCCCCATGCACCTGAGGGGCATGATCGAACCATAGGTTCATTTCACCGCCGGCCAGCAACTCTACCCGATCGAAGGCGCTACGGCCTGGGTCAACCAGCTTGCCGATCATCATGCCCACCAGCAGCCCCAACAGCGCCAGCGCGCCGAGAAAGCGTGGCCAGAAGGAGGATCGTGGCGGCAGCGCTTCGGCGCTAGAATGCTGCCCGTCGTTCGTATCGGAGCCGCGCATGTTTCACGTCATCCTGTTTCAACCGGAAATTCCACCCAATACGGGCAACGTTATCAGGCTCTGCGCCAATAGTGGCTGTCAGTTGCACCTGATCGAGCCCCTGGGGTTCGAACTGGACGACAAGCGCCTGCGCCGCGCCGGCCTGGACTACCACGAGTATGCCCCGCTACAGCGTCACGCGGATCTCGCCAGCTGCCTGGCCAGCCTGGGTCAGCCGCGAGTGTTCGCCTTCACTACCAAAGGCTCCCAGCCCTTCCACGATGTAGCATTCGAGCCCGGAGACGCTTTTGTGTTCGGCCCGGAGAGCCGCGGTCTGCCACCAGAGGTGCTGGACAGCTTCCCCAGCGAACGCCGTCTGCGCCTGCCGATGCGCCCCAACAGCCGAAGCCTCAACCTGTCCAACACCGTAGCCATCGCGGTGTACGAGGCCTGGCGGCAACAGGGGTTCGCCTGAAAGGAAGCATCTGGGTTCAGCCGCTTATGAGCTCGCTTGAAAACAAAACCCCCGCTTCAGTAGGCGGGGGTTCAGTCGACAACGCCGTTCAGCGGTAACGCTTACTCAAGCCTGAGGCGCTTCGCCAGCTTCCTGCATACGCTGCAGCTCTTGGGCGTACAAGGCATCGAAGTTGACCGGTGCCAGCATCAGGGCTGGGAAGGAACCACGGGTCACCAGGCTGTCCAGGGTTTCTCGGGCATAGGGGAACAGGATGTTGGGGCAGAATGCGCCAAGGGTATGGCTCATGGCGGCGGCATCCAGTCCCTTGATCATGAAGATGCCGGCTTGCTGCACTTCAGCGATGAAGGCCACTTCCTCGCCGTTCTTCACGGTAACCGAAAGGGTCAGGACCACTTCATGGAAGTCGCTGTCCAAGGCCTTCTGCCGGGTGTTCAAGTCCAGGGAAACGCTTGGCTCCCACTGCTGACGGAAAATGCCAGGGCTTTTCGGCGCCTCGAAGGACAGGTCGCGAACGTAAATGCGCTGCAAAGAGAATTGAGGCCCTTCGGCTTCTTCGCTGGCTGCGCTGTTGGTAGCTTGATCGGTCATGGCAGATCCTTCTTGTAGCGTTCGGTAGGGTAGGTTTCAGCGCAGCAACGGGTCCAGCTTGCCCGCCCGCTCCAGCGCGTAGAGATCGTCGCAGCCGCCTACATGCAGGTCGTCGATCCAGATCTGCGGAACGGAGGTGCGTCCGGCCTTTCTGGTCATCTCGGCGCGCAGCTGAGGCTGGCCATCGACGCGGATTTCCTCGAAATCCACACCCTTGCTGGCCAGCAAGGCCTTGGCTCGAGTGCAATAGGGGCACCAGTCACTGGAATAAACGACGATCCGGGGCATGGTCACTTCACCAGGGGAAGGTTGTCGGCACGCCAGCTGGATACGCCGCCGGCAAGTCTGGCGGCGGTATGGCCGCTCTTGAGCAGATCACGGCACACGGCGCCGGCATGCTGGCCCATGGCGTCTACGATGATGAGGGTCTTGCCCTTGTGCCTGTCCAGCTCCGCAGCGCGGGCCTGAAGCTTGTCCTGGGGAATGTTGATGGCGTCCACGATGTGGCCACCGGCAAAATCCTTCTTGGCACGGATGTCGATGACCACGGCTTTGTCGGCGTTGACCAGCGCGGTGAGCTCACGCGGGCTGAGGCTACGCCCGCCCCGGCTGCTTTCAAGCACCAGCAGCAGTACCAGCAGAATGATGAAAAGACCAACGAGCAGGTAGTGATTGGTGGCGAATTCCAGCAAGTGAGCGACCATCGACAGCTTCCAGAGCATGAAAAATGGCGGCCAGTATACACAGCGGCCGGGCGCGGCCAAAGCCCACCGGGCGCCTGTTTCATGGAACCGGGCGGGGGTTGCGAGGTCTGCAGCAGCGCGCTTCGATATTCAAGGCGGGGCGAATTGACCTAAGATACTTCCTTTATCCTCTGACAGCCGCGAGTGGGAACCATGACAGCCACGCCGAAACCTCTGGTCCTGATCATCCTGGACGGATTCGGGCATAGCGATAGCCATGAATACAACGCCGTCTTCTCCGCCAGAAAGCCTAACCTGGACCGGCTGTTGCAAACCCATGCCCACGGACTGATTTCCGGCTCCGGCATGGATGTGGGCCTGCCGGATGGCCAGATGGGCAACTCCGAGGTAGGCCACATGAACCTCGGTGCCGGTCGTGTGGTGTATCAGGACTTCACCCGGGTCACCAAGGCCATTCGGGACGGCGAGTTCTTCCACAACCCCACCATCTGCGCGGCGGTCGACAAGGCCGTCGCGGCGGGCAAGGCCGTGCATGTGATGGGCCTGCTCTCCGACGGCGGTGTGCATAGCCACCAGGACCATATCGTGGCCATGGTCGAGCTGGCGGCGCGCCAGGGCGCGGAGCGCATCTACCTGCATGCCTTCCTCGATGGCCGTGATACCCCGCCCAAGAGTGCTGAAAGCTCCCTTGCCCTGATGGAAAGCACTTTCCAGCGTTTGGGCAAAGGCCGCTTCGCCAGCCTGATCGGTCGCTATTTCGCCATGGACCGGGACAACCGCTGGGATCGGGTCAGCTCTGCCTACAACCTGATCGTCGACGGCACAGCTGAATATCATGCCGCCACGGCCCAGGAAGGCCTGCTGGCCGCCTACGAGCGCGGCGAGAGCGACGAATTCGTCAAGGCCACCACCGTGGGCGAGCCTGTGCGGGTGGAAGACGGCGATGCGGTGGTGTTCATGAACTTCCGCGCCGACCGTGCCCGCGAGCTGTCCCGCGTTTTCGTGGAAAACGATTTCACCGACTTCGAGCGCAAGCGCCAGCCCAAGCTGGCCGGATATGTAGGGCTGACCCAGTATTCGGCCAAGATCCCCGCGCCTGCGGCTTTTGGCGCCAGCAGCCTGAACAACGTGCTAGGCGAATACCTGGCCAAGAACGGCAAAACGCAGCTACGCATCGCCGAAACCGAAAAATACGCCCACGTGACCTTCTTCTTCTCCGGTGGCCGTGAAGAGCCCTTCGAGGGCGAAGAGCGCATTCTCATTCCTTCGCCCAAGGTCGCCACCTACGACCTGCAGCCGGAAATGAGCGCGCCGGAAGTGACCGACAGGATCGTCGATGCCATCGAGCACCAGCGCTATGACGTGATCGTGGTCAACTATGCCAACGGCGACATGGTCGGCCATAGCGGCATCTTCGAAGCGGCGGTAAAGGCGGTGGAATGCCTGGATACCTGCGTGGGCCGTATCGCCCAGGCACTGGAAAAGGTGGGCGGCGAAGCGTTGATCACCGCCGACCATGGTAACGTCGAGCAGATGGAAGACGAATCCACTGGCCAGGCCCATACGGCTCACACCACCGAGCCGGTACCCTTCATTTATGTGGGCAAGCGCCCACTGAAGGTGCGCGAGGGCGGTGTGCTGGCAGACGTGGCGCCTACCATGCTCAAGCTGCTGGGCCTGGAAAAGCCTGAGGAAATGACCGGCACCTCCATCCTGGTCGAGGCCTGACCATTCGAGGGCGCGCATGGCGCGCCCTTTTGCTTGCCAGCCTCGCCGGGCATACTAGGCCCCTCTTTCTTCGGTGACCCTCCACCAATGCTCCGCACCCTTGCCTTTCTTGCCCTCGCCGCCCTGACGCTTCCCGCCTACGCCGACGACCGCAGCCAAACGCAGCAGCAGATCGAAGCGACCCGCCAAGACATTGTCGAGTTGAAGAAGGTGCTCACCCAGCTTCAGCAGGCGCGTAGCGACGTGCAGAAGGACCTGCGCGGCACTGAAGTGGAGATGGGCAAGCTGCAGAAACAGGTAGACCAGCTTCAGCAGCAGCTCAAGGACACCGAGAGCGAGCTCCAGCGTCTGGAAACCCAGAAAAAAAAACTCCAGAGTTCGCGCCTTGAACAGCAAAAGCTGATTGGCATCCAGGCACGCGCCGCTTATCAAAGCGGCCGCCAGGAATACCTCAAGCTGCTGCTCAACCAGCAGAACCCTGAACAGTTCACGCGCACGCTCACCTATTACGACTACCTGAGCAAGGCTCGGCTCGATCAGCTCAAGGCGTTCAACGAAACCCTGCGTCAGCTGGCCGAGGTTGAGAAGAACATCCAGTTGCAACAGGCCCAGTTGCTGGTGCAACAAGGCAACCTCGATGAGCAGCGGGCGCAGCTCGATAGCGTGCGCAAGGACCGCCAGGCAGCCCTGGCCAAGCTCAACGATGACTACAAGGCCCGCGACCAGAAGCTGCAGCAGCGTCAGCAAGACCAGGCTGACCTGCAAAAAGTGTTGGCCACCATCGAGGAAACCCTCGCTCGCCAGGCCCGCGAAGCCGAGGAAGCCCGGCGCAAGGCACTGTTGGCGCAACAGGAAGAAGAGCGCAAGCAGCGTGAGGCCGCCCAGGCAAGCAACACCCCACCACCGCCACGCAGGGCGCAGCCGCAGATCAGTGTACGCACGGGCGAGACCTTCGGCGGCGCTTTCGCCGCCGCTCGTGGAAAACTTCCATGGCCGGTCGATGGTCGATTGTTGGCGCGCTTCGGTGAAACCCGCGACGATGAACGCACCCGCTGGGACGGCGTGATGATCGGGGCAGCCGCCGGAAGCGCGGTGCATGCTGTACATGGCGGTCGTGTGGTATTCGCGGACTGGCTGCGTGGCGCCGGCCTGCTGGTGATTCTCGACCATGGGGACGGTTACCTGAGCCTGTACGGGCATAACCAGACGCTGCTCAAGAGTGCCGGAGACGTGGTCAAGGCTGGAGAAGCCATTTCCACGGTGGGCACCAGCGGGGGCCAGGATACGCCCGCGCTCTATTTCGCCATTCGCCAGCAAGGTCGGGCCACCGACCCTGCACAATGGTGCCGCGGTTGATGCGGCGCTGCTCAAACAGGATCAGGAGTTCGTTCGAGATGCTGCAATCCTTCCGCCTTTCCATGCTGGCCCTCGCCCTGGTGATGGCTGCGCCCCTGGCGAACGCCGCCGAGCCGGCTGCCAGCACGCCAGCCGCGAACCCGGCTACCGCGCCCGCGGCGAAAGCGCCATTGCCGCTGGACGAACTGCGGACCTTCGCCGAAGTCATGGACCGCATCAAGGCAGCCTACGTTGAGCCGGTGGATGACAAGACCCTGCTGGAGAATGCCATCAAGGGCATGCTCAGCAACCTCGACCCGCACTCGGCCTACCTGGGCCCTGAAGACTTCGCCGAGCTGCAGGAAAGTACCAGCGGCGAATTCGGCGGTCTGGGAATCGAAGTAGGCGTCGAGGACAACTTCATCAAGGTGGTGTCGCCCATCGACGACACCCCGGCCAGCCGGGCCGGCATCGAGGCCGGTGATCTGATCGTCAAGATCAATGGCCAGCCCACTCGCGGCCAGAGCATGAACGAGGCGGTGGACAAGATGCGCGGCAAGGTCGGGGAAAAGATCACCCTGACCCTGGTCCGCGATGGCGGAAATCCCTTCGACGTTACCCTTGCCCGCGCCATCATCCAGGTCAAGAGCGTGAAAGCGCAGTCGCTCGAAGACGGCTACGGCTACATTCGGATCACCCAATTCCAGGTCAAGACCGGCGAAGAGGTGGGCAAGGCACTGGCCAAGCTGCGCAAGGACAACGGCAAGAAGCTCAACGGCCTGATCCTCGACCTGCGCAACAACCCCGGCGGCGTGCTGCAATCGGCGGTGGAGGTAGCGGATCATTTCCTTACCCATGGCCTGATCGTCTATACCAAGGGCCGTATCGCCAATTCCGAGCTGCGCTTCAACGCTGACCCGGCCGATGCCAGCGAAGGCGTGCCCCTGGTGGTGCTGATCAACGGCGGCAGTGCCTCGGCTTCGGAAATCGTGGCTGGCGCCCTGCAGGACCAGAAGCGTGGCGTGCTCATGGGCACCGACAGCTTCGGCAAGGGCTCGGTGCAAACCGTGCTGCCCCTGAACAACGATCGTGCCTTGAAACTCACCACGGCGCTTTACTTCACGCCTAATGGGCGGTCGATCCAGGCGCAGGGTATCGTGCCGGACGTAGAAGTGCGCCGGGCCAAGATCACCCGCGAGCAGGATTCGGAAAGCTTCAAGGAAGCCGACCTGCAAGGCCACCTGGGCAACGGCAATGGCGGTGCCGACCGCCCGACCCCGAGCAGCCCGGCGGACAGGAAAGCACGCCCGCAGGACGATGACTTCCAGCTCAGCCAGGCCCTTAACCTGCTCAAGGGCCTGAAGGTCACGCGCGGCAACTGAAATGCGCGCATGGCTACTGGCGTGCCTGCTGGCTCTTTCCGGCGCCGGGCAGGCCTTGGCAGCGTCGGGTCCGGCCTACCTGAGCCTGATCATCGATGACCTGGGGCAGACGCCTTCTCGCGATAGCCGCGCGCTTGCCCTGCCTGGGCCCGTCACCCTGGCGGTGATGCCCGACACGCCCCATGCGGCCGAATTCGCGCGGCAGGCCCACAAAGCCGGCAAGACGGTGATCGTGCACATGCCCATGGACCCGGCCGGCGGCCCCTTTGCCTGGCGACCCGGCCTCTCGTCAGACCAGCTACGTGAACGCCTGGCGGCGGCCTTCAAGTCAGTACCCTTCGCCGCCGGGCTGAACAACCACGAAGGCAGCCGGATGACCGCCCAGGCCGACGCCATGGCGCTTCTGGCCAAGGAGCTCCAGCAGCGTGGGTTGTTCCTGGTGGACAGCCGTACCAGCGCAGCGACCCAGGCGGCTGCCCAGGCGCAGGCCATCGGCCTGGCCAGCGTGTCTCGGGATGTCTTCCTGGATGATGTGCGCACACCGGAAGCGATAGCGCAGCAGCTGGAGCACGCCGTCGCGCTGGCTGACAAGCAAGGCTCGGTGGTGGTGATCGGCCACCCCTACCCGCAGACGCTGGATGTGCTGGAGCATGCCTTGCCCACCCTCAAGGCCCGCGGTATCGAGATGATCAGCATTCGCCAGATGATCGGCGAACGGAGCAACCGCGCAATGTCCGGCCATGGCAAGGGCGGGATCTATCCAAAAGGACATCTGTGACCCCGCGGGCCCGAGCGCCAGCTGGGAATGGCATCCGCACCCGGTCATTCGGGAGCTTTGCTCCCTCCTACAGGGAAATGCGATCCCTGCAGGAGCGGGCGCAGCTCGCGAACGTCAGCGAACGCAGATTCCCTGGGCAGCCATGAAGGCCTTGGCCTCGGGCACGGTGTATTCGCCGAAATGGAAGATGCTCGCCGCCAATACGGCGCTGGCATGGCCCTCGGTAATGCCGTCGGCCAAGTGTTGCAGGTTGCCTACACCGCCACTGGCAATGACCGGGATGCCCAAGGCGTCACTGATGGCCCGGGTAACGCCCAGGTCGAAGCCGTTTTTCATGCCATCCTGGTCCATGCTGGTCAGCAGGATCTCCCCAGCGCCCAGGCCCTCCATCTTCCTGGCCCATTCCACCGCGTCCAGCCCGGTAGGCTTGCGCCCGCCGTGAGTGAAGATTTCCCAGCGGGGCGTTTCGCCCGGCCCGGAGACCTTCTTGGCGTCGATCGCCACTACGATGCACTGGGAACCGAAACGTGCCGCGGCTTCGCCGACGAACTCGGGGTTGAAGACAGCCGCGGTGTTGATCGAGACCTTGTCCGCCCCGGCGTTGAGCAGGTTGCGAATATCCTGAACGGTACGCACGCCGCCGCCTACGGTCAGGGGGATGAACACCTGGCTGGCCATGCGCTCCACGGTGTGCAGGGTGGTATCGCGGCCATCGACGCTGGCGGTGATGTCCAGAAAGGTGATTTCGTCCGCGCCCTGCTCATCGTAGCGACGGGCGATTTCCACTGGGTCGCCCGCGTCGCGGATGTTCTCGAACTTGACGCCCTTGACCACTCGGCCGTTATCCACGTCCAGGCAAGGGATGATGCGTTTTGCTAGGGCCATGGGGGCCTCCTTTCTCTCAGCTGTAGGCGCAAGGCTTACCCGCGCCAGGCCTGACAGCGAGCGCAAGCGCCGCGCCTACAGGAGTAAGTGACGCTTAGCCCTGGTAGTTATCGCAGAACGCTTGAGCCTCGGCCACATCCAGGGTGCCTTCGTAGATCGCGCGGCCGGTGATGGCACCGACGATACCGGGGGTCTTGGCGTCCAACAGCGCCTGGATATCCCCCAGGTTGTGGATGCCGCCCGATGCGATGACCGGAATGCGCGTCGCTTCGGCCAGTGCCTTGGTGAAAGGTACGTTGCAGCCTTGCATCATGCCGTCCTTGGCGATATCGGTGTAGACGATGGCGGCTACGCCGTCGGCTTCGAAGCGCCTGGCCAGGTCGATGACCTGCACGCTGCTCACTTCAGCCCAGCCGTCGGTAGCGACGAAACCGTCCTTGGCATCCAGGCCGACGATGACCTTGCCCGGGAAGGCCTTGCAGGCCTCGGTGACGAACTCAGGCTGCTTCACCGCCTTGGTACCGATGATCACATAGCTGACGCCGGCCTTGACGTAATGCTCGATGGTTTCCAGCGAGCGGATGCCGCCGCCGATCTGGATCGGTAGCTGGGGGTAGCGCTTGGCGATGGCGGTGACTACCTCACCGTTGACCGGCTGGCCTTCGAAGGCGCCGTTGAGGTCCACCAGGTGCAGCCGGCGGCAACCACCGTCCACCCACTTGGCGGCCATGCTCACCGGGTCGTCGGAGAACACCGTGGAATCTTCCATCCGGCCCTGGCGCAAGCGCACGCAGGCGCCGTCTTTCAAGTCGATAGCAGGGATAATCAGCATTTTCTGGAATCCTTCGGAATTGACACTGAGCCGTAGGCGCCACGCTTGCGCGCGCCTTGAAGCCCGAGCGCAGGCAAGCCCTGCGCCTACAGGGCTTGCCGCTTACAGCTTGTGATTGTGGTTCTACCAGCGCCCGTCCCAGGCAACGAAGTTCTGCAACAACTGCAGGCCATGGGTATGGCTTTTCTCAGGGTGGAACTGGACCGCGAAGCGAGAGCCCTCGGCCAGGGCGGCGGCGAAATCCTTGCCATAGTGACCGCGGCCAACCACCTGGGAAGGCTTGCCAGCCTCGATGTAATAGCTGTGCACGAAGTAGAAGCGGGCGCGGTTGGGAATGTCGTGCCACAAAGGGTGATCAACCGGCAGTTCGATCTCGTTCCAGCCCATGTGCGGCACTTTCAAGTGCTCGCCGGCCTCGCGCAGGTCCTTGCCGAAGAAGCGTACCTGGCCCGGGAACAGGCCGATGCAGTCCACCCCGTCGTTCTCTTCGCTGCGCTCCATGAGCGCCTGCATGCCCACGCAGATGCCCAGGAAGGGGCGATCCTTGCTGACTTCCTTGACCAGACTGTCGAAGCCGAGCCGGCGGATCTCCGCCATGCAGTCTCGGATGGCGCCCACGCCTGGGAAGACCACGCGGTCCGCCTCGCGGATCACCGCCGCGTCGCTGGTGACCAGCACCTTGCCCGCCCCGACGTGTTCCAGGGCCTTGGCCACCGAGTGCAGGTTGCCCATGCCGTAGTCGATCACCGCTACTGTCTGCATCAGAGTACACCCTTGGTGGAAGGCATCTGCCCGGCCATGCGCTCGTCGACCTCCACGGCCATGCGCAGCGCGCGGCCGAAGGCCTTGAACACGGTTTCGATCTGATGATGGGTGTTGTGCCCACGCAGGTTGTCGATGTGCAGGGTGACCTGGGCATGGTTGACGAAGCCCTGGAAGAACTCCTGGAACAAGTCCACGTCGAAGCGGCCGACCACGGCGCGGGTATAGGGCACGTGCATCTGCAGGCCGGGCCGGCCGGAGAAGTCGATCACCACGCGCGACAGGGCTTCGTCCAGAGGTACATAGGCGTGGCCGTAGCGACGGATGCCTTTCTTGTCGCCCACGGCGCGAGCGAAGGCCTGGCCCAGGGTAATGCCAACGTCTTCAACGGTATGGTGGTCGTCGATGGCCAGGTCGCCCTTGCATTCGATATCCAGGTCGATCAGCCCGTGACGGGCGATCTGGTCGAGCATGTGCTCAAGGAAAGGCACGCCAATATCGAATCGGGCCTTGCCAGTGCCATCCAGGTTGATCGAGGCTTTGATCTGGGTTTCCAGGGTGTTGCGCTCGACGAACGCCTTACGTTCGATCATCACCAGCTCCGCAAACAATCATTAAGCGAAAAAGGCGGACATTATAGGCCCATCCCGGCGACCGCATGAAGCCGAGCGCGACGAAGAAACGAAAAACCCCGCCCGGGGCCAGGCCCAGGGCGGGGTTGGTGTCGACTCAGGCGAGCCTGTCAGAACAGCACGGCGGTCTTCTGCAGGGTGATCAACACGCCCCAGGCCAGCGGAATGCCCACGGCCAGCCAGGCAGCGATGACCATCGGCAGGCTGCCGGGCGCGGCACGCCACTCCAGCACGGTGGAACCGTTGGCGGTCTTGTCGTGGCTGAGGGCGCGCTCGGCGGCCAGCTGCTCCGGCGTCATGAAGTACTTGTCGGCCACCGGGCGGATCAGCGCGTTGCAGATGAAGCCCAGCACCAGCAGGCCGGCAAGGATGTACAGGGTGATGTCATACACCGCAGCGCGCTCCACGCCGATGCTCAGCTGGTATTCGCGCAGGTAGTTCACCAGCACCGGGCCGAGCACGCCCGCCGCGGCCCAGGCGGTCAGCAGGCGGCCATGGATGGCGCCCACCATCTGCGTGCCGAACAGGTCCGCCAGATAGGCGGGTACGGTGGCGAAGCCGCCGCCGTACATGGACAGCACCACGCAGAACGCGGCCACGAACAGCGCCACGTTGCCCAGGTGGCCAAGGTTCGGAACCAGCGCGTAGAGCGCCACGCCCAGGGTGAAGAACACGAAGTAGGTGTACTTGCGCCCAATGTAGTCCGAGAACGAAGCCCAGAAGAAGCGACCACCGATGTTGAACAGGCTCAGCAGGCCGGTGAAGCCAGCGGCGATGGCGGCGATCTGCTTGAGCTGGTCCGCGTTCAGCTCGCTGAAGGACTGGCTGGTGCCCAGCAGCTTGCCGGCGAATACTTCCTGCAGCAGCGGCGAGGCCATGCCCAGGATGCCGATACCGGCCGATACGTTCAGGCACAGTACCAGCCATACCAAAGCGAACTGCGGGGTTTTCCAGGCTACGCTCACGTGCACATGGCGGTCGGTGATCATGCCGTTACCGGCTTTCTTCGCCGGCGCGGTCCAGCCCTCAGGCTTCCAGCCGGTCGGTGGCACGCGGTAGCTCAAGGCACCACCGATCATGAACACGAAGTAGATGGCCGCCATCACCAGGAAGCTCTGCCACACGCCCACGCTGGTAGGCGTGGCGAAATGCGACATCAGCGCGGTGGCCAGGGGCGCGCCCACCATGGCGCCACCACCGAAGCCCATGATCGCCATGCCGGTCGCCATGCCGCGCTTGTCCGGGAACCACTTGATGAGCGTCGAAACGGGCGAGATATAACCCAGGCCCAGGCCGATGCCACCGATGACACCCGAACCTATCCACATCAGCCAGATCTGGTGGGTGTAGACACCCAGGGCCGAGATCACCAGGCCGCCGCACCAGCAGAGCGCGGATACCACACCAGCCTTGCGCGGGCCGGCATGTTCGAGCCAGCCACCCCAGGCGGCCGCGGAGCAGCCCAGGAAGATGAAGAACAGCGTGTAGATCCAGCCCAGCATGGAAATCGGCCAGTCGCAATCGGAGGCGAAGACCTGGCTGAAGAAGCCCATGTCCGCCGGGCAGGCGACCGCGGCGGTGATGCCCACGGCCTTGGACAGCGGCAACCAGAACACCGAGAAGCCGTAGGCCATGCCGATGCACAAGTGGATGGCCAACGCGGCCGGTGGTACCAGCCAGCGATTGAACCCCGGCCTGGCGATGATGCGTTCCTTGGACAGGAAGCCCGGCCGCTCGGCCGCGCTCCCCCCAATCGAATGTTGAGTCATGTACTACCCCTAGTTGTGATTGGCACGCGGCCGTTACACCAGTGCATACCTGGTGCCCGGATCGCTACCCGACCTTCGCGCCCCAGTGGCCGCTGGTCGTCTTATCGGCAACGCTCCGGAAAACGCGACAAACTGCCGCACAAAGTTGAAACGGGCGAAGATTACCACTTGTTTATGTCAGTGAAAGCAAACTGACATCCCGTTTTGTCGGCCCGTGCCTTGGTTCACAACCCTGCTGGAGAACAGAAAGCCGAGCTGTAAGGGAATGGTTACATGCCGCCTCGTCGGAGCCGCGCCAGAGATGGCAAACCGGTATACTCGCGCCACTACGACTTGGACTAAAGGACCCGCCCATGAAAACGTTCGGCAAAATCCTGGGGCTGGGCCTTCTCGGGTTGTTGCTGATCCTCGTGGCTCTAGGCTTCGCCCTGACCCATTTTTTCGATCCCAACGACTACAAAGACCAGATCCGCGCCCTGGTCCGCGACAAGGCCCATGTAGAACTGACCCTCAACGGTGATATCGGCTGGAGCCTGTTTCCCTGGCTGGGCCTGGAACTTCACGACGCCAGCGTGGCGACCCTGGCGCGACCGCAAGCGCCTTTCGCCAACCTTCAGTTGCTGGGCCTGTCGGTGCGGGTCTTGCCTTTGTTGCGTCGTGAAGTACAGATGAGCGATGTGCGGGTCGAAGGCCTGGAACTGAGCCTCGACCGCGACGCCCAAGGCCATGGCAACTGGGAAGACATCGGCAAACCGCTGCCCACCCAGGGTACGCCCGCCACGGCTGACGATCAAAGCGCCTCTGAGCAAGCGCCTGCTCCCTCGCAATCTCGCCGCCAGCTGAAACTGGATATCGACAGCCTGACCCTGAACAATGGGCGGGTAACCTACACAGACGAGCAAAGCGGCCGCAGTTTCACCGCCGAAAGCATCCAGCTCAGCACCGGCGCCGTGCATACCGGCACAGATGTCCCCGTCACCCTGACAGCCTTTCTGGGCACCAATCAACCCGAGCTGCGAGCACGTACCGAACTCAAGGGCACCTTGCGTTTCGACCCATCGGTGCAGCGTTATCAATTCGAGGACATGCGCCTGGGCGGTGACCTTTCCGGCGCGCCCCTGCAAGGGCAAACCCTGACGTTCTCGGCCCAGGGCCAGCTACTGGCGGACCTGGCGGCGCAGGTCATCGACTGGAACAACCTGAAGCTTTCCGCCAACCAGTTCCGCGCCCTGGGTGAACTCCATCTGCGAGACCTGGACTCAACGCCTCAGCTCAGCGGAGCCCTGTCGATCGCCCAGCTGGACGTGCGAGCCTTCCTGGCCGGTGTTGGCCAGCCGGTGCCAGTCACCGCCGATGCGACCGCGCTGACCCAGGTCGAACTGGTCAGCCGCCTGCAGGGCAATCGAAACGCCCTGGCGCTGGAGGATCTGACCATCAAGCTCGATGGCAGCACCCTGGGTGGCCGTATCGCGCTGGAGGACATCGCTGCCCAGGCGGTGCGGATCAAGCTTGGCGGAGACCGGCTGGACCTGGATCGTTACCTGCCTGGCGACAGCGAGCAAGCGCGGGGCGCTGCCGCGGCCCGCCAGGCCGAGGTCCAGGGCACTGAGGCGGCGGCCATGGGCAAAGCCGATTCCCCCCTGCCGGAGGCGCCTGGCCGGCAGGCCTGGAGCGACGACCGGCTGTTCCCGGTCGAGCGACTTCGCGGCATCGACTTGCAAGCGGACCTGAGCCTTGGCCAACTCGTTCTGCAAAAGCTGCCAATCGACAATGCCCGTTTGACGGCGAGCGGCCAGGGCGGCCTGCTGAAGCTGGACAACCTCAGTGGCCAGGTGGGGCAAGGTAGCTTCAAGGCCAATGGCAGCCTGGATGTGCGCCCTGATTCCCCCCGGGCCAACCTGACCGCCCAGCTTGACCAGGTACCCGTGGAAACCGTGCTCGCGGCGCATACAGCCCAGCCGCCAGTGCGCGGCTTGCTGACCTTGAACACTACCTTGAACGGCAGCGGCAACAGCCAGAAGGCCCTGGTCGAAAGCCTGGACGGCAATGGCCGCTTCGCCCTGGACAACGGAGTGCTGGTCAATGCCAACCTTGAGCAGCAATTGTGCCAAGGCATCGCCTTGCTCAACCGCAAGACGCTCACCAGCGAGCCACGCGGCCGCGATACGCCCTTCCAGCGGTTGGACGGCACCCTGAGCATTCACAACGGCGTGGCCAGCAACCCCGACCTCAAGGCCAGCATTCCCGGCCTGCGGGTGAGCGGCAATGGTGATATCGACCTGCGCGTGCTTGGCATGGACTATCGCGTGGGCGTGGTGGTGGAAGGTGAAAGCGGCAACATGGCCGACCCGGCCTGCCAGGTGAACGACCGTTTCGCCAACCTGGAACTGCCGATACGCTGCCGCGGCCCGCTCGAGCTGGGTGCCCGGGCTTGCCGGATAGACCGCGACGGCCTCGGCCAGGTCGCCGTCCAGGCGGTACGCAACCGGGTCGAAGAAAAGATCGAAGACAAATTGGGAGACAAGGTGAGCCCTGAGCTGAAAGATGCGCTCAAGGGCTTGCTCAAGCGATGACCCCTGAGCAATTTTCCGATGCCGTCCTGACCTGGTTCGACCGTCACGGGCGCCATGACCTGCCCTGGCAGCAAGACATCAACCCGTATCGGGTGTGGGTGTCGGAGATCATGCTGCAACAGACCCAGGTCAGCACTGTGCTGAACTACTTCGACCGTTTCATGGCCGCATTGCCAACGGTTCGACATCTGGCCGAGGCCGCCGAGGACGAGGTGCTGCACCTGTGGACGGGGCTAGGGTATTACACCCGTGCTCGCAATCTGCAAAAAGCGGCGAAAATCGTCATGGCGGACTACGACGGTGAGTTTCCCCGTGACCCGGACCTGCTGGAAAGCCTGCCGGGCATCGGCCGCTCCACCGCGGGCGCCATCGCCAGCATCAGCATGGGCCTGCGCGCGCCTATCCTGGACGGCAACGTCAAGCGTGTCCTGGCTCGCTATACCGCCCAGGCCGGCTATCCTGGCGAGCCCAAGGTGGCCAATGCCCTCTGGGCGGCCGCCGAACGCTATACCCCTCATGTACGAGTGAACCACTACACCCAGGCGATGATGGACCTGGGCGCCACCTTGTGCACCCGCGGCCGCCCCAGTTGCCTGCTATGCCCCCTGCGCGCCGGCTGCCGCGCCCATCTGTTGGGCGAGGAAACCCGCTACCCGGCCCCCAAGCCGCGCAAGGCGCTGCCACAGCGGCAAACGCTCATGCCCTTGCTGGTCAACGAGGCCGGCGACATCCTGCTCTACCGGCGTCCGTCCGTAGGCCTTTGGGGTGGGCTATGGAGCCTGCCGGAGCTGGACAGCTTCGCTGATATCGAGCACCTGGTTGCCCAGCATGATCTGCGCCTGCTCGACAGCCAGGCGTTGGCCGGGATTACCCATACCTTCAGTCACTTCCAACTGAGCATCGCGCCCTGGCTGGTGCGCGTCAGCAGCCAGGGCAGCCACGTGGCCGAGGCCGACTGGCTCTGGTATAACCTCGCCACCCCGCCGCGCCTGGGCCTTGCCGCCCCGGTGAAAACGCTGCTCGAGCGCGCGGCCGATGCCATGCACGCAGGAGATACCCCATGACCCGCACCGTGATGTGCCGCAAATACAAAGAGGAACTCCCCGGCCTGGAGCGCCCGCCCTACCCTGGCGCCAAGGGCGAGGACATATACCTGCACGTGTCGCAGAAGGCCTGGGCCGACTGGCAGAAGCACCAGACGTTGCTGATCAACGAACGCCGCCTGAACATGATGAACGCCGAGGACCGCAAGTTCCTTCAGGCGGAGATGGACAAGTACCTTTCCGGCGAGGACTACGCCCAGGCCGAAGGCTACGTGCCGCCCTCGGAATGAGGGTTTTGGCGTAAGCGACGGTAATAATTAAAATTTTTTTGAATCGGCGCTTGACGCCACCCTGAAAAACCCGTTTAATGCGCCCCGTTGCCCAGGTAGCTCAGTTGGTAGAGCAGGGGATTGAAAATCCCCGTGTCGGCGGTTCGATTCCGTCCCTGGGCACCACTACTTCCAAACCCCTGAATCGAAAGATTCAGGGGTTTTTTATTGGCTGCGCTACGCTCATAACGCTTCGTTCGACCCTCGCCAGGAGCTCGCCCATGTCCTCCCCTCGCAAGCAGCAGAAGAAACACAAGCGCGCCTCGGCCAAGGCTCGGCAGAACCGCATCCTGCGCAACAACCAGGCCGCGGCCTCCACCGAAACCAACCCGGACGCGCTCTCCCCTGAATTCATCAGCATGGAAGAATTCTTCGTGGACGGGCTTGAACTGGGCGCCTTCGACGACCTTTTCGACGACATGGCCGCGGCTGAACCCGAGGGGCTCGAGGCCGTCGCGCGCGCGTTCTTCAAGGAGTCGCCCCTGCCGCTTGTGGTAGAGAACTATTCAGAGGAAGACGTTACCGACCTGATCGTTTCGCTGTGGGTGGCCTACTACGAAAAGCACCATGGGCTGAATGAAGACCAGGCCATGATCCGCATCGAGAGTCCAGAGTTCATGCGGGCCTACCAGGCTGCGGCGGACGACGTGGCCAACCAGCCCTGAAACCGACTTACCGAACCTTTACCTTCTCTAGACAGCGCTTTACACGCCCAGGGTGTTTCATACGTCCATGGCGCCACCTGATCGGCGCTGGAAGGAGATACCCATGTTTGCGAAGTTGACCAAAGCCGCACTGCTTAGCGCCTGCCTGGTAGCCGCTGGAGCGGCTGGCAGCGCCAGCGCCGACGAACGTGACCTGGTCGTTCCGGTGATTGCCGGCGCCGCGGTAGGCGCTCTCATCGCCACCAACTGGGATAACAACGGGCACCACCACCCTCATGAGCCGCGTTATGCACCGCGCCCGCAACCGGTGATGTATGTGCCAGCTCCCCAACCGGTGTATTACCAGCCAGCGCCTCCGCCACCGCATCGCCCCTGGGACCATCACGGGGAAGGCCGGCGCTTCGATGGCCCTCGCTGGTAAAGCGGTCGTTGTGTGAGCAAAGAAAAAGGCCGCTACCTGTCCAGGTAGCGGCCTTTCGCTTTGTAGCCGGAGCGGTTAGCTCCCCAGGACGGTCCTACCATGGCCGGCGGCCTTGCGGCGACGGTCCACGATCAAACCGGCAGCCACGACACCAATCGCCAACAGGCCGGTGGCAACGATTTCCATGCGGTGATCTTCACGGAAGAACATCACGGTCAGCACGGCGATGATGAACAGGATCACCAGGTAGGTAAGCCCAGGGAAGGCCCACATCTTGAAGGTCAGCGGCTCGCCACGGGCTTCAGCCTGGCGACGCATGCGCAGTTGCGAGAAGGCGATGACCAGGTACACCAACAGGGCGATGGCACCCGAGCTGGCCAACAGGAAGTCGAACACGGCAGCCGGGGCGACGTAGTTGGCGAAGGTCGCCAGGAAAGCGGCCGCGGTGGACAGGATCACCGCCATGTAGGGCGTGCCGGCCCGGGAAGTGCGCTGCGCGGCCTGGGGGGCATCGCCGCGCTTGCTCAGGGAAAACAGCATGCGCGAAGAGGTGTACAGCGCCGAGTTCAGGCAGCTGGTCACGGCAATCAGTACCACGATGTCCACGATCAGCTTGGCGTTAGGCACACCGATCAGGTTCAGCACAGTCTGGTAAGAGCCCAGTTTCGGCAAAGTGGGGTCGTTCCACGGCACCAGGGCTACCACGAGGAAAATGGACACCAGGTAGAACAGGCAAATACGCCAGATCACCGAGTTGGTCGCCTTGGAGATCTGACGACCCGGGTCGCGGGACTCAGCGGCGGCGATGGTTACGATCTCGGTGCCCATGAAAGAGAACATGGTAGTGAGCATGGCGGCGACGACGGCGCCCAGCCCGTTCGGCATGAAGCCCTGGGTATCGGTAATGTGGCTGAAGCCGCTGACCTGACTGCCCGGCACGAAGCCGAACGCAGCGCCCAGGCCGACCACGATGAAAGCGATGATCGCGATGACCTTGAGCAGCGCGAACCAGAACTCGAATTCGCCGTAGTTCTTCACGCTGAACAGGTTGGTCACCGTAAGCACGGCGGTGATGATCAGGGCGAACACCCAGACCTGCACGTCCGGTATCCAGGCGTGCAGGATCGCCGCGGCGGCGTTGGCCTCCAGCGGGATCACCAATACCCAGAACCACCAATACAGCCAGCCGATGGTGAAGCCAGCCCAGTGGCCAATGGCGCGATCGGCGTAGGTGGAGAACGAACCGGTGTCTGGCGAAGCCACGGCCATTTCGCCCAGCATCCGCATGACAAGCACCACCAGGGTACCGGCAGCGGCATAAGCCAGCAGCACGGCCGGCCCGGCCTCAGCAATAGCGTGGCCAGAGCCGACGAACAAACCGGCCCCAATGACCCCCGCGATGGACAGCATGGTCACATGACGGGTTTTCAGCCCTTGGGCCAGCCCGCTAGTGTTTTGAAGACTGCTCATAGGTTTACCTTCCGAGAAAGCGATTCGACCGGCGACTGCGTTCAAACCCTGCCGCTGTTTGAGAGAAGCAACGTACCGTTGGATTTATTTTACGCAAGAAGCGCGCCAAATTGATGCAAAATAGTTCAAGCCCTTGGACCAACGGCGCTGCAGCCCAAATTGCAAGCAGTTGAGCAATAGGGCTTTTTGTCGCAGCATGACAAAAGTATTACCGAGATACTCAGCCCGAAACATCGATTTGCCCTGTTTTGGCCCGACAGGTAACACCCTTCGCTCCAGGGTGGTGCAACCATTGTGTGGATTTTGGTGGTACGCCAGTACAACCTTCTTAGGCATTGGCCGTTTTGTGCGTGGAAAAAAATGTCACAGCCCGATGCCTGGAGCACGTGATGTTTCTGCGATAAACGTTGTCGAAGCTATACCCTTCCTGCTCGCTTCCCCCGGAGTTTTCATTTCATGGCTCTGCGTTTCGCTCCGCTGCTCGCTTGCGTCCTGGCTGTCTCTTGCTTCTCTGCTCATGCGGTCGACAAGTTGCGCATGGGTATGGAGGGTGGCCACCCCCCGTTCAACGACACTGACGCCAGCGGGCAGGTGGTCGGGTTCGATGCGGACATCGGCGCGGCGCTGTGCGCCAAGATGAAGGTTGAATGCGAGATCGTTACCGCCGATTTCGAAAGCCTGATTCCGGACCTGAACGCCAGCCATTACGACTTTCTCATCTCGTCTCTTTCGGTGACGGAAGAGCGCAAGCAGTTGGTGGACTTTACCGACCCCTACTACACCAACAAGCTCCAATTCATCGCAGCGACCACCAGCGACCTGGACGGTACCTCCGGCAGCCTGATGGGCAAGACCCTCGGCGCCCAGGAAGGCACCCTGGCAGCTACATGGTTGCAGAACAACGCGGCGGATCCGGCGATCATCCGCACCTTCCCTACCCAGGATGAGCTCTACGTGGCGTTGGCCACAGGGCAGATCGACGGCGCCCTGGCCGACAAGTATTCGGGCTACGAGTGGCTACGCACCGAGGCCGGTCGCAACTTCGAACTCAAAGGGCAACCGGTTATCGATAGTGACCAGATCGCCATTGCCACGCGCTTGAACGACCCACTGCGCATGCGTTTGAACGTGGCCTTGAAGGACATCATTGCCGATGGCACCTACAAGAAGATCAACGACAAGTATTTCCCCTTCAGCATTCGCTGAGCATGCTTGAAGCCGATGCGCTCGCCTCCCGTTTCGCCGAGCTGGGTGAATTCCTGAGGCAACACCAAGGGCTGTGGCGGCCGAAGCCGTTCACCAGCCTGACGCTCCCCTGGGAGGCGGAACACCCTAAGCTGTCTCATTGGCTGCGTGGGCGCTCTCTCGAAGAGGCCGAGGCGGCCGCCCTGGTTCCGGTTGATCTACTACCGCCTGGGAGCTTCGCTCATTGGGCGGCCGAAGCGGCGCGCTTGAGCGATCCCGGTGACCTGCCGTCGCAGACGCCTCCCCCGGCGGCCCCTCGCCTGAACCGTGATGTGCCTGGGCGCAAATGGGCACAGGTAGAGGCCTTCGCCGCGCATCTGGCGTTTGTCGAGCCGGTAGAGCACTGGCTGGACTGGTGCGGCGGCAAGGGGCATTTGGGTAGGCGATTGTTACAACCTCACCAACAGCTCACCTGCCTGGAGTTCGACCCCACCCTGGTGGATGCCGGCCAAGCGCTCAGCGACCACCACCGCCTACCGGCGCTCCACCGGCGGCAGGATGTGATGGCGACCGACACCCGCCTGGCTCCTGAAGAGACCCCGGTGGCCTTGCACGCCTGTGGCGATCTGCACGTGCGGCTGCTGCGCCTTGCGGTCACCCACGGTTGCCGACAGTTGGCGATCGCACCCTGCTGTTACAACCGTACCGGCGACGAAGGTTATCAGCCGCTGTCGCGTCAGGGCCAGGCATTGGGCCTGACGCTGGATAAAGACGACCTGGGCCTGCCCGCGAACGAGGCCGTTACCGCTGGCACCCGGGAGCGGCGCCAGCGCGACCTGTCCATGGCTCGACGGCTGGGTTTCGACTTGCTGCAGCGGCATTTGCGCGGGGTGGATGAATACTTGCCTACGCCTTCGCTGCCTTCGCATTGGCTCGCTGAAAGCTTCGCCGACTACTGCCGCCATCTGGCAAGGTGCAAAAACCTGGCCCTTGACGAAGCCATCGCCTGGCAAGTATGGGAAGCCATGGGGTGGTCTCGCCTGGCTCAGGTGCGCAACCTGGAACGAGTGCGAAACCTCTTTCGTCGGCCTCTGGAGCTGTGGCTGGTACTGGACCGCGCCCTGTTCCTGGCCGAACGGGGGTATCAGGTTCGGGTGGGGACTTTCTGCGAACGGAAACTGACCCCGAGGAACCTGCTGATGCTTGCTGAAAAAGGTTTGAAACCTGTGGATAAGCATGTGTGAAACCCGTCTGGGCGAGGCCTTTAGCTCAAGCAACGCGCCCCATGCAGGCATGCCCTATATGTGGATAACCTTTAAATCAAGCCGTGCCGTCTCGCCAGCTCCGCCAGCCCTACCAGCGTTTGCACCTTCAGCTTGTTGACCAGGCGTGTTTTGTAAGAACTGACCGTTTTGTTACTCAACATCAATGCCTGGCCGATCTGCACGTTGGTAAAACCAACGGCCAGGTAGCGCAGCACGGTCAATTCCCGCGCGGAAAGCCTGGACAAACGAATCCTTTCATCCTCGTCGCCATGGCCGGGCTGGTGCTTGTTACATGCCAGGTCAGGGTAGTAGGTAAAACCGGCCTTCACGGCACGGATGCCATGGCGAAATGTCTGGGTGTCGTAGGCCTTGGGCACGAAAGCGGTGATACCCGCCCGCAGGCAACGGTCCAGCGTATAGTCCGCAGGGCAGGCAGTAAGCACCACCCATTTGGTTGCCTGGCTTACCCGCCGCGCCCGCTCGATCACTTCGAGCCCTTCCAGGTTGGGCAAGGTCAGCTCCAGAACAGCGATATCGGGCTGGGCTTCCCGAATCAAAGCCAGGCCCTGAACGCCGTCCGCGCACTCGCCCAAGAGTTCGATACCTTCCTCCTGGAGGATTTGCCCCACCATGAGCCGAATGTAGGGCTGGTCGTCGATAATCACGGCTGTAGCCATTGGGCTTCTCCTTTCGTAGCGGTCGGCAAGTGGGCCAGCGGCTTTCATTCGGGGTAGGAATGGCGCGTAAGCGTGCGGCCTTCCTGCAGTTCGAACCGGTACACCTGGCCTGGGCGCCGGGCTACCTCGGCCTGCTGCCCCGGCCGGATATGCAGGGCACCGCCCAGTTCGCAGCGGTCCGTGACCGCCTCGCAATAACGCGCGCCTACCACGCTCACCGTGGCGTTACCCTCATTGACGATCCGCAAGCCATGAGCTCCCGGAACCAGGCGCGTGGCATAGCGGGCATTGGCGGGCGGCACGATCACCAGAGTGCCGACAGCCTTGAGGATGCCCACTCCTGCGCGCAGGGTGTCGGAATAAGCCCTGGCCTCCTCGGGCTGCAAAGCGAAGTCGTTCACTGCCTCTGGAGCCACGGGCACGTAGCGCAGGCGGAAGTAGCGCTCATGATCGCGTGGCCCGCGATAGATCACCCTGACGTGCCCGGCGCCTTGGGCCGGCAGGATGAGCCGGGGGGGCGTTACCACCAGCGCGCGATCGAGCCCGGCTTTTGTCTCCAGCGGTTGTTCCTCGGCCTGGCCCTGATTGTCGAAGGTCAACTCGGCCAACTGGAGACTGACGAAGGCTGTCACATCGCCAAGGTTCCTGATGTGCGCCACCAGTGTGCTTCGCTGGCTGGGCATGAAGGCGTAGAAGTTGCCAGGCGCCAGGTCCGGCCCCGCCTGGGCGACCATCGGCAAAGCCAGGGCCAGGTGGCACAGGCATGTCCGAAGCCGATGTAGAACCGTACTGATGATCCTGTTCATGGCAACTGCGCGTCGAAGTAAAGGACGACCGCGCCGGCATAGGTAGCGCCGCCATGCTTGATCATGTGCGACACCTCCCCGGGGGCGGTATGGAATTCCACCTCGCCCAACTCCGCCGTTATGGGGCGCTTGGCCTTGACGAGGTAGCGGACGTGTTCATGCAGGCGCAACCGGCTCACAGGCGCACCCTCCTGCTCCAGCCCGCTGGGCAAGGTCAGGCGTGTGACGACCGCGGCTACGTCACCACTGCCTGGCTCCATCAGGGCGCAATCACCCGCGCTGGCAGCGCGGCCACAGCCCAGGTAGAGGGCGAAGGGCCCGCTTGCGCTAAGATGCAGCGGCAAACGTCCCGTTAATTGCGCATCCGCCGGCACCCCATTGGCGAACCACTGGGCCCAGGAGCCCTTGCGGGGAGCCAGCGCCACTGCCGTCTGATCGAACACCACCGAAAGCCGATGCTCGACGTCTATGTCAAAGCGCAGGGTCAGGCTGTCGGTGGTCAGGCCCAGCAGCGGCCCACCCAGGGCCAGGTCGGCGTTTTCGCCCACGGACCAGGTGAAGCTGCCGCTGTAGCGCCCCGCAGGCACTGAATACATCGCAGGCAACAGCAGTCGGTAACCGAAGGAGAACGATCTGGCCCAAGGCTTGATGAGCCGTTGGCCTTCGGACACGCCCCCGGAGGTGGGATAGCAGAGCGTGGGGGCGTTCGGGCTGAGCACCTCCCAGACAAAACCCATGGCGCCGTTACCGTCGAAGCCCTGGGAGGTCATGAACCTGCATCCGCCCCCAGCGGACCAGTGAAAAGCCGGATTTTCATAAGTAGTGAACCCATTACCGCCCAGGATCTGCGCCAGGTGCGTCAGCTGGAAGCGCAGGTTCAGTGTGGCTCCGGTTTCCGAGGTCAGTGTCACCCGGGCCTCGGGTGGCGCCAGTAGCGACCAGCGCGACGCCAGCGGCGGCAAACCCGAGATGACTTGGCGACCGTATTCGACAGGCAGCCGTATGGAGGCCTCGTTTGGCCCGCATCCGCCGAACTCGAGGCAATAACCCGACACAGGCGTGGTGTTTTCGAAGCCATCACCGGGGCCGTCCGGGCGCCAGCGCCCGGAAATATCCAGGCTGGCCGCCTGAGCCAGAGGCGCGGCTATGCCAAGCACCACGGCGCACAGCACCCAAGGCATCACAGGCTGCGCCTGCGAGCCCGACCTTAACGCATTGACCATCCTGTACCTCCCTGTGCTGAACTGTGGCCCGGCGGCCTCAGAGCGTGGCGTCGAAAATCAAGGTCACCAAGCCTGCCCAGTCATCCCCAGGGGACTTGAGCAATTCCTCGATAAAAGGGTCGTAGGTTTCGAAGGTGAACTTACCCAGGCTATTGCGCAGCAGCTTCGGCGTGAGGAAACTGACCGACTGCCCGTCCAGGATGGGAAAGGGCGTGGCTGGCGCGCCGGGCTGATGAGCGAACTCCGTACCCTTGGGTGGATGTACCCAGACAATGAAGGACGTCAGCGCCTGGGTCCGCCGGTTGCGTATGGCGCAGATCTTCGGCCCGGTGGCTTCGCCACACTCCATGCGAATGCTGAACGGGCCCGAAGCGGTCAAGCGAAACGGCAGGCTGGCCGTGAGTTCGGTAGGGGCTACCCCGGTGCTCAGCCATTTTTGCCAGCCCCCGGTGGGTTCCAGGACCACTCGGTCGGAATTGGCTGGGAACTGCACGCTTACTTGATGGTGGACCGACAGGGTGAAATTGAAAGTCACGCTGTTCACGCTTAGCCTGGAAACCTTGCTTCC
Organism: Pseudomonas sp. DC3200b2; assembly: GCF_049895785.1. Taxonomy (NCBI): domain Bacteria; kingdom Pseudomonadati; phylum Pseudomonadota; class Gammaproteobacteria; order Pseudomonadales; family Pseudomonadaceae; genus Pseudomonas; species Pseudomonas sp. DC3200b2. The sequence goes on along the minus strand of NZ_JAFCTA010000004.1, from coordinate 335,534 downwards.
CAGGGCGAAATCGCCCGTTTCACCCACGCTGAAGGTGACACTGCCATGGTAAGTGCCCATGGGCAGGGTATGCGGCGGGGGATAGATCAGCTTGTAGGCTATGGACGTGTTCCAGACACGCGGGGTGATCGGCCGAGGGGAATCGTCCGGCTCGTTGTTTGGGTAACAGACCGAGGGAGATCGGGGATTGTCCACGCGCCATGCAAAGCCGCCAAGCACCGAATCCTCATTCAGCCAGCCTTCCAGCCGAGTGCATCCGCCTCCCGCCGTCCTATGGGCTGCCGGGTTTTCTGTATAGCCCAGGTCTCCATCGCTTCCAACGCCCACCGACTGGGCTATATGCGTGACCTGAAATCGCAGGGAGGCCCTTTCTCCCTGGTCGGAAACAATGTCCACGATGGCCTCGGCCGGCGTCTTCAAGGACCAGCGGTCCGGTATAGGGGAAAGGCCGCTGATGACGGTGCGTTCATACGTGATCGGCAGGGAGACTGAAAACATGTCAGTCTCGCAGCCATATTCCACGCAGTAGCCAGAATTCGGGGTGGTGTTGCGGAACTCATCGTTATACTCGGAGGCACGGTATTCAGCGGTGATTTCAACCGCGTCCGCTTGCGCCAAGTGGCTAGCCCCCAGTGCCAATGCCCCTAGGCAGGCTCGGGCCAACCATCGGCTGGCCATTTCCATGGGCTTAGACATCGTCATTCTCCTTCGCTGCATTCTCGGCCAGCGACCGTGGCGAGCACACCAGGTCGCCCATGAGCACCACGTCCTGGTCCCGTTCGCCCTTGGCGGTGTCCACGTTCACCAAGCAATGCCGGCCCGCCCCGAGCCGCACCTCCAGGGTGGGCGTGGATTCGCTCATCTCTACCGCGAAGAAGCCGTCAGCCTCGGAAACGCTCCGGCTGGCGTGGTTGATGATCATCGCGCCCGCTACAGGTCGCCGGCTGGGGTCGAGCAGGCGGCCGATCACCGTCAGCGTGCGCATGACATGCAACCGCTGATAGGCCACCCCGCCACGGTTGAGGTGGTAGTCGGTCACCTGGGGCGCTACCACTACGGGCTGGCCGTCCTCACCCGTGAAATCGAACCGTACGCGGCCTTTCTTGTAAGGGCTCAGCGGAATCACATTGCGCCCTGGCCGCAGGCGTCCGGAGGAACCCTGGCCGTCGAAGCTGCGCAGCTCGATGTCCGCGACATCGCTGTCTACCTCGACCACCATGCCGGCCTGGTAAGCGCTTATGTCCCCAGTACTGGCTAGATGGCCGCCGCCAATAGCCAGGGTATTGCTCAGGTTGAGCCCGCCGCCGAGCTCATCGTTGTAAGACGAGGTTTGCAGGTAGCCATCTCCAGCCAGCAGGCGGTTCTGGAAGGCCAACCGACCACCCACCCCCAGGCCATAGCTGTCCTGGTTGAGGGTGCCGGTCACACTGCGCAGGAAAGGCCCCTGGAGCCGATGTTGATAATTGAGCGATGCGGTCTGCTCCCGACCGCCGTCCCGCCGGATGCGGCTGCCGACGCTGCCATAAAGGGTGTCGCCGGCTCCACCCAGGGACAGGGTAAGGCTCAGGTCGACGCCTCGGTTGCGCCGCGCGCCGCTGCTGGCCATGGCCGGGCGGTCGAAGAGCGAGAAACGCCAGGTAGTGTCTGTGCCCAGCAATACGGCCCGTTGAATCCAGGAGAGATCCACCCCCACCCCGGACAGCGGCCCGGTGTTTTGAGAGAGACGCGCCACGCCGGTGCCGCGCGAAGTGAACCGGTGCTGCCAGCTCAACGCACTCTGGGTCGTTTCCTCACGTCGCGATTGATAGCGCGGCATCCAGAAACCGGGCAGGCGGTCGTCCAGCTGATACTGATAAAGCCACGAGCGGGTATGGCTGGCCACCAGGTTCCCCGCTTCGTAGGTGTAGATGGCTTGCAAATCCAGCCCATCGCCTCGGCCTTCGGTGCGGTACGCATTGGCGAAGGTACGCAGCCTGGGCGTGATGTCCCAATCCAGGGAAGCGCCGTACTGCATGGCGCCGTCCACATGCTCCACGGACAGCCCCAGGATCGCGGTGGGGTGCAGCAAGTAATTGGTGATAAGCCCGGCATTCATGCCTTCTTCCCGGTCGTCCTGCCAGTTACTGAACAGCTCCTGGCCCCGCCCCAGATAGGCGTTGTAGCGCCAGCGTTGAGCCGGGTTGTTCCAATTGGTGGGCTTGTAGATGAACTCTTCGCTGGTGGCGGTTACCTGGCCGTCTTCCACCAGGCGCACTTCCACAGGGTAAATTCCGCCCGGCAGGGGCCGGGTGTCGATGGCCTGCAGGCCCGGCTGTACCGGCTGGCTGTTGATCAGCGAGCCGTTGCGATACACCTCCACGGTAGCGGGCCGGTTCGGCGTGACGTAGATGGGCGTCGCGCTGGGCTGGGCATCGTCCACCGCCAGGCTGTCGCTACTGCCGAACATCAGCCCCAAGGTGCCTTGCGGCTGACCATTGAGGGTTCGTGGCTGGCGGCTCAAGCCCTGCAGCGAGGGCGAAAAATAGCCCAGGCGGTAGAAGGTGTCTTCGTGCAGATAATCGGTATACAGGCTGCGCAGGCGGTGGCGATCGATGCTCGCACCCTGGCCTGTGCTGCGGTCGAGTTGCGCTTCGGCCACGGCGGTCCAGGGGCCGCGGCTGCCCAGTGCTGAAGCCAGGTAGGTGCCGTACATCTGGGACTCGCTCCCGGCCAGGTTCAGCTGGTTGCGCAGCAGCAGCCCACTGCCCTCCTCCGGAAGGCTGTAGTAGCGAGGCCCCACCTGATTACGTTCGGCGGTATCGGTGAGAATCGACAACTGCGAACGTTCGAGGCTGTACTCCAAGGCCAGTAGCCCTGAAGGGCAATCCCCATCGCACCGCCCCAAGGGCCGAGGCGTGCCCAGGGCCTTGAGCCAGATGGCCTGGTCTTCTTCGCTCACCTCGGACTGATCGGTTGCGGTGTACTTGACCACCTGCACTTGCTGGTCTCGATTGAGCACCAGCATGGCATCGGCCAGGTACAGGCCATTGAGGTCCACCCGAACCACCAGGGGCGTGTCGAAAAAGTGGTCGCGAAAGTCCGCGGGTAATCCTTGCACCTGCGTCAGCAGATCCAATGCCCGCTCCGGCGGCGCCGAGGCGGCCAGTACGGTGCTGACACAAACACTCGCCGCGCAACCGACGGCAAGCCTTAAGGGATTGATCGCAAACGCCACGTATTCTTTCCCGTATCAAGAGAGGTGCGGCGGGCACTCAGGCCCGCCAGCGATGGGCCGTCAAGGGGTGGGCAGCGGGGTTTCGAAGGTGACGTCCACGAAGCCCATGTAATCGCCTGGCTCGTAAGGGCCGGTCGCGGCGGCGATGTCCATGGTCATGTAGTACGGCGTGCTGGCATCGGCGGCCGGTACGATCTCGGTGGACGTGGTGGACAGGTCTTTTCCGTTGGCGGTGATGGTCAGGGGAATCCGATTGTTACGGCTGGTCAGTACCGGGTCGTTTTCCAGGCGCGCGGAGATGGCGCCAGTGGTGCTCTTGGCGATCAGGCGGTTGGAAATCTTCTGCAAGTTGCCGTTGTACAGGCTCAGCTGCTGGGTTTTGTTCATCCAGCCACCTTCGTCGAGGATCGAGAAAGCAGATGTTGGAATGTAGGCGGTGACCTGGATCTGCTTGCTGATGACATCGGCGGCCGAGGCCTGGGCCGCGGCAAACAGTGCCAGTGGCAGCACGAGGTATTTGAGTTTCATTGCTTGGCTCCTTTGAGTGAAATGGCCGAAGTGAGGGTCGGCTGGCCCTTGATTTCGTATGGAAGGGGCGCGAGCGTGCCGCGCTGGTGGGTGAAGGCGTAGGTGCTATCCGGCTTGCGCTCGAACACCCGGGTGGCACCCGGCGGCAAGAGATGCACCACGGCCGGGTCGCATTCCAGGCCATTGGCATCACAGCGGCGAAAGCGATCCAGTACGGCGGTGGCATTGCCCACGTTGCGCACGACGAACCGATCCGGCTCTTCATCGATGGCCAATTGATGTGCAACTTCCCGAGGTCGCACGTATAGCAACGAGCCGAAGCCGGCGAGCATCTGCACACCACCGGAAATGGAAACTTCGTAGTCGCGGGCTTCTTTCTGGGTAAGTTGGAAACCGTCGCCGGCGTTGGGCAATACGGGATTGAAACGCAAACGGAAATAACGCTCCTGGGCGCGATCGCCACTGAACAGCAGCCGTACCGTTTGCAGGCCCGCGGCGGGGATGATCAGCCGTGCCGGGCTCACCACCAGCTCCCGCTTGCCCCCGGCCGACTCTAGGTCCAGCGGCACTTCAACGACCTTCCCGTCGGGCTGGCGCACCAGCTCCCACGCCCGCACCTTGACGAAGGCCGTGGCGTCGCCGTGGTTGTATACCCGCTTGACCAGCACGTTCTTGTCCGCCCGCATATAGTCGGAGAGCGAACCAATGCTGATCTTGGGGCCAGCCAACGCCACGGTCGGCAAAGCCAACAACCAGGCAAGAACGAATAAGCACCGCATTGAACGCTGCCTCCATTTATTCCACTGAGGGATTTCGATGGGGCGCTATTGTTGGGAGAAAAGACGTTTGAATATGCGGACACTTTCCGAGGAAGTTGCTCGAAACTGCCGTTTCGCTTGTAGGAAATTTCTGCAGCCAGCCGGCCCGCAGGGTGGATCGAAGGGCCTGTGCTAACGTTGCCCTTTACAGCGAGCCCTCAGTCGCTATAATCAGCGCCCTTACCTGCCGGTATAGCTCAGCTGGTAGAGCAACTGACTTGTAATCAGTAGGTCCCGGGTTCGATTCCTGGTGCCGGCACCATACCTGGCTTCGTTGCGCTCGTTGAACGCATCGGAAGCCCCGAAAACCCGCCTTCTGGCGGGTTTTTTCGTTTTGGCGTTCCGTTGGATAGCGAGGTAGCGACCGCTAAGGGCCGCTTGAAGGCTCGTGCTTTCGTGACCATCGATGTGGCGCTCAGGATCAAGGGACTGTCAGCGATAATCCGCAGGCAAAGCTGCCTGCGGTGATCAACGAAAGGGCGAGCTCAGTGGTCAAGGCCATGAGTTACACCACCTCTCGAGGCACGGTTCTGAAACCGCCATCACAGTGGGTCGTTTTGACAAACTCGGAGGCCATAAAGACAACATAAAGACAAAAGGCGCCTTGCGGCGCCTCTATTCACAAACAGGACGGCTTGTCATCGCCAATCTCCTGCCTGGCTCTACGATTGCCGGGTAAACCGGGATCCTTAGAGTCTCAAAAGCCCCTTTCGGGTACAGGAGTGATTATGCCGTGACAGTCACGCTCCCGCTAATTGAAAATCGCTATAAACCTGTTAGCTATGAGGTTTTGGCCTTCATCATAGGCCCAAACCTGCCCTCACTGCGGCCCGAACTGCCTCGAAATGCTCGGCCTTCATTGGAATGACTTTGTACTCACGCCCACTACCGTGACGACTACGGACCTTGAATAATTCCTGGCGTTCGAGACTCACCGTATACACCATGTCACATTTTGCCCAGCATGTGCCTGCATCACCCGGAAGGTAACAGGGCAGCTCAACATGGTGAGCGAGCAGCTGGTCCGGCCGAGTCGTACTAAGCGGTACAACAGTGACGAGCCGTGCGCTGTGACGGTGCTTTTTAAGAACCACTACCGGCCTTTTCTTGATCATCTCTGGCGCGACGAAACCAACAAAATCGCACATCACAACGCAGGCTTCTTTTGGCTGGAACTTAAGCGACATCCGATTTCTCTTCATGGACCATACGTAGTAACGGCGCCAATGTTATCGCACTAAATTTTGCGATACACCGCATTTCTGACGTCGGATATCCGCTGCGAAGCGGCCCGGCCGGTCAAGCGCCTACCTTACTAATGAGTAGTACCCACGTTCGATTCCTGGCGGAGCGCACATCCGCATCGAGACACCTTACAGTCTCCAAAATCGGCCATTCTCAAGTTTCTATTGCACCCGGTTCACACCAGCGCTGCCACCGCCTGGTAGACCAAGCGATACTCGCTGCTGCGCAGCTTGACCTTGTACCAGTCCGGAAGATCGCTTAAGCGGTTGTCTTCGATCTGGAATTTTCTAACAGTGCCACCAGCTTTTTTTTAGCAGCTGCTGAACTGTTTCTCCCCAGCTTGCGCCACGCCTGCAGCGTACATGCGCCGAATTCGACCTATGTGCGGGGGTAAAGCAAGGCCCCCTGAGGCCCCCCCTTTTATCCCCTTCGCTGCTACCCTACCTGCACCCTCCCCTTCGGATCTTTATCCATGACCCCCACCGACAGCCTATTGGCCTTCACCCTCGCCGCCACCCTGCTCACCGTGACGCCGGGTCTGGACACGGCGTTGATCCTGCGCACGGCCACGGTGGAGGGAAGCCGTCAGGCGGCGAAGGCTGCGCTGGGGATAAACGCGGGCTGTTTGCTTTGGGGCGCGGCGGTGGCCTTCGGCTTGGGGGCGGTGCTGGCGGTGTCGGAAGTGGCTTATACACTGCTCAAGTATTGCGGCGCGGCCTACCTATGCTGGCTCGGCATCAACCTACTGTGGTCGCCGCGCGCGAGTTTTTCCGGGCCGGACGCGCGCCAGGGCGGCGGTAACTGGTTCGTGCGCGGCTTGCTGGGCAATGTCTTGAACCCCAAGGTGGGCATTTTTTATGTGTCCTTCCTGCCGCAGTTCATTCCAGCCGGTAGCCCACTGGTGGCCTGGACCTTCGGTCTGGTCGGCATTCACATTGCCCTGGGTGTGCTTTGGGCAGGCGCGCTGATCCTGGCCACTCGGCCCTTGGGCGAGGCCCTGCGTCGGCCAGCCGTGGTCCGCTGGATGGACAGGGCCACGGGTGCGGTATTCCTGCTGTTCGCGGCGCGCCTGGCGCTGAGCAAACGCTAGCCGAGGTCAGCGCGCGGATCCCATCCGGGGTACACTCTTTGCCTTGTGGACAGTTATTCGGAACCGGCCTCCTTGACACCTCACCACCGCGACACGCTGCTGGCTGTACTGGACTACTGGCATAAGGTCGAGTTCTTCATACCCTACGGCCTGGAGCAGTACCTCGGCGAACTGGAGCCTTGGCAGGTCCGGGCGCTGGCCCGGGCTGAACTGGCCGACCCAACGAACCCTGCGCTGTTACGGGTAGACGTCGACCCGGGCATGGAGGTGGTCGGCTATAACCTGTTTCTCGGCGTGTTCGACAGGTCGGCCATCGGCCAGGCAGCGGACCTGTACGAGGGCCCGAACGGGCCGGGTGCCCGCTTCGAGGACGAGGCCCGGGCGGACCTGGAAGGCCTGACCTGCTTCGCCAAGCTGCCGCTGGACGTGAGCGGTTATCCGCTACTGGATGCTTTGTCGATCTCCACGGCGCCTTGGGCACTGGGGCAGGCCTTGTCCCAAGGCCTGAGTGCCTTGAGCTACGACGCTTTCGATTCAGCGAAGCGCGCCCTGCTCATCGACCTGCAGAACTTTCTCAGCGCACGCGGCGGTTTCGCCGGCCAGGGGCTTCAGCCGGCCGAAGTGCTGACCCTTCAGGCCCTGCTGTGCGCCTGGGCGGGTTTCACGCCCGAGGCGGAGCAGCCGATCGCCATGCTTACGGCCAAGGTGCGCCCGCGCAAGCAGAACCAGGCTCCGGCGAAAGATGCCGTCGCACAGGAGCTGCCGGAATCCAGCGAGGCCGAGGACGAAGACGAGTTGGCGCTGGATGACCTGGACATTCTCAACAGCTTCTACATCTCTGACCTGGAACGGGCCATCCAGGCGGTGCGTAGTGGTGAGGTGCCCGCCACGCTTGAGCGTTACCTCATTCCCCTGGCGGCGGAGCAGCGCATCGACCTGTATTCCGAGCAAGGTTGCGCGCTGGTCCAGGAGAGCCTGCGGCCCCGGCATATGAACGAGGGTCATTGGCTGGCCGCGCCGGGTCATGCCATGAGCCTGATGCAGCAGTTCGCGATCAACCAGATTCGCGCCGGCCTGGCCAGCGAAGGCCTGTTTTCGGTCAATGGCCCGCCTGGCACGGGGAAGACCACCCTGCTGCGAGACCTTTTCGCCGATAACCTGGTGCAACGCGCCAAGGTCCTGGCCGGGCTGAACAGCGTAGACGCCGCCTTCTCCGCGGAAAGCCTCAGCGTGCATTTCAAGGGTGACGATCAAAGCGTGAAGCTGCGCCCGCTCATTGCCGCGCTCACCGGTTTCGAAATGGTGGTGGCATCCACCAATAACGCAGCGGTAGAGAATATTTCTCTCGACCTGGTCAAGCGCCGGGCGCTGGATACAACCTGGAAACAGGTCGGCTACCTGCAGCCGGTGGCCCATAACCTCGCCATCCAGCAGGCCCGACGCGGCCCCGTCTCGCCCGAAGGCGAGGACATGCCCTGGGGGCTGTTCAGCTGCGCGCTGGGTAATGCCCGCAACCGTAACCGTTTCCTGGAGCGGTTCGGCATGTACAGCCTGGAAACCGACAGCGCCGAGTTGCCGCTGCGCATCTGGGACTGGTTCAAGGGCGTTCCTGGACAGTCGTTCAGCCAAGCCCAGGAAGCGTTCCGCGTAGCGCAGCACCGGGTCACTGAGGCCCTTGCCAAACGAGAGGCCCTGGCCGAGCTGCTGGCCTTCTTCAGCGCTCATACCGAGGCAACCTATACCGCCGAGGCTCAGGAAGCGGCGGCCCAAGCGGATAAAGCCTTGGCAGAGGTGGTCGCGGCCCAAGCGGCCCAGGCGCAACGCCAGCAAGCCGTGGCCGAGGTTCTGCAGCAGTTGGCTACCGAGCAGGTGCTGATCGAACGTACCCGGCCGGGTTGGTGGGCGCGTCTGCGTCGCACCTCCGAGGCCCGGGCCTACGCCCAGCGGCGCAGCGCGAACGCAGCTGCTCAGCTCGATGCCCATGCCCAGCTCAGGGCATTCCAGCCGCAAGCCCAGGCCTTGACCGAACAACTGGCCAGCGCGCAGGCCCGTCTGGAGAAAGCCCAGGCGGTGCTCGCGGAGCGCCGTGAGACATGGACCAGGAAAGCAGCGGAACGTGATCGGCTCGTGGAGCAGCTAGGTACACCGCGGCTACCCGCCACGCCCCTGGCGCTCCGGGACGACCCAACGCTACAGATTCACGGACTGTGGCACGACGAGGCTTTGGCGACCTTGCGCTCGGCGCTCTTCGCGGCGGCCCTGGCGCTGCATGAAGCCTGGTTGCACGAAGCCGGACAAGGCGCGCTGCGCAGCAACCTGGTGGCCGTGGGCAAGCTGTTGTCTGGCAAGAAGCCAGAAGATCGCAGCCAGACCCTGGCGATCTGGCAGAACCTGTTCATGGTGGTGCCGGTGGTCTCCAGTACCTTCGCCTCCTTCGCCAACCAGTTCGCAGGGCTGGGCGCCGGCTCGCTGGGTTGGGTGTATATCGACGAAGCCGGGCAAGCCGTGCCGCAAGCGGCGGTCGGTGCCATCTGGCGCACCCGACGTTGCGTGGTGGTGGGTGACCCGCTGCAGATCGAGCCGGTGTTCACACTCCCTACCTGTCTGATCAATGCCCTCGGGCAACTGAGCCCGGTCACCGCGGGCAATGCCTACGCCCCTCACTGCGTATCGGTGCAACGACTGGCGGACCTGGCCAACCGCTTCGGCGCCAACGCCCCCTTCATGGAGGAAACGCTCTGGGTGGGCAGCCCCTTGCGTGTCCACCGGCGCTGCCATGAACCCATGTTCAGCCTGGCCAACCAGATCGCCTACGGGGGTCGGATGGTGTATGGCCTCAGGGACCGCAGCCCTGGCGGCACGCCCTTGATCGACCTCCCCAGCGGCTGGGTCGATATCCAGTGCGCGGTGCGACGCAAACAGGCGGTCCCCGAACAGGTTGAATTCATGGTGAAGGTAATCACTCATCTGTACCAGCGCGACCAGCAGTTGCCCCCGCTCTATGTCATTTCCCCCTTCAAGGCCGTGCGACAAGCCCTGCGTGAGCAGCTGCTAGCCTTCGAATGGCCGAGCGGCGGGCCAAGGCGTGACGAGCTCAACCGCTGGGCAAGGCGCAGCATTGGCACCGTGCATACGTTCCAGGGCAAGGAAGAAGGCTGTGTGTTCATGGTGCTGGGCGCCGACCGTGACAACGCCGGCAGCGCAAAGTGGGCCGCGTCCAAGCCGAACCTTTTGAATGTGGCGCTGACCCGTGCCCAGCAGCATATCTACCTAGTGGGCGACAGAGCCCTATGGGGCGAGCTGCCCTACTTCCAGCGCGCCGCCGTGGGGCCATGGGCGCTGCCCCGGCTGGCACGACAGGATTTTGCGATCATTCGCCAGCGGCCGAGGGTGGTGGACGGAGCTTAGCGCGTCCAATGCCGGGCGTAGTTATCCCGTACATGCTGGCTGATATAAGTAGAAAGCCCCCTGCCCGCCTTGGCCAGGCGCTGCATCTCCCGCACTGCCTGAAGGCCCGGCTTGTGTGCGTCGTAGAGGTAACACGGCGAATCGTCACCTGCGAACTGCACCGTGATGGTGTCGTTACCCAGTTCATAGGCGACCACTCCGGAATGGCCGCTTAGATTGTAGTAACGCTGCATGGCACGCTCCTGTTTACGAGTTTGCTTGCTTCGCAAGCTCCCATGAGCCTCGGCTGGCGTTACGCTGCTCGGCATAGGCGAGGAACTGCTCGATGCGGTCACTCATCAGCAATTCGACCTTCGCGCGCAGCTCTTCCACAGGCCAATCCCACCAGGCGCTGGCCAGCAGTCGCTCGCGCACATCGGCTTCGAAGCGCCAGCGTATGAAGCGGCAGGGGTTACCCGCAACTATAGCGTAGGGCTCCACGCTTTTGGTCACCAATGCGCCAGCACCCACCACCGCCCCATGGCCGATGGTCACGCCGGAGAGGATCATCGCGCCCATGCCAATCCAGCAATCATTGCCGATGACCACGTCGCCCTTGGTCGGATGAATATCCGGGATGTTTTCCGCTTCCTTGAATACCTTCTGGAACGGGTAAGAGGTCACCCAGTCGGTGCGATGAATGCCGCCCAACAAAATGGTTACCTTCCCGGCGATAGAGGTATAAGCGCCGATGCGCAATTGCGCGGCGTCTTCGAAATCATAGACTTCAGGAACGCCATAGCTGCCCGGCCCGACGCTGTAGGTGGGGTAGCGCAAGCGTATCTTCTCTGGGTAGCGTTGCACCCGATCCAGATTGTTCAAGTGCTTGCGGACACGGCGTTTACGCCATTTTTCCAGCCATTCCATAGGCGTGTTCTACTCAGTAGTGAAACAACAGGCGCTTGACCCGCCGCAAGGTGGTGCCGTCGATCAGTCGCCAGGGGATCTCGCGCAGCAGGCGCCAGGCGTCACGCTTGTCCTGGATCACGGCATATTTGAGTGCCTTGTTGATCAGCGTGACCCGGCCACGGGCGTAGGCGGGATGACCCTTGTAGGGCTCGATAGTGCGCAGGTCGGATTCGAGCAACACTTTGTATCGGCGGGACAGGTTGTTCGGGTGGCGGCGGTAATGGGTCACCACCTCGGGAATGATATGTACCCCATAGCCCCGGCGGGCGATGCGTAGGGTGATCTGGAAATCCTGTACCCGAATGTCAGGGTCATACCCCTCGACAGCGCGCAGGGCCTCCATTCGATACAGGGAAACAGGCGCGCCCACCACTTCGCCATTGGCCAGGATGCTGGCGAAGTCAAGTTGGCGAATACCCCTGGGCCGCTGCTGTTTCCTGAGAGTGCCGTGCTCGTCCATGTAATGGATGAGCGCGCCCACCAGGCCTACGTCCGGATGCTGGTCAAGGTAGCGCGCACGCACACTCAATGAGTGCGGCAGCATCACGTCGTCCAGGTCCGGCGTGGCTACGTAGACGCCACGCGCATGTTTCAAACCGGTATTGAGCGCCCCGCTTACACCTTGGTTGGCCTGGGTATACAGAGCGAAGCCATAGCGCGGTTGAAGCTGCCTGAGCATTTCCAGGCTACGGTCGGAAGAGCCGTCGTCGACGATGATGACTTCGAAATTTGGATAATCCTGGGCATAGATGCTTTCCAGCGCCTGCTCCAGGTAGCGCTCCGCGTTGTAGCAAGGCGCGATCACGGAGATCAGCGGCGCCTGGGCCTCGGCGGTACGCGGTCGTTCGATCATGAGCGTCCCGTGAAACATAAGGTTTCGAAACGCTCATGATGCAGCAGGCCAGGCGGGCCTGTCACCCCGGTTGTTATCAGCGCTGATACAACAAGGGGCCAAGCCAGGCGGCCTGGGCCTTGCAGCCTTAGAAGATATTGATCGGGTATTCGACGAACAGCCGCACTTCATTGCCGTCGTCGTTGTAGCCGGACTCCCGCACATTGGTCGAAGTACGCAGGATGGAATTGCGCAGGCGCAGCTTCAGATCCTTGGCCGCGCCTTCCTGCACAACGTACTGGAGTTGGTTGAACCACTCACGCTCGACGCCTTCGCCGTCGTTGGTGCGGATATTGTCACCGCGCACGTAGGCGATCTTGTAGCTCAGCCCCGGAATGCCGTACGGGCCGAAGTCCAGCCCGTAGGCCAATTGCCAGGAGCGCTCGTCTTCGGCATTGAAGTCCGACCAGTAGGAATTGGCCAGGAAAATGGTATTGCCGCCATCGCCTACGCCGCCGTTGTTGGCGTAGCCGCCGTAGTTGTAGCCCGTGTCGCCGGTGCTGCGCTGGTGAGCCAGGGTGAGCGAGTGCGCGCCGAAGGCATAGGTGGCCGCCAGGCTCCAGATGGTGTTGTCCTGACCGGTGCCCAGACGATCGGCGAAGGCGCTGTCCAGCCGCGACCGGTAGCCGTTGAAGTCCAAGGTCAGCGAACGGTCACGGTCGAAAGGTTGCACGAAGGTCATGCCCAGGTACTGTTTGCGCAATTCGTCCTTTACGTCCGAGGCATACAGCGAGGCGCTGAACTGATCGTTGAAGCGATAGCTGCCGCCGAACACGTCCAGCTGCTTGAGGCCGCCGCTGTCCCGGCCTTCAGCGCTCTTGCGGGTTTGCGCGGTGAAGTGCCCGGCATTGAGTTCCAGCCCATCGATTTCGCGGGAGGTGAGCAGGTATCCGGTGTAGCTTTCCGGCAACAGGCGGCTGTCATCGTAGTTGAGCACGGGCAAGGCAGGCATCATTTCGCCGTACTTCAGTACGGTGTTGGAGACGCGGAACTTGATCGCCCCACCGGCGCGAGCCAGGTCATCGGCGGCATTGCCGCTACTGTCCTGCTTGAAGAAGTCGATACCGCCCGCGCCGCTGCGCCCGCGGCCGCCATCGAGCCGCAGCCCGTACAAGCCGAAAGCATCCAGGCCCACGCCCACCGTGCCCTGAGTAAAGCCCGAGGCGAAGTTGGCGATCACGCCCTGGCCCCATTCGGCTCGGTCTTCGGCGCCATGCTTGTAGTCACGGTTGATATAGGCGTTACGCAGCAACAGGTTCAGGTGGCTGTCCTCGACGAACCCCTTGCTCTCGGCCTGCTCGCTGGCCATGACAGGGGTAACGGCGCAAAGACCCAGCGCCAGGACGCCGATGCGGTAGTCAAACATCTTTTTTTCCTTGTTCCTTGAAGTATCGCCGCGGGCGCTGCCAGGGTAGCGAGCACCAGGCACGGCCCTGCGAAGGCCAGCCCGTACAGCGGAGCGGGATCCTAAAGAGCGAGGTTGGAAGCTGTCAAACTACGAAATGGAATGATGACATGAGAAGGTTTCACCCAGGCATCCTGCCTGAGGCGAAGGGTGAAAGCCTGGATCAGGCTTTGAGGATGCCCAGCAAGGCTTCCAGTTCGGCGTCGCTGATGAGCCCCGCTGGATAGCGTTGCGCGATCAGTTGGCGGGGGTCTGCGCTCCTGCCATCTCGACAAGCTCGGGCCCTGGAAGATTGGCCCAGGCTTTGTGAAGACACATTGTGGTTACCCTGGGGTACTGCCCCTCTGACTGCATTCATCGCAACATCCCCCGGTTCAAGCGAGCGGCACAGCTTAAGGCTTTTTTATGACAGACCAGCGACCCTCACAAGGGAAGCATCTGCTGAATTAAAAGATACAAAAGCTGTGCCAGCGCACCGGCAAGTAGCAGGCTGGATACATAAAAGCCCAGCGGCGGGCCGCTGGGCTTCAGGGTATCATCGGCTCAAGCGTGACGAGGAGCCGGTTGCTGCTGGGTCAGGCAGTGAATATTACCGCCTCCCAAGAGCAGTTCGCGTCCGGGCACCATCACCACTTCATGCTCGGGGAAAACTTGTTGCAGAATTTCCCGGGCCGCGTCATCCGTGGCTTCGCCGAAGCTTGGAGCAATGATCCCACCATTGACGATGAGGAAATTCACATAGGAACCGGCCAGGCGAACCGAGGGGTCGCGTGGCTGGCTGCCAGCGGCAATATCCACGCCTTCGCATTCTTCGGCCGACGCGAACAGCGGGCCGGGAATCGGCATCTTGTGCACCACGAAGGACCTGCCCTTGGCATCAGTGGTGCCCTCCAACACTTTCAACGCTTCCTGACAGCGGCTGTAGTTGGGGTTCTGTGGGTCGTCCGTCCACGCCAGTAACACTTCACCAGGGCGAACGTAACAGCAGAAGTTATCCACATGGCCGTCGGTTTCGTCGTTGAAGAGGCCGTGGGGCAGCCAGACCACCTTACTGACGTTCAGGTAATCGGCCAGCACCGCCTCGATCTCGCCGCGTCCCAGGTGGGGGTTACGGTTAGGATTGAGCAGGCATTCTTCGGTGGTGATGACCGTACCTTCGCCATCCACGTGGATGGAGCCACCCTCGAGCACGAAGCCCTCGGTGCGGTAACGGCCGCAGCGTTCCATTTCCAGCACCTTGCTGGCAACCTGGTCGTCGCGGTTCCAGGGGCTGTAGAGCCCACCGTCGAAACCGCCCCAGGCATTGAAACCCCAGTCCACGCCGCGTACTTCACCGGCGTCGTTGATCACGAAGCTGGGGCCTGTGTCACGCATCCAGGCATCGTCGGTGGTCATTTCCACCACACGGATATTAGGTACATCCAGGCGAGCCCGGGCATTCTCATATTGGCCGGCCGACACCGCCACGGTAACCGGTTCGAAGCGAGCGATGGCGCGGGCGAGCGCCACGTGGGCGGCCTGGGCCGGCTTGCCGCCGAGGCGCCAGTTGTCCGGGCGCTCTGGCCAGATCATCCAGACCTGGCTTTGCGGTGCCCACTCGGCCGGCATATGGAAACCGTCGGCCCGCGGTGTGCTGTTCAGGGTGGTCATGGTCGTCAGGACTCCAGTGAACCATCGAGTGTTTTGATCGGGCCGTAGAGGTTGGGCCGGCGATCACGGAAGCTGCCCCAGGCGCTGCGAACATGCTCCAGGGCGTCAAGGTCGAAACGCTGGACCAGTATGCCTTCCTCGGTTTCATTGAGCTCGCGAACTTTGGCGCCGAACTGGTCGGCGATGAACGACGAGCCGTAGAAGGTGATGTCGTAGCCGTCCTGTTCTTCGCGGCCGATCCGGTTGCTGGCCACCAGCGGCATCAGGTTGGCCCCGGCATGGCCTTGCTGCACACGTTGCCAGTGGTCGCGGGAACTGATGGTCGCATCATGGGGCTCGCTACCGATGGCCGTCGGGTAGAACAGAATCTCCGCGCCCTGCAGCGCCATGGCCCGGGCGCATTCCGGGAACCATTGGTCCCAGCAGATACCCACGCCGATCTTGGCATAGCGGGTTTGCCACACCTTGAAGCCAGTGTCCCCCGGGTTGAAATAATACTTTTCGTGATAACCGGGGCCGTCGGGGATATGGCTTTTCCGATAAATCCCGAGGTTGCTGCCATCGGCATCCAGGATGGCGATGCTGTTGAAGCGCGCCCGCCCCGCCAGCTCATAGAAGCTGATCGGCAACACCACTTGCAGTTCCCTGGCGACTTTCTGGAAGTGAAGGATGGCTGGGTTGGTATCCGCGGGGGTGGCCAGCTGCAAGTAATCAGGGTTGGGCTTCTGGCAGAAGTACGGGGTTTCGAACAGTTCTTGGATCAGGATGATCTGGGCCCCCTCCGCCGCCGCCTGGCGAACCAGGCGCTCGGCGTTGGCAAGATTGGCCTGGCGATCCCAGGAACAGGTCATTTGGGTAGCGGCGACAGTGACGATGCGGCTCATGAGAACTCCGTGCGAGAGGTGAAGCCGAGAATGACGGAGCTTTTATAGCCGATAAATATCGAACTAAAAAGGGGATTCAGCAAAAATTGGCCGGATACGCACATACTGATCCGGATTTAAATCGGTAATGGATGAAAGACTGTACCGCTACGCCTGGGCGCTTGCGGGACACGGCTGCAATTCCCGAAGCCGCTCGAGGGCTCCGGGAACCTGACCCGCTGACAGATGGAAAAACCTAGAGATCTTCGGCCAGCACCTTCGCCACGCTGTCGACAAAGAAATCGACGCTGCGCCGGGTGGTGCACATGGGCGGCTTGATCTTCAGGATGTTCAGATAATCCCCGGTGGGCTGCATGAAGATACCCAGCTCACGCAGGCGCTCGCAGAGCAAGGCGGTTTCCTCGGTGGCCGGCTCCAGGGTTTCCCGATCACGTACCAGCTCCAGGCCCAGGTAGAAGCCGGAGCCGTGTGCGGCGCCCGCCAGTGGGAAGCGCGCCACCAGCTCATCGAGCCGCTGGCGGAAGTAGCCACCGGTGGTGCGGGCGTTTTCCCACAACCCTTCTTCTTCCATTACGTCCAGTACCGCCATGCCGATGGCGCAGCTGACCGGGCTGCCGCCAGCGCTGGAGAAGAAATAGCCTTCGGCTTCCAAGGCCTCGGCGATTTCGCGCCGAGTGATCACCACACCCAACGGCTGACCGTTGCCCATGCCCTTGGCCATGGTGATGATGTCCGGGACCACGCCCTGCTCTTCGAAGCCCCAGAAGTAAGTGCCCAGGCGGCCATAGCCCACCTGCACCTCGTCGGCGATGCACACCCCGCCGCAGGCACGTACTTGCTGGTATACCTGCTCAAGATACCCCGGTGGCAGGGAAATCCCACCGGCATTGCCATACACCGGTTCGCAGATGAAACCCGCCACCTGCCGGCCCTGTTCATCCAGCCGCGCCAAGGTATCGGTCACGCTGCGCAGGTAATCGGCGGTACTGCCCGGGCCTCGATAGACGCCGCGATAGGTATTAGGCGCCACCACCGGGTGCACCCAGCCTGGGCGGGTTTCCAGGGCCTTGGGGTTGTCGGCGATGGAGGTGGAGATGGCATCCGTGGCCACGGTCCAGCCATGGTAGGCCTCCAGCACGCTGAGCAGGTCCCGCCCTCCGCTGTAGGCCCAGGCCAGGCGAATGGCGAGGTCGTTGGCCTCGCTGCCACTGTTGACCAGGAACACACGGTCCATGGAAGACGGCGCCAGGGCCAGCAGCCGCTCGGAGAACTCGGCCAGGGCCCCATAGTGGAAACGCGAATTGGTGTTGAGCAGAGACCATTGCCGACGGGAAACTTCCGCCATGCGGGGGTGACCATGACCCAGCACCGCCACGTTATTGAGCATGTCCAGGTAGGAGCGGCCCTGCATGTCGATCAAATGGTTGCGCCAGCCGCGCTCGATGCGCGGTGGTGCTTCGTAGTAGTGCTTCTGCGAGCGAGCGAAACTGGCGTCCCGGCGCGCCAGCAGCGCCTGAGCGTCTTCCAGCTCAGGCGCATCGCAGGGCCAGCCCAGAAGAACCGCTGGCGACGGACACAATGCCTGCCATGCCTGGGCACGAGCCGGAGTGGTAAAGGCCGGCGGGGTAAGCCCCGGCTGGCTCAGTTGCACTGTGACCACGCCGCGCGCTCGGCCCAAAGGCTGGCCCGCCGTGACGGTCGCGGGCGCGGTTTCCAGGCCCGCACCTTCAAGCCAGAGTGTCCAATGCTCGCCTTGCAAGCACCAGGCGGGACCTTCACTGACCCAATGCCCGGCGAAGGGAGCCTGCAAGAGCTGTTCTTCCGTCAGCTGCAGTCGTACATGCAAGGCAAAGGTTTCAGGCGCTTCGGCCACATCCGGGCGAGTCTGCGCCAGGCAGTACTCACCGTAGCGAGAAGCCGCCGCCGCGAAACCAGGCAAGGCCGCGGCCAACTGTTTGTCCACCGCCCCTGATGCCTCCCAATTGCCAGCCTCCCATAGGGGGCTCAGCACGCCTAGATCCAGAACGTTGACCCGCGCCGCCGGCAGATTGGGGAATAGCCTGGCGGCGTCCGTGAGTCGAGGCGGGGATGTCGCCACGCCGGCCGCGGCCAGGATGGCGCTTTCCATCAACGCTGCCGGTACCGAGGTCGCCACGTCGAAGATGCCCCATTCATGGCTCGCGTTGGCGTGCAGGTAGGGGTTGTCCGGGTTGAGGCGCAGCTGCTGCGCCGTACTGAGCACCAGAACGGCTGCTCGGTTGAGAATCAAGGGCCAGAGCGCGCGCAATTCGGCCTCGGTCAGCGGATTTTCCCTTTGATAGGCCGTCACCACTGGCAGAATGCCAAACGGATCGCCCTCGCAATGGTGCAGCAAGCCGGCACAGGTAACGCTCAGCTCAGCGATTCGCCAGGTATGGCTGAGGTCGCCGAAATCGATGATCCCCTTCAGGGCCCAGCCTCGCTGGGGTGTGCGTTGCCAGAGCGTATTGTCGTCGGTCAGGTCCAGGTGTACCGCCTGGGCCGGAAGCTGAGCGGCGAGCCTGCCAAGACGAGCTTGCGCCTCGCTCGCGGCCTGCCTGACCCCGGCCAGACGCTCGGGCTGCTCATTCAAGACAGGAAGCAGCTGCTGGATGAGCGCACTGGCCTGCCGCGGGTCCCACTGCAAGGTACGCGTCAGGCCGGGATGGGTGAAGCCGGCCAGGGCACGGTCAACCTGGGCACAAAGGTGGCCCATGGCGACCCGCAGTTCTGAGCCCAGGTAAGGACGCCGGGTCAGAGGCTCGCCTTCCAGATACTCCAACAGCCGTACATGCAAGGCTTGCTCACCGATGTTCAGGCTGAGCAACCCTTGACCGTCGCGGGCTGGCACTACCCTGGGCACAGGCAGCCCCTCACGAGCCAGATGCTCCAGCGCCGCATGCTGGGCCTGGAGTTCATCGCTGGCATAGCTACCGTGGCATACCTTCAATACGAAGCGCCCCTGGGGGCTGTCTACGCGCAAGTTCAGGTCTTGCTGGCTGCCGAGGGGCTCAAGCGCCCCCTCGATGCCGTAGTGCGTCGCCAGCAGATGGCTGGCATCGCTGGCCGATAGTTCGGGATTGGGCAGGCTGGAGCGCTGGATCAACTCGTGGAGTGACATCAGGGTGGCCTCGGCGTTCTTTTGGGCGCCACTATCGCTACGATCCCCAGGCTTGGCAACCCCAGGGCGGACAGCGGAACGCCACCATCCCCCGTACTGACATAACTAATCCGTATTCGGACTTGCGCCAGGCAGCGTATCCCCACAAAGTATGCTCATTTATTATTGGCGGCTTAAGGATAAAGGCCCGTAAACATGCGAATCCTCATCACTGGAGGGGCCGGCTTCATCGGTTCGGCCCTGGTACGACACCTCATCGAAAATACCGAGCACGACGTGCTCAATGTGGACAAGCTGACCTACGCCGGCAACCTGGAATCCCTGGCCAGCATTGCCACCAATACCCGCTACGAGTTCGTACAGGCCGATATCGCCGACCAGCCCACCATTTCCAAGGTACTGGCGCGTTTCCAGCCCGAGGCGATCATGCACCTGGCGGCCGAATCCCATGTAGACCGCTCCATCGACGGGCCTTCGGCGTTCATCCAGACGAACATCGTCGGAACCTACGCCCTGCTGGAAGCCACCCGCGCCTACTGGTCGGCCCTGGATGCTCCTGCCCGGGCAACGTTCCGCTTCCACCATATTTCCACCGACGAGGTCTACGGCGACCTTCACGGGGTGGACGACCTCTTCACCGAAACCACGCCCTATGCGCCCAGCTCGCCCTACTCGGCCAGCAAGGCCGCCTCGGACCACCTGGTCCGCGCCTGGCACCGCACCTATGGGCTGCCGGTGGTGGTCACCAACTGCTCCAACAACTACGGCCCCTATCACTTCCCCGAGAAGCTGATTCCGCTGGTGATTCTCAACGCGTTGGAAGGCAAGCCCTTGCCCGTGTATGGCGACGGCCTGCAAGTGCGTGACTGGCTTTATGTGGAAGATCACGCCCGGGCGCTGCTCGAGGTGGTGACCCGTGGCGAGGTGGGTGAAACCTACAACATCGGCGGCCACAACGAACAGAAGAACATCGATGTGGTGCGTGGCATCTGCGCCCTGCTCGAAGAACTCGCGCCGAACCGCCCGGCGGGCGTGGCCAATTACGTTGATCTGATCACCTTCGTGAAGGATCGCCCCGGCCACGACCTGCGCTACGCCATCGATGCCAGCAAGATCGAGCGCGACTTGGGCTGGGTACCTAAAGAAACCTTCCAGACCGGCCTGCGCAAGACCGTGCAGTGGTACCTGGAAAACCTGGAGTGGTGCCGCCGCGTGCAGGATGGCAGCTACCAGCGCGAGCGTCTGGGCAACAGCGAACCGAAGGACCTGATCGCATGAAAGGCATCGTTCTGGCGGGAGGCTCCGGCACCCGGCTTCACCCGATCACCCTCGGGCTGTCAAAGCAGCTGTTGCCGATCTATGACAAACCGATGATCTACTACCCCATTTCCGTGCTGATGCTGGCCGGCATCCGGGAAGTGCTGATCATCTCCACTCCGCTGGACCTTCCTCAGTACCGTCAGTTGCTGGGCGACGGTAGTCAGTTCGGCATCCATATCAGCTACGCCGAGCAGCCTTCGCCCGACGGGCTGGCCCAGGCTTTCCTGATTGGTGAGTCCTTTATCGGCAAGGATCCTGTGTGCCTGATCCTGGGCGACAACATCTTTCACGGCCAGCACTTCTCCGGGCAGCTGCAACGGGCGGTCGCCCGCCCGAGCGGGGCAACGGTGTTCGGCTACTGGGTCAAGGACCCGGAGCGCTTCGGGGTCATCGAGTTCGACGAGGCCGGCCGCGCGCTGTCCATCGAAGAGAAACCGAAGGCGCCCAAGTCCAGCTACGCGGTCACCGGCCTGTACTTCTATGACAACGACGTGGTGGAGATCGCCCGCAACGTCAAGCCCTCGCCCCGGGGCGAGCTGGAAATCACCGACGTCAACAATGCCTACCTGGCCCGTGGCGACCTGCATGTGGAGCGGTTCGGCCGAGGCTTCGCCTGGCTCGACACCGGTACCCACGACAGCCTGCTGGAAGCGTCCCAGTACGTACAGACCGTGGAGCATCGCCAGGGCCTGAAAGTAGCGTGCCTGGAAGAAATCGCCTTCATGAACGGCTGGATCGACGAACAACAATTGCTGGTACGGGCCAATGCCTTCGGTAAAACCGGATATGGCCAGTACCTCTTCGCATTGGCGCGGGAAGCTCGATGAACACGGTAACCACTTCCATCGCGGATCTTCTGATCTTCGAGCCCAGGGTCTTCGGCGATGACCGCGGGTTCTTCTTCGAAAGCTTCAACGAACGGGCTTTCGAGGAAGCCACCGGTCGCCGCGTCACCTTCGTCCAGGACAACCATTCCCGATCTGAGCGCGGCGTGTTGCGCGGCCTGCACTACCAGATCCAGAATCCCCAGGGCAAGCTCGTGCGGGTGGTCAACGGCGAGGTGCTGGACGTGGCCGTGGATATTCGTCGCCAGTCGCCTACCTTCGGCCAGCATGTAACCGTCCTGCTGTCAGCGGAAAACAAGCGGCAGCTGTGGATCCCCGAAGGCTTCGCCCACGGTTTCGTGGTACTCAGCGAATCGGCGGACTTCCTCTACAAGACGACCGACTACTACACCCCGAGCGCCGAGCGGTGCATCGCCTGGAATGACCCGACCCTGGCCATCGATTGGCAGCTCCAAGGGCGGGAGCCGCGACTGTCGGCCAAGGACCAGCAAGGCAAGCTGCTGCCGGAGGCGGACCTGTTTCCATGAGCGCTCTCTTGAAAGTGCTGCTGATCGGCGCCAAGGGTCAGGTCAGCACCGAGCTGCAACGCCGCCTGGCGGGCAAGGCCCAGCTCAGTGTGCTGGGCAGCGCCACCCTTGACCTGACCGACCCGAGCGCCATCCGTGAGCAGGTGCGGGCCTATCAGCCGGGCTTGATCATCAACCCGGCCGCCCACACCGCGGTGGACAAGGCTGAAAGCGAACCGGAACTGGCCTTTGCGATCAACGCCACGGCGCCTGGCGTGCTGGCCGAGGAAGCCGCCCGTATCGGAGCGCCGCTGATCCATTACTCCACAGACTACGTGTTCGATGGCAGCAAGCCCGCGCCCTACGTGGAAACCGACCCTACCGCCCCCCTGGGTGTGTATGGCCAAAGCAAGCTGGCTGGCGAACAGGCCATCCAGGCGGTGGGGGGCGAGCACCTTATCCTGCGCACCAGCTGGGTCTATGCCGCTCATGGCCGCAATTTCCTGCTCACCATGCAGCGCCTGCTGCAGGAGAAACCCGAGTTGAAAGTGGTCGCCGACCAGATAGGCGCGCCAACCTGGGCCGGCACCATCGCGGACAGCACCGTGCGGCTGATCGAGCGCTGGCAGGCCGGCCAGCCCGGCGCCTGGGGCTTGTACCACCTTACCGCCAGCGGTGAAACCTCCTGGTTCGGCTTCGCCGAGGCCATCGGCGAGACCTTGCGCCAGGCCGGCAAGCCGTGCGCGAACCTGGTCCCGATTCCGTCCAGCGAATATCCGACGCCCGCGCGCCGGCCGCTCAACTCGCGCCTGGACTGCGAACGCCTGGCCAGCGAGTGGGGCGTGCGCCAGGCCCCCTGGCACGACGGCCTGCTGGAGTGCCTGCGCGGGGCGTAACGGGTGCACGGCCGGGTGGGTTAACATGGCGGCATGATCAAGCCCGCCCTTCCCCCTCGGCCACGCTGGCGTAACCTCGCCCTGGTCGCCCTTTGCCTGGCCCCCTTGTTGTTGCCCCTGCAGCAACTGGCAGACCGTTACTACCGCAGCGAACTGGTCAGCCAGAACCGGCAAACCCTCGACCTTTATGTGGCCAACCTGCTGGGCACCTTGAGCCGCTATGAAGCCTTGCCGCCAATCCTTGGCGACCTGCCCGCGCTGCGCCAGTTGCTGGCCAACCCGACCGACTTGACCCTGCGCAACGCGGCCAACCGCCTGCTCAAGACCATCAGCGCGCAGACCGGCGCTGAAGTGATGTACCTGATGGACCCGGCGGGCAATACCCTGGCGGCGTCCAACTGGGAGCAGAAAGACAGCTTCGTGGGCCGCAACTTCGCTTTCAGGCCTTATTTCAACGACGCCATCGCCGGGCGCCTGGGCCGCTTCTTCGGCCTGGGCACCACCTCGGCCAAGCGAGGCTACTTCTTCGCCGCCGGCGTGCGTGACCACGACCAGACCCTGGGCGCCCTGGTCGTCAAGGTCGATCTGGACCACACCGAAACGCTCTGGGGCCGCACGCCCGAGCAACTGGTAGTGACAGACCAATATGGCGTGGTCATCCTTACTTCCAAGCCTGACTGGCGCTACCGCTCTACCCGGCCGCTGACCGATGCCGAACGCGCCGCCATCAGCGCGAACCAGCCCTACCCCACCGGCAACCCGGGCCCCCTGGACCTGGCCAGCCCCGCCTGGCTCAGCCAAAGCCGCTACATCAGCGAAACCGGCTGGACCGTGAACCTGCTCGCGCCGCGCAGCCTCATAGACCGCCCGGTGCGGACGGTGGTGGCGGTAGGCGGAGCTGCCTTGCTGGCGCTGATCCTGATGCTCGGGCTGATGATGCAGCGGCGCCGCAACTACCTGGATCGCCTGGGCTTCGAGGCCCAGGCCCGGCAGGAACTGGAAGCACGTGTCAGCGAGCGCACCAGCGCCTTGCAGAAGCTCAACAGCCGCCTGCGCCAGGAAGTACTGGAACGCGAGCAGGCCCAGCAAAAACTCGTGCAGGCCCAGGATGAACTGGTCCAGGCCAGTAAGCTGTCGGCTCTGGGAACCATGAGTGCCAGCATCAGCCATGAGTTGAACCAGCCCCTGGCCGCCATTCGCAGCTATGCCGACAACGCCGGCGTGCTACTCGACCATGCCCGGGTCGACGAGGCCCGGGGTAACCTCAAGGCTATCAGCGAGCTGACCACCCGCATGGCATCCATCATCGCGCATTTGCGCGCGTTCGCCCGGCGCGACCGTCACGCCCCGGAAAGCGTCGCCTTGCAGCCTGCCCTGGAGGACGCCCTGGCCCTGCTTGCCAAGCGACGCCGCGCCATGGCGGTGGAGCTGATCCGCGATCTGCCAGACGCGCCTTTGTGGGTCCAGGCCGGAGAAACCCGGCTGCGCCAGGTACTGGGCAATGTACTGGCCAATGCCCTGGACGCACTGACGGAAAAAGCCAACCCGAGACGCATCTGGCTCAGCGCAGACAAGTCCATCGACGGCGTCAGCCTGTATATTCGCGACAATGGCCCGGGCTTCACCAGCGAGGCGCTGGCGCATGCCCGCGAGCCCTTCTTCACCACCAAGACCCGCACCCAAGGCCTGGGCCTGGGCCTGGCCATCTGCGACACCCTCATGCGGGCGCTGGGCGGCGAGCTGCTGCTGGCCAACCATCCCCAGGGCGGCGCGTTGCTGACCCTGCGCCTGCGCCCCGCCACGCCCGGGGTAAGCCCGCAACCGCTAGAGGACCTGGCATGACCCTGCCTGACGTACTGAATGCACAAACCGATGTGGTTCTGGTGGATGACGACCCTCATCTACGTCAAGCCCTGCGCCAGACCCTGGACCTGGCAGGCCTGCGCGTCCTGGCGCTGGAAGACGCCAGCGGCCTGGATGGCCGCATCGGGCGAGACTGGCCGGGCGTCGTGGTCAGTGACATTCGCATGCCGGGCGTGGATGGCTTGACGCTGCTCAAGCGGCTGCACGCCGCCGACCCGGAATTGCCCGTGCTGCTGATCACCGGGCATGGCGATGTTCCCCTGGCGGTGGAAGCCATGCGAGCCGGGGCCTACGATTTCCTGGAAAAGCCTTTCCCGAGCGACGCGCTGCTCGACAGCGTACGCCGCGCCCTGGGCCATCGCCGACTGGTGCTGGACAACCGCAGCCTGCGCCTGGCCTTGAGCGACCGTCAGGCCCTGGGCGCTCGCCTTCTGGGAAACAGTCCCGCCATGGCGCGCTTGCGCGAGCAGATCGGTGCCTTGGCCGGGACCCGCGCCGATGTACTTATCCTGGGCGAGACAGGCGCGGGCAAGGAGGTGGTGGCGCGGGCGCTGCATGACCTTTCCAGTCGTCGCACAGGCCCTTTCGTGGCCATCAATGCTGGCGCCCTGGCCGAGTCGGTGGTTGAAAGTGAACTGTTCGGCCATGAGCCTGGCGCTTTCACCGGCGCGCAAAAACGACGTATCGGCAAATTTGAGTTCGCCAATGGCGGCACGCTCTTCCTCGACGAAATCGAGAGCATGAGCCTGGAAGTACAGGTCAAGCTGCTACGCCTGCTGCAGGAACGGGTAGTGGAACGCTTGGGTGGCAACCAACAGATTGCCCTGGACATCCGAGTGATCGCCGCCACCAAGGAAGACCTGCGCTTGGCCGCGGATCAAGGCCGCTTCCGTGCCGACCTGTACTACCGCCTGAACGTCGCCCCGGTTCGCCTACCACCGCTACGCGAGCGTGGCGAAGACATCATCATGCTGTTCGAGCATTTCAGCGGCGCCGCCGCCCAGCGCCACGGCCTGCCGCCCCAGGCGTTGCAGCCGGCGCAACGCAGTGCCTTGTTGCGACATGGCTGGCCTGGCAATGTGCGGGAACTGCAGAACGCGGCGGAGCGCTTCGCCCTGGGCCTGGACCTGGCCCTCGATCCACAGGCCGAGACCGAAGCAATGGCCGCCGAAACCTCAGGTAGCGCAAGCAGCGCCTTGAGCGAGCAGGTCGAGGCGTTCGAACGCCAAGTGATCAGCGCCGAGATCGCCCGGGGCCATGCTTCATTGCGCAGCCTGGCCGAAGCCTTGGGCATCCCTCGAAAAACACTGCATGACAAACTGCGCAAGCACGGCCTGGCCGTGGGCACCGGGGAGGACAGCGACTGAAACCGCTTGTTGGACCCAGCGCCGCCCGCGAGTCATTCCCCAGCTGGCGCTGGGTCCCACCGGTCGTCCGCGCAAGATCTGTTGGAGGCAGCGCCAGCTGCCGAAGTATTCCCCAGCTGGCGCTGGGTTCACCAGGGCCCTGGCAGGTCGTGTTCAGGCCCGGCACAGCGAGAGCAGCGCCGAGCGCCAGGGCGCGTGCCCCGGCAAAGCCAGGAAATGGCTATTGAGCAAGCTCTCCCGGGCCGGATAGCGGAACGGCTCGCCAAGGGTATTGATCACTTCGCCACCGGCCCCCTCCAGTACGCCCTGGGCAGCAGCGGTATCCCATTGCGAGGTGGGCGCCAGGCGGGGGTAGCAGTGGGCCGTACCCTCGGCCAACAGGCAGAACTTCAACGAGCTGCCAATGCTGGTCAGCGCCAACGGCCCGACCACGCTCTCCAGGCCCGCCAACAAGGCCTGTTGCTCCGGGCTTGAATGACGCCGGCTGGCCACTACGGTGAAAGGCTCGCCCGCGGCGGGCTCTGCCTTGGCGTGGATCCTCACCGGCGCCTGCCCGGGCTCGCTGCGCCAAGCGCCAAGGCCCGCGCCGCCCCACCAGCAACGCCCGGAGACCGGCGTGGCGACCACGCCGAATACCACCTCGCCGTGGTCGATCAAGGCGATGTTCACCGTGAACTCCTCGCTGCCGGAAATGAATTCCTTGGTGCCATCGAGGGGGTCGACGAGCCACCATCGCCTCCACTGCTCGCGTACGGCCAGGGGCAGGTTGCAGTCTTCCTCCGACAGCACCGGCACGCTGGAATCGAGACGGGTCAGGCCGTTCAGAATCACATGGTGGGCTGCCAGGTCTGCCGCGGTCACCGGCGAATCATCAGCCTTGGCTGTCACCTCTACCCCGGAACGCCAGAACGGCAGAATCGCCTCGCCTGCTTCCCGAGCCAACGCCACAACGCTTTGCAACCATGGATGCGGATAGCTCACAGGGCGAATACTCCCCGCTGGATCAACAGGTCTCGGGCCAGATAGAGCGCCGCCAAGGCACGCCCCTCACTGAAATCCGGATGGCTGGCCAGCTCCGCCAATCCTCGCAGGTTCACGCGATCTACCCTGAGGGGCTCCGGCTCATCACCTTCGAGGCGTTCTTCGTAGAGGTCGGTGGCGAGCACCACCTGGATCTTCTGGCTCATGTATCCCGGCGACAGGGACAGCTCGGTGAGGTATTCAAGCTGCCGCGCACCGAAACCGGCCTCTTCCTTCAGTTCCCGATTGGCCGCCGCCAGTACATCTTCACCAGGCTCGATCAGGCCCTTGGGCAGTGACAGCTCATAGGTTTCGGTGCCGCCGCAATACTCTTCCACCAGTACCGCATGCTCGGCATCGAGCATGGCCACGATCATCACCGCCCCGTGGCCAGTGCCATGCCCCACCAAGCGCTCGTAGGTCCGCTGCGCGCCATTGGCAAAACGCAACTGCACCTGCTCGACACGGAATATACGGCTGCTGGCGACGATCTCGCGGCCTAGTACGGTGGGTTTATGGCGCATAGGGGCGGCTCCTTGGCTTGAACGGGGTACTATACCTTGGCTCGGCGGAACGCCGAGCCTGTTTTCCGCCGCCCGGGAGCCTGCTCATGCCTGTTTTAGCCTGGTCCGACATCGACACCGTTCTGCTCGACATGGACGGCACCCTGCTGGACCTCCACTTCGATAACCACTTCTGGCTTCACCATCTGCCCCAGCGTTACGCCGAGCTGCATGGCACCGATCTGGCCGCAGCCCAGGCAAGGCTGCAGCCATTGTTCCAAGCCCACGCCGGACAGTTGAAC
Source organism: Pseudomonas sp. DC3200b2 (assembly GCF_049895785.1). Classification (NCBI taxonomy): domain Bacteria; kingdom Pseudomonadati; phylum Pseudomonadota; class Gammaproteobacteria; order Pseudomonadales; family Pseudomonadaceae; genus Pseudomonas; species Pseudomonas sp. DC3200b2. The sequence goes on along the minus strand of NZ_JAFCTA010000004.1, from coordinate 307,691 downwards.
TGGTACTGCCTGGACTTCTGGCAGCGGGAGCTCGAGCTGCCGATCGTCGAGCTCAAGCAGGAAGTGGCGGAATTGATTGCCTTGCGGCCCCATGCCGATACTTTCCTGGCTGCCGTTCACGCGGCAGGCAAGCGGCTAGTACTGATCACTAACGCTCACCGGGACTCACTCACGCTGAAACTGGAGCGCATCGCCCTGGCGCCCTGGTTCGACCGCCTGATCAGCTCCCATGATTACGGCCATCCAAAGGAAGCCCGTGCTTTCTGGGAGGCGCTGGAAGCGGATATCGGCTTTACTCCCGCCAATGCGCTGTTCATCGACGATACCTTGCCGATTTTGCGCAGCGCGCGGGCGTATGGCATCGGCCATCTGCTGGCGGTGTGCGAGCCGGACAGTCGCAAAGGCCGCAAGGATACGGAAGAGTTTGCCGCGGTGGACGACTTTCGCGAGCTGCTTGTGGGGCTGGCGGCCTCGCCCGCTTCCCAGGGGGCATGAATGGATATCAAGCAGCTGAAATTCCTGGTGGCCCTGGACGAAACCCGCCACTTCGGCCAGGCCGCGGCGCGCTGCCACATTACCCAGCCCACTCTGTCCATGCGCTTGCGCAGCCTCGAAGAAGAGCTGGATCTGCCCTTGGTGAACCGAGGCCAGCGCTTCGAAGGTTTTACGCCACCAGGAGAGCGTATCCTGGCCTGGGCGCGCACCGTGCTGGCCGCGTACGACGGCCTGCGCGCCGAAGCTGCCGCGTGCCGAGGACACCTGGTCGGCACCCTGCGCCTGGGCGTTGTACCGCTGTCGAGCTTCGATCCGATTCCCCTACTGCGCGACCTGCATGGGCTGCACCCCGAGCTTCGCTTCGAGCTCAGCTCGCTGAGCTCCGACCAATTGCTGGAGCAATTGGCCAGCAACCGCCTGGACCTGGGTGTGTCCTACCTGGATCGCCTCGACCCGACGCGATTCGAATCCTTGGTGCTCAATGACACCCGCATGGGCTTGCTTCATGACCCACGCCATTTCGACTTCGATGATGCGCCGCTGAGCTGGGAGGCAGTGAACGCATTGCCCCTTGGGCTGTTGACCGTGGGCATGCACTTTCGCCAGTCCATCGATCATGCCTTCCATAGCCGAGGCCTGCACCCTGAGCCCCTGCTGCAGACCGATGCGGTGCACCAACTTCTGCAAGCGGTTCAGGGCGGCCTTTGCTGCGCCATCATGCCGCTGCATGGCGGCCTTGAAGGCCTGACCGACCATCTGCGCCTGCAGCCGATAGAGCAGGCCCAGACCCTGGCCGGCCTGGGGCTGATCATGCGCCGAGCGGAACCGCGTTCGCCCTTGGCCGAGGCCTGCTTCGCTTACTGTCGGGCCCGTCTGGCGCCAGACCGCCTGGCTTAATCGAGGCCATCTATCAGCGGATTGGAACAAGCGATTAGACGACCAGTCACACCCGGCATAGGCTCCATGAACGAAACTGCCGGTACTGCCGATGTCCATCCCGCGTTTTGCTCCCTTGGCGCCCTCTGCGACAGCGCCTTCCGCCAGCCAGGACTATGCCTATGCCACCCTCGAGGGTGGCGAGCCAGGCTGCGCCGCCCTGGCTGACGAGGTAGCGCTGGCCATCGTGTACAACGGCATCAGCCAAGCGGTGATGCTGGTCAGCCCCAGGGACTTGGAAGACTTCGTGGTGGGTTTCAGCCTTGCCAGCGGCATCGTTCCTTCGCTCGAAGATATCTATGACATCAGCCTGCAAGCGTGTGGCGATTCCTGGCAAGCACAGGTCGAAATATCGAGCCGCGCCTTCTGGGCTCTGAAAGATCACCGACGGCAGATGGCCGGCACCAGCGGTTGCGGCCTTTGTGGCGTGGAAGCGATGGACCAGGCCCTGCCCGCGCTGCCTGTATTGGCGCGGGCACCCCTGCCGCCGCCGGCTTGGCTTGGGGGCCTGCGCGAACGTATCGCCGAGCTTCAGCCCCTGGGCAAGCATTCCGGTGCAGTGCACGCGGCCGCCTTCATGAACCGCGGAGGCGAACTGCTTCTGGCCCGGGAAGACATCGGCCGCCACAACGCCCTGGACAAATTGATCGGTGCGCTGCAACGCGAGCGTATCGAAACCACTGGCGGGCTGGTGGTCATGACCAGTCGCTGCAGCCTGGAGCTGATCCAGAAAATGCTGCGCGCCGGGATTCAAACCCTTGTGAGCTTTTCCTCCCCGACCGGCCTGGCCTGCCAATGGGCGCGCCAGCATCGCCTGAACCTCATTCACTTGCCGCATCACAGCGCGCCGCGGGTCTATAGCCCCGTGATGGAGAATCAATCGTGAGCATTTCCAAGGCTGAAACCGCCCCTGCGTCCGCCCCTCGCTTCAAGCCCTACAAGGGCCCGGCCGCGGGCTGGGGCGCTTTGCAGAGCGTCACCCGCTTCTGGCTGTACAGCGGCAACCCGCTGAAGAACATCCGCGCCATGCTCAAGACCAACCAGAACGGCGGCTTCGACTGCCCGGGCTGCGCCTGGGGCGAGTCACCCGAAGACGGCATGGTCAAGTTTTGTGAAAACGGCGCCAAGGCGGTGAACTGGGAAGCGACCAAGCGCCGGGTGGATGCGGCTTTCTTCGCTCGTCACAGCGTGACATCGCTGCTGGAACAAAGCGACTACTGGCTCGAATACCAGGGTCGGCTTACCCAGCCGATGGTCTACAACGCCGACACGGACCGCTACCAGCCCATCGACTGGGACGATGCCTTCGCGCTCATCGCCCGCCATCTCAACAGCCTGGAAAGCCCCGACCAGGCCGAGTTCTATACCTCAGGCCGGGCCAGCAACGAAGCGGCTTACCTGTATCAGCTGTTCGTGCGCGCCTACGGTACCAACAACTTCCCCGACTGCTCGAACATGTGCCACGAGGCCAGTGGTGTCGCGCTGTCCCAGAGCGTTGGTGTCGGCAAGGGAACGGTGACCTTCGAGGACTTCGAGCACGCCGACGCCATTTTCGTCTGGGGGCAGAACCCCGGCACCAACCACCCACGCATGCTTGAACCCCTGCGCGAAGCGGTGGAACGCGGCGCTCAGGTGGTATGTATCAATCCACTCAAGGAGCGTGGCCTGGAACGCTTCCAGCACCCTCAACACCCGCTGGAAATGCTCACCAACGGCGACCGCCCCACCAACACGGCGTTCTTCCGCCCCGCGTTGGGTGGTGACATGGCCATCGCTCGGGGCATGGCCAAGTTCCTGCTGCAATGGGAGCGTGACGCCCAGGCCAGCGGCGGCCCGGCCGTGTTCGACCACGAATTCCTCAATGCTCACACGACTTCAGTGCAGGAATACCTGGCGGCCGTGGATGCCACCACCTGGGAGCAGATCGTTCAGCAGTCCGGCCTGCCGTTGGTGGAGATCGAGCGCGCCGCCCGTATGTACGCCAGGGCTACCAAGGTCATCATGTGCTGGGCCATGGGCATCACCCAGCATCGCCATTCGGTGCAGACCATCCAGGAGCTGGCCAACCTGGCGTTGCTGCGCGGCAACATCGGCCGCCCAGGCGCGGGCCTGTGCCCAGTACGGGGCCACAGCAACGTACAGGGCGACCGCACCATGGGCATCAACGAGCGCCCACCGGTATTCCTGCTCGATGCCATGGAAAAGCGCTTCGGCTTCCAGGTGCCGCGCCGGCAAGGGCATAACGTGGTCGAGGCCATCCATGCAATGCTTGAAGGGCGCGCCAAGGTGTTCATCGGCCTGGGTGGCAACTTCGCCCAGGCGACCCCGGACACGCCACGCACGGCCGAGGCCCTGCGCAATTGCCAACTGACCGTGCAGATCAGCACCAAGCTCAACCGCAGTCACCTGGTTCATGGCAAGGAAGCGTTGATTCTCCCTTGCCTCGGCCGTACCGACATCGACCGTCAGGCTGAAGGGCCACAGGCCGTGACCGTGGAAGACTCTTTCTCCATGGTGCATGCGTCCTTTGGGCAGTTGGAGCCGCTCTCGCCCCTGCAACGCTCGGAGCCCGCGATTCTCGCCGGCATCGCCCACGCGACCCTGGGACCGCGTCCGGTGGACTGGCAGTGGCTGGTGGGCGACTACCAGCGCATCCGCGACCTGATCGCCGATACCATCCCTGGCTTTACCGACTTCAACGAGAAGCTCAAGCATCCGGGTGGCTTCTACCTGGGCAATACCGCCGGGGCGCGCCGCTGGAGCACTTCCAGTGGCCGGGCGAACTTCAAGGCCAACGCCTTGCCGGCCGACCTGCTGCATGACAGGGTCCATGCCACCGGCAAGGTACCCGACCTGATCCTGCAGACGCTGCGGTCCCATGACCAGTACAACACCACTATCTACAGCCTCGATGATCGCTACCGTGGCGTGCGCGGCCAGCGCGAGGTGGTGTTCGCCAACGAAGCGGACATTATCCGCCTGGGCTACCAGCCCGGGCAGAAAGTGGACATGATTTCCGTGTGGGAAGACGGCCGCGAGCGTCGCGTCAGCGGCTTCACCCTGTTGCCTTTCGACATTCCGGCAGGCCAGGCGGCAGCCTACTATCCGGAAACCAACCCGCTCGTACCTCTGGAGAGCACAGGCGAAGGCAGCAGCACGCCAACGTCCAAGTTCGTGGCCATTCGTTTCGAGCGGTCACGGGAAAGCGCGCGGATCATCTGATCCGGCATACGCCAGGCAGGCGGGTCGAATCTCTTACGACCCGCCTGCCTTGATTAAGTTTCCCCTAAAAACAATAAGTTAGCGTTTTGTGACACGCTCGTGTCATTCGTCGATTTTCAGTTGTTACCGGCAAAGGCCCGTTGCACGATCGCGGCGTCATAAGCCTGAGATTCCTTTCATGAAGCTTGCCTCGATTGTTGCGTTGTCCTTGAGCCTGATCAGCGGCGCGGCCTTTGCCGGCGGTACCGCCGAAGCAGGTATCGGCGGCGCCTTGGGTGGGGTTCTCGGTTCCGTGGTTGGCCAGCAGATTGGTGGCAGTACTGGCTCGGCCATAGGCGCTGGCCTGGGTGGCGCCGCAGGTAGTGCGGTAGGTGCCGACAAGCACAGCCGCGGCGAAGCGGCCCTCGGTGGCGCCTTGGGCGCGGCTGGCGGCAACGTCATCGGACGCAGCGTGGGCGGAAACACCGGAAGCCTGATCGGCGCGGCGGCTGGCGGCGGTGCCGGTGGCGCGCTCGGCAACTACATGGGCAAGGATGATGACCATGGCGACCGCGATCGTCGCGCCGACCGCCGCTGGAAACACGACCGCGGCCATCACTATGGTCACCGTAAGCACTGGCGTCATCGCTGATCCCTCCAGAGGGGCGCCTGTAGCGTCGGATCCATTCCGACCAAATACCAGGGTGCCCCTCTGTTCATTTTCTGAAGCCACGTTTACTCTGCGCGCAATGTAACAGCATTGCGACATCATCCTGTGGCCAGCCCTGGCGATGTCGGTACGCCAGGAACCGCTCCATGACCCAAGCCAATGACAACGGCGTGACTCACTTCCAACGCCTGGACCCGAGCCAGATCGACATCGTACTGGGCAGTGCCAGGCCCCCTCGTTCCTTGCCAGCCGAACGTAAAAGTCGAACCGGCCTTTGGTTGACAGGTCTGGCGGCCGCCGCCGCATTGGCCTGGGGCCTTGACCACGAGGCCTCGGCACCAGTGGCTCGCCCTGCCGCCTCGCCGCCCGCCGCGCCTCTTGAAGCCGAAACGCCGCCGGTTGCCGTTGTGAACCACGCTGTCTCCCAGGTAGTGAACCAGGCTACCCTCGTGGTGATCAACGCCCCCGTCAAGGCTGCCCCGGCCCAGACCAGCAAGCCTCAGGAGCAAGTTCCAACACCGCCCCAAGGCTTGGTATCAGCCGAGTACCTGGCCCAGTTCAGGGCCGGAGCCACCCATGCGCAGACGCCTGCGCAGCGCCCTTATCAGATTGCCAGCGTCACTATCCGGGAGTGGGACGGCCCCAATCGCTACGTGGCGCGCTGGCGGGTCTACGATAATGAAATCGACCAAGGCTCGGTCTGCTTCAACTTCCCGGGCGATAGTATCGAGCGTCGTGAGTGCCGTCGCGCCGCTCAACAGTACTTCAAGGACCAATGCCGCGACTGGACGCGCCGCGCGGAAAAATCTCGGGATCGCGACACCCGTGATGCCCGGACCCAGCTTTGTGCCGTGGCCAGCCAGTTCACGCCCTGACTGCCCTCTTCCGGCCCTCATAAGCCCCCTGAAAAAAAGAACCCCCGCACTGGGCGGGGGTTCGTTCAAGCCCGGGCTCGATTACAACTGCGGACCGGCGGCGCGAATGGCGTCCGAGACTTCGAACTTCTTGAAGTTCTCGATGAACAGCCCGGCCAAGGCCTTGGCCGCTTCGTCGTACGCGGCCGGGTCGGCCCAGGTGGTGCGAGGCTTGAGCAGGCCAGTGTCGACGCCTGGCACGGCCTTTGGCACGTCCAGGTTGATGATGTCCAGGTGCTCGGTCTCCACGCCTACGAGCGCACCGCTCTGGATGGCCGCGATCACGCCACGGGTAGTGGGGATGTTGAACCGCTTGCCTACACCGTAGCCACCACCGGTCCAGCCGGTATTGACCAGGTACACCTTGGAGCCGAACGCGCGGATGCGCTTGATCAGCAACTCAGCGTATACACCGGCCGGACGCGGGAAGAACGGCGCGCCGAAGCAGGTGGAGAAGGTGGACTTGATGCCGGCGCCCGAACCCATTTCGGTAGAGCCGACCAGGGCGGTGTAGCCAGACAGGAAGTGGTAGGCGGCCTGCTCTTCGCTCAGGATCGACACCGGCGGCAGCACGCCAGTCAGGTCGCAGGTGAGGAAGATCACGGCGTTCGGCTCGCCACCCAGGTTCTTCGGGGCGATCTTGTCGATCAGCTCGCGTGGGTAGGCCGCGCGGCTGTTCTGGGTCAGGCTGTCGTCGGTGTAATCCGGCACGCGGGTTTCCGGGTCCAGGACCACGTTTTCCAGCACGGCGCCGAACTGGATGGCTTTCCAGATCACCGGCTCGTTCTTCTGGGTGAGGTCGATGCACTTGGCATAGCAGCCGCCCTCGATGTTGAACACCACACCCTCGCCCCAGCCGTGCTCGTCGTCACCGATCAGGTAACGGCTTTCGTCGGCGGACAGGGTGGTCTTGCCGGTACCGGACAGACCGAAGAACAGGGTGACGTCGCCGTCCTCGCCCATGTTCGCGGCGCAGTGCATCGGCAGCACGTCCGCCGCCGGCAGCAGGAAATTCTGCACCGAGAACATGGCTTTCTTCATTTCGCCAGCGTAGCGCATGCCGGCGATCAGCACCTTCTTGGCAGCGAAGTTGATGATGACGCAGCCATCGGAGTTGGTGCCGTCACGCTCCGGCTCGCAGGTGAACCAGGGCGCGTTGAGCACTTGCCATTCCTGGCGCGCGGCAGGGTTGTACTGGGCGGGATTGATGAACAGGCAACGGCCGAACAGGTTGTGCCAGGCCGTCTCGGTGGTCATCTTCACGGCCAGGTAGTGGCTGTCGTCGGAGCCTACGTGAACGTGGGATACGAAATGATCACGCTCACCCACATAGGCGCTGACGCGCTCCCACAAGGCGTCGAACTTGTCGGCCGGGAATTTGCGGTTGATGGGCCCCCAGGCGATGTCGCCCTGAGTGGACGGCTCTTCTACGATAAAGCGATCGACCGGAGAACGGCCGGTACGATGACCGGTTTTCACAACCAGCGAGCCATTGGCGGCAAGCTCACCTTCACCGCGTCGAATGGCCTCTTCGACCAGTTGAGCGATGCTGATATCGGTATACACGGCGTTTTTGGCTTGCGTCATGAGAATCCCCGTCGGCGGTTAGCCGAGTGCTCCAAACGTTTGTAGTAGAAAACCGCACCCTACTACAGCTAAAAAGTGGCCGGATTATGCCTAGAACGGATGGAAAAGAGTAGCTCTCCCGGTCTAAAACGGCGCTATTCCGGCGCTCACAGCCCTATTTACACTGCTGAAACTGTTCAGTGACGACTATCTGACGCTGCATCGACCCCACCGCCAGCAAATAGTTGCTTGATATCCGCCACGTCGAACAAATATCGCTGGTTGCAGAATTGGCAGTCGATCTCTACCACGCCAGTGGCCTGCTCCTCCAGCAACGCCAGGGCGTCCTCTTCTCCCAGACTGATCAGTGCACGGCCAGAGCGCTCGCGCGAGCAAGAGCACTGGAAGGCAATCGGCTGGTGGTCGAACAGCCGCACCTCTTCTTCGTGATACAGGCGATGCAGCAGCGTTTCGTTGGCCAGGGTAAGCATTTCTTCGGTCTTGAGCGTATCCGCCAGAGTCACCAGATGCTGCCAATTGGCCGCCCGTTCCTCGGAATCACGAATCTTGTCCACTGGCAACTGCTGTAGCAGCATGCCACGCGCGCGTTGACCGTCAGCCTGCAGCCAGAAGCGGGTCCCCAGCTGTTGCGACAAGGCGAAGTAATTGGAGAAGCATGCGGCCAGGTCGTGGCCATCCAGGGCGACGATCCCCTGGTAGCGTTGCCCTTGCGTAGGGTCGATGGTCATTGCCAGGGTTCCATCCGGCATGAGCGCCTGCAGACCATCCTCTTCGCCGATGGAGGCTGCGTCATAACGGGCCAGGCCGCGCACGCCCAGCGTATTGGAGCATTCCACCATCAGCAGCGGCACCGGCCCGTCGGAGCGGGCCTGTAGTACCAGTATCCCTTCGAACTTGAGCGTACCGGCCAGCAGCGTCGCCGCCGCTATGAACTCACCCAGCAGCCTGGCCACCGGCGCGGGATAGGCATGGCGGGCCAGGACTTCGCCATAGCTATGTTGCACCACGACCATTTCGCCGCGCACATCGGCCTCGTCGAAGATGAAACGTTGAGTGAAATCAGTGTTCGGGAAATCGTCCATAGGTTCGGTTACCACAAAAAGATGACAAAATGTGTATCGACGGTTAACACGAACGCATCGATTGCGAAGCACCGACAGGTGCAGGGATATCGCGTGATAGAGGTCTATATGAACAAACCGGCTCTGTTCCGGACAAGCTGGAACCTGCCTGGACTTGCCTTGTGCAACCTGGTTGCGGTGGCATTGCTTTGCCTGTGGTTGTGGCCCACCGGGCACGCTGCCTTCGACGCATTCGACGAAGGGCTCTATGCCCTGCTCAATCACCCCTTGGCCACTCACACCGCATGGCGGTATGTGTGGACTATAGGCAGCCTGCGCCCATTCGATGCCGTTGTGGGCCTCATTCTACTGGTGCTGCTGATTCGCGGCGACTGGGTTTTCAAGGCAACCCAGGTGCGCCAGGCCTTCTGGGGCTTTATCGCCACGCTGTTGCTGTTGCTGGTGATCCGGGCGCTGTTTTCCAAATGGTGCGATACCATGGGCTGGCAGCATGACAGCCCAACCTTGGTACTGCCAGGCGCGGTGCATTTGAGCGACTGGTACCCTCACCTCGAAAAGGCTTGGGAGCTCAAGGATCAATCCAGCTCCAGCTTCCCGGGCGACCATGCCTCGGTGTTGCTGATCTGGGCGTTCTACATGAGTTTCTTCAGCTACCGTGCCAGCCAACGGGTAGTGATCTGGGGCCTTGCGCTGCTCTTCATGCTGCCGCGGCTGGTCGCTGGCGCGCATTGGGGCCAGGACGACTACATCGGCGGGATGATCATGGCCCTCCTCGCGCTGGGCTGGTCGTGCCACACCCCGCTCGCAGCGCATGCCAGCGCCTGGCTGGTCAAGGCCACCGCACCGCTGTTCGGCATGCTGGCAGAGGTACCAGGCTTGCGCCGCCTGAGCATCATTGGGCTACAACCGGCCTAATCAGCCCCGGTACGGAACTGGAAGAGCTGTCGGCGCTGCTTCTTGGTAGGCTTGCCATCGGAACTGACACCCAGCGCCCCGGCCTTGCGCATGGCCGCGGCCTGCTCGCGCCGGGCGATGCTTTGCTCGGTCTCGGCGTACAGTTGCTGGGCTTCAGGAGCGCCGCGCCGGACATCCGATAGCGCCTTGACCACCACCGTGCGCTCGTCGAAGCCGGTTCGGACTTGATACTCATCGCCTATGCGCGGTTCCTTGCCAGGCTTGCACCGTTCGCCCCGGCAATGCACCTTGCCACTTTCGATCGCTGCCTTGGCCAAGGCTCGGGTCTTGAAGAACCGCGCCGCCCATAGCCACTTATCCAAACGAACCTTGTCATCGTGCTCAGCTTGCTGTGCCACTACCTGACCTCATTTCGAAACATCCATTCACTCTACTACCCTCGTGGCCGGATGCAACGCAGGCTGGCTTTGTTTACAGTGCGCCAAACGGCTACGCCCGACGGCGCAATCAGCGAGTCGGCGCGGTCTATGCATAGACGAGCCCCTATCCGGGCTTGCCTGGGCGGGCGTGTTCAGTGCGTTTATTTCGGGCGATACCCTTGAAAACTTTCGACCACCTTACCGTGATTGGCCTACGTGAATGGATCGCCCTACCCGAACTCGGCGTGGCCGGCCTGCGCGCCAAGATCGACACCGGCGCCAGTACTTCCAGCCTTCATGCCACCGAAATCGAACCCTTCGAGCGCGATGGTCAACGCTGGGTGCGCTTCAATGCCCATCTGGGCTCGGTGGTCCAGCTACGCCATCGGCGCTGCGAAGCGCCATTGGTGGCGATAAAAACGATAAAAAGCTCCAACGGAGTCGCGCAAACCCGCTACGTCATTCGCACGTTGCTGGCCTTGGGTGATCATGTATGGCCGGTGGAGTTCACCCTCGCCTGTCGCAAAGCCATGCGTTATCGCCTGTTGCTGGGCTCGAAGGCGCTGGTGGCCGGCCAACTCGTGGTCAACCCGGGCGCTGCCTATGTTCAGGACAAGCCGGTGTCCCCGGCCTCCCTCTCCACTGCCTCAGGTGCTCAATGAAGATCGCTGTGCTTTCGCGCAACCCGCGCCTGTATTCCACCCGACGGCTGGTTGAAGCCGGTATCGAGCGCGGCCACGAAATGGTGGTGGTCGATACGCTCAGGGCCTACATGAACATTGCCAGCCACAAGCCACAGATCCACTATCGCGGCAAGCCGCTGGAAGGCTTCGATGCTGTCATTCCACGCATCGGCGCTTCGGTGACCTTCTACGGCTGCGCCGTGCTGCGCCAGTTCGAAATGATGGGCGTCTTCCCGCTCAACGAGTCCGTGGCCATTGCCCGCTCCCGGGACAAACTGCGCTCGCTGCAGCTGTTGTCACGCAAGGGTGTGGGGCTGCCGGTCACCGGCTTCGCCCATTCGCCGGACGACATCCCGGACCTCATCCGTATGGTCAATGGGGCTCCGCTGGTCATCAAGGTACTGGAGGGTACCCAGGGCATAGGCGTTGTTCTATGCGAAACCACCAAGGCGGCCGAATCGGTGATCGAAGCCTTCATGGGTTTGAAACAGAACATCATGGTGCAGGAGTACATCCAGGAAGCCGGCGGCGCGGATATTCGCTGCTTCGTAGTGGGCGACCGAGTGATTGCCTCCATGAAGCGGCAGGCCAAGCCTGGGGAGTTTCGCTCCAACCTTCATCGTGGCGGCAGCGCCAGCCTGATCAAGATCACCCCGGAAGAACGCATGACGGCCATCCGGGCGGCCAGAGTCATGGGCCTGAGTGTCGCTGGCGTGGACATCCTGCGCTCCAACCACGGCCCGCTGGTCATGGAGGTCAACTCCTCGCCCGGGCTGGAAGGCATCGAGACCACCACGGGCAAGAACGTCGCGGCCATGATCATCGAGCATCTGGAAAAGAACAGCGGACCTAATCTGACCCGGACCCGGGGCAAGGGCTGAAGCCCTCGCATGCAAGGTCAGACCGCGTCCCGGGGAAGCATGAGGTTCAATGGCAAGCGAACCCGTGCTTCCAGCCCACCCCCGGCGCGGTTGCGCAACTCCACATTGCCGCCGTGCATCGAAGCGATGCGCTTGACGATGGCCAATCCCAAACCGGTTCCCTTGCTCTGCGCTCGCCCGCCACGGGTGAACGGATTGAAGATGCCTTCGAATTCCTGAGGGTCTATGCCCTCGCCACGGTCCAGGACGCTGAGTACCACATAGGGCGCGCTCGAGTCGCCGGAAACGAAGGCTGCGACCTCCACCCCGGTACCGGCATGGTACAGGGCATTGGCGATCAGGTTGTTGAGCAGGCGCTTGATGGATACTCGTCGCAGCGGAAACGGCGGGATGGGCTCCAGGCACAGCCGTATCCTGACCTCTGGCTGATTGAACGCGGCCACCACCTCCTGCACCAGGGCACCGAGGTCCGTTTCTTCCATGTTTTCATCACTGCCATCGCGAATGAAGGCCAGGAACTGGTCCAGGATGGCGTCCATGTCCTCGATATCCCGGACCATTTCCTCGGCGAACTCATTGTCGCTGCTCATCAGCTCCACGGAGAGTCGCAAACGGGTCAGGGGAGTGCGCAGGTCATGGGAAACGCCGGCCAGCATCAACTCCCGCTCGCGAGTGGCCTGCTCGACGTCCTCGGCCATCTGGTTGAAAGCGCTGTACACCTCGGTCATCTCGCTGGGCGTGTCGCTGATCGGCAAGCGAACGCTGCGCCCCTGGCCAAGCTGGCGGGCGGCGAACACCAGATGCTTGAGGGGCTGGTTGAGCTGACGGACGAAGATCCAGGCCGATGCGGTGGACAACAGACCGATGGCCAGGAACCACCCCAGCACGCTCCAGATTTTCTGCCCGCGCAGGGGGTGTGGGTACAGCGGCACCTTCAGCCAATCCGGCCCGATGCTTGGCGCCCGCACCCATAAGGCGGGCGGCGCATGTACCCGTAGGCGAACCTCGGTATCCTCGCCCAGCTCGGCCTGCATCTGACGCTGATAGATCTCACTGTAAGGCCAATGCTGCTCGCCCTCGGGCACCGCATCGCCGGCCACCCTGAGCAACCCCGCCGCATTGGCGATCCGCTCCTGGTTCTGTTCATCGGCCGCCCAGTAGGCTCTGAGGGTCAGGGCCACGCCGTGACTGTACTGGCGATCCACGAGAACATCTTCGTTCATCAACAGATAAACAAGCGTCAGCGCCTTGGAAAACAACACCACGGCCAGCACCAGCCACAGCGTGCGAGCGAAGAAGCTCTGGGGGAACCATACCGGTGCTTTCATGAGTGCCAGCCTACCTTGGTGCCACGAGCCGAGCCACCCAGTACCGCGAAAAAAGGCAGGCGCTGCCTGTGGCATCGCCTGTCCACTGTCTTGAACCTGTCACTTGCCGGAATTGCCATCCGGAACGAAAACGTAGCCGACGCCCCAGACCGTCTGAATGTAGCGAGGCTTGGTCGTATCCGGCTCGATCATCCGGCGCAGCCGGGAAATCTGTACATCGATGGAGCGCTCCTGGGCGTCCCACTCGCGCCCACGGGCGAGACTCATGAGCTTGTCTCGCGTCAAAGGCTCGCGGGCATGGGTTACCAGCGCCTTGAGTACCGCGAACTCGCCTGTTGTCAGCATGTGGACTTCATCGCCACGGGTAAGCTCGCGAGTGGCCAGGGAAAGCTGGTAATCCCCGAATGTCACCACTTCGTCGTTCACGCCCGGAGCACCCGGAACAGGAGTGGACTGTCGGCGAAGCACGGCCTTGACCCGGGCAACGAGTTCGTCGGGATTGAAAGGCTTGGCCAGGTAATCGTCGGCGCCCAGCTCGAGGCCCTTGATTCGGCTCAACTCGTCGCCCTTGGCGGTGAGCATGATGATAGGGACCTGATTATTGGCGCTGCGTAGCCGACGGCAGGCCGACAGCCCGTCTTCACCAGGTAGCATCAGGTCCAGCACGACCAGGTTGAACACTTCGCGGCTAAGGAGGCGATCCATCTGCTCGGCGTTGGGTACGGCGCGTGCGCGATAGCCCTTGGTGGTGAAGAAGCGCTCCAGCAGGCTGCTCAGTTTGGGGTCGTCGTCCACGATGAGGATTTTTTCCCCTTCGTTGGTTTGGGCGGTGCTGCTCATGGGAACTCCTTTGCTATCGGCGCGCATTATGGCGCAGCCGCCGTTGGACGTGCTTGAGGCATTGTTAGCAGATTTTTCCCGGCCCAGGGGGAAATGTGCCGACACGGCCCCTGGCCACGCCTGGCTGGTTATAATGCGACGCTTTTACCGTCGGCAAGTGCCGGCTGGTTCGTTCTCCGCCCGCGTGGGCGCCGGCATCACAGCATTCAGGTGGTTTTATGGAAAGCATCAACAGCCGCATCGCCGAAGAACTGGGCGTGCGCCCGCAACAGGTCGAAGCCGCCGTGGCCTTGCTCGACGAAGGCTCCACTGTGCCCTTCATCGCCCGTTACCGTAAGGAAGTGACCGGCAGCCTCGACGACACCCAGCTGCGCCACCTGGAAGAACGTCTGCGTTACCTGCGGGAATTGGACGAACGCCGCGCCAGCATCCTGGCAAGCATCGAGGAGCAGGGCAAACTGACCCCTGAGCTGGCGCGTGACATTCGCCAGGCCGACACCAAGACCCGCCTCGAAGACCTCTATCTTCCCTACAAGCAGAAACGCCGCACAAAAGGGCAGATCGCCCTGGAGGCCGGCCTCGGCGAGCTGGCCGACGCGCTGCTGGGCGACCCCATGCTGGCCCCCGAGGCCGAGGCCGCCCGCTTCGTCGATGCCGAGAAAGGCTACCCGGACAACCGCGCCGTGCTCGAAGGCGCCAAGTACATCCTGATGGAGCGTTTCGCCGAAGATGCCGCCCTGCTGGGCAAGGTCCGCCAGTTCCTCGGCGAGCAGGCTACCCTGGCGGCGCGCATCGTGCCGGGCAAGGAAGAGGAAGGTGCCAAGTTCCGCGACTATTTCGAGCACGACGAACCCCTCAAGGCCGCGCCCTCCCATCGCGCCCTGGCCATCTTCCGCGGGCGCAACGAGGGCATCCTCAGCGTATCGCTGAAAGTGGGCGAGGAGCTTCCGGGTACCCTGCACCCCTGTGAACTGATGGTGGCCGAACACTTCGGCCTGAAGAACCAGAACCGTCCGGCGGACAAATGGCTTGGCGAGGTAGTGCGCTGGACCTGGAAGGTCAAGCTGTACACCTCCCTGGAAAACGACCTGCTCGGTGAGTTGCGCGAGAAGGCCGAGGCCGAGGCCATCAATGTCTTCGCCCATAACCTGCACGACCTGCTGCTCGCCGCCCCGGCAGGCCCCCGTGCCACTCTCGGGCTGGACCCGGGCCTGCGTACCGGCTGCAAGGTGGCGGTAGTGGACGCCACGGGCAAGCTGCTGGATACCGCCACGGTGTATCCGCACGCCCCCAGGAACCAATGGGACCAGACCCTTGCCGTGCTCGGCGCCCTCTGTGCCCGCCACCAGGTAGACCTGATCGCCATCGGCAACGGCACCGCCAGCCGTGAAACGGACAAGCTGGCCGCCGACCTGATCAAGCAGTACCCGGGCCTGAAGCTGACCAAGGTCATGGTGTCCGAGGCTGGAGCTTCGGTGTACTCGGCGTCCGAACTGGCCGCGCGGGAATTCCCCGATCTGGACGTTTCCCTGCGTGGCGCGGTGTCCATCGCCCGTCGCCTGCAGGATCCGCTGGCCGAGCTGGTGAAGATCGACCCCAAATCCATCGGGGTCGGCCAGTACCAGCATGATGTCTCCCAGGTGAAGCTCGCCCGCGGCCTGGATGCGGTGGTCGAGGACTGCGTGAACGCTGTCGGGGTGGATGTGAACACGGCCTCGGTCGCCCTGCTGTCACGCATCTCCGGCCTGAACGCTACCCTGGCCCAGAACATCGTGGCTCATCGTGACGCCAATGGCGCGTTCCGCAGCCGCGCCGAACTCAAGAAGGTCAGCCGGCTGGGTGAGAAAACCTTCGAGCAGGCGGCCGGCTTCCTGCGGGTCATGAGTGGAGACAACCCTCTGGACGCCTCGGCGGTACACCCGGAAGCCTACCCGCTGGTGCAGCGGATCGCCGCGCAGACCGATCGCGACATCCGTTCGCTGATCGGCGACAGCGCCTTCCTGCGCCGCCTGGATCCGGCCCGCTATACCGACGAGACCTTCGGCCTGCCGACGGTCACTGACATCCTCAAGGAACTGGACAAGCCTGGCCGCGACCCTCGGCCAGAGTTCAAGACTGCAGCCTTCCAGGAGGGCGTCGAGGACCTGAAGGACCTGCAACCGGGCATGGTGCTCGAGGGTGTGGTCACCAACGTCACCAACTTCGGCGCCTTCGTGGATATCGGCGTGCACCAGGACGGGCTGGTTCATATCTCGGCACTTTCCGAGAAATTCGTGAAGGATCCCCGTGAAGCGGTCAAGGCCGGCGACGTCGTGAAGGTCAAGGTGATGGAAGTCGATATCCCGCGCAAGCGCATCGGCCTGTCCATGCGCATGAGTGATACGCCAGGTGAGAAGGTCGATGGTCCGCGGGCTGGCAACCGCTCCGGCAGCAACCGTTCGTCAGGCGCGCCCAAGGTTCGGGAAAACGCCGCGGCCGCGCCGAGTGCCGGTGCAATGGCCAACCTCTTCGCCAATGCGAAACAGCTGAAGAAGCGCTGAAGGGTCCCACGGCGCCTCCCGGCCCTGGGAGGCGCCCAAGCCCGGCCAGCGTTTGTGCCTGATCGACCATCGGCCTTTCTATAGCTCAGCCGAGCGAACTGGGGTAAGTTCGGCAAGCATGAGGCAATGCCGAATGGCAACCCGACGCGGCCGTGGCGAAGCGGCCTTATCGATCGGGCGCCGCTTCGACCTTGCAGAACGTCACGACCATCCCCATATCGGGGCGATCGACGCGTAAGGACATCAACTTGAGCGAACTTCTAAACCGGCGCCTGCACATGCTGGGCGAGCCTGCCAACCTGCCCCTGCTCAAGCAGTGCCTGCATGGGATCGAGCGAGAATGCCTGCGTGTGACCCAGGACGGCCGGCTGGCGCAAACGCCGCATCCGGAGGCACTCGGCTCGGCGCTGACCAACGAGCAGATCACCACGGACTATTCCGAAGCATTGCTCGAATTCATCACGCCCGCGCTGGCCGACCCCGCCCAGACCCTGGAAAGTCTCGACAGCATCCATCGTTTTGCCTATACGGCCCTTGGCGATGAGCTGCTATGGGGCCCTTCGATGCCCTGCCCCCTGCCTGCCGAAGAAGACATCCCGATCGCCTGGTACGGCACCTCGAATATCGGCCAGCTCAAGCATGTCTATCGCAAGGGCCTGGCGGTACGTTATGGCCGAACCATGCAATGCATCGCCGGTATTCACTACAACTTTTCCCTGCCCGAAGCGCTTTGGCCTCTGCTGCGCGCCCAGGAAGGTGTCGAGGGAAGCGATCGGGATTTCCAATCCGCGGCCTACATCGGGATGATCCGCAACTTCCGCCGCTACAGCTGGCTGTTGATGTATCTGTTCGGCGCATCCCCAGCCCTGGATAGCGGCTTCCTGCGGGGCCGTTCCCACCGCCTGGAAACCCTCGGGCCCAACACGCTCTACCTGCCCTATGCCACCAGCCTGCGAATGAGTGACCTGGGCTACCAGAACAATGCCCAGGCTGGCCTCACGCCCTGCTACAACGATCTGCAGAGTTACACCGAAAGCCTGCGCCAGGCGGTAGCCACGCCTTATCCGCCCTATGTGGAGATCGGCACCCACAAGGACGGGGAGTGGGTGCAGCTCAACACCAACGTGTTGCAGATCGAAAACGAGTACTACTCCAGCATCCGGCCCAAGCGTGTCACCTATACCGGCGAGCGGCCCATCCAGGCGCTCGTCGCCCGCGGCGTTCAGTATGTGGAAGTCCGTTGCCTGGACATCAACCCCTTCCTGCCCACCGGGATCGACCTGCCACAAACGAGGTTCCTGGACGCATTCCTGCTGTATTGCGCCCTGGAAAGCAGCCCCATGCTCGACCGGCAAACCTGCGGCGACTGCACGGACAACTTCCTCAAGGTGGTCAAGGAGGGACGCCGACCTGGCTTGGAACTGCAACGCGATGGCGCGGCGATCAGCCTCAGCCAATGGGCTGAGGAGTTGCTCACGACCATTGCCCCCCTGGCCGACCTGCTCGATCGCAGCCAGGGCATGGATGAGCACGCCAAGGCCCTCACCGCCCAGCGGGCCAAGGTCCAGGATCCGTCCCTGACCCCTTCAGCCCAGGTACTGGCGCGGATGACGGCCAACCAGGAAAGCTTCACGGAATTTTCCTTGCGCCTGTCCCAGGCCCATGCCGACTATTTCCGCTCATTTACCCTTTCCAGCGAGGCGCGCGCGGCCTTCGAAGCCCAGGCGCAAGCGTCGCTGGCACAGCAGCGAGACCTGGAAGGCCAGGAAGTGGGCGAGTTCGACCTGTTCGTGGCTGCCTACCAGGCCAGCATTCTCGGAATCAGCCAGTGATCTGAGTGGCGTGCGAACAGCCGCGCGCGGGCCAGCATGGCCCGGCGCGGCGACTAAGGCGTTGGAACCGTCGGACGCAGTGACCGTGTGGGCAACTATAGGGTTTTCTCGAAAATCTTCGAGTTGCGCTGGTAGTTGTAGAGAGACGCTCGCGCCGCCGGCAGGCGCTCTACCCCACTCGGGCTGAAGCCGCGCTCCCTGAACCAGTGAGCCGTACGGGTAGTGAGCACGAAGAGCGTTTTCAAGCCTTGCTGCCGAGCCCTGGCCTCGATGCGTTCGAGCAACTCGTCCCCGCGCCCGCCGTGGCGGTATTCGGGATTCACGGCCAGGCAGGCAAGCTCCCCCGCCTCGGAGTCGGCGATGGGATAGAGCGCGGCGCAGGCGATGATCATTCCTTCACGCTCCACCACGCTGAACTGTTCGATTTCCCGTTCCAACACCTCGCGGGAGCGGCGCACCAGGATGCCCTGCTCTTCCAGCGGACTGATAAGTTCGATCAAGCCGCCGACATCCTCGATGTTTGCCTCGCGAATCTGTTCGAACTGTTCCTGGGCCACCAGGGTGCCTCCGCCGTTACGGGTGAATAGCTCCGTGAGCAATGCGCCGTTTTCGGCATAGCTGACGATATGGCTGCGCGCAACCCCGCCCCGGCATGCCTCGGCGGCGGCATCGAGGAGCTCGGCCTGGTAGTCGCTGCCCAGCCGCTCAAGATGGGTCGGCACCTGCTGCGGACGCAGCTCGCGCACCAGTTGCCCCCTGGCGTCGAGCAGCCCGGGCGCGGCGCCGAACAACAACAGTTTGTCGGCCGCCAGATCGATGGCCGCGCGGGTCGCTACGTCTTCGCAGGCGATATTGAAGATCTCGCCGGTGGGCGAGTATCCCAAGGGAGAAAGCAGCACGATGGTGCGTTCGTCCAGCAGGCGATTGATGCCCTTGCGGTCGATCCGGCGCACCTCACCGGTATGGTGATAGTCCACGCCTTCGACCACGCCGATCGGCCGGGCCGTGACCAGATTGCCGCTGGCCACGCGCAAGCGCGCGCCCTGCATGGGTGAAGAGGCCATGTCCATGGAAAGCCGTGCCTCGATTGCCACGCGCAATGCCCCCACCGCATCGATGACGCACTCCAGGGTAGGGCCGTCGGTGATACGCAGGCCATGGTGATAGTGAGGCGTCAGGCCCCTCGCGGCGAGGCGGGTTTCAATCTGTGGACGGGAGCCGTGCACCAGCACCAGGCGCACCCCCAGGCTGTGCAACAACACCAGGTCGTGAACGATATTGCCGAAGTTGGGATGTTCAACGCCGTCGCCTGGCAGCATGACGACAAAGGTACAGTCCCGGTGAGCATTGATGTAAGGCGAAGCGTGGCGAAGCCAATTGACGTATTCGGGCATTGAGCGGCCTGTCGAAAAAGGAAACGGAAGATGGGCGCGGAAGGGGGACGGTTATCGTCGTAACTGGCCTGGCAACACGCGCGTCTCTCCTTTTTCAATGGGTTTGCCGGTTTCCCGGCGCTCAAGCCTGAGGCGGTCTCAGGCAGTAATGTTCTACAAGCGTTTGCAACAGACGCAGCGTAGGGGCCAAACGTGACATTTCCAGGAATTCGCCTGGCTGGTGCGCGCAAGCGATGTCTCCAGGGCCCAATACGATGGTCTGGCAGCCCAACTGCTGAAGATAAGGCGCCTCGGTACCGAATGCCACTGCTTCGGCCCGGTGCCCGGTGAGTTTTTCCGCCACCCTGACCAGCTCGCTGTCCGCAGGCTCTTCGAAGGGCGGTACTTCGGAAAACAAGGGCTGGTAATCGATGCGCACCTGGTGACGCTCAGCCAAGGGCCGCAGTCTTTCTCGGATCGCCTCGCGCAACGCGTCAGGGTCCATGCCCGGCAAGGGCCGAAGGTCGAACTCAAGTGAACACTGGCCACAGATCCGGTTAGGGTTGTCACCGCCATGAATGCACCCCAGGTTCAGGGTCGGCTGGGGTACCCCGAACTGAGCGTTCTGGTATCGGCCCTGCCAGTCCCGGCGCAGGCTCATCAATTCCCCCATCACCGCGTGCATGGCCTCCAGTGCGCTGTGGCCCAAGCTAGGGTCTGAAGAATGGCCGCTGCGGCCCAGGACATCGATACGCTCCATCATCACGCCCTTGTGCAGGCGGATGGGCCGCAACCCGGTGGGCTCCCCGATGACCGCGGCACGGCCTAGCGGCGCGCCTTGCTCGACCAGCGCCTTGGCCCCGGCCATGGAGCTTTCCTCGTCACAAGTGGCCAGTATCATCAAGGGCTGGCGGAAGGGTTGGCTCAGCAAGGGCCGCACGGCCTCGATGATCAGCGCGAAGAAACCTTTCATGTCACAACTGCCCAGGCCGATCCAGCGGCCGTCCACTTCGGTGAGCCTGAGCGGGTCAGTGTTCCAGAGCTTTTCGTCATAGGGCACCGTGTCGCTATGGCCAGCAAGCACCAGCCCGCCCGGGCCACTGCCAAAGGTGGCCAACAGGTTGAACTTGCCCGTCGACACCTGACGGATATCACAGGCGAAGCCCAGGTCGGTGAGCCAATTGGCCAGCAGATGAATGACCTCGCTATTGCTTTGGTCCAGCGCGGCCTGGGTGCAACTGACCGATGGCGCGGCGATCAATGCCGCGAAGCGGTCCTTGAGGGTAGGAAACGGCATCTGGGCTCCTCGAAGGCGTAAGGGTGGAGGCCGCTGGCGCAACCTTGGGGCGCTGCCCACACGACTGCTGTACACTGCCCGGCTTTTCGCGTCTACGCTACGCCTTGTCAGCGTTCGGATATACCCGCCATGCATAAAGAAACCGAAATCAAACTGCGCGTCAGCCGTGAAACCCTGGCTGCATTGCGCGAACACCCTTTGCTGAAGAAGCGCAACAAGAGCGGTTGGTCTCGTCATGAGCTGACCAACCAGTACTTCGACACCCCTGAGCGAGACCTGGCCCAGGCACGGGTGGCGCTGCGCCTGCGCCGGGATGGCGATGCCATTATCCAGACCCTGAAGACCCGAGGCCAAAGCGTCGCGGGCCTGTCCGAGCGCAACGAATTCGACTGGCCGCTGAGCAAGGTGAAGCTGGACCTGAAAAAGCTGGACGACAGCTGCTGGCCAGCCGCCTTGGCCGAGCTGGACAAGAAGACCATCAAGCCACTGTTCACCACGGATTTCATCCGTGAAAAAGCCGAGATCGCCTGGGGCCGCGGCAAGGCAAGGGTAGTGCTGGAAGCCGCCCTGGACCTGGGTGCCGTGACCGCTGGCAAGCTGTCCGAGGAAATCTGCGAGCTGGAACTGGAATTGCGCGAAGGCGAACCCGCGGGCTTGCTGGAGCTGGCCTGTGAACTGGCCGCTACCCTGCCACTGATGCCCTGTGACATCAGCAAGGCCGAGCGCGGCTATCGCCTGCTCGACGCGGGTAGCTATACCCTTTCCGTGCCCGCGCCGGTGATCGATCCCGAGCAGCCGCTGGATGACGCCTTCACGGCCATCGCCTGGTACCTGCTGGGCAGCAGTCAGCGCCTGGCCGAGCAATACCGGCATACCGGCCAATGGCGCCTGCTCCAGGAGTGGGTACGGCAACTGGTGGAGCTGCGCGCCCTGTTGGGCAGCCTGGGCCAGGCCGCGCCTCGCCCCACCACTCACGGCCTGCGCGCGACCCTGGATGCTTTGCTTGAGGACTGGCGCGCGTTGGTAGACGCTGGCCAGGACGACGAAGACGTCCGCGCCGCCGCGCCCGAGCAGTTCGCGGAGGAATTGACCGACCCCCGGTGGGGCCATTTCTCCTTGAGCTTCTCGCGCTGGCTGCTGGAGCGCGCCTGGACCGTCGAGCGCTCCAAGCGGGGCGAGCGGCAGGGCCAGGCCATGCTGGGTAACTGGTTGGCCCACTTCCTCAAGGAAGAAACCCAGGCCTTGAAGCTCGAGCGCTACGAACAGCAACCCGAAGACCTGGCCGAGCAACTGCCGCGCCTGGAGCGGGTTCAGGTGTGGCTGCACCACGCTCGCCATTTGCTGGAGGTGGAAGAAGCAGACCGGCTGTACGGCGAGCTTAACAAGCTGCACGACCTGGCCAGCTTGCCGGTGAGTGACGAACAACTGCAGCCCCGGGCAGACCAGGCCGCGGTAGTCAGCCGGACCCGGGCGTGGAAGGCGCTGTCTCGCTGAAAGCAGTGACACCCACGCTAACAGTTGCGGACAGCTAGCGGCCAGGCATTGAGATAGCATTTCCTCCGTTGGGCAAGGATGCCCACTTGTGCATAAGGATGTGCCACATGCCAACGCTCAACTCAACGGGCGACAGCCCTCTGGATCTGCCCACATTGGTCGAGGCGCTACTGCGCCAGGAACGAATCGACCAACGAGCCGCCGAACTCGCCCTGAAGGGCTCTGAAGCCAACGCTTCCTTGCATCCCCTGGAGCGCCTCGCCGCGCTTCGCCTCGAGGACCTCCGCGCCCCAGGCTGCCATTGGAGCCTCGACGCGCTCTGCGCATGGCTTGCCGCTGAAGTGGGCCTGCCCTATTTCAGACTCGACCCGCTCAAGCTCGACCGCCAACTGGTCACCTCCACCATGTCCGCGGCCTTCGCCCGGCACTATCAGATCCTGGCCATTGCCAGCGATGCACAGAGCCTCACCATCGCCTGCGCCCAGCCCGGGATACGTGAATGGGAAGCGGACCTGGCTCAGGTATCACGCAAGGCCATACGCCGGGTGCTGGTGAACCCCGCGCAATTGCGGCGCCTGATCGACGACTCCTTCCAGTTGGCCCAATCCGTTCGCGGCGCCAATGACATTCAGTGCCTGGCCTACACCGATGACGAAAACTGCGTGGCCCCTGCTGCCGTGGAGGATAACGCCGCCAGCTACGAGGCGCCGGTGATCAAGATCGTCGACTGGCTATTGCGTTATGCCTTCGAGCAGGGCGCCAGCGATATCCATATCGAGCCCAGGCGAGCTCAGGGCGACATCCGTTTGCGTGTCGATGGCATGTTGCGCGATGCCTACCAGTTGCCCGTGCCCGTCACCCTGGCCGTGATCGGGCGACTCAAATCCTTGGCACGCATGGATGTAGCGGAAAAGCGCAAGCCGCAGGACGGTCGGTTGAAAACCCGAGCGCCTGGTGGCGCCACCGTGGAGCTGCGCCTGGCCACCTTGCCAACGGCCCTGGGCGAGAAACTGGTGATGCGTCTATTCGACCCGGCCGTGCTGGCTCGTGGCCTGTCGTCGCTAGGCCTGGAGCCTGAGGACCTGCTTCGCTGGCAGGCCCTGTTGGCAAGGCCCAATGGCATCATTCTGGTAACAGGCCCGACGGGCTCAGGTAAAACCACCACCCTCTACGCCAGCCTTCATCACTTGGCCGATCGTGCGGTCAACCTTTGTACCATCGAAGATCCCATCGAAATGGTGGAACCTGCCTTCAACCAGATGCAGGTACGCCCTAGTATCGGCCTGGGTTTCGCCGAGGGGGTACGGGCCTTGCTCCGCCAGGACCCGGACATCATCATGATCGGCGAGATCCGCGATGGCGAAACCGCGGCCATGGCTGTCCAGGCAGCGCTCACCGGTCACCTGGTGCTCTCGACCCTGCATACCAATGATGCCTGCGGCGCCATCACTCGCCTGCTGGAACTGGGCGTGGCCAGCTACCTGATTCGCGCGACCTTGCTGGGTGTCATGGCCCAGCGACTGCTGCGCGTCCTTTGCCCTCACTGCAAAGTGCAGCGGACCATACCCTCAACGGACTGGCAAAGCCTCGCCGGCGAGGCACCTCCACCGAAGCACGCGGCGACATACGATGCACAGGGCTGTGACCTCTGTGGCGGCTGTGGCTACCATGGACGGGCTGGCATCTATGAATTGCTCGTCATGGACGAACAGCTGGCCAGCTGTGTGAGTTCGACACCGGACATCACCCAGATACGGCGGCTGGCCACCAGGGCTGGAATGAAGCCGTTGAGCCTGGCGGCGTCACGCCTGGTCGCCAAGGGAGATACCAGCCTGGACGAAGCGATGCGCGTAGCCCTGGCCGCGCCCTGATGTATCACTGCTGGGAACTCGCCCCCCGGAAAGCCCATCAAAGCCAGTGCATAACTACCTTTCGGAGTACGCTGTCATGCGCCTCAAACTCGCTGTAGCCACCCTTGCGCTGGCTTCGTTGCACCTGACCCCGGCCTCGGCGGATACCTTCTGGCGCAATGTGCTGTCATCGGGCGCCACCACCGGATCTACCTACCTGACATCTCGCGACCATAAGCTGGTGGTCGCTACCCAGGATGACGCAGGCAGTTTCGTCGCAAGCAATGGCGCCATCCGTGGCCCTTACCTGGAGGCAGCGATCGCCGAGATCCGCTCCAAGAATCCGGGCATGCAGGCATCGGACATGGACCTGGCAAACGCCATCCTGTCCAAGAACGCCATTGCGGAGCAGTAAGTGCAATGTCCTTGCGTCAGCCCAGGCTGACGCAAGGGCAGCGTTTCATTCGCCGATGGCGTTGCGATAGCCGTCAGCGTCCAAGAGCTTGTCCAGCTCGGCCTTGTCGCTTGGCTTGATCTTGAAGAACCAGGCGCCATAAGGTTCGCCATTCACGGATTCAGGCGAATCGCCAAGGCTCTCGTTGACCTCGACTATCTCGCCGCTGACAGGCGCATAGATATCCGAAGCGGCTTTCACCGACTCTACTACCGCTACCTGATCGCCGGCCGCGACCTGCTTGCCTACCTCGGGCAGCTCTACGAACACCACATCGCCCAAGGCCTCCTGAGCGTGGTCAGAGATCCCGACTGTCACGGTGTCATCTTCCAGACGCGCCCATTCGTGGCTTTCGGCGTAGCGGAGGTCAGCGGGTATATTGCTCATGGATAATCCTCAAAAGGTCGGCGCAATGCCACGGTTGGCGTTGGGTTCCTGGGCACCGGCTCGGTGTGCTGGGCCTCGATACAAACCCTAGATCAAAATCTTGCCGTGTCGCACGAAGGTGGGGTTAACCACTCGCACAGGGTACCACTTGCCACGGATTTCAACTTCGGCGCGGTCTGGCGTCTGGCGCGGCACCCTGGCCAGCGCGATGGATTTGCCCAACGTAGGCGAGAAGCTTCCACTGGTGATTTCGCCTTCGAGATCATGAACCCGGACCACCTGGTGTGCGCGAAGCACACCGCGTTCTTCGAGCACCAGGCCCACCAGGCGGGCTGCCAGGCCGGCCGCGCGCTCTGCTTCCAGGGCCGCGCGCCCGATAAAGTCACGCTCCACCGGTTCCAGGGCGACGGTACCACCCATATTGGACACCCAGGGCGAGTGGGCTTCGTCCAGCTCGTGCCCGTAGAGGTTCAAGCCGGCCTCGAGCCGCAGGGTGTCCCGGGCACCGAGGCCTATGGGCGAAATGCCGGCGCCGATCAGTTCGTTGAAAAGTTCGCCAACCTGATGTGCCGGAAGAATGATTTCCACGCCATCCTCACCGGTATAGCCCGTGCAGGCAACGAACCACTGCCCATCCTGGGCGACACCGAAGGGTTTCAGATGCTCGAGCTGACCGGCCAGCGAACCACCGACCACACGCGCTACCGCTTCGCGTGCCTTGGGCCCTTGCACCGCAAGAATGGCAAGGGAGTCCCGCTCGCTGACCTCTACCGCCTGGCCTTCGGCCTGGCTACGTAGCCAGGCAAGGTCTTTATCTCGAGTCGCCGCGTTGACGACCAGCCGGTAACCTTCTTCGAGACGGTAGACGATAAGGTCATCGATCACGCCGCCGGAGGGATTGAGCATAGCGCTGTACAACGCGCGTACCCTGCCCTTGAGGCGGTCGACATCATTGGCCAGGATACGACGCAACCAACCATGGGCATCCCGCCCGACCACATCGATGACCGCCATATGGGACACATCGAACACGCCACAGGCCTGGCGCACCTCATGATGCTCATCGACCTGCGAACCGTAATGCAGCGGCATTTCCCAGCCGCTAAAGTCGACCATCTTCGCGCCGAGCGCCAAGTGCTGGTCATACAGCGGCGTGCGCAATCCCATGGGGTTCTCCTTCCCGGGGCTCCGATTGGCCCGCATTGTAGCCGCAAGCGGGTGGCCTGGCATCCTCAGTCGAGCGGTATCCCAGGAACACGGGCCGACCGCCGGATCAGCAGTACCACTGGCAGCAGGCCCACCGCTACCAGCGAAAGGGCGGGCAGTGAAGCACGAGCCCACTCCCCCTCGCTGGTCATCTCGAAAACCCTTACCGCCAGCGTGTCCCAACCGAAAGGGCGCAGCAACAAGGTAGCCGGCATCTCCTTGATGACGTCGACGAACACCAGCAAGGCCGCGCTTGACAGGGCAGGAGCCAACAGGGGCAAGTGGACGCGCCAGTACAATCGGGCTCCGCCGACACCCAGCCCGCGGGCGGCCTCTGGCAGGGCCGGCCGCAGGCGATCGAGCGCTGCGTCCAGCGGCCCATGGGCCGCTGTAAGAAAGCGCGCCAGGCAGGCCAGCAACAGCCCGGCCAGGCTGCCCAGCAACATAGGCTCTCCCGCCCCGCCGAACCAACGCGCCAGGGGAACGATCCAGGCAGAATCCAGATAACTGAAGGCCAGCATGATGGCTACTGCCAGCACGGATCCGGGAATGGCATAGCCAAGATTGGCCAGGTTCACGCCCACGCGCACGGCCGGATGAGGCGCGCGCCGCTTGGCCAACGCCAGCGACATGGCAGCCGTGACCGCCAGCGTCGCCACCACCCCGGCCAAGTACAGACTATGGCCGACCAGGGCAAGGTAACGCTCGTCCAGGTCGAACCGGCCTCGCCGCCAGCACCAGAGCACCAGTTGCATGAGTGGAATCGCAAAGGCCATGGCGAAAACCGTCAGGCATGCTCCACTCGCCGCCCAGGCGCGAATACCCCGCAACTTGTATAGGGCAATGCGAGGGCGTTCCTGGCTGGCGCCGATCTTGCCACGGCTGTAGCGCTCCACCCCTACCCCGAGCAATACCATCAGCAATAACAGGCTGGCCAATTGCGCCGCGCTGGCAAGGCTGAAAAAGCCATACCACGTCTTGTAGATAAGCGTGGTGAAGGTATCGTAGTTGAACACGGATACGGCGCCGAAATCCGCCAGGGTTTCCATCAGCGCCAACGCCACTCCGGCGGCGATGGCGGGGCGGGCCACCGGCAACGCTATGCGCCAGAAAGCGCGCCATGGCGTGCATCCCAGCAGGCGGGCTGCCTCGACGAAGCCACTCCCTTGGGTCAGAAAGGCCGAACGGGCCAGCAGGTAGACATAAGGGTAGAGCACCAATACCAGCACCACTATGACGCCGCCTGTAGAGCGCACCGGAGGGAACCGTAAGCCTGGGCCAAACCATTCTCGCAAAGTGCTTTGCACCGGGCCGGCGAAGTCGAACATACCGACGAAGACGAAGGCCAGCACATAAGCGGGCACGGCGAAGGGCAACATCAAGGCCCAATCCAGCCAACGGCGGCCTGGAAAGTCGCATGCACTGGTCAGCCAGCCCAGGCCAACCCCCAACAGCGTAACCCCACAGCCTACCCCGGCGGCCAGCATGGCAGTATTGAACAGCACCCGCGCCAGTTGCGTATCCCAGAGATGCGCCCAGATCTCGGTGTCGACGCTTTTCCAGGAGGCTGCCAATACGCCGATCGGCACCAGCACCAGGGCGGCAAGCGCCGCCGTGACCAAGTACCAGTACCAGCGATTGGGCACCCAGGGCCGGCTCAGCGCCAACCTGCCCTGTCCATGAGACGGATGGCCTCGGCCTGACGCCTGCCGGCTACTTCTACGGGGACAGTATCGGCCTTGAAGGCGCCCCAGCTTGCCACTTCAGTGGAAGGTGGCACTGCCGGGTTGGCGGGAAACTCCTGATTCACCTCGGCGAAGATGGCCTGGGCCTTGGGGCCTGTCAGCCATTCCATCAAGGCTTTGGCAGCCTGGGGGTGGGGTGCGTGACGGGTTAGCCCGATGCCGGACAGGTTCACATGCACGCCGCGATCCTGCTGGTTGGGCCAGAACAGGCGAATCGGCAATTCGGGCTGCTCTCGATGCAGGCGCCCATAGTAGTAACTGTTGACCAGGCCAAGGTCGCACTGGCCGGCGGCGATCGCCTGCAGTACCGAGAGGTCGTCGGAGAAGACGTCCGTGGAAAGATTGTTCACCCATCCCTGGACAATGGCTTCGGTTCGCTCTGGCCCTTGCGCCTCGATCAACGACGCCACCAGGGACTGGTTGTATACCTTCTTGGCCGTGCGCAGGCAGAGGCGCCCTTCCCACTGGGGCTCGGCCACCGCCTCGTAAGTGCTCAGCTCTTCAGGCCGGACCCGGTCAGTGGCATAGGCCAGGGTGCGCGCGCGCAGGCTCAGGCCAGTCCAGGCGTGGCTGGCGGCTCGGTACTGGGATGGAATGTTGGCGTCTATCACCGCGGAGGTGAATGGCTGCAGGATACCCATCTGTTCCGCCTGCCAAAGGTTGCCCGCATCGACCGTGAGCAGAAGATCGGCAGGTGTGTTGGCGCCCTCGGCCTTGATCCGTTGCATCAGCGGGGCTTCCTTGTCGGTGATGAAGCGAATCGGGACACCGGTTTCGGCGGTGTAGGCATCGAACACGGGCTTGATCAGCTCGTCGATCCGCGAGGAATAGACGACCACGCCTTCATTGGCCTGGGCCGTGGCGCCAATCATCGCCAACAGCAACCCGGCGATGGTGCGAACAAGAAGCGGCATGACAGGGCTTCCCTAGGAAAAACCCGGATGTTAGCGATTCGCGTTTTCGGCCACAAAGCCTGGTGGAGGTACTCTAGTTACCAGATATTACTCCGCTAAGGCATCGCCCCGCGCCAATGCAGGGAGATCCCCCGCCAGGCCGAGCGCCTGGCGCACGAAGAGAGCTTTCGCATCCGCCAGGCCATCGACCCAGGACAGGCCCGCATTGCGCAACCAGCGCAACGGCAACGGATCGGCCTGGAACAGCCGCTCGAACCCTTCCATGGCGGCCATCAGGGCAAGGTTGTGCGGCATCCGTCGTCGCTCATAGCGGCTGAGCACCCGCACATCCGCCAGACGCTCGCCGCGCCTGTGGGCTTGCAGCAGCTCTTCGGCAAGGACCGCGGCGTCCAGCAGCCCCAGATTCACCCCTTGCCCCGCTAGAGGATGGATGGTGTGCGCGGCATCGCCGATCAGCGCCAGGCCTGGCTCCACGTAACGCCGGGCATGACGCTGGCGCAGCGGAATGCACAGGCGGGTATCGGCGCCGAGCACCCGGCCCAGGCGGTATTCGAAGCGAGCGCCCAATGCAGCGCAGAAACCGGGGGTATCCAGGGCCATCAACCGCCGGGCTTCGTCCGGCGTGGTCGACCAGACAATGGAAGACCAATGCTCGCCGTTGCTGGCCTGTAGGGGCAGGAACGCCAGCGGTCCGTCGTCGCCGAAGCGTTGCCAGGCGGTGCGCCGGTGACTTTGCTCGGTCTGTACGCTGGTGACGATGGCGTGGTGCAGGTAATCCCATTCCCGGGTCGCGCAGCCCGCCAGCTGGCGGATGGCCGAGTTGGCGCCGTCGGCGGCTACTACAAGGCTGGCGCGTATCCGTGAACCGTCGGCCAGGCTCAGCAAGCGATCATCCCGGGAGTGGCGCATTCCTTCGACGCGCAACCCGGCAAGCAGCACGATGTCCCGTTGGAGCAAGCGCTCGATCAGGGCGTCCTGCACGACCGAGTTTTCGACGATATGTCCGAGTACATGGGCATGGACGTTGGCGGCACTGAAGTGCACCGCCCCCGTGCCGCTACCGTCCC
Source organism: Pseudomonas sp. DC3200b2 (assembly GCF_049895785.1). Taxonomy (NCBI): domain Bacteria; kingdom Pseudomonadati; phylum Pseudomonadota; class Gammaproteobacteria; order Pseudomonadales; family Pseudomonadaceae; genus Pseudomonas; species Pseudomonas sp. DC3200b2. Next base: position 277,581 of record NZ_JAFCTA010000004.1, on the reverse strand, counting down.
AGACCCGCATGTCCGTGTAGGGGCTGGCGCGCCGCGCCACAATGCCCGGCCATGCGCCCAGCCGCTCCAGCATGCGTTGGCTGGCCGTCGAGAGGGCGCTGACCCTGGGTTCGAAGGGCGCTTTCGGTAGGAAGGGTCGGGGTGACAGGTCGCCGCCGTCGATCAGGATGACCTTCAACCCGCTGTCAGCCAGAGCCAGGGCCAGGGTACTACCGACCATGCCGGCGCCAACGATGGCGATATCGGCAACGCTCTCCGGGTGGCCATGGGCCGATGCCGCTTGCCGCGTGCTCATTCGAAAACCTCCGGTGCCCTGCCGGTGCCCAGCCCCATGGCCTGCCGCGCGAACCATTGGCGCGCCGGCGCAAGCAGATCGAGCCCGAGCAGCCCTGCATTGCGGCCCTGGGCAATCAGCCGACCTGGTTGTGAAAAGAGCCGCGTCACCTGGTCGGAAAAGCCAAGGGTCAAGCGCTGGTCCCGCGCCTGGGCAGTGACATACGCCTGCAAGGTGGCCAGATCTCCCAGCGGGGCGACGCTACCCTGAAGCGCGAGCGTCAAGGCATGGACGTCCCGCAGAGAAAGGTTGAAACCTTGCCCGGCAATGGGATGCAGGCTGTGCGCGGCATTGCCCAGCACTACCAAGTGACGGCGGACCTGCTCCTGGGCCTGGGACAGTGCCAGCGGATACAGGCTGCGCGCGCCCACCTGGACCAGGCGGCCCAGGCGATAGCCGAACGCCTGCTGCAGTTGGCCGAGGAACTCCTTTTCGGACAGACTCTGCAAGCGCCGCGCATCGGCAGGCTTGCGAGTCCACACAAGGGCGCAGCGATTGTCCATCAGCGGTAGCAACGCCAAGGGCCCATCATCCGTAAAGCGTTCGAAGGCCTGGCCACCGTGGGGCTGATCGAAGCTGACATTGGCGATCAGCGCGGCCTGGTCGTAGGTCCGTACCCTGACCTCGATGCCCAGTTGGTCGCGCAGCCCGGATCGGCCGCCATCGGCCAGCACCGCCAAGGTGCAATCCAGCTGGGTATCATCGGCCAGTTTCAGATGATAGCCATGAGGCTCAGCCCCCATGGCCACCACTTCGGCAGGGCAACGCCAGCTCACCAGATCAGGATCAAGCGCCGCCCAGAGGCACTGGCCCAGCCAGGCGTTTTCCACGACGTAGCCTAGAGCCGGCAACCCTTGCTCCGTGGCATCGAGACGGGTTGCCCCCAAGCGCCCGCGGTCGGAAACATGGATGTGGCGGATCGGCTCGGCGCGTTGGGCAATGGCGCTCCATACCCCAAGCTGTTCGTAGATCATGCGGGTGCCGTAGGCCAAGGCTGAACTGCGCGCGTCATAGCTGGGCTGGTAGCCGTCACCGGGCGCGAAGGGTTCGACCAGCACGATGCTCCAATCCCGCTCCCGTGCCAAGGGTTGCAGCGCCAGGGCCAGGCTGGCGCCGACCAGCCCTCCGCCAATGATGGCCACATCGAAGCGACCACTGCCTGCCCGCGCCGGCCGACTCATGCCCGGGCCTCGCGAGCGGCGGCCATCAGGGCTTCGATTTCGTCGATAGCCTTGGGCACCGCGCCGGTGAGGATCTCGCAGCCATGCCGGGTAACGACTACGTCATCCTCGATGCGCACGCCGATGCCCCGCCATTTCTTTGCAACCTGCTCATTCTGGGGGGAGATATAGATGCCCGGCTCTACCGTAAGCGCCATGCCCGGTTCGAGTACCCGCCATTCGCCACCGACCTTGTATTCACCTACGTCATGCACATCCAGGCCCAACCAATGGCCGGCCCGGTGCATGTAGAAGGCCCGGTGCGCCTCTTGGGCGATGAGTTCGTCCACTTCACCCTGCAGCAGGCCCAGGCGCACCAGACCTTCGGTGATCACCCGTACCGTCGCTTCATGGGCCTGGTTCCAATGCTTGCCCGGGGCGATCTGGGCAAAGGCCGCTTCCTGGGCCTGGAGCACGATCTCATAGATCGCCCGCTGCTCGGCCGAGAACACACCGCTGACCGGAAAGGTACGGGTGATATCACTGGCGTAGCAGTCGAGTTCGCAACCGGCATCGATCAGTACGAGATCTCCGTCGCGCAAGGGGGCGTTGTTTTCCTGGTAATGGAGGATGCAGCCGTTGCGGCCGGCCGCGACTATGGAGCCATAGGCGGCCAGGCGCGCGCCACCGCGACGAAACTCGTAGTCCAGTTCGGCTTCCAGGCTGTATTCATGTAGCCCGGGGCGGGCGGCCTGCATGGCACGCAGATGGGCGCGGGCTGAGATGGCGGCTGCCTCGCGCATCACCTTCACTTCCGCCGCGGACTTGTACAGCCGCATGTCGTGCAGCAAGTGGTCAAGGGCCACGAATTCCTTGGGTGGCTGGGCGCCCAGGCCGGCCTTGGCGCGAATCTGGTTCACCCATTCCATGAGGCGCCGGTCGAACTCCGGGTGGGTGCCCATCACGGTGTAAACGCGGTCCCGGCCTTCGATAAGGCCCGGCAGGATGTCGTCGATATCCGCGATAGGGAAGGCATCATCCGCGCCATAGTCTCGTATCGCCCCCTCCTGGCCGGCGCGCAGGCCGTCCCACAGCTCTCGCAGAGGATCCCGTTCCCGGCAGAACAACACGTAGGCGCCATGCTCGCGCCCTGGAATAAGGGCGATCACCGCCTCGGGTTCACCGAAGCCACTCAAGTACTGGAAATCGCTGTCTTGCCGATAGGCATGCTCCACGTCCCGGTTGCGCACGGTTACCGCCGCCGCGGGCAGGATGGCGATGCTGTTAGGCACCATTTGCGCCATCAGGGCCTTGCGCCGCCGGGCGTACTCGGACTTGGGAATCTGGACCATGCGGCGCGGCTCCCGGGTCAGTGCAAGGAGGGCTTGGGCGCGGGAGCGGCTGGCTTGGCCAGCTCCGAATACAGCAGCAATGGCGCGACGCGAAGGTATTCCATGACTTCCATGTAGTCGCTTTCTCCGTCTTCGGACTCTTCGAGGGCGTCCTGGACCTGGGCGATGGCGGACAGGTCCTGCAGCACTTCCCGGGCCTCGGCACTCAAGGGCGCAGCCCCGGCGGCCAGACCGAAGCCGGTCAGGAAGCCCTGGCACCAATGGCCAAGGGCGGCCGCGCGCTCGGCCAGGGGCAGTTCGTCGCCCGGCAGAAGCAGCACTACAGTCATGTCATCGCCGGTCAGTTCGGCCTTGACCATTTCCTGCAGGCCGAGCAATGCCTGACGGACATTGCCCTCAGCAGGCGCGCCAAGCACTTCCACGGCGTCATCGAGCCACGGCTCGGCGTCGAAGCCGGCGCCAGCGCAGCTACGTCCGAGCAGCAGGCCTTGCAGCTCGGCGGGAGTGACGGGATAGCCATTGCTGGCGAGCAGCGTGGCGAAAGCGGAATACGGAGAGCTGGTGTTAGGCATGGGCAGCTAGGCGCCAGGCGGCGCAATGTCTAGAATGAAGGCTTCGTATCCTACACCGGCAGGTAAGCCAAGACCATCGACGCAACCGCCGGCCCGCGTCGTGGTCTGCATTCGTTCACGCCGTCTCTCAACCAGGACACCTTAACTGCCTCCCATGGAACAGAACGACCTGCAAGCGCTGATGGGCAAGATCGAACTACTGATCGAACGCGTCGAGCAGCTGAATCGGCAGAACGCCTTCCTCCACGCCCAGGAACGCACCTGGCGCGAGGAACGTGCCTACCTCATCGAGAAAAACGAAGTCGCTCGCCGCAAGGTCGAATCGATGATTTCGCGCCTCAAGGCCTTGGAGCAAGACTCATGAATTCGAGCAATAGCGTTACCGTGCAAATCCTGGACAAGGAATACTCGATCATCTGCCCGCCGGAAGAGCGCGGCAACCTGATCAGCGCGGCGCGTTACCTGGACGGCAAGATGCGCGAGATCCGTAGCGGCGGCAAAGTCATTGGCGCCGATCGCATCGCCGTGATGGCGGCCTTGAACATCACTCACGACCTGCTGCATCGCAAGGACACCAGTGAAGCCCAGCCAGGCGGCGCCACCCGGGAACAGGTACGCGGCCTGCTGGAACGGGTCGACCAGGCCCTTGCCGCTAGTCAGATGACCTCCAAGGGCTGATTCGGACCTATGGTTTGGGGTATACTTGCGTCCGCTCCCTGTAGTGCGCGCCAGTCGGTCATGTCCCTGAGCCGATACGCACAACCACGGAAGTTGCACGTCGGGGCTGGTGTGCATGTCCGCTCGACGGAAAGCCTTAAAGCCCCCTGCAATCTCCACCTTGAACTTTCGGGTTCAAGGGCTACACCGACAGCGGTACGTCGGGGAGTCTCTTCTTTTCCTCCATGCGGGGGCCTCGATTGGCCATTCCTTCCCAGGGAGTCGCTGATCACATGATCCAAGCTTCTCGCTACTCTCGCGGCCAGTTGCGCAAACTTCTGCGCGAGGCGCGCAAGGCATTGTCTCCGGCGCAGCAGCGCGCCGCCGCCCAGGGGTTGTACCGCCAGCTCGGCCAGCATCCCGTATTGCGCCGGGCGCGCGCCATGGCGCTGTATTTGCCCAACGACGGCGAGATCGACCCGCGTCCCCTGCTACGCGCCGCGCAGAAGCGCGGGATACACACCTACCTGCCCGTGCTGAGCCCATGGCCACGTACCAAGATGGTGTTCCAGCGCATTCGCCCCGGCGAGCGGCTGCGGGCCAATCGCTTCGGCATTGCCGAGCCTGTGCCCAGTCCGCGCCGACAGCGGCCGATCTGGACACTGGACCTGGTGCTGTTGCCGCTGGTCGGCTTTGACGAGTATGGCGGACGCCTGGGCATGGGCGGCGGCTTTTACGACCGCAGTCTGGCCTACCGAGGCCGGCGCAAGTTCTGGCTCAAGCCCAGGCTGCTAGGGCTGGCTCATGAATGCCAGAAGGTGGATCGCTTGCAGCAGGCCAGCTGGGATGTGGCGCTGCAGGGAACGGTGACTGACAAGGGTTGGTATCGGGCCAGGGCTTAACGCAGCGGAACCGCGTAGGTTACGTCCACCGGCTCGCTGGCCTTGCGGTCCCAAAGGCTCTGGGCGTAACCGGTGGTCACCACTCCCAGGCCGAACAGGAACACAAGCACCCATAATAGATCCGGTTTACGCCGCATCGATGATTCTCCCCCTACCACGTTCACACATTGATCGAGCCTGGAAGCTGGCCCAACCGGCATGCCCCTGGCTTAAAATGGGCGCATTCTCCGACAGCTTCCAGCCACATGCAAACCCTGATTTCGACCAGCTGTCGGCCCATGCAACCCGGTTGGGTTTCCCTGTAATCCTCACGAAAAAGGACGCCGCCATGGCCTATTGGCTGATGAAATCCGAGCCCGATGAGTTGTCCATCCAAGGCCTGAAAACCCTTGGCCAGGCCCGCTGGGATGGTGTTCGCAACTACCAGGCGCGCAACTTCATGCGCCTGATGCAACCCGGCGACCGTTTCTTTTTCTACCACTCCAGCTGCCCCGAACCCGGTATCGCCGGCATCGCGCGCATCGTCAGCGCCCCTTATCCCGACCCTACCGCGCTGGACCCCACCAGCCATTACCACGACCCCAAGGCCAACGCCGACAAGAACCCCTGGCTTTCGGTTGACGTTACCTGCGAGCAGGTGTTCCCTCGGGTACTTGGCCTTGGCCTGCTCAAGCAGCAGGCCGCGCTAGCGGAGATGGCGCTGGTGAAGAAAGGCAGCCGGCTTTCGGTGATGGAAGTGACCACCCAAGAATGGAAAGCAGTGACAGCCCTGCTGTGAGAGCCTACCAGGCAGGCAGCAGCACCGGCCCCTACCTGAAATCCTCGCAAGATTTCAGGATCGGTAGATGACGCTTACTGAACGATCAGGTTATTGAACAGCAAGTCTTCGACCACCGGCTTGCCTTCCTCGGAATTGACCGCCTGCTGGGTTTGCTTCAGAGCTTCCTGGCGCAAGGCTTCCTTCGCTTCGCCCGAAGCCATCCCTTCGAGGCTTTGCTGGTTGAACAACTGAACCAGCTGATTGCGAATGAGCGGTTCGTGATGCTTGACTGCGGCCAAGGCTTCGGGGCCGGTCACCTTCAGGGCGATGTCGGCCTTGTACACGCGCAGGCGCGGACTCCCATCCATGGCATAGTTTCCGACCAAGGGTGGGCTCAGGGAGTAGTAGGACACCGGGGGTGGCCCTTCTTTGGGCTCCTCTTCCTTCGCGTTAGCGGCAAAGGGTATGCACAGGGCCAACAATACGGCGATCCAGGGTTTCACGGCAGCGATTCCTCTTCATGATGTACGCGGCGAGCGGGCGGTTATGGCAGCTTATCAGGCGCCGCCATCATCGTTGCTCGGCCGGGGGGCTTACCTACACTTATCGGCCATTACCCGGAAAGGAATAGCCTATGAAAGCGTTATTGTGCAAAGCCTTCGGCCCGGCGCAAAGCCTGGTGGTCGAAGACGTGCCTGCGCCTGAGCCAAAGCGCAACGAGGCAGTGATCCAGGTCCACAGCGCCAGCGTGAATTTTCCGGACACCCTGATCATCGAGGGCAAGTACCAGTTCAAGCCGCCCTTCCCTTTCGCCCCGGGGGGTGAAGCCGCCGGGATAGTAGTGGCAGTCGGCAAAGGAGTCAGTACGCTGCGCCAAGGAGACAAGGTCATGGCGCTCACCGGCTGGGGCAGTTTCGCTGAGCAGGTGGCAGTGCCCGCGTACAACATAATGCCGATGCCGGCGAGCATGCCCTTCGACGAGGGGGCCAGCTTTGCCATGACTTACGGCACTTCGATGCATGCGCTGCGTCAGCGCGGCAACCTGCAGTCGGGAGAAACCCTGCTGGTGCTGGGTGCGGCCGGGGGTGTAGGACTTGTCGCGGTCGAGATCGGCAAAGCCATGGGCGCTCGGGTGATCGCCGCCGCCAGCAACGCGAGCAAGCTGGAAGCCGCGCGCATGGCCGGGGCAGACGAACTCATCGATTACAGCACCGAGGATCTCAAGGCACGAGTAATGGCGTTGACCGCCGGCCAGGGCGCGGATGTTATCTATGACCCCGTAGGTGGCGATGCCTTCGATACCGCGGTGCGCTGCCTGGCGTGGAATGGACGGCTGCTGGTCATCGGCTTCGCCAGCGGTCGCATCCCACAATTGCCCGTCAACCTTGCCTTGCTCAAGGGCGCGGCCGTGATCGGTGTGTTCTGGGGTGCCTTCGCTCAACGCCAGCCCCATGACAACGCCAGCAACTTCCGGCAGCTCTTCGCCTGGCATGGTGAAGGTCGCCTGCGCCCGCTCATTTCCGCCCGGTATTCGCTGGATCAGGCACCGCAGGCGATCCAGGCGCTGGCTGAGCGCCGCGCGGTGGGCAAGTTGGTCGTGCGGGTGCGCGAGGCTCAGGCTTGAGGCAGCAGAGGTTCAGGTAGCGTGCTGGCGGGCACCAGGGCCATCTCCAGCCAGCGCTTGAACCGGGCCTCCAGATTGCGGTCGGGCATGGCGTGAGAGCGCAGCGCGGCGATGGTCTGCTCCACGTAGTCCAGACAGCTTCCAGAGCGGCCGCAGGCGCTGGCCAGTACCTGTACCAGCAGATCATCAGGCAGGTTTCCCGCGTAGGTGGGCAGGTGCCGCTCTAGCACGAAGCCCAGCGCCTGCACCTTGCTGCCGTCATCCAATCGACAACTGAGCCAGTGAGGTCGATAAGACGGGTACGGCATCTCGCGCCTCCATAGGGCCATCAGCGACGCCTCAAGATGTTCCTCATGCAAGCGATAGGCAAAACCTGTGCAAGAGCCTCCTCGATCAAGGCCGAACACCAGGCCGGGGCGTTGCGGCGTGCCACGGTGCTCCTGCGACCAGAGGTACAGCCCGCGGTGATAACCATGCACCCGCGCGCGCCGACGCTCGGCGCTGTTGCACTCAGGCCGCCAGATCAACGACCCGTACGCGAACAGCCACACCGGCCCGCCCTTGTGCAGGGCCATGGTCTGGACAACAGAGCAGGCAAGCTCTTCATCGCTCAGTTGCAGGGTATTGAGCACAGGTGGGTAGGCCACCCCATGCGCGGGGGCAGGTTCGATCGCCGACATAAGGAAGAACCCCGGATGGGTACAGATTGCTTCGCCGTCACTCTAACCGAAGGCTACCGCCGGGGGGAGCTACCAGTCATCGTGGGGCATAGGCGAAGACGTCCGCTCGCATCTGATGAGCATCCATGCCGGCTTCCACCAGGGCGTCCAGTGTGGCGTACACCATGGCCGGTGAGCCGCTGGCGTACACATGAACGACGCTCAGGTCTGTCAGGTCTTCACGCACGGCCTCATGCAAAAGCCCACAACGGCCTTCCCAACCACAGAGGTCACTGACGACCCGGTGCAAGTACAGGTTAGGCAGGCGCTGCCACTCGTCCCAGTGCTCGATCCGGTAGAAGTCCGATGGCTGGCGAACGCCCCAGTAGAGATGGACCGGATGCTTGAAGCCTTGTGCACGGCAGTGCTCGATCAAACTGTGCATTTGCGCCATGCCGGTACCAGCGGCGATGAGGACCAGCGGCCCATCGGGAAGCTCGGCCAGATGAGCGTCGCCATAGGGCAATTCCACCCGGGCAAGCTGCTCGCGTTGCAACTGCGCCAAGAGCTTCAGGGCGCTTTCTTCACGGCCCAGGATGTGCATTTCAAGATCGCGACCACCATGGGGCGCGGATGCCAGGGAAAAGGCGGCCTTGTCCGCGCCTTCGCGCTCGATGAGCAAGTACTGCCCGGCATGGTAGCGAGGCGGCTTGCCAGCGGGCGCGCGCAGCCGCACACGCCACACATCGCCGCCGACTTCAGTGCACTCGCTGACCTGGCAGGTAAACGCACGAACCGGCAGTTCTCCAAGGGAAAGCACGCCGTCCCATAGCAGTACGCAGTCTTCCAGGGGCTCTGCCACACAGGTGTAGAGCTCACCGTGGTCTCGCTCGTCTCCCTCTTGGAGAATACGCCCCTCGACCAGGATCGCCGCGCACACATGGCAATTGCCATTGCGACAACTATGGGGGCACTCGTAACCCAACCGCCGGGCCGCCTCGAGGATCTTCTCGCCCGGCTGTACGTCCAGCACAGCACCGGAAGGTTGCAAGGTCACGCGCATTCAGTCTATTCCCAGCTGGTTCCAGAGTTCGTCCACGCGGCGAGTCACGGCAGGGTCCCGCTCGATCACACGCCCCCACTCCCGGTTCGTCTCGCCAGGCCACTTGTGCGTGGCGTCCAGGCCCATCTTCGAGCCCAGCCCGGATACCGGCGAAGCGAAGTCCAGATAGTCGATGGGCGTGTTATCGATCATCACCGTATCGCGCTTGGGGTCCATACGGGTAGTCACCGCCCAGATCACATCGTTCCAGTCGCGCGCGTTGATATCGTCGTCCGTCACAATCACGAACTTGGTGTACATGAACTGACGCAGGAAGGACCATACCCCCAGCATCACCCGCTTGGCATGGCCGGGGTACTGCTTCTTGATGGTCACCACCGCCATGCGGTAGGAGCAACCCTCTGGCGGAAGGTAAAAGTCGGTGATCTCCGGGAACTGCTTCTGCAGGATGGGCACGAAGACTTCGTTCAGCGCCACGCCCAGAATGGCCGGCTCATCCGGTGGCCGCCCCGTATAGGTGCTGTGGTAGATCGGCCGGGTACGGTGGGTGATGCGCTCGACGGTGAAAACGGGGAAGCGGTCCACCTCGTTGTAGTAGCCGGTATGGTCGCCATAAGGGCCTTCGTCGGCCATTTCCCCAGGGTGAATCACCCCTTCGAGCACGATCTCCGCGCTGGCGGGCACCTGCAACTGGCTGCCCCGGCACTTGACCAGCTCGGTACGATGACCGCGCAACAGGCCGGCGAAGGCGTATTCGGACAAGCTGTCGGGCACAGGCGTGACCGCCCCGAGGATGGTGGCCGGGTCCGCCCCCAGAGCGACGGCTACCGGGAAGGGCTCGCCCGGGTGCTTTTCGCACCATTCACGGTAATCCAGCGCGCCGCCACGGTGGCTCAGCCAGCGCATGATGACCTTGTTGCGGCCAATCACCTGCTGCCGGTAGATACCCAGGTTCTGGCGTTCCTTGTTGGGCCCGCGGGTCACAGTCAGCCCCCAGGTGATCAAGGGCGCCACGTCTCCCGGCCAGCAATGCTGGATCGGCAACGTGCCAAGGTCGACGTCTTCCCCTTCCAGCACCACTTCCTGGCAGGGTGCATCCTTGAGCACCTTGGGCGCCATGGAGATGATCTTCTTGAAGATAGGCAGCTTGGACCAGGCGTCCTTCAGGCCCTTGGGCGGCTCGGGCTCCTTGAGAAACGCCAGCAGCTTGCCGATTTCCCGAAGCTCGCCCACATCCTCGGCGCCCATGCCCAAGGCCACGCGCCCTGGGGTGCCAAACAGATTGCCCAGCACCGGCATATCGAACCCGGTGGGTTTTTCGAACAACAGGGCCGGGCCTTGCTTGCGCAACGTACGGTCGCAGATTTCCGTCATCTCCAGCACCGGGGACACCGGTACCGTGACGCGTTTCAACTCGCCGCGCCGCTCAAGCTGCTGCACGAAATCTCGAAGATCCTTGAATTCCATCGGCCAGGCCACAGTGCAAAATAGGCGCTTAGCTTACCTGCTCTGCCGGCGACGTACAGGATACGGATAAAAAAACGGCGCCATCAGGCGCCGTTTTCGAACCGGACGAAGCTTACTTTCGCTTCATGGACAAGAAGAACTCGTCGTTGGTCTTGGTCTGCTTGAGCTTGTCGACCAGGAACTCGATGGCGGCGATCTCATCCATCGGATGCAACAGCTTGCGCAGAATCCACATGCGCTGCAGCTCGTCATCAGCGGTCAGCAGTTCTTCGCGACGAGTACCGGAGCGGTTGATGTTGATGGCCGGGAAGACACGCTTTTCGGAAATCCGACGGTCCAGCGGCAGCTCCATGTTGCCGGTGCCCTTGAATTCCTCGTAGATGACTTCGTCCATCTTCGAACCGGTTTCCACCAGGGCGGTGGCGATGATGGTCAGCGAGCCACCTTCCTCGATATTGCGCGCCGCGCCGAAGAAACGCTTTGGCTTTTCCAGGGCATGGGCGTCCACACCACCGGTAAGTACCTTGCCGGAACTCGGGATCACGGTGTTGTAGGCACGCGCCAGGCGAGTGATGGAGTCCAGCAGGATGACCACGTCCTTCTTGTGCTCGACCAGGCGTTTGGCCTTCTCGATGACCATCTCGGCCACTTGCACGTGACGCGTCGGCGGCTCGTCGAAGGTGGAAGCGACCACTTCGCCACGCACGGTGCGCTGCATTTCCGTGACTTCTTCCGGACGCTCGTCGATCAGCAGGACGATCAGGTGGCACTCGGGGTTGTTACGGGTAATGTTGGCAGCGATGTTCTGCAGCATGATCGTCTTGCCGGCTTTTGGCGGTGCCACGATCAGGCCGCGCTGGCCCTTGCCGATAGGTGCGCAGAGGTCGATCACCCGGCCGGTGAGGTCTTCGGTGGAGCCATTGCCGGCTTCCATCTTCAGGCGCTGGTTCGGGAACAGCGGCGTCAGGTTCTCGAAGAGGATCTTGTTCTTCGCGTTCTCGGGGCGGTCGAAGTTGATGGTGTCGACCTTGAGCAGGGCGAAGTAACGCTCGCCTTCCTTCGGCGGACGGATCTTGCCGACGATGGTGTCACCGGTACGCAGATTGAACCGGCGGATCTGGCTGGGAGACACGTAGATATCATCCGGGCCGGCCAGGTAGGAAGCATCGGCTGAGCGAAGGAAGCCGAAACCGTCCTGGAGGATCTCCAGCACGCCGTCACCGGAAATTTCCTCGCCGCTTTTCGCATGCTTCTTCAGCAGGGAGAAAATCACATCCTGCTTGCGCGAGCGGGCCATGTTTTCGATGCCCATCTGTTCGGCCATTTCGAGCAGGTCGGTGATCGGCTTTTGCTTGAGTTCAGTCAGGTTCATAGAGGGAATGACGTGTTCTGTATGGAGGGAATAAGCTTAGGGCTTAAGAGGTGCCGCGCCGGGGAAGGCGATAGGATCGCGCACAACTTCGAATTGGAATGCGTCGGCGACGACTTGCAAGGGGGCACTGGAGAGGCCAGTGCAAGGCCGAATTTAACACTTGCGGCTAAAGGCGTCTAGTGAGCAAAAACAAAAAAGCCCTGCAACGAGCAGGGCTTTGTAACGACTGACGATCCCTTAGATGTTGGCATCCAGGAAAGCGGCCAGTTGCGACTTCGACAAGGCTCCAACCTTGGTCGCCTCGACACTGCCATTCTTGAACAGCATGAGCGTAGGAATGCCCCGGACGCCGTGCTTGGCAGGGGTTTCCTGGTTCTCGTCGATGTTCAGCTTGGCAATGGTCACCTTGCCTTCGTATGTGTTGGCGATTTCATCCAGCACCGGCGCGATCATCTTGCAAGGGCCGCACCACTCGGCCCAGTAGTCCACCAGAACCGGGCCCTGGGCCTTGAGAACATCGGCCTCGAAGGACGCGTCAGTGACATGCTTGATTTTGTCGCTCATGAATATCTCCCGGTCAGGAACTTGGATGATTGGGCCCATCATAACGTTCAGCGTTTGTTACCGAAAGCGTTAGACCATTGACTCTAGCTATGAGAAATCACCGTTTTGCATATGACAGGCTGCCTACGGAAAAATGCTACCGACAACGGCGCGGCTCAAGCCAGGGGCATAACGTTGGCGAAGCGAGCGGATCGTGGCAGGATGTTCGAGTTATCGACCGAGAATTTCGCCCATGCCGCCACTCAAGCCGACGAACCTGTCCCTCATCGCTGCGATCGACCTGGGGTCCAACAGCTTCCATATGGTGGTGGCCAAGCCCAACCGGGGCGAGATCCGCATTCTCGAGCGAAGCGGCGAGAAGGTACAGCTGGCTGCCGGCATCGACGAACAGCGTCAACTCAGCGAAGAGTCCATGCAGCGCGGCCTGGAATGCCTCAAGCGCTTCGCCCAGCTTATCAATGGGCTGCCCCTGGGCGCTGTGCGCATCGTGGGCACCAACGCACTGCGCGAAGCCCGCAATCGCGCTGAATTCATCCGCCGCGCCGAAGCGCTGCTCGGGCACCCGGTGGAAGTGATCTCCGGCCGTGAAGAGGCGCGACTGATCTACCTTGGGGTGTCCCATACCCTGGCCGATACGCCCGGCAAACGCCTGGTGGCCGATATCGGCGGTGGCAGCACCGAGTTCATCATCGGTCAACGCTTCGAGCCGCTGATGCGTGAAAGCCTGCAAATGGGCTGCGTCAGCTTTACCCAGCGCTATTTCCGCGACGGCAAAATCACACCGGCCCGCTATGCACAGGCTTATACCGCGGCCCGGCTGGAGATCATGAGCATCGAGAACGCCCTGCGGCGCCTGAGCTGGGATGAAGCCATCGGGTCGTCCGGCACCATTCGCGCCATTGGTTCGGCCATCAAGGCCGCGGGAATGGGCGCGGGCGAGGTCAATGCCGAAGGCCTGGCCTGGCTCAAGCGCAAGCTGTTCAAGCTGGGGGACACCGACAAGATCGACTTCGATGGGATCAAGCCTGACCGCAGGGCGATTTTCCCGGCGGGCCTGGCCATCCTTGAAGCCATTTTCGATGCCCTCGAACTGCAACGCATGGATCACTGCGAAGGCGCCCTGCGCGAAGGCGTGCTCTATGACCTGATGGGGCGCCATGGCCACGAGGACGTGCGTGAGCGCACCTTGAGCTCACTGATGGAGCGCTATCATGTGGACCTGGATCAGGCCGCGCGGGTGGAAGAGAAGGCCCTGGAAGCATTCGACCAGGTCGCCAGCGCCTGGAGCCTGGACGACGGTGTATGGCGAGACCTGCTCAGTTGGGCGGCCAAGGTCCATGAAGTGGGCCTGGACATCGCCCACTACCACTACCACAAGCATGGCGCCTACCTCATCGAGCACTCGGACCTGGCCGGCTTCTCGCGGGAAGACCAGCACATGCTCGCGCTGTTGGTGCGCGGCCACCGCCGGAACATTCCAAAGGAGCGCTTCGCCGAATTCGGTGAAGAGGGGGCCAAGCTGATCCGGCTATGCGTGCTGCTGCGCTTCGCGATCCTGTTCCATCACATCCGTGGCACCCAGGAAATGCCTCAGGTCCAGCTCAAGGCCCATGGCGACTCCCTGGACGTGGCCTTCCCATCGGGGTGGCTGGAAAACAACCCGCTGACCCAGGCCGACTTCGCCCTGGAGGCGGAGTGGCTGGCCCGGGTCGGGTTCGCCCTTACCGTACGGTAAGGGCCTGGTTGCTGAGGCGGTCCAGCAGGGCCGCCTGTGCGTTACGAGCGTTCTGGTTACCCGTGGGGCTGAGCCGCACGTAGGTGCCATCCGGTTGCAGCACCCAGGCATGAGTGTTGTCCGTCAGGTAGGCTTCCACCTCTTTCTTCACTCGCGTGATCAGCTTCTTGCCCTCGACCGGGAAGCAGGTTTCCACGCGCCTGTCCAGGTTGCGCTCCATCCAGTCGGCACTGGACAGGAACAACTGTTCTTCGCCGCCATTGAGGAAGTAGAAGATCCGGGTGTGCTCCAGGAAGCGCCCGATGATGGAGCGCACATGAATGTTATGGGACACCCCAGGCACGCCCGGGCGCAGGCAGCACATGCCACGCACGATCAAATCGATGCGCACGCCGGCCTGACTGGCCTTGTAGAGGGCGCGGATGATCTTGGGATCGGTCAGGCCATTGCACTTGACCACGATGTGCGCCGGCTTGCCTTCGCTGGCGAACTGGGTTTCCCGAGCGATCATGTCCAGCATGCCCTTCTTCAGCGTGAAGGGCGCATGCAGCAGCTTTTTCATGCGCAGGGTCTTGCCCATGCCGATCAGCTGGGTGAAGAGCTTGCCGACGTCTTCGGTAAGGGCGTCATCGGAGGTCAGCAGGCTGTAGTCGGTGTACAGGCGCGCGTTGCTGGCATGGTAGTTACCGGTGCCCAGGTGGGCATAGCGAACGATCTCACCGCCCTCCCGACGCAGGATGAGCATCATCTTGGCGTGGGTCTTGAAGCCCACCACGCCGTAGATCACCACGGCACCCGCGGCCTGTAGCCGGCTGGCCATCTGCAGGTTGGACTCCTCATCGAAGCGGGCCCGCAGCTCGATGACCGCCGTCACTTCCTTGCCGCTGCGCGCGGCGTCCACCAGCGCGTCGACGATTTCCGAATTGCTGCCACTGCGGTACAGCGTCTGCCGGATCGCCAGCACGTGCGGGTCCTTGGCGGCCTGGCGCAACAGGTCGATCACCGGCGTGAAGGATTCGAACGGGTGCAGCAGGAGCATGTCCTGCTTGCCGATCACGCTGAAGATATTGTCGCTGTTCTGCAGCAGTTTGGGGATCGCCGGGGTGAAGGGCGTGTGCTGCAGTTCCGGATGACTGTCCAGCCCGGTGATGCTGAACAGGCGAGTCAGGTTCACCGGGCCATTGACCTGGTACAGCTCGGATTCGGCCAGGTTGAACTGCTTGAGCAGGTAGTCCGACAGGTGTTTGGGGCAAGTGTCCGCCACTTCCAGGCGCACCGCGTCACCATAGCGGCGCGAGAATAGTTCGCCGCGCAGGGCGCGCGCCAGGTCTTCGACGTCCTCGGAGTCCAGCGACAGGTCAGCGTTACGTGTCAGTCGAAACTGATAGCAGCCCTTGACCTTCATGCCCTGGAACAGGTCATCGGCGTGCGCATGGATCATCGACGAGAGGAAAACGAAGTTATCCCCCGGCCCGCCGACGTCTTCAGGCACCTTGATCACTCGGGGCAGCAGGCGCGGAGCCGGTATGATCGCCAGGCCCGAATCGCGGCCGAAGGCATCGACCCCCTCCAGCTCCACGATGAAGTTCAGGCTCTTGTTGACCAGCAATGGGAAAGGATGGGTCGGGTCCAGACCGATCGGGGTCACGATCGGAGCGATCTCATCGCGGAAATAACGACGCACCCACGCCTTGAGCTTGGGCGTCCAGTACCGGCGACGAATGAAGCGAACCTGATGCTTCTCCAGTTCGGGCAGAAGGATATCGTTGAGGATGGCGTACTGGCGGTCCACCTGGACGTGAACCAGCTCGCTGATCCGAGCCAGGGCCTGGTGGGGTTGCAGGCCATCGGCGCCGGCCTGTTCACGGGCGAAGGTGATCTGCTTCTTGAGCCCGGCCACTCGGATTTCGAAGAACTCATCCAGGTTGCTGGAGAAAATGAGCAGAAACTTGAGCCGCTCCAGCAAGGGATAGCTCTCATCCAGCGCCTGTTCCAGTACCCGAATGTTGAATTGCAATTGCGACAGCTCGCGATGGCTGTACATCACGGCATCGTCCAGGCCGGGCACGGGAGCGGCCGGGGCTGGCGGAATCTCGATGGGAGGTTCCACAGGAGTATCGGCGACCACGTCCGGGAGGGGTTCGGTCACAGGTTGAGCCTCTTCTACGACAAGATCGGGGAGCGCTTCATTATTCATCTGAACATCCTGAAGGGCCAGGGGCCCTGGGCGCAATGGGCGGCACGCACGGCAAAGTCGATCAGCTACAGTGACGATGGCTCGCAAAACGGGGTCACGGCCCAGACTCGGGCCAGGTCATGCCCGGGCCAAAGAGGTAGAAGCACCGTCGAAGACGGGCCGGGCTGTTATAAGGTCAATATGTGACAGCCAGATGACAGTGCGGTTTAAGTTGCCATAAGGTAGCCGAAGACCGCTATGTTCACGTCGAGACACATTTCGACACTTTCATGAATTTCTCCGAAGGGTTAGGCTGCGCGTTCACTTCGCCAGCATCTTCAAAATGCTCCAACAATTTCTAAACGATTTCGGTTACCTGGCCCTGTTCCTGGGGACCTTCTTCGAAGGCGAAACCATCCTGGTGCTCGCGGGTTTCCTTGCGTTCCGCGGCTACATGGACATCAATGTGGTGATGCTGGTGGCCTTCCTCGGCAGCTACGCCGGCGACCAGCTGTGGTACTTCCTCGGTCGGCGCCACGGCCGCCGCCTGCTCGCCCGCAAGCCTCGCTGGCAGACCATGGGCGACCGCGCCCTGGAGCACATCCGCAAGCATCCGGACCTGTGGGTGCTTTCCTTCCGCTTCGTCTATGGCCTGCGCACTGTCATGCCAGTAGCCATCGGCCTTTCCGGCTACCCGCCCCGGCGCTACCTGCTGCTCAACGGCTTGGGCGCGATGATCTGGGCCATCGCTCTCGGCCAGGCGGCGTACCACTTCGGCGCGGTGTTGCAAGGGCTGCTGGGTAACGTGAAGAAGTACGAGCTCTGGGTGCTGGGGGGGCTATTGCTCCTGGGCGTGCTGCTCTGGGTCAGCCGCCGCATCAAGGCCGCGCGCATCGCCCGCAAGGCTGAAGAAGCCGGCAAGCTTCAAGAGCCGCCATCACATTAGGGCACGACCATCACTGGGACAGCTGCTGAAGCTGCTTTGCCGGCTCGCTAGAGCGGTGCCCTGCGCAGGCTCGCCAACAGCGTGGCGGCACCGACGAACAATCCTGCGAACGTACGGTTGAGACGACGCTGCTGACGTGGACTGCGAAGTAGCCGTAGCACTCGCGAGGCGAGGCCGGTGTAGCCGGCCATGACGATCAGGTCCACGCTGACCATGGTGGCGCCAATGATCAGGTATTGAATGAGCAAGGGTGCGCTGGGGTCGATGAACTGCGGCAGTACCGCCAGCATGAACACCAGCGCCTTGGGGTTGCTCACGTTGACCAGCAAACCCCGAAAGACCAGGCCAGCCCGGCTTGCGCCCTCCAGGGTGGCGGCGGCGTCGCTCATGTCCATGGGCGCGGCGCGCCACTGGCGCACTGCCAGGTACAGCAGGTAGGCCACGCCGAACCACTTGATCAAGGTGAACGCCATGGCGGAGGTGGCCAATATCGCGCCCACCCCGGCGGCCACGATCGCGATCTGCAAGGCCAGCCCCAGCTGTAGGCCCAGGGCGTTCCAATAGCCACGGGCGAAGCCGTAGCGCAGGCCGGACGACATGGAGGCTATGGCCCCCGCCCCCGGGGACAGGCTGATCACCCAGCTTGCGACTAGAAATGCCAGCCATGTATGCCACGCCATGTTCGTGCCTCCGAGAACTGGAGTGGCTACGTTACTGGATAAAACGTAGCGTTGCTATTCGGGTTCAGGCACTGAGGTTTTCCAGTTCCGCCTGCAGGTTTTCGAGCAGCTCGAGGGCTTCCATCCAAGCCTCCTCCAAGGCGCCCTCCTCGCTCTTGAGTGCCGCCTGGCGAGCCAGCAAATCACGTAGCTCGTCCTTGCGGGCACTGTCGTAAAGCTCGCTATCGCCCAGGCGTGACTCGATCTGGGCGAGGGATCCATGGACCTTGCCCAGGGCAGCTTCCAGGCGCTCTGCCTCGCGCTTGTGAGGCGCCAGCTGCTGGCGCAGGGCGGCAGCGGCCTGGCGCTGTGTCTTCTTGTCGGTACGTTCACCCGAAGCAGGCGCCGCTACGGGGGCGTTGCGCTGACGATAGTCCACAAGCCATTTGGCGTAATCGTCCAGATCGCCATCGAAGGGCTCGACCTTGCCATCGGCAACCAGCAGGAAATTATCCGTGGTGCTCTTGAGCAGATGCCGGTCGTGGGACACTACCAGTACCGCACCACCGAACTCTTGCAAGGCCATGGTCAAGGCCAGGCGCATTTCCAGATCCAGGTGGTTGGTGGGCTCGTCGAGCAACAACAGGTTCGGCCGGCCCCAGGCGATGAGCGCCAGAGCGAGCCGGGCTTTTTCCCCGCCGGAGAAATTCAGTACGGGTTCATCGACGCGCGCGCCGCGGAAGTCGAAGCCGCCGAGGAAGTCCTTGAGGGTTTGCTCCCGCTCGGTCGGTGCCAGACGCTGCATATGCAGCAAGGGGCTGGCTTTCCCATCAAGGGAATCGAGCTGGTGCTGGGCGAAATACCCTACTTCCAGATTTTCTCCCCGTCGCAGCGCCCCACCAAGAGGCTCGAGTTCGCCCGCCAGGTTCTTGATAAGCGTGGACTTGCCCGCGCCATTGGGGCCCAGCAGGCCAATCCGGGCGCCAGGGGTCAACTGCAGCTTGACCTTGTCCAGAATCACTTTGCTGCCATAGCCCAGGCGGGCTTCCGACAAGTCCAGCAGCGGGCTGGACAGCTTGTGGGCTTCTCGGAACACGAACTCGAACGGCGAGTCCACATGAGCGGCGGAGATCTCTTCCATCCGCTCCAGTGCCTTGATCCGGCTTTGCGCCTGTCGAGCCTTGGTCGCCTGCGCCTTGAAGCGAGCGATGTATTTTTCCATATGCTCGCGCCGCGCCTGCTGCTTCTCGTACGCCTGCTGTTGCTGAGCAAGGCGCTCCGCGCGGGCTCGCTCGAAGGCGCTGTAGCCGCCGCGGTAAAGCACCAGCTTGCGCGTGTCCACATGGGCGATATGGTCGACCACCGCGTCGAGGAAGTCCCGGTCATGGGAAATGAGCAGCAAGGTACCAGGGTAGCCCTTGAGCCACTCTTCAAGCCACAGGATAGCGTCCAGGTCCAGGTGGTTGGTCGGCTCATCGAGCAACAGCAAGTCCGAAGGGCACATCAAGGCCTGTGCCAGGTTCAGGCGCATGCGCCACCCACCCGAGAAGTCGCCTACTGGCAAGTCCATCTGGGCATTGCTGAAGCCCAGCCCCGCCAGCAGCTTGCGCGCTCGCGCCTGCGCCGTATAGCCGTCGGCCGCGTCCAGTTCGGCATGCAGCCGGCCCAGGGCAGCCCCATCCTGGGCGGCCTCGGCGGCCGCCAGGTCAGCCTCGATACGCCGCAGGTGCTGATCTCCATCGAGCACGTAGTCGACAGCAATGCGCGTAAGGGTGTCCACCTCCTGGCGCATATGGGCGATGCGCCAATCCGGCGGTAGTTGGCAGGCGCCGGCGTCAGGCACCAGTTCGCCACGCAGCAGTGCGAACAGGCTGGACTTACCGGCGCCATTGGCACCGATCAGGCCGGCTTTCTGGCCGGCATGGAGCGTGAGCTCGGCGCCTTCTAGCAGACGCTGTGGGCCACGCTGTAAAGTGAGGTCTTGGATTCGGATCATAATGGCGGCGGAGTTTATCAGCTTCGCGAAGCCGTGGCGTGGGGGCTTGATGCAGGACGATCTATGGCGACATGCATGTGAGCTCTACGCACGTCCTGGTGTCGAGGCTGCCTGCCTGACAGCTCAGGAGGCGGGAAACAATGTCTGCCTGGTGCTTTGCGCCCATTGGCTGGAACGACGCGGCGTGGCCTGGACGGCCGAGCGGGCCGAGGCTCTCGCAGAAATAGCTCTGCCCTGGACTGAAACGGTAGTCACGCCGTTACGCACGCTGCGTCAACGGTGGAAGCCGGCCGCCATGGAAGACGAGACCCTGCGGGCGCTCAGGACCTCGATAAAAGCACTTGAACTGGATGCCGAACGAGCGCTGCTGGAGCGTTTGCAGGCGCAGGCCTGCCGTTGGCCGTGTTTCGCCGGCAGCGGCGCTGGCTGGCTTGATTGGGCCCTTCAGCAGGGCCAGGCCAGCGCCACCGTGCAAGCCGCGCTGGCTTGAGTTCAGGGCGCGACGGATCAGCCGTTCAGGAACCGCTTGCGGGGGTATCCGAGCCAGGCGCCGAGCTGGGGACACCAGTGCTCTTGGCTGCCGCATTGGCGCGTGGTTTGCGCGGGGCACGCTTGGGCGCGGGCTGTGCGGCGCTTTCTTCGGCCTGCTCGACCGCCTTGGCCAGGACGGCCTTGCGCAGAGGCGGCTTGCGTGGTGTTGCTGCGGGCTTGGCCTGAGGGTCCAGAATGCTTGCCACCGCGCTTACCGGAGTCGTGGCCGTCTTGCGCGAAGCCGCTGGCTTGGCGGCAGCCCGAGCCACGACTGGCTTGGCAACGGGCGGCTTGGCGCCGGCAGGCTTGCGCGAGGTCTTGACGCCTGGCGTTGCGCTAGCCGTACCGCGTTGATCCAGGGCCTTGCCGACCGCCTCGCGCACTTTGCCCACACCTTGTACCAGCGCCAGGCTGGCCTGGATGTCATCCTTGAGTTGGCCGATGTACTGACGGGTTTCACCCTGGCGCCGCTGGAGTTCGTCAAGGGCACCTTCCAGAGCTTCCACGCTGGCGCGCGCCTTGGCCTGTGCCTTGGCCTTGCCGGCACTGGCAGCCGCATCAATTCGCGCCCGCTGCTTGTGAAGCTTGTCCTGGGCTTTCACACGCTGCTTTTCCAGCTTGGCGAGCATTTTTTCGGCATCGGTCAGAGCCTGGGCACACGCTTGCTCGAAGTGGTCGAGCAAGCTACCGGTCAATTGCTGAAGCAGGTGCAACGGTGTACTTACAGGCTTCTTTTTAACCGACATGATGGTCCTCCTCGCGGGTTGGCCTTTCATGTTATGCGAGAGCACCCTCGCCGTCAGCAAGCGCGGCGGTATTTTATATTCAGCGCCCTTGCTGAGCCGCGGGTTTGAAAGCAGAGGGCATCACGGTGGATAATCCTCGCTTCCTCCAGGAGCCCATGCCCATGCCGCGTCGCCTGTTGCTCTCGCTGTGCCTGCTATCGCCCCTTGCCCTGGCCCAGGACGCCGCGCCCGCCGCTCATGAGCTGGGCTACAGCCTGGGCGCCAGCATTGGTGAACGCCTGCGTGAAGATGAGCCTGGCCTGGATATCGAAGCGCTGATCGAAGGCCTGCGTCAGTCCTATCGGGGCCAGCCCCTGGCGCTGGATGAAGCCCGCATCCGGGCCATACTGGCGCAACACGAGGCTAGCGCCACCGGCCAGGGCACGGGTTCCAATGTGGAAGCAGCCCTGGCGGCCGAGCACCGGTTCATGGCCACCGAGCGGGCCAAATATGGTGTTCGGGAGCTACCTGGCGGGGTTCTCTATACTGAGCTCGGCCCTGGACAGGGCGAAAAGCCCTCGGCCAATTCGAGGGTGGAAGTCAGCTATGTGGGCCAGCTTCCCGACGGCACGGTATTCGACCAGAACGACCAGCCCCAGTGGTTTCGCCTGGACAGTGTGATCGATGGCTGGAAGGTGGCCTTGCAGCAGATGCCCAAGGGGGCCCGCTGGCGGGTAGTGGTTCCGTCGGACCAAGCCTACGGCGCCGACGGGGCCGGCGAACTCATCCCACCCTACACCCCACTGGTGTTCGAGATCGAGCTGCGCGATTTCGCGGACTGACGACCAGGCGAGCGGGCCGCGTCAGACGACTTGCGCGGCTTCCTCACGATGGGCGGTATGCAACACTTCGATAAGGCAGTCTTCCAGCTCGAAACGCTCATGAAGAATGCCCCCGAGCTCCTTGAGCCGCGCCGACAGGTCGGCGAAGTCAGAGCAGTCACCCTTGTCGCAATGATCGTTGAATTTCAGGCAGCCTTGGGTAAGCGCCTCCAGACGCGGGCAGATCTGCTCCGCCAGTTCCAGCCCACGGTCGTCGCCGAAGGCCTTGGCTTCCTGGGTCAGTTGCTCGTAGACACCGAAATGCCCCGCCGAGACATAGTCCACCAGTAGGCCACAGAAATCCTGGAGCCCCGAGCGCCGCAACCGGCCTTCCTCGGAAGCCTCTTCGATCGCCGCGAAAGCAACGATAAGGTTCTGGCGGTCCTGCAGCCAGCGATCGATGATCAGGTGAACCCCGCCCCAACGTTCCTGCGCATTCTGACAACTTTCCAGCATGGTCTGATCTTCCCTTGAGGTTCACGTTGAAGACGGAACGCAAACCAGCCAATGGCCAGCGAACTTGAACTTTACGTCCCATCCGGCGTAGCAAAGGGCCACGATCCGGTATGTTATTGCACCCCTGCCGCGCGACATAGGCTTAAGGGTGTTATACACGTGTTTACCCGAATGAGGGCGTTCAACGCTGAATAACCTGACCCAGTGTAATCAGGCCTAACCCAGTGAACACCAGCAGGCTCCATTCAGGCAGGCTCAGGCCCGATAGCGTCCAATTGATGGCGGCGCAACCGGGCGTCCCCGAGATGAACAGCTTGAGGGCCTGAAGCAGAGCCTCAGACTGGTGCGCATCGAAAAGGTTCGCCGTGCACAGCGTGTCGCTCGCGGGTGGTCGGGACTGCCACCAGAGCTGGCGAAGCGAAGCGGCGGCACCCACGGCGATAGGTACCATGTTGAAGCTCGCGTAGGCCCTACGACCTGATCGCTCAGGCTGGTGAAGCCACGCCGATGCGCAGACGAAAGCCACCGCGACCAGACAGCCCTCCTGCAAGGCACGCAGGGAGCATGCCGGCAGGATTACCGTCCGGGTTAGATAGGCCGTTGCCCCTAGTGCCAGCGAGGCCACAACGAACGCCAACACAAACAGATGACGCGAACGGGCCATGGGCATGGACGATCCAGGTACGCGATAGACAGACAGCAACGGTAGTGGAAAGGCCAAAGCGCTTTCAAGGCAACGCAGGCAAGAAACAATCTGAAAAACGCCGCCGCGCAGAGGCTGGCCAGCGGCGTTCGGGGCAATTCTTCAGGCCCGCCCTGGCTCCGGCAACGGCAAGGCCAGGAGACGCTCATCCAGCAAGCCGAGGCCTTCCTGGAACAACGCATTGCTGCGCGCCGTGTCTCCCAGCTGGGCCAGCAGGCGCGCCAATTCGGCACAGGCTTCGGGGTTGCGCTGGCACCTGAGGCTTGATTCGAAATAGTCCCGTGCCTTGCCCCATAGCCGGTTCTGCAAACTGATGCGGCCCAGGGTCAGCAGCAACGCCGGATCTTGCGGATGCGCCTTGAGCAGCCCTTCGGCAAAAGCCAAGGACTTGGCAGGTTCATATCCCATCAGCAAGCCGTACTGACGCGCCAGATGGCTATCGTATTGCCGCTTGAGGGCTCCCCTGACTACTTCCTCAGCCTTGGCGGAGGCACCCAGTCGGCGTAGCCGCTCGGCGTAGCTGAGCACCAGAGGCGCCTCTTGTCGCTGACCGGCGCTGAGCTGTTGCCAGGCGCGGTCCAGCGCCTGCTCGTCGCCGCCCTCGCCTTCGAGTTCGCCCTGCAACAAGCGCTGCCCCACGGCTCGGGCCTCCAGGCTAGCGAGCTCCTCACCGCTCATGACCTTGTGCTTGCGCAGTTCAGGCACCAACCGGGTCAATTGCGACCATTGTTCTCGTTGCGCACAAAGACCGGCCAGTTGCCGCAGGACCTGACGATTGCCGGGGTAACGCTCGTGCATGACGCTCAGGGTCTCAAGCGCGCCGGCACCATCGCCCCGTTCTGCCTGAAATTGCGCATGACTCAGGGCAATGGCCAGCTCCGCCTTGGGCTGTCGCTCCAGGGCACGTTCGAGCAGGCGGTCACTTTCCTCATGGAGCCCTTGCTCATTGGCGGCGCGGGCAGCGCCCAGGTAGTAGAACAGCGGGTAACGCTCGCCTTCGGCGGCCAGCTTGAGGTGCTTATGGGCGCTGGCCCAACGCCCTTCGGCCAGGTCCACCTGCCCGCGCGCGATGGCGTCCTGCAGCCGGCGGCGACGATTACGGCCGGACCATGGGTTGACCAGCCGACCGGACGTCAGCAGAAGACGTGCCAGCCCGGCTAGCAGGAAGATGGCCAATGCCAGCGCCACCAGGGCGGCAAGCGTGGTCCAGAGTCCTGACTCATAGCGAAAGACGTGAGGATAGTCGACCAATACATAGCCCGGGCTCAGCGAAACCCCCAGGCCGATCGCCAATGCCAGGGCGATGGTAAGGAACAGCCCCAAGTACAAGCGCTTCATGGATGCCGCTCCTGCTCCGCCGGAGCGCCGTTTGCCTGATGGCGACGCGTGATATAGCCCTGGAGGGCCGACAGGCTCCCAGCCAGGTCGGGGGTTTGTACGGTCACCCGGCTACCCGCCAGCTCATCCAACCGGCCAAGCAGGGCCTGCGCCTGGGTATTATCCTGATTGAAATCGGTGGTCAGTACGTCCCGAGCCTGATCCAGCGCTTGCTTGAACACAGCCTGTTCACCGTTCAAGGCCGCCCACTGGGCCTGCTCCAGCGCCAGCCCGAGCGCCAGGCGCACCTGACCCAGGCTCTGCCCGGCCAGCAGCGGACGGACACTGGCGTCCGGGTTGAAATCAATGCGGAAGAAGCTGGATATGCGGGCCCACCACTGACGCCAGTGCAGTGTACTGTCATCGGCGACCATGTCGGCGGCCACGCGATCGGCCTCGAACTGCGGCGCCAGTGCCGAAAGCTGCGTCGCCTGCTCACGCAAGGCAGCCAACTGAAGGAACAGGCCTGTACGATCCGGTTGCTCGGTAGCCTGCAATTGCGCCAAGCTGCGTGCCAGCTGCTCCCGCGCCGCGAAGGCGTTGGGGTCGTCCTGCTCACGCAGAATGTCATCGGCCCCCTGCAACAGGGCCCGGGCGCTGTTTATGTCCTGCAGGGCCGACAAGCGAAGGCTTGCCAGGCGCACCAGGTGCTCGGCCTCGGCCAGGCGCCAGTCCTGCCGGCTAGCGCCCAGCACGGTTTCCAGGCGCTGCCCAAGCCGCTGCTGGTCAGCCTGGAGCTGAGCCAGCAAGCGCCGCCGTTCTTCCAGTTCGGTGGCGGGGGGCAACTGCGCGAGACGCTCATCCAGGGCTTGCGTCTGCTGCCCAAGGGTGCGATTGGCCGTCGCCAGTGTCTCGACCTGTGCGCCCTGCCGATGCTGGCTAGCGTCGAGCTGACGCAACTGCCAGGCGGCCCAGCCTCCCAGGCCAAGCCCGCCCGCGGCGATCAGCAAGGCCAGCGCGGCAAGGCCACGCCCAGCACGCGGCCGTTCCAGCGCCGGGCGCGGTGGAGGGCTGCCGACCGATGGCTTGGCCGTTCCATTGGCGGAGGCAATCGGCGGCTCGACTGCCGGCTTACCCTGGGGAGCGCCGGCCGCGTCCTTTACCGGCGAGGTCACCGGCTTGCGAACGGGCTCTTGCGGATCATGGGGCGGGACAGTATCGCTCACGTAGTCTTCCTTTATTCAGAGCAGGGTTCACGGGCTGTGGACCGCCAACGCGGCAACCAGAGCGGCAGTGCTCGCACCTTCGCAATTGATCGGGCGATGACAGCCGAGCCCGTGGGCCAGGCCTGCTACCCGCGCGCTGGGTACGAACAGCGGCATGGCAGCCAATGCCGGCCATGCACTGCCAGCGAGCCGGTGCAAATGTTCCAGCCCCTGACCACTGCTGACCACCACGCCATTCAAGCGTTCCGCTTGCAGCCGCTGGGCCACAGCGTTGGCAGCATAATCAGGAACGCCACGCCGGTACAGTTCGAGGTAACCCACCTGAGCGCCTCGCTCGCCAAGTCGATGTGCCAGCCAGTCGCGCCCGCCTTCGCCGCGTATGATCAATATGCGTGGGCAAGGCCTGGCCAGGACAGCCGCCAGCGCGGGCAAGCGCAATAATGCCTCGCTGTCGTCACCCTGGGCTGAATAATGGGCATCGAGCCCTGCTTCACGCAGAATGGCGGCGGTCGCCGGGCCAACCGCGAACCACTGAAGCCCAACCCGCTGCTCGCGGGGCGGCAGACCTTGCAGGCACAACCGGGCGGCCGGCTTGCTGACCACGATCACTGCATCGAGCGCCTGCCAGGCCTGACCCTTCAGTACAGGCAAAGGCGTCAAGGGCTGGATTTCAAGCATTGGCATGAGGGCCCCGTAATAGCCCTGCTCGGCCAAGGCCTCGGCCACCGGACGGCCTTCAGTCGCCGGCCGGGTCAAGAGCAATCGCCAGGCCATCAGGCAGAAGGCGCTTGGCCATAGACTTCGTCGAGGATCGCCTGAGCGCCTTGCTCGAGCAGCGTCTCGGCCACCTGCTGCCCCAGGGCTTCGGCGTGCTCCTGGGTGGCTCGAGCTTCGGCGCGCAACAGCAGGCTGCCATCGGGCCGCCCCACCAGCCCACGCAGCCATAATTGATCGCCTTCGATGACCGTGTAAGCGGCGATAGGCACCTGACACCCTCCGTTGAGATGGCGGTTCATGGCCCGCTCGGCAATTACCCGCACCGCGGTAGGGCCATGGTGCAAAGGCGCAAGCAAGGCCTGCAGTTCGGCATCGTGGGTACGGCATTCGATACCTACCGCGCCCTGGCCTCCGGCTGGTAGGCAGTCTTCAGTGGTCAGGCTGCCGCGGATGCGTGCTTCCAGACCCAGCCGGATCAAGCCGGCGGCCGCGAGGATGATCGCGTCATAGTCGCCGGCGTCCAGCTTGGCCAGGCGGGTATTGACGTTGCCTCGCAGGAAGCGGATTTGCAGGTCGGGACGCATCGCCAGCAGTTGGGCCTGCCGACGCAGGCTCGAGGTACCCACGACGCTGCCCTGGGGAAGTTCGTCGAGGCCGCCGAAATGATTGGAAACAAAAGCGTCCCGGGGATCCTCGCGCTCGCAAATGCAATACAGGCCCAGGCCCTCGGGGAAATCCATGGGAACGTCTTTCATGGAGTGCACGGCGATGTCGGCTTCGTCTTCCAGCAGTGCTGTTTCGAGCTCCTTGACGAACAGGCCCTTGCCACCGATTTTCGCCAGGGGTGAATCAAGCAGCTTGTCGCCGCGGCTCACCATGGGTACGAGGCTGACCTGCAGCCCCGGATGGGCCTGTTCCAGGCGAGCCTTGACGAAGTTGGCCTGCCAGAGTGCCAGCGCGCTCTTGCGCGTGGCGATGCGAACCGTACGAACGAACATGTGGACCATTACCCAAGCCGAGAGACCACCGATGATACCAGCTCAGCCTGAGCTCCGGCCCACAGGGTACGCTATCGACCAGATAGGCAAGGACCAGACTGCGCCTACAGTTGCTGCATTTCCTTGCGCACGCCGGCGACATGTCGACGGCTTACCGTCAGGGCATCTCCACTGAGCCCTTTCACGTACAGCTGGAAATGGCCCAGCGGTGTGCGCTGCAAGCGCTCCATTCGCTCACGGGCCACCAGCGCATTGCGATGGATGCGAACGAAGCGGTCGCCGAACTCATCCTCCAGCGCCTTGAGCGGTTCGTCCAGCAGGACCTCGCCGTTCTCGTGGCGCAGGGTCACGTATTTATGGTCGGCGATGAAGTAGATCACCTGCTCCAGGGGAATCAGCTCGATGCCTTTGCGGGTACGCGCGCTGATATGGGTGCGGGGCCCGGCCCCATTGCTCGCCGCCGGCCGGGTCAAGGCGGCCAGGGTCGCCCGGTTGGGCCGTTCGGCTCGCTTGAGGGCGTCGGAAAGCTTGTCGGAACTTACGGGCTTGAGCAGGAAGCGCCCAAGATTGTTTTCCACGGCGGTGGAGGCAAATTCCCCCTGGCCTGTACAAAAGACCACGGCTGGCGGCGCATCGCGCTCGCATAGCCGGGCGGCTACCTGCAAGCCATCGAGCCCGGGCAGGCGCATGTCCAGCAGCACCACGTCGGGCTTGAGGCTGTCGATCAGCGTCAGGGCTTCCTCGCCGCTACCGGCACCGGGCTCCAGGACGCTATACCCCTCGAGGTCGCTGACCATTCGGCTCAGTTTCTCGCGGGCCATGGGTTCGTCATCAACGATCAGGACATTCATAGAGTGCCGGATTCCTGCGTAAGTCTCGCGGATAAATAGCGTAGACAGGTGAACTGACGGCCGTAGCGGCGTACCTCGCTGAGACTGGTGGCCGTATGGAAAAGTGCCCTAGACCACAGCGATCTGTCGCCTGGGCCTCTGCCTTCGGGCAATTCGGCCGAGTGACCACATACTGCCGTACAATGATTGAGGCGCAATTGGACTCTCCCTTCGGTCACTTGCCTGGCTGGCCCAGGGCTGGACCACCGCGCACAGCCCTTGCCGCGCTAGCGGCTTCCCTTTCAACTGTAGACGCTCACAGGCGGCACATTGCTCAATCGGCGTCGCGCCCGCCCATGGCCGGGCGCCCTTCATATCCAGGCCGCCAGCCCTGCCGGGCAGGTGCAACCCTGTTATGATGGACGCCATTTTTCCGTTCGAACCCAACGAGCCAGTCATGAGCACCGACAAGACCAACCAGTCCTGGGGCGGCCGCTTCAGCGAACCCGTCGACGCCTTCGTCGCCCGCTTCACCGCCTCGGTCACCTTCGACCGTCGCCTGTACCGTCACGACATCATGGGGTCTATCGCCCACGCCACCATGCTGGCTCAGGTGGGAGTGCTGACCACGGCCGAGCGTGACGCCATCATCCAGGGGCTGGAGGCCATCCAGGGCGAGATCGAGGCCGGTGACTTCGACTGGCGCGTGGACCTGGAAGACGTGCACATGAACATCGAGGCTCGACTTACCGACCGCATCGGTGTCACCGGCAAGAAGCTGCACACCGGGCGTAGCCGCAACGACCAGGTAGCCACGGACATCCGCCTGTGGCTGCGTGACGAGATCGATACCATCCTGGGCGAGATCACCCGTTTGCAGAAGGGGTTGCTGGAGGTGGCCGAGCGCGAAGCCGGCACTATCATGCCGGGCTTCACTCATCTGCAAACCGCGCAGCCGGTGACCTTCGGGCATCACCTTCTGGCCTGGTTCGAAATGCTCAGCCGTGATCATGAACGCCTGGTGGACTGCCGCAAGCGCACTAACCGCATGCCGTTGGGCAGCGCCGCGCTGGCGGGCACCACCTACCCCATCGACCGGGAAATCACTTGTCGGCTGCTGGGATTCGAAGCCGTGGGCGGCAACTCCCTGGACGGCGTATCGGATCGGGACTTCGCCATCGAGTTCTGCGCCGCCGCCAGCCTGGCCATGATGCACCTGTCCCGCTTCTCCGAGGAACTGGTGCTCTGGACCAGCGCCCAGTTCCAGTTCATCGACCTGCCGGATCGCTTCTGCACGGGCAGCTCCATCATGCCACAGAAGAAAAACCCGGACGTGCCCGAGCTGGTCAGGGGCAAGAGCGGCCGCGTGTTCGGTGCCCTTACTGGCCTGCTGACCTTGATGAAAGGGCAGCCCTTGGCGTACAACAAGGACAACCAGGAAGACAAGGAACCTCTGTTCGACGCGGCCGATACCTTGCGCGACTCGCTACGGGCCTTTGCCGACATGATCCCGGCCATCAAGCCGCGCCATGAGGTGATGCGCGAAGCGGCCCTGCGCGGTTTTTCCACTGCCACGGACCTGGCTGATTACCTGGTACGCCGTGGGCTGCCTTTCCGTGACTGCCATGAAATCGTTGGCCACGCGGTGAAACATGGGGTGGAGACCGGCAAGGACCTGGCCGAGATGAGCCTGGATGAACTGCGTCGCTTCAGCGACCAGATCGACGCCGACGTATTCGAGGTGTTGACCCTCGAAGGCTCGGTCAACGCCCGGGATCATATTGGCGGTACCGCCCCGGCTCAGGTCCGGGCCGCGGTCATTCGGGGCCAGGCACTCCTGGCCCAACGCCGGGGAGCGGATCATGAGTGAAGACCTGGACGACGAAGCGTTCGCCGAAGCTACTCTGACCGACGCGATCCGCAATCAGCTGGAAAGCGGAGAACCCCCCGCGGCTCAGGCAACTTTTAACAAGTTGAAACTGGTGGGATACGAAGAAGGCGATATTCTCAAGCTCATGGCCCACGTGCTGGCGATCGAAATCGACAACATGCTCAGGGCCGACCGCCCCTTCGACGGTGCCTGGTACGAACAGGCGCTTCGTGCCTTGCCCTCGCTTCCGGGTGAAGACGAAGACGCCTGAAGCCCAGCCTCGAAGTGGATTCAAGGCGCTGCCTGGCAGCGGCGCCTATCCCATAACAACAGCGAGGCCGCCCCATGACCTACACGCCGGAACTGATCGCCGAACTCGAACTGCTTATGTTGTTCAACCTGGCCAACACCCAGGAAGGTCTCAAGGTGCACCACACCGCGACCGCCTCGGCAATTGCCGCGGCCCGGCGGCTGCATGAAAAGGAACTGGTCACCCAGCCCGATGGTGGCTACCTCACCAGCCTTGGCCTGGAGGCGGCCGAGCACGCCCAAGGCCTGGCGACCATTCTGGGCGCGACCGAAAACGCCTGATGGCCTAAAGCTTCCATGCTTGCGGCCGATACTCCGGATACCCGCCTATCGGCCTGGCAGGCCTTCCTGAAATGAATCGCAGCCCTGAAATCCGTCCGGATCTGGACACTGGCATCGATCGCAAGGTGCTGACTCAATTGCGCCAGCGCTTCCTGACGGTCAATCAGGGCCGCCTCGAGCGAGCGAGCGAAGGGTTCGCCGCTCGACAGCAGGCCGTATTACGGCTCTTGCCTCTGCTGTTCCACGTCAATCACCCGCTTTTGCCTGGCTATGTTTCCGGTTTCACGCCTGCCGGGGTGAGCGCTTACGAACCTGACGACGAGGTGCTGGCCGAAGCCCAGCGGTTGACGCGCTCGTTCACCTACAAGGCCCGCCGTGGCAATGCCCCGGCTCCGATCTTCGGCCTGTTCCTGATGGGCAGCCTTGGCAGCCTGGCCCAGGACGAGCGAAGCGACATGGACGTCTGGGTATGCCATGGTCCCGACCTGCCCGGCGAGGCGCTGGATGAGCTTCAACGCAAATGCCGGGGCATCGAGGCCTGGGCAGCCAGCCAGGGGGCCGAAGCGCATTTTTTCCTGATCGATTGCCAGCGGTTCGTTCGTGAAGACCGGGACAACCAGCTCAGCTCCGATGACAGCGGCACCACCCAGCACTACCTGCTGCTTGACGAATTCTACCGCTCCGCCATCTGGCTGGCCGGGCGCACCCCGCTCTGGTGGCTTGTGCCTGTGTATCAGGAGGCCAGTTATGTACCTTTTACCGAGGTATTGCTAAGCAAGCGCTTCATTCGTGAACAAGACGTCCTCGACCTGGGCAACCTTTCACGCATTCCAGCGAAGGAATACGTGGGCGCCAGCCTCTGGCAACTGTTCAAGGGCCTGGAATCCCCGTACAAGTCCCTGCTCAAGCTATTGCTGATCGAAGTCTATGCCGCCCAGCATCCGGCGGTAGAGTGCGTCAGCCTCCAACTCAAGCAAGCCATCTATGCGGGCCGTCTCGACCTGGACGAGCTGGACCCCTACATGATGGTGTACCGGCGCATCGAGGCCTACCTGCTGGGCAAAGGTGACCTGGACCGATTGGAACTGGTGCGCCGCAGCCTGTACCTCAAGGTCAACCGCAAGGTCAGCCAGGCCCGACCTGGCCGCCCCTCCAACTGGCGTCTGCAGGCCATGCAGCGCCTGGCCATTGAATGGGGCTGGAGCGAGCGGCAAGTGCGCCTGCTGGACAGCCGTAGCCAATGGAAGCTTGGCCAGGTAGCCAGCGAACGCCAGGCACTGGTGGGCGAGCTCAACGCGAGCTATCGCTTCATTACCCGTTTCGCCCGTACCCAACCCAGCGAAAGCCAGGGTAATCGCAAAGACCTCAATGTCCTCGGACGTCGCCTGTATGCCGCCTTTGATCGTCGCTGCGGCAAGATCGAAATCCTGAACCCTGGGATTGCCCCGAACCTGGCCGAAGACACCCTTACCCTGTTGCAAGGGCCCAATCGGCGCGAGCCTGGCAAGCGGCTGTGGTACCTGTACCGGGGCAACCACAGCAGCACCGAGTGCGAGCAATACACGCCTTTGCGCCGCGGCCCGGACCTGATCGAGCTGCTGACCTGGTGCCACCGCAATGGGGTCATCACCAGCGCCACCCGGCTGGCCCTCCATCCGGGCGACTCGGAGCTGACCGAATTCGAACTGTACAACCTGCTCGGCACCTTGCAGCGCCTGATGCCGCTACCGCTGCCGGTGGTCAGCGAGGCCGTGCTGTTACAGCCTAGCGTTCCCACCGAGATGCTTCTGCTGGTGAACGTAGGCGTCGACCCACTCAAGCATCACCGGGAATTGAACATCCTGATGACCACCGAGCGCACCGACTCGCTCAGCTACGCTGGCCTGCGCGACAACCTGGTGCTGACCCTGGACCAGATAACGCTCAACAGCTGGAACGAAGTGCTGTACCAACGCTACGACGGTCGACATGCCCTGCTCGACTGCCTGCGCGACCACCTGAATGCGTTGCCCGGCAACCGTCCAGGCCCCAGCTTGCGGGTAAGCTGCTTCTGCCACAACCGGGCCCAGGCTATCAGCACCCGTGTGCAGGAATTGTTCGACACCGCCGTCGAGTTGCTGGAACGCCGGCTCGGCCACCGTTACCTGATCCAGGTGGAGCAGCAATACCATGTGCTGGAACTGGTGCCGGGGCAGGTTCGGCACGTGCCCCTGCCCAACCTCTCGGTGTTGCTGGACTACCTGTCACGCCCGCTCAGGCAATACAGCCCCCTGCATCTGGACGCCTATGCCTTGGCAAGCCACGAACTGGCATTGATCCTGCCCTATGGGCATCCCGATTGCGTACAAGTGTTCTACAGCCGCCAGGGCAATGAGGCGACCTTGTATGTACTGGATGAATACAACGGGCTATGGCGTTACAAATTGCCCTACCATAACGAAGCGAGCCTGCTATCACCCTTGCATCGTTTCCTGCAATCAGTCGCTTACAGGCGCGAAGCCCGGTTGGCGATGGATGGCCCGCCCATGCTTGGCCCACTGTATTACCGAGTCAACAGCCAGCCAGGCCAGCCTCGCTCGGTGGAGCGTCGTACCCCGCCCCAGGGGGATCAGGACGTCCACTCCCTGGCGGTACAGGCCATCCTCAAGAAGCGGACAGAGGGCCCGCCGCAGGTGACGCTGTTTTGCAACGAGCGGGAATTCAGCGACCTGGAGTATGGCGACCGCCTGTATACCGAGGTGGCTAGGGCCATCGTCGGCCAGCGCCGGGACAGCACTGGCTATCGGTGCTATATCACCGACCTGGACCTTTCCGGCCTAGGCGGGGAGCAGAACCTCGCCAGCAGCGTTTACCTGCGCTACAAGGCCACGCTCGAGGAAGCCCTCAACGCAGCCCTGCGGGCCTAGCCGTGCTCGTGGGCCAGTCTGGCCCTGCGCTGTTCGGCCAGGCCGACGATTTCGCGACGCCGTTCATCGCTGGCCGCCCGCCATTCCCGGATGTGCTCCACGTGCCGGTGGCAGCCTTGGCAATAGCGGGCCTCGTCGAGCTTGCACAGGCTGACGCAGGGTGACTTCACGACGCTGCTGATATTGGTGTAAAGCGGTTTGGCAGCCATCAGATCTCTTCGAAATCCAGTTTTTCGCCTGTCTGTTCGAATACGATCCGCACCAGCATTTCGTTAAGCAGCTCGTCGGTGGAGTCGCACATCCACTTGCCGCTTTCCTCGTCGTAGTCGAAGTGGAATCCGCCCGAACGCGCCGCAAGCCAAAGCTGCCGCAACGGCGGCTGACGGCTGAAGATCAGTTGGGTGCCGTTGTCGAAGCGGATAGTCAGGATACCCGCGGAATTTTCCACATCCACATCCAGGCCGCTGTCTTCGAACAGGACATCCAGGGCCTGCTGGGTCTCGTCCACCAGATCGTGAAAACGCGCTTCGCTCAAACTCATCGGCAACCTCGAATATCGGACGGGCAAACAACGCGGCACGATACGAGCACAACCGGTGGAATGCAAAGACTATCCACTGCCAGGGACGCCCGCCCGGCGGGGTGGTCATTTCGTAGGCAATACCGCGCCTCGCCGGTATACTCGGGCGCAACTGACGGTTTATTCGAAGGATTTCCCATGAAGCGCCTGATCGCCTCATTCGCTGCGCTGGTCGCGGTAGCCTGCCTGCTGTCCGCCTGTGGCCAGAAAGGCCCACTCTATCTGCCCGATGACGGCAGGCATGACGGGCACAGCCAGTCGCACCAGCACGAATAAGGGTCGATATGAACGCTTTCAACTACCGCGACGGCCAGCTGTTCGCGGAAGAGGTCGCGTTGTCGGGCCTCGCCGAACGTTTCGGCACACCGCTGTATGTGTACTCCCGCGCCCACATCGAAGCGCAGTACCGGGCCTACGCCGATGCGTTGCAGGGCGTTGAGCACCTGGTGTGCTACGCCGTGAAGGCCAACTCCAACCTGGCCGTGCTCAATGTGCTCGCACGCCTGGGCGCGGGCTTCGACATCGTGTCCGGCGGCGAGCTCGAGCGTGTCCTGGCCGCCGGCGGCCGAGCCGACCGCATCGTCTTTTCTGGCGTGGGCAAGACCCGCGCGGACATGCGCCGGGCGCTCGAGGTAGGCGTG
This sequence comes from Pseudomonas sp. DC3200b2, assembly GCF_049895785.1. NCBI lineage: Bacteria > Pseudomonadati > Pseudomonadota > Gammaproteobacteria > Pseudomonadales > Pseudomonadaceae > Pseudomonas > Pseudomonas sp. DC3200b2. The sequence goes on along the minus strand of NZ_JAFCTA010000004.1, from coordinate 242,611 downwards.
CACTGCTTCAATGTCGAGTCCACCGACGAGCTGGAGCGGCTGCAGGAAGTTGCCGCGCAGCTGGGCGTTCGCGCCCCGATCTCCTTGCGGGTGAACCCGGACGTGGATGCCGGCACCCACCCGTACATCTCCACCGGGCTCAAGGAAAACAAGTTCGGCATCGCCATCGAGCAGGCCGAGGATGTGTACATCCGCGCTGCCCAGTTGCCGAACCTGGAAGTGGTAGGCGTGGACTGCCATATCGGTTCCCAGCTCACCACCCTGGCTCCCTTCCTCGATGCGCTTGATCGCCTGCTGGCCCTGGTAGACCGCCTCGGCGAGTGCGGCATCTACCTTCGTCATATCGACCTGGGCGGCGGTGTGGGCGTGCGTTACCGAGATGAGCAGCCGCCGGAAGTAGCCGCCTACATCCAGGCCGTGCGCGAGCGTACCGTCGGGCGCGACCTGGCGCTTCTGTTCGAGCCTGGCCGCTTCATCGTGGCCAATGCCGGCGTGCTGGTTACTCGGGTCGAATATCTCAAGCACACCGAGCACAAGGACTTCGCCGTGGTCGACGCGGCCATGAACGACCTGATCCGGCCGGCCCTGTATCAGGCGTGGATGGACGTCGTCCCCGTGCAACCGCGCAATTCCACGCCGCGTAGCTACGACATCGTCGGGCCCATTTGCGAAACCGGCGACTTCCTCGCCAAATCCCGCGATCTGGCGCTGGCCGAGGGCGACCTCCTGGCGGTGTGTTCGGCGGGCGCCTATGGCTTCGTGATGAGTTCCAACTACAACACCCGCGGCCGCTGCGCCGAGGTGCTGGTGGACGGCGCCCAGGCGCACCAGGTACGTCGCCGCGAATCCGTGGCCGAACTCTACGCGGGCGAAAGCCTGCTACCGGAGTAACGGCCATGTTATTGCGCTTTACCAAGATGCATGGGCTGGGCAACGATTTCATGGTCATCGACCTGATCAGCCAGCATGCCCACATCACTCCCAAGCACGCCCGCCAGTGGGGCGACCGGCATACGGGCATCGGCTTTGACCAGCTCCTGCTGGTCGAGGCACCTACCAATCCGGACGTGGACTTCCGTTATCGGATCTTCAACGCCGATGGCTCGGAAGTGGAACAGTGCGGCAATGGCGCGCGCTGTTTCGCCCGCTTCGTGCTGGACAAGCGGCTTACGGCGAAGAAGAAGATTAGGGTCGAGGTCAAGAAAGGGATCATCGAACTCGACGTACGCAGTGACGGGCAGGTCAGGGTCGACATGGGTCCGCCCCGGCTGTCGCCCGCCGAGGTTCCGTTCCAGGCCGACCAGGACCGGCTTACCCATGTGCTGGAAGTGGATGCCCAGGCCTACGAGGTCGCCGCGCTTTCCATGGGCAACCCTCACGCCGTGATCCGGGTCGAGGACGTGGACGCCGCCCCGGTGCGCATTCTCGGCCCGCGTATCGAAAACCATCCACGCTTCCCCGAGCGAGTGAACGCAGGCTTTTTGCAGGTGATCGACCGCCAGCGTGGCAAGCTCAGGGTATGGGAACGCGGCGCCGGAGAAACCCAGGCCTGCGGTACTGGCGCTTGCGCCGCGGCCGTGGCGGCTATCGCCCAGGGTTGGATGGACTCGCCGCTGACCCTGGAGCTGCCTGGCGGACGATTGACCCTGGAATGGGATGGCCCTGGTCAGCCAGTGATGATGACCGGGCCGGCCGTGCGCGTATTCGAAGGCCAGGTCCGCTTGTAAACACTACAGGAGCCCCGATGAGCGACGAGCCGTTTCCAACCACCGCCCCGAAGGACACTCCGGGCGATGAGCTGACGACCGACGCGGTCGTGGCATTCCTGCGCCGCCAGCCGGATTTCTTCCTGGACCAGGAAGAACTGCTCGCCGGGCTGCGCATTCCCCATAAACGGGGGGACACGGTGTCCTTGGTGGAGCATCAGCTCAAGCTGCTGCGCGACCGTAACAGCGAACTGCGTCAGCGTCTGACGCACCTGATGGACGTGGCCAGGGACAACGACCGCCTGTTCGACAAAACCCGACGCCTGATGCTGGACCTGCTCGATGCTACCAGCCTCGAAGAGGTAGTGATGGCAGTGGATGACAGCCTGCGCCAGTCCTTCAAGGTGCCTTTCGTCAGCCTCATCCTGTTCACCGAAGCGCCCAGCACGGTCGGCCGATCGATGCCTCTGGAGGAGGCCCAGCAGGTACTCGGCGCCCTGTTGACCGAACCGCGCCCCGTCGCCGGCACGTTGCGCCCGGCGCAGCTGCAGTTCCTGTTCGGGCGGGAACATGAAAGCGTGGCCTCCTGCGTAGTCGCACCCCTGGCGTACCAGGGTGTCCACGGAGTTCTGGCTATCGGCAGCACCGACCCGGAGCAATACCGCAGCTCGGTCGGCACGCTGTTCCTGGCCCATGTCGCCGAAGTGTTGGGCCGTGTGCTGCCCAGGGTAACCGGCACCTTGCGTTCGGTGCGCTGATCATGCAGGCGCACCTGGGCCGCTTTCATGAGCACTTGCGCACGGAACGCCAAGCCTCCGCCCATACCCTGCAGGCTTATCGCAACGACCTGGCCAAGGTACTGGAATATTGCGAACAGGCCGGTGTCGCGCAGTGGTCGGCGCTTACCCCTGCCCTGGTGCGACGGCTGATCGCACGCCTGCACCAGCATGGGCAGGCGCCTAAAAGTTTGGCCAGGCTGCTCAGCGCGCTACGCGGCTTCTATGGCTGGCTGCTGCGCGAAGGCTTGTGCGAACACAATCCGGCCCTGGGCATCTCGGCGCCCAAGGATGCGCGCCGTCTCCCGAAAGTGCTGGACACGGACCGGGCCAAGCAACTTCTGGACGGCGCGGTGGAAGACGACTTCATTGGCCGCCGTGACCAAGCCATGCTCGAGCTGTTCTACTCTTCCGGGCTGCGCTTGTCGGAACTGGCCGGATTGGACCTGAGCGCGCTGGACCTGAACGAAGGACTGGTACGGGTGCAAGGCAAGCGGAACAAGACGCGCATCGTGCCCGTCGGCACGAAGGCTCGCGAGGCTGTGCGCCAATGGCTCGCCCATCGTGGCCTGGCCAGCCCCGCAGACAACGCCCTGTTCATCAGCAAGCGCGGTGAGCGTCTGGGGGCCCAGGCCATTCGCCTGCGGGTTCAGGCCGCGGGCCAGCGGGAACTTGGCCAGCCCCTGCACCCGCACATGTTGCGTCACTCATTCGCCAGTCACGTGCTGGAATCGTCCCAGGATCTGCGTGCCGTACAAGAGATGCTAGGCCACGCGGATATCTCCACCACCCAGATCTACACCCACCTGGATTTCCAGCACCTGGCCAAGGTGTACGATAGCGCTCATCCGCGCGCCAAGCGCAACAAGGACCCGGCACAGTCATGACCATCGAGTTGGTAACCTTCGATCTGGACGACACCCTGTGGCATACCGCGCCGGTCATCCAGAGCGCGGAGATCGTGTTGCGCGAGTGGCTGGCCGAGCATGCCGGCAGACTTGGCGCCTTCCCGCCGGAGCGCCTGCATGAGATCCGCCAGCGCCTGGTCACCGCCGACAGCAGCCTGGCCCACCGCATCAGCCATCTACGCCGCCAAGTATTGTTCACGGCCCTGCAGGAAGCGGGCTACGCGCCATCACAGGCCGAGACGCTGGCCCACGATGCCTTCGAAGCCTTTCTCCACGCCCGCCATCAGGTGACCTTTTTCCCCGACGCCGCCTCGACCCTCGAGACGCTCGCGCGGCGCTATACCCTTGGCGCGCTCACCAACGGCAACGCCGACGTGCGTCGGTTGGGCGTGGCAGATTATTTCAGCTTCGCCCTGTGCGCCGAAGATGTAGGGGTCGGCAAGCCGGACCCACGTACGTTCGAAGAAGCCCTCAGGCGCGGGCGCAGCCAGGCCAGCCGGGCCGTGCATGTGGGCGATAACCCGCGGGATGATATCGAAGGCGCCCAGCAGGCTGGGTTACGCGCCGTGTGGTACAACCCCCAGGGTTTGCCCTGGAACGGCAATGCGCGGCCGGATGGCGAGATCGCTACCCTGGGCGAACTGCCCGACCTGCTGGCTGGCTGGGCAGCGCCCTAGCGACCGCGCTGCCCGCCAGGCCCATGAAGGCCGTTGGCCTGGCGGGCGAGCCGGTTCAGATCGGCCGGCTGCCGTACTTGTTGTCCGGCTTGCGGGGTGGATCGGCCACGACATTGGCTTCCACCTCCTGAATCCTGCCGCCACGGGAAAGAAACTCTTCCATGGCCTTGGCCAGGGCATCACGTTCCTTCTGCTTGGCCTCGATGCTCGGCAGCTCATCCACGCTCACCGCGGCCTTCTTGCTCTTGCCCGCGGGGGCAGGGGTGTCGCCTACCTCGCTATCGTCTTCGGCAACGTCTTCGGCGCCTGCTTCGAGGGTTTCCTCGGTATCGTCCTCGTCACCCACTTCCAGGTCGTCTTGTTCCAGATCGTCGTCGCTCATCGTCCTACCTCATGTATTGCCGGAGCAGTTGTATAAAGCCCGGCGTGCCGCCTTAGGGCACAACCGGAAGAAATACCGAGGGCGCACCCCTACCCTTCGCCGCAGAGCGTGGCGATCACGCGCCTGGGGCCGCCGTGGTCACGGTGCTCGCCCAGATACACGCCCTGCCAGGTACCCAGTGCCAGGCGCCCGGCTCGTACCGGCAAGCTGAGCTCGCAGCCCAGCAGGCTGGCCTTGAAATGCGCCGGAAGGTCGTCTTCGCCCTCGTCGTTGTGTTCGTAACCGTGCGTGCCTTGCGGTACCAGGCGGTCGAAGAACCGCTCGAAATCCCGACGCACAGCGGGGTCTGCATTTTCATTCACTGTTAGTGAAGCGGAGGTATGTTGCAACCAGATGTGCAACAAGCCAACCTGGCATTTTGCCAAGCCTGGCACGCCCGCTACTATTTCCTCGGTTACCAGGTGAAAGCCCCGAGGCCGTGCCGCCAAGGTGATGGTCGTCTGCTGCCACATGGGGCATTCTCCACGGAGTCGGGCGCATTCTAGCGCGCTCGAAGAAAAAGCAAAGTCCTGTATCAGTGCCGGCTTTTCCTACAAAGAGGTTGAAGGGCCAAGGCTATCTGGAATGATGTCGCCAGCATTTTCCGGCCGCTTGAAGCAGTGACAAATCGTGAATAAAAAAATGCCCGGAAAACCGGGCATTTTTTCGCGAACGGAAGCGCAATCCGTTCAGCTTGCCTGCATGATCAGGCCTTACAGGTTGTAGCCGCGCTCGTTGTGCAGGGAAAGGTCCAGGCCTACGGCTTCTTCTTCTTCGGAGGCGCGCAGCCCCATGAGCAGATCCAGCACCTTGAGAATCACGAAGGTTGCAATGGCGGTGTAGATCACCGTGAAACCTACGCCTTTGGCCTGCACCCACAGCTGGGCGCCAATGTCTTCCACGGTTCCGAAACCGCCCATGGCAGGCGCGGCGAATATGCCGGTCAGCAGTGCGCCGATGATGCCGCCGACACCATGGACCCCGAACGCGTCCAGCGAATCGTCATAGCCAAGCTTGCGCTTGAGGGTAGTGGCGCTGAAGAAGCAGAGGACACCAGCGGCCAGGCCAATGATCAGCGCCCCCATGGGGCCGACGGTCCCGGCTGCGGGAGTGATGGCTACCAGACCGGCGACGACTCCGGAAGCAATGCCCAGGGCGCTTGGCTTGCCGTGGAAAATCCATTCGGCGAACATCCAGCCCAGCGCCGCGGCGCCGGTGGCGACCTGAGTCACAAGCATGGCCATGCCGGCGGTACCGTTGGCGGCCGCCGCGGAGCCCGCGTTGAAGCCGAACCAGCCTACCCACAGCATTGCCGCGCCTACCAAGGTGTAGCCCAGGTTATGCGGCGCCATTGGGGTGGTGGGGTAGCCTTTGCGCTTACCGAGCACCAGGCAGGTCACCAGGCCGGCGATACCCGCGTTGATGTGCACCACGGTACCACCGGCGAAATCCAGCACGCCCCAGTCCCACATCAGGCCACCGTTGCCACTCCATACCATGTGGGCGATCGGCGCGTAGACGAGGGTGAACCAGACGCCCATGAACACCAGCATCGCGGAGAACTTCATGCGCTCAGCGAAGGCCCCTACGATCAGGGCAGGAGTGATGATGGCGAAGGTCATCTGGAAGGTGATGAATACGGCTTCAGGGAACAAGGCCGTGGCGGAGGTCAGGCTGGCCGGGGTGACACCTGCCAGGAAGGCCTTGCCCATGCCGCCGACGAAGGAGTTGAGGTTAACGACACCCTGTTCCATACCGGTTGTGTCGAATGCCATGCTGTAGCCGTAGATGAACCAGAGCACGGTGATCAGCCCCGTGATCGCGAAACACTGCATCATCACCGACAGCACGTTCTTGGAGCGCACCATGCCTCCGTAGAACAGGGCCAGGCCCGGAATGGTCATGAACAGGACCAGCGCGGTGGAGGTAAGCATCCAGGCGGTATCGCCGGAGTTGAGCACAGGCGCCGCCGCCTCGTCAGCCAGGGCCAGGCCCGGCATTACGACAGACAACAGGGCGCCTAGCCCTGCGAATTGACGCAGAGTCATATTGTTTACTCCTGGGGCTTTTTTTAGGGGTTCGGCTTAGATCGCGTCGGTATCGGTTTCGCCGGTACGAATGCGGATCGCCTGTTCCAGATTGACGACGAAAATCTTGCCGTCACCGATCTTGCCGGTGTTGGCAGCCTTGGTGATGGCCTCGATCACGCGGTCCAGGTCCTTGTCGTCGATGGCGACGTCGATCTTCACCTTCGGCAGAAAATCCACCACGTATTCAGCGCCACGGTACAGCTCGGTGTGACCCTTCTGCCGACCGAAGCCTTTGACTTCAGTGACGGTAATGCCCTGCACGCCGATTTCCGACAGCGACTCGCGCACGTCGTCCAGCTTGAACGGCTTGATGATGGCAGTGACTAGCTTCATGAAACTCTCTCCCGAATTGGTGGACTTGCCCCAGGAAAACAAACCCAGCTCAAGTCTATGCGCAGTGTTCGGCTTTGTAACGCGTCGCCGGCCTGGCCCTGGCCGCGCCGCGAACACCGTTGCTGACGAACACCCCCTGCTCCGCCTGCGCACTGCGTTCGCCTGTCTGGTCGCCATCAGTGCATGGGTCGCCTGGCTTCAAGCAGAAACCTTGCCACTTCTGGCCAACCCCCGGATTTCGCCTCTGTCGTAGTGCTTGATGGCAAAAAGAAATCGCTGGCTCATGACAGCCGCACAGCATTGGTGCGGCGCCCTACCAGGTGGCGCCCAACAAGTGTGCGTGGCTGCGACGCCCGGCAGCTACCGACACGCGTGGTACACTTGCAGGCAGTCGCCCCCTTTGGAACCGCCTTCCATGCTCCCGCCCAAAGCTTTTCTCGATGCCTTGACCGACCAAGCCAGCCGTCTGCTGGGGGGTGATGCACTGCCGCCTCGGCAGGAGTTCGAAAACCAGTTTCGGACACTGCTGCAAGGCGCTTTCTCGCGCCTCGACCTGGTCAGCCGGGAAGAATTCGATACGCAGATGGCAGTACTGGCCCGTACACGGGCCAAGGTTGACGCGCTGGAAGCCAGGCTGGGCGAGCTGGAAGCGCGCCTGGCGTCCGGAGAGGTCTTGCCAGCGGCACCTGACCAGGCTTGATCTGACCGCCTTCCGTCACTGCCGGGTACCCGTCGCCAATGAACCGCAATGAACTGCGCAAGGCCGATATAAACCTGATGGTGGTGTTCGAAGCTCTGATGCTCGAACGCAACGTTACCCGTGTCGCGGAAAAGCTGTTTCTGGGCCAGCCTACGATCAGCGCGGCACTCAATCGCCTCAGGGCATTGTTCAACGATCCGTTGTTCATTCGGGTCGGCCACCGTATGGAGCCCACCGCTCGTGCCGAAGAGTTGATCAGGCACTTGTCACCCGCGCTGGATGCAATGTCGGTTGCCTTGAGCCTCAGCCACGACTTCGATCCGGGCACCAGCAAGATGACCTTCCGCATCGGTTTGTCCGATGACGTGGAGTTCGGCCTGCTGCCTCCTCTGTTGCGGGCGCTGCGCCAGGAAGCGCCGGATGTCGTGGTGGTGGTGCAGCATGTGGATTATTGGCGCATCCCGGACCTGCTCGCGGCCGGCGATATCACGGTAGGCATCAGCCAGACCCGCGGCCTGCCCGCCAACGCCAAGCGCAAGCTGCTGCGCAGGATGCATGCCCGGGTGCTGCGGGCGGACAAGGCGAACAGCCCATTGACGCTGGACGAATACTGCAGCCGCCCCCATGTGGTGGTATCTCATACTGCCAATACCCGGGGCATCGCCGATGAATGGCTGGATGAGATAGGCCGTACCCGCAAGGTAGTGCTTTCGGTGCCTCAATTCAGTTCATTGCCCGCCATACTGGCAGGCACGGACCTGCTTGCCGGCTGTCCGGATTACGCCGCCACCGCCATGGAAGCCTGGGGCACGCTGCATGCCGAACCCCTGCCCTTCGACACTCCGGCATTGGAGCTCTCGATGGTGTGGCTCAGCATCACCGACACCGACCCGGCCGAACGCTGGCTGCGCTCACGCCTGGAACAACATATGGGTGACGGCGGCCTCAAGGCGTAAGCGTCAGGCAAGGTATCGCTTGAACCACGCCAGCGTCCGATCCCAGGCGAGCTTGGCGGCCGCTTCGTCGTAGCGTGGCGTGGAATCATTATGGAAGCCGTGGTTCACCCCGGGATAAATATGAGCTTCATACGTTTTCCCCGCTGCCTTCAGGGCTTGCTCGTAAGCCGGCCACCCCTCGTTAATGGCGGTATCCAGTTCGGCGTAGTGCAGTAGCAGGGGCGCCTGGATACGCGGTACGTCTTCAGCCTTCGGTTGGCGCCCATAGAAGGGCACGGCGGCATCGAGTTCCGGGTAGGCCACCGCGGCGGCGTTGGACACCCCGCCCCCATAACAGAACCCGGTGATACCTACCTTGTCCGTGGCGGTGGGGTGCGCCTTGATCCATTCCAGGGCGGCGAAGAAGTCATTCATCAGCTTCTGTGGGTCCACCTTCTGTTGCAGTTCGCGTCCCTTGTCGTCGTTGCCCGGATAACCCCCTACCGAGCTGAGCCCATCAGGCGCCAGGGCCACATACCCTGCCTTGGCCAGTCGCCGGGCGACGTCTTCGATATAGGGGTTCAGCCCGCGGTTCTCATGCACTACCACAATACCTGGCGCCTTCTCGACAGCCTTGGGGCGCACCAGATAACCCCGCACCTGACCATGTCCATTGGGCGAGGGATAAGTCAGGTACTGCGCGACGATGTCTGGATCGGTGAAAGGCACTTGCTCGGCCAGGGCGTAGTTGGGGCTCAGGGACGCCAGCAAGGCCGAAGCCGTCATCCCTGCCACCGTGAAGGCCGCGGCGCGGTCGAGAAAGTCCCGACGGCTGATCCGGCCGTGGGCGTAATAGTCGTACAGCTCCAGCAGTTCGGGCGCGAAATCCTTGGCGGTCAGACGTTGCATGAGGTGCTCCTTCGGCGATGGGCGGCCGAAAGACTATAGCTGAGCGGCGTGGCGCTGCCCGGCGCAAACCCGGCGACTTCAAGCGGGCGTGAACAACCGAGGCAATACCGAATCCCGGGTCAGGGGCGCCAGGTTCAGGCTTTGGGCCTGCTGAAGGTCTACCCACACCGCTTCTTCGATTTCGGCGGCGGGCTTTACCGGCATCCGGACCTTCACTTCGAACAGCTCGCAGCGCACTTCAAAGCCAGGCTCGTTCGCCGCGGGCGCTGTGTAGGCTCCCAGGTAGGCCGCCTGGGCTGGAGCTATCTCTATGCCCAGCTCTTCATTCAACTCACGCGCCAGGGCCTGTATGGGATGCTCACCGGGTTCGATCTTGCCACCCGGCTGCATGAAGAATGCGGTACCACGCTTGCGCACCAGAAGGGTTCGGCCATTACCGTCCAGCAGTAGCGCGGCGGCGATGAGGATAGAGCGAGTCATGGCGGGAGCCCCTGGAGAAATGGGCTGCAAGTCTAACCCAATGGCTGGCAGGCTTCAGCGGCTGACCAGTTCCGGCTCGGCGCTGCACAGCCGATTGCGCCCCTGATGCTTGGCGGCGTAGAGGGCTGCGTCCGCCCGGGCAATCAAGGTATCGGCACTGACCCAGGGCGCCGTGCCTGTGGCCACTCCAAGGCTGATGGTGACCTGCGCGTTGGCTCCCATGACCGGATGGGGAAGCTTCAGATCCAGCACGGCCTGGCGTAGATTCTCGGCCAGATCCCGCCCGCGCGCCATGGTGGCCTCAGGCACCAGTACCAGGATCTCTTCCCCGCCGAAGCGAAACGTCAATGCGCCTGCCCGCTGCGCGGTACGCTGCACTGCCTGGCTCAAGGCCTTGAGGCAGATATCCCCCTGCATATGGCCGTAGCTGTCGTTGTAGGCCTTGAAGTGATCGATATCCAGCAGGATGACCCCTACGGGGCACGGCGCCTCATTGGCCTCGTTCCACCAGCGGGCCAGGACTTCAGCCTGATAGCGCCGGTTGTAAAGCTGCGTCAGAGGGTCTGTACGGGCCATCTGAGTCAGTTGAGCCTGTAGCAGGCGGCCGCGCAAGGCATAGAGGTAACTGAACCGGCCGCCGCGTTCCATGAAATAGGAGGCCATCAACAAGAGGATCGCCGTGGAAACGAAGAACAGGGCGTTGGATTGCCAGGTGATCGCACCCATGAAGCCCGCGACATGCGTTGTGACCAGTTGTATCACCGTCATGCAGGTAAGCGCCGCCGCCGCCCAACGCAAGGGCACCTGCTGGATCATGGCGCAGTACACCATGAGCAACAGCATGCCGAACTGGTAGTGCAGGCGATGCGGGCTTTCGCTGTGGATCATGATCAGCAAGGGTATCAGCGAAGCGAATACCGTTCCGAAAGTGGCCAGGCCTTCCATGAGCGCGCGCGACTTCAGCCGCTGGACGATCAGCAAGAGCGCGATCATCACCGGGGTGACCAACAACAGGCGGCCAGCCACCAGAAGGCCGAAGGTGTCGTTCAGGTTCAGCCAGTCGCTGATCAGGAACAGGTCATACACCAGGGCGCCAGCGATGCCCGTAGCGGTGAGAAACTGTCGCCGCTGCGCCTGGCTATCGGCCTGGTAGAGTGCCTCCAGCGCAGGCTCGAAACGCAACCCCCGCCCTCGTGAAGCGAGGCTACGCTCCACAGCTTCCAAGGCAAGCGGGTCAGGTTGGCAAGGGGTGTCTGGAATGAAGGCTGACATGTGATACCGGTAATGGTTGAGGCGGCGCCGATCAGCACTGGACCGCGCGAGTGATAGTTAAGTGCCATCACTGCTTAGCATACGCCTATCTTCATGAGCATAGACGGGCATTGGTCGGGCAGGGCTCAATGTCCAGCCTCCTGACATATCCTGCTCAACTCTGATTGCCCAGACAGGGTTTTCCTTGGGGTAAGCTTTCCGCGTCGCAAGGATGCGTCTGCAGGAGCTGTCATGTCTCTCGCCATTGTTCACAGCCGCGCCCAGGTCGGGGTCGGAGCGCCTCTGGTGCAGGTGGAGGCCCATTTGGCCAATGGGCTGCCTGCCCTGACGCTGGTAGGCCTGCCCGAAGCCTCGGTCAAGGAAAGCAAGGACCGGGTCCGCAGTGCCATCGTCAACTCCGGGCTCAATTTTCCAGCCCGGCGCATTACGCTCAACCTTGCGCCGGCGGACCTGCCGAAGGACGGCGGCCGCTTCGACCTGGCCATCGCCCTGGGCATACTTGCCGGTAGCGGGCAGGTGGCGGCCGACGGGCTACGGGAAATCGAATGCCTCGGCGAGCTGGCATTGTCCGGGGCGGTGCGATCGGTCCAGGGCGTGCTGCCCGCAGCGTTGGCCGCGCGGGATGCGGGGCGGGCGCTGGTCGTGCCCAAGGCCAATGCCGAGGAAGCGGCCCTGGCCAATGGCCTGACGGTGATCGCGGTGGACACTCTGTCGGAGCTGGTAGGCCATTTCAATGGGCAAGCTCCCCTCAGCCCTTTCAAGGCCCAAGGGCTGTGCCTGGCCCAGCGCCCCTACCCGGACCTCAACGAGGTCCAGGGCCAGGTTGCGGCCAAGCGCGCCCTGCTCGTGGCCGCCGCTGGGGCCCACAACCTGCTGCTCAGCGGCCCGCCCGGCACTGGCAAGACGCTGCTGGCCAGCCGCCTTCCAGGGCTGCTGCCCCCACTTAGCGAACACGAGGCCCTGGAGGTGGCGGCCATTCATTCGGTCGCCAGTCATGTACCGCTCAATAGCTGGCCCCACCGGCCGTTTCGCCAACCTCACCATTCCGCGTCTGGCGCGGCCCTGGTAGGCGGCGGCGGGAGGCCGCAACCTGGGGAGATCACCCTGGCCCACCATGGCGTACTCTTCTTGGACGAACTGCCCGAGTTCGACCGCAAGGTGCTGGAGGTGCTACGCGAGCCCCTGGAGTCTGGCGAAATCGTGATCGCCCGCGCCCGGGACAAGATCCGCTTCCCCGCGCGCTTCCAACTGGTGGCCGCGATGAATCCGTGCCCGTGCGGTTACCTGGGCGACAGCACCGGGCGTTGCCGATGCACTACCGAGCAGATCGATCGCTATCGAAACAAATTGTCCGGCCCCCTGCTGGATCGTATCGACTTGCATGTGACGGTATCCCGGGAGACCACCACCCTCAACCCCAACGGTCCGCGCGGGGACCCTACCGCCAGGGTCGCGAACCAGGTGGCCGAAGCACGGGGCCTTCAACTCCACCGCCAAGGCTGCGCCAATGCCTTCCTCGACCTCAATGGCCTGCGAGCCCACTGCGGGCTGGAACGGGTTGACGAAGCCTGGCTTGAACAGGCCTGCGAGCGGCTTACCTTATCGTTGCGCGCGGCGCATCGCCTACTGAAGGTCGCGCGTACCCTGGCGGATCTGGATGGCCAGGTCGGTATCCGGCGGGAGCATCTGGCGGAGGCCTTGCAATACCGGCCAGCGGCAGGCTGAGGTCTAGCCTGGCATGCCATGGCCGAGCAACCTTTTACACCGCCTTGGAATAGGCCAGATACAGCAAGCACCAACCCACCCCGGCATAGAGGCAGAAGCACACTGCCCAGGTAGCCCAGAAGACCTTGCGCCCGGCACGAATGGGGTGTTCCACCAGTTGGCTCCAATCCTGGTCGGACATGAAGCTGTAAAGCTTGTTGCGCCAGTCCCTGCGGCTCGCGTTGGTCAGAGCGTTGAAGCAGAATGCGGAAACGCCGCTCACGCTGACGCTCACCAGTAGCAGAATGGCGGTCGCGGTGTAGAGCCATTGCACCAGCCTGGCATCCACGGTTACCGGTATGCCCGGGGTCTTGAGCGCCAGCACCAGCCCGGCGATGGTGAAGTCTCGCCACACGGAAGACAGCAGGTCACGCGTGGCCGCCTGCGTTCTGGCCACCTCTTCCTGCAGGCCTTTGCGCAGCTCCCCCAGGCCCTTGACCGCTTCCTTGCTCTGGTCCTGGAGGTAGAAGGCGAATGCCTCCCGCGCCCCGGCCAGGCTGTTGGCGAGCACTTGCCTGGCACCCTCGGGCCAGTCCAAGCCATGCACCCAATTGACGGCCAAATGGTTGTTCAACAGCTGGAACTTGGTTTCCGCTTCCCGCGGTGTTCCGTATACCCATAGGCAGGCTTCGTTGAAACGCTCATGGTCGTGAAGGTTCCAGGCCACATCCCTGATCGCCACGGGCAGCGAGCGTCCTCCACGCAATATGGCTTCGACATCCCTACCCTCGCCGCGAATTTCCGCAGGCAGGCAGAAAGCGAGGTTGCGCGTAGCCACGGCAGCCCAGGCTGCGTAGACCTCACTGTCGGCCGCTGGCGGCTGCAATACCAGCCAGGGGCTGATCGAGGCGGGCGTATAGGCATGGGTCATATCGCGCACCAGCTTCCACGGCTTCTCCGGAAGCTGCTCTATGGTCGGCAGGCTGCGATCGGTGCCGAAGGGGCGAATGGCGTGCTGGTAGCTGGCGAACGGAGCGAAGCTTGCAGCTACCCACACGCATAGCCTTCTGGCGTCGATGGCCTGCCCGGCGCTGAATTGCAGCAGCCAGTGTTCGAAACCAGCGAGGGTCGCGAAATACAGCCAGTGCTCGGCGTAGGCCTTGGTGACGATCACCCTGACGGGCTCATAGGCGTCCTCGGCATTGAACGCTGACGCTGACCATTGCTCGCCGCTCAGCGAGCCAATGATGCTGAGCTCACCCAACTGCTGTTCGGCCAGCCAGGCAGAGGTTCGCCTGAGCTGGTCGATGAAGGCCTGGCCGAGGCCTTCGAGGTCGTCCATGCGAATCTGCGCCTGGGATTCGGAAATCTCTACCTTGGTGCTTACACCGGGCTGCTCCAGCAACCGGACCAGTTCCGCACCGAAGTTCATGTCAGATCTCGCTTAGTTGGGCCGTCGTGATAGTGATGACCTTACCATCTTCGGAAACATGAAAGTGATCACCGAGCCCGGCCGGCACGGTAATCAATACACCTTCGTGGGTTTTATAGCGCACCCGCCGCTCGGGTGGCAGCGCATCGGGCACGTAGTCGAACACCTCTCCGGACAACCCCTGTGCGACCAACTCTCGCTCGAAGGAGGCCCTGATGCGATCGTTGCCACTGGTACCGAACAGCTGGCCATAGAAGGTCTGCGCATCGAAGGTCTTCTGGTGCTCGGCGATGTCCCGCACCAATTCGCCGACGCGGTAGGTAAAGGACGCCGGCAGCAGATCCCTGTGCTTGGCTACTACCTTGATCACCGCCTTCTGCAAGGCCTCGGTCAGTTCCGCGGGTCGCTTGGTACGGGTGACATCCAGGAACTTCCTGAAGAGCTCGCTGATGCTGGCTCGGCTCTGGCGGTCGATCACCGCCACCTGGCCATCGGCCGGGTCCGCCTGAAGGTCTACCAGGGCAGACTTCTGCAGCGCCTTGGCAGACTGGGTGAAATTGTTGACCACTTCCTCCAGCACTGCCTGACCACCGCTACGGGTATAGCTGACCACTTCATCAGAGTCATATTTGATGAGTGAGTAGTACTTGCTGCTGCCGGACACCAGTTCAATGACGATCAGCACGCCAGGAGTCACCCGCCTGTCATAGAGCGCGTTGAACTGGTCCGCCAGACGCTTGGAGAAATCCACAAAGCTGGTGGTCCCTGCCTGCCAGGCTTCGATGGCCAGCTTGACGGGCGAGCCGGGCATGAACGAAAAGCGGTTTCCTCGCAGGGTGTCCTTGATCCGCGCGATGAAAAAAGGCTCGAAGCGTCCCAGCGGGACCTCTTCGAAATAGTCGGGATCAGTCCTGCCGTGGTGCACGACATGGAAGATGAAATTGGTGATGTTCAGCGTTGCGATCTGTTCGTCCGTTAGCGTGGCCAAAGCTTACCCTTCCCCGCGATGATGGCTATCTGATTCACCCGCTCGGCTACCGCCTGCAGCCTCAGATAGCCCTCAAACTACTGTATATGGATACAGTTATCAAGCAAGCCGGCCAGCCGGTCTCCCCGCCATCAGGAGACGCTTGCTACCCAGTCGGCCACAATCCGTGCCATCCGGGCCAAGACATCGCTACGGGGCTCCGCCGCGGCAGCAGGCTGGGTGCTATAGAGCGCGATCACAACCGGCCTGTCCTTGGCGGGCCAGATTATCCCGACATCATTGGCCGTACCGTAGTCCCCGGAACCGGTTTTATCAGCGACTTTCCAGCCGTGTGGCACCCCGGCTCGTATCCGTGCATCTCCTGTTGTATTCGCTAGCAGCCAGTCCGTTAGCTGGGCTTGCGACCGGGCATCGAGACCTTGCCCCAGCAACAGTGTTTGCAGCGTAGCCGCCATGGCCCCGGGAGTTGTAGTGTCGCGAGGGTCACCCGGAATGGCGCTGTTGAGTTCGGTTTCCCAGCGGTCCAGGCGCAGGCTGTTGTCGCCTAGCTGTCGGGCGAAAGCCGTCAAGCCAGCAGGGCCACCCACTTCTCGCAAAAGCAGGTTGCCGGCTGTGTTGTCGCTGTATTGCAAGCCGGCGGCACATAACTCGGCCAGGGTCATGCCAGCAGCCAGGTGCTGCTCAGTCACGGGCGAATAGGTAACCAGGTCCGACTGCTGGTAGCGCACCCGCCGACCGAGGCCAGAAAGCCCTGCCTGTTTCAAGATCGCGGCGGCAAGCACGACCTTGAAGGTGCTGCACAAGGGAAAGGCTTCATCCGCGCGCCAGCGCAGCGCGCGACCGTGGCTAGGGTCTAGCGCACATAGCCCTAGCCGGCCATTGAACTCCCTTTCAAGGGCCGCAAGGGCCACTTGGGCAGGTTCATCTTCAGCCCGAGCTGTTGCCCAGGAAAGCAGCGGCAAGCACGCGCTGAATGTAAGCAGGTGACGACGCAGCAGCACAAAAAACCTCCGGTGCATGGAAAATGGACGCCCAGGCTGCCACAGCGAGCCCGGGTCGGCCACTGCGTCAGAGCACCAGCCGCAAGCATTGCCCCGCATGGTAGAGGGAGAAGCCTGTTTCATAGACGCTGCTGCGCAGTGACGGAGCGCTGACCGGGCGCTGCCGGGAAAACGGCATGGGCAAGTCGGCGGCGCGTTCATCGATAAGAAAGTCCGCCATGGCGGCGCCGAGTACTGTCCCCGTGGTATTGCCCCGGCCGTTATAGCCCGTGACCGCGATCAATCCTGGCGCTGGCTCATAGAGACGCACCAGGTGATCGGGGGTGAAATCGATGGCGCCGGTCCAGTGGCACTCCCATTCCACCCGTCCCAATTCCGGGAAGTAATGGCGCTGGATACGGTCAGCCCAACTGCGCACGAACCAGGCCGGCTTGTTGTCCAGGCGTCCCATGCTGCCGAGCAGTAGGCGGCCATGGTCGTCCCGACGAATGCTGCTGAGCACCATGCGTGTGTCCCAGGAGCCCTTGGCATGAGGCAGGATGGCATCGGCAGCCGGGCCAGAAAGCGGCACGGAAGCCACCTGAAGGTAATAGCCTCGGAAGTAGTCACGCTTGGCAGCGTTCCAGTCACCCTCGGTGTAAGCCCCGGTTGCGATGACCACTTTGTCCGCAAGCACAGCGCCTTCGGCTGTCTGCACCTGCCATTGGCTGCCTTCGCGCCGCAGGCCACGGACCGCGGCCTGGCCATACAGCTTAGCGCCAAGGCGCCCTACGGCAGCAGCCAGGCCACGGGTATAGGCCATGGGATTGATGGTGCCGGCCCGGTAGTCCAGAAGCGCGGCGGATACCTTGGTGGTGCCGCAGTATTCCCGGCAGCGAGCCCCCGTGAGAAGCTCGACGTTCGCTCCGCGCCGCCGCCACTGGTCATGACGTGCCCGCAGATCTTGCTCACCGTTGGCGTTGTGCGCCATGTGCAGGGTGCCTCGAGAATGTGCCTGACAGTCAATGCCATGACGGGCGATGGTTTCGAACACCCGTGCCGGCGCTTCTCCCAGCACGCTGTTCAAGCGCCCGCCAACGTCAGTGCCCAACGTAGCTTCCACATCGTCGGGCTTGATCCAGGTACCGGCGTTGACCAGCCCCACGTTTCGCCCCGAGCCGCCATGGCCCACCTGGTGGGCATCGAGCAACGCCACTTGGTAACCGCGCTCCAGCAAACGAAGGGCGGCGCAAAGACCGGTGATTCCACCGCCGATCACACAGACGTGGGCCCGTACTTCCCGATCCAGGGAGGCGGCGGTCAGCGCGGGCGGTGATACAGCTTCCCACAGACATTCCTGACGCAATTGGCGGGGCGACATCGCAGGTTCTCTATCCCTATACGCAGTGGTTGTCAGTCGAACACAATCCCCTGGGCCAGCGGCAACTCACGGGAATAATTCACCGTATTGGTCTGCCGGCGCATGTAGGCGCGCCATGCGTCCGAACCAGACTCGCGGCCACCACCGGTTTCTTTCTCGCCACCGAAGGCGCCGCCGATCTCTGCGCCGCTGGTGCCAATGTTCACGTTGGCGATGCCGCAATCGCTGCCCGAAGCGCTCTGGAAGCGCTCTGCCTCACGGATATCGGTGGTAAAGATGCAGGAGGACAGGCCTTGTGGCACTTCGTTGTTCATCTCCAGGGCCTGTTCGAAGTCGTCATAGGCAATCACATACAGGATAGGCGCGAAGGTTTCGTGGCGTACCACGGCGCTCTGCGAGGGCATTTCCACCAGCGCCGGTGACACGTAATAGGCGTTGGGGTATTGCGCCTGCAGCTGACGCTCGCCGCCGAACACTTGCCCGCCTTCATCCCGGGCCTGGACCAGGGCATCCTGCATGGCCTGGAAGGATTGCTGGTCGATCAGGGGGCCGACCAGGTTGTTTTCGCGGGGGTCGCCGATGCGTACCTTGCCATAGGCGGCCTTCACCCGGGCCACTACTTCATCCTTGATCGAGCGATGTACGATCAGCCGACGCAGGGTCGTGCAGCGCTGGCCAGCGGTGCCCACCGCGGCGAACAGGATCCCGCGCACGGCCAGATCCAGGTCGGCGCTGGGCGCGAGGATCATGGCGTTGTTACCGCCCAGTTCGAGCAGGCTGCGGCCGAAGCGGGCAGCTACCCGCGGGCCGACTTCGCGCCCCATGCGGGTACTGCCAGTGGCGCTGACAAGCGCGACGCGACGGTCGTCGACCATGGCCTCGCCGGCTTCGCGGTCGCCCAGCAGCAACTGCGCCAGGCCTTGTGGCGCATCGCCGAAGCGGGCCAGGGTGCGGTCCAGCAGGGCCTGGCAAGCCAGGGCAGTGAGCGGAGTTTTCTCGGATGGTTTCCACACCACAGCGTTGCCACACACCAAGGCCAGGGCTGTATTCCAGGCCCAGACGGCAACAGGGAAGTTGAACGCGCTGATAACCCCTACCACGCCCAGCGGATGCCAGGTTTCACGCATGTGGTGACCAGGGCGCTCGGACGCGATCGTCAGGCCGTAGAGTTGTCGCGACAGGCCTACGGCAAAATCGCAGATATCGATCATCTCCTGGACTTCACCCAGGCCCTCCTGGGTAATCTTGCCGGCCTCGACCGAGACCAGCTCGCCCAGGTCGGCCTTGTGCTCGCGCAGGACTTCCGCGAACTGGCGCACCAGCTCGCCACGACGTGGCGCCGGTACGTCGCGCCAACTGAGAAAGGCCTCATGAGCCTGGCTGATACGAGCCTCGACCTCGGCCTTGCCTTGCAGGGCCACCGCGCCGATCCGGCTACCGTCGATGGGGGTGAATACCCCATGGCTACCTTGACGGTAGGCAGTGGCGGGTATTCCGAGGCGTTCCATCAGGCCGTCGATCATGGGCATTCTCCGTGATGAAGATGAGCAGCGTTACGCTGATATTTACCGTGCCCACGGTTCGCCTCAAGCGATCATTTGGCAGCACATCATTCCGTGCTGGAATGAAAACCGGTCAATCCATTGGCCTATGCAGGGTCGAGGCGTTTGGGAAATTAAGGAATGAATGGAAGATTTTTTTTCGCTTGTCCCAAGCCTTGCCCAGCCGTTGAATAGCATGGCCGTCCATGCCCAGGGAGCCATGCCCATGACCACCACCGGTTTCGCCCATCCTGACGAGATCCGCGCTCGCTTCTCCCGCGCCATGTCCGCCATGTACCGGGCGGAGGTACCGCTCTATGGGGAACTGCTGACCTTGGTGGCCGATATCAACCGTCATGCCCTGGACAGCCAACCGGCCCTGGCCGAAGCCATGGACCAGGCAGGCGACCTGCAGCGCCTGGCCGATGAGCGCCATGGCGCTATCAGGGTAGGCACCGCCGAGGAACTGGCAACCCTGGCACGCCTGTTCGCCGTCATGGGCATGCAACCGGTAGGTTACTACGACCTCTCGCCCGCTGGCGTACCGGTCCACTCCACTGCTTTCCGGGCAGTGCACGAAGACAGCCTGCGCATCAGCCCTTTCCGGGTGTTCACCTCTCTGCTGCGCCTGGAGCTGATCGACGACGCGCCCTTGCGCGCCCTGGCCGCGCAGCTATTGGCCAGTCGGCAGATCTTCACCCCGCGCGCGCTGGCGCTGATCGAGCGGCACGAACAGGCCGGCCACCTCACTGACAGCGAGGCTGACGAATTCGTGAAGCAAGCCCTGGAAACCTTCCGCTGGCATCGCCAGGCCAGGGTCAGCCGGGCGCAATACGACCAGCTACATGCCCAGCATCGGCTCATTGCCGACGTAGTGGCCTTTCAAGGTCCCCATATCAACCACCTCACTCCCCGCACCCTGGATATCGACAGCGTGCAGGCCCAGATGCCCGCGCGCGGTATCGCGCCCAAGGCCGTGATCGAAGGCCCGCCCCGGCGGCAGCAACCCATCCTGTTGCGTCAAACCAGCTTCAAGGCATTGGAGGAAGCGGTTGTATTCACCGACCCGGCCGGCACGATATCGGGCTCTCATAGCGCGCGTTTCGGCGAGATCGAGCAGCGGGGCGTGGCGCTGACGCCCAAGGGCCGCGAGCTGTACGACCGCCTTTTGGGGCAGGCCCGGGCCGGCCTGAACGGTGTGCCGGCCGAGCGCGACCCACAGGGCTATGCCCGCCTGCTGGAAGCGGCATTCAGCGATTTTCCGGATGACCTTGCTCAGCTACGCAGCCAGGGCCTGGCCTGGTTCCGCTACCGGCCTACTGCGCAGGGGCTGGCCAAGGGAATCAAAGGCTCTGACCTGGAAGCCCTGGTACGCGACGGAGACATCGCCTTCGAACCGATCATTTATGAAGACTTTCTGCCGGTCAGCGCCGCCGGGATCTTTCAATCCAACCTGGGCGGCGAGCCTCGCATCGACTACGGCAGCAATGCCAACCGCGAGCAGTTCGAGCGGGCGCTTGGACGCAGCGTGATCGATGAAATGGCGCTATATGCCCAGATGCAACAACGTTCGTTGGAAGCCTGCCAGACACAATTGGGCGGGAGCTTCGCTAGCTGACGACTCGTGCTCGATCAGAAAGCCTTTTCGCTAGCTGGCGCTAGCGCCCACCGTGATCACCTCAGAGCCCCATGAATGGGTTCGGCTCATCCGGTGGGAGTCAGCGGCAGCTGAGGGATAACGCCCTCCCCAGGCTTTCGGTTGCGCCGCGCCGAGGCGTCATCCTTGACGCCTGTACGATCCGAGCAAGCACCACCAACGGGCGCCTACAGTCAGTTCCTGACGCGGAAGCGGTCTACCTCGCGGCTCAGCTCGGCCGCCAGGCTTTCCAGGTCACGCGCCGTGATCGCCAGGTTGGATACGACTTCCCGTTGCTCACTGTTGGCGTGGGCGATGCTTTGCAGATTGCTGCTCAGCAGGGTCGCGGTATCGCTCTGCTCCTGGGTCGCGGTGGCGATGGCAGCGAACTGTTGCCCGGCCATGCGGCTCTGCTCGTCGATTCGAGACAGGGCGTCCGCTACCTTGGCATTGCGGGACAAACCTTCTTCCATTAGTTGATTGCCCTGCTCCATGGTCTGGATCGCCTGGCCGGTCTGCTGCTGGATGCTGGCGATCATGGTGGAAATTTCGTCTGTCGCCTGACGGGTACGCGAGGCCAGGCTGCGTACCTCATCGGCGACCACGGCGAAGCCCCTGCCCTGCTCGCCAGCCCGGGCGGCCTCGATGGCGGCATTAAGTGCCAACAGATTGGTCTGCTCGGCGATGGAAGTGATCACGCCCACGATGCCACCGATTTCCTGTGAACGTTGACCCAGGGTATCTATCACCTTGGCGGTATCGTTCAGGGCACCGGCGATCTGCTCCAACGACGAGGAAGCCTGGTCCATGGAGCTGCGCCCGGTACGGGTATGCTCGGCGTTCTGCTGTGCGACACGCTCGGTTTCGCTCATGTTGTCAGCGATATTCAAGGAAGTAGCGCTGAACTCCTCGACCGCACCCGCCATGCTGGTGATTTCGCCGCTCTGTTGTTCCATGCCTTCATAGGCGCCTGCAGACAGGCTGGACAACGCCTTGGCGCGGTCACTCACCTGCTCGGACGCTGCGCGGATGTGCCGCACCATGGTCGACAGGGCATCACCCATATGGTTGAAGCTACGAGCCAACTGCGCGATTTCATCGTTGCCGGCCACGTTCAGGCGGGCCTCCAGGTTACCCGCCCCCAAGGCTTCTGCCTGGCGGACCAGATCGCCCAGGGGCTTGAGGCGGCGACGCAACAGTAGAATGGCCGCGCCGACAGCGAGCAGGGTTGCGAGCAAGCTACCCAGCGCCAGCTTGGTGCCCACATCCCAAGTCACTGCGCGCAACTCCTGTATCGGCATGCTGGCGATCACCCGCCATGGCCCTTGGGCGAAGGGCACGCCGACGGAGTAATACTCGACTTCGCCATCGCTCCAGAAGTGCCCTTTGCCGGACGCGCCGTGTTCGCCGCCCAGCGCCTGGGCCGCCGCCTCTGCGTTCTTGACACCCGCCGGGGCGATCAGCCAACGGTTCTGGGCGTCGAGCAAGGCCAGTGAGCCGCTCTTGCCAATGCGGAAGTGGGTCAGGTTGTCGAACTGCGCCTTCTGAGCGTCGGTGTAATCAAAGCCCACGAACAGGACAGCAATCACCTTGCCAGCACGGTCGCGCACTGGGGTGTACTGAGTCATGTAGGAACGACCGAACAAGGCGGCCGCGCCTACATAGCTCTGCCCGTTCAACAATTTCTGATAGGCCGGGCTGGCATGATCGAGCTGTGTACCGATAGCGCGGCTGCCATCCTGCTTGGTCACGGAGGTGCTGATACGCACGAAGTCATCGCCACTGCGCACGAACACTGTCGCCACGCCAGCAGTCATCTTGCGAAAATCGTCGACTTCGCGCAGGTCATTGTTGAGCACCTCGTCGCCCAGCCACAGCCCGGGCGTAGGGTTGCCCGCTACCGTGACCGGCTGCTCGGGGTGGTGGGTCAGCCCGGCGGCGAAGCGCGACTCGAACAGCCCACTCAACCGCTGGGTGCTGTCGCGCAAGGTGTTATAGAAGGTGTCCAGCTGATCGGAAAGCAGCCTGGCCTCGCTCCCCATGTGTTCCTGGCGCGTCACCAGGTTCGCCTGATCCAGGGAACGCAGCGCAAAGGCAGTACTGCCTCCAATGACGACGATGAGGACGATGGCCAATGCGATGCCGAGCTGCCTGGCGATGAAAGCACGCGGTTGAGTCATTCTAGCTCCTGTTGGAAGTGCCGGTTGTGCCGGTCTCTAGGCTTCCAAGGGTGTACACGATAAAGATGTTGGATCCTGCACACCGGACCCTGTCATGAAGTCGGCGGCAGGGGGGATTACTTGAGCGTCACGCCTGGGTATTTCAGCGGCACTGTCTAGCGTAGCAAGGTGACTGTCGGCAGCGTCATGCCCGCCGCCTCGGCGCGCAGGAAGTCGCTGAGCCGGTGTACCCGTTCGTTGCCCGGGCGCGTTCGCGGCCATACCAGGTAGTAGCTTTCGCCGCTGGCCACGGCGGTGGGCCAGGGCAGGCTCAGCCGCCCCGCCGCCACATCCTCGGCTACCATCAGCAAGTCGCCAATGGAGACGCCATAGCCCCGGGCGGCGGCGATCATACCCAGTTCCAACGTGTCGAACACCTGCCCTCCACGCAGGGATACCTGGTTTTCCAGGCCCATTCGCCGCAGCCAGTGCCGCCAGTCGCGGCGATCCGGCGTGGGGTGCAGCAACTCGGCCTGAGCCAGACGCTGGGCGGTCCAGGGTCCCTGCCCCGCCAGTTCCGGACCACCGACCGGAATCAGCAGCTCGTCGAACAGCCAGGTGGCCTCCCAGTCTGCCGGAAAGCTGCCGTTGCCCAGCAACACCGCACAATCGAATGGTTCCAGATGGAAGTCCACGTTGTCCTGGTCCATCCAGGCGCTGGTAAGTTGCACTTCATTGCCGCTTTGCAGATGCCGGAACCGGCTCAGGCGTGCCAGCAACCAGCGCATGGTCAACGTGGACGGCGCTTTCATTCGCAGGATGCCGTCTTCGCTTAGCAGGGTCCCGCATGCACGCTCAAGGGAAGAAAAGCCTTCCCGCACGCCTGGCAATAGCAAGCGGCCCGCCTCGCTGAGCTGCAGGTTGCGTCCGGCGCGCTGGAACAGGCGGCAGGCGAAGAAATCCTCCAGGGTACGCACGTGCCGGCTCACCGCGCTCTGGGTAATGGAAAGCTCTTCGGCGGCGCGGGTGAAGGAACTGTGCCGGGCAGCAGCTTCGAACGCGCGCAGGGCATAGAGAGGAGGAAGGCGACGGGTCATCGGCAGGCCATTTGACAAGGGCATCCATGCATGAGTCAGACTCATGCCAGCGATCGCTATTATCCTTTTGTCGAAGCACTGGAGCAAAGCGCAGAATCGTTTCTTTTCGATCAATCCATTGTCTGCCCCATGCCATTGACCGCCCGCTCTGAACTCGCTGCCCTGATGCGCCTTGCCGGCCCGCTGATCGCGTCCCAACTGGCGCATATGCTGATGATCCTGACCGACACCGTGATGATGGCCCGCATCGGTCCCCAGGCGCTGGCCGGGGGCAGCCTCGGTGCCGCCAGCTATTCCTTCGTGTCGATTTTCTGCATTGGCGTCATCGCCGCGGTAGGCACATTGGTGTCCATCCGGCATGGCGCCGCGGACCCAACCGGGGTTACCCGTCTTACCCAGGCGGGCCTTTGGCTGGCCTGGGGCCTGGCACTGGTGGGCGCCGTGCTGTTGTGGAACCTGCCACCGCTACTGCTGGTACTCGGGCAGGCACCGGAAAACGTGAACGCGGCTAGCACCTTCCTGCGCGTGCTTGCCTTTGCCCTGCCTGGCTCCCTGAGCTTCATGGCCCTGCGCGGCTTCACCAGCGGTGTAGGCAAGGCCACGCCGGTGATGGTCATCAGCGTGGCCGCCACCGCGCTCAACCTGGTGCTCAACCTCGCCCTGCTCGACGGTTGGTTCGGCCTGCCGCCCCTGGGCCTGGCGGGCATCGGGCTGGTCACGGCCACGGTGGCCACGCTGATGGGCCTGAGCATGGCCTTCTATATCCACCGCCATGCCGGCTACCGGGCCTACCCTGTGTTGCACGGATTGGCCCGGCCTTGTGCCGAATCGCTCAAAAGCCTCTGGCGGCTGGGTCTGCCGATTGGCGGCACCTATGCGGTGGAAGTCGGCCTGTTCGCCTTTGCCGCCCTGTGCATGGGCAACATGGGCCAGACAGCGCTCGGCGCCCACCAGATCGCTTTGCAGATCGTATCCGTGGCCTTCATGGTACCCGCCGGGCTGTCCTATGCCGTCACGCTGCGCATCGGCCAGCATTATGGCGCCGGCCAGCCCGGCCACGTGCATCAGGCCGGCCGCATTGGCATAGGTTTCGGCGCGTTGATCATGCTCAGCTTTTCCATGGTTTTGCTGGTGGCGCCCGAGCGCCTGGTGGACCTGTTCATCGATGCCTCCGACCCTGAGTTCGCGGCCATCTATGCCCTGGCGTTACGGCTGCTGGCGGTGGCCGCCTGGTTCGAGCTGTTCGACGGCGTGCAAACCATTGCCATGGGCGCCATCCGTGGGCTGAAGGATGCCCGCCTGACGTTCCTGGTAGGGCTGTGCTGCTATTGGCTGCTGGGCGCCCCGGCCGCCTGGCTGCTGGGCTTCCACTTTGGCCAGGGTGCAGTGGGCGTCTGGTGGGGCCTGGCGTTGGGCCTGGCCTGCGCCGCGGTCAGCCTGACGGCCGCCTTTGAATGGAAGATGAAACGCCTGCGGCCGGCCCTGCCCAGCTCAAGCGAAGCAGCGGCCTAGTCAACCGCCAACCTTGCCCTGCCGAGCGCTTGCCTGGCCCAGGTAGGCCAACAGCGCCTCCAGGCCCATGGGTCGGCTGATCAGGAAACCCTGTACCTGATCGCAGCCGTAGCTGCGCAGCTCGTCCAGCTGACGTTGGGTTTCGACCCCCTCCGCCACTACCTGAAGGTCCAGATGCTGGGCGAGCTTGACCATGGCCCGGACCAGCTGCCGACTCTCGGCTCGCTCCTCCATGCCAGCGACGAAGCTGCGGTCGATCTTGAGCAAGGCGATGGGCAGGCTGCTGAGATGGACGAATGAAGAAAAACCGGTGCCGAAGTCATCCAGAGAGAAACGCACCCCCAACTGACCCAGGGCATCCATGGTGTGACGCACCTGCTCGTTACGGCGCATCACCGCGGTTTCGGTAAGCTCGAACTCCAGCCAGCTGGCATCTATGCCCTGGTCCTTGATCAGGCGACTCAAGGTGCCCAACAGCTGGCTGTCCTGGAATTGCCGGAAGGACAGGTTTACAGCCATATGCAACTGAGCGATGCCAGCCTGTTGCAACACGCGCATGTCATGCAGCGCCCTGGCCAGCACCCAGTAGCCCAGGGGCACGATCAGCCCGCTTTGTTCTGCCAGGGGTACGAATTCGCTGGGCGCCAGCAAGCCGCGTTCGGCGTGGCGCCAGCGTACCAAGGCCTCGAGACCGACGATGCGGCCGGAACCCAGGTCGAGGCGAGGCTGGTAATGCATCTCCAGTTCGTCCCGGCGCAAGGCGCGGCGCAGTTCGCCTTCCAGGTCCGCGGCGCTGCGCGCATGGCGATTCACTTGTTCATTGAACACATGGAAGGTACAACCCTGCACGGTCTTGGCCTGCTGCATGGCAATGTGCGCATGCCACATCAGTGGATCCGGATCGGTACGCAAGCGCCCATGGGCAATACCCAGGCTACAGCCGACCAGCAGGCTTTCTCCGTCGACCCAATACGGCTCGCCCAGGCTTTCCACTATCTGCTCGGCGAGGCGGTCGGCCCGTTGGGAATCGCGCCGGGTATCGATCAGCAAGGCAAATTCGTCTCCTCCCAGGCGGGCGAGATGATCGCCAGGCGCCAACTGCGCCTTGAGCCGCGCTACCACCTGCAGGATGATCCGGTCGCCGGCCTGGTAGCCCAGGCTATCGTTGGCGTGGCGGAAATTGTCCAGGTCCAGGTGTCCAAGCGCCAGGCCACGACCGTCTCCCCCTGCCAAGCGCGTGGCCAGCATGGTAAGGAAGCCTTGTCGGTTGGCGATGCCAGTCAGCGCGTCTTCATCGGCCAAGCGTTGCAACGTACCTTGTAACAGGCTGCGCTCCTGTACATGACGAAGGCAGCGGCGCAGCACCCCAGCGGACAATTCGGAAGCCACCAGCCAGTCACTGGCGCCTACTGGCGCCTCGGGCGGCTCATGCTCGAGCAGCAGCACCTGCGGCCAGGCGCAATGACCCGCCGGGGGCTGGGAATCCGGCGTGGCCAGTACTACCAGGGCTTCGCCACCCGGCTCCGAAGCCAATGCATCCCAGGGCGCGCCCCAGGCTTTGGCGGTGTCGAACACGCAAGGGTTGCCCAGATCGCTCAGGCAGTTGCGCAACGCAGGCTCCCAGCCGTCCTGTTGCGTGATCAACAGCAGCCGCATGGGTTCGGTGAGCGTGGACAAGCGAGCTCCTTAAAGGCGTAACGGAACGTCAAGCCATACGCGCGCGCACGCCTTGAGCGCCAATGATAACGATTTGCATCGACAGAGACGACCGGCTCAAGGTCACGCTTTTACAACGCTGGGGTACGTATAACAAAAGTAACAAATTTATTAAAAAAACATAGGGGGTAGAGGGACGGTCGCGGCAGAAGACGCCTGGCCTGTTAAAATGCGCGACCTTTTTTTCAGCATCCCCTGGAACCCATGTCTCGGCTCAACCCAAGGCAACAAGAAGCCGTGAACTACGTCGGTGGCCCCCTGCTGGTGCTGGCCGGCGCAGGCTCTGGCAAAACCAGCGTCATCACTCGCAAGATCGCCTACCTCGTACAACAGTGCGGGATACGGGCCCAATACATCGTGGCCGTTACCTTTACCAACAAGGCGGCGCGAGAAATGAAGGAGCGCGTCGCTGGGCTGTTGCGCGGCGCCGAAGGCCGTGGGCTCACGGTCTCCACCTTCCACAATCTCGGCCTGAACATCATTCGCAAGGAATACGCCCGCCTGGGCTACAAGCCGGGCTTTTCCATTTTCGATGAGGGCGACATCAAGGCGCTGCTGACCGACATCATGCAGAAGGAATACGCTGGCGATGATGGCGTGGATGAAATCAAGCAGCTGATCGGCGGCTGGAAAAACGACCTGATCCTTCCACCGCAAGCTCTGGCCGAGGCCCGCAACCCCCGGGAGCAGACCGCCGCGGTGGTGTATGCGGCCTACCAGCGTACCCTCAAGGCCTACAACGCGCTGGATTTCGATGACCTCATCCTGCTCCCGGTCAAGCTGTTCCAGGACCATCCGGACATTCTGGAAAAATGGCAGAACCGGGTCCGCTACCTGCTGGTGGACGAGTACCAGGACACCAATGCCAGCCAGTACCTGCTGGTCAAGCAACTGATCGGCACCCGGCACCAATTCACCGTGGTCGGTGACGATGATCAATCCATCTATGCCTGGCGCGGCGCGCGCCCGGAGAACCTGATGCTGCTCAAGGAAGACTATCCTTCCTTGAAAGTGGTGATGCTGGAGCAGAACTACCGCTCTACCAGTCGCATCCTGCGCTGTGCCAACACGCTGATCGCGAACAATCCCCATGCGTTCGAGAAGCAGCTGTGGAGCGAAATGGGTCACGGCGACGAGATTCGTGTGATTCGCTGCAAGAACGAAGATGCCGAGGCCGAGCGGGTAGCGATGGAAATCCTCACCCTCCACCTGCGCACCGACAGGCCCTACCGGGACTTTGCCATTCTTTATCGGGGGAACTACCAGGCCAAGCTGATCGAGCTCAAGCTGCAGCATCACCAGGTGCCCTATCGCCTTTCCGGTGGTACCAGCTTCTTCGCGCGTCAGGAAGTGAAGGACCTGATGTCCTACTTCCGGCTGCTGGTCAATCCGGACGACGATAATGCCTACCTGCGGGTCATCAATGTCCCGCGGCGGGAAATCGGCTCTGCGACCCTCGAAAAACTTGGCAACTATGCGACCCAGCGCGGCATTTCCATGTATGCGGCCAGCGAGGAGCTGGGCCTGGCCGAGCATTTGGACGGCCGCTTCGTCGACCGGCTGCAGCGTTTCAAGCGCTGGATGGATGGCGTGCGCCAGCAAGTGGCCCAGGATGACCCCATAGGCGCCTTGCGGGCAATGGTGGCCGACATCGACTACGACAACTGGATTCGTCAGAACAGCTCCAGCGACAAGGCGGCGGACTACCGCATCGGCAACGTGAACTTCTTGATCGAGGCGCTCAAGAATACCCTCGAAAAGGATGAAGACGGCGACATGACCATCGAGGACGCCATCGGCAAGCTGGTGTTGCGGGACATGCTCGAGCGCCAGCAGGAGGAAGAGGAAGGCGCCGATGGCGTGCAGATGATGACCCTGCACGCTTCCAAGGGCCTGGAGTTTCCCTATGTGTTCATCATGGGCATGGAGGAAGAAATCCTCCCGCACCGCTCCAGCATCGAGGCCGATACCATCGAGGAAGAACGGCGCCTGGCCTACGTGGGCATCACCCGGGCACGGCAGACCCTGGCGTTCACCTACGCGGCCAAGCGCAAGCAGTACGGGGAAATCATCGACTGCGCGCCGAGCCGTTTCCTTGACGAGCTGCCCGCCGACGACCTGGCCTGGGAAGGCTTGCAAGATACACCCGTGGAGGTCAAGGCCGCCCGGGGCAACCATGCACTGGCCGACATACGCGCCATGCTCAAGCGGTGAATGAAGGAGCTCCTATTGGACGCGTTGCATAACAAGATTCGAAGCGAAGGCATTGTGCTGTCGGATCAGGTGTTGAAGGTGGATGCCTTCCTCAACCATCAGATCGACCCTGCCCTCATGAAGGCCATCGGCGAGGAATTCGCCCGTCGCTTCGCGGACGCGGGGATCACCAAGATCGTGACCATCGAAGCGTCAGGCATCGCCCCTGCGGTGATGACCGGCCTTTACCTGGGCGTGCCGGTCATTTTCGCGCGCAAGCATGCGTCGCTGACCCTGACCGAAAACCTGCTCACCGCTTCGGTTTACTCCTTCACCAAGCAGACGGAAAACACCGTGGCGGTATCCCCGCGCCATCTGAGCAAGGGCGACCGGGTCTTGATCATCGATGACTTCCTGGCTAACGGGCGGGCGGCCCAGGCCCTGATTTCAATCATCCAGCAGGCCGAGGCCGAAGTGGCCGGCCTGGGGATCGTCATTGAAAAGTCCTTCCAGACCGGCCGTGCTCAACTGGACGAGCAAGGCTACCGTGTAGAGTCTCTGGCGCGAGTGGCGTCCCTGGAAGGTGGTAAGGTCAGTTTCCTGCCAAGTTGACGCCTTCTCCGGCAGGCGCGCTCGCTGGGCGCGTGGCGTGCAGCCCGGTGAGCAATAGCCGCTGCTCCAGCTGTTCGCGCAGCCCGCCGGGGTGGTCCAGGTTCATGCGCGCCAGGTGTTCGGTGTAGGCGTCTGGCGAAGGCGCGTCCAGGGCCGCGCGGCCCAGATCCAGCAGCTCGCTGAGGTGGAATTTGCTCTTGAGCCAGTTCAGTGCTCGCAACAGGTCCTTTTCAGCGGCAGTGAAGTCACTTCCAAGAGGATATTCCGGGAACAGCTGAGGGTGGCGAGCGCGGATCGCCTCCAGCCGCTGCGGAGTGTTGTCGGTGAAGCGGGGCGCAATCCGGAAATCCCTGGGTAACTTGCCGGCCAGTTGGGCGGCATCCAGCAGGCTTGGCTGGAAGCGAGAGTCGGCAATGTTGAGCAAGGCCTCGATCACTTGAGCGTCGTTCTTGCCGCGCAGGTCGGCGATACCGTATTCGGTCACCACCATGTCTCTTAGATGTCGAGGAATGGTGCAGGCGGTCTGCTCCCAAAGAATGTTGGAGCTGACTACGCCGGCGCTTTCTCGCCAGCTGCGCAGCAGCAGGATGGAACGTGCCCCTTCCAGTTCGTGACCCTGGACCACGAAATCGAACTGCCCGCCCACGCCGCTGAGCACCTGACCGTCGGCCAGCTGGTCGGACGTCGCCGCGCCCAACAGCGAGACGTTCAATACCGTATTGATGAATCGGGCATGCCGGCGCTGGGTTCGCTTGAGCGCCTCGTCTCCATACAGCCGGTTCACATAACTGATGGCAGTCATGGCGAAGCGGGCTCTGCTCGCCAAGGGCAGTTCCCGCAGGCGTGCATAGAAGGCCGCGGGCCCAAGGAAGAAGCCTCCATGCAGGACCGCACCCTCGGCGTCCAGCTCGCCTCCAGGCCCAGAGGGTCCGCCGCTGACCCGACGGCGCAATATGCCAGCGTCGGCGAGCACCAGCAGACCATTGACGAACATTTCACTGCAGCCATAGAGGCCTTCGGCAAAAGGCGCCAACCCGCCTTCGGTTTCGATCAGGTTGTCCCACTCTTGCAACTGGGCTTCCTGCAGCAGCGCCCGATAACCCGAGTTGTCTGCCTGCCGCGCCAGCAACGCCGCGCTGATGGCGTCGCCCAAGGCCCCTATGCCGATCTGAAGCGTGCCGCCATCTCGCACCAGGCTACTGGCATGCAAGCCAATGAAATGCTCGCGCACGCCAACCGGCTGGTTGGGGGTTGAAAACAAAGGGCTTTGTTCCGGAGTATCGATCAGCAGGTCGAAGCGCGCCCGCGGCAGCTCGGCCGCGCCCGGCATATAGGGAAGTTCAGCATGTACCTGGCCGAGCACCAGAATGGTTTCACCAGCGACACGGCGCTTCTGCAACAGCGGTAGCAGGTCAAGGGTGATGTCCGGGTTGCAGCTCAGGCTGAGCAGGCCGGGCCGCTCTGGATGTTCGGCTACCAGCTGGGCAATCAGGTTCAGACCTGCCGCGTCGATGTCCCGGGCTGCATGGCTGTAGTTGCTGCTGACATAGTTTTGCTGCGCCTGGGTACTCGAACCGCTGCCGGGTTGCATGAAAAACTGCTGTACCCGTATGTTCGATGGCAAGGCGTCGGCGGTCAGATCCGCTACGAAGTCCAGGTCCGGGTAGTCCTGGTACAACTGAGCCACGAAGGGTTCGAGGAAGCGCCGTTGCAACCCGTCGCCCAGGGGGGGCCGGTTCAGGCAAAGGGCGGTGTAGATCGTCAGTTGCCGCTCGGGCAACCCTTTGAGCCTGGCATAGAGCGCATTGACGAAACGATTGGGCTTGCCCACTCCCAGGGGCAGCCCCAACCGGATATGTGTCGGCAAACGCTCGAGCACCACCTCTACCGCCTGCTCCAGGCTCAGCACATCGGTCATCGCCACCTCCATTTCGGATGCTGTGGTGACTATGACCGCATGGCCGCCCAATGGTTGGCGCTGTGGGCCTGCGAAAGGCCGCGCCCCTGGAAAGCCAAAGGCCTCAGAAGTTGGCTGGCGTGGCCGCGCTGATCAATCGCGCCGGCACGTCATAGGGATTGCGGAAACGGTGCGGGCGCGTGCTTTCGAAGTAATAACTGTCGCCGGCCTCCAGTACGAAGGTTTCCAGGCCGACCACCAGCTCGAGGCGCCCTTCGATCAGGATGCCGGTTTCCTCGCCGTCGTGGGTGAGCATTTCTTCCCCCGTGTCAGCACCAGGAGGGTAGATCTCGCTGAGAAACGCAATGGCACGGCTGGCGTGACCACGCCCGACCAGCTTCATCGTGACCTCCCCGTCGGAGATATCGATCAGCTCGCTGGCCTTGTAGACCACCTGCGCGGAGCTTTCAGGCGCCAGCTCTTCGGAAAAGAATTCCATCATGGACATGGGGATGCCGCTGAGCACCTTGCGCAAGGAGCTGATAGACGGGCTCACACTGTTTTTCTCGATCATCGAGATGGTGCTGTTGGTCACCCCCGCGCGTTTGGCCAGCTCGCGCTGAGACAGGCCTTTGAGCTTGCGGATGGCTTGCAAGCGTTCACCGACGTCCAATGGTGTTTCCCTCCCCGGGGTAGCGGCTGTAAAACTGAACGGTATCATGGCAACAGCGTTCAGTATTTACAACACCCGTACCCGGCGCAGGGTTATGCAGCGGAGCCCTCTGGTCAGTCTCGGTAGATCCTGGGTACTCGCTTGAGATTGCAGAACAGCTCATAGGGGATGGTTTCAGCGGCCGCCGCCACCTCGGTTGCCAATACATGGCGCCCCCACAATTCCACCTCGCTGCCCAGGCTCGCTTCAGGTACGTCGGTCAGATCGATGCACAGCATGTCCATGGATACGCGACCCAGCAGGCGACTGCGCTTGCCGGCCACCCTTACCGGCGTACCGGTGGGCGCATGACGGGGGTAGCCATCGGCGTACCCCATGGCCACCACGCCGATGCGCATGGAGCGGTCGGTGGTGAAGGTCTGGCCATAGCCTACGGGCTCGCCGGCAGGCAATTCGCGTACGCTGATGACCCTGGACGCCAGGGTCATTACCGGTTGCAGCCGGTCGGCTTGCGGTTGCGGATGCTCGAATGGGCTGGCCCCGTAAAGCATGATGCCTGGGCGTACCCAATCGCCTGGCACCTTCGGCCAGCCCAGCAATGCTGGAGAGTTCCGCAGGCTCACCTCGGCTGCCAGTCCTTCGCTGGCGCCGAGGAACTGGGTGACCTGCTCTTGGCTGCGAGGATTGTCCAGCCCATCGGCACTGGAAAAATGGCTCATGAGCACCACCTTGGCGACCTTGCCACTGGCCAGGAGGCGCTGGTAGGCCTGGGCGTAGTCCGCCGGGTGCAAGCCAACGCGGTGCATGCCTGAATCAAGCTTCAACCATACGGTCAAGGGCGCGCCGAGCGAAGCCTGCTCGATGGCTTCGACCTGCCACAGGGCATGCGCCACGCACCAGAGCCTATGCTCGACGATCAGCGCCAGCTCGGCCGCCTCGAAAAAGCCCTCGAGCAGCAGGATCGGTGCCTGGATACCCGCCGCGCGCAGTTCCAGAGCTTCCTCTATACATGCCACAGCGAACCCATCGGCTTCTTCGGCCAGTGCCGTGGCACAGCGAACCGCGCCATGGCCGTAGGCGTCGGCCTTGATCACCGCCAGGGCCCGCGCGCCACTGAGTTCACGGGCGAGACGATAGTTGTCACGGAAGGCTTGCAGATCGACGAGGGCACGAGCGGGGCGCATGTGGGGCTCTGATAATCCGGGTAGAAAAAACCCGGCGACCCTGGGGCACGCCGGGCGAGGAATGGTATGGCTTGGATCAGCTCAACGCGGCGGTCACCGACAGCTCGACCAGGATCTCAGGCTCGCAGAGCTTGGCCTCAACCGTGGCCCGCGCGGGCGCGACGCCCTGGGGCAGCCATTGGTCCCAGACAGCGTTCATGCCTTCGAAATGAGCATCGATGTCTTTCAGATAGATAGTCACGGACAACAAGCGGGTTTTATCGGTACCGGCCTGCTCGAGCAGGTGCTCGATATTGGCCAGGGTTTCCCGGGTCTGTTGTTCGATGCCGGCTGACAGGTCGTCCCCGACCTGCCCGGCCAGATACACCACCCCGTTATGGGTGACGATCTGGCTCATGCGTTCATTGGTGAGCTGGCGCTGGATGGCCATGGCTGGAATTCTCCTGAGAATTACCGTAACGGGAAATGTCGAGGCCTTGGGCACTGATCTGCGGCTTCTTGCGCGCCATCAGGTCCGCGAGCAAGCGACCGGAGCCACACGCCATGGTCCAGCCAAGGGTACCGTGGCCGGTATTGAGGAACAGGTTGCGCATGGCGGTGGCACCTACGATAGGCGTGCCATCCGGCGTGGTCGGACGCAAGCCGGTCCAGAAACTGGCCTTGCCCAGGTCGCCGCCGCGAGGATAAAGATCATTGACGATCATCTCCAGGGTTTCGCGCCGCCGCGGGTTCAGTGAAAGGTCGAAACCGGCGATCTCGGCCATGCCGCCTACACGAATGCGGTCATCGAAGCGGGTAATAGCCACCTTGTAGGTTTCATCCAGGATGGTCGACACCGGGGCCATGGCCGCGTCGGTGATCGGCACCGTCAACGAATACCCTTTGAGCGGGTAAACCGGCGCCTTGATGCCCAAAGGCTTGAGCAAGGCAGGTGTGTAGCTGCCCAAGGCGAGCACGTAGCGGTCGGCAGTTTCCAGCTTGCCGTCGATGTACACGCCATTGATGCGGTCACCGGCGAAATCCAGGCGCTCGATCCGCTGCCCGAAGCGGAATTCCACACCAAGGGCGCGCGCCATGTCCGCCAGGCGCGTAGTGAACATCTGGCAGTCGCCGGTCTGGTCGTTCGGCAGGCGCAAGGCACCGACCAGCAGGTCGCCCGTGGCCGCCAGGGCAGGCTCGACCCGCGCGATGCCGGCGCGGTCCAGCACTTCGTAGGGTACGCCGGACTGCTTCAGTACCGCGATGTCCTTGGCAGCGTTGTCCAACTGCTCCTGGGTACGGAACAGCTGGGTGGTGCCCAGAGTACGGCCTTCGTAGCTGATGCCGGTCTCGGCTCGCAGCTCGTCAAGGCAATCGCGGCTGTACTCGGACAGCCGCACCATGCGCTCCTTGTTCACGGCATAACGGCTGGCCGTGCAGTTGCGCAGCATTTGCGCCATCCACAGGTACTGGTCCAGGCTGGCGGTGGCCTTGATGGCGAGCGGCGCATGACGTTGGGCCAGCCACTTGAGCGCCTTGAGCGGCACGCCAGGCGCTGCCCAGGGCGATGCATAGCCGGGCGATACCTGGCCGGCGTTGGCGAAACTGGTTTCCATGGCCACGGCCGGCTGGCGGTCGACCACCACCACTTCGAAGCCCTGCCGGGCCAGGTAATAAGCGCTGGTGGTACCGATTACCCCGCCGCCAAGCACCAGAACTCGCATGTCCAACCCCTTGACGCGGTACGCCCGCGGTTCAACCGTATACATTGAAGTTGGCGGCAGTATAGGGACTGCAAACCAGTGCTTTTCACTGTATATAGCGCTATATTCAGCGACAAATCTCGGCCAAATCGGCTTTTCAGGAGGGGCATCGCCTATGCGTACCCAACATCAAAGCAAGCGCGAGCTTGACAGGATTGACCGCAACATTCTGCGACTGTTGCAAGCCGACGGGCGTTTGTCTTTCACCGAGCTTGGGGAGAAGGTGGGGCTTTCGACCACGCCCTGTACCGAGCGGGTGCGCCGGCTCGAGCGCGAGGGGATCATCATGGGCTATTACGCCCGCCTCAACCCTCAGCACTTGAAAGGTAGCCTGCTGGTGTTCGTGGAGATCAGCCTGGACTACAAGTCAGGCGATACCTTCGAGGAGTTCCGCCGCGCGGTGTTGAAACTGCCCCATGTGCTGGAATGCCATCTCGTCTCGGGTGACTTCGACTACCTGGTCAAGGCGCGGATTTCCGAGATGGCTTCCTACCGCAAACTGCTCGGCGACATCCTGCTCAAGCTACCTCATGTGCGGGAATCGAAAAGCTACATCGTGATGGAAGAGGTAAAAGAAAGCCTCACGCTCCCGGTGCCGGACTGAACAACGCCCCTACAATGTTAAATTTACCTAACACCCAGATGGTTCGCCATGCCAAATCCAGCAACATTTCCTTCGGACCTCCATCCGGCGTCCTACTATGCCGCCACTCGCTTGCCTCATCCGCATTATCGGGCATTGCAGGGGCATCTGGAGGTGGACGTTTGCATCGTGGGCGCCGGATTCAGTGGGCTCAACACGGCGATCGAACTGGCTGAGCGCGGCCTGAGCGTGGCTGTGCTCGAAGCCCGAAGCATCGGTTGGGGCGCGTCCGGGCGCAACGGCGGGCAGCTGATTCGAGGCGTCGGCCATGAAGTCGAGCGGTTCGAGCCCTTGCTCGGGCATGAGGGAGTGCGTCAACTGAAAAAGATGGGCCTTGAAGCGGTGGATATCGTACGCCAGCGCATCGAGACACACCGACTGGACTGCGACCTCACCTGGGGCTATTGCGACCTGGCGAATACGCCACGGCAGTTCGAGGCCTTCGCTGATGAGATCACCGAGCTGCGCGGGTTGGGCTACCGCCATGCACTAGAGCTGGTTACCCCTGCACAACTTCCCCAGGTCGTCGGTTCGAGCCGCTACGCAGGCGGGTTGGTGGACATGGGGTCGGGGCACCTCCACCCTTTGAACCTGGCCTTGGGCGAGGCTGCGCTTGCCAGCCGACTCGGCGTGGCGCTGTTCGAGAGTTCGCCAGTCACCGGCATCGACCATGGGCCCAAGGTCAAGGTGCGGACCGCTCAAGGCAGCGTTGGGGCGGGCACCCTGGTACTGGCCTGCAACGCCTACCTCAATGACCTCAACCCTGAATTGAGCGGCAAGATACTGCCCGCAGGCAGCTATATCATCGCTACCGAGCCCCTTGACGAATCCTTGGCCCGGCAACTTTCTCCGCGCAACCTAGCCATGTGCGACCAACGCGTGACCGTCGACTATTTCCGGCTGACGGCGGACCGGCGCCTGCTGTTCGGGGGTGCTTGCCATTATTCCGGGCGGGACCCGAAGGACATCGCCCGCTACATGCGGCCCAAGATGCTCAAGGTGTTCCCCCAGCTGGAGCGGGCGCGCATTGACTACCAATGGGCCGGGATGATCGGCATCGGCGCCAATCGCCTGCCACAGATCGGCCGCCTGGCCGAACATCCCAATGTGTTCTATGCCCAGGCCTACGCCGGCCACGGCTTGAATGCGACTCACCTGGCCGGCAGGCTGCTGGGCCAGGCCATTACCGGCCAGGTCGGCGGCGGCTTCGAACTCTTCGCACGTGTGCCTCATATTACCTTCCCCGGCGGCAAGCACCTGCGTTCCCCATTGCTGGCGTTGGGAATGCTGTGGCATCGCGTGAAGGAACTGATTTGACGTCATTCCCGCCAGAATGGCTTCGTGCCTTCTTCCCACTGCTGGCCACGACTCAAGCCTACGTCCGCCAACTCGGCATCGGTCAATTCCAGAAGTAGCCGCCGTGTTTCCCAGCGGTGTCGCCAAAGCGCCCAGCCGCGCAAAGCCAGGGAGGCGGGCCGAACCTTGCCGGCAGCGGCCGTCAACCGGTCATCCTTGAGCCATATACGCACATCGGTGAAGCCATTCACGGGGCACCTCCTTCTCCTGCATCCGTGCCACCAGCATGAGCTGCACCAGCGAATCATTACAGATTCAAAATCCAACTATCTTTTCCATACAGATTCGCTAGATTGGGTTCTGAATGCTGGAAAAATTCGAAATCTGTACTGGCTGACCAAGCAAGGCCCGCCCGGAGTATGCCATGACGCTTTACATGAACCTGGCCCGCCTGCTGGAAGATCGCATTGAACAAGGGCTCTATCGGCCTGGCGACCGGCTGCCTTCCGTCCGCACCTTGAGCACCGAGCACGGGGTGAGCCTGAGTACCGTCCAACAGGCGTATCGCCTGCTTGAAGACAATGGGCTGGCCGCGCCCAGGCCCAAGTCAGGCTACTTCGTGTCCAGCAGGACGCTGCCGGCTTTGCCAGTGGTTGCCCGTCCCGCGCAGCGCCCCGTAGAGATTTCCCAGTGGGACCAGGTGGTGGAACTGGTGCGCAGCACACCGCGCAAAGATATCGTGCAATTGGGCCGCGGCATGCCGGATGTCACCGCCGCCACCCTCAAACCTTTGTTGCGCGGCCTGGCGCAACTGAGTCGGCGCCAGGATATGCCAGGGCTCTACTACGA
The DNA here is from genome assembly GCF_049895785.1 of Pseudomonas sp. DC3200b2. NCBI lineage: Bacteria > Pseudomonadati > Pseudomonadota > Gammaproteobacteria > Pseudomonadales > Pseudomonadaceae > Pseudomonas > Pseudomonas sp. DC3200b2. Next base: position 204,169 of record NZ_JAFCTA010000004.1, on the reverse strand, counting down.
TACGGTCTACGGGACCGAAGCCCTGCGCGAGCAGATTGCCCGCGTGATGGTGGATTCCGGATGCCGCCTGGGCGCGGCAGACCTGGTAGTGACCACGGGTTGCCACGAGGCATTGTCCAGCAGCGTGCGCGCCATCTGCGAGCCCGGAGACATCGTGGCGGTGGACTCACCCAGCTTCTTCGGCGCCATGCAAACGCTCAAGGGCCTCGGCATGAAGGCCTTGGAGATCCCTACGGACCCGCTCACGGGCATCAGCCTGGAGGCGTTGGAACTGGCGCTGGAACAGTGGCCGATCAAGGCCATTCAGTTGACCCCAAATTGCAACAACCCTTTCGGCTACATCATGCCGGAGGGGCGTAAGCGCCAGCTGTTGACCCTGGCTCAGCGCTTCGACGTGGCCATCATCGAAGACGATGTCTATGGCGACCTGGCCTATACCTACCCTCGCCCGCGCACGATCAAATCCTTTGACACGGACGGTCGGGTCCTGTTGTGCAGCTCTTTTTCCAAGACCCTCGCACCCGGCTTGCGGGTGGGCTGGGTAGCGCCCGGTCGTTACCTTGAACGAGTACTGCACATGAAATACATTGGCACCGGCAGTACCGCCACCCAACCCCAATTGGCGATCGCGGACTTCATCGAGGGTGGGCATTACGAGCCGCACCTACGCCGGATGCGCGCTCAATATCAGCGTAGCCGCGACCAGATGACCGACTGGGTGCGTCGCTATTTCCCGGCCAGCACCCGGGCGAGCCGCCCCCAGGGTGGCTTCATGCTCTGGCTTGAAATGCCGGAAGGCTTCGACACCCAGCAGTTGAACCAGGTGCTGCTCGGCAAGGGAGTCCAGATTGCCGTAGGAAGTATCTTTTCCGCCTCCGGGAAATTCCGGAATTGCCTGAGGATGAACTTCGCGTCCCGGCCTACCCCGGCGCTCGAAGCCGCGGTTCGCCTGGTTGGTGAGACAGCCGCCGAGTTACTGGCAGGGCTACCGCCCAGCAGTGAGTAACTTTTTCAGCGCAACGGCGGTCATAAGGCCACCAAGTACGCCGCAAGAGCACACCATGGTCGTCACTGCCCGTCTCCTGGCTGCGTTCTGGCTCAGCCTCATGCTCGCAGGATGCGCGGGCCAGGCGTCCGCGCCGGTATCAAGCGAAAGGATCCCGGCTGAGCAATCGCCCTTTGGCCGATCAGTACTGCAACAGGCCAGCGCCCATCCGGGGATGTCCGGGTTCCGCCTGTTGCCGGACAGTGGCGAAGCCTTTCGCGCCCGCGCCGAGCTGATTCGTAATGCCCGCACCAGCCTGGACCTGCAGTATTACATTGTGCACGACGGGCTCAGCACCCGAACGCTGATGCGTGAGGTACTAGACGCCGCTGACCGTGGCGTGCGGGTGCGCATCCTGCTCGACGATACGACCAGCGACGACCTGGAAGACCTGCTCGGCACGGTCGCCAGCCATCCCAACATCAAGGTGCGGTTGTTCAACCCTACCCACCTGGGTCGCGGCACTGGCGTCACTCGGCAGCTTGGCCGCCTGCTGCGCTTGAATGAACAGCACCGGCGCATGCATAACAAGGTCTGGATCGCCGATGACAGTGCGGCAATTGTCGGCGGGCGCAACTTGGGCGATGAGTATTTCGATGCCAAGCCGAACCTGAACTTTACCGATATGGACCTGCTGGGCTTCGGCCCCATCGCCCGCGAACTGGGCTATAGCTTCGATCAGTACTGGAATCACCGCCTGAGCCGCCCGCTGCACGAGCTCCATGACATACCCTCGGCGAGCAAAGCCTTGCCCGCGTTTCGCCAGCGCCTGGGCACCTCACTGCTCAAGGCCAGCGTCAAGCAGAAAGCGCTTTACGATCGTCTGACAAGCTACCGCAGTCAGCCCAAGCTGCACGAGTGGCGGCAGTCGTTGATCTGGGCGCCAAGCCAGGCCCTGTGGGACGCGCCAGCGAAGATCCTTTCAACAGGCAAGCCAGACGGCAAGCCCGACCCGCACCTGCTGCTCACTACCCAGTTGGCGCCTCACCTGTTGCAGGTGCGCCATGAGCTGCTACTGATCTCCGCCTATTTCGTGCCAAGGGAACCAGGCCTGCTTTATCTGACCGGCCGCGCCGACGCAGGCGTGGCGGTATCCTTGCTTACCAACTCACTGGAAGCCACCGACGTGCCCGCGGTCCATGGCGGTTATGCGCCGTATCGCAAGGCGTTGCTTGAACATGGCGTCAAGCTCTATGAGCTGCGACGCCAACCTGGGGATGACGCAGGTTTTTCCTATCACTTGCATGGCAGTTCAGCGTCCAGCCTGCACACCAAGGCCATGGTCCTGGACCAGCGCAAGGTGTTCATCGGCTCGTTCAACTTCGACCCGCGTTCGGTGCTATGGAACACTGAGGTCGGGGTATTGGTGGACAGTCCCGAACTGGCTGGCTACACCCGTGAACTGGCGCTGCAAGGCATGTCACCGGCGTTGAGCTACCAAGTCGAGCTGCACGGAGATCGACTGCAATGGGTGACCGAAGACAACCACCGCCTGCACCGGTTGCAACATGAGCCTGGCGACTGGTGGCGACATTTCAACGCCTGGGTGAGCGACCGTATCGGCCTGGAAAAAATGCTTTAGCCTGGCGAGCCGGCCTCGACATTCAATACAGGGCGCCGGCACGCCAGCAGGACCAACCCCGCAGCACCGGCGGCCATCATCAGCGGCAAGGCATGGCCGGTCAGCCATTGGTTGCCGGCGCCAGCGATCAGCGGCCCGACCAGGCAGCCGACGCCCCAGAGCTGGGCGACATGGGCGTTGGCACGAACCAGTTCGTCGTCGCGGAAGCGCTCTCCTATCATTACCAGGGACAGGGTGAACAAGCCGCCCGCGCTGGCGCCGAATAGCACCCATAGTGGCCAGACAGCCCAATGATGCATGGCCAGGGGGACGCAGGCACCGGTCACGGCCAGCAGGGCCGCACAGCCCAGGAACAAGCCGCGCCGTGGCAGATGGTCGGCCAGTACCCCTACCGGAAGTTGCAAAACCGCATCGCCCAGCACAACAGCGCTGACCATGTACAGGGCGATGCGGGGTTCATACCCCTGCTGCAGGCAATACACTGGCAACAGGGACAGGATCAAGGCTTCGAAGCCAGCGAACAGCGCGATCGCGTAGGCGATGACCGGCAAACGCCGGCAGAACGCCCCGAGATCGGCCAGGGTGACCGTCACCGCCTCGGTGCTCGGCGCGCCGCCACGGCCGAGCAACAACAACGGCGACACCAGCAAGAGGCCGGTCGCCAGCCAGAAACCCTGATCCTGCTCAGTGCCTATCCCCCCAAGCAACAAGGGGCCGGCCAACTGACTCAGGGCATAGCAACATCCATAAAGCGCCACCAGGCGACCGCGCCAGCGCTCGACTACCAGCTGGTTGATCCAGCTCTCGCCAAGCACGAAGACAATGGTCAATACGCTGCCGATGAGCAGGCGCAGCGCCAGCCAGAGCGCATAGCTGGGCCACAAGGCGAGCAGCCCGACGGAAACGGCGCCTGCGGCCAGGCACAGCTGCATGGCTCGGCCTGTGCCGAAACGCGCAGCAAGACGACTGGAAACCCGAGCGCCTAGCAGCACACCGATGGCCGGCATCGCCGACATCACGCCAATGGCGAAGCTGCCATACCCCCAGCTTTCCAGCCGCAGGGAAACCAGTGGCATGCTCAGGCCCAGCGCCAGGCCAACGCTGAGCACCGATGCCAATACCGCGAAATAGGTCCCCCACCGCATCGGGCGCTCCTGCGACATCGAGGCTGACCCCCGCGCGTTCCGGGCGGGGGCGGACAAGCTTTAGAGCTTGATCCAGGTCGCCTTCAGCTCAGTGTACTTGTCGAACGCATGGAGCGACTTGTCGCGGCCGTTTCCGGACTGCTTGAAGCCACCAAAGGGCGCCGTCATGTCGCCACCGTCATACTGGTTCACCCAGACGCTACCGGCACGCAGGGCACGAGCGGTCTTGTGCGCCTTGGAGATGTCGGCAGTCCACACGCCCGCGGCCAGGCCATAGGGCGTATCGTTGGCGATCGCCACGGCTTCTTCGGCGGTATCGAAGGTGATGACCGACAGCACCGGGCCGAAGATTTCTTCCTGTGCGATACGCATGGCATTGCTCACGCCATCGAAGATGGTGGGTTCCACGTAGGTACCGCCGCTCTCTTCAAGAATGCGCTTGCCACCGGTAAGCAAGGTGGCGCCGTCGCTGTGGCCTGCCTCGATATACGAAAGCACGGTGTTCATCTGTTGGGTGTCCACCAGCGCGCCAACGGTAGTGGCGGGGTCGAGCGGGTTGCCCGGCTTCCAGGCCTTCAGCGCCTCGACCACCATGGGCAGGAAGCGATCCTTGATCGAGCGTTCGACCAGCAGGCGCGAGCCGGCGGTGCACACTTCGCCCTGGTTGAAGGCGATGGCGCTGGCGGCAGCCTCGGCGGCGGCCTGCAAGTCAGGAGCGTCGGCGAAGACGATGTTCGGGCTCTTGCCACCGGCCTCCAGCCAGATCCGCTTCATGTTGGACTCACCGGCATACACCATCAGCTGCTTGGCAATGCGGGTCGAGCCGGTGAAGACCACGGTGTCGACGTCCATGTGCAGGGCCAGGGCCTTGCCCACGGTATGGCCATAGCCTGGCAGCACGTTCAACACGCCTGCCGGGATGCCGGCTTCAATGGCCAGTTGCGCGATGCGGATCGCTGTCAGCGGTGATTTTTCAGATGGCTTGAGCACGACCGAGTTACCGGTGGCCAGGGCCGGGCCCAGCTTCCAGCACGCCATCATCAAGGGGAAATTCCAGGGAACGATGGCACCGACCACACCCACCGCTTCGCGCGTGACCAGGCCGAGCTGGTCTTCGGGGGTAGCTGCCACTTCGTCGTAGATCTTGTCGATGGCTTCGCCGCTCCAGCTCAGCGCATTGGCTGCGCCTGGAACGTCGATGTACAGGGAGTCGGAAATGGGCTTGCCCATGTCCAGGGTTTCCAGCAAGGCCAGCTCTTCAGCGTTGGCCTTGAGCAAAGAGGCGAAGCGGATCAGCGTCGACTTGCGCTTGGCCGGGGCCAGGCGGGACCAGACGCCGGACTCGAAGACTTCCCGTGCATTGGCCACGGCGCGGTTGGCATCGGCTTCGTCACAACTGGCAACCAGGCCCAGCAGGCGGCCGTCTACCGGGCTTACACATTCGAAGGTCGCGCCTGATGCGGCATCCGTGTATTGGCCACCGATGAAGGCACGGCCTTCGATCTTCAGGCCTTCGGCACGCTGCTGCCAGTCTGCCAGGGTCAAGGTAGGCATAACGAAACTCCTCTTATAGATTTAGTGCGTCATGGGAAGCTCGTGTCGCAACAGGCACCGGACCCAAGCTCGGCCAAAGGCGTTCACCCTAAACCACTGCCGCGCAGCTTTCAATATATTTGACACCATGAAGCATTCGGCAGTCTCATGTGCGTTTTATTGAACAAACCAGGAGACCGTGATGAGTGTCGAGCAGATTCTAGACTTTGCCGTAGCCACGCCAGACCCGGTGCGCTACCAGCCCGCTCCGGAAAAGATCATCGCGGGCCAGCCCGACCAGGCGGTTTTCAACCATTACAGCAGCCCTTGCCAGCAGTTCTCCGCTGGCGTCTGGGAAGGGGCCATAGGCCACTGGACGGTCAACTACAGCGAACACGAATACTGCGAAATCCTCCAGGGCGTTTCGGTGATTCGTGACGAAGCCGGTGGCGCTAGAACCGTACGCGCTGGGGACCGCTTCGTCATTCCCGCCGGGTTCAAGGGGACCTGGGAAGTGCTCGAGCCCTGCCGAAAGGTCTACGTGGTCTTCGAAGCAAATAAGTAACGCAATGGGCAAGGCTGCGCCGTGGAAGATGAGCCCGGCCCGAATACCCGGGCTCATTCATCGAGGAGCAGGACCATGACCAATGAAGAAATCACCCAGCGCTACAGCTATCTGATCGGTACGCCCTACGACGAAAGCATGAAGACGACCATCAGTAAGGAAACCGGCCGTGATCGAGTATTGGGGCCGAATGAAATCAGCACAATGGAGTTCGACCCTCAGCGAGTTCACATCAGGGTTGACGGGAATGGCAATGTCCAAGGCTTCGCCTTCAACTGAGCCTGCGTCGAGGAGCTTGCCTTGAGCTGACTTCAGCGCATGGAAGGCAAAAAAAAACCCGCATCTGACGATGCGGGTTTTTTCGCGCCTGGGACCAATTACTTGATCTTGGCTTCCTTGTAGATCACGTGCTTGCGAACCACAGGATCGAATTTCTTGATTTCGATCTTGTCGGGGGTGGTGCGCTTGTTCTTATCGGTGGTGTAGAAGTGGCCAGTACCGGCGCTCGACACCAAACGGATCAATTCACGCATGATTCTCTCCCTTAGACCTTGATGCCATCGCGGCGAATGTCAGCCAGAACGGCGTCGATGCCACGCTTGTCGATGATACGCATGCCCTTGGCGGATACGCGCAGGCGCACGAAGCGCTTCTCGGACTCGACCCAGAAGCGATGGTGCTGCAGGTTCGGCAGGAAACGACGACGGGTTTTGTTGTTTGCGTGGGAAATGTTGTTCCCGGTTACCGGACCCTTACCGGTAACTTGACAGACTCTCGACATGCCTCAGCCCTCTAAACCACATGCCCAACCCGGCATGGGTTGGCCGCTTTATCTCTCAGTCAAAATGGCGCGAAGGCGCAAAGCCGTTCAAACACCGTGTTTCGCAGGGGCTGACAGGTCGGCCAGACAGGCTCGCCCGCTGAGCGAAACGCCCTACCCCTAGAAAAGAGCGCTGCTTTATACCAGAAACCCCAACCGGCGACAACAGGCCAAGGCGCCGTCCAGCGGTGTTGGCCAACCCAGTGCCTGCTCTGACAGGGTTGCGCGGATTCGCCGCTGGTCGAGGCACACGGAAAATTTGAATGGCAGAAACGGATGAAGATCTCTAGGTTAAGTATTTTCCAGACTGCGCCGGCAGATGGCCCTTACTCTCGCCAAGGAATCGACCATGCGTCTTGCGTCAACCTCGCTATTGTTCGCCGCGCTCGGCTTTTGCGCCCTCGCCCAGGCAAAACCTCTGGCCGTCTGTACCGAAGCCAGCCCGGAAGGCTTCGACGTGGTGCAGTACAACTCGCTGACCACTACCAATGCATCGGCCGACGTGTTGATGGACCGCCTCGTCGACTATGACGCCCAGGCCGGGAAGGTAGTACCTGACCTGGCCGAGCGCTGGTCAGTCAGCCCCGATGGCCTGACCTACACATTCAACCTGCGCAAAGGCGTGCGCTTCCATAGCACGGACGCGTTCAAGCCCAGCCGCGAGCTGACGGCCGAAGACGTTGTGTTCAGTTTCAACCGCATGCTGGACACGGCCAACCCCTGGCATAAGGTCGCCCAGAGCGGCTTCCCGCATGCGCAGTCCATGCAGTTGCCCGCCCTGGTCAGGCAAGTGGATGCGCCCGACCCCGCTACGGTGCGTTTCGTGCTCAATCGCCCGGACGCGACCTTTCTCGCTACCCTGAGCATGGGCTTCGCCTCTATTTATTCGGCCGAGTATGCCGCGCAATTGATGAAGGCCGGCACGCCGGAAAAACTCAACAGCCAACCGGTGGGTACCGGCCCGTTCATTTTCGTGCGCTATCAGAAAGATGCCCAGGTGCGCTTCAAGGCGAACCCGGACTACTTCGGCGGCAAACCCGCGGTAGACCCGCTCATCTATGCCATCAGTCCGGACCCGAACACGCGCATGCAGCGCCTGCGTGCCGGTGAGTGCCAGCTCGCGCTCTCGCCCAAACCCCAGGACATCGCCGCCGCGCAAGGAGATGAAAAACTGCAGCGGCTTGAAACACCAGCCTTCATGACCGCATTCGTGGCCATCAACACCCAGCATCCCCCGCTGGACAAACCCCAGGTACGCCAGGCGATCAACCTGGCCTTCGATAAACAGAGCTATCTGAAAGCGGTGTTCGAAGGTACCGCTCAAGCGGCCAACGGTATCTATCCGCCTACGACCTGGGGCTACGCGGGCGATGCCCAACCCTATGCGCACGACCCGGCCAAGGCTCGCCAACTGCTGGCGGATGCCGGCCTGAAGGAGGGATTCAGCACTACCCTGTGGACGCGCCCCAGCGGGAGCCTGCTAAACCCTAACCCCACCGCTGGCGCCCAGATGCTTCAGGCGGACCTTGCAGCAATCGGTATCAAGGCCCAGATTCGCACCCTGGAATGGGGTGAGCTTATCCGGCGCGCCAAGGCCGGCGAGCATGACCTGCTATTCATGGGCTGGGCGGGAGACAACGGAGACCCGGACAACTTCCTCACACCTCAGTTTTCCTGCGCGGCTGTGCAGTCGGGCACCAACTTCGCGCGCTTCTGTGATCCGACGCTCGACGGGCTGATCTCCAAAGGCAAGGCGACCACCGCGCAAGCCGAGCGCGGTGAGCTGTACCGCCAGGCTCAAGCGGTTATCCAGAAGCAGGCGCTGTGGCTCCCGCTGGCGCACCCGCAGGTCACGGTACTGGCGGCCAGGAATGTCAAAGGCTACCAACCCAATCCATTCGGGCGGCAGAACTTCACCCGCGTGAGCGTGGACTGACAGGCCGCCTACATCAGCCCGAGCTCGGCCATGGACAGCGGCTCACCTTCGCCGATGATGAAATGGTCGAGCACCCGCACATCGATATAGGCCAAGGCCTCCTTGATTCGCTGGGTGAGTTGACGGTCTGCCTGGCTGGGCTCGGCCACGCCTGAGGGGTGGTTGTGACACAGGATGAGCGCCGCGGCATTATGGGCCAAGGCGCGCTTGACCACCTGGCGAGGGTAGACGCTGGCGCTGTCGATGGACCCGTGGAAAAGCGCCTCGAAGCCCAGCACCCGATGGCGTGAATCCAGGTAAAGGCAGCCGAAGACCTCGTGGGGCTCATGACGCAGCATGGCCTTGAGGTAGGCCCTGACAGCGGTGGAGTTTTCCAGGGCCGAATCACGCTTGAGCTGCTCGGCCAGATGCCGGCGAGCGATTTCCAGTACTGCCTGCAGCTGCGCATACTTGGCCTCGCCCAGGCCAGGCTGACCACTGAAGCGCGCCAGATCGGCCTGCAACAGGCCTCGCAATCCCCCTAGCTCATCCAGAAGGCGACGGGCCAGCTCCACCGCGTTGCAACCTTTGACACCGGTACGCAGGAAAATGGCCAGTAGCTCGGCATCGCTGAGCACCTGGGCGCCTCGGCTGAGTAGTTTTTCCCGTGGGCGCTCGGCCTCGGGCCAGTCTCGTATGGCCATGGTTCCTCCTTGTGGGCCTGGGGCGCCGCTGTTCCGTAGCAGACGCTGTGCTATCTTAGCCCAACTTTTTTGGCGTCGGCCCCGGGCTTCACCGGGCCGGGTCCAGGGATCGTTTCAGATCGTAACCACAAGCGGACAAAGGCAGGCCCAATGCAGCGGCTGTATCGAAAACGCATCGTTCTCGGGGTCGGCGGCGGCATAGCCGCCTACAAGAGCGCCGAGCTGGTGCGCCGGCTTCTCGAGCAAGGCGCCGAGGTGCGCGTGGTCATGACTCGTGGCGGCAGCGAGTTCATCACGCCCTTGACCATGCAGGCGCTCTCTGGCCACCCCGTGCACCTGGACCTGCTCGATCCGGCGGCCGAAGCGGCCATGGGCCATATCGAACTGGCCCGCTGGGCCGACCTGGTGCTCATCGCGCCGGCTACCGCCGACCTTATCGCGCGCCTGGCCCAGGGCCTTGCCAATGACCTGCTGACCACCCTGGTACTGGCAACGGATGCCATCGTGGCCCTGGCTCCGGCCATGAACCAGGCCATGTGGCGAGATCCAGCCACCCAGGCCAACCTGGAAACCGTGCAGGCTCGCGGATTGAAAGTCTTCGGGCCGGCCGCCGGAAGCCAGGCCTGCGGTGACATCGGCCTGGGACGCATGCTCGAGCCTGCCGACCTGGCCCACCTGGCCGCCGATTGCTTCCAGCGCCAGGCCCTGACCGGCAAGCACGTGCTGATCACCGCCGGCCCTACCCAGGAAAACATTGACCCGGTGCGCTACATCACCAATCACAGCTCGGGGAAAATGGGTTTCGCCCTGGCCGAGGCCGCGGTCGAGGCCGGCGCGCGGGTGACCTTGGTCAGCGGCCCGGTGCACCTGGCCACGCCGGACCGGGTCAACCGGATCGACGTGGTCAGCGCGCGCGACATGCTCGCGGCGTGCGAGGCAGCGATGCCTTGCGACCTGCTGATCGCATCGGCGGCCGTGGCTGATTATCGCCCGGAGGTCATCGCCCCGCAGAAGCTCAAGAAAGACCCTTCCACCGCGGATGGCCTGATGCTGCGCATGGTCCGCAACCCGGATATCCTCGCCACCCTTTCCGGGCGGCCGGATCGGCCGTTCAGCGTAGGCTTCGCCGCTGAAACCGAACATCTTCTGGACTACGCCGCGCGCAAGCTGCGCGACAAGAACCTTGACCTGATCGTGGCCAACGATGTCGCCAACCCCAGTATCGGCTTCAATAGCGAAGAAAACGCCTGCAGCGTCATCGACCGCCAGCTCAATGAAACGCTGCTTCCACAAACCAGCAAGGGCAAGATCGCCCGCCAGCTGATCGCACTTATCGCGACCCGTCTTCAACAGGTTCAGTAACCCATGCACGCTTTGCAAGCCCGTATCCTCGACCCCCGCCTGGGCAATGATTTCCCTCTGCCGGACTACGCCACGCCGGGCTCCGCCGGCCTTGACCTGCGAGCCATGCTGTCGGCGAACGTTACCCTCGAACCCGGCCAGACCATCCTCATTCCAACAGGGTTGTCGATTTTCATCGCCGACCCAGGTCTGGCGGCGCTGGTGCTGCCCCGCTCGGGCCTTGGCCACAAGCACGGCATCGTATTGGGCAACCTGGTAGGCCTGATAGATTCGGATTATCAAGGTGAGTTGATGGTGTCCTGCTGGAACCGTGGTCAGAGCGCTTTTGAAATTGCCGTGGGCGAGCGGATTGCGCAGTTGGTGCTGGTTCCGGTGGTGCAGGCACGATTCGAGGTAGTCGAGGCGTTCGATCAGAGCCAGAGGGGCGCGGGCGGCTTCGGACATTCCGGGAGCCACTGAGCGACTTAGCGGGGCCCTTCAAGGACAGACACAAGGAGCGGTTGTGAAAGGCATCATGGAACAAGCCCCCACGGCGCCCGGGCATGACGGCGCTTCCGAACTGCAGCTACTGCGTCCGGGCCTCGTGGTAGCCGCCATCGGCCTGCTGGTGGCGGCCCTGCTGGTCTGGATCGCCCTGCCAGGCCCCTCGCAACAGGCCTGGCGCTGGCAGCTGGCACAATCGGCCGCGTCAGCCCAGGCCGCTACCTTGCGCCAAGGGTTTGCCCAGATAGTGGCCGATACCCAGGCGGCAGCCAACGACCCTGCCCTGGCGGCGGCGCTGCAGAGCGGTGATAGCGCGCGGCTGCGCAACGCCGAGGCCGGCCTGCGTTACCGAGACGGCGTCGTCGACGCCGTGCTCACGCCCCTGGGCCAGGGTGAGCCTGACAATCAGCGCGCCGCGCCCTTCACTTTTGCCGCCCTCGATCTGCTCCGCCGCGCCGAAGCCGGCCAGCCGCCGCCACTGGAGGCGCAACGTGCCGGTCAAGGCTGGCTTATCTACAGCGTGGCCGCCGTGCGCGCATCCGGCAGCCAGAAGGTACTGGGCACCGTACTGCTGGCTGTCGATGCACAGCGGATACTGCGCGGGTTGCCCACCCTCCCCGAGCAGGCGGGCGAGCTGCTGTTCCAGCAACGGTTTGGCGATGGCCCGGTGCAGGTGGTGTACCAGGCTGGCAGGCCAGGCAATGCCCGCCCCTATGCCCTTGATCTTGGCAACCCTAACTGGACCCTGCGCTTCACCCCGGGCGCCGCTTATGACGCGCCCACGCCATGGATCTCCCTCGTGCTCGGCCTGGCAGCCTTGCTGATCGCCGCCGGCGCGTTCTGGGTAGCGGTGGTACTGGTAGTGCGCAACCTCCGCGCCCGGCTGCGTGAAGACGCTCGTCAATTGAATCAACTGGTGGACGAACTCTCCGGCGGAAAAAACGTCAAAGCGTTCAGTTTGAGCCTTGCAGAGCTGAACGGGGTGGCCCAGGCCATCGCCAGGCTCACGCCGAGCGAGGCTCGAATCAACCCCGGCGCCCCCATGGGAGCCAACCCAAACGGCATTACGACTCGCAGTGCCCCGGTTGCAGACCCTCGAGACTCAGCCGAGTCGCGAAGCGCGCGGCCACTTTTTCAAGAGACTGACGTACTCGGTGTCGCAACCCTCGATGCCGACCAGGACTTCCTGCGAATGGAGCATTCCCCCGCTATGAACAGCATTGCACAAGTCGCCCCCCAGGTTCCCGCGAGCATTTTCCGCGCCTATGACATCCGCGGCATCGTGGGTGACACCCTCACTGCCGATACTGCCTACTGGATCGGCCGCGCCATTGGCACCCAGAGCCTGGCCCAGGGCGAGCCGCATGTGAGCGTAGGTCGCGATGGCCGTTTGTCCGGGCCTGAACTGGTCCAGCAACTGATTCAGGGCGTGGCCGACAGTGGCTGCCATGTCAGCGACGTGGGCATGGTACCTACCGGCGCGCTCTATTTCGCCGCCAACGTGCTCAAGGGCAAGTCTGGGGTGATGCTGACCGGCAGCCACAACCCTGCCAACTACAACGGCTTCAAGATCATCATCGCTGGCGACACCCTGGCCAACGAACAGATCCAGAAGCTGTACGAACGCATCCGCGACAACGACCTGGCCCAGGGCCAAGGCAGCATCGAAAAAGTCGACATCCTTTCCCAGTACGATGCCTACATTCAGAAAGACATTGCCGTACCACGCAAGTTGAAGGTGGTCGTGGACTGCGGTAACGGTGTCGGCGGAGTCATCGCGCCACAGCTGATCGAGAAGCTGAACTGCGAGGTCATCCCGCTGTTCTGCGAGGTTGACGGCAACTTCCCCAACCACCACCCGGACCCGGGCAAGCTGGAAAACCTTGAAGACCTGATCGCCAAGGTCAAGGAAACCGGCGCGGACCTGGGCCTGGCGTTCGATGGCGACGCTGACCGTGTAGGCGTGGTCACCAACGAAGGTACCGTGGTCTATCCTGACCGCCTGCTGATGCTGTTCGCCCAGGACGTGCTCTCGCGCAATCCGGGCGCGGACATCATCTATGACGTTAAATGCAGCCGCCGTCTGAAAGCGCTGGTAGAGGGTTATCAAGGCCGTCCGGTCATGTACAAGACCGGCCACTCGCTGATCAAGAAAAAAATGAAGGAAACCGGCGCCTTGCTGGCCGGTGAAATGAGCGGTCACGTATTCTTCAAGGAACGCTGGTTCGGCTTCGACGACGGCATCTACAGCGCCGCGCGCCTGCTGGAAATCCTCAGCCAGAAGAGCGAAACCGCCGAAGCCGTCTTCGCCAAGTTCCCGAACGACGTTTCCACGCCGGAAATCAACATCAAGGTCACCGAGGAAAGCAAGTTCAGCATCATCGAGGCGCTGATCCAGGACGCCCAGTGGGGCGATGCCAGCCTCAACAAGATCGACGGCGTTCGTGTCGACTATGCCAAGGGGTGGGGCCTGGTGCGCGCCTCCAACACTACCCCCGTGCTGGTACTGCGGTTCGAGGCCGAGGATGATGCCGAACTCGAGCGCATCAAGGGTGTGTTCCGTGAGCAACTGCTGCGCGTAGCTCCTGACCTCAAGGTGCCTTTCTAACGGCAGCCGTGCTGGCTGCAGCCTTGCGATAGACGTTTAAAAACAGGCTCGGAATGCGCGTTTACAGGGAGTAGACTGCGCATCCCCTGCCTGTGCCGATTGCTCCAGGCAGCCTCCCGTACGCGCTTCCCCACTTCAGGAGCCCTGCATGATCCTCGATCGTGATGCCGCTACCAATGTCGCCAAGGTACTCTCCGAGGCCTTGCCGTACATCCGACGCTTCGTCGGCAAGACATTGGTCATCAAGTACGGCGGCAACGCCATGGAAAGCGAGGAACTCAAGACCGGGTTCGCTCGTGACGTCGTACTCATGAAGGCCGTGGGTATCAACCCGGTGGTCGTACACGGTGGCGGCCCGCAGATCGGCGACCTGCTCAAGCGCCTGGACATCGAAAGCCATTTCATCGACGGCATGCGCGTCACCGACGCCCAGACCATGGACGTGGTCGAAATGGTTCTGGGTGGCCAGGTGAACAAGAGCATCGTCAACCTGATCAACCGGCACGGTGGCAGCGCCATCGGCCTTACCGGCAAGGACGCGGAACTGATCCGCGCGCGCAAGCTGACGGTTACCCGGCAAACCCCTGGCATGGACAAGCCTGAAATCATCGATATCGGCCTGGTCGGCGAAGTCAGCGGCGTCAATACCGAGCTGCTGAACATGCTGGTCAAGGGCGACTTCATTCCCGTGATCGCGCCTATCGGCGTCGGTGCCGATGGCGAATCGTACAACATCAACGCCGACCTGGTGGCGGGCAAGGTGGCCGAGGCCCTGAAGGCCGAGAAGCTGATGCTCCTGACCAACATCGCCGGCTTGATGGACAAGAACGGCCAGGTGCTTACCGGCCTTACCACCGAGCAGGTGGACGAGCTGATCGCCGATGGCACTATCTATGGCGGCATGCTGCCGAAGATCCGCTGCGCACTGGAAGCGGTGCAAGGCGGCGTGAACAGCTCTCACATCATCGATGGGCGAGTACCCAACGCGGTACTGCTGGAAATCTTCACCGACGTTGGCGTCGGGACCTTGATCAGCAACGCCAAGCGGCAATGAAACCGCGATCAGGGCGCCAATAGCTGCTGCAGGCGCGCACGATCCGCATCGAAGGTGCGGTTCGTGTCGTCGCGCATCCTTTGGTACCTGAGAGACTGGGCATCCAGCTCGGCCTGGCGCTGGCGGACCGCCTCGAGCTGATCCAGTACGCCCTGCGATACAGGCTGCCCGTTACGCTCCTGGTTGGCCGCGTCGCCCTGAAGCGATGCCTGCTGGGCTTGGAGCCTTTGCCTGTCGCCCTGGGTGGCGGTCAACAAGCCATCGATCTCGCCCAACTGGCGCTGCCGGGCACGCTCCAGATCCTCGATACTGCTGTAGCGCCCCCGCAGCTTGGCATCCGCCTCGGCCTGGGCGCGCCGCGCGGCGGCAGCCTGAACCTCTTCGGCGGTAGGCGCCGGGGGTACCGTTTGCAGCACGCGGCCCTGGGCGTTGAGGATCTGATACCCCTTGGAGATGAACTCAGGAGGCACCCCCTGGCGGTCCAGCACGATCACGCCGCGATCGTCGGTATACCGATAGAGCTGTACGGGCGGAGCCGGCTGAGTGGCCAGGGCGGCCAATGGGAGCAGCAGCCCCAGCGACCAGCCCAGGCCGCGGCCCATGGTCAGATCCCGTACTCGGCGCGATAGGCTTGCACGGCGGGAAGGTGCTGCTTGAGCTGGGCATCCTCGGCAAGGTATTCCAGGACCTGGTCCAGGGACACGATGCTCACCACCGGGATACCGTAGTCGCGCTCGACTTCCTGGATGGCCGACAACTCGCCCTTGCCCCGCTCCTGGCGGTTCAAGGCGATCAGCACGGCGGCGGCCCTGGCCTGCTCCGCCTGGATGATGGTCATCACCTCACGAATGGCAGTGCCCGCGGTGATCACATCGTCAATGATCAGGACGTCGCCCCGCAGCGGCGCACCCACCAGGCTTCCGCCCTCGCCGTGGTCTTTGGCTTCCTTGCGGTTGAAGCACCAGGGCACGTCACGGCCATGCTTGTCGGCCAGGGCCACCGCCGTCGCCGACGCCAGCGGGATACCCTTGTACGCGGGGCCGAAGAGCACATCGAAGCTCAGGCCGCTGTCGACGATCGCCGATGCGTAGCATTGCCCCAGACGGGCCAGGGCCGAGCCCGTATTGAACAGGCCGGCGTTGAAGAAGTAAGGACTGGCGCGCCCGGACTTCAGGGTAAACTCGCCGAAACGCAGCACGCCGCGCTCGATGGCAAAACGAATGAAGTCACGCTGGTAGGCTTGCATGTAAAAGTCCTGAATACCACGGATTTAGCTAAATAACTTGACCTCGGGTATCATACACGCACGAGATTTTTGGGGCCATTTATGCGGATCATCAGTGTGAACGTCAATGGGATTCAGGCAGCGGTCGAGCGTGGCTTGCTCAGCTGGCTGCAAGCCCAGAACGCCGACGTGATCTGCCTGCAGGATACCCGTGCCTCGGCGTTCGAACTGGACGATTCCGCTTATCAGCTCGATGGCTATTTCCTGTATGCGGCCGACGCGGAAGTGTCGTCCCAGGGGGGCGTCGCGCTCTATTCGCGGTTGCAGCCCAAGGCGATCATCAGTGGCCTGGGGTTCGAAACGTCCGATCGTTTCGGCCGTTACCTGCAAGCGGATTTCGACAAAGTCAGTATCGCTACACTGCTGTTCCCCTCCGGGCGCGGCGGCGACGAAGAGCTCAATCAGAAATTCAAGCTGATGGACGACTTCGCCCGCTACCTGGACAAGCAGCGGCGCAAGCGGCGTGAATACATCTATTGCGGCTCGCTCTACGTGGCCCAACAGAAGCTGGACATCAAGAACTGGCGCGACAGCCAGCAATCGCCAGGCTTCCTTGCGCCGGAGCGGGCATGGATGGACGAAATCGTCGGCAACATGGGTTACGTGGACGCTCTGCGCGAGGTCAGTCGCGAAGGCGACCAGTACAGCTGGTGGCCTGATAGCGAGCAGGCGGAAATGCTCAACCTGGGCTGGCGCTTCGATTACCAGCTGCTTACCCCTGGCCTACGGCGCTTCGTGCGCAGCGCGCGGCTGCCGCGTCAGCCACGCTTTTCGCAGCACGCGCCCTTCATCGTCGATTACGACTGGACCCTGACCATCTGACGAGGCGGCCGCCATGCCGCCCCGCCAGGCAGCGGATCAGCGGATCAGCCTCAGGGTGAGCGGGTAGCGGTAGTTCACACCCTCGTTGGCCTTGATGGCGGCGATGATGGTGAAAACGATCGCCAGGATGGCCACCAGCCCGAGCAACGGCAGGCCGATCAGGATAAAGAACAGCAGGAAGCACACCAGCGAAGCCAGGGTCACGGTGATCTGGAAGTTCACCGACTCCTTGCCTTGGGCATCGATGAAGGCGCTACGGTCTTTCTTGAGTTGCCAGACCACCAAGGGGCCGATCAGATTGCCGAACGGGAATACGAATCCCAAAAACGCCGCCAGGTGGCAGAACATGCCCCACTGGCGGGCTTCAGAGGTAGGGCCGGCAGGTGGAAGTCGCTCATCCATGTCACTTCTCCTCGAGCCCGGGCCTTATTGCGCCAGGGCAGCTTTTTGTATTTCGAATAGGTCGACCATGCCCTTCTGGGCCAGCGCCAGCATAGCAGTGAGCTCCTCGGGCTGGAACGGCGCGCCTTCGGCGGTACCCTGTACCTCGATGAAGCCACCGGCGCTGGTCATCACCACGTTCAGGTCCGTCTCGGCGGCCGAGTCTTCGAGGTAGTCCAGGTCAAGTACCGGCTCACCCTGATACATGCCTACCGACACCGCGGCGATCATCTGCTTGAGCGGGTCGCCAGCCTTGAGGCCGCCGCGCTTCTTGACCATTTTCAACGCATCGACCAGGGCGACCATTGCCCCGGTGATCGAGGCAGTGCGCGTACCGCCGTCAGCCTGGATCACGTCGCAGTCCACGTACAGCGTAATGTCGCCCAGCTTGCTCATGTCCAGCGCGGCACGCAGGGAGCGGCCGATCAGTCGCTGGATTTCCAGAGTCCGCCCACCCTGCTTGCCTCGGCTGGCTTCGCGCTGGTTCCGCTCGCCGGTAGCCCGCGGAAGCATGCCGTATTCGGCGGTCAGCCAGCCCTGGCCCTGACCCTTGAGGAAGCGAGGCACTCCGTTTTCAACGCTGACAGTGCAAATAACCCGGGTATCACCGAACTCGACGAGCACCGAGCCTTCCGCATGCCGGGTGTAGTTGCGAGTGATGCGGATCTGACGGAGCTGGTCGGCGGCGCGACCACTTGGACGTTTCATCTGGCTACCTGTACGCAATGAAAAACTGGCGAACAGTATAAAGGCCGGATGGCGTCCCAGGTATTTAAAAAGGCTACATACGACACCCGGCCGGGCGCTTTCACGGTTTGGGGCCCTGCCCCTGGTTGGGGTACACTCTTGCGCCTCGATTCTTCTCCCGCGCCGCTGCCTTCATGCGCGGTCATCATGAGGTCTCCTCGCCATGGTCCATAGCATGACCGCCTTCGCCCGGGCCGAGCGCGCCGAGGCCCAGGGCACGCTGTCCTGGGAACTACGCTCGGTCAACCATCGCTACCTGGAGCCCCACCTGCGCCTGCCCGATGCCTTCCGCGAACTCGAAGGCGCGGTGCGCGATGCCCTGCGCGTCGGCCTGTCACGTGGCAAGGTGGAATGCACCCTGCGGCTGAACGAGGACGCGGCCAGCCAGGCACCTCGCCTGGACCTGGCGCGTGCCCGGGAGCTGATCGCCTCGGCCGAGGCCGTGGCTGCGCTGACAGCAAGCTGCGCGCCCATCGACCCATTGCAGGTGATGGCCTGGCCGGGCGTGATGGTCACCCAGGCGATGGATGCCCAGGCGCTGCAAGCGAGCGTCCTCGGGCTGTTCAACGATGCACTGGAGGAACTCAAGGTCGGCCGCGCCCGCGAAGGTGCCGAACTGGCCCGATTGATCAACGAGCGACTCGATGCCATGACCGTGGAAATCGACACATTGCGCGAGCAGGTACCCCAGATGCTCGCCACCCAGCGGCAGAAAATACTGGACCGGTTCGCCGAGGTCCGGGCCGAGCTGGACCCGGCGCGCCTGGAACAGGAGCTGGTATTGCTGGCCCAGAAAAGCGACGTGGCCGAGGAACTCGACCGGCTGACCACCCATGTGCGCGAAGTACGCCGGGTGCTCTCCAGCGCCGGCGCGGCCGGCCGGCGGCTGGACTTCCTGATGCAGGAACTGAATCGCGAAGCCAATACCCTCGGCTCCAAGGCCTTCGACCCACGCAGCACCCAGGCCGCGGTCAACCTCAAGGTATTGATCGAACAAATGCGCGAGCAAGTGCAGAACATTGAGTAAGGCGACTTCCATGAAACCGACCCCCGGCACCCTTTACATCGTTTCCGCGCCCTCCGGCGCTGGCAAGACCAGCCTGGTCACCGCGCTGACCGGCGCCGACCCCAGTATCCGGGTGTCGGTGTCCCACACTACCCGGGCCATGCGCCCGGGCGAGGTGAACGGCGTCAACTACCATTTCGTCGATCGCGAGACTTTCCTGGGCATGGTCGAGCATGGAGACTTCCTGGAGCGAGCCGAGGTGTTCGGCAACCTCTACGGCACCTCTCGCAGCAGCCTGCAGCGCACCCTCGACGCTGGCCTGGATCTGATCCTGGAGATCGACTGGCAAGGTGGTCAGCAGGTACGTCAGCTCATCCCTGGCACCCGCTCCGTCTTCATCCTGCCACCGTCCCAGCAAGCGCTGCGCCAGCGCCTGACCAACCGGGGCCAGGATAGCGAAGCGATCATCGAAGGGCGCATGCGCGAGGCGGTCAACGAAATGCGCCATTACGTCGAGTACGACTACCTGGTGATCAACGATGACTTCGATACCGCGCTGGCGGACCTCAAGGCCATCTTCCGGGCCAACCGTCTGAACCAGCCTCTGCAGCATGCCCGGCACGAAACGCTGCTCCAGGGGCTGCTGGCCTGAGCCTGGGCCGCGCCTCGCTGACCAACGGGCGTAGAAATACCGCTTCGCCCAGCGGTGGCCCTTCCATTCGGGCTGGTGATTTTTTAAACTGTCCAGTCCGCTGACCCGCCGTAGGTGGGCGCTCACTGTATTTGTACGAGGAAGACCATGGCCCGCGTGACCGTTGAAGACTGCCTGGAACATGTCGATAACCGCTTCGAGCTGGTCATGCTCGCCACCAAGCGCTCCCGCCAGCTGGCCACCGGCGGCAAGGAGCCCAAGGTGGGTTGGGAAAACGACAAGCCTACCGTGGTAGCCCTGCGCGAGATCGCCGCGGGCCTGGTCGATTACGATGTAATCGCCGAGGCTGAGATCGTCGATGAAGAACCGCTGTTCACTGCGTTCGAGGACGAGGCCAACGAGGCCGTCTAAGCGTATGCCCTGTCGACCCATCGCCGCGAAGCCGCCAACCGGCCAGGAGGGCTCTCCTTGCCAGGCATAGACGTTCTCGCCGAGCGCTTGTCGACCTATCTCGGTCAGGACCAGGTCAACCTGGTCCGCCGGGCCTACTATTACGCCGAACAGGCCCATGACGGCCAACGCCGCCGCAGCGGCGAACCCTATGTGACCCACCCCTTGGCGGTGGCGAACATCCTCGCCGACATGCACATGGACCATCAGAGCCTGATGGCGGCCATGCTGCATGACGTCATCGAAGATACCGGCATCGCCAAGGAAGCGCTCTGCGCCCAGTTCGGCGAAACCGTGGCCGAACTGGTCGATGGTGTCAGCAAGCTGACCCAGATGAACTTCGAGACCAAGGCCGAAGCCCAGGCGGAAAACTTCCAGAAAATGGCCATGGCCATGGCTCGCGACATTCGCGTGATCCTGGTCAAGCTGGCCGACCGGCTGCACAACATGCGCACCCTGGAAGTGCTCTCCGGTGAAAAACGGCGCCGCATCGCCAAGGAAACCCTTGAAATCTACGCGCCCATCGCCAACCGCCTTGGCATGCACAACGTGCGCGTGGAATTCGAAGACCTGGGTTTCAAGGCCATGCACCCCATGCGCTCCGAGCGCATCCACCAGGCCGTCAAGCGCGCCCGCGGAAATCGCAAGGAGCTGGTGGCCAAGATCGAACACTCACTGGCCAACTGCCTGGCCGTGGACGGTATCGAAGGAGACGTGAGCGGCCGTCAGAAGCACCTTTACGGCATCTACAAGAAGATGCGCGGCAAGCGCCGGGCCTTCAACGAGATCATGGATGTCTATGCCTTCCGCATCGTAGTGGACAAGGTGGACACCTGCTACCGCGTGCTAGGCGCCGTTCATAACCTGTACAAGCCCCTGCCGGGACGCTTCAAGGATTACATCGCCATTCCCAAGGCCAATGGCTACCAATCCCTGCATACGACGCTGTTCGGCATGCACGGCGTGCCGATCGAGATCCAGATCCGCACCCGGGAAATGGAAGAAATGGCCAACAACGGCATCGCCGCCCATTGGCTGTACAAGTCCAATAACGATGAGCTGCCCAAGGGCACCCATGCGCGCGCACGCCAATGGGTCAAGGGCGTGCTGGAGCTCCAGCAGCGGGCCGGCAACTCGCTGGAGTTCATCGAAAGCGTCAAGATCGACCTCTTCCCGGACGAGGTCTACGTATTCACGCCCAAGGGCAAGATCATGGAGCTGCCCAAGGGGTCGACGGCGGTGGACTTCGCCTATGCCGTACATACCGACGTGGGCAACAGCTGCATCGCCTGCCGCATCAACCGGCGCCTGGCCCCACTGTCCGAGCCTCTGCAAAGCGGCTCCACGGTAGAAATCGTCAGCGCGCCAGGGGCTCGCCCCAATCCGGCCTGGCTGAACTTCGTGGTGACGGGCAAGGCTCGCACTCACATTCGTCACGCGCTCAAGCTGCAACGCCGTTCGGAATCGGTGAGCCTGGGCGAGCGTCTGTTGAACAAGGTGCTCAACAGCTTCGATGCCTCCCTGGACCTGATTCCCGCGGAACGTATCCAGCACTTGCTGGCCGAATATCGTCTGGAAGTCATCGAAGACCTGCTCGAAGACATCGGTCTCGGCAACCGCATGGCCTACGTGGTCGCCCGGCGGATGCTGGCTTCCGAAGGCGAGGCTTCGCCCAGCCATGAAAGCCCCTTGGCGATTCGTGGCACAGAGGGCCTGGTCCTCAGCTACGCCAAGTGCTGCACCCCTATTCCCGGCGATCCGATCGTGGGCCATCTCTCGGCGGGCAAGGGCATGGTGGTGCATCTGGAAAGCTGCCGAAACATCAGCGAAGTACGCCATAACCCCGAGAAATGCATCCAGCTGGCCTGGGCCAAGGATGTAAGCGGCGAATTCAACGTGGAGCTGCGCATCGAGCTGGAACATCAGCGTGGCCTGATCGCCCTGCTGGCGAGCAGCGTCAATGCCGCCGATGGCAACATCGAGAAGATCAGCATGGACGAGCGGGACGGCCGGACCAGCGTGGTGCACCTGGTGGTGAGCGTACACGACCGCATCCATCTGGCTCGCGTCATCCGCAAGCTGCGTGCTCTGAACGGAGTCATACGAATCACGCGCATGCGGGCCTAGGTTCGCGGCGCACCGGCCACTACAACAAGGAATTTGCAATGACCAAGAGCGTTATCCACAGCGACAAGGCACCCGCCGCCATCGGCACCTACTCCCAGGCCATCAAGGCGGGCAACACCGTCTACATGTCGGGGCAGATTCCGCTCGATCCAGCCACCATGGAACTGGTCGAAGGCTTCGAGGCCCAGACCATCCAGGTGTTCGAGAACCTGAAATCGGTAGCCGAAGCCGCTGGCGGCTCCTTCAAAGACATCGTCAAGCTCAACATCTTCCTGACCGACCTGAGCAACTTCGCCACGGTCAACGAGATCATGGGCCGCTACTTCCAGCAGCCGTACCCAGCTCGCGCCGCCATTGGCGTGGCAGCCCTGCCCAAGGGTTCGCAGGTGGAAATGGACGCTATCCTGGTCCTGGAATGAACCCAACGGCGGGCCTTCGCTGGCTTGCCGCCTTTCGTGCAAGGACACCTCATGCGCACCCTGTTCATGGCGATCCCTTTGCTGGCTGCGGTCATTTCGGGTTGCGCCAGTCATCCGGCCGATGCTGGCGGCGTCTGGGTCAATGAAAGCGCCATCGAGGCTGCGGTCAAGGGCGGCAACCTGCGCCAGGCTCTCCTGGGCATGGGCCCCACCCTCGAATGGCAGATCGACGCGCAAGCCAACACAGCCACCGCCAGCAACGGCTTCGAAGTCGCCGAGGGTAGCCTGAGCGCTACCGGCAAGAATGCCTGGCAGGTAAGTTTCTACGGCAATGGCTCCGAAAGCCTGACCCTGGACGGGAAAACCCTGGTGCAAGCGGCCAGCGAGGCGGCCGCCGAACAGCATTTCGAACGCAGCGATGCGAGCCTCCCCACCCTGCCACCCGGAGGGCGCTTCGAACAACGCCTGTACGAAGCCTACATGGGCGGTGACTGGAAGATCATCGAGGGCGACGACGCTGGAGCCGAAGTGCGGTTCCTGCCCGACGGCCGGGTAGAGGGCCTGCGCGGCATGGATCGCTACGCCCTTTGCCTGGGGGGTGACTGCGCGGCCATGAGCGGCGCCTTCGACAGTATATGGCTGCAAAGCGGCGCCCAGGGTAACGCCTATATCCTGCAGCATGGTGACGACCAGCTGGACATCTTCCAGGCGGTCAACCAGGCAGCTGTCGACGAAATGCCCAGCCTGCGCCCCGGGCCAGTGGTGTGGCGCTTGCAGCGCTAAAGGTTGGCCCGCCCGGCACCCGGGCCATGGCAATGGATCATGTAGCGTCCGCGCCCAGCAGTGCGGCATAGCCCTCCCGGTAGGTTGGAAAACGTGGCGCCCAGCCGGTGGCTCTGGCGGCCGCGTTGCTGCAACGCTTACTACCTGTGCGACGCAGCGGCGCCTCCAGGTAGGGCGCGGTTACGCCCATGCGCTGCCGAAGCCAATCCAGCACTTCATGCAATGGAGCCGGTTCGTCGTCCACCCCAAGGTAACAGCCCCCCAGGACTGCGCCGGCCCAGTCCCGCTCAAGCAAGTGAGCCATCAGCCCGGCGGCATCGTCGGCGTGTATACGATTACCGTACTGCGGCACTTGCGCCGAGGCGCGATAGCCCTGCCGGGCCTGGTTGAGCAAGCGCTCCCGACCCGGCCCATAGATACCGGTCAAGCGCACCACCGTGGCGGGAATCGAGGTCGAAGCCGCCAGCTTTTCAGCTTCAAGCATCACTTGGCCGGCATAGCCTGTCGGCACAGTGGGCGAGGTTTCGTCGACCCATTCCCCTTCGGTCTGCCCATAGACGCTGCTACTGGAAATGAACAGCAAGCGTCGGGGCACTTGCTGGCGCTCGCCGAGCCAACCCAGTACGTGCCCCAGCCCCTGGACATAGGCGCGACGGTAACCGACCTCATCGTGCTGGTCTGCCGCTACCGCATATACCAGGTAGTCCACAGGCTCACTGGGCCATTGGGAAGGGCATGCGGCCTCATTGAAATCCGCCTGCAGCCCCGGCAGCCCCTGGGGTAGCCGCGCCGGGTCACGACGCACCCCCGTGACGTCCCAGCTCAACGCCTTCAACCGCACCGCCAGGCGCGTACCGATGTCTCCGCAACCCGCGATCATTACCTTGGGTACTGCCATAAAGCCCTCTACCGCGACGCTGAGCGCGCTTGCCCTGTGAAATTTCCGACGCAATTGCTTCTGCTATTAAGAATTACTTGCAATAATGAGGCACCCTTTGTCCCGGCGTCCATCAGCCTGCATGGACCGCCACCTTCCTAAATCAGGTTCGGCCAGCATGAATGTCATCTCGCTTCCCGTTTCGCTTCGCACACTTCGCTTTGCGCCACGCGCCTGGTGCGCTCTTGCCGCACTGCTGTTGAGCCTGGCGGCACCGGCCAGCTTCGCCGATAACGTGGCCGCCACGCAAACCCCGGCCACCGCCGCCTCCGTACCGGCCAACGGCCCTGCGGACTCCACCGTGCCCCCTCCGGTGGTGGCTGAAGACGCTCCGGCCATTGAAGACCCTGCCCTGAACCTCGGCCATGACCTGTCCCCGTGGGGCATGTACCAGAACGCCGATGTGGTGGTGAAAGCGGTCATGATCGGCCTGGCGATCGCGTCCATCCTCACCTGGACCCTGTGGATCGCCAAGGGGCTGGAAGTGCTTGGCGCCAAGCGCCGTCTGCGTCGGGAAATCCAGATCCTCAAGCAGGCCACCACCCTGCGCGCGGCTGGCGAGGCGACCGACCAGCCCGGCACCCTGGCTCACTTGCTGGTGCAGGACGCCATGGAAGAACTGCGGCTATCGGCCAATGCACGCGACAAGGACGGTATCAAGGAACGTGTCAGTTTCCGCCTCGAGCGCCTGGTAGCAGCCTGCGGCCGCAAAATGAGCGCCGGCACAGGCGTGCTCGCGACCATCGGCTCCACCGCCCCCTTCGTAGGTCTGTTCGGTACGGTATGGGGCATCATGAACAGCTTCATCGGCATCGCCAAGACCCAGACCACCAACCTGGCGGTCGTGGCCCCCGGCATCGCCGAAGCCTTGCTGGCTACCGCTCTGGGCCTGGTAGCGGCAATTCCCGCCGTGGTCATCTATAACGTGTTCGCACGCTCCATTACCGGCTATAAGGCCCAGGTCGCCGATGCCAGCGCCGAAGTGTTGCTGCTGGTCAGCCGTGACCTGGATCACCAGCCAGCCGAGCGTGGCAACCAGCCTCACCCCATGGTCAAAGTAGGTTGAGCCATGGGCCTGCATCTTAAGGAAGGCGCTGACGAGCTCGCCGAAAACCACGAAATCAACGTGACGCCGTTCATTGACGTCATGCTGGTTCTGCTCATCATCTTCATGGTGGCTGCTCCTCTGGCAACGGTGGACATAAAAGTGGACCTGCCCGCCTCCACGGCCAAGCCGGCACCGCGACCGGAGAAGCCGGTGTTTCTCAGCGTCAAGGCGGACAAAGGCCTGTACCTGGGCGATGACGCCGTGGATCGCGCGTCCCTGGGCCAGGCCCTGGACGCGCGTACCCATGGCAAGAAAGACACCACTATCTTCTTCCAGGCTGACAAGGGCGTGGATTACGGCGACCTGATGGAAGTGATGGATGCCCTGCGCGGCGCTGGCTATCTCAAGGTCGGCCTGGTAGGTCTCGAGACGGCAGGCAAGCAATGATCGCAGCCAGCCGTCCCCTGCCGAGCTTCGCGCGCTATGGCGGCAGCCTCGCTTTCGTGCTTGCGCTCCACGCCATCGCCATTGTGCTGGCACTGAATTGGTCGTCCGCCTCTTCACCGCCCCCGGCGCCGCCACCCGCCATGATGATGGAGCTGGCTCCCCTGCCCGAGCCCGAGCCTGTTCCACCGCCACCGGTGGTGCAACCGCCGCGCCCAGTGGAAGAGCCGCCGATGCCCAAGGTGGTCGAGGCGCCAAAACCTGTGATAGAGGTGCCCAAGCCTAAGCCCAAGCCAAAACCGCAACCCAAGCCGCAGCCCAAGCCAGAGCCCGCGAAAGAGATTCCGGTGGAGC
This sequence comes from Pseudomonas sp. DC3200b2, assembly GCF_049895785.1. Taxonomy (NCBI): domain Bacteria; kingdom Pseudomonadati; phylum Pseudomonadota; class Gammaproteobacteria; order Pseudomonadales; family Pseudomonadaceae; genus Pseudomonas; species Pseudomonas sp. DC3200b2. The sequence goes on along the minus strand of NZ_JAFCTA010000004.1, from coordinate 177,838 downwards.
AGCCCGCGCCAGCCCCCGCGGCCGCGCCGGCCAAGGCTCCACCCGCGCCACCGCAGCCGCCTGCCCCGCCGGTGAGCCAGGCGCCCAAATGGGAAAGCGAGGTCATGGGCCGTCTGGGCCGCTTCAAGGAGTATCCACCCCAGGCCCGTAGCCGAGGAACCGAGGGTCAGGTAGTGGTAGCGTTTACGCTCGATAGCCAAGGACGTGTGCTCGATGCCAGCGTGGTAAGCAGTTCGGGCAGCAGCCTGCTGGATCGCGCGGCCCTGCGCGCCGTCAACCGGGCGCAACCCTTGCCTGCTCCGCCCGCCGAAAGGCTGGTCAACGGAACGGTGAATCTGCGCGCGCCTTTCACGTTCAACCTGACGCGGGATCGTTAAGCAGGTTTTGATACAACGGAAAGAGTTCGATAACGTGCGTCTATCGACGGCAGCCGCTATGCTGGGGCCGCAATTTCATGGACGCCCGTTATGACTCTTACAGAACTTCGCTATATCGTCACGCTTGCGCAAGAGCAGCATTTCGGCCATGCCGCCGAACGCTGCCACGTCAGCCAGCCCACGCTGTCGGTCGGCGTGAAGAAGCTGGAAGACGAACTCGGCGTACTCATCTTCGAGCGTAGCAAGAGCGCGGTGCGCCTGACCCCGGTGGGCGAAAGCATCGTGGCCCAGGCGCAGAAGGTACTGGAACAGGCCCAGGGTATCCGTGAACTGGCCCAGGCTGGCAAGAATCAGCTCACCGCGCCGCTCAAGGTCGGCGCCATCTACACGGTGGGCCCTTACCTCTTCCCGCACCTGATTCCGCAGCTGCACCGGGTAGCCCCGCAGATGCCGCTGTATATCGAAGAGAATTTCACCCATCTGCTGCGCGACAAACTGCGCAACGGTGAACTGGACGCCGTCATCGTCGCCCTGCCTTTCAACGAAGCGGACGTCCTTACCCTGCCGCTCTACGACGAGCCGTTCCAGGTGCTGATGCCCAGCGACCATCCCTGGACGCGCAAGGAAACCATCGATCCGGCGCTGCTTAACGACAAGAGCCTGTTGCTGCTGGGCGAAGGGCATTGCTTCCGCGATCAGGTACTCGAGGCCTGCCCGACGCTGGGCAAGGGCGCCGAGGCATCGCGGCATACCACGGTGGAGTCCAGCTCCCTTGAAACCATTCGCCACATGGTCGCTTCCGGCCTGGGCGTGTCGGTGCTGCCGCTCTCGGCGGTACATAGTCATCACTATGCGCCCGGGGTCATCGAGGTTCGCCCGATGACCGCGCCAGCGCCTTTCCGCACGGTTGCCATCGCCTGGCGCGCCAGCTTTCCCCGGCCGAAGGCCATCGAGATACTCGCCGACTCCATTCGGCTATGCTCCGTGGCCAAGGCGCCGGCAGCGACGGCCAAAGCAGCCGTATGACCGAACTGGCAGCCCTACCGGTCACCGCGCTCAAGGGCGTTGGCGAGGCAATGGCCGAAAAGCTGGCGCGGGTAGGGCTCGAGACCGTACAGGATGTGCTGTTTCACTTGCCCCTGCGTTACCAGGATCGCACCCGGGTAGTGCCCATCGGCAGCCTCCGCCCAGGCCAGGACGCAGTCATCGAAGGCGTGGTCAGCGGGGCGGACATCGTCATGGGCAAGCGCCGCAGCCTGCTGGTGCGCCTTGGAGACGGCAGCGGCGTGCTCAGCCTGCGCTTCTACCATTTCAGCAACGCCCAGAAGGAGGCGCTCAAGCGCGGCACTCACCTGCGCTGCTATGGCGAAGCCCGCCCCGGCGCTTCCGGGCTGGAAATCTACCACCCCGAATATCGTGCCCTGACCGGCGACGAGCCGGCGCCAGTGGAACAGACCCTGACCCCTATCTATCCGCTTACCGAAGGGCTGACCCAGCAGCGCCTGCGCCAGCTGTGCCTGCAAAGCCTTTCCCTGCTCGGGCCACGCAGCCTGCCGGACTGGCTACCCGAACCACTGGCGCAGGAGCATCGGCTCGGCCCGCTGGACCAGGCCATCCGCTACCTGCACCAGCCTCCAGCCGATGCCGACGTCGAAGAGCTTGCCGAAGGTCATCATTGGGCACAGCGAAGGCTCATCTTCGAAGAGCTGCTCACTCACCAGCTTTCTCAACAGCGCCTGCGTGAAAGCCTACGCGCCCAGCAGGCGCCGCCGCTGCCCCCAGCCCGAACGCTTCCGGCTCGATACCTGGCCAACCTGGGTTTCAGTCCAACCGGGGCGCAGCAGCGGGTAGGCGCGGAAATCAGCTACGACCTGAGCCAGAGTGCGCCCATGCTGCGTCTGGTCCAGGGTGACGTCGGCGCGGGCAAGACGGTAGTGGCCGCCCTGGCGGCCTTGCAGGCCATCGAGGCAGGCTACCAGGTGGCGCTGATGGCACCCACGGAGATCCTGGCCGAGCAGCATTACCTTAACTTCCAGCGCTGGTTCGAGGCTCTTGGCATCGAAGTCGCCTGGCTGGCGGGCAAGCTCAAGGGCAAGGTCCGCCAGGCCGCGCTGGAGCGAATCGAAGCGGGTGCGCCCATGGTGGTCGGGACCCATGCGCTTTTCCAGCCGGAAGTACGCTTCGCGCGCCTGGCCCTGGCCATCATCGACGAGCAACACCGCTTTGGTGTGCAGCAGCGCCTGGCCTTGCGCCAGAAAGGCGTGGATGGCCGACTCTGCCCGCATCAGCTGATCATGACGGCCACACCCATTCCCCGAACCCTGGCGATGAGCGCCTACGCCGACCTGGATACCTCGGTCCTGGATGAGCTTCCGCCCGGACGTACCCCGGTCAATACCGTGCTGGTGGCCGACAGCAGGCGAATCGAGGTGATCGAGCGTGTTCGCGCGGCCTGCGCCGAAGGCCGCCAGGCCTATTGGGTGTGCACCCTGATCGAAGAATCCGAGGAGCTGACCTGCCAGGCGGCGCAGACCACCTTCGAGGAGCTGACGCTTGCCCTGGGCGAGCTTCGTGTAGGCCTTGTGCACGGACGCATGAAGCCTGCCGAAAAGGCCGAGGTCATGGCCAGGTTCAAGCAGGGCGAGTTGCAACTGCTGGTGGCCACCACCGTTATCGAAGTAGGCGTCGATGTGCCCAATGCCAGCCTGATGATCATCGAGAACCCCGAGCGCCTGGGCCTGGCGCAGCTGCACCAGCTACGCGGGCGCGTTGGTCGCGGTAGTACCGCCAGTCACTGCGTGCTGTTGTACCATCCTCCGTTATCGTTCATCGGCCGCGAGCGCCTGGGCATCATGCGGGAAACCAACGACGGCTTCGTGATCGCCGAAAAGGACCTGGAGCTGCGCGGCCCCGGAGAAATGCTCGGTACACGGCAGACCGGCCTGCTACAGTTCAAGGTGGCGGATTTGATGCGCGACGCCCACTTGTTGCCCGCCGTGCGTGAAGCGGCCCAGCGCTTGCTGGCCGAGTGGCCGGACCACGTCACGCCCCTGCTGGAGCGCTGGCTTCGCCATGGACAGCAATTCGGCCAAGTGTAAAGGCCTTTTCCTTCAACCTGCCCGCGTAATTCCCTGAGATGGGTATACTGGCGCTTTGTAAACGTTCGGATACAGCCATGACTGAAGTTGCCCTGGAAGTAGCGACACCGCACGCCCCTCAAGCCATCGAGCAACTGCTGCGAACCCACGGAATCGCTTACCGTGAGGTGATCGAGACACCTCTGCTCAATCCGGCCCGTCAAGTACAGGCGGTATTGCTGGGGGACGCTGTCGGGCTGCTTCTGGTGCTGCTGCGCAAGGACCAACTGCTGGACCTGACCCGATTGGCAGAAGTCTGTGGGCGGACCCTGACCGCGGTTCCTCTGGAAAAGCTCAAGCGCCTGCTCGATCCACTGAGCCTCGGCGAGCTTCCGGGCATTCCCCTGGCGGTCAGCGCGGCCTGCATGTACGACGAACGCCTGCTCGACATGGAGTACGTACTGGTCGCTTCCGGCCAGCCTGGCGTACTGCTGGAAATCGCAACGGACCAGAACCAGTTCCGCAAGGCATTGGCCAATGCCAGCTCCGCGCGCTTCGGTGAACCCGTGGCCAAGCAGCTCGCCCAGGGCGACCTCACCGGGTCCCTGGCGACCATTTCCAAGGGCGTCCAGGCGTTCACCGCGCGTCGGATCCAGCAGCGTCTCGAAGACACCATCGAGATTCCGCCACTGGCGACCACGGCGCAGAAAATCATCAAGCTGCGGGTCGACCCGGATGCCAGCACCGATGACGTGACCGGCGTGGTTGAAACCGACCCGGCCCTGGCGGCGCAGGTAGTCAGCTGGGCGGCGTCGCCCTACTACGGATCGGTGGGCAAGATCCGCTCGGTTGAAGATGCCATCGTGCGTGTGCTGGGCTTCGACCTCGTGATCAATCTGGCCCTGGGATTGGCGCTGGGCAAGACCCTGACACTCCCCAAGGACAAGCCACAACAGGCGACGCCCTACTGGCAGCAATCCTTGTACACCGCCGCGGTGGTGGAAGGCCTGACCCGGGCCATCCCTCGTGCCCAGCGACCGGAAGCGGGCCTGGCATACCTCGGCGGTCTGTTGCACAACTTCGGCTACCTGCTGCTGGCCCACGTGTTTCCCCCGCACTTCTCACTGGTTTGCCGCCATCTGGAAGTCAACCCCCACTTGCCCCATGCCTTCGTGGAGCAGCACCTGCTGGGCATCAGCCGGGAACAGGTAGGCGCCTGGCTCATGAAACACTGGGACATGCCCGAAGAACTGGTCACCGCCCTGCAATACCAGAACGATGCCAGCTATGACGGCGAGCATGCGGTGTACGCCAACCTGGTGTGTCTGGCGGTACGCCTGCTGCGTGCCCACGGCAAGGGCTTCGAGGTCGAGGAAGACATCCCCGATGCGCTGCTCGAGCGCCTGGACATCACCCGGGAAAAGGCCAACGAAGTGGTGACCAAGGTGCTGGATGCCGAGCAGTTGCTGCGCGAGCTCGCCCAGCAGTTCGGCCAGGGTTGAAGGCACCTCGCCCGGCGCCTGCGTCGGCGGAGAGGCATCGGCCCTTCCGCCTGGCGCCGGAGCAGTACGCTTAGCCGATGCTCTCGCGCAGGTTCTTCCCGGGCTTGAAGGCCACGGTATTGCTCGCTCGAATCTTCACCGGCTCACCGGTTTGCGGGTTCTTGCCCGTACGCGCGCCTCGGTGGCGCTTTTCGAACGTGCCAAAGCCCACCAGCGTGACGTTTTCTTTGTTAACGGCCTGGGTGATCTTGTCCAGCATGATCTCTAGAACGCGATTGGCCTGATCCTTGGTGAGATCAGCTTTCTCGGCGATAGCCTGGGTAAGCTCAGGTTTGCGCATGAATGATGCCTCTTTACGGTTTTTGTTGTTATGTCCGGCCAGGTAACCCCATGCCGCTGCGCACGCGGACCCCTATCCACGGCTGACCCAGCGAGAATGGCACGCCCTGCGCACCCGCGCCAGTGGCGCGGCGCGCTTTATACCGGTAATTCCGAGCCGATTCCGACGGACTGGACGGTGAATTGGCCGATGCCCGCCTCAGATGACTTCGACCATTTCAAAGTCATTCTTGCCTACACCGCAATCCGGGCATAGCCAGTCCTCCGGAACGTCATCCCATGAGGTGCCCGGTGCCAGCCCCTCTTCCGGACAGCCAGCTGCTTCGTCGTAGATGAAACCACATACCACGCATTGCCATTTTTTCATTGCATCGCCTCATTGACCCGCTATAGCCGCAACCGACCTGGCGGCCGTTCCATGCTAAGCTCAGGGCCTGCCAACCGCCATGCCTTATACCGTGCCGCAATCCACCGACGCTTTCCATCCGCCTGCCTGGTCTGATCACCTGGAAACGGCGGATTCCCAATGCCAGGACTGGCTTTTCGACACCGGCTCCCTTACCCGTCGGCTGAGAAGACTATCCGCGGACAGCCTCCAGATCGTCACACACAGCGAAGGCTGGGCCTCGCTGCGCGCGGAGGAATGCCTGGCTCTGGATTTGCCCCTCGACACCCTCGGCTGGGTACGCGAGGTCTGTCTGGTCGGGTGCGGCAAGCCCTGGGTATTCGCCCGCAGCGTGGCCGGACAACTGGCGCTCAAGGAAGACGGTTTTCCCCTTGTAGCCCTGGGCTCACGCTCCCTTGGCGAGCTGCTGTTCGTCAACGGCGGCTTCAGCCGGGGCCCTATCGAGATCGCGCGTTACCCCCTGGCGTGGCTTCCCGCGGGGCTGGCCGCCCATGCTCCCTGGGCGCGCCGGTCGCGATTCCAGCGTGGTGCCTTGGGCCTGCTGGTCAGCGAAGTGTTCCTGGCGGATTTCTGGGCCGCCTTGCCTGGCTCCACGGAGGCTCCCTGATGTACCTGGCATGGCTTCGCGCCCTGAACCGGCTGCACCCGCGCGCCTGGGACTTCATCCAGCTCAGCCGGATGGACAAGCCCATCGGCATCTATTTGTTGCTATGGCCCACGTTGTGGGCATTATGGATCGCCGGCGAGGGTCAGCCATCCCTGGCCAACATCGTGATCTTCGTGCTGGGCGTGGTGCTGATGCGGGCGGCGGGATGCGTGATCAATGATTTCGCGGACCGCAAGGTAGACGGCCATGTACGGCGGACTGAACAGCGTCCCCTGGTCAGCGGCAAGGTGCGCGGCCGCGAGGCCCTGGTATTCTTCGCTGTGCTAGTGACCTTGAGTTTCCTGCTCGTGCTCTGTACCAACCTGGTCACGCTGGAGCTATCCGTCGGCGGGTTGATACTGGCAGCCAGTTACCCCTTCATGAAGCGCTACACCTATTACCCACAGGTGGTGCTAGGAGCTGCCTTTTCCTGGGGCATGCCCATGGCGTTCACCGCCCAGACCGGCCATTTGCCCGGCGCGGCCTGGTTGCTCTATCTGGCAAACCTGCTCTGGACCGTGGCCTACGACACCTATTACGCCATGACGGATCGAGACGATGATCTGCGCATAGGTGTCAAATCCACTGCCATTCTGTTCGGTAACTCCGACAGGCTCATCATTGGCATGCTGCAAGGGCTGGCGCTGGCTTGCCTGCTGCTGGCCGGGGCGCGCTTCGGCCTGGGCTGGCCCTTCCATTGCGGCCTGGCCGTGGCAGCTGGCTGCTTCGCCTGGGAGGCCTGGCATACCCGGCATAGGGAACGCATGGCCTGCTTCGAGGCTTTTCTGCATAACCACTGGGCCGGCCTGGCCATCTTCGCGGGCATCGTGCTCGACTACGCCCTGCGCTGATAAAGACTCGGCGGGCCAAGCGCGCCCCCTCGGGCTTCAGCCAGAGGTAGATTGCTTGCTACCCTTAGCCATGCTGTCATGTGACTGCAATATTTCCGTTATCTAATGCAGCGCATCATCCAGGACAGGTTCGAGGGTAAACCATGATGGGGAAAAGCATTCTGATCGTCGACGACGAAGCACCCATTCGCGAGATGATCGCCGTCGCCCTGGAAATGGCCGGCTACGAATGCCTGGAAGCGGAAAACAGCCAGCAAGCCCACGCCATCATCATTGACCGCAAGCCCGACCTGATCCTGCTGGACTGGATGCTTCCTGGCACGTCCGGCATCGAACTGGCGCGTCGTCTCAAGCGCGACGAGCTTACCGCCGGCACCCCGATCATCATGCTCACCGCCAAGGGCGAAGAGGACAACAAGATCCAGGGGCTGGAAGTGGGTGCCGATGACTACATCACCAAGCCCTTCTCACCCCGCGAGCTGGTTGCCCGGCTCAAGGCCGTGCTCCGTCGCGCCGGGGCAACGGACAACGAAACACCTATCGAGGTCGGTGGCCTGCTGCTGGACCCGATCAGTCATCGGGTAACCATCGATGGCCGTCCGGCCGACATGGGCCCCACCGAGTATCGCCTGTTGCAGTTCTTCATGACTCATCAGGAACGGGCCTATACCCGCGGACAACTGCTGGATCAGGTCTGGGGCGGCAACGTCTATGTGGAAGAACGCACGGTGGACGTGCATATCCGACGCCTGCGCAAGGCCCTGGGCGATGCCTACGAGAATCTGGTACAGACTGTCCGTGGCACAGGGTATCGCTTCTCCACCAAGGCCTGACCCTCGCCGCGCGAAAGGATTGATCGCCAATTGAACCGAAACTGGCATGCCGTACTGGTCCGCCATCTACTGCTGCTGATAGGTGCATGCCTGCTGCTGGGGCTGTTGACGAGCCATTACGGTCTCTGCCTGGCCATCGGCCTGGGTGCCTACCTGGCCAACACCCTGCGGCAGCTGCTGCGCCTTCAACACTGGCTCAGCCATCAACAGGGCGACGAGCCGCCACCTGAAGCCCATGGCCTCTGGGGTGACGTCTTCGACAGCATCTATAACCTCCAGCGACGTGACAGCCGGGTACGTGCCCGCCTGCAGGGCGTGATCGATCGCGTGCAGGAATCCACCGCGGCGTTGCGGGACGCGGTGATCATGCTCGACAGTGATGGCAACCTGGAATGGTGGAACCCGGCAGCGCAAACGCTTCTAGGCCTCAAGACACCTCAGGACGCTGGACAGCCGGTTACCAACCTCGTGCGCCATCCTCGCTTCAAGGATTACTTCGAAGCCGAGCACTATGCCGAACCCCTGGAAATGCGCTCGCCCTTGAACGACCGGGTGCGCCTGCAATTCATGATCACCCGCTACGGCAACAACGAGCACCTGATGGTGGTCCGGGATGTCACGCGCATCCATCAGCTGGAACAGATGCGCAAGGACTTCATCGGCAATGTGTCACACGAATTGCGCACGCCCTTGACTGTCATCACCGGCTACCTGGAAACCCTGCTGGACAATGCGGGCCATCTGAACCCGCGCTGGCTGCGTGCCCTGCAGCAGATGCAACAGCAAGGCAGCCGCATGCAAAGCCTGCTCAATGACCTGCTGCTGCTCGCCAAGCTCGAAGCGACCGATTACCCCTCGGAGAGCCATCCGGTAAACATTCAGGGGATGTTGCAAAGCGTGGTCAATGACGCAACCGCCCTTTCGGGAGAGCGTCATCACCAGATCGTGCTACAGGCGTCGCCCCGCCTCAGCATGAAAGGGAGCGAGCCGGAATTGCGCAGCGCCTTTTCGAACCTGGTGTTCAATGCTGTCAAGTACACTCCGGACAACGGCCAGGTGCGGGTACGCTGGTGGCAGGATGACAATGGCCTGCACCTGAGTGTGCAGGATTCGGGTATCGGTATCGAGGGTAAGCACATTCCGCGGCTTACCGAGCGCTTCTACCGGGTTGACTCCAGCCGCAGCTCCAGCACTGGCGGCACCGGGCTTGGCCTGGCGATCGTCAAGCACGTGCTGCTGCGCCACAAGGGGCAATTGGAGATCACCAGCGTGCCGGGCAAAGGGAGCACCTTCACGTGTCATTTTCCATTGAGCCTGTTGGCGCCAGCGGAAATGGAAGAAGACCCGGCGTGACGGCTCTGTAGGAAATTGCTACGGTAAGACACTGGTCAAGTGCGGACTTAATCGCTAGATTCCTTAATTCGCGGCTCATCAGACGCGAACTCTCTCAATCATACGGATCTTCTTCTTTCCCCAATGGACCCTTCCCCTGGTTTATCGCTTCACGACCTCTTCGCCGATTTCGGCATGATTCTCTTCGCGCTTTTCCTGGTTGTGCTCAACGGCTTCTTCGTTGCCGCCGAATTCGCCATGGTCAAGCTGCGCTCCACGCGAGTGGAGTCCATCGCCGAGAAGCAAGGCTGGCGCGGCAAGATCCTGCGCACCGTGCATAATCAGCTCGACGCCTACCTTTCCGCCTGCCAACTGGGTATCACCCTCGCCTCGCTGGGCCTGGGCTGGGTCGGCGAGCCGGCGTTCGCGCACCTGCTCGAGCCTCTTCTGGCCGCCCTTGGCGTGCAATCGGCCGAGGTGATCAAGGGCGCTTCCTTCTTCACCGCGTTCTTCGTGATCTCCTACCTGCATATCGTGGTCGGCGAGCTGGCCCCCAAATCCTGGGCCATCCGCAAGCCCGAGCTTCTTTCCTTGTGGACGGCGGTGCCGCTCTACCTGTTCTACTGGCTGATGTACCCGGCCATCTGGCTGCTCAACGCCAGCGCCAACGGTATCTTGCGTATCGCCGGCCAGGGCGAGCCCGGCCCGCACCACGAGCACCACTACAGCCGTGAAGAGCTCAAGCTCATCCTGCACTCCAGCCGTGGGCAAGACCCGAGCGACCAAGGCATGCGCGTGCTGGCCTCGGCGGTGGAAATGGGCGAGCTGGAGGTAGTCGATTGGGCCAACTCGCGGGAAGATCTGGTCGTGCTGGAACATGACGCCCCGCTGAAGGACATCCTGGCCACCTTCCGGCGCCATAAGTACAGCCGTTACCCCGTCTATGACAGCACTCGGGGAGAATTCGTCGGCCTGTTGCATATCAAGGACCTGCTGCTGGACCTGGCTGCCCTGGATCACGTGCCCGCCTCGTTCAACCTGGCGGAACTTACCCGCCCGTTGGAGCGAGTTTCCCGCCATATGCCCCTCGCAGAGCTGTTGGAACAGTTCCGTACCGGTGCCGCCCATTTCGCCTTGGTGGAGGAAGCCGATGGCAAGGTCATCGGCTACCTGACCATGGAAGACGTACTCGAGGTACTGGTGGGCGACATTCAGGATGAGCACCGAAAGGCCGAACGGGGCGTGCTGGCCTACCAGCCCGGCAAGCTACTGGTGCGGGGCGATACACCGCTGTTCAAGGTAGAGCGCCTGCTGGGCGTGGACCTGGATCACATCGAGGCTGAAACCCTTGCGGGACTCGTCTACGACAGCCTCAAGCGGGTACCGGAAGACGAGGAAGTGATCGAAGTGGAAGGGCTGCGCATCATCATCAAGAAGATGAAAGGCCCGAAGATCGTGCTCGCCAAGGTGCTCAAGCTGAGCTAACGGTTGCCGATGGTGAAGTTCGGCAGGCTTTGCAAAGGCTTGTCGAACTCATAAGGGATCGATTCCAGCCCGGCTCCGGTATTGCGCTGGACCACGAAGTGCAAATGTGGCCCCGTGCTGTGGCCGGTATTTCCCGAACGCCCGAGCGGGCTGCCCTGGGCCACTCGCTCCCCCTCCCTGACCACCACCGACCCGCGCATCAGGTGCAAGTAAACGCCCATGGTGCCGTCCTCGTGCAGGATTCGTACGAAATTGCCCGAAGGTTGGGCGCCCCCCTGATCCTGGTCATTCTCTACCTTGATCACCATACCTGCCCGGGCCGCGATGATAGGGGTACCCTCGGGCATGGCGATATCGATCGCATAACGGCCTTTGGGGCCGTTGTGGCTGAAGTTGCCATTGGGGCCCTGGCTGATACGGAAGGGGCCGCCGATCCAGGGAAAGGGATAGCGATAGGCGGCGGTGCGGGTGGCTGGATCACCCAGCACGTAGCTGAATCCCGGCGTACCGGTCACCGGCTTACCAGGCTGGGCCGGGTTGACCGTCGCCAGCAGGAGCCTTGAACGAGGCGCTACCAGCCGGCGGACTTCCGTTGGCCCGCCCGGCGCGGCATTGCGCAGGCCGGACAAGCGCAGCATGACCTGCACCGGTGCGTAGGTATCGTTCCGGGCTTCGAAGGTCAGCGCCTTTCCCACTGGGCGGGTGTCGAGGCGCACCTGGGCCGAGAAGGATTCGACCATGCGATCCTGAAACACCAAGCGCTTGGCACCAGGCGTGACGCGGTCGGTATAGGTGACCACCCCATGGCTGTCCACGAACTTGTAGATAGCCGCAGCCTGTACCGGAGCACCCAGGCCAAGCAGAAGAGCGGGAAGAAGCGCGCGCCAGTTCATGATTCGTATTCAGCGAAAACGAAGGGCCAGGGTAACAGCCTCAGCCCCTCATGGGTTCAAGCGCCTGGCACGAAGTGTTTCTGAGCAGTGCCGCGGGCGATCAGGCGAGACAGGTAGTCAAGCTTCTGGGCGTCCTGATCGACGAAGCGGAAGTTGAGCTGCAACCAATCGCTGTCCGGCTTGGGTTCCAGCGCGGATACGGCATGCAGGTAGCCATTGAGGCGCGCGATGTCGTTGTCGCCCTGCTCGAGGTCCAGGACCGCCTGTTCCAGCACCTGGGGCAAGGGTTCGCCACGCTTGACCACCAGGAGAGCTTCCTTGAGGCTCAACGCCTTGATCACACAGGCCATGGTCGCGCCCCCGGCCAGGCGCAGCTGGCCCTGGCCACGGCTGGTGGCGCTGCCCTGGCTGGACGCAGCGCGCGGCACAGGAGGAGCTGCCGCTATGCCTGCCGCGGCCGCTGCCCGTGGCGTCGGGGCGGGCGCAGGCGTCGCGGCAACAGCCTCGGGCCGGTTGCTGGTCAATGCCGCCAGCGAGTCGTTGGCGAACGCCGAAGTGTTGGGCCGTGAACCCGGGCCGCTCATCAGGCCTTCCAGCTTGCCGACACGATGCAATGCTTTCTTGACCTTGGTCAGCAGCTGCTCGTTGGTGAACGGCTTGCCGACGTAGTCCGAGACACCCGCCTGGATGGCCTGGATAACGTTTTCCTTGTCGCCCCGACTGGTCACCATGATGAAGGGGATATGCTTGGTGCTTTCCTGCTCACGGCACCAGGTCAGTAGTTCCAGGCCGGTCATTTCCGGCATTTCCCAATCGCAAAGGATAAGGTCGTAAGGGTCCTTGGCTAGCATGGCCTGTGCCTTGCGCCCATGGACGGCATCTTCGATCTGCATTCCAGGGAAGGCGTTGCGCAGACATTTTTTTACCAGGTCGCGAATGAACGGGGCGTCATCCACTACCAGAACACTGACCTTGGCCATTAAGGACTCCTGAAATTCGTCTGCGTAGCATAGCGCTCCGCGGCGCCTACACCCACGCAGATTTTCTCACCCGCACCCGGATGCCAGAAAAACTGTTCCCAGTATGAACGAAAACGCCCGGTGCGAACCGGGCGTCGATACTCGGGCAAACCTACTTATCGTCAGCGTCCACGGAAACATTAGCCCGTTCGGTATTCCGGCGCACCTCTTCCTTCATGCGCTCCAGGCCAAGGTGACGTACATCGGTACCCTGGACCAGATAGATCACCAGTTCAGAGATGTTGCGCGCGTGATCGCCGATACGCTCCAGGGAGCGCAACGCCCAGATGACATTCAGCACGCGGGAGATGGAACGCGGGTCTTCCATCATGTAGGTCACCAGCTCGCGCAGCGCGGTCTTGTATTCCCGATCAATGGTCTTGTCATACTGGGCCACGGCCAGGGCAAGGTCGGCATCGAAACGGGCAAAGGCGTCCAGGGCATCGCGCACCATTTTCAGGACCTGGTCGCCGATATGACGCACTTCCACATAGCCCCGTGGGGACTCACCCTCTTCGCACAGCTGGATGGCGCGGCGGGCGATCTTGGTAGATTCATCGCCGATACGCTCCAGGTCGATCACCGACTTGGAGATGCTGATTATCAGGCGCAGGTCAGACGCCGCTGGCTGCCGCCGCGCCAGGATGCGCAGGCATTCACCGTCGATGTTGCGCTCCATCTGGTTGATTTCGTCATCGATGTCACGCACCTGCTGGGCCAGGCCGGAATCGGCCTCGATCAGCGCGCTCACGGCGTCGTTGACCTGCTTTTCCACCAGCCCGCCCATGGCCAGCAGGTGACTGCGCACCTCTTCGAGCTCGGCATTGAATTGCTGAGAGATGTGATGATTGAGGCTGTTCTTATCGATCATGGGTCAGGTCCTTGAATACCGGTGGGTGGGGCGTCAGGGGTGCGTGGCCGGCAAGGTCAACCGTATCGGCCGGTGATGTAGTCTTCGGTTTGCCTTTTCATCGGGTTGGTGAACATCCGGTCGGTATCGCCGAACTCCACCAGCTTGCCCAAGTGCATGAATGCGGTGTAGTCCGACACCCGGGCGGCCTGTTGCATGTTGTGAGTGACGATGACGATGGTGTAGCGCGTCTTGAGCTCGTAGATCAGCTCTTCCACCTTGAGGGTGGAGATTGGGTCCAGGGCCGAGCAGGGTTCGTCGAGCAGCAGCACTTCGGGCTCCACGGCGATGGTGCGGGCGATGACCAGCCGCTGCTGCTGACCGCCGGACAGCCCTAACGCGGACTCATGCAGGCGATCCTTGACCTCTTCCCACAAGGCCGCGCCGCGCAGCGCCCACTCCACGGCTTCATCGAGCATGCGCTTTTTCTTGATGCCCTGAATACGCAAGCCATAGACCACGTTCTCATAGATGGTCTTGGGAAACGGGTTGGGCTTCTGGAATACCATGCCGACACGCCGACGCAACTCGGCCACATCCTCGCCCTTGCGGTAGATGTCATGTCCGTAGAGGTTCACGGCACCCACCACCTTGCAGTCCTCGACCAGATCATTCATCCGGTTGAAGGTCCGCAGCAAGGTAGACTTGCCGCAACCGGAAGGACCAATGAACGAGGTAACGCGCCGCTGCGGAATCCTCAGGGCGATGTCATGGAGCACCTGCTGCGCCCCGTAGTACAGGCTCAGGCCGGCCACTTCGATGGCAACGTCTTCGACGACCGGGTCGCGTCCGTGCTTCCTGCGGCCCAGGGTGGCCACCTCCAAGGGGCGGCCGGTTGTGTGTTGCTCCATTCAAAGCTCCGTAACCCTGGCGGGTCAAACAGGCGGCCATGGCCGCTTGGTATCAAGTGTCGAGGCCGCGGTATTTTTCCCGCAGGTGATTGCGCATCGCGACCGCGGAAAGGTTCAACAGGCCGATGACCGCCACGAGCAGCAAGGCCGTGGCGTACACCAGCGGCCGCGCGGCTTCCACGTTCGGGCTCTGGAAGCCTACGTCATAAATATGAAAGCCCAGGTGCATGATCTTCTGGTCCAGATGCACATAGGGGAAGTTGCCATCCACGGGCAGAGAAGGCGCCAGCTTGACCACACCCACCAACATCAGCAGAGCCACTTCCCCGGCGGCCCGGGCAACGGCGAGTATGACGCCGGTCATGATCGCGGGACTGGCCATGGGCAGCACGATTTTCCAAAGCGTCTCGGCCTGGGTAGCGCCAAGGGCGAGAGAACCTTCGCGCAGCGACCGGGGAATGCGTGCCAGGCCCTCTTCAGTCGCGACTATCACTACAGGCACCGACAGCAGCGCCAGGGTCAAAGATGCCCAGAGCAGGCCGGGCGTGCCCAGGGTGGGCGCCGGCAGGCGCTCAGGAAAGAACAATCGATCGAGTGAGCCGCCCAGTACGTAAACGAAGAAGCCCAGGCCGAACACTCCATAGACAATCGCCGGCACGCCGGCCAGGTTGTTCACGGCGATGCGAATGATCCGGGTCATCCAGCCCTGGCGGGCATACTCTCGCAAGTAAACGGCCGCCAGTACCCCGAAAGGCGTCACCACCACGGCCATGAGCAGGGTCATCATGACGGTTCCAAAGATCGCAGGGAACACGCCGCCCTCGGTATTGGATTCCCGGGGGTTGGTGCTGAGGAATTCCCACAGGCGCGCAAAATAGACGCCCGTCTTCTGTGCAACATTCATGGCGTTGGGCTGGTAGGCGTGCAGTATATCGCTCAGGTATAGCTCCACCTGCCGGCCGGAGGCGTCTGCCATCACCACTGTGTCGCGGGCCGCCTGCTGGCGCAGGTTTTCAGCCCTGGTTTCGAGCGCGCCCAAGCGGGCCTCGAGCGCGCCACGCTCAGCCGCCGCATCCGCCTCGGCGCCTGGGTCCTGCGGGTTCTCGAGGGCTTGCCTGCGCTGCGCCAGGCGCAGGCGTTCCAGCTCATGATTGATGCCTGTCACTTCGACCGTCTGCAGGCGGTTCAGCTCTGCGGCCAGCGCCGCGGACCGAGCCAGGCGCGGCTGCAGCGCTGGCCATGCGGCCGGGCCTTCGGCCACTACCTTCCCCGCCTCCTTGAGCGCAACCACGTGGCCATAGAAATTGCCCCACTCCTGACGTTCAAGGGTGACCAGGCCCGCCGGATAGTCGCGTTCGCCCAACCAAGGCTCCACAACCCAGGTGAAGTCCGTCCCATTCAGGTCACGATTACCGAACTTGACCAGCATGCGGGTCACCCAGCGGTCGCCATCGGCACTCAGGGGCAGGCCTGCGTCCCGCAGCCGCTGTCGGGGACTGCGCTCCTGTTCCACTACCTCACCCACCAGCGTGACCGGCGCCTGCCCCGGCACTTGGTAAGTGGTCTGAAGCAAGCCTGCCGGCCAGAAGTGCCCCAGCCCCTTTATGGCAATCAGTAGCAATAGGCCGAGGGTCATGATCACCGCGACGGAGACCGCGCCCGCGCTCAGCCAGACGCCGGGGGCTCCGCTGCGGAACCATGCCATGGGGGAAAACCTGTTCAACGTTCGCCCCTTTTCACAGCGAAGAATAGTGTTTGCGCAACCGCTGGCGGATAAGCTCGGCCAGGGTGTTCATCGCAAAGGTGAACAGCAGCAATACCAGCGCTGCCAGGAACAGCACCCGATAGTGGCTGCTACTGACAGCAGACTCCGGCATTTCAATGGCTACGTTGGCCGCCAGGGTGCGCATTCCCTCAAAAAGGTTCATATCCATGATCGGAGTGTTGCCCGTGGCCATGAGCACGATCATGGTTTCGCCCACCGCGCGGCCGAGGCCAATCATCAAGGCAGAGAAAATCCCCGGGCTGGCGGTGAGCAGCACTACGCGCACCAGGGTCTGCCAGGGCGTGGCGCCGAGTGCCAGCGAGCCGAAGGTCAAGCTGCGAGGCACGTTGAAGATCGCATCCTCGGCGATGGAGTAGATGGTAGGGATAACGGCAAAGCCCATGGCCGCGCCCACGACCAGAGCGTTACGCTGGTCGAAGTCCAGGCCAAGCTCGCGCGTGAGCCATTGCCGCATGTCACCGGCGAACAAGACTTGCTCCAGCCAAGGACTGGCCGTGAGGGCGGCCACGGCAAGCAGCACGACCAGTGGGATGAGCAATGCGCTTTCCCAGCCTTCGGGCACGCGCAGGCGCACACGATCCGGCAACTGCCCCCAGATCATGCCAAGAGCGAGAATGCCCAGCGGAAGCACCAACAACAGGCTGAACACGCCTGGCAGGTGGCTTTCCAGAAAGGGTGCCAGGACCAGCCCCGCGATGAATCCCAGTATGACAGTAGGCAGCGCCTCCATCAGTTCGATGACTGGCTTTACCTTGCGGCGCATTACCGGGGCCATGAAGTAGGCCGTATAGATGGCCGCGGCTACTGCCAGGGGCGCCGCAAGCAACATGGCGTAAAGGGCGGCCTTGAACGTTCCGAAGGCCAGGGGCGTCAGGCTCAGCTTGGGCTCGAAGTCCGAATTGGCGGCGGTAGACTGCCATACATACTCAGGCTGGTCGTAGTGCTCGTACCAGACCTTGTCCCATAGCGCGGCCCAGGAAACCTCCGGATGGGGGTTGCGCAAGGTGAACCTGGAAATGCCCTCGGGGGTTTCCAGCAGGACCCGGTTGGCCCGCGGCGAAAGTGCGAGCAAGCCTGGGCCACCGGCCACCTGTTCAGTCAGCAGGGTACGATGCGCCGTGGCATGAAACACCCCCAGCAGGCCGCTGTCGTCCAGCGCGAGGAAGCCCTTGCGTCGTTGTTCTGGCTCGATCTGCCTAATTGGCGCCAGGCCAAGCTGGAAATCCCGAATATGCTGGAGTCTGGCCTCGCCATCACGGTCCCTAGTCATGAACCACTGGCCAAT
Source organism: Pseudomonas sp. DC3200b2 (assembly GCF_049895785.1). Lineage (NCBI taxonomy): Bacteria > Pseudomonadati > Pseudomonadota > Gammaproteobacteria > Pseudomonadales > Pseudomonadaceae > Pseudomonas > Pseudomonas sp. DC3200b2. The sequence goes on along the minus strand of NZ_JAFCTA010000004.1, from coordinate 160,246 downwards.
GCTGCCGGTGGAGCTACCGATCAGCAGCGACGCCCCACCCACCAGCTGTGCACTGGCGGTAACCCGAGCGTCGGCGTCCTCCAGCAGCTTGTAGCGGCCGTTGAGCGTCTGGTCGCGCAGGTCGAAGACGTCTACATGGGCGCGGCCGCCTATCACATACAGCCAACGCTGCGCGCCATCTACGTAGAGGGCGTTCACAACCTCGGTGACTTGCGCAAGCGCGACACGTTCGATGGTAGTGGGCGCGCCCTCGGCGAGATTCATGCGCAGCACGTTGAACCCGCCGGCACTGGCACCGGCGATGATCAGGCTCATGTCGCCGCGATTGATGGCCAAGTGCTCCAGTGGCTCACCTGCCTTGCCCAGCGCCAGCGGCTTAGCTCCATAGGGGTAATCCAGGCTGGGCACCATATGCCGTATGCCTGCGGTCCAGGTCGCCTGATAACGATGCTGGAAGAACAACACCTGGCCATTGGACAAGCCCAACGCCACCAATCCCTTGCCTGGTAGGTCCTTGGCGACCGTGCTGATTCGGCTTCCTGGAGGTAGCGGCAGGGTGGCGCGACTGATGAGTGCTCCGCTGGTAGCGTCGAAGAACACCACCGCGCCATCGATCGAAACACGCATGGCAACCTGGTTCTGCTCTTCGAGCGTAAGCAGGGCCGTTTCCCCGGCAGAGACCAGCCAGGGCGCGGTGACGTCCGCGGTAGGCTTCAGGGTGGCCCCTCGGAACAGGGGCGCTACTACGTAACCCAGATAGAAGAAAATCAAGGTGATGGCCGCCAGGACCGCCAGCCCGCCTACCAGGACATACCAGCGAGTCAAACGATCGACGAGCGCACGCAACCGGCGATGCCGCCTCAGGGCCGGCGTATTGAAATCGATGCCCGCGCGCGCTGCGCGAAAGCTTGCGTTGCTTACAGCCGGATCGTTCATCCGCACACCCTAGCGGGCCTATATGACAGAAACATGACATCATGGTGACAGCATCGCCACCCGTTGTAATAGAGATTTTCCAGCACCTTACCGGGTTGGATCAGGCCTTTGCTCTTCGCTGAGCCCCAGGCTGGCCAGCATTTGCCGGGCCACCGCCCTGGGTATCGGAATATAACCATCCCGGGCCACCAGCTCCTGCCCGCTCACGGACAGGATCAACTTCAGGAACTCGCCTTCCAACGGCGACATGGGCCGGCCAGGCGGCTTGTTCACATAGATATAGAGGTACCGGGCCAAAGGGTAACTGCCATCGATCGCATTGGCTTCGGTTGCTTCCACGTAGGGCCCTTCTTCGGTTCGAGCCAGGGGCACGGTATGAACGCTGGCTGTGGTATAGCCGATGCCTGAATACCCTATGCCATTAGGCGAACTGCTTACGCCTTGAACCACAGATGCCGACCCTGGCTGCTCGTTCACCTGGGCTTTGAAATCCCCTTTGCACAGCGCCTGCTCCTTGAAGTAACCATAGGTACCCGAGGCCGAATTGCGACCGAACAATTGCAAGGGCTGGTGCGCCAGGCTGCCTGCCACTCCCAGGTCACCCCAACGCTTGATCGACCCGGTGGCGCCACACAACAGCGTGGTGGAAAAGATGGCGTCGAGTTGCCCCAACGTCAGCCCCGCGATCGGGTTGTCCTTGTTTACGAAGATGGCCAGAGCATCGATAGCCACCGCGACGGCGGTAGGCTTGTAGCCATATCGACGCTCGAAGGCTTCAATTTCTACATCCTTCATTTTCCGGCTCATCGGGCCGAAGCTGGCGGTGCCCTGGATCAGGGCCGGCGGCGCAGTGGAAGAGCCAGCCGCCTGCACCTGCACGTTGACGCTGGGGTAGGCGCGCTGGAATGCATTGGCCCAGAGCGCCATGAGGTTGGCCAAGGTGTCGGAGCCAACGCTGGTCAAGGTGCCAGAGATGCTTGTCGCTGGAGCGTACCCTTGCAACTCGGGCGACGCCGCCGCGGTGGCAGTCGCCAGGCTGGCCGAGGCTCCGATTATCGCCATCAGGCACTTGAACTTCATGAATGCTCCGGCGCAGGACGCAAGGGTAACCGGCAACACCGCTTGCGCGGACAAACCCCAGAGCATACAGACCCAATGTTACACACAGATGACAACGGCGCTTCTAGACCGCTATGCCGCTGCGCCGACGTTGCCAGAGCATCACCCCCAACGCGAAGCCTAATACACAGAGCCCGGCCACATACCATGCAGGCCCCATGGGGCTGAGCTTGATCATCATGGTGACGATCACTGGCGTAAGACCACCGAAAATGGCATATGCCAGGTTGTACGAGAACGATAACCCGCTGAAACGTACCGCGGTAGGAAAGATGGTGACCATCACATAAGGCACGGCGCCAATGACCCCTACGCACAGGCCGGTAACCGCGTACAACGGGAACAGCCAGTCCGGATGAGCCTGCAGGCTGTGATAGAGCGTCCACGAGGTGGCGCCGAGGGCGATACTGCCGAACATGAACACTTTCCCGGCCCCGAACCGGTCCGCGAGGGCGCCCGAAAGGATACAACCGAGGCTCAGGAAGAGGATCGCCAGGCTGTTGGCCTGCATCGCCTCCTTGGCTGGAAACTTGTAGAGCGTCTGCAACAGGGTCGGCGTCATCAGGATGACCACGACTATGCCCGCGGTAAGCAGCCAGGTCAGAAGCATGGACATCACGATCGCTGACCGATGACTCTTGAGCACAGCCCGTAGAGGCTGCTCGGCCAGGGCCTTGCGCTGCTGCAACTCTACGAACAGAGGAGTTTCATGCAGCCAGCGGCGCAGGAAGACCGACACCAGGCCAAATACGCCGCCAAGGATGAAGGGTATCCGCCAGGCGTAGGCCAGCACTTCCTCAGGCGCGAACAGGCTGTTGATGACCGTTGCCACCAGAGAGCCCAGCAGGATGCCTGTGGTCAGGCCCGACGTCAGGGTACCGCAGGCATAGCCTATGTTGCGCACCGGAACGTGCTCGGAAACGAACACCCAGGCACCGGGAACCTCGCCACCGATGGCCGCGCCCTGGATGATGCGCAGCACCAACAGGAGCAAAGGCGCGGCGATACCGATCTGAGCATAGGTGGGCAGTAGTCCCATCAACAACGTAGGCACCGCCATCATGAAGATGCTCAAGGTGAACATCTTCTTGCGGCCCAGCACGTCACCGAAGTGCGCCATGATCACGCCACCCAGGGGGCGCGCGAGGTAGCCGGCGGCAAATACCCCGAATGATTGCACCTGGCTGACCCATTGAGGCATGTCCGGGGGAAAGAACGATTTGCTGATCACGACCACGAAGAACACGAAAATGACGAAGTCGTAGAACTCCAGCGCGCCGCCAAGGGCCGACAGCGATAAGGTCTTGTAATCGTTACGGTTCAGCGGGCGCGAGATGGACGCGGCGCTGGAAGGAGCGGTGCTCATGGCTCGGTTCTCTTATTGATCGCGTTCGGCAGCAGGCTCCGCCTGCGCTTGGCGCAGCCGGGTCAAGGAAGATAGCAAATTGCTTTGGCCGGCACATATATCTGTGATTGAACGGTTATGTACCCAGGCATCGCTCTATATACTGGCTTGAACGACACGACCGCTTACCGCTTCATCCTTTCGAAGTCATGGGTCCGAGGCCCCCGGCATGATTGAACTCGAACAAGAAGATCCCATCCCCCAGGGCGACCTGGCCCTACAGATCACCGCGCTTCCCCGCGAGGCCAACGGTTTTGGTGACATCTTCGGTGGCTGGCTGGTGTCCCAGATGGACCTGGCTGGCACGGCCATGGCCAGCAAGGTGGCTGGCGGCAGGGTGGCTACGGTGTCCATCGACCGCATGGCTTTCCTGGTGCCGGTACCCGTGGGCGCTCAGCTGTCCTTCTACACCCAGACCCTGCAAGTGGGGCGTAGCTCGATTCAAATGATGGTCGAGGTCTGGAGCGACGATCCACTGTCCAGCGAATGGCGCAAGGTTACCGAAGCGGTCTTCGTCTTCGTGGCCATTGATGGGAGCGGGCGCACCCGCAGCGTTCCGCCGCGCCGCTGAGCCTGCGAAGGCTTGCCGGGACGCTCGACAGCGAGCCTGGCTCCAGGGCGCCACGCCTAAACTTGCCGCCCGTTCGATGGTCAACGCCACACCAATCTGATATCGAGGAAGCGATATGGCGGCCCCAAAGCTGGAAAAGCTCAAGCAAGGCGAATTGGACATCTGGCAGGTCACTACCGCCCATGCCGAGTTGCTGGTAGCAGAGCAAGGCGCGCAGGTACTGAGCTACAAGCGCACGAACGAGCAGCCTTTGATCTGGCTCAATGATCATGCGCAGTTCAAGGAAGGCGCGGCGATCCGCGCCGGAATCCCGGTGTGCTGGCCCTGGTTCGGCAACCTGGCGCGCAACCCCGAGGTCATTCAGCAGATGCGGCAGTCTACCGAGCCGGCAACGGCGCATGGGCTGGTGCGTACCTTGAAGTGGACCCTGGGCGAGCCACAGCTAAGCGACGACAAGGTGACACTCACCTTTACCCTGCCCGAGGCCGATGGTGGCCTGCCTGGCTGGCCGCACGCGGCTCGCCTCGAACTGAAGATCGAGCTGGCCGATACCCTCACGCTCGCCCTGACTACGCTCAATCTGGGCCGTGAAGACATACACCTGAGCCAGGCGCTGCATACTTATTTTGCGGTGAGCGATGTTCGTCAGGTGGCGGTAGAGGAAGTCGCCGGCCTGGAGTACATCGAAACCCTGGAAGACTGGGCTCGACGCACTCAGCAAGGTCGGCTCGAAGTCACCGGCGAAACTGATCGGATCTACCTGGATACCCCGGCGCGGCTGACCATCGCCGATAGCGAATGGAAGCGCCGCATTCTCATCGACACCCAGGGCTCGGCCAGCGCCGTCATCTGGAACCCTTGGATCGAACGCGCCAGTGCCTTGCCAGACATGGCCAATGACGGCTGGCAACGTATGTTCTGCATCGAAACCGCCAACGTCATGGCCGACGCCAAGCGCCTCGGCCCCGGCGAAGCCCATACCCTTGCCGTGACCGTGTCCAGCGAACCGCTGGTCTGAGCGCCAGTTCACGAGGTGGGAGGCAGCTCAGAAGAAGATTCACCAGCTGCGCTGGCTCCTACCAGGTGATCACCTCGCTGCCCAACCGATGGCGGTCAGTTCAGGTCCTTGTCTTCGACCACGCGTACCTTGCTGGCGTCCATGGCGTAAGCCGCGTCGGCCAAGTCATTGCTCACCTTCTCGATCTTCAAGGTGCCAATGGCCCATAAGGGTGTGTAGATGTCTTCCACCTTCAAACCCTTGGGATAGCGGATCAGAATGAGCTGATTCGGCGGCGGCGGCGGAACGTGGATGCAGGCGCCTGGATAGGGTACAAGAAAGAAGACCGTACTATGGCCCTTCGCATCGGTTTCCAGAGGCACCGGGTAGCCACCGATGCGGATGGTCTTGCCATCCATCCCGGGCACGGTCTTGGTGGAGTACATCACCGCGGGTAACCCCTTGGGGTTCTTCAGGCCGCCTTTTTGGGTGAAGGCGCCCGCCGATTCCGGGGTGTCGTGGTCGATCTCGGGCATGGCCTCCAGGGCTTTCTGGTCCGACTGGGGCATCAACGCCAGCCAGTCTGTTTCGGGCGGTTCCGCCCAGGCCACAGCGCAAAAAGACATCAGGCAGGCAAGCAATAAGGCGCGCATTCAATGGTCTCCACGAACGAGGGCTGCATTCTAGGCTTTGTACGCAGATCGGCCTACTTTCCGTACAAGCCCTACCCTCGTTCGCGGCCAGGACCTTAGTCGTTCTTCTTGATCATGCCGTAGATGACCAACAGGATGATCGCGCCCACCAGCGCGCCAAGGAAGCCCGCGCCTTCACCGGCCCGATAGATGCCCAGGGCTTGCCCGCCATAGGTAGCGGCCAACGAGCCACCGATGCCCAGCAGGATGGTCATGATCCAGCCCATGCTGTCGTCGCCGGGTTTGAGGAAGCGCGCCAGCAAGCCGACGATGAAGCCAATGATGATGGTTCCGATAATGCCCATGGATATCCCCTTTCCTTAACAAGGCCGGCAGCGTGCGCCGGCGTCTTGCAATGAGAGGGCAAAGCGTGACGGAGGTTCCGAGCGGCTGCAGGACAGGCCTCGGAACCCGAGGTCAGCCTTGAACCAGGCCTTGCACCTGGGCGATGGCGTTGCGCAAGCTGGCCTCATCGGCGCAGCGCAGGGTGGCATGCCCTACCTTCCGGCCTGGCTTGAAAGCCTTTCCGTAATGGTGCAAATGGCAACCTTCCACGGCGATGACATCCTCGATGCTCGGAACCTGGCCAATGAAATTGACCATGGCGCTCTCCCCTACCTTGGCGGTAGAACCCAGCGGCAAGCCGGCAATGGCCCGCAAGTGGTTCTCGAACTGGCTGCACTCGGCACCTTCGATGGTCCAGTGACCGGAGTTGTGCACTCGTGGAGCAATCTCGTTGGCCTTGAGGCCGCCGTCCACTTCGAAGAATTCGAAGGCAAGCACTCCGACGTAGTCGAGCTTGTCCATCACCCGGCCCAGGTAGTCTTCGGCCAGGGCTTGCAAAGGATGCGCGCTACTGGCCACGGAAAGCTTGAGGATGCCGCTTTCATGAACATTGTGGGCCAGCGGGTAGAAGCGGGTTTCACCACCCCGCGCGCGCACGGCAACCAGCGAAACTTCGCCGGTAAAAGGCACGAAGCCTTCGAGCAGGCAAGGCACGCCGCCCAGTTCGGCGAAGGTGTCTGTCACGTCTTCGGGTGTTCGCAGCACCTTCTGCCCCTTGCCATCGTAGCCGAGAGTACGCGTCTTGAGCACCGCGGGCAGGCCGATGGTAGCAACAGCTGCGTCCAGGTCCGCCTGGGACTGGATGTCAGCGAATTCGGGCGTGGGTATGCCCAGCTCCCGGAACAGGCTTTTTTCGAACCAGCGATCACGGGCGACACGCAATGCCTCGGCGCTCGGGTATACCGGCACGAAGTTGGACAGGAACGCGACGGTTTCAGCGGGCACGCTTTCGAATTCGAAAGTGACCAGGTCCACGCCGTCGGCGAGCTGGCGCAGCGCGGACTCGTCAGCGTAGCCGGCGCACAGGTGATCGCCCAGCGCCGCGGCACAAGCGTCTTCGGCCGGGTCGAGGAAGGCGAACTCCATTCCCAGGGGCGTCCCCGCCAGGGCAAGCATGCGGCCGAGCTGGCCGCCACCGATCACACCGATTTTCATGACTCAGGCCTCACGCGGGTCCGGGTTGTCCAGCACAGTGCTCGTCTGCTCGGTGCGGAAGCGCACCAGGGCATCATGGAACTGAGGATACTTGCCCCCCAGTATGCTCGCCGCCAGCAAGGCGGCATTGATGGCGCCAGCCTTGCCAATGGCCAAGGTCGCCACCGGAACGCCCGCAGGCATTTGCACGATCGAAAGCAGGGAGTCGACACCTGAAAGCATGGAGGACTGCACTGGCACGCCAAGCACCGGGAGGTGGGTCTTGGCGGCGCACATGCCCGGCAAGTGCGCGGCACCGCCCGCGCCCGCGATGATGACCTCCAGGCCGCGCCCTTCGGCTTCATCGGCATACTGGAACAGCAGGTCTGGGGTGCGGTGCGCCGACACCACTTTCACCTCGTAGGGGATACCGAGCTTATCCAGCATGTCGGCGGTGTGGCTGAGGGTGGACCAATCGGACTTGGAGCCCATGATCACGCCAACCAGTGCACTCATCGTCGAGCCTCTTCTTTCGGGCGCCAGCGGCGCGGCAGAAACAACAAGCCACGCGGCAATGCAGCGTGGCTTGACTTGGGTTCGCAGGCCAGATCACCCATTGGCCAAAGGCCGCGCAGTATACCCCAATGCGGCGAAACGCGAAGACTTAACAGGGTAGCCGCTCGCAAGAATTGGTCCTACAAACAACGACCTTGATTCCTTCGGGCAAGGGCGCGTGCCTGGCCTCAAGCGCGAGAGGCGTGGCTGCTTCCATAAGCGTCAGGCAATGACGCCTGCTCCCATAAGGACGGACCCTCATGCTCTCGACTGTGCGCAACCGCGCTCCGCTCGCGCTAGCCATTATGCTTTCAAGCCCCTTTAGCCTGGCCGAGCCCCTTCCCATTCGGCTTAACGTGGTGATTCATGACGATGTTCCGCCCACCATGCGGGCGCGCCTGGAACAGGACTATTTCGCCCCCTGGATCAAGGAGATGCGCAACATCACCAATCGCCACATAGACATTCGCTTCAATCATGATGTGCCTGGCATTTCCGATATGGACTATCGGGTACCTGATCGCAGGCGCGTGGTCTGGACGCTTGGTGGCCATAACGAAGACTACTGGGCCAACCGGGGCAGCGCCGAGGTGAATCGAAGAATCGATAAAACCCTCTTGCTCGTGGCTGACAGCTACCTGCCTGAAGATCCCAATCAGCCCGAACGTGTAGGCGAGGCAGCACTGAAGGGCCCGGCCGGCTGGGCCTCGGTCAAGACCTTCTCGGCCGTCGGGCATGAGCTAGGCCATATGTTCGGCGCCACCCACGAAAACGCAGAGGTCATGTTCAACGGCTGGTTCTGCGAAAGCTATACCTACCCCGAACGAAACGGCATGCGCTCGAACTGCTACCGCTACAGCGACAAGAACCGAGAAGCCATGGCGGCCTACCTTTCCGAAGCGCCCTGATCAACCACGGTTGGCAGGCGCCTCCAGCTTGCGCCAAAGCAGCCGCACACTGGCCTTGCGTACCAGCGAACAACGGTACAGGCGAATTTCCAGAGGAATATGCCAGTGTGGGGCCCCGCAAATCACAAGCTCGCCACGGTTGAGCTCCGCGGTGGCGCTCAGCCGCGGCACCCAGGCGACCCCCAGTCCTTGCAAGGCCATGGTCTTGAGGCTGTCGGCCATGGCTGTCTCGTAGACCGTGGTGTAGCGCAGCCCTCGCTGTCTTAGCAAGGCATTTACGGAACGCCCCAGGAACGCGCCTGTGCCATAGGCCAACAGAGGCACGCTGGCGCCGCTGTCGAGGTTGAACAAGGCGCTGCCATCGGCGGCCACCGAACACACCGGCAACATTTCCGTCGCGCCCAGGTGCAGGGACGGAAAAATGTCCGGGTCCATCTGCAAGGTGGCTTCCGGATCATAGAATGCCAGCATGATGTCGCAGCCGCCCTCACGCAGGGCATGGATAGCCTCGCCCACGTTCGTGGCCACCAGGCGCGTGGCCATGGGCAGGCCCTCGTTGCGCAGCCGGGCGATCCAGCCCGGAAAGAAGCCCAGGGCCAGAGAATGGGCCGCCGCGACCTGAATCACTTCTCCAGGGCCGCCCTCCAGGTGGTGAAGGTGACGCAAGGCCTCGCTGACCTGCTCCACCACATTGCGCGCGGTCACCAGGAACAGTTGGCCTGCCTCGGTCAGCTCGATGGGCGTCTTGGCTCGATTGACCAGGGTCAGCCCCAGGGCCGCCTCCAGACTGCGGATTCTCCGACTGAAGGCAGGCTGGGTAACGAAACGCCGCTCGGCGGCCTGGGAAAAACTACGGGTAGCCGCCAGGGCACTGAGGTCTTCAAGCCACTTGGTTTCGATATTCAACGGGCACGTCCTTAACGAAGCGGCATACGCTCGGGAGCGACCATTCGTCACACCCGCCTTTATGCCGTTTGTGCATAGGCCAGCAAGCAACAGCATTGGCCGGATTATGCCCTCAAAGCGCAGTATTGGCAGCATTCCGGTGCTTACCGGGCTAACTCAGAGCTGATCGCTATCATGTCCTCCGCTGCATCACCGCGCATCGAAAAAGACCTTCTCGGCACCCTCGAAGTCCCCGCCGATGCCTACTACGGCATCCAGACGCTCCGCGCCGTGAACAATTTCCGCCTCTCCGGCGTGCCATTGTCCCACTACCCCAAACTGGTCGTGGCCCTGGCCATGGTCAAGCAGGCAGCGGCCGATGCGAACCGCGAGCTGGGTCACCTCAGCGCCAGCAAGCACGCGGCCATCAGCGAAGCCTGCGCGCGCCTTATCCGCGGCGACTTCCACGACCAGTTCGTGGTGGACATGATCCAGGGCGGCGCTGGCACATCCACGAACATGAACGCCAACGAAGTAATCGCCAACATCGGCCTGGAGGCCATGGGCAAGCAGAAGGGTGAATACCAGTACCTGCACCCCAACAACGATGTGAACATGGCCCAGTCCACCAACGACGCCTACCCCACCGCGATTCGCCTGGGCCTGTTGTTGGGGCACGATGCACTACTGGCCAGCCTGGACAGCCTGATCCAGGCGTTCGCCAGCAAGGGTCGTGAATTCGCTCACGTTCTGAAGATGGGCCGTACCCAGCTGCAGGACGCCGTACCCATGACCCTGGGCCAGGAATTCCAGGCATTCGCCACAACTCTGGGAGAGGATCTGCAACGCCTGCGCACCCTGGCGCCTGAGTTGCTCACCGAGGTGAACCTGGGCGGTACCGCCATTGGCACCGGCATTAACGCCGACCCCCGCTACCAGCACCTGGCCGTGGCGCGCCTGGCTACCATCAGTGGTCAGCCCCTGGTACCCGCTGCCGACCTCATCGAAGCGACCTCGGACATGGGCGCCTTCGTGCTCTTTTCCGGCATGCTCAAGCGCACCGCGGTGAAGCTGTCGAAGATCTGCAACGACCTGCGTCTGCTATCCAGCGGCCCCCGTACCGGGATCAACGAAATCAACCTGCCAGCCCGTCAGCCAGGCAGCTCGATCATGCCCGGCAAGGTGAACCCGGTGATCCCTGAAGCCGTGAACATGGTGGCCTTCGAGATCATGGGCAATGACCTGGCGCTGACCATCGCGGCAGAAGGCGGCCAGTTGCAGCTGAACGTGATGGAGCCGCTGATCGCCTACAAGATCTTCGACTCCATCCGTACCCTGCAGCGGGCAATGGACATGTTGCGCGAGCATTGCGTGGTCGGCATCACTGCCAACGAGCAACGCTGCCGCGAGCTGGTGGAGCACTCTATCGGTCTGGTTACCGCGCTGAACCCCTATATCGGCTATGAAAACGCCACCCGGATCGCCCGCACGGCCCTGGGAACCGGTCGCGGCGTGCTGGAGCTGGTACGTGAGGAAGCCCTGCTGGACGAGGCCATGCTGGCGGACATCCTGCGCCCTGAAAACATGATCGCGCCGCGGCTGGTACCACTCAAGGCGTGATGACACTCAGATCACCAGGCTGAGGGACTAGACACCTCTCACCTTCTTTCGAGCCCCATCATGGGGCTCTTTTTTTACCTGTGCGTTTACCGTTGGGCAATTTTGCGAGAAGGTCCCGCTTTTTCGCACCAAGGCTGGGCAGACGTGTTTTCCATTCACAGGTATAGTGCGCGGCTTTTCGTCGGCGCGGCCTCGGTGCGCCCCGGCCACAACACGAGGAAACGATATGCTTGGAGTCCTGAACGACTTCCTTTCTGGCAAGGTACTGATCGTGCTGATCGTCGGGCTGGGGGGTTATTTCACCCTGCGGTCGCGTTTCGTTCAGCTGCGTCATTTCCCACACATGTTCAGCGTATTCGCCGACAGCCTACGTAGCAGCTCCAGCCAGCTGAGTTCCTTCCAGGCACTGATGCTGAGCCTGGCCGGGCGGGTCGGCGCAGGCAACATCGCCGGCGTCGGTGTTGCGGTAACCCTGGGCGGCCCTGGCGCCGTGTTCTGGATGTGGGTAACGGCCTTGGTCGGCATGGCCAGCAGTTTCTTCGAGTGCGCCCTGGCGCAGCTGTACAAGCGTTGCGACGAAGATGGCCAGTATCGCGGCGGCCCTTCCTTCTACATCGAGCATGGCCTGGGCAAGCGCTGGCTGGGCATGGTCATGGCCGCCCTGCTCCTGGTGACCTTCGGCTTCGCCTTCAATGGCCTGCAGTCTCATGCGGTCACCACCTCCCTGAACGATGCCTTCGGCTTCGATGTGAAGTATTCCGGGCTGGCCCTGGCAGTGCTGATGGGCATGGTCTTCGTAGGCGGAATCAAGCGGATCGCCAAGGTGGCCGACCTGCTGGTACCAGTCAAGACCCTGGCGTACATCGCCGTGACCCTCTATGTGATCGTGCTGCAGTTCGACCATGTACCCATGATGCTGGCCACTATCGTCAAGAGCGCCCTGGGCATCGACCAGGTATTCGGCGGCTTGGTAGGCAGCGCCATCGTGCTGGGCGTGAAACGTGGCGTATTCGCCAACGAAGCGGGCCTGGGCAGTGCCCCGAACGTGGCCGCCGTGGCCGAGGTGCGTCATCCGGTGGCCCAGGGTGTCGTGCAGGCCTTCAGCGTCTTCCTGGATACCTTCGTCATCTGTACCTGCACCGCCTTGCTCATCCTGCTCTCGGGCGTCTACGGCACCAGCTTCGACGGCAATGGCATCGTGCTGGCGCAGGACTCCCTGGCGGCGGTCGTGGGCCCTTGGGGCAAGGTCTTCATCAGCGTAGCCCTGGCGTTGTTCGTGTTCACTTCCATGCTTTACAACTACTACCTCGGTGAAAACAACCTGCGCTTCCTTGGTGGCGGAAAGAAGCTGATCTTCGGCTATCGAGTGCTGGTACTGGCGCTGGTGGTCTGGGGCGCTATCGAAAACCTGGAAACCGTGTTCGCCTTCGCGGATCTGACCATGACACTGCTGGCCCTGGTCAATCTGAGCGCGCTCTTCCTATTGTTCAAGGTCGGCCTGCGCCTGTTGCGCGACTATGATGCCCAGCGCGCAGCCGGCACCAAGACGCCAGTGTTCGACCCGGCCCAGTATGCCGACCTGGACCTGGACGCGCGGGCCTGGCCACCGCTGCAGCAGGCCGCTACCCTAACCAAGACCGTCGACCGGAGCTGACTCATGTCCCTCGCCTCGCCCGCGCGCCTCATTCGAGTGCTCTATACCGGAGGGACCATCGGTATGCAGGCCACACCCAATGGCCTGGCCCCCGCGGGCGGCTTCGAGCGACGCATGCGGACGCGCCTGGCCGAGTCCGGTGCGCCGACAGCGGCCTGGTCGTTCCAGGAAATGCAGCCGCTGATCGACAGCGCCAACATGTCGCCCGGCTACTGGGCGCAATTGCGCGAGGCCGTACGCCGCGCGGTGGACGAGGACGACTGCGACGCGGTGCTGGTACTGCATGGCACCGACACCCTGGCCTACAGCGCGGCGGCGCTGAGTTTCCAGCTGATCGGCCTTCCCGCCCCGGTCGTGTTCACAGGCTCGATGCTGCCGGCCGGTGTGCCGGACAGCGATGCCTGGGAAAACATCGAGGGTGCCCTTGCGGCCCTGACCCACGGCTTGACGCCGGGGGTATGGCTCCACTTCCATGGCCAGACCATGCTGCCGACACGCTGCGCCAAGGTGCGCAGCAGTGGCCGGGATGCATTCGCGCCGCTGCAACGGGACTGCCAGACAGCGAATAGCGCAGTGTTGCCGACCGCCCTGCATTACCGTCAGCCCAAGGCCATCGCCCAGGTGGCGGCCTTGCCGTTGGTACCCGGGTTCGATCCTGCCTGGTTGCAGGCCTTGCTGGCTACAGGCGTGCAAGGCCTGGTGCTCGAATGCTACGGCAGCGGTACAGGCCCTGCTGATGCCCCTGCATTTCTCGCGGCCCTGCGGCAGGCCCGGGACCAAGGGGTCGTCATGGTCGCCGTGACCCAATGCCAGCAAGGCGGTGTGGTATTCGATGTCTATGAAGCCGGTAGCCGCCTGCGTGAAGCCGGCGTGGTGGCCGGGGGCGGCATGACCCGCGAGGCCGCGCTCGGCAAGTTACACGGGTTGCTGGGTACCGGCCTTGATGCCCGGGAAGTGGCTCGTCTGTTGAGCGTCGACCTGTGTGGCGAGCTGACCGGCATCGGTAGCTGACACTGGCGCGGCGGCGCGAAGCTTGCAAACCTTGCACAACTTCGGAGCCGACCACCATGCTGCATAGCCATCTGACCACGCTCAACGCCGTTTCTCTGATCCTCGATGCGTTCCGCGAAGAAGGCATCGACAGCGCAGCATTGCTGGCGGGTAGCGGCATCGGTGAAAGCGACCTGGCGCGGCCGGACGTGCATATCACCACCGCCCAGGAGATGCAGGTTTGCGCCAATGCCTATGCCTTGCGCGAGAATATAGGCTTGGAACTGGGCGCAAGGATGCATGTGTCCTCCTACGGCATGCTTGGCTACGCCTTGCTGCTCAGTGCCACTTTCGGTGACGCCCTACGCCTGGCACTGCGCTACCCAGCGTTACTTGGCACCCTCTTCCGGCTACGCCTGGAAGAAGATGGCGATCACGTATGGCTGTGCGCTTCGCACTATTGCGATCGCCCTGTCTTGACCGTATTCAACGCCGAGTTATGCATGAGCTCATTGCGAGTCATCAGCAATGACGTGCTTGGGCAACGGCTACCTTTGGCCAGCGCCCGCTTCAGCCACCCTACCCCTGCGTATGCGGCCAGCTATGAAAAAGTCTTTCAATGCCCGGTGCGCTTTGGTTGCACGGACAACGGCTTCGCCTTCGAGCGGCGATGGCTGGCCGCCCGCCTTCCGTTGGCCGATGTGGTTACGCACGCCGCCATGGCCGAGCGCTGTCGACGGCAGAATGCCGAATACACGGGTAACCAGGCCTGGCTTGGCCGTGTACGCCAAGCCTTGGCTGAACAGCTTCATGCCCCCCCTGGCCTGGACGGCCTGGCGCGGCAGATGAAGTGCTCGGGACGAACGTTGCGCCGCCGGCTGCAGGCGGTCGGTAGCAGCTACCAGCAGCTGTTGGACGAGCTGCGTTTCGATCACGCCAAACTTTTACTGGCGCAAGCACAGTTGCCGGTCTATCGCATTGCCGAATTGTTGGGCTTCAGTGAAACAGCCAGCTTTCGCCATGCTTTCATCCGCTGGAGTGGCGTACCCCCGAGGGAGTTTCGCGCCTGAACAGTGCATCGCGCCCAAAATGGGGGCGAAATGCGGACACAACTCGTGGCCATATTTATCCCCTTTTGGCCGTTCCTGCCGTTTCCCGCAGCCCCGCCTGGTCCAAGAATGAAGTCACGCTAATCGGCCTGGAGAGAACAACAAGATGCGTACCTATTACTCCGACGACCATCGTCTGCACCATGGTCGCTGCGAACTGATCGACGGACAGCTGATGCCCTGCTTCGAAATGCCCTCGCGGGCCGACCATGTGCTGGCGAGAGTCCAGGCACGGCAGCTGGGCGAAGTGTTGCCTCCGCAAGACTTCGGGCTTGCCCCGCTGCTGCGGGTGCATACTGACGACTACCTGACCTTTTTCCGCGGCGCCTGGGATCGTTGGGCCGCCACCAATACCGACGGCGACCTGTTGCCTTACACCTGGCCAGCTCGCACCCTGCGCCAGGTCAAGCCTACGAGCCTTCACGGAGAATTGGGTTATTACAGCTTCGACGGCGGCGCGCCCATCACCCCCGGTACCTGGCAGGCGGCCTACACCGCGGCCCAGATAGCGCTCAGCGGGGTGGCGGACATTCAGCGCGGGGCCTACAGCGCCTTTTCACTGTGCCGCCCACCAGGGCACCATGCAGCTAGTGACCTCATGGGGGGCTACTGCTACCTCAATAACGCTGCCATCGCGGCCCAGGCGTTCCTGGATCAAGGACGGCGGAAGGTTGCCATTCTCGACGTGGACTACCACCACGGCAACGGCACGCAGTCCATCTTCTACGACCGCGGCGACGTGCTTTTCGCTTCCATCCATGGCGATCCCACTGCTGAATTTCCATTCTTCCTGGGTTACGCCGATGAAACCGGCGAAGGCGCGGGCCAAGGCCTGAACTTCAATTACCCCTTGCCGGCCGGCAGCAACTGGGAAACCTGGGCAGCGGCATTGGAACAGGCTTGCGATGAAATCGACCGGTATGTCCCGGACGTGATCGTGGTCTCGTTGGGCGTGGATACCTTCAAGGAAGACCCGATTTCCCAGTTCAAGCTGGACAGCCCTGACTACCTGTTGATGGGGGAACGCATCGCCAGGCTCGGCAAGCCTACCCTGTTCGTGATGGAGGGGGGGTACGCTGTGGAAGAAATCGGCATCAACGCCGTGAACGTACTTGAAGGCTTCAAGCGTGCTACCCAGGAGACCGCATGATGGGAAAATTCACACAATGGTTGTTGCCTGCCGCCTGCGCCCTCGGGTTGGCGAGCCTGGCTCACGCCGACGAACCGCGCACGTTGAAAGTGTACAACTGGTTCGACTACATCACGCCCCAGACCCTGACGGACTTTCAGAAAGACAGTAACGTCAAGCTCATCTACGACATCTTCGATACCAACGAGGCCCTGGAAGCCAAGCTGTTGGCAGGAAAATCCGGTTACGACATGGTGGTCCCTTCCAACGTGTTTTTGGCCAAACAGATCGAAGCGGGGGTTTTTCAACCGTTGGATCGGGGCAAGCTGAGCAACTGGCCGCATCTGGACCCCAAGCTGATGAAGCTGTTGGAGGCCAACGACCCCGGTAACAAATACGCGGTGCCCTACATGTACGGCACCATCCTGATCGGCTTCAACCCGGCCAAGGTCAAGGCCGCGCTGGGCGACAATGCCCCAGTAGACAGCTGGGACCTGGTTTTCAACGAAGCCAATATCAAGAAGCTCCACAACTGCGGTGTCGCCTTCCTCGATTCCCCTTCGGAGATCATGCCCCTGGCATTGCAGCATCTTGGGCTGAACCCCAACAGCAGCAAGAAAGAGGACTACCAGAAGGCCGAAGCCTTGATGGTGAAGATCAAGCCCTACATCACCTATTTCCATTCCTCCAAGTACATGGCCGACATCGCCAACGGCGACATATGCGTAGCCGTGGGCTATTCCGGGAGCTTCTCCCAGGCGGCCAACCGGGCCAAGGAAGCGAAGAACGGCGTTACCGTGGACATGCGCCTGCCCAGGGAAGGCGCCCCCATCTGGTTCGACATGCTGGCGATCCCGAAAGATGCCGCCAACCCCGAAGATGCCCATGCCTTCATCAACTACTTGCTACGCCCGGAAGTGATCGCACCGATCAGCGATTTCGTTGGCTATCCAAACCCCAACAAGGACGCCACTGAAAAAGTAGATCCGGCGATTCGGCAGAACCCCAATCTCTACCCCACCGAAGCGGCCATGGAAACGCTCTACACTTTGAAACCCATGGACCAGGCCGGGGAGCGGTTGCGCACGCGTACCTGGACCCGGATCAAATCCGGCAGCTAGCCACGCATCACCCTTGCCAGGCTGCGTGCAGCCTGGCAAGAGCGTCAGCGATCGCTGCTTCATTGACCCCCGCGAAACCCAGCACGAGGCCTGCTCGTTTATCCGCCGGCTCGGGGCTCTCCGGCAACCAATAGCTGGACAGGGGCTGGATATCCACACCTACAGCTCTCGCCTGGCTTACCAGCATTTCTTCCCGCTCGTTGTTCACGACATCGACCTTCACATGCAAGCCGGCGCTTACGGTCGGCATGGCGGAACAACCGTTCAAAGCCGCGGGCCACCCCGCCAGCAAGGCGTCCCGGCGCCGCAGCGCGGCCTTACGCATGCGCCTGATATGACGCTGGAAATGGCCACGCAACATGAACTGGGCCATTACCCACTGACTGGCGACTTCGGAATGACGCATATCGATGGCGCGTCTTCGGGCGAAAGCGGCCGCCAGCGTAGGCGGTAGCACCAGATACCCCAGCCGCAGCGCTGGAAAGGCAACCTTACCGAAGGTACCAATGTAGATCACTCGCCCTGTGGGATTGAGGGCGGCCAGCGGTGCCAAGGGCGCTCCGCTGTAGCGATACTCTCCGTCATAATCATCCTCGAGTATCCACCCTCCGGTTCGATCCGCCCAATCGAGCAACGCCAGGCGACGCGTGAGGCTGAGGGTCACACCCGTCGGGTATTGATGAGCGGGCGTGACGTAGACAAGCCGGCATGCCGGAATTTTTTCGAGCGTTTCGCAACACAGGCCTTCTCCGTCGACCGGGACGCCGGCCAGACGTGCGCCGGCGCTGGCCAAGGCATAGCCTGCCGCGCGATAACCTGGATTTTCCACTGCGGCAAGGTCGCCAGGCTCAAGCAGCAACTGTGCACAAAGGCTGATGCCCTGCTGGGCACCGCAGGTGATCACTATCTGATCAGCGCCACAGCTCAGGCCCCGCGATGTACGCAAATAGGCCGCGACCATTTCCCGTAGCAAGGCCTGCCCGGCCGGATCCTGGTAAACCAGGGCAGCAGGATCAGGGCTACGCCAGAAAGCACTGTAGAGCTTGCCCCAAATGTCGAACGGAAAGAGATCGAAGGCAGGAATTCCTACTTGGAAGGCTCGAGGTGGGCCTGCATTCAGAGCGCTCATCGCGGTCAGGGCCTGTTGTTCCAAAGCCTTTACCGCTGCTTTGCCACTGGATGCCTTTACAGGCCAATATGTGGATAAGCTTGTGGATAACCCACCCTTAAACGTTGTGGGTAACACTGTGGATGACTCGTTGGAGCGCGGATGGATAGACCTGGCCGACAGGCTTACATAGGTACCATCCCCTACTCGGCTGTAAGCGAAGCCTTCGGCGATGAGCTGGTCATATGCGCGAATCACGGTGTTTCGCGATATGCCCAAAGTACCTGCCAGGTCTCGACTCGCGGGTAACCGTACTCCCTCCTGCAAGCGGCCATCGAGCATACGCTGACGTAACCCCTGGTACAGCTGGCGAACCAAGCCCTTGCCGGATTCCAACACGAAGCCATAGCTATCGAAGGGCACGGAAGGCTTCATGAATGGACCCTAAGCGTTTGGCAAAATTGGATCTTACAGTGAGCCAATCGGTGGGCCTAGCATAGCTCCATCACCGCTCGGACACCGCACATGTATACACCGAATGCTTTTCGAGAAACCGATACCGAATGCCTAGTGGCATTTATCCGCGAGCACAGCCTGGGCATGCTTATTACTCAGTCCGCGGCTGGCCTGCAAGCCAACCCCGTGCCGATGCTGGTCGTTGAATGTGCGGGCAGGCTTGAATTGCAAGGGCACTTGGCTAGAGCCAATCCGCAGTGGCGCGACCTGGCCAGCGGCACGCCGGCCTTGGTGGTATTCAATGGCCCGAACGCTTATGTCAGCCCCAATTACTATCCGAGCAAGGCGCGGAACCCGGCGGTGGTACCAACCTGGAACTACCTCTGCGTACAGGCCCGCGGTACGCCCCGGATAATCGATGATCCAGAGCCCCTGCATGATTTGGTCAGCCGGCTCACTCACCAGCATGAGGCGAACCAGCCGCACCCCTGGGCCGTTGAGGATGCTCCAGCCGACTACATAGAACGCATGCTCAAGGCCATTGTTGGCTTTTCCATCGCCATGGAGCAGCTGGAAGGCAAGCGAAAACTCAGCCAGAACCGCAGCCTTGAAGATCGGCAAGGCGTGCAGCGCGCCTTGGACGGCAGCCCGATGTCTACCGCCCGGGCCTTGGCCGAAGCCATGGCCGGGTCCCGTTGAAATGGCCAGGAGATCCAACCGTGCAAACCCTGGAAATCAAGCCAGTGAGCGCAGCCGACCATCATCGATGGTCCCTATTGTGGCAAGCCTATCAACGGTTCTATGGGGTCACGATTGCCGAAGTGGTCAGCGCCATGACCTGGCAGCGCCTGCTCGACCCTGGCGAGCCGATGAATGCGGCGCTGGCCTGGCGCGGCGACACTGCGGTGGGGCTGGTGCATTGGATCTTTCACAGATCCTGCTGGACCATAGAGAACTCTTGCTACCTTCAGGATCTAATCGTGGATGACAAGTACCGAGGCGGTGGCATTGGCCGTCAGCTGATCGAGCATGTCTATGCCCAAGCCAGGGGCGCCGGTTGTTCCAAGGTTCACTGGCTGACCCATGAAACCAATGCCACCGCCATTGCCTTGTATGAGCAGTTGGCCGAGCGGCCGGGCTTCATCCAATACCGAAAACCCCTCTAGGAGCCGTCATGGTTACCCCCGCAATGATCTGGAAACCGGTCAAGGCCCCTGTGGCCCAGACCATCGAAGGGGAATACATCCGCCTCGAAAAGCTGGTGCCAGCGCGCCATAGCGAAGACCTCTGGGAAGTGCTGCAGGGTCCCGCGGCGGACCCTGTGTTCTGGGATTTCCTGCCCTATGGGCCGTTCAACGAGCGCGAGGCCTTCGATATCTGGCTCGACGGTTATGCCATCAGCAATGACCCCCTAGGGTTTTGCGTAGTGGACAAGCACACCGGCAAGGCAGAGGGCGTGCTTAGCCTGATGTCCATCATGCCGGCCCACGGCCGTGTCGAGATCGGCCATGTAGCCTTTGGCGCACCCATGCAGCGCACACCGAAGGGCACCGAGGCCGTCTATCTGTTGGCCCGACAGGTCTTCGCCGCCGGCTATCGCCGCGTGGAATGGAAATGCGATAACCGCAACGAACGGTCGCGTCGCGCAGCGACCCGTTTCGGTTTCAGGCCCGAAGGCGTCTTCCGCCAGCATATGGTGGTCAAGAATCACAACCGCGATACCGCCTGGTTCGCCATGCTGGATTCGGAATGGCCAGCGATCAAGGATGCGTTCGAGGCCTGGCTTGCCCCGGGCAATTTCCGGGACGGCAAACAGGTCAAAACGTTGGAGCAGTTGCGCGGTCAAGGCTGAACGCGCGTTTCAAGAGAGAAAAAAGGGGGCCGAAGCCCCCACGAGGTTAACCAGTGAGGGCGATCAGCCCTCGATCTCGATCAGCACTTCGCCAGGCGTCACACGATCCCCCTTAGCCACATGGATGGCCTTGACGGTGCCGGCCAGGGAGGCCTGGATTTCCGTCTCCATCTTCATGGCTTCGGTAATCAGCACTGCCTGCCCGGCCTTGACCTGTTCGCCTTCCTTGACCAACACCTCGACGATATTGCCTGGCATGGTGGTGCTGACGTCTCCAGGCCCGCTGGCCTGCTTGCGTTTGCCAACGCCTGTACCCACGAATTCGTTGAGCGGCTCGAACACCACTTCCTCGGGCATGCCGTCGATACTGAGGTAGAAATGCCGCTTGCCTTCAGCCTTTACCCCGACTCCTGTGATATCCACACGGTAGGTTTCGCCATGGACGTCGATCACGAACTCGGTGGGCACGCCATCGCCCTTGGCCGTGGCTACACCGCCGGCTTCCGGCACGGGCAGCAGCACTTCAGGCTTGAGGGTGCCCGTGTTGCGCTCTTCCAGGAACTTGCGGCCGATATCCGGGAACATCGCGAAGGTCAGCACGTCTTCTTCGCTGTGAGCGACCTCGCCGATCTCAGCGCGCAGCTTGGCCATTTCGGGCTTGAGCAGGTCTGCCGGACGTACATCGATGATGTCCTCGCTGCCGATGGCCTGACGACGCAAGGTTTCACTGACCGTACCGGGTGCCTTGCCGTACCCGCCTTGCAAGTAAAGCTTCACCTCATTGGTGATGGTTTTGTAGCGTTCGCCAGCCAGTACGTTGAAGAACGCCTGGGTGCCGACGATCTGCGACGTGGGGGTTACCAAGGGCGGGTAGCCGAGGTCCTGGCGCACGCGGGGTATCTCCGCCAGCACTTCGTTCATGCGATTGAGCGCACCCTGCTCCTTGAGCTGGTTGGCCAGGTTGGAAATCATGCCTCCTGGTACCTGGTTCACCTGAACACGAGTGTCCACGGCGGTGAATTCGCTTTCGAACTGATGGTATTTCTTGCGCACCGCATAGAAGTACAAGCCAATTTCCTGCAGCAGTTCCAAGTCCAGGCCGGTGTCGTATTCAGTGCCCTTGAGGGCCGCGACCATGGATTCGGTACCAGGGTGGCTCGTTCCCCACGCCAGGCTGGAAATAGCGGTGTCGATATGGTCCGCTCCGTTTTCCACAGCCTTGAGCTGGCACATCGCAGCCAATCCGGACGTGTCGTGGGAATGAATGAACACCGGCACGCTGAGTTCGGCTTTTAGCGCCCGCACCAGTTCGCCCGTAGCGAAGGGCGTCAGCAGGCCAGCCATGTCCTTGATGGCGATGGAATCACAGCCCATGCCCTGCATCTGCCTGGCCTGTTCCACGAACGCAGCCACCGTGTGCACCGGGCTGGTGGTATAGGCGATAGTGCCCTGGGCATGCTTGCCGGTGCGCTTCACGGCCTCGATGGCCACCCGTAGGTTACGGATGTCGTTCATCGCGTCGAAGATGCGGAACACATCGATCCCGTTGCTCGCCGCCCGCTCGACGAAAGCTTGCACCACATCGTCACTGTAATGGCGGTAACCCAGCAGGTTCTGCCCGCGCAGCAACATCTGCAAGCGGGTATTGGGCAAGGCGGCGCGTAGTTGGCGCAGGCGCTCCCACGGGTCTTCCTTGAGGAAACGCACACAGGCATCGAAGGTAGCGCCGCCCCACACTTCCAGGGACCAGTAGCCGACTTTGTCCAGCTTGTCGCAGATCGGCAACATGTCTTCGGTACGCATGCGAGTAGCCAGTAGGGACTGATGGGCGTCGCGCAGTACGGTGTCGGTAACGAAGATTTTCTTGGGCATGTCAAAAGCTCCTTTCCAGCTCCAAGCTCGCGGCTACGAGCCCAGGTCGAAGGACATCCGCCTGGGACTCAGGGCTTGCCGCTAGCAGCTTGAAGCCGCTGTTCATAGGCCGGCGTGGGCGGCGATGGCGGCGGCGATGGCCAGGGCCAGTTCTTCAGGCTTGCGCTTGATGGAGTACTGGGTGAGTTCCGGATGGCTTTCCACAAAGCTGGTGTTGAATTGACCACTGCGGAATTCCGGGTTACGCAGGATTTCCTGATAATAGGCCGCCGTGGTCTTTACCCCCTGCACCCGCATGTCGTCCAGGGCGCGCAGGCCGCGGTCCAGAGCCTCTTCCCAGGTAAGCGCCCAGACCACCAGTTTCAGGCACATGGAGTCGTAGAACGGGGGAATGGTGTAGCCGGTATAGATGGCGGTATCAGTACGCACCCCTGGGCCGCCCGGCGCGTAATACCGGGTGATCTTGCCGAAGCTGGGCAGGAAGTTGTTCTTCGGATCTTCGGCATTGATTCGAAACTGTAGGGCGAAGCCGCGGTGCTGGATGTCCTCCTGCTTGACGGACAGGGGCAGCCCCGAGGCGATGCGGATCTGCTCGCGCACGATGTCCAGCCCTGTGATTTCCTCGGTGATGGTGTGTTCCACCTGGACCCGGGTATTCATTTCCATGAAATACACTTCGCCTTCGGCGAGCAGAAACTCGACGGTACCGGCGTTCTCGTAATTCACCGCCTTGGCCGCGCGCACCGCCAGGTCACCGATATAGGCCCGTTGCTCTGGCGTAAGCTGAGGGCTTGGCGCAATTTCGATAAGCTTCTGGTTACGGCGCTGAATGGAGCAATCGCGCTCGAACAGATGAACGACATTGCCGTTGCTGTCTCCCAGCACCTGGGCTTCGATATGCTTGGGGTTGACGATGCACTTTTCCAGGAAGACTTCCGCCGAGCCGAACGCTTTGGTGGCTTCGGAGATGACCCGGGGAAATGCTTGCTCCAGCTCTTCACGGCTGTTGCAGCGACGAATGCCGCGGCCCCCACCACCAGAGGTGGCCTTGAGCATGACCGGGTAGCCGATACGATCCCCCTCGCTCAAGGCCTCGGCCAGATCGGCCACGTTACCCTCAGTGCCAGGGGTAACCGGTACTCCGGCTGCCATCATGGTGCGCCGCGCCTCGGTCTTGTCGCCCATGCGGCGAATGACGTCTGCTGATGGCCCG
Source organism: Pseudomonas sp. DC3200b2 (assembly GCF_049895785.1). NCBI lineage: Bacteria > Pseudomonadati > Pseudomonadota > Gammaproteobacteria > Pseudomonadales > Pseudomonadaceae > Pseudomonas > Pseudomonas sp. DC3200b2. Next base: position 136,575 of record NZ_JAFCTA010000004.1, on the reverse strand, counting down.
ATGAATTTCACCCCGCGCTGCGCACAAATTTCAGCCAGCTCGGCATTCTCCGAGAGAAAGCCATAGCCGGGATGCAAGGCATCGCAGCCGGTTTCGACGGCAAGGTTCACCAGCTTGCGCGGGTTGAGATAGCCGGCCAAGGGCTCGGCGCCAATGTTGTGCGCTTCGTCCGCTCGCTTTACATGCAACGCATGCCGGTCGGCATCCGAATAGATGGCTACGGAGCGGATACCCATTTCAGCGCAAGCCCGAACGATGCGTACGGCGATCTCGCCCCGATTGGCGATGAGGATTTTTTTTATCACGGGTTCTTCCCTCGTCCATTAGGCTCGTGCCGCTCTACAGCCTGATCAGGCACCGTGCAAAGGTAACGGGGTCAAGCGATAAACAATAATCAGAGTTTATTGGGATAAGCATAAGCGATCCCTTATAGTTCAGGCTTTCAAGGGGCGGAATCGATTATGCGAAAGTCGTTGATGCGTCTTACTCTGCGACAGCTTCGTGTTTTCAACGAAGTCTGTGACCTACGTTCTTTCAGCCGGGCGGCCGAGGAGATGGCGCTAACGCAACCGGCGGTCAGTTCCCAGATTCGCCAGCTGGAAGACGTAATCGGCCAGCCATTGTTCGAATACATAGGCAAGAAGCTCTACCTCACCGAAGCGGCACAGGCACTGCGCGGTGCCAGCCAGGATATCTTCGGCCGCCTTGAGAGCTTCGACATGCAGCTTTCCGACCTTCAGGGCTCGCTGCAGGGCCAGCTCAAGCTGGCCGTGGAATCCAGCGCCAAGTATTTTGTGCCGCACCTGTTCGCCGCCTTCAAGCGCAAACACCCGGAAGTCAGCCTGGCGCTGAGTGTGGTCAATCGTGCCCAGGCGGTGCGGCGGCTGATAGACAATCGCGATGACCTATTGATCATGTCTCAGGTGCCTCAGGACATGGATCTGGAGTTCCTGCCATTCCTCACCAATGACATCATCGCGGTAGCGCCACCCGAACACCCCCTGTGCGCCGCGGGTGAATTGCGCTTGCAGGCACTGGAGCCCTGGCCATTACTGATTAGAGAAGCGGGCTCGGGTACTCGGATGGCATGCGAGGCCTTTCTGAAAGACAAGCGCGCGCACTTCGCTCAAACACTGGAAATCGGTTCGGCCGAAGCCCAGCGCGAGGCGGTGGTCGCAGGTCTTGGGCTGGCCTTGATGAGCCGTCACTCGGTGATCGGGGCGCTGCGCAGCGGCGCATTGCGCGCGCTACCAGTGGCCGAGCTACCTTTGCGCCGAAGCTGGTGCCTGGTGCGCGCCAAGTCGAGGCGGCCGTCGCCGGTCGCGGCGGCCTTCCTCTCATTCATTCGAGAAGAGCGTACCCAGCTCAATAGCCTGGCTGAACGCTTTGCCGAGCATCCGTAAAACCAGGGGCCCAGAACCGCGACTCTGGAAAATCATGAATCTCGGCCATTAGCCTGCGTTCTTCGGTACGGCTCTCGATAGCTCGGCGGAAGGCCATGCGCCGGGCGTCTTCTTCCTGGCGGCGGGTTTTACTGTTAGACCCTTCATAGGAACGTGCCATGGTCATCATATCCTGGTGGGCTGGGAGAGGCCCTACGATGCCTTGGTGATATTGCAGTTTTAAAACAGGACGTTTAATAAGCAGTTACGCGTCAGTTCAGGATATTTCTCTTCGGGCCTGTTCCATGGCCCGTCTTTCACTCATCCGCCGCCCTGACCGACTTGGGCGACAGGCGAAGGCTGCGCAGGCTGCGCTTGACGCTCTTGAGATGGTTCACCAGCGTCGGGCCGCGAGCCATCGCCACGCCCATGGCAAGCACATCGATGACCACCAGGTGAGCGATACGCGAAGTCAGCGGCGTGTAGATCTCCGTATCCTCATGCACATCGATGGCCAGGTTGACCGTGGAAAGTTCAGCCAAGGGCGTTTGGCTCGGGCATAGGGTGATCAGCGAAGCACCCGTTTCTCGTACCAGGTTGGCCGTGATCAGCAGATCCTTCGAACGTCCCGACTGCGAGATGCAGACCGCTACATCCCCGGGCTGCAGGGTTACCGCGCTCATGGCCTGCATGTGCGGGTCCGAATAGGCGGCAGCGGTAAGCAACAGCCGGAAAAACTTGTGCTGGGCATCCGCGGCTACTGCCCCAGAGGCACCGAAGCCATAGAACTCTACCCGACGCGCCTGGGCCATGGCCGTCACCGCTCGCTGCAAGGCATCGGCATCCAGGCGCTCGCGCACCTCCATCAAGGTATGCAGTGTAGTGTCGAAGATCTTCAGGCTGAAATCGGCGACCGAGTCGTCTTCATGAATGGCGAACTGCCCGAAGCTGGCACCAGCGGCCAGGCTTTGCGCGAGCTTGAGCTTCAGGTCCTGGAAGCCCGTGCAACCAATGGCCCGGCAAAAGCGCACGATGGTTGGCTCGCTGATACCCACGTTGTGCGCCAGGTCCGCCATGGAGCTATGCATCACGGCCGCAGGATCCAGCAGTACATGATCGGCAACCTTCAACTCCGACTTGCGAAGCAGATGGCGGGACTGGGCAATGTGTTGCAGAAGGTTCAAGAGAGTGGACTCATTGTCGGTCGGGCGTACCCGCGGTTTTTTGTAGTTATACTACATGGCTCGGCACAGGCACAGTCAAACAAGGGGTACACCCTCATTGCCACGCACGGCAAGCCAGTGCTGGAAGTCATCGGCAGCGACCGGGCGGCCTATCAGGTAACCTTGCACTTCATCGCAGCCCTGGCCTTGTAGCGCTTTCAACTGGACCTGGTTCTCGACGCCTTCGGCGGTGACCTGCAGGCCCAGGCCATGGGCCATGGTAATCACCGCCTGGGTGATGGCTGCATCAGCGCTGCTTTCCCCAAGCTCCTTGATAAAGGCCTGGTCGAGCTTTACGTAGTCCACGGGAAGATGCTTGAGGTAGCTCAATGCCGAATACCCTGTCCCGAAATCATCGATCGCCAGCTTTATCCCCAATGCGCGCAGTTGGGTGAAGGTCGCCTGAATGCCGCTGAGGTTGTCCAGCCATTGGCTCTCTGTCAGTTCCAGTTCCAGTGCCTCAGGCGACAGACCGCTTTCGGCGAGCACCTGCCGAATGAGAGTGACCAGGTTGCCATAACGCAGTTGATGCCCGGAAAGGTTGACTGACATGCGCAGCTCACCGAAACCCTGTCGTTGCCATTCCCTGGCCTGTCGGCAGGCGGTGCGTAATACGAATTCGCCGATCGCAGTGATCAACCCGGTTTCCTCGGCCAATTCTATGAAAGTGTCTGGGCCGATCAGGCCGCGTTGTGGATGGCGCCAGCGGATCAGCGCCTCCACCCCGCCCACCACCTGGCTGCGCAGGTCCAGCTTGGGTTGATAGAAGACTTCCAGCTGGCCAAGCTCCAGCGCGCGACGCAACTGGTGCTCGAGTTGCAGGCGATCATGGGCATGCCCCTGCATATTCTCGGTGAAGAACTGGAAACCATCGCCGCCCAATCGCTTGGCCTGCTGCCTGGCAATGTCTGCCTGCCCCAGCAACAAGGCCCCCTCACGGGCCGTATCGGGCAGCATGCTGATACCGATCGAAGCCGTCAGCGTGAGGTCGTGCTCATTGAGGTGAAGCGGTGCGCGGATTTTGGTCAGCAGACGCGTGGTCATTCGGATCAGCCCGGAGAGGCTCGTATAGGCATCGAACAATACCGCGAATTCATCGCCACCCAGTCGGGCGACCGTATCGGCCTCAGGCAACGCGGCGCAGATGCGCTTGGCGATCTGGCGCAAGGCCTGGTCGGCCATATCATGGCCGAGACTGTCATTGAGCAGTTTGAAACGATCCAGGTCGATATAAAGCAGGGCCAGGCTGCGTCCGTTGTGGCGGGCCCGCTGGCTGGCATCATGCAGGCGCTGGCGGAACAGGCTGCGGTTGCCAAGGCCGGTCAACTCATCATGGTAGGTCAGGTAGTGAAGGCGCTCTTCCGAAGCGCGCCGGGAAGACAGGTCCGAACAGAACACCACGACCCGGTTGAGCACCCCATGGCCATCAAGGATAGGGCTGACCTGCAACCATTGCGGGTAAAGCTCGCCATTGTGTCGAGCTTCGACCAATTCTCCTTGCCAGCCGCCTCGCTCCAGGAGGGCCTGGTGTACTTGAGGAAATTGGCGCCGCAGGTCGCGGCTGCAGGGCAATTCCAGCAAGGCCTGGCCAATGCAGGCAGAACCTAGATACCCGGTGATGCGCGTGAAGGCCTGATTGACGGCCAGCACGGTGAATTCGGGATCGAGCACCACGATGCCTTCGCTCATGGCTTCGAACACAGTGGCAGCCAATCGCTGCTGTTCCTGCTGCTCCTTCACCGCGGTGATGTCACGCCGAGTACCGAGCATGCGCAGCACGCGACCACTAGCCGTGCGCTCCACTGCCCGGCCTCGATCCTCTACCCATAGCCAACGGCCATCACTGTGGCGGATCCGGTATTCGACGCAGTAATCCTCAGTGCGCCCTTTCAGGTGTTCGATCAACCTATGCTTCAGCGCAGGCACGTCGTCCGGATGCAAGCGTGGCCTCAGGTGCTTGAGCAGAACAGGCCTGTCCTGCTGGGCGATGCCGAACAGCCTCTCGAGCTCGGTGTGATGCACTTCATCCGTCCGCAGGTCCCAGTCCCACATGCCCAGTTCGCTGGCTTCCAATGCCAACGCCAGGCGCGCCTGGCTTTTGCTCAGCGCCTGGTTGGCCTGGTCCAGTTGCCGGCTGCGCTGCGCGACACGCTCTTCGAGGGTTGCCTGAACCGCGCGCAGGGCCTGCTCAGCAGCGCTTCGCCGCTCCATCTCTTCGCTCATTTCACTGTTCAGGCGTGAGATCAGCCGTTGCTCCTCGCGCAGGCTCGCGATCAACGCCTGGTTCTGGAAGCGCTGAAGCAGGCTACGCTCGATAAGGCGATTGACCTGCCAGGCAACGATGCACAGCGACCCGAGCAGCATGAGGCCCAGCCAGGCCCAACCACGTTGGTGAGGGCCCTCATGGATAAACAGCCAGAGGATGGGCGGCACCAGGCAGGGCAGTACAAAGCTGAGGAAAGCACTGAAACTGACGGCATAGGCGATGCTGGCCGATAAGGCGGCAGCCCCAAGCAGGCCAAAGATCCAGGCCTGCTGCAAGAAACTCTCGAAAGGCTCAAGCACGATGGCAGCGCCGGCCAGGGTCAGGCCACTGGCCGCCGAGCCCAGCAGGAACATTCGTCGCCACAATGGCGCGGCCTGGCGTTGCGGCATTGAAGAGTCGAAGGCTGCCACCTGGATCACCCGCAAGGCAACCAGCGTCATCAGCCAGCCCAGCCAGACACTGACCAGAACATGATGGCCGGGTGTCCATAGCAGCCAGGAGCAGATGAGACCGGTAAGCAGCATCAACAAGGTAGGCACCAGCGAACCCTGATATAGCAGGCGTGTGCGCTCCACCGCCAGGCTGGCGGAGAAATCGGTGTCCAGGACGCCTTGTAAGGGCGCAGACCGCTCAACGGAACGGTATACGAAGGCCATAGGCTTATTCTTGTCAGACCCGTCGGATGCCCTGGCAGCATACACAACTTTCAGGCCATGGCGGCAGTGCTCGGTAACTGGAACCCATCTGCCCGCCGCCCGGTCGTAAGCCGCGTTTGCCGTGGCCTATACCGCCGTCCTAGAATGCGGCCATGCACGATGACCTCTCCTTACTGCTCAATTCCCTCAACGATGCTCAACGCCAGGCGGTCGCCGCCGCGGTTGGGCGTCAGTTGGTCCTGGCGGGCGCCGGCTCTGGCAAAACCCGCGTACTGGTTCACCGCATCGCATGGTTGATGCAGGTAGAACATGCCTCCGCGCATTCCCTGTTGGCGGTGACCTTCACCAACAAGGCCGCGGCGGAGATGCGTCACCGCATCGAACAGCTCATCGGGGCCAGCCCCGCGGGCATGTGGGTCGGGACCTTCCATGGCCTGGCACATCGCCTCCTGCGCGCTCACTGGCAGGAAGCCAGGCTCAAGCAGAGCTTCCAGATTCTCGATGGGGACGACCAGCAGCGGCTGGTCAAGCGAGTGATCCGCGAGCTTGGCCTGGATGAGCAGCGCTGGCCGGCCCGCCAGGCGCAGTGGTTCATCAATGGGCAGAAAGACGAAGGCCTTCGTCCGCAGCATATCCAGCCCAATGGCGACCTCTTCCTGGCAACGATGCGTAGTATCTACGAAGCCTACGAGGCCGCCTGCGAACGCGCGGGGGTGATCGACTTCTCCGAGCTTCTGTTGCGCGCGCTGGACCTCTGGCGTGACCACCCCAGCCTGTTGGAGCATTACCAGCGGCGTTTCCGTCATGTGCTGGTCGACGAATTCCAGGATACCAACGCCGTTCAGTACGCCTGGCTGCGGCTGCTGGCCAAGGGCGGGCAGAGTCTGATGGTGGTGGGCGACGATGACCAGTCCATCTATGGCTGGCGCGGCGCGCGCATCGAAAACATTCGCCAGTACACCACTGACTTCCCGGACGCCGAGCTTATCCGCCTGGAGCAGAACTACCGCTCTACCGCCGGCATCCTCAATGCCGCCAACGCACTGATCGCCAACAACAGCGGCCGTCTGGGGAAAGAACTCTGGACCGAAGGCGGCGATGGCGAGCCGATCAGCCTCTATGCGGCCTATAACGAGCACGACGAAGCCCGTTACGTGGTGGAAACCATCGAGAGCGCGCTCAAGACGGGCCTGGCGCGCAGCGAGATTGCCATTCTTTACCGTTCCAACGCCCAATCGCGGGTCTTGGAAGAAGCCTTGTTGCGCGAGCGCATTCCCTATCGCATCTACGGCGGGCAGCGCTTCTTCGAGCGTGCCGAAATCAAGAACGCCATGGCCTACCTGCGGCTGCTGGATGGGCGGGCCAACGATGCCGCGCTTGAGCGGGTCATCAATGTCCCGCCACGAGGCATTGGCGAAAAAACCGTGGAGGCCATCCGCGCGCATTCCCGCCAGGCCCAGGTTTCCATGTGGGAAGCGATTCGCCAATTGGTGGCGAACAAAGGCGTGACGGGACGAGCGGCCAATGCGCTCCAGGCATTCATGGACCTCATCGAAGACCTCTCGGCCCGCACCGAAACCATGCCCTTGCATGTAATGACCCAGACGGTCATCGAGCATTCGGGGCTGATCGTTTACCACCAGGAAGAAAAGGGCGAAAAAGGCCAGGCTCGGGTAGAAAACCTCGAAGAACTGGTCAGCGCCGCGCGCAACTTCGAAAACGGCGACGGAGAAGAAGACCTCAGCCCGCTGGCCGCCTTCCTGGGACACGCCTCGCTGGAGGCCGGCGACACCCAGGCCGAGGAGCACGAAGACAGCATCCAGCTGATGACGCTGCATAGCGCAAAGGGCCTGGAATTCCCCTATGTGTTCCTGGTGGGGCTCGAAGAAGGGTTGTTCCCCCACAAGATGAGCCTGGAAGAACCTGGCCGTCTCGAGGAAGAACGGCGCCTGGCTTATGTCGGCATTACCCGGGCCATGCAGCACCTGGTGATGACTTATGCCGAGACGCGGCGCCTTTACGGCAGCGAAACCTATAACAAGGTCTCTCGCTTCGTGCGGGAAATCCCTGCGAACCTGCTCAAGGAAGTACGTCTTTCCAACAGTGTGAGCCGGCCGTTCGGTGCACCTGCCAAGCCTAATATCGGCAATATCTTCGGTCAGGCCGGTATTCCCGACACGGTGTTCAACCTTGGCCAGCGCGTTCAGCACGCGGTGTTCGGCGAAGGGGTGATTCTCAACTTCGAAGGCGCAGGCGCCCAGGCTCGGGTACAGGTCAACTTCGGAGAAGGCAGTAAGTGGCTGATGCTTGGCTACGCCAAGCTGGTTCCGCTGGACTGACACCGCGGCTTATCAAGGAAACTTCCTACAGCTAAAAGCCTCAGTCCCTACATGGGCAGGTTAGCTGCTGTAGGAAATTTCCGTAAAAGCCGGAAACACTCTCTCGCTAGCTATGGCCCCTACTGGCGTGCAACATGGCCAGTGCTACGTCCATTAGACATGGGAATGCCTTCATGCAACGTTTTCTAAGCATCGCCATGGCGCTTTGTCTCAGCCTCACGCTGAGCCTGGATGCCAATGCCGCCAAACGCTTTGGCGGTGGTAAATCGTTAGGCGCGGCGCCGACCCACCAAACCCGCCAGGCCGCCCCGTCCCAACCCGCAGCCACCACCCCGGCACAGCCCGGTCGTGCACCCGGCGCGCCTAGCGGTGCGTCCCGTTGGCTCGGCCCGCTCGCCGGTATCGCCGCAGGCGGCCTGCTCGCGTCCATGTTCATGGGCGACGGTTTCGAGGGCTTCCAGTTCCTGGACTTCCTGCTGCTGGCCCTGGTCGCCTTCGTGATCTTCCGCTTCATCTCTTCTCGTCGCCGCAAGCAGCAGCCTCAGATGGCGATGGCAGGGCATCCCGCCTACCAGCGCGAAGCCTACCAGACCCCTCAGGCCCAGTCGCCTTTTGGCGCGGGTGCCGCGACTCAGGCGCGCCCTGTCATCCAGGCACCGGCGTGGTTCAATGAACAGAGCTTCCTGGCCGCGGCACGTGAGCACTTCATGGCCCTGCAGCAGCATTGGGACGCCAACGAGATGGACAAGATCTCCGAGTATGTCACTCCGCAGATGCTGCAATTCCTTCGTCAGGAACGGGCATCCTTGGGCGACGGCTACCAGTCCACCTACATCGATGACCTGTCCGTGCAACTGGATGGCGTCGATGATCGCTCAGATCGCACCATCGCGACCCTGACCTTTACCGGTGTTTCCAAGGATTCCCGCTTCGATAAAGGCGAAGCCTTCAGCGAGAGCTGGAACATGGAACGCCAGCAGGGCGAGAACCAGCCTTGGCTGATTGCCGGTATCCGCCAGAACGGTTGAAACAAGCGTGGTACGCCACTCGGCACCAAAACCCCGGATATTCTCATCCGGGGTTTTGCTTTTCAGGCTATGAATTAGAATCTCTTGAGCAACTCCGCTCAACGTGTCGAAGCCATAGGTCTGTCATCGTGGAAGAAGTCATCGAACAACTCCGGGAAGCCAACGAACCCGTCCCTGTCCCGCTGGAGCTACCCGACGAGGACCTTCTGGTCGAAATCGAGGAACAGCTGTTCATCAACATTCCTTTTGTATTCAAGGAATTCCTCCTTACCGTTAGCGACGTGGTGTATGGCAGCCTGGAGCCTGTAACCGTTACAGATCCGCAGTCTCATACCTATCTTCCGGAAGTCGCCGCGAATGCCTGGGACGCTGGCGTTCCACGCGACCTCATTCCGCTGTGCCAGGATGGCGAAGATTATTACTGCGTTGAAGAGGACGGCACTGTCGTCCTCTGGAGCGGTGATGAAGAACTGGTGACCGAAGACAGCTGGGAATCCGTATGGCACTGGGCAAGGGACGTGTGGCTGGAAAGCTGAACGCCCCTCGTGGACGCTTCAGTGCCCGCTCGGGCTGTCCAAGGTCTCCATCAAGGCTGCCTGCATGCGGGCATGGATGCGAATCAGCCAGCGCCAGAACAGGATAGCGAAGATCAGTACTGCCAGCGCAACCACTATCAACATTTCCCGTGTAGGCAAAATACTGGCCGAGAGCGCGGCAAGCAGTAAAAGGACCAGACCCAGGAATACGACCGGTATGACCTGGGCCATGATCCCCCTGACCCGATCGGTATGCCGCCCCGCCAACTGAGGCCTTACGCCTGCCTCGGCAAGCAACAGGGATAATGCACCCAGCTTTCGATAGGCGGCTACCAGGAACGGCATGGACAGGATGAGGGCGGCGGCGCAGAGCATTCCTTTCTGACCCTCATCCCCCGTTATCCAAGGGGACAGCCATTGCCCGATAGGGCCGGCGAAGTGGGCCAAACTCAGGAAGATAGCAACGACAAGCGCCAGGTTGACTCCCACATGCATCAGAATGCGGCGCACCATGGCCGCCAGTGCCGCCCGCTTACCTTCAAGACGGATGCCCCGTAGCCACTCACCATAGGTACCGAATACCCGTGCCAGCGGCATGGGCACCCAGCGCGCCAAGTGCAAGGCGAAGGGGTCCGCCCAGCGAATCAGATAGGGGGTAAGCAAGGTGGTGATGGCCGATACCGCCACGGCCACCGGGTAAAGGAAGTCGCTGGTCACCTGCAGGGTCATGCCCAAGGCGGCTATGATGAAGGAGAATTCGCCGATCTGGGACAAGCCCATGCCAACGCGCAGAGATGTTCGCCCATCATTGCCGGCCAAAAAGGCGCCAAGGCTGCAGGAGACGACTTTGCCGATCACCACGGCCGCGGTGATCGCCACGATAGGGCCGGCGTATTCCACCAGTACCCTGGGCTCGATCATCAGCCCGATGGCCACGAAGAAGATGGCGCTGAAGGTATCTCTCAGCGGCTCGACCAGTCGTTCGATCTTTCGCAACTGAGCGGATTCGGCCATGATCGCGCCGATGAGAAACGCCCCCAATACCATGCTGTAGCCTAGCTTGACGACCAGCAGGCAAAAGCCGAAACACAGGCCCAGCACGACGACGAGCAGCATTTCATCGCTATTGGCCTTGGCGACGTAGCCAAGCAAGCGAGGCACCAGCAGGATACCTACGACCAGGGCCACGACCATGAACAGGCCTAGCTTGCCGACCGTGGCCGCCACTTCTCCAGAACTGACGGTGCCACTGACGGCAATACCGGAGAGCAAGGCAATGATGCCGATGCCCAGGATGTCTTCAACGATCAGCACTCCGAAGATCAACTGGGCAAAGCGCTGATGTTTCATGTTGAGATCATTCAGGGCCTTTACGATGATGGTGGTGGAAGAAATTGCCAGGATTGCGCCCAGGAACAGCGCATCCATGGTGCCCCAGCCAAAGGCATGGCCGATTTCATAGCCCACCCAGACCATCAGGGTAATTTCCAGTAGGGCGGCTACGAAGGCCGTGGCGCCAACCTTGAAGAGTTTGCGCAGGCTGAATTCCAGCCCTAGGGAAAACATCAGGAACACCACCCCCAGTTCTGCCAGGATCTTGATGGTTTCCTCGTCATGGATGAAGCCGAACGGCGGCGTGTGCGGGCCGATGATGAATCCGGCGGCGATATAGCCCAACACGACCGGCTGCTTCAAGCGATGGAAGATAACCGTTACGATGCCGGCGACCAGCATGATGACTGCCAGGTCTTGTATAAAGGCAATGGCGTGCACTGCGGCCTCCTTCAGATATTGAATAGGCCTTACCCTAACATCCGTGGGAAAGGGTTCCGGTCTTCGGCAATATGCCGAAACGAAGTAGTAATAGGAAATCGCTGAAATAGCGGTACCGGTGACGTAGCCCACGGCAGCTGCGTCAGCAATATTCACCCAAGCGGCGGCGCGAGATCGCCTTCCTGAATTTCACACCGTGAGCCTTCTTATGGAACCTGGAAACGCCCAGTTGACGATGACCGTCCTGATGACCCCGGATATGGCCAACTTTTCCGGCAATGTTCACGGCGGCACGCTGCTGAAATATCTGGACGAAGTCGCCTATGCCTGCGCCAGTCGCTACGCAGGCCGCTATGTGGTCACTCTGTCAGTGGATCAGGTGATCTTCCGCGAACCCATTCATGTGGGCGAGCTGGTTACCTTCCTGGCGTCGGTGAACTACACCGGCAATACATCCATGGAGGTAGGCATCAAGGTGGTGACCGAAAACATCCAACAGCGTAGCGTTCGGCATACCAACAGCTGCTTCTTCACCATGGTAGCCATGGATGACAACCGCCGCGCGGTGCCAGTACCACCGCGTACGCCCCAGACCAGTGAGGAAAAGCGCCGCTTCGCGCAGGGTAAGCAACGGCGGCAGATTCGCCAGGAACTGGAGCAGCGATACCAGGAGCTCAAGGCGGACGGTATCTGAGGCTGGCCGCCACGCGAGGTCAATGCGCCAAGGGGATCGCCTGGAAGGTTACTCGCGGATGGGCAATACGATCCTGGGCACGTACTAGCTGTAGCTCGTAGCTGGCACAAGCCTGGGTTTCCAGCATGACTTCATGTACCGCGGCGGCCGTGAACTCGAAGGCAGCCACTGGGCTGTCGCCCAGAAGCAGACGGGAGAGAAACAGCCCGGATGTCAGATCTCCTACACCAACGGGCTGGCGGGGAAAGGCAAGCAACGGACGGCGCAGGTGCCAGGTGTGCGTAGGGGTCGCGAGCAGCATCTCGAAGTCGCTCGCCTGCTTGGCACGGTAAGCCAGGTGCTTGACCATGACGATACCCGGCCCCCGGTCGAGCAGACTCCGGGCCATCTGCACGCACTCTTCGAGGGTATCGGCCGTGCGGCCGGTGAAGGTATTGAGCTCCAGCTGGTTCGGGCACAGCAGGTCTGCCCTGGGCAACGCCTCGGTCAGTAGGAAGTCGGTGACTTCGGGCGCTACCACGCAGCCTTTTTCGGCATGTCCCATTACCGGGTCGCACAGGTACAGTGCGCGAGGATTGGCCGACTTCACTGCCGCCACCGCCTGCATGATCGCCTCGCCCTGGTCCGCGCTGCCCAGATAGCCGCTCAGTACCGCATCGCAATTACCCAGCTCGCCGATGGCCCCGATACCCTCGACCAGTTGAGGAATCTGCCTTGCCGGCAGCACATCGCCTTTCCAATGGCCATACTGGGTATGGTTGGAGAACTGAACGGTATTGAGAGGCCAGACGTTGACACCAAGCCGTTGCATGGCAAAAACCGCCGCGCTGTTACCCGCATGGCCGAAGACCACATGGGATTGGATGGCGAGCAGATGAGGGGTGCGTTTCATTGAGGATTCCGGCGCATCAAAGGCTGATTCAGATGTCTAATATTGCGTGAAAAGCGCGCTGTACGACAGACCGGGCAGGCAGTTAAGCTGCGTGAGTCCTGATGGAGCCTTCGTCGATGTTGACCCTCGAAAATCTTGCCGTATTGCTGGTGGTAGCTTGCGCTGGGGCTTGGTTCTGGCATAACCATGGGCTGCGGGAAAAAGCCTTGGCGAAGGTGCGCATCCATTGCAATCAACTGGACCTGGACTTGCTCGACGACAACGTCGCTTTCAAGCGATTCGCATTCGTACGAGACGCCAAGGGACGCAAGCGTTTCGCTCGCATCTATGGTTTCGAATTCACCGTCACTGGCGAGCAGCGCCACCCAGGGACCATTACCCAATTCGGGCCGCATTCGGCACAGATTGAATTGGCCCCCTATCCATTCGAGATCAAGAAGCAACCCAGCGCGGAAATCATTGAACTCGCCGAATGGCGTCAGACGCATAAACGCACCCGGCCGTGATCCCTACTCTAGGCAATGGGCCCACTGTGTATCGAGGTCAGCGTGGTTCTGAGGTTGGTCGAAGATCAATTCAAGCCGGCTGTCTCGGCGCCACTCAGTGGGTTGCCATGCATAAGGTTGTCCAGGCAATAGATTGGCCGAGTACCACCCTTGCTCGGTATGCAAGATCGTCTTCGCGCGGATCCAGGGTAGCCGCTGCAGCATCGCTTCTATGTTCTGCCGTATCACCCGCTGGGCCGGTTGTAATTGCCAGCCTCGGCTCCAATGTCCAGGTGCATCGATCGACGGAACAGCAACCAGGCGTTTGCCTGGCTGACCCGGCCCGTCAGATCTAGCAGAAACCAATGCCTGCGCGGGTAACGCGCCTTGGTTGACCCACCAACCTGTACGCCCGAGGCTTTTCTCTATTTCGCCACGAGCATGTACCGGTACTTGGTCCGCTTTATTGATGACAAGTACATGTCGGCCCATCAACAATGGCCTCACCTCGGAAAGAGATGAATCGGCGCGCCTCGCCAGTTGCAAAGCGTCCACCACGATAATGGGTGGCTGTATGTTCAATACCCGTTGCCAGGGTGGCAAGCGCAGCTGTTGTAACAAAGGCATGGGGTGGCCCAGGCCGGAAAGCTCGATCAGTAGATGGGTCGGCTTCCGAGCGCGGATCAAGCGAGCAAGCGCGGCAGTGAAAGGCGCGCCATTCACGCAACAAACACAGCCTCCCGCGATTTCGACCACTGAGCTACCATCGTCTGCGTCCAGGAGCGCAGCATCCAGCCCGATGTCGCCGAATTCATTGACCAGCACTGCCCAGCGCTGGCCAGGTGAATGCTGTTTAAGCAGATGCCTGGCCAAGGTGGTTTTGCCTGCGCCCAGCGGGCCAGCCAGTACGTACGTAAGGATATTTTCAAACATGCCGGATATATGCCGCGCCCTGGGGATAACCCTTATCGTCTTATGTTCGGGCCAGCACCTGCAAGCCCATGCGGAGGCTTGCCTTATCCACAGCCAGGGGGATCGCCTGGATGTGAAGGTTTGCCAACAGAACCGGACCATTCCCGCGGAGTTGTTCCATGATGGCTTCTGCCGCCCTGCCCTTAAGGATCAGAAGACGGAAGTCGCCTACATGGCTCAATGCCCCTCAGGGGCATTCGGGGTATGCCAAGGCGCGCGGGTCGATAACCTGCCTTACGAGCAAGACATACACTACTACGGCATCGCCAGTGACACCCGTTACTTGAAGCCCTTTTGTGAAAGCCGGAGCCAAGGGTACTGGGAAAAGCCGTGATGTTCCACGTGGAACTACTGACGCGGCTTCACGCTGCCACAGTCAGCGCCTAACCACTGGGCGCGAGTATTCATGCTGCCTTTCTGTGTAACACCGGAGGTGTTGAAGGTACCGGCGACCTGGGTAGTGAACTCACGATCACTCAGAAAGGTGGCCTGTCCCGCGCCTTGGGCTTTGGGGCACGTGAAAGAAAACTTCCAGATATTGCCATTGCGTTCAGTGATGCGTTGAGTGCATCCGGATTGAGGGTCCTGCAGCGGGATATCGTTGGTGCGTACCTGTTCTGGGGTGAGGCATGAGCGAATGCCATTGCCCCCTACGGTTATACCTTGCTTGGCCAGGACCTGTTCCATCATGGCTCGCTGTTCCGGAGGCAGATTACGCAACTGGCCCAGCATGACTTGCAGGTCCGGCAAGGGCTTGCCTTCCACTTCCATCTGACTGGTAGTCAGCTCCCAAAGGCCGGGGCGAAGCATCTGGGCATGAGCGGATACCGCCCCACCAAGCGCCGCGAGCATCAGAACAATCGAGGTACCTTTCATATTCGACTCCTTGTTGGCTTTGCTTGGACGCTGCGCTTAGCCAGACGTTGCAGCGAACCGCTTGCACATTTGCCGCTGGGCGTAGTCATAGAGTGAACCCCGCCAGGCTGCATAGGCAATGCATGGATACTCATAGCGCAGCGTTCTTCGGTTACGTACTTGGCCTCGTTCATACCGTAGGGGCCGTCGCGGCCATTCATGCGCTTCTGACGGTGCGCACGGCCCAAGGTGCAATCGCCTGGGCCATGTCGCTGTTCTTCATCCCTTACCTGACCCTGTTGCCCTACCTGGTATTCGGTCGAAGCACCTTCGACGAATACATCGAAGCCAGACGCCAAGCCAACCGGGAAATGCAGGATGCGATCGCTCATCTCAACTGGCGCCCTTGGGTAGAAGAGGCCCTGGCGGCCAAGGCCTCAAGCGCCTACTCCCGCCTGCGGGCCCTACCCCGGCTGGGTCGCATGCCTTGCCTGGCGAATAATAATGTAGGCCTGTTGATAAACGGCGAAGCGACCTTCGAGCGAATATTCGAAGCGATCCGTGGCGCCGAGCAGGTCATCCTCATCCAGTTCTTCATCATCCATGATGACCTGATCGGGCGGCGGATGCAGGCTGCGCTCCTGGAAAAGGCTGGACAAGGGGTCAGCGTTCATCTGCTGTTCGATCGTATCGGCAGCCATGCGCTATCCCGTCGGTATGTGGACACCCTGAAACGCGGTGGCGTACAGGTTCATGCGTTCTCTGCCGGGCGGGCAGGCTTGAATCGCTTCCAGGTAAATTTCCGCAATCATCGAAAGATCGTCGTAGTCGATGGCAAGATCGCCTTCCTGGGTGGGCATAACGTAGGCGACGAGTACCTGGGGGACCTCCCACCGCTAAGCCCTTGGCGAGATACTCATGTCTGGGTCACAGGCCCGGCAGTAGCCTGCTTGCAGGAGAGCTTTGCCGAAGACTGGTTCTGGGCGGCGAGAGAGCTGCCGCCGCTGTTATTGCCAGACGCATACCCTGACGAGGGCGCGCTCTGCCAGGTTTTGGCCACAGGCCCTGCGGATGCCCAGGAAACCTGCGCACTGTTCTTCATCGAGGCGATCAACAGCGCGGAACATCGTCTCTGGATCACCACCCCCTACTTCATACCCGATGAGGCCGTGTTCGCGGCATTGCGTCTGGCGGTGCTGCGCAAGGTGGACGTGCGCATTCTCATACCTTCACGGCCAGACCATCGCGTCGTCTACGCTGCTTCGAGTCTCTATGCCAGCGAGGCAGTACGGGCCGGTATTCGCATCTTCCGTTACCAGCCAGGCTTCCTTCATCAGAAAGTGGTGCTTGTGGATAACGAAATCAGCGCCATTGGCAGCGCGAACATGGACAACCGCTCTTTCCGCCTCAACTTCGAAGTGATGTTGCTGACCATCGACGAAGGCTTCGCCAGCCAAGTCAGCGACATGCTGGAACAGGATTTCGCTCTCGCCAAGGAACTCACCGTGGCCGATAGCAAGAAAACCCACCGTGTATTGAAATTGGGCATGCGCATCGCTCGGCTTATTTCCCCAGTTCTCTGAAAACCTGCTCGGATTCCTACGTAGGTTTAGGAACGGCCCGACAGCCAACGCCAGGCACAAGCGTTGTAATTCCCAACTCGTTCAAGCAAGTGAGCACGACATGGGAAAAGCAACCTTTTGGGAAACCCTCGATGCAACAGACCTCGCTACTCCACACAGTACATTGACCATCAACCATCCTTCCGCAGGCGTGGGACTGATGAATCTGCTGGAGCTCGTGGAACACCGAATCGAGCACGAAGATACCCGGACGATCCACAGCCTGACGTTCATCAGCGGCAGGCAGTTACGCATAGTAGCGCACGAGCGCTGCGTGACCGTGGAAGGGGAACGGATCAGCTTTCACCCGAGCGAGGTGTACCCCTTCCACACGCTATTGAGTGATCCGTAAGGTTAGACGAATGGCGCTACGCACGCGGAGCGCCAGTTGGTGGGCAGGATCAAGCGCCTTCTTTTGATTGTTTTGCCCACAGGGGCCCTACTCCACCGTCACAGACTTGGCCAGGTTCCGTGGCTGATCAACGTCAGTACCCTTCAATACCGCCACATAGTAGGACAGCAACTGCAGCGGCACGGTGTAAAGGATGGGCGCGAGGGCGTCGATAACGTGGGGCATGGCCACCACTGTGGTGCCTGGGCCGTTGCTTAGCTGGGCTTCTACATCGGCGAAGACGACGAGCTCACCGCCCCGAGCACGTACTTCCTGGAGATTGGACTTCAGCTTTTCCAGTAGCTCATTATTAGGCGCGACTGTTACCACTGGCATATCTGCATCCACCAGCGCCAGGGGGCCATGCTTGAGTTCGCCAGCCGGATAAGCTTCGGCGTGGATATAGGAAATCTCCTTGAGCTTGAGCGCCCCTTCCATGGCCACAGGAAACTGAGCGCCGCGCCCGAGGAAAAGCGTATGGTGTTTCTCGGCAAAAAGCTGAGCGACCTTCTCGACGGTAGCGTCCATCGCCAGGGCTTCACCCAGGCGCACGGGCAGGCGTCGCAACTCTTCCACCAAGCGCGCTTCCATGCCCTCTTCCAGGCTGCCCTTGACCTGCCCCAGGGCGAGAGTCAATAGCATCAGGCCGACCAGCTGGGTTGTGAACGCCTTGGTGGAGGCTACCCCAATCTCCGGCCCAGCCTGGGTAAGCAACGTCAGGTCCGATTCCCGCACCAGTGAGCTGATACCCACGTTGCACAGCGCCAGGCTGCCAGCGAAGCCGAGGGCCTTGGCATAGCGCAGCGCAGCAAGGGTGTCCGCCGTTTCACCGGATTGTGAGATGGTGACGAACAAAGTGTCGGAGGGTACTACCACCTTGCGGTAACGAAACTCGCTGGCCACCTCGACCTGGCAGGGAATGCCGGCAAGCCCTTCAAGCCAATACCGCGCGACCATGCCGGCGTGGTAGCTGGTGCCACAGGCGACGATCTGCACGTTGCGCACGCGTTCGAAGAGGGACCTTGCCTTGGGCCCAAAGGCCTCTACCAGCACCTGACCTTCACCGAGCCGGCCTTCCAGGGTACGTTGCACGACCTTGGGCTGCTCATGGATTTCCTTGAGCATGAAGTGACGGTACTCGCCTTTGTCCGCTGCTTCGGCGCCTTCGTGGTATTGCACCGTCTCACGCTGAACCGGCTGCCCTTCGCGAGTCCACATCTTCACACCGTCCTGACGGATCTCGGCGATATCACCCTCCTCCAGGTATTTGAATCGGTCGGTGACCTGGCGCAGGGCCAGTTGATCCGAGGCCAGGAAGTTTTCTCCAAGGCCCAGGCCGACCACCAAAGGGCTGCCGCTGCGAGCCGCCACGAGGCGGTCTGGTTGGGTCAGGGAAACCGCTGCAAGGCCGTAGGCTCCATGCAACTGAGCGACGGTCAAGCGAAGCGCGTCAATCAGGTTGGGTTGGCTTTGCAGCTCCCAATGCAGCAGATGGGCGATGACCTCGGTATCGGTCTGGGACTCGAACTGATAACCCCGGGCTTGCAGCTGCGCGCGCAGCGGCTCGTGGTTCTCAATGATCCCGTTGTGTACAACCGCCAGGCCATTGGAAAAATGCGGATGTGCGTTCGGTTCAGTGGGCGCGCCATGGGTTGCCCAACGGGTATGGGCGATGCCCAGCCGGCCAGTGAGCGGCGTGGCTTGCAAGCAGGCTTCCAGCTCACTGACCTTGCCGGTGCGGCGACACCGCTCCAAAGCCCCCGCTGCCGTGACGAGAGCGACGCCGGCACTGTCGTAGCCCCGGTACTCCAGACGCTTCAAGCCTTCGATCAAGATTGGCGTCACGTTACGTTCAGCGATGGCGCCTACGATTCCGCACATGGTTTGCTACTCCTGGCTAGGGGCGGCGCAGATTACCCGGGCTCCGCGCGCCTGAATGTGCTCGCGAGCCTCGAGAGGCAGGCGATCATCAGTGATAAGGGTATGGACGCTACTCCAGGGCAGCTCGAGGTTTGGAATGCGACGGCCAAGCTTGTCAGCTTCAGCCAGTACTATCACCTCACGCGCGACCTCGGCCATCACTCGGCTCAGGCCCAGCAGTTCATTGAACGTGGTGGTGCCTCGCTCCAGGTCCAGGCCGTCGGCGCCAATGAACAACTGGTCGAAGTCGTAGGAACGCAGCACCTGCTCGGCCACTTGTCCCTGAAAGGATTCGGAATTCGGGTCCCAGGTACCTCCGGTCATCAGCAGCACAGGTTCAGGCTCAAGCTCGCGCAGAGCCGTTGCCACCTGCAATGAGTTGGTCATCACTACCAGACCAGGCTGGCGGCCCAGATGTGGGATCATGGCAGCCGTGGTACTGCCGCTATCGATGATGATTCGCGCATGCTCCTTGATTCGTCCTACGGCTGCCTTGGCAATAGCTTGCTTATGAACCGAAACTTTCTGGCTCGGATCGACAATCAATTCCTGCGGCACCGGCACTGCGCCGCCATAGCGACGCAACAGCAGCCCGTTGCTCTCCAAGGCTGCCAAGTCCTTGCGGACCGTGACTTCCGATGTTTGGAAATGCCGCGCGAGCGCCTCCACGGTGACCTCGCCTTGCTCATTGAGCAAGGCAAGGATGGCATGGCGGCGTTGAGGCGTATTGCGTTTCGTCATCGCGCTCTTGATCTTTCGATTCGAAAGTTAATGCGCGCATTCAAAACTTTTAGGCCTGGGCTGTCAAGCCCAACTTGGCTGTTAGGTCGTTTTCTTGCGAGGGCGGGTCCAGCCTTCCACATTGCGCTGTCGTGCCCGCGCTACGGCCAGTTGTTCAGCAGGCACGTCGGTGGTGATGGTGGAACCAGCCGCCGTAGTGGCGCCGTCCCCAATTGAAACGGGAGCAACCAACGCATTATTGGAACCGATGAATACATCCTCGCCCAGGGTGGTGCGGCTCTTGTTGGCGCCGTCGTAGTTGCAAGTGATGGTACCTGCGCCTATGTTGGTACGCGCACCTATGCTGGCATCCCCCAGGTAGCTCAAATGCCCGGCCTTGGCCCCAGGCCCCATATGAGCGTTCTTGAGTTCGACGAAGTTACCCACATGCGCCCTTGCTTCCAGTACGGTACCAGGACGCAACCGCGCGAAGGGCCCCGCGTCAGCGGCCTCCCCCACTACCACGCCTTCGAGGTGGGTAAACGGCTTGATGACGGCTCCTTGCCTGAGAGTCGAATCACGTATTACCACGTTGGCGCCTATCTGGACGCTGTCCTCGATGACAACTCGCCCTTCCAGTACCACGTTGACGTCGATCACCACATCGCGGCCGGTTGTCACCTCTCCGCGGATATCGAGGCGAGCTGGATCACGCAGGGTCACTCCGGCGGTCATCAGTCTTTCGGCTTCGCGACGCTGGTAATAGCGCTCGAGCTCCGCCAACTGTCGCCGGTCATTGGCGCCCTGTACTTCCATCGGCTCCTGTGCTGTTTGAGTAGCCACGGTAAGCCCATCCGCCACCGCCATGGCAATGATGTCGGTCAGGTAGTATTCGCCTTGTGCGTTCTGGTTGGACAACCGTCCCATCCACCCAGCCAGGCGGGCGGTGGGCATGGCCACAATGCCGGTATTGCCTTCGGTAATACGCCGTTGCGCTTCGCTGGCGTCCTTGTGTTCAACGATACCTGTCACCTTTCCATTACCGTCGCGGGTAATCCGCCCGTAGCCGGTAGGGTCTGCAAGCTCGACAGTCAACAGTGCTACCTGATCTTCATTGACCAAGGTCAGAAGTGCCTGCAGGGTAGCCGGCTGGATAAGCGGTACATCACCATACAGGATGAGCGTAATTGTGGAGTCCAAGCCAGGCTGAGCCTGTGCCACCGCATGGCCTGTACCCAGCTGTTGCGCCTGAATCACGAACTGGATGTCTTCGGCGGCGAACGCTTGCTGCACCTGTTCGGCACCATGGCCAATCACAACGTGGATGCCGCTCGGCTTGAGTTGGCGGGCGCTGTGGATAACATGCCCCAGCATTGAGCGGCCGGCGACCGGGTGCAGGACCTTGGGCAGCGCGGAGCGCATGCGTGTGCCCTGGCCTGCGGCGAGGATAACGATATCGAGAGACATGGAAGGCCTGACAGCAGAAAAAGAAAAAGGGTAGCCGAGGCTACCCTTTTACTCAATCGCGCAGGAGGACCGAGAAGTTATCCACCGTACTTCTTGCGGATCTGCTGCACGGTACGCAGTTGGGCGGCGGCTTCGGCTAGACGCGCTGCGGCAGCGCTGTAGTCGAAGTCCGAGCCCTTTTCGTTCAGCGCCTGCTCGGCCGCTTTCACGGCCGCCTGGGCGGAGGCTTCATCGAGGTCGGCGGCGCGCTGCACGGTATCGGCCAAGACCTTTACCACGTTCGGCTGCACTTCGAGGAAACCACCCGAGATGTAGAACACCTCGGCTTCGCCACCTTGCTTGATCAAGCGGATCGGACCTGGCTTCAGGTCCGTCAGCAATGGCGCGTGGCCTGGAGCGATACCGAGATCACCCAGGTTACCGTGCGCGATCACCATCTCTACCAGGCCGGAGAAGATCTCCCCTTCCGCGCTGACGATATCGCAATGGACAGTCATAGCCATCTACTTGCCTCAACCTGAAAGCGCCCGTCGCCGGGCGCCGGGATTACAGTTTCTTGGCCTTCTCGATCGCTTCTTCGATGCTGCCGACCATGTAGAACGCCTGTTCTGGCAGGTGGTCGTAGTCACCGTTGAGGATGCCTTTGAAGCCCGCGATGGTGTCTTTCAGGGAAACGTATTTGCCTGGAGCACCGGTGAAGACTTCGGCCACGAAGAACGGCTGGGACAGGAAGCGCTGGATTTTCCGCGCGCGG
This sequence comes from Pseudomonas sp. DC3200b2, assembly GCF_049895785.1. NCBI lineage: Bacteria > Pseudomonadati > Pseudomonadota > Gammaproteobacteria > Pseudomonadales > Pseudomonadaceae > Pseudomonas > Pseudomonas sp. DC3200b2. The sequence continues at coordinate 114,600 of NZ_JAFCTA010000004.1, read as the reverse complement.
GACACCAGCTGCTTGTCGCTTTCCGACAGCTCGTCCATACCGAGGATGGCGATGATGTCTTTCAGCTCCTTGTAACGCTGCAGCACATACTGCACGCCACGAGCGGTATCGTAGTGCTCCTGGCCGATCACCAGTGGGTCCAGCTGGCGAGAGGTGGAATCCAGCGGGTCCACCGCGGGGTAGATACCCAGCGAAGCGATGTCACGGGACAGTACCACGGTCGCATCCAGGTGGGCGAAGGTGGTAGCCGGCGACGGGTCGGTCAAGTCGTCCGCAGGCACGTATACGGCCTGGATCGAGGTGATCGAACCCTGCTTGGTGGAGGTGATGCGCTCTTGCAGAACGCCCATCTCTTCGGCCAGGGTCGGCTGGTAACCTACCGCGGAAGGCATACGGCCCAGCAGTGCGGATACTTCGGTACCGGCCAGGGTGTAACGATAGATGTTGTCGACGAACAGCAGTACGTCGTTACCTTCGTCACGGAATTTCTCGGCCATGGTCAGGCCGGTCAGGGCAACGCGCAGGCGGTTTCCTGGTGGCTCGTTCATCTGGCCATAGACCAGCGCTACCTTGTCCAGAACGTTGGAGTCTTTCATCTCGTGGTAGAAGTCGTTCCCTTCACGGGTACGCTCGCCCACACCGGCGAACACGGAGTAACCGCTGTGCTCGATGGCGATGTTACGGATGAGTTCCATCATGTTCACGGTCTTGCCCACGCCGGCGCCGCCGAACAGGCCGACCTTGCCGCCCTTGGCGAACGGGCACACCAGGTCGATTACCTTGATGCCGGTTTCGAGCAGTTCGTTGCCGCCAGCCTGATCAGCGAACGATGGAGCCGCGCGGTGGATGGTCCAGCGCTCTTCTTCACCGATGGGGCCGGCTTCGTCGATGGGATTGCCCAGCACGTCCATGATACGGCCCAGGGTAGCCTTACCCACGGGTACCGCGATGGCCGCGTTGGTGTCGATCACGTCCAGGCCACGCTTGAGGCCTTCGGTCGAACCCATCGCAATGGTACGCACCACGCCGTCGCCCAGCTGCTGCTGGACTTCCAGGGTGGTTTCAGCGCCTTGAACCTTCAGGGCGTTGTAGATGCTCGGCACGCTGTCACGTGGGAATTCCACGTCGATCACGGCGCCGATGATTTGAACGATACGTCCGCTACTCATAGCTGGATCCTCTGAATATTTGAACCGTTAAACCGCGGCAGCGCCGCCGACGATTTCCGAGATCTCTTGGGTGATCGCAGCCTGACGCGCCTTGTTGTAGACCAGCTGCAATTCGCTGATCAGGTCACCGGCGTTGTCGGTGGCGTTCTTCATGGCGATCATCCGCGCCGCTTGCTCAGAAGCGTTGTTCTCTACTACCGCCTGGTAAACCTGCGACTCCACGTAACGCACCATCAAGCCGTCCAGCAGCTCCTTGGCGTCGGGTTCGTACAGGTAGTCCCAGTGGTGCTTGAGCGCTTGATCCGGGGTTGCAACCAACGGTACCAACTGCTCTACCACGGGCTTTTGCACCATGGTGTTGACGAACTTGTTGGACGCTACGCACAGACGGTCGATACGGCCTTCGAGGTAGGCATCCAGCATCACCTTGACGCTGCCGATCAAGTCGTTGATCGACGGTTCTTCGCCCAGGTGGCTGATGGCGGCGACGACGTTGCCACCGAAGCTACGGAAGAACGAAGCGCCCTTGCTGCCGACCACGCAGAGGTCGATTTCCACACCATTGGCGCGGTTGGCAGCCATGTCCTTGACCAGAGCCTTGAACAGGTTGGTGTTCAAGCCGCCACACAGACCACGGTCGCTGCTCACCACTACATAACCGACGCGCTTGACGGCGCGCTCGACCATGAAGGGATGACGGTATTCAGGATTGGCGTTGGCCAGATGCCCGATTACCTGGCGGATGTGGTCCGCGTAGGGACGGCTCGCAGCCATGCGCAGTTGTGCCTTGCGCATCTTGCTGACCGCCACTTTTTCCATGGCGCTGGTAATTTTTTGCGTGCTTTTGATGCTCGCAATCTTGCCGCGAATCTCTTTTGCGCCTGCCATGTCTCACCTATCAGGTTAGCAAGCGGGGGCCGAAGCCCCCGCTGCGGCTTACCAGGTCTGGGTGGCCTTGAACTTCTCGATACCCGCCTTGATACCGGCGTCGATCTCGTCGTTGAAGTCGCCCTTCACGTTGATCTTCGCCATCAGGTCGGCGTGATCGCGGTTGAAGTAAGCAATCAGCGCCTGCTCGAAGCTTCCGATCTTGTCGATTTCGACGTCGGTCAGGAAGCCACGCTCGGCCGCGTACAGCGACAGGGACATCTCGGCGATGGACATTGGCGCGTATTGCTTCTGCTTCATCAGCTCGGTAACGCGCTGACCATGCTCCAGCTGCTTGCGGGTCGCTTCGTCCAGGTCGGAAGCGAACTGCGCGAACGCAGCCAGTTCACGGTACTGGGCCAGCGCGGTACGGATACCACCGGACAGCTTCTTGATGATCTTCGTCTGAGCGGCGCCACCTACGCGGGATACCGACACACCGGCGTTGACCGCCGGACGGATGCCCGAGTTGAACATGCCCGATTCCAGGAAGATCTGACCGTCGGTGATGGAAATCACGTTGGTCGGTACGAACGCCGAAACGTCACCGGCCTGGGTCTCGATCAGCGGCAGCGCGGTCAAGGAACCGGTCTTGCCGGTGACAGCACCGTTGGTGAACTTCTCTACGTATTCCTCGGACACGCGGGAAGCGCGCTCCAGCAGGCGGGAGTGGAGATAGAACACGTCGCCTGGGTACGCTTCGCGTCCTGGCGGACGGCGCAGCAGCAGGGAGATCTGGCGGTAGGCCACGGCCTGCTTGGACAGGTCATCGTACACGATCAGCGCGTCTTCACCGCGGTCGCGGAAGTACTCGCCCATGGTGCAGCCCGAGTACGGCGCCAGGTATTGCAGGGCTGCCGATTCGGACGCCGAGGCGGCGACGATGATGGTGTTGGCCAGCGCGCCGTGCTCTTCGAGCTTGCGGACGATGTTGGCGATGGTGGACTGCTTCTGGCCGATAGCCACATACACACAGAAGACACCGCTGTTCTTCTGGTTGATGATGGCGTCGATGGCCATGGCGGTCTTGCCGATCTGGCGGTCACCGATGATCAGCTCACGCTGGCCACGGCCTACCGGGATCATGGCGTCGACAGCCTTGTAGCCAGTCTGCAGAGGCTGGTCTACCGATTTACGCCAGATTACGCCAGGCGCGACTTTCTCGACCGCGTCGGTTTCGGTGTGGCCCAGTGGGCCCTTGCCGTCTACCGGGTTGCCCAGCGCGTCCACGACGCGACCGAGCAGGGCCTTGCCCACCGGCACTTCGAGGATGCGGCCGGTGCACTTGGCGCTCATGCCTTCGGCCAGGGTGTTGTAGGCACCCAGCACGACGGCACCGACGGAGTCCTGCTCCAGGTTCAGCGCCATACCGAAGACGCCACCTGGGAACTCGATCATTTCGCCGTACATGACGTCGGTCAGACCGTGGATCCGCACGATACCGTCAGAAACGCTGACGACGGTACCTTCGTTGCGGGCCTGAGAGGTAACATCGAGTTGTTCGATGCGCCCCTTGATGATTTCGCTAATTTCGGAAGGATTGAGTTGCTGCATTGCTCTGCTGCCCCTTCAAACTCAAGATTTCAGTGCTTCGGCCAGTTGCGCGATCTTCCCGCGCACCGAGCCATCGATTACCAGGTCACCGGCGCGGATGACGACACCACCGATCAGGCTGGCATCCTCCGCAACGTGCAGTCGCACTTCCCGGCCGAGCCGTGCACTGAGAACCTTGGCGAGTTTGTCTTGCTGTTCTTGGTTCAATGCGAAGGCACTGGTGACTTCCGCATCCACGGATCTTTCCTGTTCGGCCTTGTACAGGTCGAACAGCGCCGAGATCTCCGGCAATAGCTGGAGACGCTCGTTTTCCGCGGCCACGTGAATGAAATTACGTGCCTGTGCATCAAACTTGTCACCGCACACCTGAATAAAGGCGGCGGCCTTTTCTGCGCTCGTCAGTCGCGGGGCCTTGAGCAGTCGCTGCATGGTGTCGTCTTGCGACACCGCTGCAGCCAGGCCGAGCATGGCTGACCAATTGGCCAGTTGCTGGTGGGCCTGCGCATGCTCGAAGGCCGCCTTAGCGTAAGGTCGGGCCAACGTGGTCAGTTCTGCCATGATCGCCCTCGCTTAAATTTCAGCAGCCAGTTTGTTTACCAGCTCTGCGTGCGCGTTCTGATCAACGGAAGACCCGAGGATCTTCTCGGCGCCAGTGACAGCCAGCAGGCCCACTTGGGCACGCAGCGCGTCCTTGGCACTGTTGAGTTCCTGCTCGATCTCAGCCGAAGCCTGCGCCTTCACGCGCTCAGCCTCGAGACGAGCCTGTTCACGGGCTTCGTCAACGATCTGGGCACTGCGCTTCTTGGCCTGCTCGATGATCTCGGCTGCCTGGGCCTTGGCTTCGCGCAGTTGTTGACCCGCTTTGTCTTGGGCCAATTCCAGGTCGCGAGCAGCACGGCTGGCAGCATCCAGGCCATCAGCGATCTTCTTCTGGCGTTCCTGCAGAGCCGCGATGACCGGAGGCCATACGCACTTCATGCAGAACCACACGAAAATGAAGAACGCAACGGACTGGCCTATCAGGGTTGCATTAATGTTCACGCCAACACCTCGCTCGTTCTTTGTACATCACACCCACTCACTCGGGAGTGAGTGATCAGCCAGCGATTTGACCAACGAAGGGGTTCGCGAAGGTGAAGAACAGAGCGATACCAACACCGATCATGGTGACGGCGTCGAGCAGACCAGCGACGATGAACATCTTGACTTGCAGCATGGGAACCATTTCCGGCTGGCGAGCAGCACCTTCCAGGAACTTGCCGCCCAGCAGGCCGAAGCCGATAGCGGTACCCAGTGCGCCCAGGCCGATCAGCAGAGCAACAGCGATAGCGGTCAGACCAACTACAGTTTCCATCTTTCCTCCCGACTTTTACGTCGTATTGGTTAGGTTTTCTTAGGTTTAAAGCGGTAAAGCAAGTTTTCACAGAGCCGTCACGGCACAGGCGCCGGGTTGCGGCTCTCTTCCCCAATGGCCGCTAGGCCACCGGGAAAGACTAAGACGCGCCAGACGAGCCTTAATGGTTATCTTCGTGTGCCATCGACAGGTAGACGATGGTAAGCATCATGAAGATGAAAGCCTGCAGCGTGATGATCAGGATGTGGAACACTGCCCACGCCCATTGCAGCGCAACCCCCAGGCCACTGAGCCAGAGCAGGCCGCTGCCGAACATCACGGCGATCAGGATGAACACCAGCTCGCCGGCGTACATGTTGCCGAACAGCCGGAGCGCCAGGGAGATCGGTTTGGCGATCAGGGTCACGAACTCGAGCAGGAAGTTGACCGGGATGAGCAGGATCTGCACGGCCATGTTCTTGCTGCTGAAGGGGTGCAGGGTCAGCTCGCCGATGAAACCGCCAAGGCCCTTGACCTTGATGCTATAGAAAATGATCAGCGCGAAGACCGAGAACGCCATGCCCAGCGTAGCGTTCGGGTCCGTGGTGGACACGGCGCGGAACGGGATCTCATGGTCGCCGGTCAGCTTGGCGGCGATCTGTGGAATCCAGTCCACGGGGATCAGGTCGATGGCGTTCATCAGGAACACCCAGGCGAAGATGGTCAGCGCCAGGGGAGCGATGACCGCGCTGCGACCATGGAAGCTGTCCTTCACGCTGCCGTCGACGAACTCGACGAGCACTTCGACGAAGTTCTGCAGACGGCCTGGCTGGCCGGACGTCGCCTTGCGCGCCGCCAGGCGGAACAGCAGGACAAAGATCAGGCCCAGGGCAACGGACCAGCCGAGGGTGTCGACGTGGAAAGCCCAGAAGCCCATGGCCTTGGCTTCCGCGGCGCTGTGGGCGAAGCCCCAGCTACCGTCAGCGAGCTTGCCGAAGGTCAGGTTCTGAAGGTGGTGCTGTATATAGCCCGAAGCGGTTTCTGCTGCCATGGTTGCCTCAAACGCCCTAAGGTCTCGAAAATCTTGTTCTCATGAGCAAGGGTGCGAACCAATTGACCACCTGGGTCAAGAAGAACACGCCGAACAGCGCCAGCGGCGCCAGTGGCTTCACCCCTACGAACGCCAGTGCGAACAGCACTGCCGTCAAAATCAGTTTGCCCGCCTCGCCGGCATAGAAAGACCGGACGATGGCTTGTGCCGCTCGGGCGCCGCTGAAGCGGAACGCCTTCATGGCGAAATAAACATTTGGCAACCAGCCAATCAGGCCCCCACACAAGCCTGAATACCCGCTGGTCGGACCCTGCCACTGCCAGAGCACCAGGGCAGCGACCAGAAGCGTGATCAATTGCGCAACGAGGACGGGGAAAACCACCCAACGATGGAAGGGCAAGCGGTTTGGCGTGCGGGTTTCCATCAACATGACTCCTCGGTGTCGGCCTGCCGTACATCGACGACTTGGCATAGAATGTGCCGACAAAATGCGCGCAGAGTATAGGGGCGGTTCAGCCCCTGTTCAACTGCCGGCGAGGCTTTTCCGACTGTTCACCCCAAACTCAATTGTTTCAGCGAATGTGGGCGAGGACGCCTTGCAGTTCATCTAGGGAGTTGTACCGGATCACCAGTTGCCCCTTGCCCTTCTGACCATGGCGTATCTGCACCGCAGAGCCCAGCCGCTCTGCCAGGCGCTGTTCCAGACGGGCAATGTCCGGGTCCATGCGGGAAGGCTCCTGGGGCGCCTGCGGAGCGCTCAGCCATTGGCGTACCAGCGCCTCGGTCTGGCGCACGGTCAGCCCACGTGCGACAACATGTCGCGCCCCCTCGAGCTGTCGCGACTCCGGTAAGCCCAGAAGCGCCCGAGCGTGGCCCATTTCCAGATCCCCATGCGCGAGCATGGTCTTGATGCCTTCCGGCAGGGTGATCAGTCGCATCAGGTTGGTTACCGTGGCACGAGACTTACCCACAGCCTCCGCTACCTGCTGTTGCGTCAGCTGGAATTCCTGTTGCAGTCGCTGCAATGCGATCGCTTCTTCCAACGGATTCAGGTCTTCGCGCTGGATGTTCTCGATCAAGGCCATGGCAATGGCGGCTTCGTCCGGCACTTCACGGACCATGGCGGGAATACGCTCCAGTCCGGCCTGCTGGCTGGCGCGCCAGCGTCGCTCGCCCGCGATGATCTCGTAACGTTCGTTACCGATCGGGCGCACCACGATCGGTTGCATGAGGCCCTGGCTGCGGATGGACTGTGCCAGCTCTTCCAGGGCCTGGGGATCCATGTCACGCCGCGGCTGATACTTGCCTCGCTGGATGACGTCCAGAGGCAGGTGCTGCAATTCCTTTGGGTCGACTTTTTCAGCCTGCGCTTCCAGCGCGGACGCCGTCGGCCCGCTCAGCAGTGCATCGAGGCCTCGGCCAAGCCCTCGTTTCTTCACAGCCATTGCTATTCCTTAAACCGCGGCAGCGGTACGAGCCTTTCGGCGTTGACGGCGAACCATTTCATTGGCCAGTTCCAGATACGCCAGCGCACCCCTGGACTGCTTGTCATACGCCAAAGCTGGCATGCCGAAGCTCGGGGCTTCAGCGAGGCGGATGTTGCGTGGGATTACGGTATCGTACAGCTGTTCACCGAAGTGGGCCTTGAGCTGCGCCGACACGTCGTTGATCAGGCTCAGCCTAGGGTCGTACATGGTGCGCAGGAGGCCTTCGATCTTCAGTTGTGGATTGATCGCGGCACCGATTCGCTTGATGTTGTCCACAAGGTCGCTGAGCCCTTCGAGTGCGAAGTACTCGCACTGCATGGGGATGATCACGCCGTCGGCTGCCACCAGGGCGTTGAGGGTCAGCATCGAAAGCGACGGCGGACAGTCGATCAGGATGAAATCGTAGTTTTCCCGGATAGGCGCCAGAGCATTGCGCAGGCGGCTTTCCTTCATCTGCATTTCAAGCAGGTTAACCTCGGCCGCGGTCAGGTCCCGGTTCGCCGGAAGCAACTGATAACCGCCGTGTTCTGAAAATTGCATGGCTTCGCCGAGGTCGCACTCACCGATGAGCAGGTCGTACACCGAACGCTCCAGCGCATGTTTATCCACACCGCTGCCCATGGTGGCGTTGCCCTGCGGATCGAGGTCGATCAGGAGCACTCGCCGTTTGGTGGCAACCAGTGAAGCCGCGAGGTTGATACAGGTCGTGGTTTTGCCGACCCCACCCTTCTGGTTCGCGATCGCGAATACCTTAGCCATTGTCGCTCGTGTTCCCCGTCATGCCTTGCGGCGCAGTATCAGTAAATGCCTTTGGCCCTGGCAACCAGGCACGGCCAGAGCATGCGCGCTATCCACTTCAAAGTCAGCAGGCAATGCTACCAGTTCTTCCGTCGGGTGCAGCCCTTTCATGGCCAGCCAGTGGCTGGCGGGATCGCCCAGATGGCGGGTCCAGTTGGCGAAGTCCTCCAGGCTACTGAAGGCCCGGGAAACGATCCCTTCATACGGCTGTGCCGGCTGATGAGCTTCGACCCGGCTGTGGACAACTTCCAGGTTCGGCAGTTTGAGTTCAAGCTTGACCTGGGTCTGGAAGCGCGTTTTCTTGCCATTACTGTCGAGCGTGGTGATACGTTTTTCCGGAAACATGATAGCCAGGGGGATGCCTGGCATGCCTCCTCCGCTACCTACATCCAGCCAACGTTGAGCCTGACCGATGTAGGGAACAACGCTCAAGCTGTCGAGCAGATGACGAGAGACCATTTCGTCCGGGTCGCGAACAGCGGTGAGGTTGTAGGCTTTGTTCCATTTGATCAACAGGGCCAGGTAGGCCAGCAGCTGTTCCTCTTGCTTTCCCGTCAATGCCAGGCCAAGGGCCTGGGCACCTGTGGACAACTCGTGACGCTGGTGGTCCGTGATGGTAACGCTCAAGCGCTGTGCTCCATTTCCCGCGCGGCGCCGCGCTTTTTCAGGTGAATCATCAACAGAGAGATGGCTGCTGGGGTCACGCCAGGTATGCGAGAAGCCTGGCCGAGGGTTTCCGGCCTGGCTTGGCTGAGCTTGGCCTGGATCTCCTTCGATAGGCCGGAGATGCCGGGATAATCGATATCCACAGGCAACTTGATATTCTCGCTGGCCCTGAGACGTGCGATCTCCTCTTGTTGACGCTCGATGTAACCAGCGTACTTCACCTTGATCTCTACCTGTTCAGCCACCTGTGGATCGATTTCAGGCGCGCCGGTCAATGCGGTAAGCCCGGCATAATCGATTTCAGGCCTGCTCAACAGGCTAAGCAGGTTGTACTCATGAGCCAGAGGGGTGCCGTAATGCTCGGCCACCGCCTGACCGGCGACCGTACCGGGCCGTACCCAGGTGGATTTGAGGCGCTGCTCCTCCCGCTCGATGGCTTCGCGCTTGGTACAGAACGCTGCCCAACGGGCATCGTCAACCAGACCCAGCCGGCGACCGGTTTCGGTAAGCCGCAGGTCAGCGTTGTCCTCTCGCAGAATCAACCGATATTCAGCCCGGGACGTGAACATCCGATAGGGTTCCTGGGTGCCCAGTGTGATCAGGTCATCCACAAGCACGCCGATGTAGGCTTCATCACGGCGCGGACACCACGTGTCCTGTCCTTTGGCTTTCAATGCGGCATTGGTGCCTGCGAGCAAGCCTTGCGCGCCTGCCTCTTCGTAACCGGTAGTGCCATTGATCTGGCCCGCGAAGAACAGGCCGGCGATCGCTTTGGTTTCCAGGCTGTACTTCAGGTCCCGCGGGTCGAAGTAGTCATATTCGATGGCATAGCCCGGACGCATGATATGGGCGTTTTCCATCCCGCGGATGGACCGTACGATCTGCAGCTGTACATCGAAGGGCAGCGAGGTGGAAATTCCGTTGGGGTAAAGCTCGTGGGTGGTCAGGCCTTCCGGCTCGATGAACACCTGGTGGCTGTCCTTGTCGGCGAAGCGGTGGATCTTATCCTCGATCGAAGGGCAATAACGCGGCCCTACTCCTTCGATCACACCCGAGTACATGGGCGAACGATCAAGGTTCGCGGCAATGATCTCATGGGTGCGCGCGTTGGTATGGGTGATCCAGCAACTGACCTGGCGCGGATGCATCTGTGCAGTGCCCATGAAGGACATCACTGGAATAGGCGTATCCCCAGGCTGCTCGGTCATGACCGAGAAATCCACAGACTTGCCATCGATGCGCGGAGGCGTGCCGGTCTTGAGACGACCGATACGAAGCGGCAGTTCACGCAGGCGCTTGGCCAAGGCAATGGATGGCGGATCTCCCGCCCGCCCGCCTGAATAACTGTCCAGTCCGATGTGGATAAGACCACCCAGGAAGGTACCGGCAGTCAATACCACTGAGTCGGCCAGGAAACGAAGGCCCATTTGAGTCACCACGCCCCGTACTTCATCCGCTTCGACGATGAGGTCATCACAGGCCTGCTGGAATATCCACAGGTTGGGCTGGTTCTCAAGGATATCGCGCACCGCGGCCTTGTATAACACCCGATCCGCTTGGGCGCGGGTAGCACGCACCGCGGGGCCCTTGCGGTTATTCAAGACCCGGAACTGTATACCGCCTTTGTCCGTGGCCAGTGCCATGGCGCCGCCGAGCGCATCGATTTCCTTGACCAGATGGCTTTTGCCGATGCCGCCAATGGCCGGATTGCAGCTCATCTGGCCAAGGGTTTCCACGTTGTGCGTGAGCAACAGGGTTTTCGCGCCCATACGCGCCGAAGCCAGTGCCGCTTCGGTACCTGCATGGCCTCCGCCGATGACGATCACTTCAAAACGGGAAGGGAAATCCACCACGCACCTCGTGCCTGTTCATATGGGTAATTGGGATAGCTGCGCAGTATAGGGAATTTGGCCTGTGGAAAGAAACCGCCTGTGCAAAAAATAGCCAGGTGTAGACAGACGGTGCCAACAGAAACATAAAAGAAGAGAAATTTATAAAAGCTTTATTTTTATGTTTATTCTTAGGCAGCCAGGTATCTGTGCATAAGCTATTCAAGCCCAGTAAATACAAGGCCTGCAAGGATGTGGAAAACTGTCGATAGGTAGGCTTGGGCGCTTTTGATAAGCTCGAATAAGTTGTGGATAGATTGAGCTTTATCCACACGAGCTTTTCAAGAACAGCTTTTGCCAGTGGTTATCAATAGAGCTTTTGCCCACTTATGCACAGGGCTCATTTTCAGGCGAGCAAAAAAAACCGGCCTTGTGGCCGGCTCTTTGGCAGCGCTGGATCATTTGCCGATACAGAAGCTTGTGAATATCCGACCAAGCAGGTCATCGGAAGTAAAGGCGCCGGTGATTTCGCCCAGGGCGTGCTGAGCCAAGCGCAAGTCTTCGGCCAGAAGCTCGCCAGCGGCAGCCTGCACCAGTTGAGACCGTCCATGGTCGAGATAGCGTTGCGCCTGACGCAACGCATCCAAGTGGCGTCTGCGAGCGCTGAAATGCCCCTCGGCGGTATGTTCGTAGCCCATGATGGTCTTGAGGTGGCTACGCAGCAGCTTCAACCCATGATGGTTGTCCAGCGCGCTCAAGGTCAGCGTGGCCTCGCCACTGGCGGCTACGTCCAGGCCTGTAGGCTCGCCGGAGAGGTCCGCCTTGTTACGCACGACGGTAATTTTGCTCCGAGGCGGCTCTCCATCCATGAATTCTTGCCAGAGGCCATGTGGGTCTGCGGCTTCAGGGCTATGAGAATCCACCACCAGCAGGATGCGATCGGCCGATTCGATGGCCTGCACTGCCCTTTCTACGCCAATGCGTTCAACGATATCCCCAGTGTTTCGGAGCCCCGCGGTATCGATAACGTGCAGTGGCATGCCATCGATGTGGATATGTTCCTTGAGCACATCCCGGGTGGTACCGGCGACATCTGTGACAATAGCCGCCTCGCGCCCGGCGAGCAGGTTCAGTAGACTGGATTTGCCAGCGTTGGGACGCCCGGCGATCACTAGAGTCATTCCTTCGCGAATGAGCGCGCCCTGGCCGGCTTCGCGTTGTACTTCGTTCAGGTCAGCACGCAGCGCATCCAAACGGGATAACACCAGCCCGTCACCCAGGAAGTCGATTTCCTCCTCGGGAAAGTCGATGGCCGCTTCCACATAGATTCGCAGTTGAACCAACCCTTCGGTCAATGCCTCGACCCGCTTGGAGAACGCGCCCTGGAGCGAGCGAACCGCATTGCGCGCTGCTTGCTCGGAGCTGGCCTCGATCAGGTCAGCGATGGCTTCGGCCTGGGCCAGGTCGAGCTTGTCGTTGAGAAAGGCGCGCTCACTGAACTCACCTGGGCGAGCAAGACGGCATCCAAGCGCCACGCAGCGGCGTAAAAGCATGTCGAGCACCACTGGCCCTCCATGGCCATGCAGTTCCAGGACATCTTCGCCGGTGAACGAATTAGGACCTGGGAAGAACAATGCCAAGCCTTCGTCCAGGTGCGTGCCATCCTCATCGTGGAAGGGCCCGTGATGCGCATATCGAGGCTGTAGCTCGCGGTGGGTGATGGCATTGGCCAGCTGCCGTGCCGTTGGCCCGGACACGCGTACGATTCCTACGCCTCCCCGTCCTTGGGCAGTGGCGATAGCGGCAATGGTGTCTTTGGAAAGGTTCATGAGTTATCCACTGTCCAGTAATGCAAACGCCCCTATGAAGGGGCGTCGGCAAAGCAAGTGTAGCGGGTCAGTTCGCCGCGCTGGCGTTGGCGCGCTCAATGTTCCGGGTAATGAACCACTGCTGCAGGATCGACAACGTGTTGTTGGTGATCCAGTAGAGCACGAGGCCGGCCGGGAACCAGAGGAAGAAGAAGGTGAAGACGATCGGCATCAACTTCATGACCTTGGCCTGCATTGGATCAGGCGGAGCCGGGTTCAGGCGCTGCTGAATGAACATGGTGGCGCCCATGATGATCGGCAGGATGAAGAACGGGTCCTTGATGGACAGGTCCGTGATCCAGAACATCCAGGGTGCCTGGCGCATTTCCACGCTTTCGAGCAGTACCCAGTAAAGGGCCAGGAAGACTGGCATCTGCACCACGATGGGCAAGCAACCACCCAGCGGGTTGATCTTCTCTTTCTTGTAAAGCTCCATCATCGCCTGGGACATCTTCTGGCGATCGTCGCCGAATTGTTCCTTCAGAGCAGCTAGACGAGGCGCTACCGCGCGCATGCGAGCCATGGACTTGTAGCTGGCGGCCGATAGCGGGAAGAACAGCAGCTTGATCAGGACTGTCAGGCAGATGATCGACCAGCCCCAGTTACCCAGCAGGCTGTGGATATGTTTCAACAGCCAGAAGATAGGCTGAGCGATGAACCAGAGGAAGCCGTAGTCCACGGTCAGTTCCAGGCCCGGAGACAAAGCCTTCAGTTTGTCCTGGACCTTGGGACCCGCATACAACGTGGCGCCGGTTTCAGCTTTGCCGCCCGGTGCGACCGTCATGGTGGGCCCGGTGAAACCAACGATGTAGTTACCTTGGCTGTCCTTGCGGGTCATGACATTGTTACTGTCATCCTTGGCAGGAACCCATGCTGTCACGAAGTAATGCTGGAGCCAGGCGACCCAACCACCCTGCACGGTCTCCTTGAACTGGCCCTTGTCGACGTCCTTCATGGCCACCTTCTTGTAGGGCTCTGAAGGTGTCCACAAGGCGGCGCCCAGGTAGGTCGCGGTACCGGTTGCCGTGCTGGACGAAGGATCGGAACTGGCGTCGCGCTTGAGCTGAGCGAACAGGTTACCCACCCAGGCCTGGTTGCTCTGGTTGTCGATCAGGTAGCTGACCTTCAGGTCATACTCGCCCCGCTGGAAACTGAAGCGCTTGATGTAATTGACCCCGCCCTGGCTATAGGAAAGGTCGACCACCAGCTCGTTCTGCCCATCAGCCAGTTGATAACTCGGCTTTGACGTACTGTACACAGGACGGCCGGCAGGTTGCACATCTGGACCATTGGCGCCGGTCAGGCCACTTTGAGCCAGGTAAACGCGCTCACCGCCGTTATCGAACAACTGGAATGGAATTTCCGGATGGTCTTGACGCCGAGGATATTTTGGCAGCGTCAGCTGAACGATGTCTCCGCCCTTTGGATCGATGGCCAGGTCGAGCACATCCGTACGGACGCGGACAAGTTCCTGGGTAGCGGGAGCGCTCGGGGTCATGGTCGCTACCGCGGGTGCAGCGGTGTCAGGCACATCCGAAGTAGTGGCATTGTTGCCAGGCGCTTGCGGCAGATCCGAAGGGATAGTTCCCTGGGTCGCGACGCTCTGGGTTGGCAATGCAGCCTGCCCGTAATCCTGGTTCCACTTCAGGACCAGAACGTAGGCCACGACCGCCAGGGCACCCATCAGGATCGTACGTTTTATATCCATGATTACTCGGCTATCGAATTATTACGAAGGGTGGACACGGGCGGGACGGGATCGAAACCGCCTGCATTCCAGGGATGGCAACGCCCAATCCGGCGGAGGGTCAGCCAGCTTCCACGCCAGACGCCGTGTTGGCTGATGGCTTCGTGGGCATAGCAGGAACAAGTGGGATAGAAACGGCAGTGGCTGGCCATCAGGGGGCTAATGGCATAGCGGTAAAACTGGATCGGAAGGAGGACCAGTTTACGCATCTTGGCTTTGCTGTTCCTTGGTGTCGGGCTGGACTGCTGGTCTCGTCTTTGCCAGACGCTTCCAGAGCTTGGCGAAATGCTGGTGCAACTCGGGGTTGTCGACATCACCCAGCCCCTTTCGGGCCACGATGACTATGTCCCAACCAGCCAATGCAGCCTGGTTGTGGCGAAAGGATTCGCGAATCACGCGTTTGATGCGGTTGCGCTGCACCGACAACTTGACACTTTTCTTGCCGATCACCAGCCCGAGGCGTGGATGATCGAGCTGGTTATCCCTGGCAAGGATCAGAAGACTCTTCCCCGGAACCTTGCCGGTCGGGGAGTCAAAGACTGCCTTGAATTGCTTCGGAACGAGCAGTCGCTTGTCCCGGCTGAAGTCCTGACTCACCTACCTGTGCCGGCAAATCAGACAGCCAGACGCTTACGGCCCTTGGCGCGACGACGCGACAGGACGGCGCGGCCGTTCTTGGTAGCCATGCGAGCACGGAAACCGTGGGTGCGAGCGCGCTTGATGGTGCTGGGTTGGAAAGTACGTTTCATGGAAGGTTACCTGGTTGGTCGGCTGGGCCCCAATGGCCCGGTTTTCAAGAGACCGGCGATTCTAGTGAAAGCCTGGGCTTAGGTCAATTTCCGACCAACCTTTCCTTACCTATAGCCGACATCCGGAGCACAGGAGGCCATGGCCACATCACAAATAAAAAAGAAGCGTATAAAAAGCTTTCTTGAAGAACTTATAAAGCTTGAGGAAGCCATCTCTTGTGGATAACCTGGCATGGGCCAGTAATTACGGGCTCCTGAGGCTTTTGAAAAGTTGTCCACAAGCTTGGCGCTTCCTGTTCTTCATGTGGATAAAAGCTGTGCATAAATTCGTCATTTTTCCACAGGGCACTTATCCACAAGGCTTAAGGGTCATCTGTGCACTGTGCTCCTTGTAAGTTTTCCACAAGGCTTATGGCGCCGGTTCCAATACGATGAATTGGTGACTTATCCCCTATGAACAGGGGCGTGCTAGCACCGCCTGCCGGTCCGATGTGGATAACTCCCGCTCCGATGGGTACAATGCTCAACGATCATTTGCCCTCTGGGCTCATCAATTTCTGGGGATTCCTGTGTCAGTGGAAATCTGGCAGCAGTGCGTGGAAATGCTCCGCGAGGAACTGCCTGCTCAACTGTTCAATACCTGGATACGCCCGCTTCAGGCCGAAGCGGAAGGCGACGAGCTGCGCATCTACGCTCCGAACCGTTTTGTTCTTGACTGGGTGAACGAAAAATACCTGGGCCGGCTTCTCGAACTCATGGGGGAACGGTTGGACGGGGCAGTTCCAGCGATTTCACTGCTCATTGGTAGCCGTCGTAGCTCTGCGCCCCGGGCTGCGCCCAGCGCACCCTTGCCTGCCGCTGCTTCCCAGGTTGTGTTGCCTTCTCAGGTGCCTGCTTCGGCCACGCTGTCGCCCGCTGCGCCTATCCCTGCTGTCGAGGCGTCTGAACCCGAGCCTTCTCGTGACAGCTTCGATGCCATGTCTGCCCCTGTCTCGGCACGTGGAGAGGCCCGCACCGTTCAAGTCGAGGGAGCGCTCAAGCACACCAGTTATTTGAACCGGACCTTTACTTTCGAAAATTTCGTCGAAGGCAAGTCCAACCAGCTGGCTCGTGCCGCTGCCTGGCAGGTCGCCGATAATCCCAAGCATGGGTATAACCCGCTCTTCCTTTATGGGGGTGTAGGCCTGGGTAAAACGCACCTCATGCATGCGGTGGGCAATCATCTGCTCAAAAAGAATCCGAACGCGAAGGTGGTGTACCTGCATTCGGAGCGTTTCGTGGCGGATATGGTCAAGGCTCTCCAACTCAACGCAATCAACGAGTTCAAGCGTTTCTACCGCTCCGTGGACGCACTGCTGATCGACGACATCCAGTTCTTTGCCCGGAAGGAGCGGTCGCAGGAGGAGTTTTTCCACACCTTCAATGCCTTGCTCGAAGGCGGGCAGCAGGTGATTCTGACCAGCGACAGGTATCCAAAGGAAATCGAGGGCCTGGAAGAACGTTTGAAGTCTCGTTTCGGATGGGGCCTGACCGTGGCCGTGGAGCCTCCGGAACTCGAGACCCGTGTGGCGATCCTGATGAAAAAGGCCGACCAGGCCAAGGTTGAGCTACCTCACGATGCGGCTTTTTTCATTGCCCAACGCATTCGATCCAATGTGCGTGAGCTGGAAGGAGCGCTCAAGCGGGTGATCGCTCATGCTCATTTCATGGGCCGTGACATCACTATCGAACTTATCCGCGAGTCGCTCAAGGACCTTCTGGCGCTGCAGGACAAGCTGGTCAGCGTGGATAACATCCAGCGCACTGTGGCCGAGTACTACAAGATCAAGATCTCTGATCTGCTTTCCAAGCGTCGTTCGCGGTCTGTAGCGCGGCCGCGTCAGGTTGCCATGGCGTTGTCCAAGGAACTGACGAATCACAGCTTGCCGGAAATTGGTGACGTATTTGGCGGACGGGACCATACGACTGTTCTTCATGCCTGTCGAAAGATCAATGAACTCAAAGAAACCGACGCGGATATCCGCGAGGATTACAAGAATCTGCTACGCACACTAACCACCTGATGCGTGTAGCCGCCATGTCAAAGGCCAGGAACTGACGCCATGCATTTTTCCATTCAACGTGAGGCTTTGCTCAAGCCCTTGCAACTGGTGGCCGGGGTTGTGGAACGCCGCCAAACGCTGCCTGTATTGTCCAATGTCCTGCTCGTCGTCCAGGGGCAGCAGCTGTCTCTGACCGGTACCGACCTGGAAGTAGAATTGGTCGGCCGCGTGCAGCTCGAAGAAGGCGCGGAACCCGGTGAAATCACTGTCCCGGCCCGCAAGCTCATGGATATCTGCAAGAGCTTGCCCAACGACGCGCTGATCGATATCCGCCTCGACGAGCAGAAGCTGCTGGTCAAGGCGGGTCGTAGCCGCTTCACGCTCTCTACCCTCCCAGCCAATGATTTTCCTACTGTTGAAGAAGGCCCAGGTTCGCTCACTTGTACCCTTGAACAGGGCAAGCTTCGTCGTCTTATCGAGCGTACCGGCTTTGCCATGGCCCAGCAGGATGTTCGCTATTACCTCAACGGCATGCTGCTGGAGGTATCTACCGGGCTTATCCGCGCCGTGGCTACCGATGGTCATCGTCTGGCCATGTGCTCGATCAGTGCCGACCTAGGTCAGGCAGACAAGCACCAGGTGATCGTCCCTCGTAAGGGTATCCTCGAGATGGCTCGCCTGCTCACGGACCAGGACGGAACTGTAAGTATCGTCCTGGGCGCTCACCACATCCGCGCTACCACCGGTGAGTTTACCTTCACCTCCAAGCTGGTCGATGGCAAGTTCCCGGACTACGAGCGTGTCTTGCCCAAAGGCGGTGACAAGCTGGTGCTCGGTGATCGGCAGGCTCTGAAGGAAGCCTTCAGCCGTACTGCTATTCTGTCCAATGAAAAGTATCGCGGCATCAGGTTGCAGTTGGCCAATGGGCAGTTGAAGATCCAGGCCAACAACCCTGAGCAGGAAGAGGCTGAGGAAGAAATCGGTGTTGACTATAACGGCGCCAACCTTGAGATCGGATTCAACGTCAGCTACCTGCTGGACGTCCTTGGCGTGATGACCACTGAGCAAGTCCGTCTGGTCTTATCTGACTCCAATAGCAGTGCCCTCCTGCAAGAAGCTGATAATGACGATTCCTCGTATGTTGTCATGCCAATGCGGCTCTGAGCCGACTGAATGTCACTTACTCGCTTGACGATCACCGGGGTGCGCAATCTGCACCCGGTGACTTTCTACCCCTCCTCTCGCATCAACCTCCTGTACGGTGCCAACGGCAGCGGCAAGACCAGTGTCCTGGAAGCTATTCATCTTCTGGCGCTGGCACGGTCTTTCAGAAGCCTGCGGTTGCAGCCGGTCATTCATTACGAGCAACCGAGCTGCACGGTCTTTGGACAGGTTGCATTCGAGCATGAGCGGGTTTGCAACCTGGGCGTGGAGCGTCAACGCGACGGTGATTTCACCATTCGTATTGATGGCGAGAACGCTCGGAGCACTGCCCAGCTGGCGGAAGTGATGCCCGTCCAACTTATCAATCCAGACAGTTTCAAGCTTCTGGAGGGTTCTCCCAAGGTCCGTAGACAGTTCCTCGATTGGGGTGTGTTCCACGTGGAACAAAGATTTCTTGGAACTTGGCAGCGCCTGCAGAAGGCGCTGAAGCAGCGTAACTCGTGGCTGCGGCATGGTACACTGGACTCCGTTTCCCAAGCCGCATGGGACCGCGAGTTATGCCTGGCAAGCGCTCAAATCGATGATTTCAGGCGCAATTATATTCAGTCACTCAAGCCGGTATTCGAGCGTACTCTTGCGGTGCTGGTGGATCTTCCAGGGCTCGTCCTCAGTTATTACCGGGGCTGGGATAAAGATCGGGAACTAGGTGAGGTACTGGCAGGTTCTCTGGCACGAGATAGACAGCTAGGTCATACCCACTCAGGCCCTCAACGTGCCGATCTCAGGCTCCGACTCGGTGGCCATAATGCAGCAGACATTCTTTCCCGTGGCCAGCAGAAGCTCGTCGTATGCGCGCTTAGAATTGCCCAGGGCCATTTATTAGGGCAAGCGAGGCGAAGCCAGTGCGTCTACCTTGTGGATGACCTGCCATCCGAACTCGACGAGAAGCATCGTAAAGCCCTGTGTGGGCTACTCGAAGAATTGAATTGTCAGGTGTTTATCACCTGCGTAGATCAAGAAGTGCTGAGCGATGATTGGAGTGAAGACACCCCACTCGCGTTGTTCCACGTGGAACATGGTCGTATCGCTCAGCTCGCGAAACATCAGGAGTGACCATGAGCGATAACCAAACGTATGACTCCTCAAGCATCAAGGTACTGAAAGGACTTGATGCCGTTCGCAAGCGTCCTGGCATGTACATCGGTGACACCGATGACGGTAGCGGCCTGCACCACATGGTTTTCGAAGTACTCGATAACTCTATCGACGAAGCGTTAGCCGGCCATTGTGACGACATCACCGTTACCATCCATCCGGATGAGTCCATCACGGTTCGGGATAATGGCCGTGGCATTCCGGTCGATGTACACAAAGAGGAAGGCGTTTCAGCGGCAGAGGTCATCATGACCGTGCTGCACGCCGGGGGTAAATTTGACGACAACTCCTATAAAGTTTCAGGCGGCCTTCATGGGGTTGGGGTATCGGTTGTAAACGCGCTCTCCGAGTCGTTGTTATTGACGGTGCGCCGTAGCGGAAAGATCTGGGAACAGCACTACGTCCATGGTGTGCCTCAGGCGTCCATGAAGGTGGTAGGTGACAGCGAAACCACTGGAACCGAAATTCACTTCAAACCGTCGGCCGAAACCTTCAAGAACATCCATTTCAGCTGGGACATTCTTGCCAAGCGTATTCGAGAACTCTCGTTCCTCAACTCCGGAGTCGGTATCTTTCTCAAGGATGAGCGCAGCGGTAAAGAGGAATTCTTCAAATACGAAGGTGGACTGCGCGCGTTCGTTGAGTATCTGAATACCAACAAGACCACCATAAACCAGCAGGTCTTCCACTTCACGGTACAGCGTGAGGATGGCGTGGGTGTCGAAATCGCTTTGCAATGGAACGACGGTTTCAACGAAAACCTGTTGTGCTTCACCAACAACATTCCCCAGCGCGACGGTGGTACGCATCTGGTGGGCTTCCGTTCCGCGTTGACTCGAAACCTGAACGCCTATATTGAGCAGGAAGGTTTGGCGAAGAAGAACAAGGTGGCCACCACCGGTGATGACGCTCGCGAGGGGCTCACCGCCATCATCTCGGTCAAGGTGCCTGATCCCAAATTCAGCTCGCAGACCAAAGACAAGCTGGTGTCGTCGGAGGTCAAGACAGCCGTCGAGCAGGAAATGGGTAAGTACTTCTCTGACTTCCTGCTGGAAAACCCCAACGAAGCCAAGGCTGTCGTAGGCAAAATGATCGATGCGGCCCGCGCCCGGGAAGCCGCGCGCAAGGCTCGTGAGATGACGCGCCGAAAAGGCGCCTTGGATATCGCCGGACTGCCTGGGAAGCTGGCCGACTGTCAGGAGAAGGATCCTGCTTTGTCTGAACTATACCTGGTGGAGGGTGACTCCGCCGGAGGTTCGGCCAAGCAAGGCCGGAACCGTCGGACACAGGCTATCCTGCCTCTGAAAGGCAAGATCTTGAACGTGGAAAAGGCACGCTTCGACAAGATGATCTCCTCGCAAGAGGTCGGTACGCTCATCACCGCGCTGGGCTGCGGCATTGGTCGTGATGAGTACAACATAGAGAAGTTGCGTTATCACAACATCATTATCATGACCGATGCGGATGTCGACGGCTCGCACATCCGTACCCTCCTGCTCACGTTCTTCTTCCGGCAACTGCCGGAGTTGATCGAGCGGGGTTATGTATATATTGCCCAGCCCCCGCTCTACAAAGTGAAGAAAGGCAAGCAGGAGCAGTACATCAAGGACGACGAGGCCATGGAGGAATACCTCACCCAAACGGCCTTGGAGGATGCCAGCCTGCACCTCGGTGAGGAGGCTCCGCCTGTGAAAGGCGAAGCGCTTGAGAAGCTGGTCAATGATTACCGAATGGTGATGAAAACCCTCAAGCGGCTGTCGCGGCTGTATCCACAGGAAATCACCGAGCATTTCGTTTACCTTCCAGCCGTATCAGTGGAGCAACTAGCCGATCAGGCGGCGATGAATGAATGGCTGGTACGGTTTGCCGAGCGCTTGAAGACTTCGGAGAAGTCCGGTCTGGCCTACAAGGCGACGCTTCGCGAAGACCGGGAACGTAGCCTGTGGCTGCCAGAAGTGGAAATGATCTCCCATGGATTGGCCAGTTATGTAACCTTCAACCGTGATTTCTTCGGTAGTAACGATTACCGCACGGTAACGGCCCTGGGAGCGCAGCTGAGCAGCTTGCTGGACGATGGGGCGTATGTACAGCGCGGTGAGCGCAAGAAGCCCGTAGGAGAGTTCAAGGAGGCTCTGGACTGGCTGATGAATGAGACGGCCAAGCGCTATACCATTCAGCGCTATAAGGGGCTCGGAGAAATGAACCCTGATCAGCTGTGGGAAACCACCATGGACCCCACTGTACGTCGTATGCTCAAAGTAACCATCGAAGACGCGATTGCTGCCGATCAGATCTTCAATACTCTGATGGGGGATGCGGTAGAGCCGCGTCGAGACTTCATTGAGAGCAATGCGCTGGCAGTGTCGAACCTGGACTTCTAAGCCACATTCTCTCCTCCCTCCCCTGCCCTTGACTGGGCAAGCAAACCCCGGCTCGTATCGGGGTTTGCTTTTTGAATGACACAGTCAAGACGCCTGCCGTGTCAGGCGTTGTTCAGATCGTCCCGTATAGTCACTTTTGGGCTCCCAGGCCAAGTGCCCGTAATGTCGAGATGCATCTCCCCCTTCGGCCATTGGCCTAGTGGCATATCCCAAGACATCACCCGCTTTTCATCCCTGAGCACGCCTTTGAAGACAAGCTCAAGGGTCATCCTCGTGGCCGACAGAGGTATGTCTGCGAATGCACCAGAAAGACCGCCTGTAATGGTAATCACCGGTTCCTGATGCCGTTTGCCATTGAGGTAGTAGCTCAGCTTCGCCTTCACCACATAGGTGGTGATCTTGCTTGCCTTGCTATCGAGATAGATCGCCAGGCGCTCTACCCTACATCTCCAGCTGGGCAGCAAGGTAGTGCCTTCGAATGAGGAAAAGGCAAATGCGATAGGAATCACTGAGGACGGCACCGTACCTTCGGCAGCGGGCCAAAGGTGTTTGTCCAGAGAACGGGTTTCGCGGCCATACCCATAGGAAGCCTTGAGCCTCCCGGCTGGGCCTTTATCTCCAAGGAGCGCATGAAGACCCTCTGCTGTACCACCGAGGGTGTAGCTGGCGTCCTGCTCATTCGCGCCCAGGTTGACACCGCTATTGGCATAGACAACACCGGTGATGACTCCGAAGCCTTGAACAATGCGACCGTCTCGAGCAAAACCAACCTTTTGTGCCTGCCGAAGGAGCCATTCATATTGCCCGCTAAGCACACCGAGATCGCTGATCACTGATTCATGAGCGATAGCAAACTCTGAAACCAATGACTGTTTTTTCTGGAATTTCCAGGTGTAAGCAAGCTCGGGCTTTACCTTCAAACCGGTATTCGGATCGACGAAGGCAGCTTCTGCCCGAGCATCGGCTTGGTGACGTGACACACCCTCACTGGACAGCTTCCAGGTAGAAGACGCCGCTCTATCTAAAAAACGTGCTTGCGGCACCGCTTCGGCAACCAGCTTGAAGCTACCGCTCGAGGGGTCGAGTACCCCCACTGCTCCGGTTTGCAGATGAGGCGCCAGGGCCCAGTTTCCCCAAAGGTCGGGCCGACTTCCGCGGATAAGATGAGTAAAGCGTTTATTCCATTCAGACATGGCGCTCTCCTTGCGCTGTTAAAGGCGCACCCAAGCTATCGCTCAACTGGGCGCAAAAAGAGCTGGAACCGCTTCCGCCAACCTTCCTAGCCACCAATTACCAAGCCATTGGCTGGCAGAGGAAGCGCGGTTTTGTAGCGCACCTGCTTGAGCGCAAAGCTGGAGCGAATATTGGCCACGCCCGGGAAGCGCGTGAGGTGGTTAATGATGAACCGCTCCAACGCATGTATATCGGGCACCAGCACCCTGATCAGGTAATCGGCATCTCCACTCATGAGATAGCACTCCATTACCTCCGGACGTTGGGAAATGGCCTCTTCAAAGCGCGCTAAGGCGCCTTCTACCTGTTTCTCAAGACTGACGTGAATGAAGACATTCACATGCAGGCCGAGCATTTCGGGAGCCAACAAGGTGACCTGTTGCTTGATCAACCCGAGCTCCTCCATCACCTTGACTCGGTTGAAACAAGGTGTAGGTGTCAGGTTGGCCGCTTTGGCCAATTCTGCATTGGTAATACGAGCATTGCTCTGCAGAGCATTGAGAATGGTGATGTCGGTTCGATCAAGTTTACGCATGGGATTACCTGTCTAGAAAGCGGTATAACGACCAGTGATCTCATCCGGCCACTATGCCCAGCTACTGGAAAAGGGTCGAAACAGAATGTGTTACGTAATACGTTAAATAAATTAATGTCTCTAAACCTTGGGATTTGGCAAAAAAATTAGAACAGTAGTACGTAATCAAGCTTCCATTAGGACGGCGGCCTCGGTATTGCAGAGTTCCATGAGGAAATCCCAGACAATCCGTAGGCGTACTGACTTGTGAAGCTCCTTGCGCGTACTGATCCAGTAGGTACGCTGAATAGCTTCGCCGGGAAGTACCCGTTGCAGTAGAGGGTCTCTAGCCGCCATGTATTGAGGGAGCACAGCGATGCCAAGCCCTGCATGGGCTGCCTGTTGCTGGGCCAGGACACTTGTGCTTCGGTAAACCACATTGGCAGCGCGACAGAAGCTGTTGATAAGTAGAAGCTGTTGGCTGAAAAGCAGATCATCCACGTACCCAATCCAGCTGTGCTGGCTTAGGTGTTCACGCTGCTCTAGCCGGGGCGCTTTCGCCAGATAGGCTGGGCTGGCATACAGGCCCAAACGGTAATCGCTGAGTTTGCGAGTGATCAGTACATCAGCGTCCGGACGCTCCAAATGGATACTGATTTCAGCTTCTCGGTTAAGGATGCTCACGAACCGGGGGACGGCCACCATTTCAACCTGCAGGCCAGGGTAACGGCTGAATAGCTGGGGCATGCGGGGAGTGAGGAAACAGACACCGATGCCCTCGGCTGTGCCGAGGCGAATCTTGCCCAGCGGCATGATGGCCTGGGTGATCTCCTCTTGGGCCAGCAGCGCGGTGTTCTCCATGGCTTCGGCGTGCCTGAGCAAGGCCTGGCCCGCCGGGGTGAGCTCATAGCCTTGGGCCTGCTGAACGAAGAGGGCCACACCCAAGTGATGCTCGATCCGCTCGATATGTCGCGCCACGGTGCTATGGGTGGTATTCAAGCGCTTGGCAGCGGTCAGCAGCCGTCCGCTGCGCTGAAGCTCCAGAAAAAAACGCAGGTCATCCCAGTCGAACATGGCCGCTCCGTTATTTATCGTTGTAAATCAGCAGGCTGTTTCGGTGTGCAAAATCGCACAGGCAGTGGGCGAAAACTATCGTTTTCAAAACGCCTTCAATCAATACCATTAGGGTTCAACAACAAGAAAAAACGCGAGGCTAACCCATGGCACCCGCTCAAGAGTCCTATGACTACATCATCGTTGGCGCCGGCCCGGCGGGTAGCTTGCTGGCCAATCGTCTTTCAGCTGACCCCTGTTGCCGTGTGCTGCTGCTCGAAGCGGGGAGGCCTGATAACTATGCCTGGATTCATATACCGGTCGGATATCTGTTCTGCATCGGCAATCCTCGAACCGATTGGTGTTTCAAGACGCAGCCTCAAACAGGGCTGGCTGGCCGGACGTTGAATTACCCCCGAGGAAAGGTGCTGGGAGGCTGCTCATCCATCAACGGGATGATCTATATGCGCGGCCAGGCGCTGGATTACGACAACTGGGCGGCCGCTGGCAACGAAGGATGGAGCTGGCAAGACGTGCTGCCGCTGTTCAAGAAGACCGAGCGGCATATGGGAGGTGAAAATGCCTGGCATGGCGCAGAGGGAGAATGGCGCGTAGAGCACCAGCGCTATCGCTGGCCTATCCTCGATGCTTTTCGAGCAGCGGCTGAGCAGTCGGGAATTGCGCCTGTGGACGATTTCAATCGTGGCGATAACGAAGGCTGTGGATATTTCCAGGTGAATCAAAAGGCCGGCGTTCGTTGGAACGCTTCCAAGGCTTTCCTGAAACCTATACTCAGTCGACCGAACCTGCGCGTACTCACCCAAGTAACTGTGGATAACGTGCTTCTGGAGGCGGGGCGCGCCATCGGCGTAAGCGCCGTGTGGCTTGGTGCGCGGCATGTGTTCAAAGCGCGGCGGGAAGTAATTCTTACCGCCGGCTCGATCGGCTCTCCGGCCATCCTGCAACGCTCAGGCATAGGGCCGCGGTCGTTGCTGGAACGGCTGAACATACCGGTACGCGTGGATGCCCGGGAGGTCGGCGGCAATTTGCAGGACCACCTGCAGTTGCGTCTGATCTATCAAGTATCCAATGTGCGCACGCTTAACCAGGTTGCCAACAGCCTATGGGGTAAATGCGGCATGGGGCTGCGTTACCTCTATGATCGCAGTGGCCCCCTGGCGATGGCGCCAAGCCAGCTAGGCGCCTTCGTACGGTCCGATCCCGGCCAACCGAGCGCCAACCTCCAATACCATATACAACCGCTGTCACTGGATCGATTCGGAGAGCCCTTGCATCGGTTTCCGGCCTTCACCGCTTCGGTGTGCAATTTGCGCCCGAAAAGCCGGGGCCGGGTGGAAATCACCAGTGCGGACCCAAGCCACGCGCCATCGATCGATCCGAACTACCTGAGCCACCCGGACGATCTGAAGGTAGCGGCTGACGCCGTGCGCCTTACCCGTCGCATTGTCCAGGCGCCGGCATTGCAGCCTTATGCTCCCAAGGAATACCTGCCTGGAGCCGAGCTGAGCACCGAAGACGATCTACAAAAAGCAGCGGGCGCCATTGGAACGACTATATTTCATCCCGCGGGCACCTGCCGCATGGGGCCGGACGTAGCCTCGGTAGTGGACCCTCAACTGCGGGTACGAGGCGTACGTGGCCTGCGAGTCGCCGATGCCTCGATCATGCCCGCCATTGTCTCGGGCAATACGTGCACCCCCACGTTGATGATTGCGGAAAAGGCCGCGCAATTGTTGATGCAAGCCAAACCGGAAGGGTTGGCCAGTGCTCCTCGAGGAGCCAGGGAGGTACTCACCGAATACTGAGGTACAACGCGTAACAGCGTCCTGGCGCAGTCTTCCAGGGCGAACAGTGGAAAAAAATAACAATCACTGTGCCCTAAGGGCCGAGGACAAGACAATGACGGACTACATTGAGCCGCAAACCGTCCATGCGGTGACTACCACGGCACGGGAGGAACGCAAGATCATCTTCGCGTCATCCCTGGGGACGGTTTTCGAGTGGTATGACTTCTTCCTCTACGGCGCCTTGGCTGCCGTTATCAGCAAGCAATTCTTCGCCGGTGTCAACGACACCACAGCCTTCATCTTCGCACTCATGGCCTTTGCCGCCGGGTTCCTGGTCAGGCCCTTCGGCGCGCTGGTGTTCGGTCGATTGGGCGACATGATCGGCCGCAAATACACCTTCCTGGTCACCATCGTCCTCATGGGCGTTTCCACCTTTGCCGTCGGCCTCTTGCCGACCTATGCGAGCATAGGTATCGCCGCGCCGGTCATCCTGATCGTGCTTCGCATGCTGCAGGGTCTGGCCCTCGGAGGGGAATACGGCGGCGCGGCGACTTATGTCGCCGAACACGCCCCGGCGAACAAGCGCGGCCATCACACTGGATGGATACAATCCACCGCGACCCTGGGCTTGCTGTTGTCCCTGCTGGTGGTCGCCGCATGCCGGTACATCAGCGGGGATCAATTCGAAACCTGGGGCTGGCGCCTGCCGTTCCTGCTGTCCATCGTACTGCTGGGAATATCCACCTGGATTCGCATGAGCCTGCATGAATCCCCTGCCTTCACAAAAATGAAAGCCGAAGGCAAGACCAGCAAGGCACCCATACGCGAGTCCTTCGGTTCGTGGGCAAACCTGAAAATCGTGCTGACGGCCCTGTTCAGCATCAACGCCGGGCAGGCGGTAACCTTCTATACCGCCCAGTTCTACGTGATGTTCTTCCTTACCCAGATGCTCAAGCTAGACGCGGCCCAGGCCAATAACCTGATGATCGTCAGCGTGCTCATAGGCGCGCCCTTCTTCGTCTTCTTTGGTTGGCTATCGGACCGTATCGGACGCAAGCCCATTCTGATGACAGGGCTGCTTCTGGCTACGCTGTGCTATTTCCCACTGTTCAAAGCATTGAGCCAGTACGCCAACCCGCAAATCGCCCAAGCGAGCCAACAGGCGCCGATCACAGTGCTGGCTGACCCGGCGACCTGTACCTTCCAGTTCGATCCGGTAGGCAAGGCTCGCTTCGACAGCCCTTGCGACAAAGTGAAGACGCTATTGGTCAAGGCAGGCGTACCCTACAGTTCCCAGGCGGCGGAAGCCGGTAGCCCCGTCGTGGTGACCGTGGGTCAGACCCGCTTGGAGGGCTATGATGAAACCGCCCTTCGGGGCGCCATCACCGCAGCCGGTTACCCGACCAAAGCCGAACCAGCCCAAGTGAACCAGCCTATGGTGGTCGGGATCATCGTGGCGCTCATCCTGATCGCGACCATGACCTACGGTCCATTGGCCGCCGTCATGGTTGAACTGTTCCCTACCCGGATCCGCTATACGTCCATGTCCTTGCCCTACCATATTGGTAATGGTTGGTTCGGGGGCTTCCTGCCGACGGTGTCTTTCGCGCTGGTGGTCTATACCGGAGATATCTATTACGGACTTTGGTACCCGATTCTGGTAACCGCGGTGAGCCTGGTAGTGGGCTTGATCGCTCTGAAGGAAACACGGCACGTGGATCTCGACAAAGCATGAACGAGCGCGCCGGCATCATGCCGGCGCGCTCCTTAAAAAGTTATGCACGTTTTTCGGGTCAATCAGGCTTTTTGGATTAAGCTTGTTATTCAATCGGTTGCGTCATTATCGAGCAATCCTTTCGAAAAACTGCTCACAAGTTATCCACAGCTAGAGGGCTTTCGAGGTATCCACCGAGGCTGGGGAAACCAGCGCTCCCATCGATCGCTGGGCTTCGGTAATCCACGCAGCGGCCCGGTCGTTAAGCTCAGCGGTCGCGCGCGGCCCGCTACCTTCAGCGAACATGGGCGGCCCAATCATCACCTCGATGATTCCCGGGC
Source organism: Pseudomonas sp. DC3200b2 (assembly GCF_049895785.1). Lineage (NCBI taxonomy): Bacteria > Pseudomonadati > Pseudomonadota > Gammaproteobacteria > Pseudomonadales > Pseudomonadaceae > Pseudomonas > Pseudomonas sp. DC3200b2. The sequence goes on along the minus strand of NZ_JAFCTA010000004.1, from coordinate 86,017 downwards.
GTTTGCCCCAACCATCCCGGGGCCAGAACTTGCCTGCATTATGAGCGATCGGTAGCACAGGCAAGCCCGCGTTGACTGCCAGCGCAGCGCCGCTACGGGTGAACTTACCCACAGTTCCGTAAGGCACCCGGGTGCCTTCAGGGAAAATAAGTACCCACACGCCATCCTTTAACAGTACATCGCCCTTGCTGGCGACTTCCCGCAGGGCTTCTTTGGGATTCTCCCGGTCGATGGCGATCGGACGCAACATCGCCATGGCCCAGCCGAAAAAGGGAACATACAGCAGCTCTTTTTTCAGGACCTGGCTCAGCGGCTGGAAATATGCCGAAAGGAAGAAGGTCTCCCAAGTACTCTGGTGATTGGAGAGGATGACACAGGGAGTGGCCGGCACGTTTTCGGCGCCTGTGACCTTGACGTCGATACCCAGGAACAGGCGAGTCAGCAGCAAGGCGAACCGGCACCAGTAAACATTGATGAAGCGGTAGCGGGCAGGGAATTTCAGGAAAGGGCAGACGAAGAAACCGAGCGTGCACCACAGGAGCGCGCTCAAGCCCAACAAGCAGTAGAAAATGGCGATGCGAATGGCCAGCACTGTGGACATGAATAGGTTACCGTGCGGGGCCGGCCCCGTTGATGAGTGACACTTGCCCCAGGCCGGCGCCAGGTTCAGGGGGCAGTGGCGGTGTGGATAAGTGCACTGGCCACAGAAGCCAGGTTGTCGAAAACCAGCGTGCCGGGGGGCAAGGGCTCTTTGGCGGTCTTTTCACCTTTGCCGGTGCGAACCAGGACGGGCTGAGCGCCCACTGCCAAGGCCGCGGCGAGATCGCTCGAAGTATCCCCGACGAACCAGATGCCCTCGAGCGCTACCCCATAGTGCCTGGCGATACGTCGTAGCATTCCTGGCTGCGGCTTGCGACATTCGCAGCCTTGCGAGGGGCCATGGGGGCAGTATTCGATTACCCCCATTTCGCCGCCCGCCTCGGCCACGAGGGCCCTTAACCGTGCATGCATGGCATCCAGGGTTTCCAGCGAGTAATACCCGCGTGCAATACCGGACTGGTTGGTGGCCACCGCCACGGCCCAGCCTGCCTGGTTCAGCTGGGCGATTGCCTCGATCGAGCCCGGAATCGGTATCCACTCTTCCACGGACTTGATGTAGGCGTCGGAGTCCTGGTTGATGACGCCGTCTCGATCGAGGATGACCAGCTTGACCATCAGCCCAGTACCGAGATGTCAGCCACGCCTAGGAACAGACCGCGCAAGCGGGCCAGCAGCGCATAGCGGTTGGCTCGCACGCTTGGGTCTTCGGCATTGACCATCACTGCTTCGAAGAAGGCGTCCACAGGCTCGCGAAGAGCTGCCAAGCGGGTCAAGGCTTCGTTGTACTGACGTGCCTGGGCCATGGGTTGCACGGCATGGTCGGCCTGCTGGATCGCCGAATACAGCGAGAATTCATGGGCGTTGTCGAAGTACTTGGGTTCGACCTGGCTGGCGACCGCGCCTTCGGCCTTGCCCAGAAGGTTGGACACCCGCTTGTTCACCGCCGCCAGGGCTTCGGCTTCAGGCAGCCGGCGGAACGCCTGCACCGCTTGTACCCGCTGGTCGAAGTCCAGCGCCGAGCCTGGTTTGAGGGCACGCACGGCCAGGTAGCTGGCCACATCCACGCCCTCGTCTTCGTAGCGCGCGCGCAAGCGATCGAAGATGAATTCGAGCACCTGATCGGCCAGCGTGGCGGAATCCACCTTGCCGGCATACAGGGCAACGGAGAACCCGACGGCTTCTCCCAGATCCAGATCCAGCTGTTTTTCGATCAGGATGCGCAGTACTCCCAAGGCAGCTCGACGCAGCGCGTACGGGTCCTTGCTGCCGGTAGGAAGCATGCCGATGCCGAAGATGCCCGTCAGGGTGTCGAGCTTGTCGGCGATGGCCACAGCCGCGCCAGTCAGCGTCTGCGGCAACTCCGCGCCGGCGCCGCGGGGCATGTACTGTTCGTTCAGTGCCAGGGCTATGTCTTCGGCTTCGCCATCATGCTGGGCATAGTAATAGCCGGCGATCCCTTGCATCTCCGGGAATTCGCCGACCATCTCCGTGGCCAGGTCGCACTTGCTCAACAGGCCGGCGCGTGTAGCGCGCTGGGCATCGCCGCCGATGCGCGGCGCAATGAATGCCGCCAGCTTGGACACGCGAACGGCCTTGTCGTAGACGCTGCCCAACTGCGCCTGGAACACTACGTTCTGCAAGCGCTCGTTGAAGCTTTCCAGGGATTGCTTCTTGTCCTGGTTGAAGAAGAATTCGGCGTCAGTCAGGCGAGGCCGCACGACCTTCTCGTTGCCCTCGACGATCTGACGCGGATCGCGGCTTTCGATATTGGCGACGGTAATGAAGCGTGGTAGCAGCTTGCCGTCGGCGTTCAGCAGGCAGAAGTACTTCTGATTGTCCTGCATGGTGGTGATCAGGGCTTCCTGAGGAACCTGCAGGAAGCGCTCTTCGAAAGAGCACACAAGCGGTACAGGCCACTCGACCAGCGCGGAAACTTCATCGAGCAGGGTCGCAGGCACGACCGCTGTACCTTCCTGCTGTACAGCCAGTTCATCCACGCGCTTGCGGATGATCTCACGGCGCTCCTGGAAATCGGCCAGTACGTAGGCCTTGCGCAGGTCGTCGGCATAGCTGGCCGGAGAGCTGATACGCACGGCTTCCGGATGGTGGAAACGGTGCCCGCGGGAGTCACGCCCGGCCCGCTGGGCCAGCAGCGTGCAGTCGACCACGTTGTCGCCGAACAGCATCACCAGCCATTGGGTCGGCCGCACGAATTCGTCCTTGCGCACACCCCAGCGCATGCGCTTGGGGATGGGCAGGTCGTTGAGCGAGTCTTCGACGATGGTCGGCAACAGGCTCAGCGTGGGCTTGCCAGTGATGGTCTGGCTATAGCGCAGCTTGGGGCCGCTCTGGTCGATCTCGGAAATGTCCACGCCGCATTTGCGCGCGAAGCCCAAGGCTGCCTGGGTCGGGTTGCCGTCGGCATCGAAGGCCGCCTGGCGAGGTGGGCCATCCAGGTTCACGCTGCGGTCGGCTTGTTGCACGTCCAGGCCGCTGACCAGCACCGCCAGGCGACGAGGCGCGGCGTAATACCGGCTGGCGCTGTAGTTCAGGCCGGCGCTGGCCAGGCCCTTCTGGATACCGGCCAGGAAGGCTTCGCCCAGGGTTGCCAGGGCTTTGGGTGGCAGCTCTTCGGTGCCCAGTTCAACCAGGAAATCTTGCGCACTCATTGTGCTGCCTCCAGCTTAGCCAACACTTCATCTCGCAATTCAGGGGTTGCCATGGGGAAGCCCAGGCGCGCCCGCGCCTGCAGGTAGCTCTGCGCCACGGCGCGGGCCAGGGTCCGCACGCGAAGGATGTAGCGCTGGCGCTCGGTGACCGAAATCGCCCGGCGCGCATCCAGCAGGTTGAAGGTGTGCGAAGCCTTGAGCACCATTTCGTAGGTCGGCAATGGCAGCTGCAGCGCGATAAGCCGATTGGCTTCGCTTTCATAGAAGTCGAACAGCTCGAAGAGCTTGTCTACGTTGGCGTGTTCGAAGTTGTAGGTGGATTGTTCCACTTCGTTCTGGTGGAACACGTCGCCATAGGTCACCTTGCCAAAGGGACCATTGGTCCAGACCAGGTCATAGACCGAATCCACGCCTTGCAGATACATGGCCAGGCGTTCCAGGCCATAGGTGATCTCTCCGGTGACCGGGTAGCACTCGATACCGCCTACCTGCTGGAAATAGGTGAACTGAGTCACTTCCATGCCGTTGAGCCATACCTCCCAGCCCAGGCCCCAGGCGCCTAGGGTTGGCGATTCCCAGTTGTCCTCGACGAAGCGCACATCGTGCACGGTCGGGTCCAGCCCGATATGGCGCAGGGAGCCCAGGTACAGTTCCTGGAAGTTCTCCGGGTTGGGCTTGAGCACGACCTGGAACTGGTAGTAATGCTGCAGGCGGTTGGGGTTTTCGCCATAGCGACCATCGGCGGGGCGGCGACTGGGCTGCACATAGGCGGCGTTCCAGTTTTCCGGGCCTACGGCGCGCAGGAAGGTCGCGGTGTGAAAGGTGCCCGCGCCCACTTCCATATCGTAAGGCTGAAGCACCACGCAACCTTGCTCCGCCCAGTACTGTTGCAGGGCCAGAATCAAGTCTTGGAAGGTACGCACGGCTGGCGTAGGCTGGTTCACAAATTCACCTGTATCTTGGGCTGCGAATGTAAAAGGCGGAAGTATAACCCGAATCGCCGCGCTCACTAGGTCCTGCACGAAATAGGAAACATCACCGCCAGGGCCGCTTCTTTTCCCCATTTGCCTGGAGCCTTATGCAGCGCTGTTACTGGTGCACCTCAGACCCCCTCTATCAGGCCTACCATGATCACGAGTGGGGCGTGCCGTTGCGTGACCCGCAGCGCCTGTTCGAGCTGCTCGTGCTCGAAGGTTTCCAGGCCGGATTGTCATGGATCACCATTCTCAAGAAGCGCGCACGCTACCGTGAAGTGCTGTTCGGCTTCGATGCTCGGCGGCTGGCAGCCATGACCGACGCTGAAATCGACATACGCATGCAGGACCCGGGCATCATCCGCAACCGAATGAAACTCAACGCAGCCAGGCAAAATGCCCAGGCCTGGTTACGCCTGGAAGACCCAGTAGCCTTACTTTGGTCTTTCGTAGGTGGAGCGCCACTGATCAACCACTTCGCCAGCCGCGCCGAGGTTCCGACCCAGACGCCCCAGGCTCAGGCCATGAGCAAGGCCTTGAAGAAGGCCGGCTTCAGTTTCGTGGGCCCGACCATCTGCTATGCCTACATGCAATCGAGCGGCATGGTGATGGACCACACCACCGATTGCGGGTGTTATCCACAGCTGAGCCAGGCGCGCTCAGGCGAGACGGCGCCGGGCTGAGGTAGAATGCTCGGCTCCATAGCAAGGGAAACGAATTGTGGAAAAGTTAAAGGGCGCCTTGATGGTGGGCTTGCTCAAGGCGTTCGCCTTGTTGCCCTGGCGCGGCGTGCAAGGGGTAGGCGCGGCGATCGGCTGGCTGATGTGGAAGCTTCCCAACCGCTCGCGTGACGTAGTGCGTATCAACCTGGCCAAGTGTTTTCCGGAATTGTCAGCCACCGAGTGTGAACGGCTGACCGGTGCGAGCCTGAAGAACATTGGCCGTTCGTTCACTGAGAGCGCCTGCGCCTGGATCTGGCCGCCCGAGCGGTCTCTGGCGCTGATCCATGAGGTCGAGGGGCTGGAAGTGCTGGAGCAGGCCCTGGCCACCGGAAAGGGGGTAGTAGGGATCACCAGCCACCTGGGTAACTGGGAAGTGCTCAACCATTTCTATTGCAGCCAGTGCAAGCCGATCATCTTTTACCGCCCGCCCAAGCAGAAAGCGGTGGATGAGCTTTTGCGCAAGCAGCGGGTACAGCTTGGCAACCGCGTGGCGCCTTCGACCAAGGAAGGCATCCTCAGTGTGATCAAGGAAGTGCGCAAGGGCGGTCAGGTAGGCATCCCGGCGGATCCGGAGCCCGCCGAGTCAGCCGGCGTGTTCGTGCCCTTCCTGGGTACCCAGGCCCTGACCAGCAAGTTCGTGCCCAACATGCTCGCCGGCGGCAAGGCGGTGGGGGTGTTCCTGCATGCCGTGCGCCTGCCGGATGGCTCGGGTTTCCGGGTCATGCTCAAGGCTGCGCCCGAGGACATGTACAGCACGGATGTGGAAGTCGCCGCCGCAGCCATGAGCCGGGTGGTGCAGGACTACGTCCGGGCTTATCCGGACCAGTACATGTGGAGCATGAAACGCTTCAAGAAGCGACCTCCAGGCGAGGCGCGCTGGTATTGAACTTCAAGAGAGCCCTACGCTGAGTAGGCTCTCAGCTTCACGTTGTACGTCTATCATTTCTCACCGACATTATGTATGAGAGGTAATCTCCCACAGTGATAATGGATGTGGCGCCTGCTACATAGAACCATAGATTTGGGAAATTGCGTTCCCAAGCTGTGAAAATTATAGCTATAGCCAATCCCGCTAGAGGTAATCTAATAGCTATCCGAATGGAATATATAGATTTTCTATTCCTGTTTTTTATAGCCAACACTATGATCAGTTCAGTCAAGGCATAAAAGAACAGGCTGACCGAGCCAAAGAAAGCAAATTCTATCAATAAGAAATTCACATTATCCATACCGTAGGTAATACGATAGGGATCGAATGCTAAGCTCGAATCGACGCGTACTGCCTCAAGTAAAGAAAGCCAGCTAACTATTACCAGAGTCGGTGTAGATACCCACCTGATGAAAGTAGTCATGCTGGCTTCCTCGCTTTAATTGTTATTTAGATTGTGTGAGATTGGAATAGACCCTGGCATGTGGATTTCATAGGGCACGGCTTGTATGTTTTCGCCAACCAATCTTCCGGCAGTGGTTACAGCTTCGGTGAAGACCGTCCTATGCGTACTAGCATTGAAATCATACACATCATGGTAGGCACGTACTTCACCGGTGAAGGTTACAAGACCTGACTCATGGCGTACGACCTGCCCTGTGGTACGCAATGTAATGTTACCAAGAATAAGCATGGCGATCTTCGAGTCAGCGCCTGTGTCATAGCCGAAACTCACATCAACATTAGTTATGCCTGGCCCCGCCAAATTGATAGCTTGCTTGAGCATCGGCAGCTTTTCCACGGTGGGTTGAATACCAGTCTTTTCCAAACGCCAAGTCATTGGCGTTCCATTTCCCAATAAGTAGTGAGCATAGGCCTTCAATACTGAAATAACACTTCCTGACAACTCGGTTTCGGACGTCAGCTGCGGTGTCGCATGTAAGTCCAAAGTATTCGCTCGTGCCCGGCCCGCTTTCCATGTTTCAGCGAGTGACATCTGAGGATTAAAGCATTGAAGGTAATCGGCATGATGTGCTGTTACCAAATCATGTTTCAAGGGCTCGACCAGCGAATAGGGAGGTCTGGCGAACTTCACGGTTTCCAACAACTTGGAAAACATTTGAAGACAGAGACCTTGGGTGTAGGCCTGGTCTCGTTGCGCTCGAGCTTGCATCTGCACGACAGCAGGATGTCCCATGGCTGGCCTAACATCGGGATTGGGCGAAGGCCCTATCCCGATGGGGGATGCTGTTACGGGAATTGGCGGTAAATAAACCTGCGACATGTTCCTTCTCCTTCTTATCCACGCCCAACGGGCGTTATCAAGGATGTTATGGAGCGCGGCACCATATCGGACTTATTTAAATCTTGAGTTTCCTCAAAAATACGCTCATTTCCTTCTGCGCTTGTTTATCTCCCTTGACGTCGGCCGCTTCCATGCCATGTTCCCATGCCTGCCTAGCGTCAGGAAAATTGCCCGTGATTTTATATGCCTTGCCCAACAGCTTCCATGCGGCCGAATAGGTCGGGTCCTGAACCACGCACTGGCGCAGGTGTTCGATGGCACGCTCGGTATCGCCGGCATCCAGATAACCCTTGCCAAGGCCGAAGCGCAGCAGTGGGTTATCCACACCCTTGGCGAGCATTTTTTCCAGTGACTCGATCATGGCTTCTCCTAGAAGAACGTCAGGCCTACGTGGAACAGTTTCTCCACATCCCGGATGTACTTCTTATCCACAACGAAAAGGATCACATGGTCTCCGCTTTCAATCATCGTGTCTGCGCGAGCGATGATGACTTCCTGGTCGCGGATGATGGCCCCGATGGACGTGCCGGGCGGCATGCTGATCGCCGACAAGGCGCGGCCTACCACCTTGCTTGAGCGCGCGTCGCCATGGGCAATGGCTTCGATAGCTTCGGCTGCTCCGCGACGCAGGGAGTGCACGCTCACGATGTCGCCACGTCTGACATGAGTCAGCAAACTGCCAATGGTCGCCAGCTGCGGATTGATGGCGATGTCGATCTCCCCGCCTTGCACCAGGTCGACGTAGGCGGCGTTGTTGATCAGGGTCATTACCTTGCGCGCCCCCAGGCGCTTGGCCAGCAGCGACGACATGATATTGGCCTCGTCGTCGTTGGTCAGGGCAACGAAGATATCCGCGTCGGCGATACTTTCTTCCACCATCAGGTCCCGGTCCGACGCGCTGCCCTGAAGTACGACCGTGCTGTCCAGGGTATCGGACAAGTAGCGACAGCGGGCCGGGTTCATTTCGATGATCTTGACCTGATAGCGGCTTTCGATCGCTTCGGCCAGCCGTTCGCCAATATGGCCGCCACCCGCGATCACTACCCGCTTGTTGCCTTCATCCAGCCGACGCAGTTCGCCCATCACTGCCCGAATGTCTGCGCGGGCGGCAATGAAGAAGACTTCGTCATCGGCTTCGATCACCGTGTCGCCGCGGGGCATGATGGGACGGTCCTTGCGGAAGATGGCCGCTACCCGGGTTTCCACATTGGGCATGTGATGACGGATCTGGCGAAGCTGCTGCCCTACCAGCGGGCCGCCATAGTAGGCACGTACCGCCACCAGCTGGGCCTTGCCCGCGGCGAAGTCGATTACCTGGAGCGCGCCGGGGTGTTCGATCAGACGCTTGATGTGATGAGTGACCACTTGCTCGGGGCTGATCAGCACATCCACCGGGATCGCCTCGTTGGCGAACAGGCCTGCCTGGGCCAGGTAAGCCGCTTCGCGGACCCGGGCGATGCGCCGCGGGGTATGGAACAGGGTGTAGGCCACCTGGCAGGCGACCATGTTGGTTTCATCACTGTTGGTCACAGCCACCAGCATGTCGGCGTCGTCCGCGCCAGCCTGGCGCAGTACGCTGGGGAAGGACGCCTTGCCCTGTACGGTGCGGATGTCGAGGCGGTCGCCGAGGCTGCGCAGCCGTTCGCCGTCCGTGTCGACGACGGTGATGTCATTGGCCTCGCCCGCCAGGTGCTCGGCCAGGGTACCACCCACTTGGCCAGCCCCGAGAATGATGATTTTCACGGTCAGTTCGCTCAGCGGCCGCCCGTGGCGGCAATTTTCATGAGTTTGGCGTAATAGAAGCCATCGTGCCCGGCGGTTTGCGGGAACAACTGTCGCCCATGAGCCTGGCGCTCGCCCGCCTCCAGGGCCAAGTCCAGTTCCCGAGCCCCGGGGGTACGTTGCAGGAAGGCCGCGATAGTGTCGGCGTTTTCCGGAGGCAGCACCGAACAGGTGGCGTAGAGCAGTACTCCCCCGACCTCCAGGGTACGCCAGAGCGCATCCAGCAACTCACCCTGTAGCGCGGCGAGGGCAGGAATATCATCGGCCTGGCGGGTCAGCTTGATATCTGGATGGCGACGGATAACTCCCGTGGCAGAGCAAGGCGCGTCGAGCAGGATACGCTGGAAGGGTTTGCCGTCCCACCAGGCGGCAAGGTCGCGCCCATCGGCGGCCTTGAGCTCGGCGGCCAGGCCCAGGCGGGCAAGATTTTCTTCGACCCGCGCCAGCCGCTTGGCCTCTAGGTCGATGCCAAGCACATGGCCCAGCCCGGGCATACGCTCGAGCAAGTGACAGGTTTTACCACCCGGGGCACAGCAGGCATCGAGCACGCGTTGCCCTGGCTTGAGATCCAGCAGGCCCGCCGCCAGTTGCGCGGCTTCGTCCTGGACACTTACCCAGCCATCGGCGAAGCCCGGCAAACGGGTGACGTCGGTAGCGCTGGCCAGGGTGATGCCGTCCTCGCTGAAATGGCAGGCGCTGGCGGCTACCCCACTAGCTTCGAGTTGCTTCAGGTAAGCGGCCCGGCCCACGTGCCGGGCATTGATCCTGAGGGTCATGGGCGGATGGTCATTGTTCGCCGCGCAGATCGCTTCCCATTTATCAGGCCAGGCAGCCTTCAGGGTTTTCTGCAACCAGCGTGGATGGGCCGTGCGCGCTACCGGGTCGCGTTCCAGGCTTGTCAGCAGCGCCTCCCCTTCCCGTTGGGCGCGGCGTAATACGGCATTGAGCAAACCCTTGGCCCAGGTTTTCTTCAAGGCCGTGGCGCCGTCCACCGTCTCCGCGATGGCCGCATGGGCGGGAATGCGGGTGTAGAGCAACTGATAAAGACCGGTGAGCAGTAGCGCATAAAGGTCCGCGTCCGCTGCCTTGAACGGCTTTTGCAACAGTTGCTCGGCCAGCAGCGCCAAGCGGGGTTCCCAACGGGCGGTACCGAAGGCAAGCTCCTGGGCCAGGCCACGATCCCGTGGGTCTACCCGCTCCAGTTGAGGAGGAAGGGCGCCGTTGAGCGAGGCCTTGCCATTGAGCACGGCGGCCAGCGCCCGGGCCGCGGCGAGGCGCGGGGTCATTGGCCCAGTACCGAGCCAACCGTGAAGAACTCACGACGGCTGTTGTACAAGTCAGTGAAGGCCAGCGGCTTGCCGCCGGGCAACTGAAGGCGAGTCAGGCAGAGCGCGCCTTCGCCGCAGGCCACGGTCAGCCCGTCCCTGCCGACGGCTATGACCTGGCCAGGGCCGCCGGCCCCGTTTACCTCATGGGCGGCCAGTACTTTCAACGATTCGCCGCGCAACAGGCTGTGGCTGACCGGCCAGGGGAAGAACGCCCGTACCTGGCGGGCCAGCTCATGGGCGGGACGTGTCCAGTCCAGGCGAGCCTCATCCTTGTGAAGCTTGTGGGCGTAGGTCGCCAATGCATCATCCTGGCGCTCGCCAGCGAGTGTGCCCGCCGCCAGCTGCGCGATGGCCTCGACGACGGCAGGTGGCCCCAGGCGGGCCAGACGGTCGTGAAGGCTGCCACCGGTATCGTCAGGGCTGATGGGCGTAGTGACCTTGAGCAGCATGGGGCCAGTATCAAGCCCTGCCTCCATTTGCATTACCGTTACCCCGCTTTCGGGATCACCGGCTTCTATCGCGCGCTGGATAGGTGCCGCGCCCCGCCAGCGGGGCAGCAGGGAGGCATGGCTGTTGATGCAACCCAGGCGTGGAATGTCCAGTACTACCTGGGGCAGGATCAAGCCATAGGCCACCACCACCATAAGGTCGGGCGCCAGCGTGGCCAGCTCAGCCTGGGCTTCGGGGTTGCGCAAGGTCACCGGCTGGTACACCGGGATGCCATGGGCCACAGCCAGCGCCTTGACCGGGCTGGGCATCAATTTCTGGCCACGACCGGCGGGACGGTCAGGTTGGGTATAGACAGCGACCACCTCATGCTCGCCGCCGAGCAGGGCCTTCAGGTGTTCAGCCGCGAATTCCGGAGTACCGGCAAAGACTAGGCGCATGATGCTCCCTTTGAAATGGAAAGGGCTTGCCGAAGCAAGCCCTTGGGCTGGGTCCATACGAACCCGCGGCCGATCACGCCTGTTGGCGGTGCTGCTTCTCGAGCTTTTTCTTGATCCGGTCGCGCTTGAGCGAAGACAGGTAGTCGACGAACAGCTTGCCGTTGAGGTGATCGCACTCATGCTGGATGCATACCGCCAGCAGGCCCTCGGCGATCAGCTCGAAGGGCTTGCCATCGCGGTCCAGCGCCTTGACCTTGACCTTCTGCGGCCGGTCGACGTTTTCGTAGAAGCCGGGAACGGACAGGCAACCTTCCTGGTATTGGTCCATCTCGTCGGTCAGCGACTCGAACTCGGGATTGATGAATACCCGAGGTTCACTACGGTCTTCGCTCAGGTCCATGACCACGACCCGCTTGTGCACGTTCACCTGGGTGGCTGCCAGCCCGATGCCGGGCGCTTCGTACATGGTTTCAAACATGTCGTCGATCAGCGTGCGCAGCTCGTCGTCCACCACCGTGACCGGCTTGGCGATGGTACGCAGGCGCGGGTCCGGAAATTCGAGGATGTTTAAAATAGCCATATGCTTTAGTGCTGCACTGTAAGGTAAAGTCAGTGGAAGGGCGCCGAGCGCTTGTCGAGCAGCCGCTGCTCATGGAAAGCCCCACGGCCGGCAAGGCTCGGACGATGCCGCGGCGGGGTTTGACGAATGCGTACATGATAAAGGGATTCACGGCATGAGGAAATCATTACTCGCCCTGGTACTGCTGGTCGGCTCGGCCCTGGCCAACGGCCAAAGCCTGTTGCGCGACGATCATCCCGAGCGCTATACCGTGGTGCAAGGCGACACCCTGTGGGACATCGCCGGCAGATTCCTCAACGAGCCCTGGCAGTGGCCGCGCATCTGGCGTGGCAATCCGCAGGTCACCAACCCGAACCTCATCTACCCAGGGGACTCGCTCGTGCTGAGCATGGTCAATGGCCGACCCCAGGTGTCGCTCGAGCGGGGTGCTTCCCGAGGTACCCTCAAGCTCTCGCCTCATATCCGGGCTACGCCAGTGGCCGAAGCCATTCCCAGTATCCCGCTGGGCGCGATCAGTGCCTTCCTGATCAGCAACCGAATCGTCGATGATGCCGCCGCTTTCGAGACCGCCCCTTACATCGTAGCGGGTAATCAGGAGCGGGTACTTAGCGGCATGGGGGATCGGATCTACGCGCGAGGCCAGTTCGAACCTGCCCATACGGGGTATGGGATATTCCGCCAGGGCAAGGTGTATACCGACCCCGAAACCCAGGAAGTACTGGGCATCAACGCCGACAATATCGGTAGCGGCGAAGTAATCGCGGTGGAAGGCGATATCGCTACCCTCGGCCTGCAGCGTTCCACCGCCGAGGTTCGCCTGGGCGACCGCCTGTTCACCAGCGAAGAACACCCGATCAACTCACTGTTCCTGCCAAGCCCACCGAACGGTCCGGTGGAGGGCCATATCATCGACGTTCCCCGTGGAGTCACTCAGATCGGCAAGTACGATGTGGTCACCCTAAACAAAGGCCAACGCGACGGTCTGGAAGAAGGCAATGTGCTTGCCATCTACAAGACAGGTGAAACTGTGCGAGACCGGATCACCGGAGAACAGGTGAAAGTGCCGGATGAACGCGCCGGGCTGTTGATGGTGTTTCGCACGTATCAGAAACTGAGCTATGGTCTGGTGCTGAGTGCCACCCGTTCCCTGGCGGTACAGGATAAGGTTCGCAACCCTTAAGCACGCCAGAGGTTGCCTGGCCAGAAGTTACCAACACAGTTATCCACAGGATATGCATCCGGTGGAGGCTTAGATCAAGGATGATCGCATGCCATTGTTCTCTTCCAGGCTCACGCCGCCGGCAGAGCTTGAAGCGCGACTGCGCCTTCACCAGTTGCCCAAGGTGGGCGCTATCCATTTCCGTGCATTGATAGATGCTTTCGGTTCGGCCAGCGCGGCCCTGAGCGCGCCAGCGTCTGCCTGGCGCTCCCTGGGCTTGCCCCAGGCTACCGCCGAGGCGCGCCGCAGCCCTGAGGTGCGTGACGGCGCGCTTGCTGGGCTACGTTGGCTCGAAACGCCAGGCCATCACCTGGTGGCGTTCGATAGCCCGGCATACCCTGCCCTATTGCAGGAAATCCCCAACCCGCCACCCTTGCTCTTCGTGGCGGGGAACCCGGCATTGCTTGAAAGCCCCCAGCTGGCCGTCATTGGCAGCAGGCGCGCGTCACGACCCGGCCTGGATACCGCCCGGGCCTTTTCCACTACCCTGGCGCAGGCCGGGTTCGTGGTGACCTCGGGCCTGGCATTGGGCATCGATGGCGCCGCGCACCAAGCCGCGCTGGATATCGGCGGCGGTACCATCGCTGTGCTCGGTAGCGGGCTGGAACATATTTATCCACAGCGGCATCTCGGCTTGGCCAGGCGCATCGCGGAGCAAGGTGGCGCACTGGTATCCGAGTTTGCGCTGGGCACGCCGCCCGCGCGTGAGCACTTTCCCCGGCGCAACCGTATCATCAGCGGGCTTTCGCTGGGCGTGCTGGTGGTCGAGGCCAATTTGGCCAGTGGCTCGTTGATTACCGCACGGCTGGCAGCGGAACAAGGCCGTGAAGTATTCGCCATTCCTGGTTCGATTCACCATCCTGGCGTCAAGGGCTGTCACCGGCTGATCCGCGAGGGCGCCCAGCTGGTGGAGTCGGTTCATGACATTCTGGAAGGCCTGCGTGGTTGGCACGGCCCGCTGCCAGCCCTCCCCAGCCAGCCGCCAGTCAACGGTCGAAGTGACGCCCTGCTTCGTCAGCTCCAGGCTGCCCCGCAAAATGCCGAGCAACTGGCCGCGAGCCTGGAGTGGCCACTGCCCAAGGTGCTGGCTGCGCTGACCGAGCACGAACTGGCGGGCAATGTCGTTTGTGAAGCCGGGCGTTGGTTTGCCCGCTGCGCCTAGTTACACTTCCCGCATCGATCGCTGGAGGATGGCAAATGGAAAGCAGTTGGCGTGTGCAACAAGCCGCCCGGGAAATACGTGCCGGCGCGGTGATTGCCTACCCAACCGAGGCAGTATGGGGCCTGGGGTGCGACCCGTGGAACGAGGACGCGGTCTATCGTCTGTTGGCGATCAAGGGCCGCTCGGTGGCCAAGGGTGTGATTCTGATCGCGGACAACATTCGCCAGTTCGATTTTCTCTTCGAAGACTTCCCCCAGGCCTGGATGGACCAGATGGCCAGTACCTGGCCAGGGCCCAACACCTGGCTGGTACCGCATCGGGATCTTCTTCCTGCCTGGATCACGGGCAAGCATGACAGCGTGGCGGTGCGCGTAAGCGACCATCCGCTGGTACGCGAACTTTGCGCGCTGGTAGGGCCGTTGGTGTCCACTTCCGCCAATCCGCAAGGGCGGCCCCCAGCGCGTAGTCGTCTGCGCGTGGAGCAATACTTCCGCGGCGAGGTGGACGTGGTGCTCGGTGGGGCACTTGGCGGGCGCAAGAACCCCAGCGTGATCCGCGATCTGCGCACGGGCGAAGTCGTGCGCCCCTGACCCAACGGCGGGTGCCGCCCCGGAGGTGGCACCCCCAGGGCTCAAGGAAGCAATACGGTGGAGCCGGTGGTCTTGCGACCGGAAAGATCCCGGTGGGCCTGGGCCGCCTCGTCAAGACGATAGCGTTGGTGGACTTCCACCTTGACCTTGCCGCTGGTCACCATCTCGAAGAGTTCGTCGGCCATGCCTTGGAGGGCGCCTGGTACCGCATAGGTACCCAATGTTGGCCGAGTGACGTATAGCGAGCCTTTACTGGCAAGCACCCCCAGGTTCACTCCGGTTACCGCGCCTGACGCGTTGCCGAAGCTGACGAGGAGCCCGCGCGGGGCGACGCAGTCCAGCGAAGTTTCCCAGGTGTCCTTGCCTACCCCATCGTAAACAACCGGGCATTTCTGGCCATTGGTCAATTCAAGCACACGCTCGGCTACGTCCTCGCGGCTGTAGTCGATCACTTCCCAGGCCCCCGCGGCTTTCGCTTTCTCCGCTTTTTCCGCGGAACCTACGGTAGCGATGACCTTGGCGCCAAGGGCAGAAGCCCATTGGCAGGCCAGCAGCCCCACGCCACCGGCGCCAGCGTGGAACAGGATGGTTTCCCCGCTTTGCAGCCGGTAGGTCTGGCGCAACAGGTACTGGACAGTCAGGCCCTTGAGCATCATCGCGGCGGCCTGCTCGAAGCTGATGGCTTCAGGCAACTTGACCACGACACTGGCTGGCAATACATGCACGTCGCTATAAGCGCCCAATGGCCCACCGGCATAGGCTACCCGATCACCGACCGACAGGCTGGTGACCTGGCTGCCAACAGCCTCGATGACGCCCGCGGCCTCGGTGCCCAGCCCGGAAGGGAAGCCCGGTGCTGGATACAGCCCGCTGCGATAATAGGTATCGATGTAGTTCAAGCCGATGGCATGGTTACGTACTCTAATTTCGAGAGGGCCGGGCTCGCTGGGCTTGAACTCCACCAGTTCGAGCACTTCAGGACCGCCGTTGCTGGAAAACTGAATCCGCCTTGCCATCGGGTATTTCCTCGCTCTGTCAGGTTGATTGGCCTATCGGACGCCTTTCCATAGACCGGCGTCAACTGTCCAGGCGATAAGCAATGCTATGCTACGCGCCGATTTGGCCGGGCCGTCGACTCGGCCCTTGGCGTGTTTCGTCCATGAGGTAACCGATGAACAGTCGCACCGAGGCCGTGAAGGCCTATCTGCTCGAGCTGCAAGATCGCATCTGCAAGGCGTTGGAAGACGAAGATGGCGATGCTCGTTTCCTTGAGGAAGCCTGGACGCGGCCGGCAGGGGGCGGTGGCCGTACCCGGGTCATCGACAATGGCGCGGTGCTGGAAAAAGGTGGAGTGAATTTCTCCCATGTTCATGGCACTAGCCTGCCGCCTTCGGCCAGTGCCCACCGTCCCGAGCTGGCGGGCCGCAGCTTCGAGGCACTTGGCGTTTCCCTGGTGATGCACCCGCACAACCCGCATGTGCCCACCTCTCACGCCAACGTACGCTTCTTCATTGCCGAGCAGGAGGGGCAGGAGCCAGTATGGTGGTTCGGTGGAGGCTTCGACCTGACGCCTTACTATGCTCATGAAGAAGACTGTGTCCATTGGCACCAGGTGGCCGAGCGCGCCTGCGCGCCTTTCGGCCAAGATGTGTATCCGCGTTACAAAGCCTGGTGCGACCGCTATTTCCATCTCAAGCATCGCAACGAGCCTCGCGGTATCGGCGGATTGTTCTTCGACGACCTCAACAGCTGGGACTTCGACACCAGCTTCGCCTTCATGCGTGCGGTAGGCGACGCTTACCTGGAGGCCTGGCTGCCTATCGTCAGGCGTCGTCGCGACATGCCCTGGACCGAAGCACAGAAGGCATTCCAGGAATACCGTCGGGGTCGCTACGTGGAATTCAACCTGGTCTATGACCGTGGCACGCTGTTTGGGCTGCAGTCAGGTGGGCGTACCGAGTCCATCCTGATGTCGCTGCCGCCTCGGGTCCGTTGGGGCTATGACTGGAAGCCGGAGCCGGGCAGCGAAGAAGCGCGCCTGACCGACTATTTCCTGCAAGATCGTGACTGGCTGGGTACAGACCGGGTCACCGACCTACAACCCTGAGGGCTGTCATGGACAAGTACGTAGTGTTCGGCAATCCCATCGGCCACAGCAAGTCGCCGGTCATCCACAGGTGGTTCGCCGAACAGACCGGGCAACGCATGGAGTACAGCCCGTTGCTCGCTCCGCTGGACGGTTTCGCCGATGCGGCCCGCGCCTTCTTCGTCGAGGGCCTGGGCGCGAACGTCACCGTGCCTTTCAAGGAGCAAGCCTGGCAACTGTGCGACGTTCTGACGCCTCGCGCCGAGCGAGCCGGGGCGGTCAACATGCTTAGCCGACTGGACGATGGGCGTCTGCGTGGAGACAACACTGACGGCGAGGGGCTGGTCAGAGACCTGCTGAACAATGGCGTGGGCCTGGAAGGCGCGCGCATCCTGTTGCTCGGCGCGGGCGGAGCGGCCCGCGGCGTGATCGAGCCTCTGCTGGAACAGCGCCCCGCACAACTGACCGTCGCCAACCGCACCCTGGAAAAGGCTCAAGTCCTGGCGCAAGCATTCGCTGAACTCGGGCCGGTCAATGCGCTTTCCCTCGAGCGCTTGGAAGGCCCGATGGATCTGATCATCAATGCCACCGCCGCAAGCCTGGCCGGAGAGGTTCCGCCGCTGCCTGCATCAGTGATCGCGGCCGGCCGTACAGTGTGCTACGACATGATGTACAGCGCCGGCCAGACACCTTTCAACGCTTGGGCTCAAGCCCAGGGTGCGTCCAGGACCATCGATGGGCTGGGCATGCTGGTGGAGCAGGCCGCGGTGGCCTTCCGATACTGGCGAGGCGTCGAGGTCGCGACCGCCCCGGTCCTCGCCGCGCTACGCGGTTCATAAAAGGCCGAAACGTCCGAATCGGCCTGACAGCTGGCGATTCTAACCGGCATCAATGGCCTATCCGCCAGCTTTCGCCGGCGCTATAGCCCCTTCGCAACGACGGGCAGGGCTTCCTTGCCGTCGGCGGTCTTGACACCTTTCAGCCATGCCTCGAGCACCTCGGGGTGGGCTTTGAGCCAGGCCCTGGCCGCTTCGCCATTGCTGATCTTCTTGTCGACCACCTCGGCCATGACCGCGTTCTCCATGTCCAGGGTGAATCGCATCTGGCCGAGGAAGCGGGCAACTTCCGGGCAGGCTTGAGCGTAGCCGTTGCGCGTCACCGTATAGACCGACCCGCTGTCGCCGAAATACGCCTCACCCCCGGTGAGGTAATGCATCTTGAGCTTTACGTTCATAGGATGGGGCGTCCATCCCAGGAAAGTGATGAAGCGCTGTTTCTTCACCGCCCTGTCTACTTCCGCGAGCATGGCTTGTTCGCTGGACTCCACCAGCTTCCATTGTCCCAGGTCGAAGTCGTTCTTCTTGATCATGTCCTGGATGGACTGGTTGGCCGGCGCGCCCGAGCCGATGCCGTAGACCTTGCGATCGAATTTTTCGGCGAAGCGATTCAGGTCCTTGAAGTCGTGTACGCCAGCGGCATAGACATAGTCCGGTACCGCGAGGGTGAACTCGGTGCCTTCGAGGTTCTTCGCCAGGCGGGTCACTTTGCCCGTGGCGATGAACTGGTCATCGAACCCTTTCTGTGCCGGCATCCAATTGCCCAGGAATACGTCTACCTGGCCGTCCCGCAAACCGCCATAGATGATCGGCACCGCCAATGAGTCGACTTTGGCGGAATAGCCTATGGCTTCGAGTACCAGGCCGGCCAGGGCATTGGTGGCAGCGATGTCGCTCCAGCCTGGGTCCGCCATCCGTACCGGGCTGCAGGCGTCGGCGGCTTGGACCGAGAAACTCGCCCCGGTCAGGCTGGCGAGCAGGATCATCGTGGTCAAGGACTTCATGGTCTTCCCCCTTCGTTTTCGTTTGAGTGGCAGGGTTGCGGAAAACGCGCCTTGCGCTCCAGATCGTCCAGGTCGATGTGGTTGCGCATGTATTGCTGACTGGCATCTACCAGAGGCTGGTGATCCCAGCTCTTCAGCGTACCCAAGGCCAAGGCCTGGGCGACGAACCGGCGGCGACGCTGGCTCGCCAGAACCTGGCGGTGAATCTGTGGAATGTCCCACCTGGCCCGTGATTCATTGAGAAAGGCGTTGTATACCTCGGCATAGTCGGGCGAGCCCGCCAGGTTCTCTCGTTCGGCCGGGTCGTTGACCAGGTGATAGAGCAGGCAGGGATCGGCTTCACTGTAGATGAATTTGTAATCGCCCCGCCGAATCATCATCAGCGGGCTGGTGGTGCCTTCGGCCATGTATTCGCCATACACCTCGTCGTGGCCCTGCTCGCCGCGCAGATGGGGCATGAGTGAGCGCCCGTCCAAAGGAAGGCCTGGCTCGACCTGCCCTCCGGCCAGTTCCACCAAGGTCGGCAACAGGTCGACCGTGGAGATGCTGGCGTCAACCCGGGCTGCGGGGAATTGCCCGGGCGCCCAGATGAACAATGGCACCCGGGCGGCCATCTCGAACCAATGCATCTTGTACCAGAGGCCGCGCTCGCCCAGCATGTCGCCATGGTCGCCGCTGAACACAATCACGGTGTCATCAAGCAAACCTGCCGCTTCCAGCACGGCCACCAGCTCGCCTACCTGATCGTCGATGTAACTACAGGCGCCGAAGTAAGCGCGCCGTGCGTCGCGGACCTTATGTTCGGGCAAGGGCTTGCCCCAGAGGTCGTAGACCCTGAGCAGCCGTTGCGAATGGGGGTCTTGCGACTCCTGGGGAACAAGGTTTCGGGGCAGCGGAATCTCCGTATCGGCGTACCGATTCCAGTAAGCCTGGGGAATCGCATAGGGGTCGTGCGGGTGAGTCATGGACACCGTGAGGCAGAAGGGCCGACCGTCTGCCTTGCGAACATGGTCATAAAGGTACTGCCGCGCCCGGAAGACCACTTCTTCGTCGAAGTCCAGCTGGTTGGTACGCACACAAGGGCCAGCTTGCAGCACCGACGACATGTTGTGGTACCAGCTTGGCCGGGTGTCCGGTTCATCCCAGTTCACTGCCCAGCCATAGTCGGCTGGGTAGATGTCACTGGTGAGCCGTTCTTCATAGCCATGAAGTTGGTCCGGACCACAAAAATGCATCTTTCCACTCAATGCAGTGTGGTAGCCCAGGCGGCGCAAGTAATGAGCATAGGTAGGCGTGTCCGCGGGGAACTCCGCTGCGTTGTCATAGGCGCCGATACGACTGGGTAATTGGCCGCTGACCAGTGTGAAGCGTGAGGGCGCGCATAGCGGGCTGTTGCAGTAAGCGGAGTCGAATATCACTGCTTCCTCTGCCAATCGCGCCAGGTTAGGCAGCTTGAGCACCGATGGCCCATGGAAAGGCATCAGCGGAGCAGCCATCTGGTCGGCCATGATGAACAGGATGTTCTTGCGCTTCGTCGAAGACCGGCGTTCCATAGGGGCTCCTTATGCCAACTCGTCTTGGTTCAGGATGTGCCTCCTATCATGGGCTCGTAAATCCCGCCTGGCCTAATGCCTAGGATAAGTAAGCCTTATGCTTGACCGCCTCGGAGCCTTGTCGCTGGATACGCTGCGCACTTTCGAGTCCGCCGCTCGCCAACGGAGTTTTACCGCCGCCGCCATGGAGCTGGGTACTACGCAACCTGCTATCAGCCAGCAAATCAGGCGCTTGGAAGAGCAATTGCAGCTGCGCCTGTTCAACCGGGTATACCGCGGCATCATCCTGACCGAAGCCGGTGAACGTTTGTTCCAGCATGTCAGCGATGGCCTGGCCAGCCTGGAGCATGGTTTGCTCGAGGCGACCAGCCGTGGACAGCGGGAGGTCCTGCAGGTAGCGACTGACTTCGCCTTCGCGGCGTACTGGTTGATGCCACGTCTGCAGCGCTTCCACCAGGCGCATCCGCACGTCGATGTGAGTATCGTCACTGGCGAGCGAACGCACGGCATGCTGCGCAGCGATACGGACATCGCTATCCAGTTCGGTGACGGTCGCTTCCCAGGCCATGGACAAAGCCACTGGCTGTTCAACGAAGAAGTGTTTCCGGTGTGCAGCCCCAGCTTGCTCAAGGAATGCTCACGGCCCTTGCCTTTGCCCACCCTGCCCCGTCTACCCTTGTTGCACCTGCGCGGCCACCAGGCCAATCGCTGGTTCGATTGGGAGCGATTGTTCCGGGCCGTTGGCCTTGCGGTGACGCCCATGGCGGGCCAGTTGCGCTTCGATAACTACACCTTGCTCATCCAGGCCGCCATTGGTGGCCAAGGGGTAGCCATCGGTTGGCGCCACCTGGTAGACGATCTTATCGCACAGGGCTTGCTCTGCCGGCCTGTCGACGAAAGCGTGCGCTCGGAACTGGGTTATTCCTTATGGCTACCCCTACGCAAGCGACGCGGGCGCATGATCGATCACTTCGTCGATTGGTTGTTGGCGGAGCGTCTGGCATGAGCCCCGAAGCCGAGGCCGGCGTCTGGACAATCGAAGCGCGGGCTTTTCGCCTCGCCCGTTGGTGCAGTCATAATTTCTGGGTCTTGCGGGGGCCGACCGGTACCTGGCACGGGGAATTGCATGGCCTGGCCACTGACCGACGCAGTGGACGCCCGGTGCCTATCGGGTATGCTCGCCGGCATGGGCTGCAAGCCTGGCATTTCCGGCCTGGCCAGGCCTGGACCCTGTGCCGGCCCGCCCAGCGCAGGATCACGGTGGTGCAAGGTAATGCCAGCGACATCCTTGAGCGCTGGAACCGGGCCGTGGCGATGGTGGCCCAGATCAACCGGCTGGATCTGGACTACCCCCGCTGCGGCCTGGGATGGCGAGGGAAATGGGCCAACAGCAACTCCGTCTTCAGCTACCTGGGGCGGGCGATGGGGCTTACACCGCCCCGCTTTGTCGGCTTGTGGCAACCGGGGCTGGGCCGCCCGATCTTCCTCGACTGAAGCGGCTCAATTCAGTACGCCATTGAGAATCTCGTAGACGATGCCCGTACCGACGGCGATCAGCACCACGTCTGTGCCCAGTCGGCGCCATTCGTAGCCATCGTAGTGCGGTAGGTGAGCCAGCGCGGCGCGATCGAGACGGTGGCCATAACCCGGCGGCAGAGGTCGGCCCTTGGCAATCTGGATACCGGGCGGCAAAGGGGTGCCGCGGCCAAAGTCGGTGCGGTGCTCACGGATGCTATCGCGCACCGGGCCAAAGTCTTGCGGCGGGCGCCCACCCTTGGCCTGCTTTCCAGCCTGGCCCGGTTGGCCGTTCTGACCATGGGCATTGCCGTGGCCGTTGCCCTGGCCATGCTGCTGCGGGCCCCCGTGCTGGTCGTCCGGGCCGGGAGCGGCCTCGGCCAGGGGCAAGCCCAAGACGATGAAAGTGCTCAGGGCGGCGGCGATGAGCGAACGGGGAGCATGCATGGGGAGATCCTCTACGACAAAAAAGGGAGCGAACATCGCTCCCTTGTTCTTGCCGGTTAGTCCGTCAAAACCGTAGGCAATTCCTCTGTATCAGGAACTTTACCTTGGGGTTCGAGCACCGCGTACGCCCTCGGCCAGTGCCCTGCACAGGCTGAGTACGTCATCGACTGCCTGGGCTTGGCTAGGTGCCTGGGCGATCTTGTCCACCAGTGCCGAACCCACGACCACGCCGTCCGCCAACCGGGCGATGGCAGCAGCCTGCTCGGGCGTGCGAATACCGAAGCCCACGCTTATTGGCAGCGAAGTATGCCTGCGCAGGCGTGCAATGGCGGCGCTGACCTGGTCGCTGGTAGCTGAGCCGGCCCCAGTTACCCCGGCTACGGATACGTAGTAGACGAACCCGGAGCTACGCTCGAGTACGCGTGGCAAGCGGCTGTCATCCGTGGTCGGGGTAGTCAGGCGGATGAAGTCGATTCCGGCCGACTGGGCTGGAGTTGCCAGTTCAGCGTCGTGCTCCGGCGGCAGGTCGACGATGATCAAGCCATCCACGCCGGCTTCCCGCGCCTGGGCCACGAAAGCCTCGACGCCGAAGCGGTGGATCGGATTGTAGTAACCCATCAGCACCAGCGGCGTGGTGGTGTCCGTTTCCCGGAATGCGCGGACCATGTCCAGGGTTTTGAGCAGGGTCTGGCCAGCCGCCAGGGCGCGCAGGGTTGCCAGTTGGATAGCGACGCCGTCCGCCATGGGATCGGTGAACGGCATGCCCAGCTCGATCACATCGGCACCGGCGGCGGGCAGGCCCTTGAGAATCTGCAAGGAAGCGTCGTAGCCCGGGTCGCCGGCGGTTACGAAAGTCACCAGGGCGGCGCGACCTTCGGTCTTGACCTGGGCGAAGCGTTGTTCGAGACGGCTCATGCCTGGGCCTCCTGGGCGGCCATGTGGTTCATTACGGTTTGCATGTCTTTGTCGCCCCGACCGGAGAGGCATACCACCATCAAGTGGTCCCTGGGCAAGGTGGGTGCGCGGCGAATGGCTTCGGCCAGGGCGTGAGCGGTCTCCAGGGCCGGAATGATGCCTTCGGTTCGGCAGGTGAGATGGAAGGCTGCCAGGGCTTCGTCATCGGTGATGCTGACGTACTGCACCCGCTTGATCTCATGCAACCAGGCATGCTCCGGCCCGATGCCAGGGTAATCCAGCCCTGCCGAGATGGAGTGCGCGTCGGTGATCTGGCCATCGGTGTCTTGAAGCAGATAGGTGCGGTTGCCGTGGAGCACGCCCGGTACGCCGCCATTGAGGCTGGCGGCGTGCTTGTCGGTATCCACGCCATGGCCCCCGGCCTCGACACCGATGATTTCGACACTGGCATCGTCCAGAAAGGGGTGGAACAGCCCCATGGCGTTGGAGCCGCCACCCACGCAGGCGACCAGGCTGTCTGGCAGGCGGCCTTCCTTCTCCTGCAACTGCTCGCGGGTCTCCTTGCCGATGATGGACTGGAAGTCCCGTACCATGGCGGGGTACGGATGCGGGCCGGCGACTGTTCCGATGAGGTAGAAGGTGTCTTCCACATTGGTGACCCAGTCGCGCAGGGCCTCGTTCATCGCGTCCTTCAAGGTACCGGTGCCGGCGGTTACCGGAACGATCTGGGCCCCCAGCAGGCGCATGCGGAATACGTTGGCCTGTTGCCGCTCGATATCGGTGGCACCCATGTAGATCACGCAAGGCAAGCCGAAGCGCGCCGCCACGGTGGCAGTGGCCACGCCATGCATGCCCGCGCCGGTTTCGGCGATCAGGCGCTTCTTGCCCATGCGCTTGGCCAACAGTACCTGGCCGATACAGTTGTTCACCTTGTGGGCACCGGTGTGGTTGAGCTCTTCGCGCTTGAAGTAGATCTTGGCGCCGCCGCAGTGCTCAGTCAGCCGCTCGGCGTAATACAGCGGGTTGGGCCGGCCGATGTAGTCGCGCTGGAAATACGCCAGCTGTTCGAGAAACGCCGGGTCCTGCTTGGCGGCCTCGTATTCACGAGCCAGGTCCAGCACGAGGGGCATCAGGGTTTCGGCGACGTAGCGGCCGCCGAAGGCGCCGAACAAGCCGTTGGCGTCGGGGCCGTTGCGCAGGGTTTGAGCGGTCATGGGAGCTTTTCCGAAGCGAGGACAGATGGCTAGACTGTAGCCGCGACAGGCGCCGCTGAAAACCGATAAGATTGCAGCAACCTGTAAGGAAAACTCACAGATCATGATCCGCCACCTGCCCTCGCTCAATGGCCTGCGCGCGTTTGAAGCCACTGCCCGCCTGGGTAGCCTGACCCAGGCGGCGCGGCACCTGAATGTGACCCATGGCGCCATCAGCCGCCAGTTGAAACTGCTGGAAGCTGAGCTAGGGGTAGCCTTGTTCAGCAAGGAAGGACGTGGCCTGAGGTTGACCGACGCCGGGCTACGCTTGCGCGACGCATGCAGCCAGGCATTCGACAGTCTGCGTACCGCCTGCGTCGAACTGGCCGCCGATCAGGCCGACGCGCCCTTTGTGCTGGGGTGTTCGGGAAGTCTGTTGGCCCGCTGGTTCATTCCGCGCCTGGGGCGCTTGAACGCGGACCTGCCCGACCTGCGTTTGCATTTATCGGCCGGGGAAGGCGATCTCGACCCTCAAAGCCCGGTCCTGGATGCCTTGCTGGTGTATGCCCAGCCGCCCTGGCCAGCCGAGGTACAGGTACATGAGCTGTTGGCGGAGCGCGTAGGGCCAGTGGTCAGCCCCCACTACCGAGGTTGCGCCGCCCTGCTCGGCGCGCCGCCCGCGGCGGTCTTCGAGGAAACCTTGCTGCAGACCGACTCGCGGCCACAGGCCTGGCCGGCCTGGGCGCGGGCCCATGACCTGGATATTGCAGGGTTGAAGTTCAGCCAGCGCTTCGAGCACTTGTACTATCTGCTCGAAGCCGCGGTGGCCGGCTTGGGTGTGGCGATCGCACCCCACGCCCTGGTAGCGGATGACCTTCAGGCGGGGCGGTTGGTCGCCCCTTGGGGGTTCAGCCAGACGCAAGCCAGCCTGATGCTGTGGGTGCCACGCAGGCGCGCCGGCTCACGGGCCGAGCGCTTGGCCCAGTGGCTACGCCAGGAGTTGGCGCGGCAAGCGGATCAGTGGGAGCGCTTGCAGAGCAGGTAGGCGGCGAGCAGGCCGACGGCGCCGATAGCGATGCCCGCGGTGGTCAGCGGATGCTCCTGAGCGTATTCCTTGGTGGCCAGGCCGGTCTCACGGGTTTTCACCTTGACGTCTTCATAGACGTCGGCCAGCAGGCTGCGCGAGTGCTTGAGCGCGGTTTCGGCGTTCGCCTTCAGTGCTTTCAAGGTCTTGCGCGATTCCTCCGAAGCATCGCCCTTCAGGCTTTCCAAAGAGCGCAGCAGGCTTTCGATTTCAGCTTCCATGCTTTGCAGCGAGGCTTTACGCAGCGAGGTATTGGCCATGGTTCACTCCTGGCGGATGGTTGCGGTGTTTAGGTCCGACTGCGCCGCTTCGTAAAAGTGCGGCGGCTCTGAACTTTTGACCCCGCTCCGCGCACAGATGTAAACGGAGCCATCAGCCCATTGCCGATGGTACTGCCACTGACCGAGGAGCTGCATATGAGCGACCATCACACGTACAAGAAAGTGGACCTGGTAGGGTCTTCCACCGTCAGCATCGATGATGCGATCAAGAACGCCATCGCCGAAGCCGCCAAGACCATTCAGAACCTGGAGTGGTTCGAAGTGACCGAAACCCGCGGTCACATAGAAAACGGCCAGGTCGGGCACTTCCAGGTCACATTGAAGGTAGGCTTCCGTATCACCAATAGCTGAGTGGCACCTGGAAGCCACCCGCGTCGAGCACAGGGCCGCCCTGGCGCCTGGCTGGTTTGAATCGACTCAAAGGAACCTGAACGATGAAACGATTGATGTTGGCAACGCTCCTCATGGGGCTGGCAGGCAGCGCTCTGGCCGCGGGCAAGCCCTGCGATGAACTCAAAAGCGAAATCGACGCGAAGATCAAGGCCAAGGGCGCGGCCAGCTACACCCTGGAGGTCGTGGACAAGGGCGGTGCGGCCGACGGCAAGGTGGTCGGGACGTGCGAAGGTGGTACCAAGGAAATCGTTTACAAGCGGTAGTCGCTTCAACGCCCTGGGGCCAGGCGAGCCGCCTGGCTGGCAGGGCGTCCTGGCAAGCGCCCTAGCCTTTCATCAATTGCGCCAGCAGCTCGTATGAGCGCAGCCGATCGGCGTGCTCGTAGAGATCGCAGGTGAAGATGAGCTCATCGGCCTGGGTTTGCTGTAACAGTACCTCCAGCTTGGCGCGGATCTTCACCGGGCTGCCAATCATCGCCATGCCCAGGAAACTGCCCACGGCGTCTTTCTCATGAGGCAACCACAGGCCATGCATGCTCTCCACTGGAGGTTGCAGCATCAGGCTCTGGCCGCGAATAAGGTTGAGAATGCGCTGGTACACCGAAGTGGCCAGGTAGTCGGCACGCTCGTCGCTGTCCGCCGCCACCAGGGGAATGCCCAGCATGACGTAAGGTTTGTCGAGATAGGCAGAGGGCGTGAAGTGGTCGCGATAGATGCGAATGGCTTCATGCATCAGGCGCGGGGCGAAATGCGAGGCGAAGGCATAAGGCAGGCCCCGCATGCCCGCGAGCTGAGCGCTGAACAGGCTCGACCCCAACAGCCATACCGGTACTCGAGTGCCGGTGCCAGGTACGGCGATCACCCGTTGGTCAGGGGTGCGTTCGCCCAGGTACCCCAGCAACTCTTCGACATCCTGTGGGAAATCATCGGCACTGCCGCTTCGCTCGCGGCGCAGGGCTCGTGCTGTCATCTGATCGGAGCCGGGCGCGCGTCCAAGGCCTAGATCGATGCGCCCTGGGTACAGGCTTTCCAGCGTACCGAATTGCTCGGCGATGACCAGCGGCGCATGGTTTGGCAACATGACACCACCAGAGCCTACCCGGATGGTCGAGGTGCCCCCGGCCAGGTAGCCCAGCAGCACGGAGGTGGCCGAACTGGCGATCCCATCCATGTTGTGATGTTCGGCTACCCAGAATCGGTTATAGCCAAAGCGCTCCAGGTGCTGGGCCAGGTCCAGGGAATTGCGCAGGGCCTGGGCGGGCCCGGTTTCCTGGCGAACCGGCACCAGGTCCAGCGCAGAATATTTGATGTCACTCAAGGCTTTCATAACTGCTCCAGAAACAGACACCCCCGCGCCGTTTTCCTGTGGGGGACACATTGAACTCTTTGTAACGCTTTCGCAAATCTGTGCTGAACTTGCGCTGGCGGCCTGGCCTCTCACAACGAGACGTTACCCACTACTTGAGGAAGCGAGCGATGATCAAGACAGCATCAGCGGTATGGAAAGGCAGCCTGAAGGACGGCCAGGGTGAAATCTCTACTGAAACCGGCGTGCTTAAAAGCGCTCCCTATGGTTTCAAGGCCCGCTTCGAAAACGGCCCTGGCACTAACCCTGAAGAGCTGATCGGTGCGGCCCATGCCGGCTGCTTCTCCATGGCCCTGTCAATGATTCTTGGCGAGGCGAACCTGACAGCCGAGCGCATCGACACCACCGCTCAAGTCACCCTGGATAAGCAAGATGACGGCTTCGCCATTACCAAGGTTCATTTGATTCTCAAGGCGAGCGTTCCCGGCGCCAGCGATGAGCAGTTCCAGGCGCTGGCGGCCAAGGCCAAGGCCGGCTGCCCGGTATCCAAGGTACTCAAGGGCGCCGAGATCACCCTCGACGCCACGCTGGTCTAAGCGAATGCATGCCTTAACAGGCACGGGCATGGTGATGGCCGGGGCACTTGCCTTGGCCGTCAGCGTTCCGATAGCCGCGGCACCGAGGGATTGTGCCGAACTCAAGGCCGAGATCGAAGCCAAGATCCAGGCGCAAGGCGTAGTGGCCTACACGCTGGAAGTTGTACCCGCCGCCGAAGCCACCGACCCGAGCATGATCGTGGGTAGCTGCGAGTACGGCACTCGCAAGATCATCTACCAGAAGAACGATACCTGATCGACATCTTTCCCTGACTAGAACAGGCAGTTGACTTGCCGCTCGGTCGCCAGGGTGGCACCTTGGGCGTCATACAGGAAAGCGAAGGTCTGCAGGCCGAGGTTACGCGCTTCCAGGCGGTAGCGCTGGCCGGCCTTGAAGTTGTCGTAACGCAGGTCAACGTAGCAGATACGCTCCGAGGGTTGCCCCATGGGCAGCGAGGCGGTGGTCACCTCATAATCGAAGCGAACCCGAAGTTCGTGAGCGCCAGGGCGCACCTGAAAGAAGCGGCCATCCTCCAGGCGCTGCCCATCCAGGCGCTCGGCCATCACCATCTTGCCGGTACGGGTGAACATCTGGACCCAGGCCTGGGCTGGATCCGGCGTGGGCACTGGCGTGTTGCTACAGGCGCCAAGCAAGGCGAAAAGAACGAACGGAAGGTTGCGGCGCATAGGTCAGGTCTCGATTGGGCCCTGTCAGCATACGCCGCCATGTGAATTCATGCGCGCTGGCAGCCCGCCGGTCGCGCGCGTCCGACCAACCGGCTCTGCTCATCATAGAGCTTGGCCCAGGGCGTAAAGCCCAGGCTGCCGACTTCGAGGCGATAGCGTTCACCGGCATTGAAGCCTTGATATTTGATGTTCAACTGGCAGTCGCGTTGCAGCGGCTCGGCCTGGGGACCAATGTTGTCGGGAGTGACGGTAAATTGATAGCGCACAGTGAGCTCATGGCTACCTGGCTGAACCTCGAAGTAACGAGAATCTTCCAAGGCTTGGGCATCGACCGTCTGCGCATGCAGGCTATCGTCCTTGGGCATGTGAAGGTCTACCCATGCCTGGTTGGGGTCCGGTTTGGGCAAGCCCATGCAGCCGCCGAGGCTGACTAAGGCGACAAGCAACAGGATTGTACGCATGAAAGGTGCTCCAGCAGGCATGATAAGGACCTCGGACCAGGCCCTGTGAGGCCACTTCAAGGCGACCTGACGCATGTTCGGATTTATTTTCTGGCGTTCGCGCCACGGCCCTCTCGACCGTCTTTCCAGGCTGTTGGTTCCCATGGCAGGGTGTTTTCTGCTCGGCGGTTGCTCTACCCTGGACTACTACCAGCAGCCGGCACGTGGCCAGTTCGCCTTGCTTCGCGCGCGCGAACCGGTCACACAGACAATCGCCGATCCCCGCACTACACCAGCCTTGCGTGCCCGACTGGTCGACGCCCAGCAGGCACGGACCTTCGCCAGTGAACAGCTAGGCCTGCCAGACAACCGTAGCTATCGTCTGTATGCCGACATTCACCGGCCCTACGTAGTGTGGAACCTGTTCGCGACGCCCGAATTTTCCCTTGAGCCGGTGCAACACTGTTTTCCCATCGCTGGCTGCGTGGCCTACCGTGGCTATTACGAGCAAGGACGCGCCCGTGGCGCGGCGGCGCTGATGCGCTTGCAAGGACTGGATGTATACCTCGGTGGGGTCGAGGCCTATTCCACGCTGGGATGGTTCGATGACCCGATCCTCAGCTCCATGGTGGGCTGGGACAGCGAACGCCTCGCCAGCCTGATCTTTCATGAACTGGCGCATCAGCTGATCTATGCGCCGGGGGATACCTCTTTCAATGAATCCTACGCCACCTTCGTTGAACGGGAGGGTACCCGCCAATGGCGCCGCGCGCGTGGTCTGCCTTCGGTCGAGCAAGCTCCGGAAGAAAAGCGGGACGTCTTCGTTCAACGGGTGCTTGGGTTGCGCGACCGCCTCGGCATGCTATACGCCCAGCCCATGGCGTCCACGTTGATGCGAGCCCGGAAAGCCGCCTTGATCGAACAGTTTCGCCAAGACTACCGGCAGTTGCGGGACAGCCTGTGGCAAGGAAAGGGGCCGTACGACGCTTGGGTGCAAGGGCCTATCAACAATGCCAAGCTGCTCCCGTTCGGTCTGTACGACCAGTACGTTCCAGCCTTTGCCCGGCTCTACGAGCGCGCCGGACAAAACTGGCGAGCCTTTCATGAAGCGGTTCGCAGCCTCGCCGGACAATCCGCTGAAGCGCGACAGCGAGCGCTACAGGCGCTGCTCGCTGAAGGCTCGGTGTAGGGCCGCAAGGGTGGCGAAATGGAATTCAGGCGCTTCGGCTTCCAGTTCCTCAAAGCTGCCGAAGCCGTAGCCGACCGCTACAGCGGCAAGGCCGTTGCGACGCGCCCCGATCAGGTCGTGCTTGCGATCACCGATCATCAGGGTATCGCTAGGGTCCAGCCCTTCGACTTCGAGCAGGTGGGCGATCAGTTGGACCTTGTCGGTACGGGTGCCATCCAGTTCGCTGCCGTAGATCAGCTTGAAATGCTGGTCGAAGCCAAAGTGCCGGGCGATCTCGCGGGCAAAGGCCCAGGGCTTGGAGGTCGCCACGAACAGAGTACGTTCCTGGGCGCGTAGCAGATCGAGGAGTTCAATGACGCCTTCGAACATCTCGTTCTCATACAGACCAGTGACCTTGAATCGCTCGCGATAGAAATTTACTGCTTCCCAGGCGCGTGCCTCGTCGAACCCATAGAACTGCATGAAGGCTTCTAGCAACGGCGGGCCGATGAAATGCTCCAGCTTGCACAGGTCGGGCTCGTCGATGCCGAGTTTGGCCAGTGCATACTGGATGGAGCGGGTAATGCCCTCGCGCGGGTCGGTGAGGGTGCCGTCCAGGTCGAAGAGAACATTGTGATAGCGCATCAACGGGCCTCGGGCTGGCATCGATCGAAGCCTTCGGCCAGGTGCTGGTCCTTGAGCTTGACGTAGTTGCCAGCGGTATAGGTGAAGAAGCTGCGCTCCTTCTCGGTCAGCGGCCGCACCTGTTTCACCGGGCTACCCACGTACAGAAAGCCGCTTTGCAGGACCTTGCCAGGCGGCACGAGACTGCCGGCACCTATGATCACGTCGTCTTCGACCACGGCGCCATCCATCACCGTGCTGCCCATGCCGACCAGGATGCGGTCGCCCAGAGTGCAGCCGTGCAGGATCACCTTGTGGCCAATGGTGACGTCATTGCCGATTACCAAGGGAAAGCCCTTTTCGTTGTAAGGCCCGGCATGGGTGATGTGCAGCACGCTGCCGTCCTGCACGCTGGTGCGTTGGCCGATCCGAATGCGGTGCATATCGCCGCGGATGACGGTCAAAGGCCAGACGGAGCTATCCTCGCCGATATGGACATCGCCGATGACTACCGCACTGGCGTCTACAAAGGCTCCTGGCCCGACCACGGGGCTGTGCCCTGCGAATGTGCGAATCACGATAGTCTCCTTCTGTACCGACAATAGGCGCCACCGATGCTGCGGTGACCGTTGATTGTAATTAAGATGAACCAGTGTTTCTTCTCCAAGCCAAGGTATGTGACCGTGACCGAGACCAATCCGCTGCTCCAGCCCTACGATCTGCCGCCCTTTTCGGCGATTCTGCCCGAGCACGTTCAGCCGGCGATCGAGCGCATTCTCGCGGATAACCGCGCCCAGGTCAGCGCCATTCTCGAGCGCCAAGGCAGCGAGCCCAGTTGGGAAGGGCTGGTACTGGCCATGGACGAGCTCAACGACCGCCTCGGTGCGGCCTGGAGCCCGGTCAGCCACCTCAATGCAGTGTGCAACAGCCCTGAGCTGCGCCAGGCCTACGAGGCTTGCCTGCCCGCCTTGAGCGCCTACTCCACCGAACTGGGCCAGAACCGCCAGCTGTTCGAAGCCTTCCAGGCACTGGCGGCAAGCCCCGCCGCCCAGGGATTCGACATGGCCCAGAAGACCATCCTGGAACATTCGCTGCGAGACTTCCGCCTTTCCGGCATCGACCTGCCGGCTGAACAGCAACAGCGCTATGCCGAGGTGCAGAGCAAGCTCTCCGAGCTAGGCAGCAAGTTCTCCAACCAACTGCTCGACGCCACCCAGGCCTGGACCAAGCTGATAACGGACGAGCAGGCGCTGGCAGGCCTGCCGGAATCGGCGCGCGCGCAGATGGCGGCCGCCGCTCAGGCCAAGGGCTTGGAAGGCTGGCTGATTACCTTGGAGTTCCCCAGCTACTATGCGGTGATGACCTACGCCGAAGATCGCGCTCTGCGCGAGGAGGTCTACCGGGCCTACTCGACTCGCGCCTCCGACCAGGGGCCCAATGCCGGCCAGTTCGATAACGGGCCGGTGATGAACGAAATCCTCGACCTGCGTCAGGAACTGGCCAGGCTGCTGGGCTTTGGCAACTACGCAGAACTGAGCCTGGCCACCAAGATGGCCGAATCCAGCGACCAGGTGCTCGGGTTCCTGCGTGACCTGGCCCAGCGCAGCAAGCCGTTCGCCGCTCAGGACCTGGAACAGCTCAAGGCTTTTGCTGCCGGGCATGGTTGCCCGGATCTGCAAAGCTGGGACAGTGGCTTCTATGGGGAAAAGCTTCGGGAGCAGCGCTATAGCGTTTCCCAGGAAACCCTGCGTGTCTATTTCCCCATCGACAAGGTGCTCGACGGGCTGTTCGCCATCGTGCAGAAGCTCTACGGCATCGAAATCGCGGAGCTGTCCGGCTTCGATAGCTGGCACCCGGACGTACGTCTGTTCGAGATCACGGAAAACGGCCAGCATGTGGGGCGCTTCTTCTTTGACCTCTACGCGCGCGCCAACAAGCGCGGCGGCGCCTGGATGGACGGTGCCAAGGACCGTCGGCGCACAGTCGATGGCCGCCTGCAAAGCCCGGTCGCCAACCTGGTCTGCAATTTCACCCCAGCGGTACCTGGCAAGCCAGCGCTGCTGACTCACGACGAGGTGACCACCCTCTTCCATGAGTTCGGTCATGGCCTGCATCACTTGCTCACTCGCATCGAGCATGCTGGAGTGTCCGGCATCAACGGCGTGGCCTGGGATGCGGTAGAGCTGCCGAGCCAGTTCATGGAAAACTGGTGCTGGGAGCCCGAAGGCCTGGCATTGATGTCTGGCCATTACGAAACTGGCGAGCCGTTGCCCAAGGACCTGTTGGACAAGATGCTGGCGGCGAAGAACTTCCAGTCCGGCCTGATGATGGTGCGCCAGCTGGAGTTCTCGCTGTTCGACTTCGAGCTGCACGTCAGCCACGGCGACGGGCGCACTCCGCTTGAGGTGCTCGAAGGCATCCGCGATCAGGTGTCGGTCATGCGGCCACCGGCGTACAACCGCTTCCCCAACAGTTTCTCGCACATCTTTGCCGGTGGTTATGCCGCGGGCTATTACAGCTACAAGTGGGCCGAGGTACTTTCGGCGGATGCCTTCTCCCGCTTCGAGGAGGACGGTGTGCTCAACCCCGAAACGGGGCGGGCATTCCGTGAAGCCATTCTGGCGCGGGGAGGTTCCCAGGCGCCTCTGGTACTGTTCAAGGATTTCCGCGGCCGAGAGCCATCCATCGATGCGCTGCTGCGTCACAGCGGCCTGGTGGAAGGCGAGGCGGCGTGATGGAGGCTGTGGTGAGCAAAACCAAGAAGCGGTTCATCGCCGGGGCGGTTTGCCCGGCCTGTAGTGAAATGGACAAGTTGATGATGTGGAACGAAGACGACGTTCCTCATCGTGAATGCGTGGCCTGCGGCTATTCCGATACCCTCAATGCCCAGGGCCAGTCCATTCCTCGTGAGTTGGGCACCCGAGTGAACCAGGCCGAAGCCAAGCCCAAGCCGAAGGTGCAGACCGTGCAGTTCTTCCCCAACCCCAAGTTGAAGAAGTGACGTCTGCCCGGTGGGAGTCAGCGCCAGCTGGCGAAATCGGCTTCAAACCGTCCCACCATGGAAGTCAGCCGGCGTGAAAACGCTCCATGCTGTTGCTCAAGTGCAGCAGCATGGCTGCTCGGGCGGCGTCGGCGTCTTGTCGTCGAATGGCGGCATAGATGGCTTCGTGTTCAGCCTGGGCCATGCGCCCCAGTACCGTGAAATCCTCGCCGCCGCGCTCCTGGTGGTTGAGCTGGGTGCGTGGAATGAGCGCGGCGCCCAGGTGCAGGAGCATCTCTGCAAAGCAGTCATTCCCGGTGGCCTGGGCGATAAGCAAGTGGAACCGGCGATCAGCTTCCACACAACTGTCGTTGTTGGCCAGCAAGTTTTGGTAATCGTCCAGCGCCTCGCGCATCTGTGACAGTTGAGCTTCGCTGCGCCGCCGCGCCGCCAGTGCCGCCGCCTGAGTTTCCAGGCCCATGCGTAGCTCCAGCACGCTACGCACGTTGGTCAGGGTAGCGACGTTGAGGCGCATGCCAGCCTGGGGCACGCGCTCCATCACAAAGGTACCCACACCGTGCCGAGTCTCTACCAGCCCGGCGGCCTGGAGTTTGGACAAGGCTTCACGCACCACTGTGCGGCTCACGCCATGCTCGCCAACGATGGCCGTTTCTGAAGGCAATTTCTGCCCCATAGGGTAATCGCCGCGAAGAATGCGCTGGGTCAGCTCATTGACCAGGTCGTGTGCCAGGTTGGGCGCGCGGCGTCGAGTGGCTTGTTCGCTATGGGAAGGCATGTCGCAAGTCCGATGCATGAGATGGTCATCTTAACATCCACGAGCGCAACGGGCTTGTTGTATGACAACACACCTTTAACCCTGGGGGTCCTTGGTGTTTTTACGGTATACGCCCAGCGTAATGGGTCAAAGGATTGTAGCGTTGGGAAACCAGTTGTATGATGTCTATCAGCGTAGGGGTCGTTTAGCCCTGATCGCGGTTTGAGGCGCAACGCGCCCTACCCCGCATAAAAATAACAGTGGGAGTATCAATGTGAGCAATTCGAAGGTGGTCGCCGGCTCCGGCGAAATCGACACAGTGCTGGCTCGTGCCGTGGCGAAGGTGAAGCAGCGCGTGCTTCCGCTGTTCGTCATCATGTTCATCGTCAACTACATTGACCGGGTGAACATTGGCTTTGTCCGCACGCATCTTGAACACGACCTGGGTATCGGTGCCGCGGCTTACGGATTAGGCGCCGGGCTGTTCTTCATTGGCTATGCCTTGTTCGAAGTCCCTTCCAATATCCTGCTCCAGCGCATAGGCGCCCGTTTGTGGCTTACCCGTATCATGTTCACCTGGGGCATCGTAGCTACGCTGATGGCCTTCGTGCAGAACGAAACTCAGTTCTACATCCTGCGCTTCTTGCTGGGCATCGCCGAAGCAGGCTTCTTTCCAGGCGTGATCTACTACTTCACCCGGTGGTTGCCCGGTGTCGAGCGTGGCAAGGCCATCGCCATATTTCTCAGCGGCTCGGCCATCGCCTCGTTGATTTCCGGCCCCTTGTCCGGCGCATTGCTGGGCATCGAGGGCCTGAACCTGCGCGGCTGGCAGTGGATGTTCCTGATCGAAGGGCTGGCATCAGTGTTCCTGTGTTTCATCGTGTGGTTCTGGCTCGATTCGCGGCCCCATGATGCCAAATGGCTCAGCCGAGATGAGCAGGACGCGCTGGTACAGGCCATCGACCAGGAGCAACGCGAGCGCGAGGCACTCGCCACCGTGAAACCGACCATGGGCCAGTTACTCAAGGACGGACAGATCCTGCTGTTCTGCCTGTTGTACTTCTGCATTCAGCTGACCATCTATGCCGCGACCTTCTGGCTGCCCAGCATCATCAAGAAAATGGGTGACCTCAGCGATTTCCAGGTGGGCCTGTTCAACTCGATTCCCTGGCTGATTTCGATCATTGCCATGTATGCCTTTGCCGCCGCTTCTGGCAAATGGCGCTTCCAGCAGGCCTGGGTTGCCTGTGCCCTGCTCATCGCCGCGTTGGGAATGTTCCTGTCCACCACGGGCGGCCCGATCTTCGCCTTCGTGGCGGTATGCTTCGCCGCCATTGGCTTCAAATCCGCCTCCGCGCTGTTCTGGCCGATCCCTCAGGCTTACCTGGATGCGCGAATCGCTGCGGCGGTCATCGCGCTGATCAACTCCCTCGGTAACCTGGGGGGCTTCTTCGCGCCAGCCACCTTCGGTTTCCTGGAACAACAAACCGGTTCCATCGTTGGTGGCCTGTATGGCTTGGCCGGCACCTCGATCCTGGCCGCCATACTGGTGTTCTTCGCCAAGACCCGCCCCGGCGCTCAGCCGCCCTTGAACCAGCCAGGCGCGGGTACCGCCCTGGGCAAGCCTCACTGAGACTACGGAACCTGACAAGGACATGACCATGAACGATCTTTCCCGAACGGCCGGCCAGGCCCCCGTCGTCACTGACCTGCAAGTGATTCCAGTGGCTGGGCATGACAGCATGCTGCTCAACCTCAGCGGCGCGCATGGACCCTTCTTTACCCGTAACATTGTGATCCTCAAGGACAACGCCGGGCATATCGGCGTTGGCGAAGTGCCTGGTGGCGAGCGTATCCGTGAAACCTTGGAAGACGCCCGCGCGCTGGTGGTCGGCCAGCCCATCGGCCAGTACCAGCAGATCCTCAATCGCATGCGCGAGGCCTTCGCGGCGCGGGACAGCGCCGGCCGTGGGTTGCAGACCTTCGACCTGCGCATCACCATTCATGCGGTAACCGCCATGGAAGCGGCCCTGCTCGACCTGCTGGGCCAGTTCCTCGACGTGCCAGTGGCCGCGCTTCTGGGCGAAGGGCAGCAGCGCGACGCGGTGAAGATGCTGGGTTACCTGTTCTACATCGGTGATCGAGGGCAGACCACCCTCGGCTACCGTAGCGAAGACGGCCCTGACGACTGGTTCCGCCTGCGCAACGAAAAGGCCCTGACGCCGGAAGCGGTGGTCCGCCTGGCCGAAGCCGCCCAGGCCCGCTATGGCTTCAACGATTTCAAGCTCAAGGGTGGCGTGTTGCGCGGTGAGGAAGAAATCGAAGCGGTCACCGCTTTGGCCGAGCGTTTCCCCCAAGCCCGTATCACCCTGGACCCGAACGGCGCCTGGTCGTTGAAGGAAGCCATACGCCTCTGCCGAGACCAGCATCATGTGCTGGCCTATGCCGAAGATCCCTGCGGAGCGGAAGACGGTTACTCCGGCCGTGAAGTGATGGCTGAATTCCGTCGTGCGACCGGCCTGCCCACCGCAACCAATATG
The DNA here is from genome assembly GCF_049895785.1 of Pseudomonas sp. DC3200b2. Classification (NCBI taxonomy): domain Bacteria; kingdom Pseudomonadati; phylum Pseudomonadota; class Gammaproteobacteria; order Pseudomonadales; family Pseudomonadaceae; genus Pseudomonas; species Pseudomonas sp. DC3200b2. Next base: position 48,848 of record NZ_JAFCTA010000004.1, on the reverse strand, counting down.
ATTGCCACGGATTGGCGGCAGATGGGCCATGCCATCCAGTCCCAAGCCGTGGACATTCCGCTGGCGGACCCGCACTTCTGGACCCTACAAGGCTCCGTTCGAGTGGCCCAGATGTGCAACGATTGGGGTCTGACCTGGGGCTCGCATTCGAACAACCATTTCGATATTTCCCTGGCCATGTTTACCCAGGTGGCAGCGGCGGCACCGGGCGAGATCACTGCCATCGACACGCACTGGATCTGGCAGGACGGTCAGCGTCTGACCCGCGAGCCACTGCAGATCGTCAATGGCCATGTCGCCGTGCCGAAGAAGCCAGGCCTGGGTGTGGAAATCGACATGGACGCCGTGGCCAAAGCCCATGAGCTGTACAAGGGAATGGGTTTGGGTGCTCGCGACGACGCGGTAGCGATGCAGTTCCTGATCCCGAACTGGCGCTTCGATAACAAGCGGCCTTGCCTGGTGCGCTAGGCGACAAGGGGCAGTACCAAAGGGCGGAGCAGGTCTATACTGGTTTTTCATACAGTATAGGGCCTGTTCCATGTTACCCAGAGCTCCCCAGCGCGGCCGCGGTGCGGTCAGCAATCCGGACAACCGTTTTCACAGACAACGCTCGGTGCTCGAGGATGATGGCTGGCATCAGGAAGTGCCAGCCAGCGTCCACACCGAGGTCCGTATCGAAGCGGCGAAAACCATCATCACCCGCAACAGTTCACCGGATATCCCCTTCGATCGCTCGATCAACCCCTACCGAGGCTGCGAGCACGGTTGTATCTACTGCTTTGCCCGCCCTACCCATGCCTATTGGGACATGTCACCGGGGCTGGATTTCGAAACGCGCCTGATCGCCAAGACCAACGCTGCGCAACGGCTGGAGGAAACCTTGGGCAAACCGGGTTACCGGTGCGCGCCCATTGCCCTGGGCGCCAACACCGACCCTTACCAGCCTATCGAACAGGACTGCCGCATAACCCGGGAGCTGCTGGAGGTTTTGCTGCGGTATCGCCACCCTGTAACCGTCACGACCAAGGGCGCGATGATATTGCGTGACCTGGACATCCTTCGGGAATTGGCCAGCCTGCGCCTGGTGCGAGTCATGATCAGCCTGACGACACTGGACAACGACCTCAAGCGTACCTTGGAACCACGGGCCGCGGCGCCTGGGGCGCGTTTGCGAGCCATACGGGTGCTGGCTGAAGCAGGGATACCCGTAGGGGTAATCTGTGCGCCTGTCATTCCGGCCATCAACGATCATGAGCTCGAAGCCATGATCCAGGCCGCCGCGAAAGCCGGGGCGAGCAGCGCCCATTATGTGTTGCTGCGCTTGCCGCTGGAGGTAGCGCCGCTGTTCGAGGAATGGTTGCGTGTTCATTATCCGCAACGGGCGAACCATGTTCTCAGCCTAATTCGGCAAAGCCGGGGTGGTGAACTCTATGACGCACGCTTCGGTGAGCGCATGAAGGGAGAAGGTGTTTTTGCCCAGATGGTTGCCAGGCGCTTTGCCCATGCTGTCAAGCGGGCCGGCTTTCAAGCACGTGCTGACGATGGCCTGGATTGCCATGCGTTCAGCCCACCGGGGCAGCAACTGTCACTGCTTTAAGCTTTGAAATAGGAGTTGGCTGTTGAATATATAGAGCAGTAAGCAGACTGCCAGCATTTAATGTTATTTAGCTATTAGTCCATCAGTCCGGAAGTCCTTTATGTCTGGATAAGGACACTTAAGCTTTGATTAAGGTCAAGATATTAGTTTGAGAATTGTCTCATTCGGTCACACTTTGTTTAATACCTGGGTGAAAGCTTTCAGTGTAGGATTTTTCTCCACCCCTTGTGGGGCGAGTCTTACCGTCAAGAGGATCAAGCATGGATTCGATGGATCAACCCCTCCCCGACCCGGCCACTGTCGACGAAAGCGCTGAGCAGTCGCTGCAACGTATCGTCAACGGCTTCCGCCATTTCCACCAAGAGGTGTTTCCGGAACAGCAGGCGCTTTTCAAGAAGCTGGCCACGGCGCAGCGGCCGCGTGCCATGTTCATCACTTGCGCGGATTCGCGGATCGTGCCCGAGTTGATCACCAATAGTTCCCCTGGTGATCTGTTCGTGACCCGTAACGTCGGTAACGTGGTCCCTCCCTATGGCCAGATGAACGGGGGCGTTTCCACCGCGCTTGAATATGCGGTGATGGCGCTTGGAGTCCAGCATGTGATCATCTGCGGCCACTCCGATTGCGGCGCGATGCGGGCCGTGCTGAACCCGGACAGCCTGGAAAAGATGCCGACCGTAGCCGCCTGGCTGCGCCATGCCGAGGCGGCGAAAACCGTGGTGCACGAGAACTGCAATTGTGGTTCGGAGGCCGAGACCATGGCGGTGCTTACCGAGGAAAACGTTATCGCTCAGCTTCGCCACCTGCGCACCCACCCCTCGGTGGCCGCGCGCATCGCCAGCGGTCAGTTGTTCATCCACGGCTGGGTATACAACATCGAAACCAGCGAAATCAAAGCCTACGATGCCGAGCAGGACTGCTTCCTGCCGCTGGACAGCCCTGATACCCCTAGCGCGACGCCCAAGGGACGCTTCTAGGAATGCAGCACACGTAGACCACCGCTGCCCGTCGATGGGCCATGCCTAATGGATCAGTGATTACAGGCCAGGGTTGAACGCCATCTTCGATGAAGTTCTGGCCGCTTCCGTTTTCAATAAGAACAATCAAAAACGGGTACTTCCTGCAGGAATTGGATGAAGCTGGCGAAGCGGCTGCGTGCCGCATTCGCCAGTTTCGCTGTCCCGCATTCGACGTGCCTGTTCATAACGGTCCGGCCACGGCCTGAAGTAAGTTCAGGAGAGCAACGTGACTATTACGCAAATAAAAGCGGCTTTGCCGCGCGAGCTGATGGCTTCGGTAGTGGTATTTCTGGTAGCGCTGCCGTTGTGCATGGGTATTGCCATTGCCTCCGGCGTGCCGCCAGCCAAAGGGTTGATCACCGGCATCGTGGGCGGCTTGGTCGTCGGCTTCCTGGCAGGCTCGCCCCTTCAGGTCAGCGGGCCTGCCGCCGGGTTGGCGGTATTGGTATTCGAGCTGGTCCGCCAGCATGGGCTGGGAATGCTGGGCCCGATCCTGGTACTGGCCGGTGGGCTACAGTTGCTGGCCGGGCGCTTCAAGCTCGGCTGCTGGTTCCGGGTCACCGCGCCTGCCGTGGTGTATGGAATGTTGGCGGGGATCGGCATATTGATCGTGCTTTCGCAGATCCACGTCATGCTGGATCAGGCGCCCCAGCCTTCGGGGATGGCCAACCTGCTGCAATTTCCAGGCGCGGTGGGGGATGCCCTGCCTACCTTGGGCGGAGGATTAGGCTGGCAAGCCGGCCTCCTGGGCTTGTTGACCATTGCCATCATGTGGACGTGGGAGAAGCTACGTCCGGCACGGTTGCGTTTCATTCCGGGCGCCTTGCTGGGGGTCACCGCCGCTACGGTGATCAGTCTGCTGCTACCCCTCCAGGTCAAGCGGGTGCAGGTGCCTGAAAACCTTGCTGAGGCCATCGACTGGCTCACCCCTACCGACCTGATGGCGCTGGCTGATCCCGCCGTGCTGATCGCGGCCGTGGCCCTGGCATTCATCGCCAGCGCCGAAACGCTGTTGTCTGCCGCCGCGGTAGATCGCATGCACAGTGGTCCGCGCTCGGACTTCGACCGCGAGCTGTCTGCCCAGGGCGTGGGCAACATGCTCTGCGGTGTGCTGGGTGCCTTGCCCATGACCGGGGTGATCGTACGCAGCTCGGCCAATGTCCAGGCTGGGGCGCAAACCCGTGCCTCGGCCATTTTCCACGGCCTCTGGCTGCTCGCCTTCGTGCTTTTGCTCTCGACAGTGTTGCAGAGCATTCCAGTGGCTAGCCTGGCCGGTGTGCTGGTGTTCACGGGTGTGAAACTGGTGGATTTCAAGGCCTTCCGTGGGCTGGGTCGTTATGGCCGCATGCCGATGTTCACCTATGCCGCAACAGCGCTGGCCATTGTGTTCACTGACTTGCTGACCGGCGTGTTGCTGGGCTTCGCCCTGACCCTGCTCAAGTTGGCGCTGAAAGCCTCTCGCCTGAAGATCGCTCTGATACCCTTGGGCGAAGGTCAGCTGGAGCTGCGCCTGACGGGCGCGGCCACCTTCCTGAAGGTGCCGGCGCTGACCAAGGCCCTGGCCAGCATTCCCCCCGGCAGCCATGTGCACGTGCCCCTTGGCGGCTTGAGTTACATCGATCACTCATGTCTGGAGCTACTGGAAGATTGGGGCCGCGCCAATCAGGCCAGCGGCTCGCGCCTGACCATCGAAACCCGTGGGCTCAAGCGCAGGGTCGAGGGTCGCCTGCGCACAACCACCGGCCTGAGCGCGAGCGGGTAAGGCCGGCGCCTCAGGCGATATCCAGCCCCACGCCCAGTTGGCGGGACAGGCAGGGCCAGCGTTTCCAGGCCGCGCCCGTCTCGGGGCTGGTGAGCCTGTCCTTGTAGGCCTGGACAGTGTCCTGCTCGAAGGCTTCGTCATCGAGCAGCTGGTCCATGGAGTGATGCACCACCTCGTCCAGTTGATTGGCGAAGGGCTCGCCGATCAGATTGTGGGCGATCAGGTTCGCCACTGTGGTATCTACCGGAATCAGCGGCTGGGAAAAGTGACGAATATAAAGGTCGTTGACCTCTTCCACCAAGCGATGGGCCAGGTAGGCTTCATCCAGCAGGCCGTCCATGCCGTCATGGCCGTTCAGGATAGCGGGCGGCTGCAGAAAGTATTCCGTGGCGATGTTGAGTACAGGATGGATTTGCGCGGCTATGCCAGCGTCTATGGCCACCTGGGCCGCCGCATCGATAAGGTCCGGCACCTGCTGGATGTATGCGTCAACGAAGCGCGGGAGCAAGGCATCGTCGCTCATGGGCGCTTCAGCGAAGGTGATCGAATGATGCAAATTCGAACGGTGCTCCTCCAGGTGCCGGGCCAATTGCCCGGTTCGCTGTTCATGTGCATGGGCGCGGTCGATCAACTCGCGTATGGCGGCGGTATTCATGGTGTCTCCAGCTAAACATGACGCAAAGCCCCTACGATAGTCGCGGCCCAGCGCTGAATAAGATGAAATTGTCATAACCATGGCCTGGTTATTTCATTAGGTTATGTCATATGGCCAGTACTGATTGCTCGCGCGAGGTTGCGCCTCGCCCTTCAGCCTTTTAGCGTAGCGGCTTCTGCCTCGGGAGCTGAACATGACTCGTCTGGAAAAAACGGCCGCTGCTGTCATTACTGTAGCTGCCCTGGGTGCAGGTTGGGCGGTTGAGCGGATGCTCAGCCAGGAAGGCCCTGATGAACGTACCGAGTTGGTCGAGGCCGGGATCATCCTTCTGCCTCAGGGCCGCGCCGTGCCGACCGTCACCATGACGAACCAGGATGGACAGGCGGTCGCCATGGATCAGCTCAAGGGCGCCTGGAGCCTGCTGTTCTTCGGCTATACGTTCTGCCCGGACATCTGCCCCACTACATTGGCGCAACTGCGCGAGATCAAGCGCAAGCTCTCGCCTGAAATTGCGGGGCGGCTGCGGGTGTATTTAGTCAGCGTCGACCCCCATCGGGATACGCCAGAGCAGCTCAAGAACTACCTGAGCTATTTCGATCCAGGGTTCGTTGGCTTGACCGCGCCTGAGGACGTTCTGACGCAGTTGTCCACGGGCCTGAGCATCCCCTACCTCCCCGCTGACACAAGCAAGCCCAACTACACCGTACAGCACAGCGGCAACCTGGCGGTGATTGGCCCTGACGGTCGGCTACGCGGTTTCATCCGCGCGCCTTTCGATTCGTCCCAATTGCTGCGGCGGCTGCCGCAGCTGGTCGAGGGAAGTTAGTTCAAAAGGCGGGCAAAACCGCGCCCTTGTATTTATCCAGAATGAACTGCCTGAGCTCAGGGCTGTGCAGCGCCGTGGCCAGCTTCTGCATGGCCGGGCTGTCCTTGTTGTCCGGACGGGCCACCAGGATGTTTACATAGGGCGAATCATTGCCTTCGATGACCAGGGCGTCATGGGCCGGATCCAGCTTGGCCTCGAGGGCATAGTTGGTATTGATCAGGGCCAGGTCCACCTGAGTCAGCACACGTGGCAGCGTGGCGGCTTCCAGTTCGCGGATCTTCAGATCCTTCGGATTCTCGATAACGTCCTTGGGTGTTGCCAGGATATCCCGCGGATTCTGCAGTTTGATCAGGCCGGCGTTCTGCAGCAGCAACAGGGCCCGCCCACCATTGGTGGCATCGTTGGGAATGACCACGTTGGCACCGCCAGGCAACTCGGCCAGGGTCTTGTACTTGCTCGAGTAGGCGCCCAGCGGCTCCAGGTGAACGCCGGTGACCGCGAGCAGATCAGTGCCCTTGCCATTGTTGAACTCGTTCAGATACGGCTGGTGCTGAAAGAAGTTGGCGTCCAAACGCTTCTCGGCGACCTGAACGTTGGGCTGCACATAATCGGTGAAGACCTTGATGTTGAGGTCTACCCCTTCGGCGGCCAGGACGGGTTTGACGAACTCAAGGATTTCGGCGTGGGGTACCGCCGTGGCGGCCACGGTCAGGGTTTCATTGGCCTGGGCGGCAAGCGAGAACACGGCGGCGAAGGCCGCAAGCAATTTTTTCATGGAAAGGCTCCTGCGGGCCGCAATCGGCGGCCACGCTTATTTACGGGAAAAATGAACGACCAGGCGATCGCCGATGCTTTGAAGGATCTGCACCAGCACCAAAAGCAGGATGACAGTGACTATCATCACATCCGTCTGGAAGCGCTGGTAACCGAAGCGGATGGCCAGGTCGCCCAAGCCGCCGGCACCGACTACGCCCGCCATCGCGGTATAGGACACCAGAGTGATCGCCGTTACGGTAATGGCCGCGAAAATCCCCGGCCGGGCTTCGGGCAGCAACGCATTGAGGATTATCTGGCGGGTAGTGGCGCCCATGGCCTGGGTCGCCTCGATGATGCCTCGATCCACTTCGCGCAGGGCAGTTTCCACCAGCCGCGCGAAGAATGGCGTAGCCCCTACCACCAGGGGAGGGATGGCCCCGGCTACGCCAAGCGAGGTGCCAGTGATCAGCACCGTGAAGGGGATCATGACGATCAGCAGGATGATGAACGGCAGCGAGCGCAGTACGTTCACCAGGAACGATAGCAGGGCATAGACCCGACGCTCCTCGAAAAGCTGCCGGGGCCCGCAGAGGAAGAGCAGCACGCCCAATGGCAGGCCCAGGATGACGGTGAACAGCAGCGAGCCGCCCAGCATCAAAAGGGTATCGACCGTGGCCAGCCAGATTTCGGTCCAGTCCACATTGGCGAAGAAATCCATCAGCGCAGTACCTCCATATGAACGTCGGCTTCAGCGAAGCGGGCGAAGGCCGCCTCCAGATCCCCGCCGGTCACGGCCAGGGTGAGCTGGCCATAAGGGGTATCCTTGATACGGTCGATGCGCCCGGCCAGGATGCTGTAGTCCACTCCGGTTTCGCGGGCCACGGTTCCCAGCAGGGGGGCATAGGTGGCTTCACCCTGGAAGGTCAGGCGCAGGATGCGCCCGGGCACATGGGCGAAGTCGTCGCGCTGTTCGTTTTCATCCACGTGCTCGTCTTCCTGCACGAAGCGCTTCGTGGTGGGGTGCGTGGGGTGCAGGAACACATCCGCGACAGGGCCCTGTTCCACGATCCGCCCGGCATCCATCACCGCTACCTGGTCGCATACCCGGCGGATCACGTCCATCTCATGGGTGATCAGTACAATGGTCAGGTTCAGCTCGCGGTTGATCTCGGCCAGCAAGCGCAGCACCGACGCCGTGGTTTGGGGGTCGAGCGCGCTGGTGGCTTCGTCGCACAGCAGGATCTTCGGCTGGGTCGCCAGCGCGCGGGCGATACCCACCCGTTGCTTCTGCCCGCCGGACAGCTGTGCGGGATACTTGCGGGCGTGCTCGCTCAAGCCGACCCGTGCCAGCAGGCCCTGGACGCGGGTGTCGATATCCTTGGAGGACAACTCCCCGGCCAGGCGCAGGGGCAGGGCCACATTGTCGGCCACGGTCTTGGAGGCCAGCAGGTTGAAATGCTGGAAGATCATGCCGACCTGCTGGCGCAACTGGCGCAGGCGATCGGCGCCATAAGCGGTTACATCCTCATCATCGATGAAGATGGCGCCGCCACTGGGTTGCTCCAGGCGATTGATCAGGCGCAACAGAGTGCTTTTGCCGGCGCCGGAGTGGCCAATGAGGCCGAAGACCTGGCCGGAAGGGATGACGAGCCGGGTAGGATGCAGCGCGGGAATGTCCCGCCCGGCTACCCGGTAGGTCTTGTGGACGTCTTGAAACTCGATCACGGGTCACCTGCGTGCCGCGCGCCGGGTGGGCGCATTGGGGCGGTTAGCCAAAACCGCGCATTTTAACCTGAGCGTGGCTCGGCTTGAGAATTTCTTTCGAGGACGCACCGAGGCGTACTGTCGCGGCTTGAGATTGATCAGAAGAAGCCTGGCGCAGCGAAGCCGTTATCCAGGGCGGTTGCGCCGTAAGCCCGCCCTGGAGTCGCGCTCAGGGCTTGGCGGGGCTCAGGATCACGATCGCCGGTTGCTTGCGCTCGATACGATGGGTGAGCTTCCATTCCAGCCCGGGCGCGCGGCGCATGACGCGCTTGCGCAACAGGGCTTCAAGCCACGGAATATCGGCCTGACGAGGCGCCTGTACCACGACATCGCACCGGTAATTGACAATGTCGCTGGTGAGGTCGTCCAGTTGAGCCCACAGCTGACGTTGATCCTGGGTTGCCAGGATCACCGGCGTACTGTTGGCGGTAGGGTCGATCAACCGTGCGATCGGCTTGGCTTCAGCGGCCTTGAGCGCCGCTTCGGCCTTTTCCAGTTCAGCCTTGCGGGCCTGGGCGATAGCGCCATTGACGCCACCCGTGAGCGCAGGCGCCTGAGGCATCAGGGCGCGGGCACGAGCCAGGGCGGTCGCGGCCGCGTTCACGTCACCCTTCTGCAATACGATCTGGCTGCGTTTGAGATAAGCCTCGGCGAGCTGGCGCTGAGCGGTCTCCAGCTGGGGATCATCCGGGGTTTGCGCTTGCAGGGCGGCAAGTTGATCCTCGGCCGTGGCCAGTTCATTGCTGTCAATGCTCTGTCGCAGCACTTCCAGGGCCGAGGGTGGTGGCGCCGACGCAGGCACGGGTGGCGCGCTCTGACAACCGGCAAGCACCAGGGAACAGGCTACGATCAGCAGACAACGAGACGTCAAAAGCTTCATTGCGCCACTCTCTTTATGGGCAAAATCGAGCAAGTCTACACGCCGGATGCCCACCGGAAAAAGCCCCCTGCCTTCATGCCCGCCGCGGCAAGGTGTAACTGACAAGGAACAATGCTGCGGCACTGACCACGATGGACGGTCCGGCCGGCGTATCCTTGAACCAGGACATCGCCAGCCCCGCCAGTACCGCCAGGACGCCCAGCAGGCTGGCTCCCAGCGCCATGTGCTCAGGTGACCTGGCATGGCGTTGCGCGGCCGCAGCCGGAATGATCAGTAGCGAAGTGATCAGCAGCACCCCGACGATTTTCATCGCCACGGCTATCACGATAGCGATCAGCAGCATCAGGGCCAGACGCAGCCCCGCCACGGGCAAGCCTTCCACCCGAGCCAGCTCCTCGTGCACCGTAATGGCAATCAGGGGGCGCCAGAGCAGGCTCAGCAAGACCAGTACCAGCGCGCTGCCGCCCAGTATCCAGCCCAGGTCCGCCGGACTCATGGCCAGCAGGTCGCCGAACAGATAGCTCATCAGGTCGATGCGCACGTCACGCATGAAACTTAGCGCCACCAGCCCCAGAGACAGGGTGCTCGGCGCCAGGATGCCCAGCAGCGTGTCCGAAGCCAGGGGCTGGCGTTGCTGCAAGGTGACCAGCACGACCGCCAGGATCAAGCAGCCGAGCGTAACGGCCAAGGTAGGGCTGATGTCTAGTGCCAGGGCGAGGGCTACGCCCAAGAGCGCGGCATGGGACAGCGTATCGCCAAAATAGGCCATGCGCCGCCAGACCACGAAGGCACCCAGAGGGCCGGCGACAATGGCAAGCGCCAAGCCAGCCGCCAGGGCGTAAAGAAGAAAGTCAGCCATGATTGCAATGGGCTCCATGTGCCTGGGGCTGGCCGCCAATGACCTCTCCATGCAGGGTATGGGCATGGTCGTGATGATGGTGGTACACCGCCAGGCCTGGCGCGTAGTCGCCGAAGAGCTCGATGAAGGCTGGGTCGCCGCTGACCTGTTCCGGATGACCGGAGCAGCACACATGACGGTTCAGGCAGACCACCTGGTCGGTGGTGCTCATCACCAGGTGCAGGTCGTGGGACACCATCAGTACCCCGCAGCCATGGCGATCGCGCAGGCGCGTGATCAGCCGGTACAGCTCTACCTGGCCGGCGACATCCACCCCCTGGACAGGCTCGTCCAGTACCAACAACTGCGGCTCACGCAGCAATGCCCTGGCCAGCAACACACGCTGCAGCTCGCCACCGGAAACGCTTTGTACCGGCTTGTCGATGACCTGGGCCGCTCCTACCTCGGTCAGCGCGGCCTCGGCCCGGGCGCGGTTCACGCCTGGCAGCAGGCGCAGGAAGCGCACGACCGAAAGTGGCAAGGTGGGCTCGACCTGAAGCTTCTGTGGCATGTACCCCACCCGCAGCCGAGGCTGACGCCAGACCGAGCCGCTGTCTGGCTGCAACAGGCCAAGCACCGCCCGTACCAGGGTCGTCTTGCCCGCCCCGTTCGGGCCGATCAGGGTTACGATTTCGCCTGCGCTTACCTGGAGATCCACGCGGTCCAGCGTGGCCTGACCGTCGAAAGCGACGCTGACCTGCTCCAGGCGCAGCAACGGCTCGCTCATGGGGCCGCTGCCTTGCAATTGCTGCATAGGCCGACGACTTCGACCGTTTGGGTTTCAACGCTGAAACCGACCGTGCTGGCGCCTTCGTTGATCGCCTGGGTGATGCCGGACTGTTCCAGTTCCACAGCGATATGGCATGTCCGGCAGATCAGGAACTGTCCCTGGTGCGCATGCTCGGGATGAACGCAGCCCATGAACGCGTTGAGCGACGCGATGCGGTGGACCAGACCATTGTCGAGCAGGAAATCCAGAGCGCGGTAAACCGTGGGCGGCGCGGCGCGGCGGCCGTCCTGCTCGCTCAGCACAGCGAGAATGTCGTACGCGCCAAGCGGCTTATGGCTCTGCCACACCAGTTCAAGCACGCGACGGCGCAGCGCGGTCAGGCGCAGCCCCTTCTGCTGGCAGAGGGTGTCGGCTTCGGTCAGCGCCGAATGAACGCAATGGGAGTGGTCATGGGGACGGTGGGCCAGCGGCGTAGTGAACATGAGCGGGACGCATCGGTTGAGAGACGTTATTATGTTACTCCTTTTCAGCCGCTCTGGGGTGCCTGCCGTGTCTCGGCTTTTCGTATGGATGATTTGTAGCGGCCTGGGCCTGGCCTTCAGTCCGTTGGCCAATGCCCAGCTTTCAGTGCTGACCAGCATCAAGCCGGTTCAGTTGATCGCCGCCGCGGTGCAGGACGGCCTGGGCAAGCCAGACGTACTGCTGCCACCAGGGGCGTCCCCTCACCATTACGCGTTGCGCCCATCCGATGTACGCCAGGTCGGCTCGGCCGACCTGGTGTACTGGATCGGGCCGGACATGGAAGCCTTCCTCGCCAAGGCCCTGACGGCCCGCAAGCAGCCGAGCGTGGCCCTGCAGACCCTGCCAGGCCTGCATTTGCGTCATTTTGGCGAGGAAGGTGATGCGCATGCGGATGATCATGGCGGCCAAGGCCACGCGGACGACCATGGTGATGAGCACGACGAGCATGACCACGATCATCGTCCAGGCTCACTGGACGCCCACCTCTGGCTCGACCCGGCCAACGCTTCGGTGATCGCGGAAAAAATGGCGGCGGATTTCGCCCAGGCCGACCCGGCCAATGCCGCCCGGTACCAGCAGAACCTGGCAAGCTTCAAGCAACGTCTGGCCACGCTGGATGGCGAACTTCGTCAACGTTTGGCAGGCGTGGCTGGCAAACCGTTCTTCGTGTTCCATGAGGGCTTCGATTATTTCGAACAGGCTTATGGCCTGAAGCACGCTGGGGTGTTCAGCGTGGCGGCGGAGGTACAGCCTGGGGCGGCGCATGTGGCAGAGATGCGGGCTCGCTTGAGCGGGGCCGGCAAAAGCTGCGTGTTCAGCGAGCCCCCCGCGCGGCCGCGGCTGGCCGAAACCTTGACTGCCGGGCTGCCGGTGCGCCTGGCGGAACTCGACCCGCTTGGGGCGGCGGAAATAGCCGACGCGCGAGGCTATGAACAGTTGCTGCGACGTTTGGCCGACAACCTGGCGGATTGTCTGGAAGCCCTATGATGCTTCGTTGAGCCGGGCTCCAGGCCCGGCTGGCGAAATCATTCAGTAAGCGGCAGGGCTACGGTCGCCACCTGGCGCTGGGACAGCCGTTGCTCGAATTCGGCCGGATCGTGAATGAGAACATCCCGCCCCGCGAAGGACTGCGCCGCGATCAGTCGCGACAGCCAGAAGCGGACGCAGGCGATGCGCAATAGCACCGGCCACAGTTCGGCTTCGGCGCGGGTAAAGGGTCGCAGCCTCCCATACCCGGTGAGCAAGGCCATGGCCAGTGTCGGCTGCAGGGTCCCGTCAGGTGCCGAACACCAGTCGTTCAGGCTGATGGCCACGTCGTACAGCATGGGCCCCGCGCTGGCGTTGTAGAAGTCGATGACGCCGGTCAGCCGGGTGCCTTCGAACATGGCGTTGTCGCGGAAAAGATCCCCGTGCACGTTGGCCATGGGTAATGCCAGGATGGCTTCGCGCTGCTCGCGAATTTCCTGTAGCGCCAGGTTGAGCAAGGTTGCGGCCGAGGTTTCCATGCCATGGACCAGGCGTTCTCCCTCGCGCAGCATCCAGGTCATGCCGCGATCGGTGCGCCTATGCAGGATGCGATCGCGCGTGGCCAGATGCAGCCGCGCCAGGAGCGCTCCCAGCTCGCTGCAGTGCTCGGCGCTGGGCGTGCTGATGTGCTTACCGGCCAGTCGAGGCTGGAGCAAGGCAGGTTTACCGGCAAGTTCGCGCAGTGCCACGCCATCGGTACCCGGGATGGCGAAGGGTACCGGTAGCTGCGCCTGATGGAGTACCTCCAGCAGCTCGACGAAAAACGGCAGGTCCTGGGCCGGCCCCCGCTCCACCAGGGTCAGCACATATTCGCCCTTCTCCAGGCTGACGAAGAAATTGCTGTTTTCGGTACCTGCGGCTATGCCTTGGAAGTCACGCAGCCGGCCCAGGTCGTAGGCTTGGAGAAAGGTTTCCAGTTGTGGGCGCGACAGCGGGGTAAAGACGGACATGGTCGTTCAGGGCCTGAAGCGGCGCCAGCTAGCCAGCGCCTGGTTGAAATTAGCCGCGCGAGTCTACCACTTGAAGATTTCCCATTGGGGAATGAGCATGTCGGGCTGATCCGAACGGATGAAGTTCGGACTGGTACCGTCGGCGCGCACCAGGAAGTAAGGCTTGCCGTGCTTGGGAGTGACTTTCACGGCATAGAGGAATCCGTTCTGGCGATATTCCTGAATCATCTTGTCGCCTTCCTGGCGGATGGTCACGTCCGGGTCCGCGGAGGGGGCATCGTCCGCCGCCATTACCGCCAGCGGAGCGGCAAGCAGGATCGAAGCGAGCATCAGGCGTTTGAGCGAGCGCATGGTAACCTTGTCCCTTTGTGGTCGGCTGAGCCGCCATAGTAACGCCGGCCTCGCGCCACTTGAAATGTATCTGCGCATCGGCGAGCCGTATTGAACACCGGCTCCAATTGCCTATCTACAAGCGGTAGGCCTGGAGGTGGGCCCACGCCTGCGATGCTACCGCGCGCCCCGGCTCCGCGCAGACCCCTACGTCCAAAAGGTTGATCCTGCTTATGACCCAAGCGCCCCTCGTTCTGGTAGACGGTTCTTCCTACCTGTACCGCGCCTTCCATGCCCTGCCCCCGCTGACCACGTCCAAGGGGCTGCCCACCGGGGCGGTGAAAGGGGTGCTCAACATGCTGCGCAGCCTGCGACGGCAATACCCGGACAGCCCCTTCGCCGTGGTCTTCGATGCCAAGGGCGGCACGTTCCGCGATGAGCTGTTCGCCGAGTACAAGGCCAACCGCCCCAAGATGCCCGATGACCTACGGGTGCAAGTGGAGCCACTGCACGCCTCGGTGCGCGCCAGCGGCTATCCGCTGCTCTGTGTCGACGGGGTGGAGGCGGACGACGTGATCGGCACCCTTGCGCGCATCAGCGCCGCTCAAGGCCGGGATGTCGTCATCTCCACCGGTGACAAGGACATGGCTCAACTGGTGAACCAGCACATCACCCTGGTCAACACCATGACCGGCACTGTGCTGGACATCCCCGGCGTACGTGAAAAGTTCGGCGTGGGGCCAGAGCACATCATCGACTACCTGGCCCTGATGGGTGACAAGGTGGACAACATCCCCGGCGTGCCTGGCGTAGGTGAAAAAACGGCCCAAGGCCTGCTGCTGGGTATTGGCGGCGGCCTGGCCGAGCTCTACGAGAACCTGGACAAGGTCCCGGCGCTGCCCATCCGAGGCGCCAAGTCGTTGCCGGCCAAGCTTGAAGAGCATCGCCAGATGGCGTTTCTTTCGTACGAGCTGGCGACCATCAAGACCGACGTGGTGCTGGACGTTGCTATCGAAGACCTCATGTGCGGCGAGCCGGATCGGGAAATGCTCGCGGCGCTGTACTCCGAACTGGAGTTCAAGGGCTGGCTCGAAGAGCTCAAGCGCGAGGCCCCGGCTGTGGAGGGCGTGCCGCCGGAAGCTCCGCCAGCGCCTGCCGCCGAAGTGAAATACGAAACCATCCTTGAACAGGTCGACTTCGAACGCTGGCTGGAGAAGCTGGCAAAGGCGCCGTTGTTCTCGTTCGACACCGAAACCACAGGGCTGGATGCGCAGATTGCGGAACTCGTGGGGCTGTCGTTCGCCGTAGCGCCTCACGAGGCTGCTTATATCCCCCTCACTCATTCGTACATGGGCGTGCCTCGCCAGCTCGACAGGGATCAGGTATTGCGTGCGCTCAAGCCCTTGCTGGAAGACCCGGCCAAGCCCAAGGTGGCCCAGCATGGCAAGTACGACATCAACATACTGGCCAACTGTGCCATCGGCGGTGACCTGGACGAAGGCATTCAAGTCCGCGGGCTGGCCTATGACACGATGCTGGAGTCCTATGTGCTGGATTCCACCGCCACACGTCATGACATGGACAGCCTGGCGGCCAAATATCTGGGGCACCAGACGATCCTGTTCACCGACGTAGCCGGCAAGGGAGCCAAGCAGTTGACCTTCGATCAGGTGCCACTGGAGCTGGCCGGCCCCTATGCGGCCGAGGATGCCGATGTCACCTTGCGCCTGCACCAGACCCTGGCGCCCCGCCTGGCAGCCATACCAAGCGTCGAGCGTGTGCTGCGGGAAATCGAAATGCCGCTGGTGCCCGTGCTCGCCCGGATGGAGCGAAACGGCGCCCTGGTGGATGCGGCGCTCCTTGCGGTGCAGAGCGCGGAATTGGGCGAGAAGCTGATGGCCCTTGAACAAGAGGCCTATGCCATTGCCGGAGAAACCTTCAACCTGGGCTCGCCCAAGCAATTGGGTGTGATCCTGTACGAAAAGCTAGGCATGCCGGTGATCAGCAAGACTGCCAAGGGCCAGGCCTCTACGGCCGAGGCCGTATTGGCGGAACTGGCCGAGCAGGACTATCCCCTGCCCAAGGTCCTGATGCAATACCGTACCCTGAGCAAGCTCAAGAGCACCTATACCGATAAGCTGCCCGAACAGATCAACCCTCGTACCGGGCGTATTCATACCTCGTACCAGCAGGCGGTAGCAGCTACCGGCCGCTTGTCTTCCAGCGACCCGAACCTGCAGAACATTCCGATCCGTACCGCGGAGGGTCGGCGCATTCGCCAGGCATTCATCCCCGCGCCTGGCTACAAGCTACTGGCGGCGGACTACTCGCAGATCGAGTTGCGCATCATGGCGCACCTGGCACAGGATGCCGGCCTGCTGCATGCCTTCCAGAATGACCTGGACGTGCACCGGGCAACGGCAGCCGAAGTGTTCGGTGTGGCGTTGGAAGCGGTGACCCATGACCAGCGGCGCAGCGCCAAGGCGATCAACTTCGGATTGATCTACGGGATGAGCGCGTTCGGCCTGGCCAAGCAGATCGGGGTAGATCGCAAGCAGGCCCAGGATTACATCGACCGCTACTTCACCCGATACCCGGGTGTCCTGGGCTACATGGAGCGCACGCGCGCCCAGGCGGCGGAAAAGGGCTATGTGGAAACGCTTTTCGGCCGCCGGCTGCATGTGCCCGATATCAACGCGAAGAACCCTGCCCTGCGTCGTGGCGCCGAGCGGGCCGCCATCAACGCCCCGATGCAAGGGACGGCCGCGGATATTGTCAAGCTTGCCATGATCGCAGTGCATGGATGGCTTGAGAGCAGCGGCCTGGATGCGCGGATGATCCTCCAGGTTCACGACGAACTGGTGCTGGAAGTGCGTGAGGATCTGGTCGAGCAGGTGCGTGAGCAGATCCAGCCACACATGGCCGGAGCTGCCAGCCTGGCAGTGCCGCTGCTGGTGGAAGTCGGTGCAGGCAACAACTGGGACGAGGCGCACTGACCCGCAGCCATTGAGTTTATGAAACCTCATCGTTATTGCGATTAATTTGCAACAGTGAGGAACTAAACCTGTGAATCGGCGCTCAGAGCATCTGAATGGCTGCGAAGCCCTTCGATGCTCCTATGTTGTGTTAAGTGTTGGCAGATATCCGGCCCGCCATAGGCGGCACCGGTACTTGAACCCCGAACTTCGCCCTCCCCATATGAAGTTTGGGGTTTTTTTTGCCTGAACCCGTTCGCAGAAGGCTTGGCCTCAGAGCGCTTCGCCCTGCTCTGGCTCAGGCATCAGCCCCAACCAGCCGGCAAGTACTTCATAGGCTTCGTCCAGGCCGCTGCGCTTGGGGGCGGAGAACAGCTGGATGCTCACCGAGGGGCCCCAGCCCTTGCGAATCTCGGACTGCACCTTCAGCAAGGTGTTCTTCGCGGCGCCATAGGTCAGTTTGTCAGCCTTGGTCAGCAGGATATGCATGGGCATGCCGCTGGCCACGGACCAGTCCAGCATCATGTTGTCGAAGTCGGTCATGGGATGGCGAACGTCCATGAGCAGAATGATGCCCTTGAGGCTTTCGCGGCTGCCCAGGTAGGCCTCCAGATGCTTTTGCCAATGCTGCTTGAGCGGGATGGGTACCTTCGCATACCCGTAGCCGGGCAGGTCGACCAGGCGGCGACTGTCATCCAGGCGGAAGAAATTGAGCAGCTGGGTACGACCAGGGGTTTTGGAGGTACGGGCCAGGCTGGCGTGGGTCAGGGTATTGAGCGCGCTGGATTTACCGGCATTGGAGCGGCCGGCGAAGGCGATTTCATAACCAGCGTCGGGCGGACACTGGTCCACTTTCGCGGCACTGAGCATGAAGGAAGCTTGCTGGCAAAGGCCAAGCACGGGGTTCTTGAACGACATGAGAATCCTGGACAATCGAGACGCCTTTGGCGTAATGGTCGGCAGTATATCGCCTTGGGTAATGGACTGTCGTTGCCACGCGGCAGGCCTCTGGTTACAACCTTCAACGCTTTGTTACTTGCCATGACCGCTCGAGCCATGTATTCAAGGCCATCCTTTCATGCCCAGGAGTTAAGCATGCGTAATCTGTTCATCGGCGCGGTATTGGCGCTGGCCAGCCTGTTCGGCGTTGCCGCCCACGCGGATGACACCCAGGGCGGCAAGCCGTACACCGTCCTGGAAAGCCCCGTGCCTGTGGCCCAGCCCGGCAAGATCGAAGTGGTGGAGCTGTTCTGGTATGGCTGCCCGCACTGCTATGCCTTCGAGCCGACCATCAACCCCTGGGTCGAAAAGCTTCCCGCCGATGTTCATTTCGTCCGCATTCCGGCCATGTTCGGCGGCATCTGGGACGTACACGGCCAGATGTTCGTGACCCTGGAGGCCATGGGCGTGGAACACAAGGTCCATACCGCCGTGTTCGATGCCATCCACAAGCAACACAAGATGTTCAAGACCCCCGAGGAAATGGCGGACTTCGTCGCTGCCCTTGGCGTGGACAAGACCAAGTTCCTGGAAACCTACAATTCCTTCGCGGTGAAGGGCCAGGTCGCCAAGTACAAGAAACTTGCGGCGGACTACGGCGCCACCGGCGTGCCCACCATGATCGTGAACGGCAAGTATCGCTTCGATCTCGGTTCGTCGGGCGGCCCTGAAGAAACCCTCAAAGTGGCCGATACACTGATCGAGAAAGAGCGAGCGGCCAAGGGCGCCGGCCAATAAATCCCACCGCTCGGCTTTCCACGTACCCTCGGCCCCGAGGGTACGCCTGATCTGATCCTGACCTTGCGCGCCGGCCTCGTTTGCCCATGACCGATGAAGCTCAGCGCTGGAAAGAAAAATACCTCAAGAGCATCGAAGACCAGGAAAAGCTGGAGCGCCGCTGGAACGCTCGGCTCGACCTGCTCCGTCTCGGCCTGGTGCGTAGCACCCTTGCCGCCGAGGGCTCGGACAAGGCGGTAGACCAGTGCATGAAGGAAATGCGTGAGGTAGTGCGCAGCGACAATATGGACGCTGCCCTGGCTCAGCTGATCCCTCGCCTGGAGCGTACCGTGCTCGATTCCGAGCAACGCCGTGAAGCCCGGATGGCGCAGGTCGCTACCGCCCTCAATACCCTTGTGGACCAATTGCAGACCTTGCCGCTATCACGGGAAACCGCCAAACCCCTGAAGAAATTCGCCCATGGTCTGGAAAAGCGCATAGGACAATCGCGCGAGCTTCCCCTGTTGCTGAGCGAACTGAGCGCGTTGCAAGGCGCCGCGCTGACTTCCCTGGGCCCGGTAGCCAATCCTGCCAGGCCTGGCCTGCTAGAGCGCTTGTTCGGGCATCGGGACGAGCCGAGCATCGAACCTGAGGCGTTTCTGACCGTCGCGCCCGTGGCAAAAGCCGAAACCGAAACCGAAACCGAAACGGAGTCGGCAATGTTACCTGCCGACTCGCCCACGGTAGCCGACGCGCCTGCCGCGGACTCAACGGAACCGGCGGCGCGAGTCGAGGTGCCGTTGCATCCTCAGCCCGACCCGCTCACCGCGCAAGTGCCCCCGGAGATTGAGCTCGCGCCTGTCACTGCCTCGCTGGATACCATCGTCGTCGAGCCCTTGATGGCATCCTCTACGATCGACTCTGCTGCCGAAGAGGATCCGGAACCTGAACCGTCGGAAGTCGACGCGTCCAGCCCGACGGTGGAAACCGAACCAGCGGTCACCCCGCATGTGCTTGTCGAGGCTGCGCCCGAATCCTGCCCGAAGGTCGCGCTGATGCCCGCCGCGCTGGATATCCTGCCGTTGCCGCTGAGCCTGGCCGAAGCGCTGAGCGCGGACCCCGAGGCGCAGGCCGAAGGCTATAGCCTGGCGGCGCATGCCGAGCCTACCTACAGCTCGGTGGCCACCCATATTGAAAGTACTTTGTTGAAAATGCTGGATGATCTGGTGCTTCCGCAGAAGCTGTTGGAAAAAGCAGATTCCATGCGAGAGCGGCTTGACCATGGCCTTAACTGGTATGAGCTGTTGCCTCTATTGGACGACCTGGCGGCCATGGTGTTGGCCATCAGTGACAATGGGCAGCAGGAGCTACAGCGCTACCTCGAGCAGATCAATGAACGGCTGGCGTGGTTCCATGGCCAGCTCCAGGTAGCCAGCCTGGACCATGCTGAAAGCCAGGACCAGGCGCGCCAGTTCGACACGGAACTGCGCGAGCAGGTAGGTGGGCTGCATGAAAGCGTGGCCGCCACTGCCGATGCCGATGGCCTCAAACGCTTGCTGGAGTCGCGCCTCGATGGCTTGCTGGGCTCGGTGGATGAGCATCGCCGCAGGCGCGAGGCCCGTGAGCAGGAAGTTGCCGAGCGTATGCGTGGGCTGTCCGAGCGTGTGGCGAACATGGAGCGGGAGGCCGAAACCCATCGCAACGTGCTGGAGGAGCAACGGCAGAAGGCGCTGTTGGACCCACTCACCGGCCTGTCCAACCGCGCCGGCTTGAGCGAGCGCCTCGAGGCGCTTGCTGGTAGGCTTCCGGAGGACGATACGCCAGTCCAGCTGGCGATCATGGACCTGGATCATTTCAAGTCGATCAATGACGGCTACGGCCACCTGGCGGGCGACCGTGTGCTGAAGATCGTGGCCGATCAGCTGCGCCGACAACTGCGTGAGGGTGATTTCTTGGCCCGCTTCGGCGGTGAAGAGTTCGTGGCGCTGTTTCCTGGCGCCACCCCGGAAGTCGCCAGCCAACTGCTGGAAAAGATGCGCCAGGTCATCGAGGCCTGTCCCTTCCACTTCAAGGGCATGCGGATCGTGGTCACGGTGTCGGTGGGCACTACGGCCGTCAAGCCACGGGAGTCCACGGAAACAGCCCTCAAACGCGCGGATCAGGCCCTGTATCGGGCCAAGGACAGCGGGCGAAACCGTATCGAGCGAGCCTGAGCCGCCACTGTGGCGGAGTTATGTAAACTGACACCCTGTTTTCTGCCTTGCGATGATCATGAAACTGCGAAACCTCGCCGGACTGGCCATAGCGTTGTGGTTGAGCGGCTGCGCCAGTGGGCTGCGCCTGGATACCAGCCATCCTTCAGCCAACTATGACAGCCGTGTGCAGTTCGTAGTCCTGCACTACACGGCTGCCCCTCTGGACCGCTCCCTTGCCCTGCTTACCCATGGGCAAGTCAGTGCGCATTACCTGATAGGAGATGGACCGGCCACCATTTACCGGCTGGCCGATGAGCGATACCGCACCTGGCATGCCGGTGAAAGCGAATGGGACAGCCGCACCTGGCTGAACTCATCCTCCATTGGGATTGAAATCGTCAACCCCGGCTACATAGACACGCCCACCGGCCGCGAGTGGTATCCCTACAGCGAAGCCCAGGTTCAGGCAGTGCTGGCACTGCTACGCGACATCCGTACCCGCTATCGCCTGGAGCCGCGCTACGTCGTCGGTCATAGCGATATCGCCCCCTTGCGCAAGCTGGACCCCGGCCCGCTGTTTCCTTGGCAGCGATTGGCCAAGGAAGGCTTCGGCCTTTGGCCGGACGCAAGGGCTGTCAGCCGTGCCAAGGTCCATTTCGAGATGAGCCCGCCCAGCATGGCCTGGTATCAGGAGCAACTGGCGAAAATAGGCTATGGAGTAAGCCGCAGCGGGGTTTTGGACGTGACTACCCGCCATGTGCTGGCCGCGTTCCAGATGCATTACCGGCCGAGTCGCTTCGATGGCGCGCCGGATGCCGAGACCGCCGCGATTCTGCAGGTACTGGCCGGCATGATCTGACGGCCACAGGCGTCGCCTAGACCGGCAGCGCCATATAGAACTGCGTGCCTTGCCCCGGACGGGAATACACGCCCATGCGTCCGCCGTGGAGTTGCACGATCTCCTTGCACAGGGCCAGGCCCAGGCCGGCGCCGCCCTTCTTGCGACCTACCTGCACGAAGGGTTCGAAGATGCGGCCTTGCTGGCCATAGGGGATACCCTCGCCGCTGTCCTCGACGCTGATGATTACCCTTTCGGCGTGGCGCCGGGCCTGTAGTCGAATATGACCATTGCTGGGGGTGTGCCGCAGAGCGTTGTCGATCAGATTGTCGAGTACCCGGTCCAGCTGAGCTTCATCGGCATGCAGCCGAGGCAGGTTCTCTGCGTGCTCAAGGGCCAATGTTATGCCCTGAGCGACCGCGGCGTCGCTGAAGCGATCCTTGGCGCGGCTGAGCAAGTCATCGACCACGCAAGGCCCCAGGGTCAGCTTCTGCAGTCCGCTCTGGTAGCGAGAAAAGTTGAGCAGGTCGTTGATCAGCTGCATCAATCGCTGCATTTCTTCATTGACGGTTTTCAGCAAGTCGGCTTCACGTGAATTGGCTTCGAACCGTACCCGTTCCTGGAGCAAGCCAAAGGCCATGTGCATACCGGTGACCGGAGTGCGCAGTTCATGGGAAGCCCGCAGTACGAACTCGCTGCGTACACGTTCGAACGCGCGTTGCTCGGTGACGTCATGCAACACCATGACCGCGCCCAGGATATCGCCCTGAACGTGGCTGACCGGGGTCAGGCTGTAGGACAGCAAACGGGTTTCCCCGTCCACTTCGAACTCCAGGTCATCCGGCGCCCGCTCAAGAGAGCCGCCGCGCAGCACGGTCTGTAGCTGAACATCCAGATCAGGCTGGTCCAGGGCGGTTCCCAGGCTCAGGCCCTTGCGATCACTGTCCCACCCCAGCTGTCGTTGCGCCACTGGGTTGAGGTGTTCCAGCAAACCCTGGCGGTCGATCATCAGGAGGCCGTCATCGATGCTGTCCAGCACTGCCTGCATCCGTTGCTGGCCGGCGATCAACTCGTTGACGTTGGTCGCCTGATGATTGCGCAACGCATCGGCCATGGTTGCGAAGCGCTGGCTCAGGCGGTTCATTTCGGGGCTGGCCGAAATCGGTAGAGTCACGTCATAGCGGCCATGGCTGATGTCATCGGCGGCGAGGGCCAGCGCCTCGATCGGTTCACCGAAGCGGCGAGCGATCCGGTGCGCCGTGATGAAGCCGACGCACAGGATGGCGACGCCTACCAGACCCAGCAATGCTGAGATCCACATGGCATGATCATGGGCGACCTGCTGATTGGCGCTGATGGCAATCAAGGACTGCTTGTGGCCCGCGATCAGGTCGTTGCGCACCTTGTTGAAGGCTTCGCTCAATCGGTTATCGGCGCGTGGATCCGCCCCGGTTAAGACTATTTCGCGAAAACGTTCGGCGAACCCTTGGTAGTCCTGCGCGATGCGTTCGAACTGCTCGGCTTGTTGTGGGGGAGCTTTCGCCTGCGCCTGGGTCAGCGCGGCCTCGAATTGCACCCGCGATGCTTCGAAGCGCTCGAGGGCAGGCTTTTCCGCCCACGCCATCGCCAGCTGATCGCCGAGCAGCTGACGCAGGTTCAGGCCGCTTTCCAATACATGAAAACTTCCCTGGAGCAGCCCCTGCTGGCTGGCCGCCATCTGCGTAACACTGACCAGTCCCAGCACCAAACCCAGCAAGGCGACCGTCATCAACGCCGATATGCTGAGAAAGAGTCGAGTGCGTAACTTCATCCAGGGCATCACAGGTTGTATTGCTTGCGTTTACGGTAAAGCGTGGACGCGTCTATGCCTAATGTCCTGGCGGCCTGGTCGAGGGTATCGCTGTTGGCCAGCACGGCCCCGATATGTGCCTTTTCCAATTCATCGAGACTTAGGGCAGCTCCAACGCGGGGAGCGTTATTGACCGGCTGCTCGGCCATTCCCAGGTGGCTGACTTCGACGCGTTCCTGCGGACAGATGATGCTGGCTCGCTCGATCACGTTGCGCAGCTCACGAATGTTGCCAGGCCAGCGATAGTTGAGCAGTGCTGAACGCGCCTCCTCGCTGAACGTGCGCGCCGGGCGCGCGTACTCCTTGACAAAGCGGGCCAGGAAACGGTCGGCTAGGGTGAGGATGTCCTCGCTGCGCTCGCGCAAGGGCGGCAGGTGCAGGGTAATGACGTTAAGACGGTAAAGCAGGTCTTCACGGAAGCGCCCTTCCTTGACCATGTCTTCAAGGTTCAGGTTGGTCGCCGCCAGGATGCGCACATCGGCGCGGCGGGTGACCGGATCGCCCACGCGTTCATATTCCTTGTCCTGAATGAAGCGCAACAGCTTGGGCTGCAACGCCAGCGGAAAGTCACCTATCTCGTCCAGGAACAGCGTACCGCCGTCAGCCTGGTTGACCCGCCCCAGGGTGCTCTCGCTGGCGCCAGTGAAGGCGCCACGACTATGGCCGAACAGCTCGCTCTCCATCAGGTCGGCGGACAGCGACGGGCAGTTGATGGTGACACAGGCCTTCTTGGCGCGCTTGCTCCAACCATGGATAGCCCGCGCCAGCTCCCCCTTGCCGGTACCGGATTCACCCAGGATGAGAATGTTGGCGTCCGTATTGGCGACCTGACGTGCCGTTTCCAGCACAACCATCATGGCCGGGCTGTGGGAATCAAGCCCGTCCTTGGGCTTGCGGATCTGGCCTTCCAGCGCTTCGAGCCGCTGGGACAATTGACGCACTTCCAACTGCTTGGCCGTGGCCAGGCGAAGCTGATCCGGGCTGCAAGGCTTGACCAGGTAATCGGCCGCGCCCGCCTGGATGGCATCCACAGCCGTATCCACGGCCGAGTGGGCGGTAACGATCACTACGCGCATCCAGGGGGCCTGGGTACGCATCTGGGCAAGCACGTCCAGACCGTTGTCCTCGCCCAGGCGCAAGTCCAGGAAGCAGAGGTCGAATACCTGGCGCTGCAGCAAGGTTTCAGCCTGGGCCGCGCTGATGGCGGTGGCGACGCTGTAGCCTTCGTCTTCGAGGCAATAGCGGAAGGTGCGAAGAATGGCCGCTTCATCATCAACCAGAAGGATACGGCCTTGATGATCCGCACCAGATTCCATGTTCCTACGCTCCTAAATTAAAGATCTTCTCTTAGTCCGAGAATTATCGGTCAAGTTGCAAGGTCAATTCTGAACGATTTCACCCTTTGCCGGGTAGCGCTGGCTGCGTTGCCCTTCGGTTCGATCCGCCTGGGAGACCTCATGACGCAAAACCGCTTAGCTGCCAGGGCACCGTTAGTCAGCGCCCTGGCCAGCCTGCTCATGCTTTGTAGCGCTACGTCGGCCTGGGCCGACACCCGCCAGGATGCCTGGAACGAGGGCGCGGCCAGCACGGCCATCAGCCTGAACAGTCGCCTGGCCAACGACAAGATACAGGTCAAGGTCAGTGATGGACGCCTCAGCCTGACCGGCGAGGTAGAGGGTGAAGAGGACAAAGCCTTGGCCGAGCGCCTGGCCCAGGCCGTTGCCAGGGGGACTTCCGTGGATAATCGGCTGGTTGTCAGCCCGGCTCTTGGAGAGCGGCCACCGGTCAAATCGCCTCGGCTGATCGAGCTCGATGACCTGACACTGGCGACTACTCTTGAGGCGCGTTTGCATTGGAGCGTGGATACCGCCTCCTCGGCCATTCACGTAAAAGTCGAGGGTAGCGTGGTCACCCTTACGGGTCAGGCAGCGACCGCCGAAGCTAAAACCTGGGCCGGGAGCCTGGCGGAGCATACTACCGGGGTGATCGTGGTGAATAACCTGGTCAGCCTGCGAGCGGCGGATACGAGCACGACCATGGCCGAGAAACAGGCGGCGGTTACCGAGGCCGGGATAAGCGATGCCTGGATCGGAAGTAAGCTAGCCAGCAGCTATCAGTACGAGCGGGGCCTGGATGCATTGCGGATCGATATCAAGGTAAGCGAAGGCATCGTCCGCCTGAGTGGTGAAGTCGACAGTCAGGCCGAGGAGGACCGGGCAGCGGACCTTGCCCGACATCTACGGGGCGTTAGGGGTGTAGATACCGACCTTTTGAAGGTTGCCATGACCACGTCACGATAGTATTTAATTGCCATCATGCAATTCGCCCGAGACGAAGCGGGACATCGTGCAGCTTGCGCGTGTTCCCTTTGTTATTTTCGGCCGCAAACCCCTGTAATTTAAGGTTTTTCCTACGTAAGCGAAGCTGGCACGACCTCTGCAATATCTCCTAACAAACGCATCCCACTGTGATGCCGATCGAATTTGGAGGGGTCATCATGAAACAGTCAGGTCAACGCTCTGCTTCGGTCTCGCCTACTTCCGGCCATACCCTTCGCCAGACCCTGTTCGCTTCCCTGGCCCTGATGCTCACCCTGCTAGGCGCCCAGCAATATCATTATTGGAACCAGCCGGCCGAGCCGTTGATCCATACCTTGCACTCGATGCAAGCACCTGCTCTCAGTGCGGTGAGCGCATCCGGCAGCCAGGCCGTTGGCCTGCAGCCAGTGGAGCAAAGCGACCAGTATCAACGCCCCGCCGAAGCACATTGGGTGTTTTGACGCGGCGCTACGGATTACAACCTAGAGGAGATTCACCATGCTGAGTTGGGCTATCACGTTCCTGATCATCGCTATCATCGCCGCTGTACTGGGCTTCGGTGGCATCGCCGGCACCGCCGCAGGTATCGCCAAGATACTGTTCGTTATTTTCCTGGTGCTGTTCGTGGTGTCCTTCTTCTTCGGCCGCCGTGGGCGCCCGTGACATGAAAGGCTGGTTGCGTGGTATAGCTCTGGTTGCCACAGCCGCCGCTACCAACGCTTGGGCGGATAACGATGGCCAGGAGCGAGCCAGTAACCTCATTGCAACAGACACGCAGTACCGTCATGCCTGGCAAGAAGCCGTGCGGAAAGAAGAACGCCTTCCCGACTGGGTCTTGAACTTGTCCGGAGCTTCTTCGCCGATGACCGCCGTCATGGAAGACGGCGAAAAGTATTTGGTTGGGCCAGTATGCGAGCGCGCTGACGAATGCCTGCACAACCGCGTACTGGTGGCGTTCAGCTGGGACAAGGCCAAGGCCTACGCGCTATGGGTGAAGGTCCCCACGGCACTGCCCGAGGACAAGACGCCATCCAGGCACGCTGATTATCGCTGGCTGGGCAGCCCCGACGAGGGTGTCCAGGCCATGCTGAGCGAGCGGCTCAAGAGCGAACCTGGCTGGTATTGAGGTTCCTCGGCGATCACTGCAGTACCTGTACAGCCTGAAGAGGGCTGCTACATGACCAAGGGGCCGGGATGCTCTGGTGGTAGTTTCGCCGGAGTGACCTAGGAGTACAGGGAGTGCTTCCCATCGGGGCCGGGTCAGGTAATAAGCCTCATTGCACGCCGGGCGATCACGCCCCACGCGCAATGGGGCTTTTTCATGCCCATTTGTCACCACCTGTCTTTTCGCAAGAATGTTCAGCGGCGTTCGGAAAGCCGAACGGCAGGGGCAACGCGTTCGAAATACGTAATGTCCGAGCCCTTGAGTACCGAGTCAATATTGCTGAAGTCTTGTTCGGTATTCCGAATTTGGTAAGAAAAGGTTCTTTTCGCCTACAATGTACGCTCTTTTCCATGCCGATCCGGCATGGGCTAGCCGGTTATGGCATTAGACGGCAAGTGGCCATATCTGAATAGTTCGCTCCTTTTGCTGGCAGAAGGTCTGACCCCAGGCCAGCGCCCCATCGGTATGTCAATCGACATGGCCTCGATGAACCTGACAAGAAGAGTTGATAATGACAAAGCCAAAACTCAGCCTGGCGTGGCAAATTCTCATTGGCTTGGTGCTCGGTATTGCCCTGGGTGCCACCCTGAACCATTTCAGCGCCGAAAAGGCCTGGTGGATCAGTAACGTACTGCAACCCGCGGGTGACATCTTTATCCGGTTGATCAAGATGATCGTCATCCCTATTGTCATTTCTTCGCTGATCGTCGGTATCGCGGGTGTGGGCGATGCCAAGAAGCTCGGTCGCATTGGCTTGAAAACCATCATCTATTTCGAGGTTGTCACCACCATTGCGATCCTGGTCGGCCTGCTACTGGCGAATCTGGTTCATCCCGGCAGTGGTATCGACATGAGTACCCTGGGAACAGTGGACATTTCTCAGTACCAGAAAACCACGGCCGAAGTGCAACATGACCACGCCCTGGTGGCCACCCTCTTGAATCTGATTCCCTCGAACATCTTCGCGGCAGTGGTGCGTGGTGAAATGCTGCCGATCATTTTCTTCTCGGTGATCTTCGGGCTCGGACTTTCCAGCCTCGCGCCGGAAACTCGAGAGCCGCTGGTACGTACCTTCCAGGGCATCTCTGAAACCATGTTCCGCGTGACGCACATGATCATGAACTACGCCCCCATCGGCGTATTCGCCTTGATCGCCGTGACCGTTGCCAACTTCGGCTTCGCCTCGTTGCTGCCCCTGGCTAAGCTGGTCGTGCTGGTATATGTCGCCATCCTGTTCTTCGCCCTGGGCGTGCTGGGGCTGATTGCCCGGCTGTTCGGTTTTTCCGTGCTCAAGCTCATTCGCATCTTCAAGGATGAGCTTATCCTGGCGTACTCCACCGCCAGTTCGGAAACCGTGCTGCCTCGCGTCATCGAGAAGATGGAGGCCTACGGCGCGCCGAAAGCCATCAGCAGTTTCGTAGTGCCTACCGGCTACTCCTTCAACCTGGATGGCTCTACCCTGTATCAAAGCATCGCGGCGCTATTCATCGCGCAGTTGTACGGGATCGACATGAGCATCGGTCAACAGATCCTGCTGGTGCTGACCTTGATGGTCACCTCCAAAGGAATTGCAGGCGTGCCGGGGGTATCCTTCGTGGTATTGCTGGCGACCCTGGGCAGTGTCGGCATCCCGTTGGAAGGCCTGGCCTTCATCGCTGGTGTGGATCGCATCATGGACATGGCCCGCACAGCCCTGAACGTGATCGGCAATGCCTTGGCAGTGTTGGTAATTTCCCGTTGGGAAGGCATGTACGATGACGCCAAGGGCGCCCGCTATTGGAGCTCCCTGCCCCATTGGCGCAGCCGGGAGGCGGCGCTGACCTCGGCCCGGCGCAGCGAGGCCTGAGCCTGCTACAGCCTGGCCGGGCCCATAGCCTGCCCGCTCGCGGCCGACTATCATGCCCCCTTCGCTGAAGGGGGTATGCAATGCTCAACGGCCTATGGCTCGGCTTTTTCCTGGTAGCGGCGGTAGCTGCCCTGGCGCAATGGCTGGTGGCAGGCAACGCCGCAGTATTCGCCAGCATGGTGGAGGCCATCTTCGCCATGGCCAAGCTGTCGGTCGATGTGATGGTGCTACTGTTCGGCACCCTCACTCTCTGGCTGGGTTTCCTCAAGATCGCTGAAAAAGCCGGCATCGTCGATGCCCTGGCTCGCCTGCTTGGTCCGCTGTTCGCGCGGCTGATGCCCGAGGTGCCGCGCGGGCACCCTGCCCTTGGCCTGATCACCATGAATTTCGCGGCCAACGCTCTTGGCCTGGACAATGCCGCCACACCTATCGGCCTGAAGGCGATGCGTGCGCTGCAGGAGCTGAACCCCCGCCCCGACGAGGCCAGCAATGCGCAGATCCTTTTCCTGGTACTCAACGCCTCATCACTGACCCTGCTGCCGGTCACCATTTTCATGTACCGCGCCCAGCAAGGCGCCCCGGACCCAACCATGGTGTTCCTGCCTATCCTGCTGGCCACCAGCGGCTCCACCCTGGCCGGGCTGCTGTCAGTCGCCCTGATGCAGCGCCTGCGCCTCTGGGACCCCGTAGTGCTGACTTATCTGTTGCCAGGGGCGCTGATACTGGGCAGCTTCATGGCATTCCTCGCCGGCCTGTCAGCCACGGCCGTGGCCAGCTTGTCCTCCTTGCTGGGCAACCTGACGCTGTTCGGCCTGATCATTGCCTTCGTCACGGTCGCGGCCCTGCGTCGGGTCGCTGTCTATGAAGCTTTCGTGGAGGGTGCCAAGGAAGGCTTCGACGTGGCCAAGGGCTTGCTGCCTTACCTGGTGGCGATGCTAGTGGCCGTTGGCGTGTTGCGTGCCTCGGGTGCCCTGGACCTGGCGCTCGAAGGAATCCGCCACGGAGTGCAGTGGCTGGGCCTGGATACCCGTTTCGTCGACGCGTTGCCCACGGCGTTGGTCAAGCCCTTCTCGGGCAGCGCGGCCCGAGCGATGCTGATCGAAACCATGCAGGCCAAGGGAGTCGACAGCTTCCCGGCACTAGTGGCGGCCACCATCCAGGGCAGCACGGAAACGACCTTCTACGTATTGGCCGTCTACTTTGGTGCTGTAGGCATCCAGCGAGCGCGCCATGCAGTGGGCTGTGCCCTGTTCGCCGAACTGGTGGGCGTACTCTGCGCCATTGCCGTGTGCTACTGGTTCTTTGCCTGACCGGCCGCGCCATCGTCGGTAATGGTGAAGCGCAGCGCGCCTATGATCTGGCCGTCTTCGGTTTCCACTCGTACCTTCCAGTGGCCGCTGGGGTCGGCCGGGAAGTTCTGCTTGCGCGTCCAGGCGCGGTAACCTTCCTTGCGCCCTCCATGGATATCCAGGGCGATGCGATCGACCTCGTTTCCGTCGAACTCCCAGACATGGAAGATGCGCTCTTCCAGTCCGCGCGGCGCATTGATCGCGGTGTAGGCATACACGCCGTTGCGTGCCTGGCCAACGGTCAGGGTATCCAGGCTCTGCCCCGGAGTGCGGTTCTGATTGTCCAGGCTCAGGGTCACCGCATCTTCGGTCATCCACAGGGTTGCTGGCGGAACCCAGGTACGTAGCAGCCAGCCGGCGGCGCCGATTCCCAAGGTAAGGGCCACCAGCCCCAGGGCCCGGCGCCAATGGTGCAGGGGTACGCTGGTGGCGAGGCTGGGAAACGAGAGCAGCATTGCCACGCCAAGGGCGATCTTGAAGGTCTCGGCGGTGGTCAGGTGCAGAATGATCGGCATCGCCGTAAGCAAGGCGGCGAACAAGGTGAAGGTATGCATGGCCAGGAACAGCCAACGCCTGGGCGCGACCCAGCGGTAGTACAGCGGATCTGTGATCGATACCAGGCCGGCCAGTGCGAGCAGGCCAGTGAATACCAGCTGGCCGCTGTTCCAGGTGGTGGTCACGAAAAAGAACGGCAACACGAAGAACAGGCTTTCCTGGTGGATCATCTGCGTGGCGTAGCGCAGCAGCGGCTGTGGTATTTCGCGCTTGAAGAACCGGCTGAACAGACGGTTGAAGCTGTTTTCCAGCATCAGCCATACCCAGCTGACCAATAGCAGGATGGCGATCGGGCTCGCCAGCTTCGCTTGGCGGTCCACCAGCACGAAGCTGCCAATGCCTGAGCAGAAGCCGAAGGCGGCGACAATGCCGGGGTAACGCTTGATCAGTTCGATGATTCTGGTGACGAAAGGAGGCAATGACTTCATGAGCGGGGCACAGGCGGGACGTCATGCAAGCATAGCGAGTTCATCGGCGCCGCGCTCGCTTGGCGGCAGGACGCCGGTGACGAACCAGGGCAATGCCAGCCCCAACGATCAGAACAAGCCCAAGCACTGCCGCCGCCGTGAGTATCAAGGTCAGGGTGGTGTAGCTGAACAAGGGTTTTTCGATCCGCAGGTAGCCAGGGTCCGCCAGCATCTTGCGCAACGCTTCGTTAGCCTGGGCGAGGCTGACCTGGCGCAAGGCGCGGGCCGGGTCGGCGAAGCGGCCGTCTTCATAATCAGCCAAGGCGCCCCAGTAATAGTCCGCCAGCCCACTGTTGCCCTGGGTCGCCCAAGCCAGGTGAGCAATGGCGGCGGCCTTGAGGCGTGCGAAGGTGGCACTGTCCAGGCCGTTGTGCTTGAGCTGCTCGAGCATGTCGGCCATGGCAGCCTTGGCATGATCCACATCGTCGCGGTCCAGGTCCGCGTTGAGGCTTATCAGCGTGGTATCGCCAAACGGCTCGTTCTGGCTGCCGGGGCCATAGGATAGTCCGAGTTCCAGGCGCAGCTTCTGATACAGAGCCCAATCCAGGTACCCTTGCAGTAGGTCCCATACGCCGGCTGGCAAGGTGTCGTCGTCCGGCTCGATGAAATACCAGTGAAGCTTGGCGGTGTCCCCGGCCCAGCCCTGGGTCAGGATGCGCTCTCGGGCGGCCGGTCGTCGTTCCAGGGTAAGGGCCGGGTGTTCGCTGGGCAGTACCGAAGCCAACTCTCCATAGGTTCGGTCCAGGTAGGCGGGCAGCAACTTGTCCAGTTCGCCGACCACGATCAGGGTCATGTTGTTGGGCGCATACCATTGCGCGCGTACCTGCCGAACCTGATCGAGGGTCAGGCCCGCCGCCGAGGCGCGGTCGGCACAGCGCAGGCCCATTTCGATGGCCAGCTGGTTGCTGGCGTCCTTGCCAAGGTCCTGATGGTCCAGCCAGCGTTGCAGATGAGAATAATGCCCGCCGTCTTCGCGCTCGACGATGCGCCTGGCGGTTTCCAGGCGCGCTTCGGTGAGCTCGGTGCGGGTTACCGCGCTCAGCAGCAGGTCCAGTACCTTGCGTTGGTTGTGCGCCGGCGCTTCGACCACGAAGGTGGTGTCCGTTTCGCTGGTAAACGCATTCCACTCACCGCCCAGGGCCTGCATGCGCTCCTCCAGGCCGCCTTCGCCGGAATCGTCCACGCCACTGAACAGCAAATGCTCCAGCAGGTGAGGCAGCTCTTGGTGTGCACAATCGAAGTCGCTGAAACCTACGCCTACCACCAATCTAATAGCCACATGCCCTCGTTCCGTCCCCGGTTTGAGCAATACCTGCAGGCCATTGGGCAGCAGGTAGCCCTCGACCTGGAGACGGTCCAGAGCGACTGCGGGCAAGCACAGCAAGAGCAGGCAAGCGAACAACGTACAGCGCATCGAGGCTTCCTTGCGGCAGCGGAAAAGCAGAGTAGCCGGCGTTGCCGACCTTGCTAGAGACTGCGCAGCCGCTGGGCCGTTCACAGCGGCTGCGTTGGCAATACCTCGTCGTCGGCAAGCAAAGCGCCTGTATCACCGGTACCCAGAACGGCGTAGGCGCTGCCGCAGAACAGCGAATTGAGGCGCTTCATGTCCGCGATCAGCTCCAGGTGCAGTGAACTGGTTTCCAGGCTCTGCACTACCTTGTGTTGCAGACGGCTGACGTGAGCATGGGTAAAACGCCGCTCCTGGGCACGGAAACGACGTTTTTCCCGCAGCAACTGACGAGCGCTCGCTTCGTCCCGGCTCAGAAACACGTTCAGGCCCAGACGCAGGTTGCTCGACAATTGGGCATGCAAGCTGGCGAGTTCTTCCAGGCCTACGTCCGAAAACGAGCGCCTCTGCGAGGTCTTCTGCTGCTGGACCTTGCGCAGCATGCGCTCGATGAGGTCGCTGGCCAGGTTGAGGTTGACCGCCAGTTCAATGATTTCCGCCCAGCGCTGGCTGTCCTGGTGAGAGAGGTCTTCCCGGGGCATCTGGGCCAGATACAGCTTGATGGCGCTGGACAAGGCTTCAGCCTCGTCACTTAAGGTGCGTACCTCCTGGGTTACCGCCGTCTGCGCGCCGCGCAGGACATTGAGCATCGCGCCCATGAGGCTATCGATGAGGTCGCCCAGACGCAGGGTCTCGCGTACGGCATTGGCCAGGGCCAGGCTCGGGGTATCCAGCGCGGTGGGGTCAAGATGACGAGGCGTCGCCCGCCCGCCGGTATCAGGTCGCCCTGGCAGCAGGGTTTCGCACAGGCGCGCCATGAGGGTGGTGGTCGGCAGCAGGACCAGGCAACGTACGCTGTTGTAGAGCACGTGGAAGCCGATCACCATGCTTTGCGTGTCCAAGGCCAGGCTGTCCATCCAGGCAACCAGCGGGCCGAGCAGCGGAATGATCACCAACAGGCCCACCAGCTTGTATAGCAGGCTCCCCAAGGCGACCTGACGCCCTGGCGTGTTCTGCATGTTGGTGGAGATGAATGCCAGCAGACCACTGCCGATATTGGCCCCGATCACCAGGCCCACCGCTACCGGCAGGCTGATTACCCCGGCTTCGGCCAGGGTGGCGGTCAGCAGCACGGCCGCCAGGCTGGAATAGGACACCATGGCGAAGAGCGCGCCCACGAGGGCATCGAGCAGGATGTCACCGGTCAGCGAGCCGAACAGTACCTGCACGCCCTTGGCCTGGGTAATGGGTGTGGCCGCCTCCACGATCAATTGCAGTGCCAGGATGATCAAGCCCAAGCCGATGCCGACTCGGCCCAATTGACCGAGTCGGGTCTGCTTGCGTGAAAGGAAGAACACCACACCCAGGAAGATGAACAGCGGCGACAGCCAGGATAGGTCGAACGTGAGCACTCGGGACATGACCGCGGTGCCCACGTCGGCGCCCAGCATGATTGCCAGGGCGGGAGTGAGGCTCATCAGGCCTTGGCCAACGAATGAAGTGGTCAGCATGGCGGTCGCATTGCTGCTCTGCACCACGGCTGTAACCAGGATGCCCGCTACAAAGGCCAGTGGCCGCCTGGCGATGTTCTGGCCCAGCAGACGTCTCAGGGCCGTGCCGTAGACACGCAGGATGCCGGTGCGCACGATGTGAGTGCCCCACACCAGCAAGGCGACTGCTGAGAGAAGGTCGAGCAGGGTGAGCATGTATGGCGACCTCCCTGGTTACGCCCCGGTACTCACACCCGGGGCCTGTGCCAGAGGTGAGCATGGCACAGGCCAACTTGAAACAAAATGGTAACATTTACCTGGCGACGGCTTTGGGGCCTTGGCCGCGCCAGGCCTTGGTCATTCTGCCTGCTTTCGCTTTTTCGCCATGCTGGTACGCATCTTGATGTTCACCGCTTCCACCGCCAGGGAGAACGCCATGGCGAAGTACACATAGCCCTTGGGCACGTGCACATCGAAGGCTTCGCCGATCAGTACAGTGCCTACTACCAGGAGGAAAGACAGGGCCAGCATCTTCAGGGAAGGGTGAAGATCGATGAAGCGGCTGATGGTGCCCGAGGCCAGCATCATCACCAGCACGGCCACGATGATGGCCGCGATCATTACTGGAACATGGGACACCATGCCCACGGCCGTGATCACCGAGTCCAGGGAGAACACGATGTCGATGATGGCGATCTGAATAATGGTGTAGAGGAAATTTCCGCCCTTGCCGGAAGGCTCGTCACTGCCTTCTTCCTCGCCCTCCATGCCATGGTAGATCTCCTGCGCGCTCTTCCATAGCAGGAACAGGCCGCCGAAGAACAGGATAAGGTCACGCCCGGAAATACCCTGGCCGAAAATCACGAACAGATCCGTGGTCAGGCGCATTACCCAGGTAATGGAAAGCAGCAGCATGATCCGGGTGACCATGGCCAGGGCCAGGCCGAACAGGCGAGTACGGGCCTGCATATGCTTGGGCATCCGGCTGACCAGGATCGAAATCATGATGATGTTATCGATGCCCAGCACGATTTCCAGCGCCGTCAGGGTGAAAAAGGCAACCCAGAGTTCCGGGCTGGTCAACCATTCCATTTAACGATTCCTTTGCAAGCAGGCGCGCCCGTGGCGCGCGCGTATGACGAATGAGGGTTTAGAGACTTCCGGCCAGCGGAAAGATCCCCATGGCCAGGGCGGCGAACATTATGCACAGGCATACCACCACTGCCCACTTCAGGGTGAAGCGCTGATGGTCGCCGAACTCAATGCCGGCCAGGGCCACGAGCAAGTAGGTGGAGGGCACCAATGGGCTCAGCAGGTGAACCGGCTGGCCCACGATGGAGGCGCGGGCCATCTCCACTGGGGAGATACCATAATGCGCCGCCGCTTCGGCCAGCACTGGCAATACGCCGTAGTAAAACGCGTCGTTGGACATGAAGAAGGTGAAAGGCATGCTGGCCAAGGCAGTGATCACTGCCAGGTAAGGGCCAAGGGCGTCGGGAATTACCCCTAGCAGGCTCTTGGACATGGCGTCTACCATGCCGGTGCCGGACAGGATACCGGTAAAGATGCCAGCGGCGAAAATCAGCCCTACCACCGCCAGTACGCTGCCAGCGTGGGCGGCGACGCGGTCTTTCTGTGCCTGCAGGCACGGGTAGTTGACGATCATGGCGATGCTGAAGGCGACCATGAAGAGCACTGGCAGCGGCAGCAGGCCGTTGACCAGCGCCACCATCAAGGCCGCGGTCAGCGCGCCGTTGAACCAGATCAGCCTGGGCCGCCGGGCCTCGGGGAACTGAGAAACGCTGATTTCGCTGGAGGGCAGCTCGTCACCTGGCAAATGCAGTTCGCCCAGGCGCGCGCGTTCACGCTTGCCGTACCACCAGGCGATGGCCAGGATGCCCAGTACCCCGGCGACCATGGCCGGGATCATCGGTACGAAGATATCGGAGGGGTCCACATGCAGGGCGCTGGCGGCGCGCGCCGTGGGGCCGCCCCAGGGTGTCATGTTCATCACGCCGCCGGCCAGGATGATCAACCCGGCCATGATACGCGGGCTCATGCCCAGGCGGCTGTACAACGGCAGCATGGCCGCGCAGCAGATCATGTAGGTAGTGGCGCCGTCGCCGTCCAGCGACACCACCAGGGCAAGTACCGCGGTGCCTACCGACACTTTCAGCGGGTCGCCCTTGACCAGCTTGAGGATCTTGCGTACCGCCGGGTCGAACAGCCCGGAGTCGATCATCAAGGCGAAGTACAGGATGGCGAACATCAGCATGACACCCGTGGGCGCCAGCTTGCTGATGCCTTCGAGCATCATGGGGCCGATCTTGCTGGCGAAGCCGCCGAACAATGCGAACAGGATGGGAATGATGATCAGGGCGATCAGGGCGGATAGTCGTTTGGTCATGATCAGGAACATGAACGTCACGACCATGGCGAAGCCAAGGAAGGTGAGCATAACGCGTCTCTTGTTGTTGTCTTATAGAGGGACGGGCGCGAGCGAGCGCGACCTGTTGACGCAGATGCTAAGCATCCTGGCTTTCGCCTGGCTTTCAGTGACGCTGCTTGAAACAAATGGCCTGGCCCTGAGCAGTGAACAGGCCATGGTTGCCGTCGAATTCACCTGCTTGCCCGGTTCATTCAAGGAGGTCAGGGCAGTACAAGCCCACCCGCGGCCTTATGCAGTTCGCGCAGATGCTCGCCAATGGCTTTGAGATTGGCCTCGCTGGCTGCGATGGCCTCGGCGCGCTCAGGCGTCAGCAGGGCGCGCACTTCCTTGTCCAGGTCCCCGCTCAGGGACTGTAGTTGTCGCTGCCGTTCGCTGGATACCTGTTTCAGACGCTGCCATTCCGCTTCCTGGGGCAGACCATAGCCGTCGCTGCCCAGAAGCTCGGCCGGGCGGCTCAGGAACCCGCTGTTGGCAAGAATGGCCTGCAAGGTTTGATTAGCGTTCGCCACGCTGTGGTCACCTTGGTCGCGGGCGCCCAGGTAACGCTGCTTCACTTCTTCTTGTGCCAGCAGCAATTGCCGCCGATACCCGGCCTGCTCCAGCAGCAGCAAGGCGGCGCTGGCGCGTAGGTCGGCGCGGTCGAACCAGGCGCGTCGGCTGGCAGCTGGCTGTTCAAGCCAGGCTTCTACCGTGGCTTGGGGGACAGGCAGTTGCTGCCTGAGGACGCTGAACATCGCCTGGTAGCGATCACGGAAAGAATCGAAGAAATAACCGCGCCGCAGCGCCTCGCGTTTGTCGTCCAGTACGCTGGCATCCGCCAGGCCGCGACCTTCCAGCACTTTGAGCAGGCCGTTGGGGACGATGCTGTCCAGGCCTTGCAGGCGAGGGTCCCGGGTGCCCGCGCGAAGTAATTTCAGGGTTTCTACCGCACAGTTGTTGGAAAGGAAGTAGTAATTGCCATCGTAGCTCCAGTGCATCTGGGCCGCGTGCCTGACGAGCGCTTCGATCTCGCTCCGGCTGAGCTTGAGTGGTACCGAGGCAAGGCTGCGCAGCTCGGTCTTGGTGTATTCATCGATCACCTGGGCCAACGGAAGAACGAACAGGCGCGACGGATACGCACCGTTGAGGCCTCCCCAGGTGGATAGTTGTACGTCATCGACGAATGCCCGGTAGGACAGCACCAGGCTGTATTCCAGGTCCAGGCGGCAATCCGGCCCGCGAGGGCGGCCTGGGGCACAGATCACCAGGCGCAGCATGCTGTGGCCCCACCGGCTCACCCAGTTCTGGTTGGCCTCAGCCAGCAGGTAGTCGACCTCGTAGACCCGTTCCGGGTCGATCATGCCCAGAGGCTCGCGACCGAAATCACTACCCGCGTTGAGGAAGGGCAGGCTTGTCGGACATTGGGCGGTTTTGGCCGGAGCCCAGTCGAAATGATTTCGCAGATAGGCGTACAGCTCCGGGCGCCGACAGGGGTAGGTAGGGTCCAGCAGGAAGTACTCCATGTTGACCGCGAGGAATTCCTTGGGGCTGCTGGTCTCGTACAGGTCGGGGCTGCGCGCGACCTGGCGGTTGGCCTGCTCCCGGGCACCGCGTCGGCCTACGGCCTGGGGCCATCCCGCCAAGTCCAACAAGCGGGGGTCGTCGCTGAGCGTGAAGCGCCTCGCTGTCTGGCCTCTGCATGCGTCGGTCAGGCCTATATTTCCCAGGCTCGCTTCCTGTTGACGACAGCGGGCGATCAGGCTGCGCTCGTCCTTCGACCAGAGGCGGGCGCGGTCATACAAATGGGACAGTTCATGCAGGACAGTGGCCAGCAATTCGACCCGCACCGTGCCATGAGGTCGTCCCGTCTGCCGGGTAGCCGCACTGCCATCGGCGAGGCTGGGCAGCAGCCTGCGGTTGAGTTCGAGCGAAGATACCAGGGAGGCCTGGCCGTAGGCCGAGACAGGCATCTGGTTGGTCCAGCGTACCCTGATATCGCGATCCAGGGCTTGCACGAAGCGGGGTGGCAGGGCAGCGTATGCCTCGTCCAGCAACGCCTGGGTGGCGCTGCTTTCAGCGGGCGTCAGGCCGGCTGTGTCCAGCGTGAGCTTCAGATCGGCCATGGCCGATAAACTGAACAGGGCAAGGCCGCCGGCGAGCAGCCAGGCGGCCAAGGCTCTCACAGTGCAAGAATGGCTTCAGCGAGGGCCTGGTCACTGGCGTTGCGAGCCTCGGGCAGCTGCGCTCGCAAGGTGACGAACGCGGATTCCAGCTGGGCGCCACGGATTTCCCCCTGGCTGGCCACATAGCTGGCGGCATCGTCCTTGGCTTGTAGTACGACCTTGGCGTCGCGAATGGACGTGGTGGTGTCCGAGGTGAAATCGATCGAGCGTCCAAATGCGCGGACAATGATGTTACTGGTTTGTTGCAACGTATGAGCCTGCGCCACGTCGGCCAGGGCGACCAGCCCCAAGGTGGCGGCGATCAACAACTTGTGCATCGGTATCTCCGGGTAAAGCGGGGGGCGGAAGGGTAACCTATTGGACGAGAATCGCCTGGGCCAGTTCAAGGTCGTTGGCGTTCATGCCAGGGGTTGACTGCCGCAGCGCCGCAAGGGCTGCCTCAAGCCTGACGCCCCGTATCTGGCCATTACTGGCAACGAACGCCGCGGCATCGTCACGGGCTTCGACGATTACCTTCTTGTCGAAAGGCGCCGTCGTCACCTGGCTGGTGACGTAGCCACTGATGACGACCCCTTGGGTGCTGGTGTCGAACCCGTAAGCCGTGCTCCAGGACAATAAGGCGAGAAGCGAAAGCAGGTAGCGCATGAATCTCTGAAATAGCATCGAGCGAAGCGGCAAGGCTAACCCAAGCGCGGGTATGGGGGCTAGACCGCGTATGGCCGCGCCCGGCATTTCATAACCTGATTATCCTGCAATGATTGCTTCTGCCCACTGCGTATCCGTCGCCTGTACCTCAGGTAATTGCTCGCGCAGGAAGGCCAGCGCACTTTCCAGGCGTACGCCTCGAATCGCTCCGTCGCTCGCGACGAAGCTGGCGGCATCATCGCGTGCCTGCTGCACGACCTTGTTATCCCGCAGTGAGGAAGACAGATCGGACGTGGTATCAGTCGTTGCATCGATCGCCCGCACGAGCGCGTCAGTGGTCACAACGAAACTGGAAGCTTGGGTGACGGGAGCGACAGACACAGTGGTCAGGGCCGCGAGAAAAACCAAGGTTTTGATGGACCGCATGGCATGGCTCTCCAGGAGGCAGCCAAGGATAAGTGGCTGCGAGCCGTGTATTAGAGCGTCTTTTAAGAAGAGGTTCCAGAGCAATACAGTTTTAAAAAATTATTATTTAATAGAAACTGTATTTCCCAGGTAACAAAAAACCCGCCGAGGCGGGCTTTTTATGTTGAGAGCTTTAGCGCCAGAATGGTTTGCTCAGCTCTTCGTAGCGCTGTGCTTCGCTGATGCCCGCATCGGCCAGCAGGCGGGCATCCAGGCGAGCCAGCTGATGGCGGCTAGCGAGACGACGCTGCCAGAGGCTCAGGTTAGCGAGGATTCGCAATGGCAGCGAAGCGGTGTTGGAGCGGTTAGCATCGTTGAAGCGCAGGTCGGAACTCAGGGTACGTTCCATGGTGAACATCCTTCCGCTTGTGGCGGGATTCAAGTGTGATCTGAAGATGGGCAAATGATGCGCCTGCGCGATGGAAAATTATATGTACAGTTGAGTGACAAGACGGCTATTCAGTTATCTGTTTAGGCCGACTGTACTGCTCATCTTGGTGCATACTGTACTGCATCGCCCTATTTTTGTGCATTCAAGGCAAGAAGCTTGTCGGGTTCGTCTGAAAGGTAGGGCTGATGAGCAGTACAGTTGAACAGTTCAGCATTATTGATTGCATGGAGGACGGCAGCGGGAGACGGCCCGGGTGGGTTCAGCCCAACGTGCAGATCGGCAACATCCGGCCGGTTTCTTCCGCATTGATATGCCAGCCAAGCGCTTCACGAAGGATATGCGGCGTATGTCCTCCATTGGCACAGGCGGCATGAAAATAACTATCCAGGGCCTGCCGGAAGCTGGG
Organism: Pseudomonas sp. DC3200b2; assembly: GCF_049895785.1. Lineage (NCBI taxonomy): Bacteria > Pseudomonadati > Pseudomonadota > Gammaproteobacteria > Pseudomonadales > Pseudomonadaceae > Pseudomonas > Pseudomonas sp. DC3200b2. The sequence continues at coordinate 8,405 of NZ_JAFCTA010000004.1, read as the reverse complement.
ATGAACACAGTTATCGATGATTACCCGGGCACGCTCCCTTGGCGCCAGGCCACGTAGGTCAGCCAAGCCTTGTTCCGTCACCAGGATATCCACATCGTGCTCGGTATGGTCCACGTGACTGACCATGGGCACGACACTGGAGAGCGCGCCGCCCTTGGCTATGGACTTGGTGACAAAAATGGCCAGGTGCGCGTTGCGAGCGAAATCTCCAGAACCGCCAATGCCATTCATCATGCGGGTTCCGGCTACGTGCGTGGAGTTCACGTTGCCATAGATGTCGAATTCCAGCGCAGTATTGATGCCGATAATGCCCAGGCGCCGGATCACTTCAGGATGGTTGGAGATTTCCTGAGGACGCAAGACCAGCCGGGATTTGTACCGCTCCAGATCGTTGAATACCTGCTCATGCCGGCGAGCGGACAAGGTAATCGAGCTGCCGGATGCGAAGCTGAGCTTGCCGGCGTCGAACAGGTCGAAGGTCGAGTCCTGCAATACCTCCGAATACATGGTCAGGTCATGGAAGGGGGAGTCGAGCAGCCCATGCATGACAGCGTTGGCAATGGTGCCGATGCCTGCCTGTAAAGGCATCAGCTTGTGGGTAAGGCGGCCGTGCTTCACTTCCTGGCAGAAAAAGCTCACCAGATGGTCGGCGATTGCCTTGGTGTCCGTGTCAGGGGGCAATACCGTGGAATTGGAATCAGGCTGGTTGCTGATGACGATGGCTGCGATCTTTGCCGGATCGAGGGGGATGGCGATTTGACCTATACGGTCGTCGCAGGCTACGACGGGGATAGGCGTCCGGCTAGGACGGTAAGTCGGGATATAAATGTCATGCAACCCTTCTAGCGCCAATGGCTGGGCCAGGTTTATCTCCACGATCACCTGACGGGCAAGGATGGCGAAGCTCGCTGAGTTGCCTACCGAAGTAGTCGGCACGATATGCCCCTGTTCGGTGATGGCCACGGCTTCGATCACTGCCAGATCGACCGGCTTGATCTGTAGGTTGCGCAACTGCTCGACCGTTTCCGACAAGTGCTGGTCAATGAACATCACCTTGCCGTCATTGATGGCCTTGCGCAGGGTGCTGTCCACCTGGAAAGGCATACGGCGGGCAAGTACCCCCGCGTCGGTGAGTTGTTTATCCAGATCGTTGCCAAGGCTGGCCCCGGTCATCAAGGTGATCTGCAGAGGGTCGAGCCGAGCCCGATCCGCCAACGCTTGAGGTACGGCCTTGGCCTCGCCGGCGCGGGTGAAGCCGCTCATGCCCACGGTCATGCCATTCTCGATCAGGGCAGCGGCTTGGGCGGCAGGCATTACCTTGTCGTGGAGGGAGGGCAAACGAATACGGTCGGGGTACATGGCAGGTCTCACGCGCGGGATTCAGGTTGCGAAGTCTATGCAACCTGAGCCCCGCGTGGCCTTCGACAAAGGTCGAAAGAACCGCTCTGGAAGGCGCATTCCAGCGTAAAACAGTATTGCGCGAGAGGTAACGATGCCGGCCTGAAAGGTCGCCTGGGCCGGAGCCTAAGCGGCTATTCCACCGCCTTGACCATGTCTTCGATCACCTTCTTCGCGTCACCGAAGACCATCATCGTCTTGTCCATATAGAAGAGCTCGTTGTCCAGCCCGGCGTAACCGCTGGCCATGGACCGTTTGTTGACGATGACGGTACGCGCCTTGAACGCTTCAAGGATAGGCATGCCGGCGATCGGCGACTTGGGATCGTTCTTGGCGGCCGGGTTGACGACATCGTTCGCGCCCAGCACGAGCACTACATCAGCCTGGCCAAACTCAGAGTTGATGTCCTCCATCTCGAAGACCTGGTCGTAAGGCACCTCGGCCTCAGCCAGCAGGACGTTCATATGCCCAGGCATGCGGCCCGCGACAGGGTGGATCGCATATTTCACCGTTACGCCTTTATGGGTGAGTTTTTCAGTCAGTTCCTTCAGCGCGTGTTGGGCCCGCGCCACGGCCAGACCATAACCCGGCACGATGATCACGCTATCGGCATTGCCAAGAAGGAAGCTGGCGTCGTCAGCCGAGCCCGATTTGACCGGGCGCGCTTCCTGATGGCCGGCGCTGGCCGCTTCCGCCGCGCCGCCGAAGCCGCCGAGGATTACGTTGAAGAAGGACCGGTTCATGGCCTTGCACATGATGTAGGAAAGGATCGCCCCGGAAGACCCGACCAAAGAGCCTGCGATGATGAGCATGGCGTTGTTCAGGGAAAAGCCGATGCCAGCGGCAGCCCAGCCTGAATAGCTGTTGAGCATGGAAACCACCACCGGCATGTCGGCGCCACCGATGGGGATGATGATCAGCACGCCCATGACGAACGCCAACGCCAGCATCAACGCGAATGCGGTGTGGTTGCCCGTGAAGGTAAAGGCCAGGCCCAGTGCCACCGTGAGTAGGCCAAGCAACAGGTTGAGCTTGTGCTGGCCGGCGAACTGTACAGGCGCGCCCTGAAACAGGCGGAACTTGTATTTGCCGGAAAGCTTGCCGAAGGCGATCACCGAGCCGGAAAAGGTAATTGCACCTATGGCCGCGCCCAGGAACAACTCGAGGCGGTTGCCGGTAGGGATAGGGTCGCTCAACTGAGCGACTATGCCCAGCGATTGCGGCTCGACCACCGCGGCGATGGCGATGAACACCGCCGCCAGGCCGATCATGCTGTGCATGAAAGCGACCAACTCAGGCATCTTGGTCATTTCAACCCGGCGCGCCATGATCGCTCCGGCGCTGCCACCCAACAGCAGGCCAAGCAGCACATAGCCCAGCCCCAGGGGGGCGAGCTCCGTCCCCAGCTTGAAGATGAGTACGACCGTGGTCAACACGGCCAGGCCCATGCCCAGCATTCCAAAGAGGTTGCCCCGACGGGACGTGGTCGGGTGGGACAAGCCTTTCAATGCCTGGATGAAGCAGACCGAGGCGACCAGGTAAAGCAGGGTGATCAGGTTCATGCTCATCAGCTGTCGGCTCCAGGCTTGGCTTTCTTCTTGAACATTTCCAGCATGCGGCGCGTGACCAGGAAGCCGCCGAACACATTGACCGCCGCCAGCGCTACCGCTGCGGTGCCCATGAATTTGCCCAAAGGCGTGACAGTAAGGGCGGCCGCCAGCATGGCGCCGACGATGACAATGGCGGAGATGGCATTGGTAACGGCCATCAGAGGGGTGTGCAGTGCGGGCGTAACGTTCCAGACCACGTGATAGCCCACGTAGATGGCCAGCACGAAGATGATCAGGTTGTAGATACCGTGGGAAATCAGCAGATCGTCCATCTATATGACCCTCAAGGTTGTTTGCGCAGCAGTTGGCCATCGCGGCACATCAGGCAAGCCGCGACTATGTCGTCTTCCAGGTTCAGCTCCAGGGCGCCTTCCTTGGTCAAAACGAGCTTGAGAAAATCGAGCACGTTGCGGGCATAGAGGGCCGAGGCGTCCGCCGGCACCTGCGCCGCCAGGTTGGTAGGGCCAACGATGGTGACGCCATGCGCAGTCACAGCCTGGTCGGCGACGGTCAGCGGGCAATTGCCGCCTTGTGCGGCGGCCAGGTCCACCACCACCGCGCCGGACTTCATCTGGGCAACGGTTTCCGCGCTGAGCAGGGTTGGCGCCTTGCGGCCAGGTATCAGCGCGGTGGTGATGACAATGTCGGCCTGCTTGGCGCGCTCGTGCACTGCCTGGGCCTGGCGCTGCATCCAGCTGGCAGGCATGGGCCGCGCGTAGCCTCCCACTCCTTGGGCGCATTCGCGTTCTTCATCCGTTTCGTAGGGCACATCGATGAATTTGGCCCCTAGCGATTCGATCTGCTCCTTCACTGCAGGACGCACATCGGAGGCTTCGATCACCGCGCCTAGGCGCTTGGCGGTGGCTATGGCTTGAAGTCCCGCGACGCCTGCGCCCAGTACCAGTACACGGGCGGCCTTTACCGTACCGGCCGCGGTCATGAGCATAGGCATGAAGCGAGGGTAGTAATGGGTGGCCAGCAGTATTGCTTTATAGCCCGCGATGTTGGCCTGGGAGGAGAGCACATCCAGGCTTTGGGCTCGTGAGGTGCGCGGTGCTGCCTCCAGAGCGAAGCCTGTCACGCCGCGTTCGGCCAGGCGCGCCAACCCGTCATCATCGAACGGGTTGAGCATGCCGATCACCACCGTGCCGCGGGCCAGTCTGTTCAGCTCGTCCGCGCTAGGTGGCAGTACCTTGAGCACTATTTCCGCCCCGAAGGCCTGCGTGGCCGTCCCCATCACGGCGCCGGCTGCTTCATAGGCTGCGTCAGGCAGGCTGGCCTTGATGCCAGCCCCGGCTTCGACGACCACGCTATGTCCTGAGGACACCAGCTTCTTCACGGTTTCTGGAGTAGCCGCTACCCGGGTCTCGCCGAGGTGGGTTTCAAGTGGAACGCCTATGCGCACAATGTTTCTCCTGATTGAAACTCGCTGTTCGAATCCCATTTTCAAAGCAAGACTGATCGCCCTGAGTTAACAAGGTAAGGCGCTCTTTATTGCTTGAGCGCATTCTGCATAGGCGAGGCGGCGACGGCAACCGTTAATATCCAGGCGACAAGCTAGGTGCTTGTTTATAAAAGCGAAGTCGTGTTTTTAAAGTGATCAGGCAAACAGTAGAGGCGGCGCAAAGGAGGCGGTTAATTTGGCTGCAAGCCTTGTGATACGGGCGGTCTAGGGTTGACTGGATAGTCTCTTCCTGGCTTGTTCGTCAGCAGTGGAAGAAAAGGAAGTTATAGCTGCCATGCCTATCTTTCATTCGAGAAAAAGTTATAGCAGCTAGTCTTTCAGGGAATACGAATGAGCACTTTCCAATAACCAGTCCCTGAATGCTTTCAGCGACCGGGACTCAACTTTCCTTTCCGGGATCACGAGGTGATAGGCGCGGGTGTCAGAGAAAGCATGAGGATGTGCGACCACCAACTCTCCCCGGTTGAGTTCCTGCTCAATCAAGAAAGGGGGAATCAAGGCCACTCCCATCTGGTGAATGGCGGCTTGAGCCAGCATGGAGAACAGTTCGTAACGTGGCCCCGTCATATCTCGACCAATCTGCAGCCCGAGCGAGCTGAACCAGTGCCGCCACGCATACGGCCGGGTGGTCTGCTGCAACAGAGGCAATTCAGCCAGCTTGCCAGGCTCGGTCAGGGGTAAGCCCTGAATAAGCGCGGGGCTGCATACCGGCACCGATTGTTCACCCATCAGGCGATAGGCTCGGGTGCCAGGCCATTCGCCGTCGCCGAAATAGACGGCGGCATCGTAGGGGGTATCGGCGAACAGGAAAGGGCGGGTGCGGTTGGTCAGATTGACAGTGACTTGGGGGTGAAGCGCCTGGAATGCCTTGAGTCTGGGAAGCAGCCATCGGGTACCAAAGGTAGGAACCACGGCGAGCTCCAGAGATACAGCACCCTGATGCCCCATGACCGATAGCGTGTCCCGCTCTACGGCATCAAGCTGAGCGGCAACCTGGCGGCTGTAGGAAAGGCCGGCTTCGGTCAATTTCACACCCCGCCTCGAACGACGGAAAAGCTCCACGTTCAGGAAGCCTTCCAGGGCAGCGATCTGTCGACAGACCGCACCTTGGGTCAACGACAATTCACCAGCGGCCTTAGTGAAACTTTCATGCCGGGCGGCGGCTTCGAAGCAAACCAGAGCGGCTGTGCTAGGGATCTTTCTGCGCATGACTCATGACCAATCCTTGTAGTCAGGCCTTTTTGCTCGTTTCGAAGTGAGAAATCAACACAACCCTTTGCATAAACCTCGTTTGAGTCCGCTAGCTATCGCATCTAGGCTTGGTTGACTGTCATCGATTTCAAGGACCCAGGCCATGGCCACCAAAGCGAGCTTCAACTGGATCGATCCTTTGCTCCTGGACCAGCAGCTTTCCGAGGAAGAGCGCATGGTCCGCGATAGCGCGGCGCACTTCGCCAGCGCCCAATTGACTCCAAGGGTATTGGAGGCCTTCCGCAATGAACGCACCGATCCGGCGATTTTCCGCGAGATGGGGGGCATGGGCCTGCTGGGTGCCACGATTCCGGAAGTCTATGGAGGCAGCGGCCTGAATTACGTCTGCTATGGGTTGATCGCGCGGGAAGTGGAACGGGTCGACTCCGGGTACCGTTCCATGATGAGTGTGCAGTCCTCACTGGTCATGGTGCCTATCAACGAATTCGGTACCGAAGCGCAAAAGCAGAAGTACCTGCCCAAGCTCGCCAGCGGCCAGTGGATCGGCTGCTTTGGCCTCACCGAGCCTGACCATGGCTCCGACCCGGGTTCAATGGCGACCCGGGCCAAGCGGGTAGAGGGAGGATATCGGCTGAGCGGCAGCAAGATGTGGATCACCAACAGCCCGATCGCCGATGTGTTCGTTGTATGGGCCAAGGATGACGCTGGCGATATTCGTGGCTTCATCCTGGAAAAAGGCTGGACGGGCCTGAGCGCACCTGCAATCCATGGGAAGGTGGGCCTGCGAGCCTCAATCACAGGCGAGATCGTGATGGATAATGTATTCGTGCCCGAGGAAAACGCTTTCCCTGATGTACGAGGGCTCAAGGGCCCCTTCACTTGCCTGAACTCGGCCCGCTATGGCATTTCCTGGGGCGCCCTCGGGGCGGCTGAGTATTGCTGGCACACCGCGCGTCAATACACCCTTGATCGCCAGCAGTTTGGCCGGCCACTGGCCGCCAACCAGTTGGTTCAGAAAAAGCTGGCAGACATGCAGACGGAGATCACCCTCGCGTTGCAAGGTTGTCTACGCCTGGGGCGGATGAAAGACGAGGGCACGGCCGCGGTGGAAATCACGTCCATCATGAAGCGCAATTCCTGCGGCAAGGCGCTGGACATCGCGCGCATGGCGCGCGACATGCTCGGGGGCAACGGTATCTCGGACGAATTCGGCGTGGCGCGCCATCTGGTGAACCTGGAAGTGGTCAACACCTATGAAGGCACCCATGATGTCCATGCCTTGATCCTGGGCCGCGCGCAAACTGGCATCCAGGCTTTCTACTGAGGAGCGGCCCATGGGAGCGTTATCGCACCTCAGGGTCCTGGACCTTTCTCGCGTATTGGCGGGACCTTGGGCTGGCCAGATATTGGGCGACCTAGGGGCGGAGGTCATCAAGATCGAGCGCCCCGGCACAGGCGATGATACACGGGCATGGGGGCCGCCCTATCTGAAGGATGCGGCTGGCCTGAGCACTGGCGAGGCGGCCTATTACCTGGCAGCCAATCGCAACAAGGCATCGGTGACCATTGATTTCACCCACCCCGATGGTCAGCAATTGGTTCGCCAACTGGCGGAGCGTTCAGACATCCTCCTGGAGAACTTCAAGGTGGGGGGGCTGGAGGCTTACGGCCTGGACTATGAGAGCCTGAAGGCGATCAACCCCAGGCTTATCTACTGCTCCATCACCGGATTCGGGCAAACCGGCCCGTATGCCAAGCGGGCCGGGTACGACTTCATGATCCAGGGCCTAGGTGGGCTTATGAGCCTGACTGGCCGGGCTACAGGCGAAGCTGGAGAGGGGCCGGTGAAGGTTGGCGTGGCCGTTACCGACATTCTGACCGGGCTGTATGCCACAGTAGGGGTGCTTGCTGCGTTGGCCGAGCGTGAGCGCAGCGGGCAGGGGCAATATATAGATACGGCCTTGCTGGACGTTCAGGTGGCCTGCCTGGCCAACCAGGCCATGAATTACCTTACCACCGGGGTGGCGCCACGCCGGTTGGGGAATGCCCACCCCAATATCGTGCCCTACCAGGATTTTCCCACCGCCGATGGCGACATCATTCTAACGGTGGGCAATGACCAGCAATTCCGCAAATTCGCCAAGGTAGCCGAGTGTGAGCACTGGGCAGATGACCCTCGCTTCGCCACGAACGCGGCCCGGGTGGCGAACCGGGCAGCGTTGATACCAGCGATACGGCAGGTCACCGTCTTCCGAACTACTCAAGAGTGGGTGCGGGCACTGGAGGGAGCAGGAGTACCCTGCGGGCCCATCAATGACTTGTCTGAAGTGTTCTCGGATCCTCAGGCACTGGCGCGCGAGCTTGTGGTGGACATGCATCACCCGCTTGCCGGTTCCCTCAAGCAGGTTGCCAGCCCGTTGCGGCTATCGCGTACGCCGGTTAGCTATCGACGGCCGCCGCCTTTATTGGGCGAGCATACTGCGGCAGTGCTTTCCGAAACCCTTGGGCTCGGAGCGGAGCGCCTGGCTGAATTGGCGGCTGCCAAGGTGATTTGAACTTATCCAAAATAAGTGTTGACGGCGTTTCGAAACCCCTTATAATGCGCCCCACTTCCAGCGACAACGGAACGGCAAACTCCTTGAGAATCAACGAGTTAGCGGTTCAGGTAAGCAGGAAGTGGCTTCGATCTCCGGATCGAACGCGGTGAAAAAGGTGGTTGA
>NZ_JAFCTA010000003.1:161285-729743 GCF_049895785.1 Pseudomonas sp. DC3200b2 | reverse complement strand
CCGTAGGAGTCTGGACCGTGTCACAGTTCCAGTTTGACTGATCATCCTCTCATACCATTTACTGATAGTCGCCTTGGTGAGCCATTACCTCACCAACTAGCTAATCCGACCTAGGCTCATCTATTAGCGCAAGGCCCGAAGGTCCCCTGCTTTCTCCCGTAGGACGTATGCGGTATTAGCGTTCCTTTCGAAACGTTGTCCCCCACTAATAGGCAGATTCCTAGGCATTACTCACCCGTCCGCCGCTGAATCAGGGAGCAAGCTCCCTTCATCCGCTCGACTTGCATGTGTTAGGCCTGCCGCCAGCGTTCAATCTGAGCCATGATCAAACTCTTCAGTTCAATACTGCTTGGGTTTTGAGAAAACCCTAAACTTGGCTCAGCAATCGCAATGCTTCCAAAAGGAAGCCACTCATTCGAATTCTCGTCTGAGTATTTGTGATGCTGATAATCATTGTGACAATCAGTCCAACTCACAAGCACCCACACGAATTGCTTGATTCATTTGTTAAAGAGCGGTTGGTTGAGCCGTTCGCTTCAACCGAGGCGCGCATTCTACGCTAACCCTGCATCGTGTCAAGCGTTTATTTCGGAAGTTTTCAGAATTTCTCGTTCAACTTCAAACACTTGACCGCTTCACTTACCTCTCGAAGCGGGAGGCGAATTCTACAGCACTACAACCTGCTGTCAACCACCTTTTTCACCGCGTTCGATCCGGAGATCGAAGCCACTTCCTGCTTACCTGAACCGCTAACTCGTTGATTATCAAGGAGTTTGCCGTTCCGTTGTCGCTGGAAGTGGGGCGCATTATAAGGGGTTTCGGAAGGCCGTCAACACTTATTTTAGGCCGTGTTGAAAACCCTCATTGATCGCCACGTTATCAGCGGTGATCATGGCAGGCCGTCCACCCTCTGGTTCGATAATGTCCACGTCCACCACTTCCCTGCGCGGCCTGCTGTTCCCCATTGGCCTGCTGCTGATCGCCATGGCGTCCATTCAATCTGGCGCTTCCTTGGCCAAGTCCTTGTTTCCGGTCATTGGCGCGCCAGGCACTACCGCCGTTCGCCTGATCTTCGCCGCGCTCATCCTGCTGGCGGTCTTGCGTCCATGGCAGACCAGGATCACGCTGCGCAACCTTCGGCATGTACTGGTCTATGGCATCTCCCTGGGGCTGATGAACTTCCTCTTCTATATGTCATTGCGCACCGTCCCGCTGGGAATCGCAGTGGCACTGGAGTTCACCGGCCCGCTGGCGGTGGCGGTGTTTTCCTCCAGACGCAAGGTGGATTTCTGCTGGGTCGGCCTGGCGATCGCCGGCATGGTGTTGCTGGTGCCTGGTGTGCATTCAGCAGGTGGCATAGATGTTACCGGGGCGCTGTATGCACTCGGCGCCGGCGTCTGCTGGGCCCTCTATATTCTTTTCGGCCAGAAGGCAGGCGAAGCACACGGGATACAGACCGCCGCGCTGGGTGTTGCGATTGCAGCGATCTGCATTGCCCCCTTTGGTATATACAGCGCCGGAAGCGAGCTCCTGCATCCCGGCATCCTGCCGGCCGCCCTGGGAGTGGCCATACTGTCCACCGCCCTGCCCTACAGCCTGGAGATGGTGGCACTCACCCGCATGCCGGCACGCACGTTCGGTATTCTCATGAGCCTGGAGCCAGCCATAGGCGCGCTCAGCGGCTTGCTTTTCCTTGGCGAGAAGCTGGCACTCAACCAGTGGATGGCCATCGCTGCGATCATCACGGCATCCGCCGGTGCTACGCTCACTTTACCCCGGCAACCCGCGGCGACGGCGGCCGCGGATTGAAGTCGGCTACACGGCTTGCGTGCGGTGATGCAGCCAGTCCAGCACTTTTCCGTCAACCAAGGGAGACAGGCGTGCCCTGACCTCGGCGTGATAAGCATTCAGCCAGGCTCGCTCCTCCTGGGTCAGCCGCTGGAGCAGCAGGCAGCGCGTATCTATGGGGCATAAGGTAAGGGTTTCGAACTTCAGGAAGCTGCCGAACTCCCCCTCCCCCGCTGCCGTGGTGGCAACCAGATTCTCGATTCGCACGCCCCAGCGACCCGGACGGTAAGTACCGGGCTCGATGGAGGTGATCATGCCTTCGCGCATGGCCGTTTGCGGTGCGGGCGCTGCCTGGTAGGCGATAACCTGAGGCCCTTCGTGTACGTTGAGGAAATAGCCCACCCCATGGCCAGTCCCGTGACCGTAGTCAATGTTGTCCGCCCACAAGGGCGCCCGGGCGATAGCATCCAGCAACGGCGAAAGGATGCCCGAGGGGAAGCGCGCCCGGGAGAGCGCAATCATGCCCTGCAGCACCCGCGTACAGTCAGCTTTTTGTTCTTCACTCAGCTTACCTACTGCAACCATGCGGGTGATGTCAGTGGTACCACCCAGGTATTGCCCGCCAGAGTCGATCAAGAGCAGGCCATCGCCCTCGATCACGGCGTGAGCCTTGGCGGTTGCCCGATAGTGAGGCAGCGCGCCGTTGGCCGCGAAAGCGGCGATGGTAGCGAAACTGGGGCAAACGAAATCGGGTTGCCGAGCGCGAGCCTCGAGCAGGCGCTCGTCGATAGTCACTTCGGTCACAGGCTCCCGGCCCAGCGCCGAGTCAAGCCAGGCGAAGAACTCACACAAGGCCGCGCCATCTCGCTCCATTGCGCGACGCACATGGTCAAGTTCGGCTTCCCTCTTGCAAGCCTTGAAGAGCGTAGTGGGATTCACCTGCTCGATGAAGCGCACCGACGCTGGAACGCTGGCCACCACACCAGCGGTCACCCGTGCCGGGTCCAGTAGCAAACGCGTCGTCGGCGGCAGCCTGGCAAGGTCCGACAGCACCTCTTCATAAGGGCGGACTTGCACGCCCTGAGCCTGCAGTTGCTCCTGCAATGAAGCCGGTACCTTGTTTTCCCCTATCCACAGCACCACTTGCTCGGCGGTCACCAAGGCGTAGGAAAGAAACACCGGGTTGTAATTAACGTCGCTGCCGCGCAGGTTGAATAGCCAGGCGATATCGTCCACCGTGGCGATGAAGTGGGCATCAGCCTCGGCCTCGGCCATGGCCTGGCGCACCCGGCTCAGCTTTTCAGCCACTGACTCGGTAGCGAAAGGAGGCTCGTGAGCCACCACCGGCTCTCCGGGCAGGCCTGGACGGTCACTCCACAAGGTAGCGATCCAGTCTCGCTCCCCGCGCAGGGCGATGCCTCGGGCAGCCAGTTTCTGTTTGAGGGTGCGCTCGCTCTGCAACGCCAAGACCCGAGCATCCACCGCCACGGCGCCGCCTTCGCGCACCTGTGCGGCCAGCCAGTCCAGCGGCCCGGGCGCGCCGGGCTGAAGCTTCATCAGCACGATGCCCGTACCATTGAGTTCTTTCTCCGCCTGCTCCCAATAGCGACTGTCGGCCCACAAGCCGGCGAACGTCGGGGTGATCACTAGCGTTCCTACCGAGCCGTTGAAGCCGGAAAGCCAACGGCGGACTTGCCAATGGCGAGGCAGATATTCCGATAGATGAGGATCCGCCGAAGGGACCAGTAGCGCGTCCAGCTGCTCGCGCTCCAGCAGAGCACGAACAGCCTCGACGCGAGCAGGCACGGTGGTCGTAGAAACGGAAGAAGGCGTCATTGCAGCTCCACTAGACACTCAAAGAATCATAATGCGGCAGCCCGCGTACTCGGGCAAGCCGGGGACGACATCGCGCTGAACTAACAGGCGAAGGCTTCTTCATACAAAAAGAGGCCCGCTCACGGCAGGCATCCGAAGCTTGATCTCAACCAGGTGGCAGGAGGTACAGCATGGCGAGCGCAAGCAAGGAGAAATACGGCGAAAAGCAGAAGGACCAGGCTGCAGCCAGCAAAGCCCGATATGCAGGCAAAGACATACCGGGCACAGAGAGAAAAGCTCAGGCCAGGCACATGCCCGCCCGGTTTACCGAGGACAGACAATCACTGACCCCAGCCTTGGGCAAAACCTTCTGAGGCCGCGCGAATGAGCACGTCCCATCCCTTCGATTGTGTGCAACTTCACGCCTCAGAGCGCGCCACTTCAGAGCACGAGCGCCAAGTCCATGAGAAACTCGGCATCATACTCTGCGAGCTCCTTGGCATAACCCCTTCACAGGTATTGCCCGCGGATGCCATGGCTGGCCGGCATTCCTATTACCTGCCAGCGCGCACGCTGACCGGGCCGATGGCCGAAGACCTCGGCATCACATCGGAAACCGACTTCTTCGGCGGCTGGGTCAGTACCCCCTTCATCGCCACGAAGGCCATCTCGCACCCGCTTTTCCCAGGTAGCCAGGCACCGGCGTCCTGGGCCCACGGATTCGCTGACACAGCGGGCGCTGCCCTGCTCCCCGGCTGGACGGTATTCAGCAAAGCCGACGCGCGTCGAGCCGCGGAGCAGTTCCTGGTAGCCAGGCCAGTGCGGCTCAAACCGGTAAGGGCCACTGGCGGGCGGGGACAACAAGTCATAGATAGCCGCGGCGCGCTGGAAATAGCGCTGGAGGCCATGGCTGACGATGAATTGGCCGAATGGGGGCTGGTTCTGGAAGAGAACCTCGACCAGGTGGAAACCTACAGTGTGGGTCAGGTCCGGGTCGCAGGGTTGGTAGCCAGCTACGTCGGCACTCAGCGCCTGACCCAGGACCATGGCGGCGCCTGGGTCTATGGCGGGTCGGACCTCAACGTTCACAAGGGGGATTATGAGGCACTCCTTAGCCTACCGTTGCAGCCATTACAGAAACAGGCCGTGTGCTGCGCACGTATCTATGAGGGCGCTGTGCTACAGCATTATCCGGGTTTCATGGCGTCTCGTCGGAACTACGATATCGCCACCGGGCTTGCCCATGACGGCAAGCGGCTTACCGGCGTGCTCGAACAATCCTGGCGCGTGGGTGGTGCCAGCAGCGCCGAATTGCTAGCCCTGAGGGCATTTCATCGTGACCCTGAGTTGCGTCAGGTACACGCCAGCACTTACGAGGTATTCTGCGGCACCCATTGCCCGACGGATGCCGAGCTGTTCTTCCAGGGCGATGACCCCGAGGTGGGCCGCCTTCTTAAATACGCACGGATAAAGACCCATGGCGATAGTCAGTGAACCCATCGAACTGCCAGTGCAAGGCCAGACCATTGCCGGCACCCTGCTCAGCCCCAGCCCGAAATTGCCAGGCGTGCTGTTCGTCCATGGCTGGGGCGGCAGCCAGCAACGCGACCTCGGGCGCGCGAAAAGCATCACAGGGCTGGGCTGCGTCTGCCTCACCTTCGACCTGCGCGGTCACGCCAGGACAGAGGATCAACGCCAGACGGTCAACCGTGAGCAAAGCCTGACCGATGTGCTGACTGCCTATGACCGGCTCGTCAGCCATCCCGATGTAGACCCCGAGTCCATCGCGGTGGTCGGTAGCAGCTATGGGGGATACCTCGCTGCACTGCTCACCGCGCAACGTCGAGTGCGCTGGCTGGCCCTGCGGGTTCCGGCGCTGTACTGGGACAAGGACTGGGAGCTGCCCAAGGCGGCGTTGAATCGAGAAGGCCTGGCACACTATCGCCGCACCCTTCATACCCCAGCCGACAACCGCGCCCTGGCCGCCTGCGCGGAATTCGCAGGCGATGTGCTCTTGGTCGAGTCCCAACACGATGACTATGTACCCCATGAAACCGTGATGAGCTACCGGTCGGCGTTCGTTGGCGCTCACTCGCTGACCCATCGGATCATCGACGGTGCTGACCATGGCCTGACCCAGGAGGCCTGGCAAAAGGCATACAGCACCCTTCTGGGTGGCTGGGTCAGCGAAATGATCGTGGGTTCGCGCCTGGAGAACTACCCGCACCACTCAGCGGTCTATTCCTGACCTCACTGCCGTCCGCCCGCCCTGGTGCCTGCTACCCGAGGGCGGTCTCGGCCGGTCGACGGGAGGCAGCCAAGGCCCGCCGGCCAGTAGGGCATGGGGGATACCCTTCGCCCTGGCGCGTGTCCGTTCAGAGACTGGCCTGAACCTTCTCGGCTACCGGTGCTGGTAGCCAGGCGCGAAGCCATTCAGGATGCTCGCGCAATAGCCCCAACGCCACGTCCCGTGGCTCCAGACGCTTTTCGCTCATGCGTGCAAGGGCCTGGTTGAGCGGCTCGATGGGCAGTTCGACCTTCGCAAAGAAGCCAGCGACCTCGGCATGTTCACGGGCGAAGGCGCTGGATACGCCGATGGAAAGCCTGGATGCGAGAGAACGGGTGGGTCGAGGGGCGGGATTATCAGGATCGGTCAGTGTCTTCCAGGCCTCGGCGTCGAAAGGCGGCTCCTGAAGCTGGATGAAATCATAGCGGCCCAGCAAGGGCGTCGGGCTCCAGTAGTAGAAAAGCACCGGCTCGCCCCGCTTCACTGCCGAAGTGATTTCCGCGTCAAGAGCGGCGCCCGATCCCGCCCGGAAATTGCTGAAACTGTCAACCAGACCGTAGGCCTTGAGCTTCTGTCCATTGACCACCTCGGACGTCCAGCCGATAGGGCTGTTGAGGAAGCGCCCCTTGTCCGGGCTTTCCGGATCGCGGAAAACATCTTTGTAACGCGGCAGGTCAGCGACGCTTTTCAGGCCAGGCGCCTTGGCTTCGATGCCACGCTTAGGGTCGCCCTTGATCACATAGTCAGGCACCCACCAGCCCTCGGTCGCCCCCTTTACGATGTCGCCCAGCCCTTGCACCTGACCAGCGGCTTCGGCCTTGTTCCAGACTGGACTGCGACCGGCCCATTCTTCGCCAATGACCTGGATATCATTGCGAGCGAGCGCGGCTTCCAACGTCACCGTCGTACCCGGTGCGGTTTCAGTGGGCAGGCCGTAGCCTTTTTCCACCACGTACCTAAGCAGTTCGGTGATCAAGCTGCCGCTTTCCCAATTGAGGTCAGCGAAGCGGACCGGTTCGGCGGCGCTGGCCAGAGCATTGAGGCCCAGTGCCGCCCAGAGGCCAAGCCACCATGAACATCGTTTAGTCATTGAGCACCTCGTCGCTTCCGCGGATTGGAGCCTCAAGCCTAGTCGAAGCGCCGCCAATCGGCGCTACTGTTCGCTGGCCTTGAACTGCAGTTCGCCGGCACGCCATTTGGCTGCCTTGGCGACCGCAGCCTTCAACGGCCGGGTCAATCCGCCCACCAGTTGCTCGTTGGCCGCGAAAACCAGCATGACACTTTGCCCTTGGCGAAAGACAACGCCACTGCCAGAGGGAGTATCCACGAAGGCATACTCCCCCAGGCCGTAGATGGTGAACTTCAGGTCACGAAACTTGATTTCGAATTTCCCGCCTTCGCGACTGGGCAATACCGCGGCGCGGAAATGGTCACCCACCTTTAACTGCAACCCCGGCTTGTCATCTACCACCAGGGCTACTTCGGTGTCGATTTCCGCCATGTACAGACTGTCCGCGGATTGTTCGGTGATATACACGAAGCGTGATTGAAATAACTTGACTAACTTAGCGCGCAAGTCGCCCAGTACAAAGAGCGCATGCATATCCAGATTGCTGACGGCCAACGAAAGATCCTCAACCAGATGAAAGAACCGGTCGCCCCGGTCCCAGCAGGGCCTATGGCCTGAAGCACAAGGAGCGGGACAAGCGCTGGTCTGAATGAAATGATCCGGCATACGGAGCGCAACCACGAGCGGATTGCCTCTGAAAAACATTACAGCCGGTAACGTCGATTCTCATCCAAAAGGCCCGGCGAAGAAAAGCCCTTTTGGAAAATCTGGACAAATCACAGCCCCCCGCGCGAACTCCCTTCCGGGAGATGGGTTCCAATCCAGCGACACCACAATGATCACCAAGCTTTTAATGGGAGCCTGAAATGGAAGATGTGCATCACGACCTGGAAAGCCTGTTCGCTCAACTGGGCCTTGACACAAGCGCCGAGGAAATCGACCGGTTCATCGACGAGCATCAACTGCCAGGCGATGTGAAAGTGTCCGAAGCGCCCTTCTGGAGCCAGGCCCAGGCCAGCTTCCTGAAGGAGGCCATCATGGCGGACGGCGAGGAAGCGCCCTGGGTCGATGAACTCAATACCCGTTTGCACCATGATGCCAACCAGCAAGCCAGTTGACGCCGAGGGCTGCCTCCAAGGGGATGCTCCCCGGACGACAGCGTGACGGCAACTGGCCCGGGGCGGCTTCGCATCGTCGAGCCGCCCTGTGCCAGGCGACCTCAGGCCTGACGCTGATGGCGGTCGATCTGCTCGTGCCGCTCCTGGGCCTCGATGCAGTATTTGGTCGTGGGGCTGATCAGCAAGCGCTTCAAGCCGATGGGCTCGCCGCTGTCTTCGCACCAGCCGAAAGTGTCTTCGGCGATACGCCCCAGGGCCTGCTCCAATTGAGGCAGCAAACGCTGATCGCGCTCGATGGCGTTGACCAGCCAGTGGCGCTCCTCTTCCACGGAGGCGGCGTCAGCCGGGTCGGCCGGGGAATCCAGGCTTTCAATGGCTGACCGGCTTTCGTCGATGCGCGCCTGGGTTTCGACCTTCATGGCCTGGAGCAGCTTGGTGAAATAAGCGTGCTGTTCGGCATTCATGTAGTCATCGGCCGGCATGGCCAGCAACTTTTCCTTCGTCATTGATATCTCGATAAACCTGATGAGACGGATCGGGCCGGCCGCGTGGTTACGCTAGGCGGCGGGTGAAGTCAAATGAGGGGCGGCAGTCTACGGGCGCGACGGGGAAGCAGCAATAGGAAGGGCTCAATTCAAAGCCAGACGGCCGACGTATGCCCTGGCGGCAAGACATTACCGAGCACGCTCGCCTCCTTGCGAGCATTCCTGAAAGCCTGGATCTCGCCTGGCCACGCCAGCTACTCGGAGACGTTGTCGAACTCGCGCCAAGGTTATGCCTATACCCCGCCAACACCCCCACTGATAACGTCCCTGCTAACCTTGCCCCTCATTGACCATGCCATTAGGCTGCCCAGCCAAGAGCTACCAGCGCGGGGGACGCGATGACGATCAGCGACCAGACCATTCGTTTGCGTGAAGGTGAAGAACTTGACGCCCAGGCGGTAGACGCTTGCCTGAAAGCGCACCTGCCGAGCCTCAGCGGCAGCCTTGCCATCGAGCAGTTCCCGGGCGGGGCCTCCAACCTGACCTACCTGCTGGCCTATCCGGATCGAGAACTGGTACTGCGCCGCCCCCCCTTCGGGCAAAAGGCACGCTCGGCCCATGACATGGCTCGCGAGTATCGCATCCTGGACAAACTTAGCCGACACTTCCCCTATTGCCCACGCCCCGTGCTGCTGTGTACCGACCAAAGCATCATCGGCGCCCAGTTCTATGTCATGGAACGTTTGCGAGGCGTGATCCTGCGCAAGGATATCCCCGCCGCGCTTGACCTGGGGCCGGCACAAACCCGCGAACTCTGCCTCAGCTTCGTGGACCGGCTGGTAGAGCTGCACCAGGTGGACTACCAAGCCTGCGGCCTCGAGGATCTGGGCCGCCCCGAAGGCTACGCGCGCCGACAAGTCGAGGGCTGGAGCGAGCGCTACGCCAACGCCCTTACCCCTGATGTACCGACATGGGAACGCGTCATCGCCTGGCTGCGTGAAAAGCTGCCTGAAGACAGCGGTCGGGCCAGCCTCATCCACAACGACTACCGGCTTGACAACGTCATTCTTGACCCAGCGGCGCCTACTCGGATCAGTGGCGTGCTGGACTGGGAGCTGGCCACCCTTGGCGACCCACTGATGGACCTGGGCAACTGCCTGGCGTACTGGGTAGAAGCCACGGACCCCGCGCCTGTACAACTGACCCGGCGCCAGCCGAGCAACGCGCCAGGCATGTTGACCCGGGCCGAGATGGTGGCCTATTACGCAGAGCGTTCGGGCATCGCAGTCGCCAACTTCGATTTCTACTATGTGCAAGGCCTGTTCCGCCTGGCCGGGATCATCCAGCAGATCTACTACCGCTTCTACCACGGGCAGACTCGCGATCCACGCTTCGCCCAATTCGCCGCCATGAACGCGCTGCTCGAGCAGATGAGCCTACGTGTCCTGGATCGCTCTACCCTTTGACAGGAGGTTACATGTCCACTGATCTGTTCGACCTGACCGATAAAATCGCCTTCGTTTCCGGGGCCAGCCGTGGAATCGGTGAAGCCATTGCACGCTTGCTCGCCCAGCAAGGCGCCCATGTGATCGTCTCCAGCCGCAAGCTCGAAGGCTGCCAGGCCGTGGCCGACAGCATCCTTGCCAGTGGCGGGCAAGCCACCGCCATGGCCTGCCATATCGGCGAGCCTGAACAGATCCAGGCTACCTTCGCGGCGCTGCGCGAGCGGTTCGGCCGCCTCGACATCCTGGTGAACAACGCCGCCACCAACCCCCAGTTCGGCCACGTGCTGGACACGGACTCAGCCGCGTTCCAGAAGACCGTGGATGTCAACATACGCGGCTACTTCTTCATGTCCGTGGAAGCCGGCAGGCTCATGCGCGAACAAGGCGGCGGCAGCATCATCAACGTAGCATCCATCAACGGGGTGTCCCCCGGCGCCCTTCAGGGCGTGTACTCCATGACCAAGGCCGCGGTAATCAGCATGACCAAGGTCTTCGCCAAGGAATGCGCGGCCCTTGGCATCCGCTGCAATGCGTTGCTGCCGGGCCTGACGGACACCCGATTCGCTTCGGCTCTGGTGAACAACGAGAAGATCCTGGCTCAGGCCCTGCGGCAAATCCCTTTGGGCCGGGTCGCCGAACCGAGCGAGATGGCCGGGGCCGTGCTCTACCTGGCCAGCGCGGCCTCGAGCTATACCACCGGAACAGCGTTGAACGTCGATGGCGGCTATCTCGCCTGAAGAAGGCTTTGGCTCACCGCTCGTTCAGGCGTAACGGCGAACGAGCAGCCAAGGGCGAGGCCAGTTAGAATGCGCCTCTCTTTCCAGCCTCGCTCGTGTGCCATGCCCTTCGATCTCAGCGTTGCCCCAACCACCCTGGCCATCCTCGCCGCGGTCGCATTCCTGGCCGGTTTCATCGACGCCATCGCCGGCGGAGGCGGCTTGCTCACCACCCCGGCCCTGCTCACCGCAGGCTTGCCGCCGCACCTGGTGCTGGGCACGAACAAGCTCAGCTCTACCTTCGGCTCGGCCACGGCCAGCTTCACTTATTACCGGCGCAAGCTCTTCAATCCGAGCCAATGGCGCCACGCCCTGATATGTACCGGGGCCGGCTCGCTCATCGGCGCGGTGGTGGCGCATTACCTGCCCGCCGAGTGGCTCAACAAGATGCTGCCGGTAATCGTGTTTGCCTGTGGCCTCTACCTGCTGTTCGGCGGCACGCCCAAGGCGCCTCTGGATAGCAACGCGCCGATCCCCCGCCGCTGGCAGGCCCCTCAGGGGCTTACCCTGGGCTTCTACGATGGCGTGGCCGGGCCGGGCACGGGGGCGTTCTGGACCGTCAGCAGTCTGCTGCTCTACCCTATCGACCTGGTCAAGGCCAGCGGCGTGGCGCGCAGCATGAACTTCGTCAGCAACGCCGCCGCACTGGTCGTCTTCATTCTCTCCGGGCAAGTGGACTGGATCATCGGCCTGACGATGGGCAGCAGCCTGATGGTGGGCGCCTTCCTTGGCGCGCGCACCGCCATCAACGGCGGCGCGGGCTTTATCCGTCCAGTCTTCATTTGCGTCGTCCTGGCGCTGACGGTCCGCCTAGCCTGGCAGCACTGGTTCGGGCAGGCCTAGGCGCCGGGCTACATAAAGATCGATCAGGTAGCGAGCGATCGAGCGCGGCGCGGGCAGCGGCGGCAGCGCGTGGACTGAGAACCAACGAGCGTCTTCGATCTCGTCGGCCTGGGGGACGATCTCGCCGCTGGCGTACTCAGCATGAAAGCCCAGCATCATGGAATGGGGAAACGGCCAGCATTGGCTACCTCTGTACTGGATGTTGCGCACTTCCAGGCTTACTTCCTCACGGACTTCCCGGACCACGCACTCTTCAGCGGACTCGCCTGGCTCGGCAAAACCGGCCAGGGTGCTATACATGCCGCTGACGAAGCGTGGCGAGCGCGCCAGCAATACCTCGTCACCGCGGGTGATAAGCACAATCATGCTCGGCGAAATCCGCGGGTAGTTGCGCAGGTCGCAGCGGTCGCAGTGCATCGCCCGCTCCCCCGGCACTTGCACCATGGCTTTGCCACAGCTCCCACAGAATCGGTGCTCCCGCGCCCAGGTGCCGATCTGCGCGGCGTAGGCCAACACCCGGTAATGCTCGAAGTCGGCCTGTAGCATGAACTGGCGCAGCCCCTGCCATTGACAGTTTTCAAGGGTCACTGGCCCTTCGAACTCGATCAGGTAGACCGGCTGTCCGTCAAGCCGACCAATGCCATGTTCGAACAGGATGGGCAAGCCCAGGCCCTTGAGCCAATCCCGGGCGAAGAGCACGCCCTGGCTGTCGAACATGAAGCCTTGCGGGCTGTGGGCGATCGCCCAGCCCCCGGTTGGCGCGGTATCCAGTACGGCGGTGATCCACTGGTGAGGCATTTTTCGATCCCTGCTTGGCAAGGCCGCGTTCAGTCTTCGAAACGCGGCGTCTGTTTGCTCATGGCGGCCGCCAGGGCGATGCGCAGGTCCGGCGCCTGCAGCATGGCCGCGTTCCAGGTAGCAATGTATTCCAGGCCGTCGGCCACCGAATGATCACGCATATAGCCGAGCATGCGCTTGGTGCCGCTCACTGCCAGCGGGGATTTGTCAGCGATCTGGGTAGCCAGTTCGAACACACCCTCCAGCAGTGCCTCCGGACTGTCGAATACCCGGTTGACCAGGCCCACGCGCAGCGCTTCGGTCGCATCCATTTCCCGCCCTGTGTAAGCCAGCTCACGAAGCAAGCCATCGCCGATCAGCCGAGGCAGTCGTTGCAAGGTGCCCACGTCGGCGGCCATGCCCATGTCTACTTCCTTGATGGAAAACCTGGCATCGGCATTGCAATAGCGCATATCGCAAGTGGCGATCAAGTCCACCGCGCCTCCGATGCAATGGCCCTGCACCGCCACCAGCACCGGCTTGGCGCAGCGTTCGATACAGGTCAGCGCCTCTTGCAGAGCCAGTATCTTGCGGCGCAGCAAGCGGGCATTACGACCCACGTCCGGTCCCAGCTCGCTGGCTACCTGGGCGAGCATCGCCAGATCGATACCGGCGCTGAAGTGGGCGCCGGCACCGCTGAGCACGATCGCGCGCACACTCTCGTCAGCATCCAGCTCAGTGAAGAGGGCCTGAACCTCGAGCCAGAAGGCCGCGTTCATGGCGTTGCGCTTTTCCGGCCAGTTGATCTGCACATGGGCCACGCTGCCCCGCCGCTCCATGAGAAACGCGCTGTATGAACTCATCGCCTGCTCTCTGTCGTTATGAACCAGGACTATAGCAACCGGCGCTGGTGCGGTCATAGCGCGTCACAGGAAAGCAGATATCGCTCGATGGCGAAAGCGACGCCATCCTCGGCATTGCTGCCGGTGACCACGTCGGCCGCCGCCTTGACCTCGGCGCTGGCCTGGCCCATGGCTATGGCCAGGCCCGCCACCGCGAACATCGCCATGTCGTTATGGCCGTCGCCCAGTGCGGCAGTCTGGCTCAACGGCACATCTAGATGTCGGGCCAGACGGGTCAAGGCCTTGCCCTTGTCAGCTTCGATGGAGGTGATATCCAGGTAATACGGTTGGGATCGCGCGGCATGGGCCTGATCGGCGAGCCGAGGCTGCAACTCGTCCTCGAGGCGGGCGAGCAAGGCATGATCGTCAGTGGTAGCGACTATCTTGTCCACCCGGTCAAGATAGGGGGCGAAGTCGAGCACCAAGGTAGCGTCGAAACCCAAGGCATGTCGCTCGGTCGGCACGTGGGCCGCCGAGAAGTCCTTGAGTAGCCATTGCTCGTCAGCGAACACCCAGATATCGACCGGGTACCTGGCCAGGAAGGTCAATGCCGCCCTGGCTGCCGCCGGGGCCAGGGGGTAGGCCTCCAGCAGGCGACCATCCGGATATACCAGCCGCCCGCCGTTGAAGCCCGCGATAGGCGCGTTGATGCCGAGCAAGCGCGCTTGCTCCAGCATGGCACGGGGCGGCCGACTACTGGCGAGGCTGAAACGTACGCCCCTAGCCTGCAGCCGCTGGACCGCCTCGATGACTGGCCCCGCCAACTGGTGGTCTGGCCGCAGCAAGGTGCCGTCCATGTCGCTCAAGGCAAACCTGATGGGCGCGCTCATCCCAGGGTATGCCAGGCGCGGCCATCACGCGTAAGCAGTTCATCGGCCTCAGCCGGGCCGTCGCTCCCGGCCGAGTATTGGGCCAGCGACGCCCTCTGCTCTCTCCAGGCATCCAGGAAAGGTTGCACCGCGCGCCAGCCGTTCTCGATATTGTCGGCGCGCTGGAACAGGGTCTGGTCGCCGATGAAGCAGTCGTAGAGCAGCGTCTCGTAGCCGGTGGAGGGCTGCATCTGGAAGAAATCCTTATAGGCGAAGCCAAGCTTTACGTTATCGATGACCAAGGCAGGCCCGGGACGCTTGGCCTGCAGGTCGAACCACATGCCTTCGTCCGGCTGGATCTGGATGTTGAGGAAATTGGGCTTGATGTCGTCCACGCTGGTGTCACGGAACTGGGCATAGGGCGCCGGCTTGAAGCAAATGGCGATCTGGGTGTCACGCACCGTCAGCCGCTTGCCGGTACGCAGGTAGAACGGCACGCCCATCCAGCGCCAATTGTCGATCATCACCTTAAGGGCTACGTAGGTTTCCGTTTCACTGTCCGGGTCTACCCGGTCCTCTTCCCGATAGCCCTTGGTGCCCTCGGAATTCGCCACGTATTGAGCACGCACCGAGTTGGCCATCGCCTCTTCTGGTGTCCAGGGCCGGATTGCGCCGACCACCTTGGCCTTCTCGCTTCGCACGGCGTCGGCGCCGAAGGCCGCGGGCGGTTCCATGGCAACCATGGCCAGCAGTTGGAAGAGATGATTGGGAACCATGTCGCGCAACGCGCCTACCTGGTCATAGAAATTGCCACGGGTTTCCACGCCCACGGCTTCGGCGGCCGTGATCTGCACATGGTCGATGTAATGGTTGTTCCAGAAGGCTTCGAAGATTCCATTGGAGAACCGGTTGACCAGAATGTTCTGGACCGTCTCCTTGCCCAGGTAGTGGTCGATGCGGTAGATCTGCCGTTCGCTCATCAATTCCAGGAGCTGATGATTCAAGGCTTCGGCGCTGGCCAGGTCGGAGCCGAACGGTTTTTCCACGACCACTCGACGAAACCCGTTGGCATGCTCGGTCAGCAAGCCGGCACGATTGAGCCGCAAGGCCACTTCGGTAAAGAAACGAGGCGACGTGGCCAGGTAGAACACAGCATTACCGGTGCCATTGGCCTGCAGCGTGCGGGCGATGGCTTGGTAGGTATCGTCGTTGGTGAAATCCCCGGTCACGTAGCTGATCCGTTCAGCCAGGGGGCCCCATACCGTGGGATCGATCACGCTGGCTTCGTCCAGAATATGGTCCGGCTGCTTGGCGCGGGCCTGGTCGAGGATGAATGCCCTCAGCCGCTGGGCGAACTCGGCATCGCCCACCTCATTATGGTCGACGCCCACGATATGCAGGTTCGGGTCGAGCAAGCCGTCACGGGCCAGATTGTACACCGCCGGCATCAGCAGTCGCTTGACGAGATCGCCATGGGCGCCGAACAGAAAGAGGGTTGCCGGCGAAGCCGGCTCGGCCTTGGTCTTGCCTCGCTTCATGCAGCTGTCTCCAGTCATGGGCAGGCGCTGCGCGGCCGGATGGCGCGGGCAACGTCATTACACCACGGCCCCGGCGCGCCGCCAGGGCCGCGGTGGCAGGGCTTACTTCTTCACTTCCACGTGACCACCGAAGCCGAAGCGCATGGCCGACAGCATCTTGTCACCATAGGTGGCCTCCTGACGCGAACGGAATCGGGCGAACAGCGAGCTGGCCAGCACCGGCACCGGAACCGCCTGCTCAACTGCGGCGTCGATGGTCCAGCGGCCTTCACCACTGTCGGAAACCGAACCGGAATAACCGGCCAGGTCAGGGTCGGCGGCGAGGGCGTCGGCGGTCAGGTCCAGCAGCCAGGAGGAGACCACGCTGCCACGACGCCACACCTCGGCGATATCCGCCAGGTTCAGATCGTACCGCTGATCCTCTGGCAACTGAGCCGAGTTCTTGGTCTTGAGAATGTCGAAACCTTCCGCGAAGGCTTGCATCATCCCGTATTCGATACCGTTGTGAATCATCTTCACGAAATGGCCGGCGCCAGCCGGACCAGCGTGGATATAGCCCTTCTCGGCGCGGCTGTACTCGGCTTCGCGTCCCTTGGTGCGAGGGATTTCTCCCACACCTGGTGCCAGGGTTTCGAATAAAGGCTCCAGGCGCTCGAAGATGGACGTCTCCGCGCCGATCATCATGCAGTACCCGCGGTCCAGACCCCAGACGCCTCCGGAAGTACCTACGTCCACGTAATGTAGTTGCTTGTCCAGCAATGCCTTGGCGCGGCGGGCGTCGTCCTTGTAGAACGTGTTACCGCCATCGATGATCACATCATCCGGCTCGAGCAAGGCAGCGAGCTCGTTGATGGTATCTTCAGTGGGCGCTCCGGCGGGTAGCATGACCCATACCGCCCGTGGGCGATCGAGTGAGGCGACGAGGTCGGCCAGGCTCTCAGCGCCCTTTGCGCCTTCCGGCACCAGCGCCTGCACTGCCTGCTCGTTACGGTCATATACCACCGTGTCATGGCCGTTGCGCATGAGGCGTCTAGAAATATTTCCACCCATGCGACCCAGTCCCACGATTCCCAATTGCATGCCGGTAACTCCAAAAAATGTAAGAAAAGCCGTTACAGCTTATAGCAGGCCGCCGCTGAAGGTTAGTCCGAAGCGCAATGGGAAGGTTTCCAGTT
The DNA here is from genome assembly GCF_049895785.1 of Pseudomonas sp. DC3200b2. Lineage (NCBI taxonomy): Bacteria > Pseudomonadati > Pseudomonadota > Gammaproteobacteria > Pseudomonadales > Pseudomonadaceae > Pseudomonas > Pseudomonas sp. DC3200b2. The sequence goes on along the minus strand of NZ_JAFCTA010000003.1, from coordinate 712,856 downwards.
CCCCGCTAAAAGTTCCCGACCAGCGGCAAGGTGGCTCAAAGCCACGTGCGACGGGGGTTTGGCGCCATTTACCTGCCGACGGCGGCGACAACCTCAAATAAAAAAGTTCCCAAATCGCTCTAAAGAATTCAGAATCGGAGCCGATCAAGGAAGTAACCCGGCGGGGAACAGCCCTTACGGTACATCCTTAACGTAGTGATCCACCATCTCGAGGTGCGCCATGGGCAACGTAGTCGTCGCAAAACAACCGCAAACGCTGTATGTCACCATCCGCCGTGACGAACTGCACGACATCAAGGCAGAGCGCGACCAGCTCAAGCGCAAGGTTGCCCAACTATCCGCCATGCTGAGCCAGGCTACCCACGGCGCCCTGGACTTCGCACCGGTCGCTCGCCTCGCCTGATCGGCCCATCGAACACGTGAAAAGCCAGGCATGTCCCCATGCCTGGCTTTTTTGCGTCTAGGGCTGGTTCAGGAACAGCGCCCGCGCGCTCTGCAAGTCGATCCGGCTGCGATAGACCTTGACCACCTCGGCATTGTCGGCCGCCTGGGCCATTTGCTGGCTCAAGCCTACGAATCGTTGGCTTACCGTCTTCAAATGGGCAGCCAGGTAGTCCTGATCCGCGGCGCCTGCGTTGGCGTAATGAAAGTGGGCGTACCATAGGGGCGTGCCATTGGGCTCTTCCACCACATACTCCTGCACCAGATCCTTGCGTTTGCCCCGTCCCTTGAGCGTCACTCGGTCACCAAGGCGACGGACATGGGCCTCGCCCTCGTCGACCAGATAGCGGACCCGCGCAACCGTGGGGAGCGCCATCTTGGTCAGGCGAATACGCAGCGCGTGCCCCTCCCGCTTGATGTCAGCGGCCATGGTTCTGAGAGCACGCACCTTGCTTTCGGCGCTCTGAACCCGCTCCACCACGACATCTGTCTCATTCATCCGCGTCAGGCTGCGCTCGATCTTTTCCGCGAGGCTGTTCAGGTCATGAGCCGTATCCAGGAGCAGCTCCTCAAGCTCGATGGGAATATGGGTGGCTTGTGCCAGGCGCGGCGCCTGGGCCAGTTGGCGAGCGGCATCGGCCAGGCGGCGGTCAGCCTCTTGGGCAAGCCGGTTGATGTCGCCATGTTCAGTTTTGCGCGGCGGCGCCGGGACCGCGCGCTCAACCCAATCGCCCCCTGCTTCGTCTGGCTCGAACCTGGCAACCACCCTATCGTCCAGGGGAGAAATGACCTCAGCGATCTCCGTGCCGGGGTGCCCCGGCTTCTTACGTACCCGCGCAACCAGGGGGCCCCGGTTACGGGTTCGAATCACTCTTTGCCTCGGGTCTTTGCTAGGCGCGACCTTCACGACTTCCAGGGCCTGGGCTTGAGCGTCCACTAACAATCGGCCAAGCCAGTCTTCGGCTGCCATTCGTTGCTCACTGATGATCTCCCGCAGGCGGTCCATACCCGGTGTAACATATTCAGGGCGCAGGGAGTGCTTGAGCACCTGTACCATTTCCTCCGCGCCTTGATAGGCATTGACCACCCCATCGAGCAGTTCCTTTGCGGCCACCGCCCCGAGATCGGGGTCCAGAATCATTTGCTTATGGGTGTTGAGCGCCAATACCAAGGGCTTCATGGCTTGATGGAAAAGCTGAAGGTTTGCCTCGTCCTCCACCATGGGAGCGTCCAGGATGCTCAGCTGGGTATACAAGCGCAAGGCCTGGTATTCGATCAACGGACGATAGCTCGCGAATTTCGGCCTCAACCGTTCGAGCCAGCGCGCGCCATGGATCGGGACCTCCTCCAGTCTACGCACATGTTCTTCCAGGCGGCTGCGCCAGGACACTCCCGCTTCCGCTGTATTGACATAGTCCCGAAGAAAATCGAACCAGGTCGTTCTCTGTTGCAGGCTCATGGGCAACCCCTCTCGCAGGATTTCCGAGAACGCTGGATGCTCGACGAGAAAGAAGTTGAGTGCCTGGCGGTTAAGGCTCAGGTAGTACCCACAGGTGTTGACCTGTGCAGCGATGGCCATGGCGAGCCGTTCGTGGTAGTCGGCCAGGGCAACCTTGGCATGTATGGCCTCGTAGCTCTCGCGGGCCTGTTGCAGAACCCTATAGGCCTGCGTCACGCGGTTCAGTTCCGTCTGGTGTAAAGCTTTGGCCGCGGCTCCGTTGCCTGCGTCGAGGCCGGCCTTTATCCGCGCCTCGACCGAGCCTCCAACCTCCTGAAGGCCCCGATATACACTTTCGATCTCGGCCAGGTGCTGATCGGCTTCGGCGCGCAAGCGCTGGTTTTCCTGACGTTGCTGGTCAATGCGTCGCTTCGGCCCGCCACCACGCAGACGCAAGCGCAGATCCAGGCGCCACTGGCCACCGCTCACCGGGCGCAGCCAGGGACCCGGTCGCTCAGCTCCGGTCGGGTCGATCACCTGGATGTCACCATTGATCGCCTGTACGCGGAACCAGTGGTCGCCGACGGGCGCCAGCCACTCGCCATCGACGAGATATAGCCCTCGGTGCGCGCCTTCAGTCGCTGCAATGGGCGGATGCGCAGGCGCGGATACGGCCAGCTCGTTCAATTGCTCACGCATGGCAGGCGTAGGCTCGGCCTCCGGCGTCGACCAGCGCCAGTCCGAGAGAGGCCAGGCGTTAGCTTGCCAAGAAGGGTCCTTCGGCGCTTTGGAACCCCCGAGCGCAGCGCTCTTGCTTAGAGCCAGATGAAAGCCTTCGCTGAGCAAAGCAAGCATCAGGTCTAGCAGCACCTGCCCATCATCGATCTCGTCCGTGGGCTGTAGAGCCTGCGCTTGCGCATCGTTGCCATGTGCCTGGATCTCGTAGCTCAACTGGATCAGCCAGGCCGCTGTAGCGCCTACGCCACTGAACAGCGGTAACAGCTGGTTGAACGCTAGCCAGCTGACCTGTTGCGCCGACATCCAGAAGCTTTCCCAGTTTGATACGGTCTGGCGATCAGCGGTGCGTGTGATGACTTCCACCACGCTGTCATAAAAAGCATCCAGCGGTGCGCTGCTGATGGAAAGCTCCGCGAGCTGCGCCGGGCGCGGCGCAGGCAACGGCGCGAATTCGTCGCCAATCCCGAAGCGCGCCCAACGTGGAGCTTCCAGGCCGCCATGGGTGTAGCGGTCCCTGGCGGTATCGCTCAACCCATTGAGCACTGCCTGCCGCAAGGGCGGTTCGGAAAGGATGCAATCGCGTAATACCCTGCGGCTGGAAAATTGCCGCAAGGGTTCCAGGCCCAGCGGCGAATAGAGCACCAGGACATCGCTGACAGGCCGGTCGGAAAGAATGAAGACGCCGGCGATAGGATCGGGTGGCAGATCAGCCGCCGCCCGCAAGGCCAACTGAGTAACAGTCGCAGTTCCCGCCAGCTCGCTTCGGCCGAATAGGCGTCGCACCAGGTCTACGCCTTGCTCGTCGAAATCGTTTTGCCTGCGCAAGCGGAGCTCAAGGGCAAGCAGCGGCAATTGGGCAGCCGCCAGCGTACGGTAAGTTTGGCGACGCTTGTCAGCGTCACCGCCCCCCGCCAGATGTTCCCTGAGAAAAGACAGGTAGGTTGCGCCCACGTTACTCTGGACGACCAGGGCTGTGGCTGCGTCTTCGTCCAGCCAACTGGGCAGCGTCTTGCCTGGTCTGGGCCCAACGCTCATCCACCCACGGGGGCGGCCGGCCAGATTGACCAGACTGAGGTCTACCAGGCTGATTCGTTGCTCAGTGAAAGTGATCGTGGCCCCGCCACCTGCGATGGAAAGCAGGGCATCGTCGTCGCGACTATGGATATGAATGACCACGTCCTCAGGGTCGCTCAAAGGGGCTTCGGGATGCATCCGCGCCGCTTGCGCGATCAAACGCTCACTGGCGAATTGGCTGGCGGTAGGAATGTCACCAAGCAAGGGGGCATCGCGGCGGCTGGCCTGGGCATCGATGAGTGCCTTGAGCCCATCGGCGTAGCATAAGCGCTGAGCTTCGCTGGCCTGGCGAAGCCAATCCGGCAGATGTTGACGAACGGCCTCGCTGCGCCGGACTTGATCGGCGTGGTCCAACAGCGTAGCCGCCGGCATTTCGTTCATCCGCGACTCGAACAGTGCGGGCTCGGCATGTTGCTGGCGCAGGGTGACGGCCAGCGCCCGCAAGTGGCTCAGATGCCGATCTAGAATGCTATAAGCCCAGCGGTGGAATACTTCATGAGCGTCTGTCACCGGCTCGCGCTCGGCACTCCCCAAAGGCCGGACAAGATGTGCTTCCAGGTCAGCCAGACTGTCGAAACGAGAAAACCCGTCAAAGGGCGAATACAGCAGCCAACCGCTGTCCGGCCGCCCGACGCTGATCGCCAAGCGCGGGACAGGAATGGCATCTTCAAGCAAGACCCGAGCAGTCGCCTGTCGACCGACACCAGGAACGGAAGTCTCTGACGCAGCGAGCGCTAAAGCGCTAGCGACCCACTCTGCTTCTCGCAGGCCTATTAGACCCTGGGTCAGGGCGCCTTGGCGCGCTCGCGTGATCTGTTGCCGCAAGTACTGGGCCAGCCAAGCCCAGAAGCTCGTTCCGTCTTCCTGGGGCTCTGACCAATAGCGGGTCAAGCGCTCACACCAGGCATCGATCAGGCCCGCGCCAGCCAGATCGATTTCGCTCGCCAGGGCGGACTGGTCAACCTGTGCCCGCTGCGGATATTCACTGCCGGGATGAAGCGTCAGGAAGCTGAACTCTTCGGCAAGATCAACGGGCTTATCCGTCAGATACCGCTGGTAAACGGCATAGGCCAGCGGGCGCAGTGCATAACCGGTGAAACCGAACTGCTGATCGACCCGGCGCCAAATGCCGGTGGCCAGGCTGGCGCTGGATAACGCAGGCAAGCGAATGGCCGCCAGCGGGCCATGCAAGAGCTCGAGGGCGACGCTGGCGATACGCGGCCGCTTCGCCAGGCGCTGGCTTACCTGGCCTGGCGGAACTTGTTGCTGCGATGACGTGTGGGAGAGAGTCAAGGCGAAGGCTCCTGTGATAAGGAGCCTTCATCATTGCCCTGCGATACGAGCCAGGGGCGGTAACCCTGTACTACGCCAGGGTTGGCCTGGTGGTCCTCATGATAGCGATAAAAACAGCGTCCGGGCCAGGTTGGGCTCGATTCGACTGCGATAGATGCTGACCACCTCCTGATCGTTTCTCGCTTGTTCAAGTTGCTTGTGGTAGCCATCGAAACGCTGGGTGGGGGTCTTCAAGTGCGCCGCCGTGTAACGGTCGGCCGAAGCCGTCATGGTGTCGTAATGAAAATGCGCATACCACAATGGGTGCCCTGTACTGTCGCGAATCTCGTATTCCTGAACGAAGTCCCTGCGCCCCGCTCGCCTCAGCGGCACCCGATCACCGAGGCGATGGATGGTCGCACGCCCTTGGCTTACCAGGAACTGCAGCCTTCCGGGGGTTGGCGGAAGGCTCAGGGTCAGCTCGATTCTTGCTTCGGTGCCAAGGCTGCGAGCGCGCTCGGCCTTTTCCCGCAACTGACGTGCCTTCAGTTCAGCCGATTGCCTGTCGATCGCGGCATCGGTCTCATTCAACCGGGTCAAGGCCCGGTCGATATGTTCGGCCGCTTCTTCAAGCTGGCGGGCACGGTTGTGGAACTGGTCTTCCAGGTCAGCAGGTATGCGAGTGACTCTCTTGAGACGGTTGAGCTGATCGGTTTCTTTACGAGCCGCCGCTAGAGCACGCTCGGCCTCGCGCATATAGGTGCTGAGCTGCTCGACGCGCTCCGGTGCGACCGGCTTTTGCCGCACGGGCTTGGCCCAAAGCCCGGTCTGCGGATCAGGGTGCCAGGTGGCGACTACCTGATTATTCGACGTGACGCTGGCGGTGCGCGTGCCGCTTTGCGTATCGGTACGCACTTCAGCCATCAAGGCCTGGCCGTCCACGGTATGTATCACTTGCAACTGCGTGGCAGTAGAACCGGCCTGGCCCTTGCTCTTTCCGGCCCCTTTCGATGAGCGTACCGGCTGTTTTCCCTTCCTGCGCCTGGAGGAAGTGGGCCTGATGGCCTGCGTACCCTTGGTGGCGCCCCTGGGATGACTGTCATTCCCTTGGGGCATGTCCACCATGGTTTCGCGCAACAAGTCGCTCAGTCGGCTTTCCGCATCGCTCACCAACGCGGCAAGGGTGTTCCTGAGCTTGCCCATGGCTGGGGATTGGAATTGAGGGTCCAGCGTTTGCTCGAAGAGCGCAAGTGCGTCCTCCGCGCGCTGATACTCGCTGATCGCGGTGTCGAATACCTGGATGCTTTCCTGCCGGCTGACATCAGGGCTGTCGACGACCTGCGAATGGGATTCGGCGCAAATGAGGGCAGGTTCCAAGGCCTCCTGCATCTGCCTGGAAAGATCAGGCAATCCACGCACAGGTTCGATAATGATCCCGATCTGGCAATAGACCTGGCTGGCGTAGAGGTCGAGCGCCGAATGTTCCAGCGGCACTATGCTCTCGTTTTGCTTGAGCGCTCTGGCCCCAAGGCCCGGAAACGTTTTTATTTCAGCGATGGTTTCCTGATGAGCCAGGACATAGTCCAGTTCACGTTGACTGTTTTCAGCCTGGCGCTCAAGAAATTGCTGCCAGGCCGGAAGGTCCTCGTCGATAACACGGTTCAATGCCTCCTCCCCTTGGGCACGCATGAAAGGAGAGCTGAAAACATAGGCGCGGTTTAGCTCGGAAAGGTTGTTGGTAATGGCCTTGGATGTACTCAGTAGCCTTCCAAGCAGCCCACATACGCGGTCAGCGAAGTCTGGCAATGGGGTCTGTTCCTGAAGCCCCTTGTATTCCTTGAGGCGGGCCTCCATGCGGCGATAACCTTCGTCGAAGAGAGCATGAAGCTTTTCCCGCTCTTCTACCAAAGCTTCTCCTGCCTCAGTACGGTTATCCAGCTCGTTGGCCAGCGGATTGGTCACCTCCAGCAAGCTGTCGAACTCCTCCACGACCTGATGATACAGTCGTTCGCCCGCGAGACGGACCTGCATGTTCTGCTGGCGGCGGGCCTCGATCCGTCTTTTCGGGCCGCCGCCCCGTAGACGCAGGCGCGTATCCAATATCCAGCGCCCCGCCTCGTCGCGCCGCAGGTAAGGCCCAGGCTCACCTTGTGGTCCAATGATTCGGGGTTCAGGGTCGAAGTTGACCGTAAAGAAATCCTGCCCCCATTTCACCAGGAGCCGATCGGAAGACAGGTAGAGGTCCTTGGTCGGCCCGTGGGGCACCAGGGCAGGCGTACCAATGGACGCGGTTACCCTCAGTCGGCGCAATGCCTGCCGCTGGGTCGCGCTCAAGCTCAGCTCAGGAGACGCCCAGCCCAGCTCGAAGCCCATGGCCGTCGGCACACCCACCGCTTCGGACACGGCAAGCTCACTCAGCCGCGGCAACGGTCCCGGCTCGAAGAACGTCTGCTCCACGCTCAGAGCCGGCACCTCTTGTAGGCCCGGTACCTCTTGAGTGTCATCGGCTTCCTCCCGAGGCGCCCAGGTCCCCGGCTCGTCACCGACCGCGCCGAGCTCTTCGTCCCCGGGCCAGCGAATGGCTTCGCTGAGCAAAAGCATGACGACCGTGAGCAGCAGGTCGCGTCGCGCGCCGTCGCGCTCCGAGGTAGGCTTGTCTTCGGCCTCCAGAAAGCGGACGAAGGCTTCACTGAGCTGGAACAGCCAACCGGCCGTGGCCAAGGGGCCGCTCATAATGGGCAACAGTCCATTGAAAAGGGTCCAGCCCAATTGGGAAAGCGAGATCCAGAAATTCTCGGCATTGGAAACCGATCGCTGCTCCGCCACGCTGATCAGCGCCTCTACCACCTGCGCATAGAGCGAGTCCAGGACAGGAGGCGCCATGGGGGTCAGAACCAGGCGCGCCGGCGCGCCGGTTTCCACGGGAGCGAATTCACTGCCCTGGCCGAAGCGCGCTACCCGGGGCTCGCGGAACCCCCCATGGCTGTATCGGGCACGTCCCAGGTCAGTCATCCAGCGCAACGCGTCATCCTGAACCTCGCCGGGGGCGGCAAGGTCTTCCAGCAAGGCATCCAGCGAACAGAATTGACGTAGCGGCTGAGCATGCAAGGGCCTATACAGCACGCAAGGCCCACCGCTCTGTTCAGTCGCTACGAACACATAGGTAACCGCGATGGCATCCACGCCATAAGCGTCGCCCGCGGTAACGCCCAGGCTCATCATGCGTCCGGGGTTGCTGGCTGGATCCATATCCAGGCCGGAAAACACCAAGTGAGCGCCATCGTTGTCCATGTCACAGGCCTGACGCAAGACAAGTTCCTGGGCCAGTAAGGGTAACTGCAATCTGATCTGGTCCACGAATGCGGCTTTCCGGTTCGCCGCTCCCGGCCCCTCGAGCAGGCTTTCACGTAGCAACTTAGGATATTGGCCGCCGACATCAGCCTGCTGTACCAGGTCGCGCAGCACGTCGCCATCCAGCCAGCCAGGCAAGGTGGTGCCTGGCTTGGCGCTGACCTGTAACCATGCGCCACTGTGCGCAGCCAGGTTGTCGATCAGCAGCGCGGTGAGCGCCAGAGGCTCTGTAATGATTTCCGTGCGAGCTGGTCCTCCCGCGACGGCAGTCGGGTCTGGCACCACATGCTCCAGGCTCAGCCGAATGTTTTCCGGCTCGAGCGATGGCTGTCCTGGATACGCCCTGGCAGCGACGGTACGCAGCCGATCGAGCGCGTAGGCTTCGAGCGTCGGTATGCCTTCAAGGAACCAGGCGTGTCCGCTGAGAATGTCCGCTTGGGTCAGTTGCAGCAACGCTTTGCCGTAACGCCAACGATCGGCCAGCCGAGCCCGCCGCAGCCAGTCGGGCAGCATTGCTTGCAAGCGACGAACCTGCGCGGCCTGGGCATGGCCATCGAGTTGGAAAAAACCGGTAAGCGCATCACTGCTCCACTCAAGCCACTCCGGAGCCCCGGACGATACGCTGGCGCGCACCCGTTCGGTCACGCTGTCGAGTTGCAACAGTTGGGTCTGAAGTAGCGTTCTGGCCAGGGCGACGAACAGGTCGCCTTCGGGCTCCAGCACTTGAAAGCGGGCGCGCTCCAGTATCCCATCCTCCGCCAGGCGCGCGTCGAGAAAGGCTTTCAGGCCATGGGCCTGCAAGAAATAACGAAGGCCAGCGTTTGGCGAAAACAGCAGATAGCTTTCCCTGCTGGCCGACATTGGCAGGATGACCAACAGGTGGGGGTCCAGGCGCACATCGTAAGGCATCGCCTGCGAGCCATTCATGATGTGCATGAGTAACCCGCGCGCCGGAGCCGCGCCCGGTGGCAGGTCACCTTCGACATCGTCCACCAGGCTCAGCGCCACCTCGATGGCCTCATGGGTGATACGGTGCTGCGCATGAGCCAGGTCCAGCTCCCTCCGGTAAGCCAGGCGCAGGTAATCGGCCATCCACTGCCAGGGCGTGGCGCCATGCCCGTCGAATTCGCTCCAGTATCGGCACAAGGCATCCCAATGCGCCTGCATGAGCCAAGGCCGTACAGCATCCAGCTCCTCGGCGAAGCGTTGCAGGTTCATGGACAAAGGCACCCACCGGTCACCCTGCTTCTGTAGCGCCATTTGGTAACCTGGAACCACGGTCAAAGGCGTCTGGCTGATAAACAGCTGGATGAGCAGCCTGGGGAGGCGCAGGTGCTCAGGTTCGCCGGTGGTAGAGGTCTCGATGGGCCAGCCAAGCGCAATGTCCCAGGGACCTCGCTCGATGGGCGGCGTAAGCCGGCTCAGCACCTGAGCAACCAGCTGCGCGGCGGTATCCTCCAGGGTTGGCTGGTCCTTGAATCGCTGCATGGCCTCACCGGTAAGGGAGGCGTGATCACTGAGCATTTGAAACAGGCTGGAAGGTTGCGACATGAAGCGCGCTCCGCGGTGGTGGAAAGCGTCTATGTCAACGCCTGACCTTCCTCGCGATGCGGTAATCCTGTACCGCTTCGCTTGCGCGTAGCGAAGTCCGGAAAGCTTCCTACACTTCTTGATGCGCGAGCCGCTGGTTTGGCAAAGAAATCCGAAACTTCTACCGCACCACCGGGTCAGCTTAACAGTGAGCGGCGCGCCTATTCACAGCGACCCTCGCCCACCCCTCCAGGAGCGTGTGATACCCCGGTTTTCATACCGGTTGGCCGACGGATGTCGGCCTGGGGAATGGATTAGAAAACATTAGAAGTCTGCCAGTAGTCCTTTACGCGACGGGAGAGAGTTTGATGATCAGTGCCGCTGTCGAAACCCACGGAGAGCGTTTCAACCAGCAAGTCAGCGAGGTGACCTCGCTGCCAGCCATTACTTCGACCAGCAAGGTGCTGCAGCCGGAACATATTGCGAATCCCAATCGCAAGAAAGTACTGTTCGTCACTTCGGAAATGGCTGACCTGATCAAGGCCGGTGGCCTGGGTGACGTGTCCGCCGCCCTGCCCCGCGCCATGCGCCATCTGCATGACGTACGTATCCTGATTCCAGGCTACCCCCAGGTATTGGAAAGCGACAACCCCATTCACATTGTAGGGGAGCTCAGCGGCTACGCGGCGCTGCCCCCCTGCAAGGTCGGCCGCATGGATACCGCCGACGGCCTGGTGATCTACGTTTTGATCTGCCCTGAGCTCTATGAGCGCGATGGCAACCCCTATGGCGCCATCAACGGCCGTGACTGGCCGGACAACCATATCCGTTTCGCCCGCCTTGGCATGGCCGCCTGCGATATCGCTGCCGGCCACGGCATGGTTCACTGGAAGCCGGACCTGGTCCATGCCCATGACTGGCCCAGCGGCCTGGCCCCCGCGTACATGCACTGGCGCGGTGTAAAGGTACCGACCCTGTTCACCATCCACAACCTGGCCTACCAAGGTGTGGTCAGCCTGGCGTGCTGCCCCGAGCTGGGCATTCCGGAACATGCACTTCAGCAGGAAGGCATGGAATTCTACGGCAAGCTGTCCTTCCTGAAGGCCGGCATGGCCTACGCCAGCCATATCACCACCGTGAGCGCGACCTACGCCCAGGAAATCACCACCCCTGATTTTGGCTGTGGCCTGGATGGTTTCCTCAGCAGCAAGGCGCAGCAGGGCCTGCTCAGCGGCATACCCAACGGCATCGATGAAAGCTGGGACTCGGCCACCGACGCCCACCTGGTATGCCCGTTCAGCCTCAACGACTGGGAAGGCAAGACAGTGAACGCCGACCATGTGCGCAAGCTCTTCGAGCTGGCGCCCTCACAGGGACCTCTGTTCGCCGTGGTGTCGCGCCTGGTCTACCAGAAAGGATTGGACCTCACCGAAGGCGTCACCGACTACATCGTCCGCAACGGCGGCCAGATCGCGATCATCGGCCGTGGCGAGCCGGAAGAAGAACAGGCCATGCGCGACCTGGCCAAGCGCTACCCCGGGCAGGTGTCAGCCCGCATCGGCTTCAACGAGACCGACGCCCGCCGCATGTTCGCCGGCAGTGACTTCCTGCTGATGCCTTCGCGCTATGAACCGTGCGGCCTGAGCCAGATGTACGCGCAACGCGTTGGCTCCCTGCCGGTGGCACGGCGTACGGGCGGCCTGGCCGATACCATCGAGGACGGCGTGACGGGTTTCCTGTTCGACGAGCCTTCGGTCGCAGCCTACGAAGCGGCTCTGCAGCGAGCCTTCTACGCCTTCAGCAAGCCGGAACTACTCAATGCCATGCGCTGCCGGGCCATGACGCAGCCCTTCAACTGGTCGCAAGCGGTGGAACCCTATGCCGAGCTGTACACCAAGCTGGTGAACCGCTCACATGGACGTGCCGGGCGGCACTACTGATCATCAAGGAGCGCCGCAATGGCTGACCTGCAACCTGTTACCAGGGCCCACGGGGCTGTCCTCGTGGGCGACGACCTGACTCGCTTTTCCCTCTGGGCGCCTGATGCGAACGCCGTCGAGGTGGTGTTCGACGATGGCGAGTCCCTGTCGATGACCTCCGAAGAAGATGGCTGGTTCGTGATCCAGGCCAGTTGCGCGGCGGGCACAGCCTATCGCTATCGAATCGACGGTGAAATGGAAGTCCCGGATCCGGCTTCCCGAGCCCAGCAAAGCGATGTTCATTCAGCCAGTGTAGTGGTTGACCCCGCTGCCTATGAATGGCGCCGTCAATGGCAGGGTCGGCCCTGGCACGAAGCGGTGATCTACGAAGTGCATGTAGGCCTGATGGGTGGTTTCGAGGGAGTGGCCAAGCACCTGCCACGCCTGGCGGCCCTGGGCATTACCGCCATCGAATTGATGCCCATCGCCGAGTTCCCTGGCGACCGTAACTGGGGCTACGACGGCGTGCTGCCCTATGCGCCCGAACACAGCTATGGCAGCCCCGACCAGCTCAAGGCGCTGATCGACACCGCCCATGAGCATGGGCTGATGGTCATCCTGGACGTGGTCTACAACCACTTCGGGCCGGACGGCAATTTCCTCAACAGCTATGCGAAGAGCTTCTTCCGTGAAGACAAGCATACGCCCTGGGGCGCGGCCATCGATTTTCGCCGCCCGCAGGTACGTGAGTTCTTCATTGGCAATGCCCTGATGTGGCTGCTGGACTACCGGTTCGACGGCCTGCGCTTCGACGCGGTCCATGCCATCGAAGATCCCGACTTCCTCGAAGAAATGGCGCGGCGTATCCGCAAGGCCATTCCAGCCGGCCGCCACGTTTGGCTGAATCTGGAAAACGAGCATAACGAAGCGCATCTGCTGCAGAAAGGCTATGACGCGCAATGGAACGACGACGGCCATAACGCCCTGCATGTGCTGCTCACTGGCGAAACCGAGGCCTACTATCAGGACTATGCCGAAGACACGACGAGCAAGTTTGCCCGTTGCCTCGGCGAGGGCTTCGTCTATCAGGGGCATACCAACCGCCATGGAGTAGCCCGCGGCGAGCCCAGCGGCCACTTGAACCCGACGTCTTTCGTGCTCTTCCTGCAGAACCACGACCAGATCGGCAACCGCGCCTTCGGCGAGCGCCTGAGCCAGCTCGCCCCCGAACCGGCCCTGCGGGCCGCGACTACGCTGTTGCTGGCCTCGCCGATGATCCCCCTGATGTTCATGGGGGACGAATGGGCCGCAGCCGAGCCCTTCCAGTTCTTCACCAGCTTCCATGGCGAACTGGCCGAGGCTGTTCGCAAAGGCCGCCGCGCCGAATTCAAGGCATTCAGCGCCTTCCAGGACCCTGAGCGACGCGAAAGGATTCCCGACCCTAACGCCGAATCCACTTTCAATGCCTCTCGCCCTGCCTTCGACCATTTCGAGGCGCACCAGCATGGGCCCTGGGTCGAACTCTATGTGCATCTGTTGAGCATGCGTCGGCGTGACCTCTGGCCCAGGCTTCCGGGGAGCGTGGCCAAGGGCGTGACTGTTCTGGGGGACAAGGCCGTATCAGCTCGCTGGAGACTCGGCGACGGCAGCATCTGGCAGATCGACCTGAACCTGGCCGAGCAGCCCGTTGCGGCGCAATTGCCCTTCGAGCGCCACTGGCTGTTCGATAGTCGTGGCCCGAACGCGCGCTTCGAACGTGTCGGGGAGCTGCCTGGCTATACCGCGCTGGTGAGCCTGATCCCGGCTGACGCGACGGAGGCAGGGGTATGACCGAGAAACTGGATCAAACCCTGGAGGCGCTTGCCCGGCACGTCGGCATCGCCATCAAGTGGAACGATGCCAACAACCGCCCACAGCGGGTATCAGAAGACGTTCTGCGCAAGGTATTGAGCGCCCTGGGCCACCCCGCCGACGATCAGGCCCAGGCAGAGCGAAGCCTGGCAGCCCTCCAGCAAGAAGGTGGCGAAGCCCTGCCGCCCCTGTTGACGGTCGACCACGGGAAGTCACTCGCGCTCAAGGCCTGGTTCAGTCCGGGTTCCCCCTGTGTGGCCTCGCTGGAAAGCGGCGAGCGAATGGAGCTTAGGCTGGATGCGGATGGCGCGCTGCCGGGCCTGCTACCGGTAGGCTATCAGCAGTTGCAGATCGGCGACCGTCATTTCACCGTGGCGGTGGCGCCTGCCCGCTGCTACAACGTGGCCGACGCGCTTGGCACCCCGGCGGCTCGCGCCTGGGGCCTGGGCGTGCAGTTGTACTCCCTGCGGCGGCCACAAGACGAAGGCTTCGGCGATACCCAGGCCCTGGAGAGTTTCGTCAAGGCAGCCGGGGAGCGAGGCGCCGATGCCGTGGCCATCAGCCCGATGCATGCCATGTTCAGCAGTGATGCTTCACGCTACAGTCCTTATTCGCCGTCCAGCCGGCTGTTCTTCAATGTGCTTTACGCCTCTCCAGCCCAGGTGCTGGGTGTCAACGCAGTGGACACGGCCATCGAAGCGGCCAACCTCAAGCACAGCCTGCAAGAGCTCGCCCACCTGGAGCTGGTGGATTGGCCTCGTGCCGCCGAAGCCAAGCTCAAGCTCATTCGTCAGCTTCATTCGGCCTTCAGCCGCGGCGACCATCCCCTGGCGGGCAATTTCCGCGACTTCCGCCATGCCGGTGGGGAAGCGCTGGCCGATCATTGCTGCTTCGAAGCCCTGCAGGCCGAACGCGCGCGCCTGGGGGAGTCTCAGGATTGGCGCCAGTGGCCGGAGGCCCTGCGTCACCCGCGCAGCCCTGAGGTCGCGCGATTCGCCGAGGCCCACCGTGAGGAAATCGAATTCTATGCCTTCGGCCAATGGCTGATCGCGCGCAGCCTCGACCGTGTCCAGCAGGCCGCCCGTGACGCGGGCATGGCCATTGGCGTGATCGCTGACCTGGCTGTGGGTGCCGACGGCGCTGGCAGCCAGGCCTGGAGCCGCCAGGACGAGTTGCTGGCCGCAGTCACGGTCGGCGCCCCGCCCGATATCCTCAACCGCTCCGGGCAAAGCTGGGGCATTTCGGCATTTTCACCCGAAGGGCTCAAGCGCAACGGTTTCCGCGCCTTCATAGAGATGCTCAGGGCCAATTTCGCCCATGCCGGTGGACTGCGCATCGATCATGTGCTCGGGCTGAACCGGTTGTGGGTCATCCCTCAAGGCGAAAAACCTACCCATGGGGCCTACCTGCAGTTCCCTCTGGACGACCTGCTGCGCCTGTTGGCGCTCGAGTCCCATCGGCACAAGGCGATCGTGCTGGGCGAGGACCTGGGCACGGTGCCCGACGGCCTGCGCGAGAAGCTGGCTGCCCGGGACATCCTTGGCATGCGAGTGCTGCTGTTCGAGCAGCATCATACCGGTGCCTTCAAGCCCTTGCTCGACTATCCGGACAATGCCCTGGCCACGACCAGCACTCATGACCTGCCGCCGCTGAAGGGTTGGTGGCGCGCCAACGAGATCGACTGGACGCGACGGCTGGAGTTGATCGACGCGCAGACCGAAGAGCAATGGCGGCAGACCCGTGTGCATGAGAAGAACGGTCTTGAGCACATCCTGCGTCAGGATCCCGAGAACTTCAGCGACGAGCAGCGGGCCGAAGACCTGGCGGACCGGGTGATCGACGCCAGCGTCCGCTTCCTCGGGCATACCCGGGCACCTTTGGTGCTGCTGCCGTTGGAGGACGCCCTGGGCGTGGTCGAGCAGCCGAACCTGCCTGGCACCGTCGACGAACACCCGAACTGGCGGCGCCGTCTGAGCCCCGACGCTGCCGACCTGCTGGACCAGCCCGACCCGGCGCGGCGTCTGGAACTCCTTGCCGTAGCCCGCCGACAAGCCCACGAGCGCGACCGATGAAGCCATTTACCGCCAGTATTCGCCTGCAGTTTCACAAGGACTTTACCCTGGACCATGCCGTGGCCCTGGTTCCCTATTTCGAGAAAATGGGGATCAGCCATGTGTATGCCTCGCCGCTGTTGACCGCTCGGGCCGGCTCCATGCACGGCTACGACGTGGTCGACCCTACCCGGATCAATCCGGAACTGGGTGGCGAGCCGGCCCTGCGGCGACTGGTCGCCGCCCTGCGCGAGCACGGCATGGGGCTGATCCTGGATATCGTCTCCAATCATATGGCGGTGGGCGGGGCCAGCAACCCCTGGTGGCTGGACCTGCTCGAGTGGGGACGGCGCAGCCCTTATGCCAACTTCTTCGATATTCAGTGGAACTCTCCCGACCCGCTGCTCGAAGGGCAACTGTTGATTCCTTTCCTGGGCAGCGATTATGGCAGTGCGCTGCAGAAGGGTGAGATCCCGCTGCGCTTCGACGCCGAGACGGGCAGTTTCTACGTCGAGCACTACGAGCACCGCTTCCCTATCAGCCCGCCGGACTACGCCAGCATTCTCAGCATTGCAGTGGACAACCGTCTCGAGGCATTGGGCGAGCGTTTCGGCAAGCTGTCCCATGGTCCAGACGCCTACAGCGTGGCGCAAGGGCTGCGCGGCGAGCTGGCCAACGTAGCGGCCGAGGGCCCGGCATTCCGCGCGCTGGAGACCGTCCTCAAGTTGTATGACTCCACTACACCGGAGGGCTTCGAACGGCTGCACCGCCTGCTCGAGCGCCAGCATTATCGCCTGGCTAGCTGGCGCACCGCGGCGGACGACATCAACTGGCGGCGCTTCTTCGACATCAACGAACTGGGCGGCTTGCGTGTAGAACGCGGCGACGTGTTCGAAGCCACCCATGCCAAGATCTTCCAGCTGGTAGCCGAGGGACTGGTCGACGGCCTGCGCATAGACCACGTCGACGGCCTGGCCAACCCAAGGGCCTATTGCCGCCGCCTGCGTCGTCGTGTGCAGGGCCTGCTGGCGCAGCGGCCAGCGGCCACTGAGCTGGATCATTTCCCGATCTATGTCGAGAAGATCCTGGGCAACGGCGAACAGTTGCACCGTGACTGGCAGGTGGACGGCACCACCGGCTACGAATTCATGAACCAGGTATCGCTGCTACAGCACGACGGACGTGGCCAGCAATCACTGACCGACCTGTGGGTGCGCTTGAGCGGACGCACTTCGGATTTCATGGAAGAGGTTCGCGCCGGGCGTCGCTTCGTGCTGCACGGCACCCTGGCCGGCGACTTCGAATCGGTGGCTCAAGCGCTGTTGCAGGTGGCTCGTGGCGACCTCATGAGCCGGGATTTCACCCTCGGCGCCATTCGCCGGGCCCTGGAAGCCTTGATCGTGCATTACACCGTCTACCGTACCTACATCACTCCGTGTGGGCGGCCCGCCGAGGATGAGCCGTTCTTCACCCAGGCCGTGGCAGGCGCGCGCGCAGACCTGAGCGAGGGAGACTGGCCGGTACTGGACTTCCTGGTCCGTTGGCTAGGTGGGGAGCCATGGCGTAGCCTGCCAGTCGGCCGTCGACGCCAGAACCTGCGGCGGGCCTGCATACGCTTCCAGCAACTGACCTCCCCTACCGCCGCCAAGGCCATGGAGGACACCGCCTTCTACCGCAGCGCGGTGCTGTTGTCGCGTAACGACGTTGGCTTCGACCCTGAGGTGTTCAGTGCTTCGGTGGAGGCCTTCCATGAAGCCTGCCGGGTCAGGGCCCAGGCGTTCCCACGCAACCTGCTCGCCACGGCCACCCATGACCATAAACGCGGCGAGGACACCCGGGCGCGGCTGGCGGTGATCAGTGAGCGCAGTACCTGGTATGGTGCCCTCGTCGCCCATTGGCAGGCCCTGGCCAGCCCGCTGCGCGGCACCTTCGGTGACGGCCCCGCGCCTACGGGTGGTGATGAGGCGATGCTCTACCAGGCCTTGCTCGGCAGCTGGCCACTCGAATTGGAGGCCGACGATAGCGCAGGGTTACAGGCCTATGCCGAGCGTATGTGGCAGTGGCAACAGAAGGCCCTGCGTGAAGCGAAGCTGGTCAGCAGCTGGAGCGCGCCAAACGAGGCCTACGAAAGCGCCTGTCGCGACTTCCTGCAGGGTCTGCTTACAGACGACTCGGCCCTGGCGTTGCGCCAATCCATCGTCTCGGCCGTACAGACGCTTGCGCCCGGTGGCGCCTTGAACAGCCTGGGGCAGTGCACCCTCAAGGCCACAGTCCCGGGAATTCCTGACCTTTATCAGGGCGCAGACCGCTGGGACTTCAGCCTGGTGGATCCGGATAACCGTCGCCCGGTGGACTACACTGCCCGAAGCGAAGCGCTGGCCCATCTGGATTCACCTGCCGCCCTGCTGGCGGACTGGCGCGATGGTCGCGTCAAGCAAGCTTTGATTGCGGCCCTGCTCCAGGCCCGGGCCAGCGAACCGGCACTGTTCCTGCAGGGAGAGTACCTGCCGCTGCAGGTTCAGGGTGAACAGGCGCACCGGGTGCTGGCATTCGCCCGCCAGCACGAAGGCCGCCATGCCATAGTGGTGGTGCCGAGGGTGTGCAGCGAGTTGCTCGAAGGTGGCGAGCTGCTGGTCCCCGCGCATAAATGGGGCGATACCACTGTTTCGTTGCCTGAACATCTTGCGCAGCACAGATTTAAGGGACTTTTTTCAGCTCAGGCAGTCACATTGGACAAGGACTTGCGGATGAGCGCGGCGCTACAGGAGTTTCCCGTCAATCTCTATCTACAAAGTGACTCGTGATCAGGAGCAATGGATATGAGCGTAAGCGATAAGCGCATCGAGGAATTTGCCTACTATCTGTGGGAATCCGAAGGGCGCCCCGATGGCAAGGACAAGGAACACTGGGAAAAGGCGCGCAAGCTGGCGGAGGCTGAGGACCAGGCCCCGGCGCGCCTGCCCCGCAAGGCTCCGAAAAAGCCGAAGGACGAAGCGCCAGCCGCTGCCGCCAAGGAGCCCGCGGCGCCTCGGGCCAAGGCCGCCAAGCCTGCGCCAAAGGCAGCCGCGGGCAAGGCCGCGCCGGAGCCGGCTTCCACAAGCAAAGCGGCACCGAAGGCGGCCACCGCCGAGAAGAAGCCCCGCGCTAGCCGCAGCAAGCCCGCCGCCAGCTGAACGCAGCTGCAGCGCTCATGGCCCGGTCGGTTTCCGTCGGGCCAATAGCGCGAGCCCGGCCGGCCGCGTGGCAGTTCAGGGTTTGCCCTCTTCGCGGTACCTCCCCTTCGATCTCTGACCCAACTTTACTCTAGCGTACCTACGTGAAGGACTCCCCATGAGCCGGCAAAAGAAAGCTCAAGCACCCGAAGCATCCGCCACTACCGCCTTGATCGACCCGACTCGCATCCGGGAAGGCCTGCCTTTTCCCCTGGGAGCGACCTGGGATGGTTTAGGGGTGAACTTTGCCCTGTTCTCCGCCAACGCCACCAAGGTCGAACTTTGTATCTTCGATTCGGCGGGTGAACAGGAAATTGCCCGGATCGAACTACCCGAGTATACGGATGAGATTTTCCACGGCTACCTGCCTGACGCTCACCCCGGCCTGATCTACGGTTATCGGGTCTACGGCCCTTACGATCCGCAGAATGGCCATCGCTTCAACCATAACAAGCTGTTGATCGACCCTTACGCCAAGCAATTGGTAGGCGAGCTGAAATGGTCTGAAGCCCTGTTCGGCTACACCATCGGCCATCCGGACGACGACCTCAGCTTCGACGAGCGCGACAGCGCGCCTTTCGTGCCCAAATGCAAAGTGGTTGACCCGGCCTATACCTGGGGCCAGGACCAGCCCGTGCGGGTACCGTGGGACAAGACAATCATCTATGAAGCCCATGTGCGCGGCTTGACCATGCGTCACCCTTCGGTGCCGGAACCTGTACGAGGAACCTTTGCCGGGCTGAGCAACCCTGATGTCATCGACCATTTGAAGAAACTGGGCGTTTCATCCATCGAGTTGCTGCCCATCCACGGTTTCGTCAATGACCAGCACCTGCTGCAGAAGGGCCTGAACAACTATTGGGGCTATAACACCATCGCGTTCTTCGCGCCCCATGCCCGCTACTTGGCCAGCGGCAAGATCGCCGAGTTCAAGGAAATGGTCGCACACCTGCACGATGCCGGCCTCGAAGTGATCCTCGACGTGGTCTACAACCACACCGCCGAAGGCAATGAACGAGGCCCTACCCTGTCCATGCGGGGTATCGACAACGCGTCCTACTACCGCCTCATGCCGGATAACAAGCGTTACTACATCAACGACTCCGGCACCGGCAACACCCTGGACCTCAGCCATCCCTGTGTGTTGCAGATGGTGACCGACTCGCTGCGGTACTGGGCCAGCGAAATGCATGTGGACGGCTTCCGCTTCGACCTTGCTACCATTCTCGGCCGTTACCACGAGGGTTTCAGCGAACGCCACAGCTTCCTCGTCGCCTGTCGCCAAGACCCGGTGCTGCGCTCCGTGAAGCTGATCGCCGAACCCTGGGACTGCGGCCCGGGTGGCTACCAGGTCGGTGGCTTCGCTCCAGGCTGGGCTGAGTGGAACGATCGCTTCCGCGACACCGTGCGATCGTTCTGGAAAGGCGATGACGGCAAGTTGGCGGACTTCGCCGCGCGCATGACTGGCTCCGGGGAGCTGTTCAACCAGCGCGGTCGTCGCCCTTTCAGCTCGGTGAATTTCATCACCGCACATGACGGCTTCACCATGAAGGACCTGGTGTCCTACAACGAGAAGCACAACGAAGAGAATGACGAGAACAACCAGGACGGCACCAGCAACAACATGTCCTGGAACCATGGGGTGGAAGGCCCGACGGACGATCGCAACATCATCGAGCTGCGCCTGCGGCAGATGCGCAACTTCTTCTCCACCCTGCTCTTCTCCCAAGGCACACCGATGGTGGTGGCCGGCGATGAGTTCGCCCGCACTCAGAACGGCAATAACAATGCTTATTGCCAGGACAGCGAGATCGGCTGGGTGAACTGGGACCTGGACGAAGACGGCAAGCAGTTGCTCAAGTTCGTCCGCCGGCTGACCAGATTGCGCCTGACCTACCCGATGCTGCGGCGCAATCGCTTCCTTGTGGGCACCTACAATGAGGAGCTCGGCGTCAAGGACGTCACCTGGCTCGACCCCCAGGGTAACGAGATGAGCCCTCAGCAGTGGGAAGAGCCCCACGGCCGTGCCCTGGCCATGCTGCTGGACGGCCGCGCGCAGCCCACCGGTATCCGCAAGCGCGGCGACGACGCTACCCTGCTGATCATCGTCAACGCGCACCATGACGTGGTCAACTTCCGCCTGCCGGAAGTACCCCAAGGCAAGCACTGGGTTTGCCTGGTAGATACCAATCGCCCTGACCTCAACGAACACGAGGCGATCGCCTTCGGTAGCGAATTCATGGTTACCGGCCGGTCGTTCCTGTTGTTCGAGGCTCATCGCGAAAAAGAAGACTAAGCCCGCTTCCGCCAGCTCCCACAGGCAAACCGAGCAACCTTCGGCCGCTACCTGTGGGAGCTTGCGAAGCAAGCGAATTCCCAGACGCGACACCCGCATTCACCCCGCTCGGAACTGCCCCCCAGACGGCCAGTCTTAAATCAGGACTGCATTAGTTTTGAGGAGCCGCCGTGTACGCCGATCCAGCCGAGGGTGCCAGCCAGCCCCATGGGGACGCTAAACGTGACCGTGACGTGCACCGAATCCGGGTACTGACGGTCAACACCCACAAGGGCTTCACCGCTTTCAATCGCCGCTTCATCCTTCCAGAGCTTCGCGAGGCCGTCCGCAGCACCAGCGCTGACATCGTTTTCCTTCAAGAAGTCCTGG
This sequence comes from Pseudomonas sp. DC3200b2, assembly GCF_049895785.1. Taxonomy (NCBI): domain Bacteria; kingdom Pseudomonadati; phylum Pseudomonadota; class Gammaproteobacteria; order Pseudomonadales; family Pseudomonadaceae; genus Pseudomonas; species Pseudomonas sp. DC3200b2. The sequence goes on along the minus strand of NZ_JAFCTA010000003.1, from coordinate 691,314 downwards.
GCGGGCACGACCGCCACGCTACCCGCTTCGCCAATTGGCCACAGATGTCTCAATATGAGTTCCTCGCCGACAGCATGTGGCCGGAGTTCGCCTACGGCCGCAACGCCGTCTACCCTGATGGCCATCACGGCAATGCCTTGCTGTCGAAATATCCGATCATGCACTACCGCAACCTGGATGTGTCCATCACTGGGCCCGAGCGCCGGGGTTTTCTGCACTGCGTGCTTCAAGTGCCGGGGCATGACGATGGCGTGCATGCCATCTGCGTGCACTTGTCCCTGATGGAACACCATCGGCAACAGCAGCTGGTATTGCTCAGGCAATTGCTGGATTCGCTGCCCGCCCATGCTCCAGTCATCATCGCCGGGGATTTCAACGACTGGCAGCTCAAGGGCAACGCTACCCTCGCCCGCTACGGCGACCTTCACGAAGCCTTCGAGCACAACCTGGGCAGCCTGCCCAAGACCTACCCGGCGCGCTTCCCGCTGCTGCGCCTGGATCGCATTTATCTACGCAACGCGAGCAGCCACGATCCCCGTATTCTGGGGACGCGGCCCTGGACGCATCTGTCGGATCACCTGCCCCTGGCGGTGGAAATCCACCTTTAGATAAACCGGTAGGCAAACCGATAAGCAGTCGGTTGTGGACTTGAGTGTCGGCGACACCGCCAGGCGTTGCCGACACACTCGAGCGCTAACCCTGGCCGGTATGCTCGTCCTGCCCCAGCGCAGGACGCGGCAGGCTTTCCGGCTTCAGAATGAGCACACCCAGCGGCGGCAACTTGAGGTTGACCGAGAAGTGCTGTCCGTGGCCTGGAATCTCCTCGGCCGCCACCCCACCGCCATTACCGACATTGGAGCCGGCATAGGTTTCCGAGTCACTGTTGAAGACCTCGTGCCATAGCCCCGGCACTGGCACACCGATGCGGTACTCCTCTCGCGGGACTGGCGTGAAGTTGGCGACCACCAGCAATGGCTCGCCCTGGCGACTCCAGCGCAACCAGGCGAACACGCTGTTGACGGCATCGTCACCGATCACCCACTGGAAGCCCATGGGCACGCAATCCTGCTCATGCAGGGCTGGCTCGTTGCGGTAGAGGCGGTTCAGGTCGCTGACGACCTGCTGCACGCCCTTGTGCTCGGAGTACTGGGTCAGGTACCAGTCCAGTTGATGATCATGGTTCCATTCCCGCCACTGACCGAACTCGCACCCCATGAACAACAGTTTCTTGCCCGGGTGAGTCCACATGAACGCCAGATAGGCACGCAGGTTGGCGAACTTCTGCCAACGGTCCCCTGGCATCTTGTCGATCAGCGACTTCTTGCCATGCACCACCTCGTCATGGGAAATCGGCAACACGAATTTTTCGGAATAGGCATACACCAGGCCGAAGCTGAGTTCGTTGTGATGATGCTGGCGGTGGATGGGGTCATTCTGCACGTAGTGCAGGGTGTCGTGCATCCAGCCCATGTTCCACTTGTAGGAGAAGCCCAGGCCGCCTGCCTGAGTACCCTGGCTCACGCCTGGCCAGGCGGTGGACTCCTCGGCGATCACCATGGCGCCGGGGGTTTCCTGACTGACCACATCATTGAGGTGACGCAGGAAGTCGATGGCTTCCAGGTTCTCGCGGCCACCGTAGCGGTTGGGGATCCACTCGCCGTGCTTGCGTGAATAGTCCCGGTAAAGCATGGACGCCACGGCATCTACCCGTAGGCCATCGATATGGTAGTGCTTGAGCCAGTGCAGGGCCGACGCGATCATGAAGCCATGGACTTCGGTGCGCCCCAGGTTGTAGATCAGTGTGTTCCAGTCCTGGTGGAAGCCTTCCAGAGGGTTGTCGTACTCGTACAGGGCGGTGCCATCGAAGCGAGCCAGGCCGTGGGTGTCCGTGGGGAAGTGCGCCGGTACCCAGTCCAGGATCACGCCGATTCCTGCCTGGTGGCAGCGGTCGATGAAGGCGGCGAATTCGTCAGGCTCGCCATACCGGGCCGAGGGGGCGAACTGGGATAGCGGCTGATAGCCCCAGGAGCCACCGAAGGGGTGTTCCATCACCGGCATCAGTTCGATATGGGTGAAGCCCAGTTCCTGGACATAGGGAATGAGCCGATCGGCCAGTTCGCTCCAGTTGTAGTGACGGCTGAATTCCCCTGCTTCGTCGGTTTCCACTTGCCAGGAACCAGCGTGCAGCTCGTAGATCGATAGCGGCTTGTCGAGGCCGGTGCGCTGCGCCCGGTGTTCCATCCAGTCCTGGTCCGCCCATTGATGGCGCAGACGAGTCGCCACCCGGGAGCCGGTCGCCGGCGGCAGCTCTGTCCAGCGGGCCAAGGGGTCGGCCTTGAGCGGCAGCACGCCGTGATGGCCGAGTACTTCGTATTTGTACACCTCTCCCGCCTGCAGGCCGGGGATGAAGATCTCCCACACACCGCTGGGCTTGCGCAGCCGCATCGGGTGCCGGCGGCCATCCCAGCCGTTGAAGTGGCCCACCACCGAGACGCGGCGGGCATTGGGCGCCCATACCGAGAAGCGGACGCCTTCCACCCCGCCCACATTGATCACCTGGGAGCCCATGGCATCGCTCAGGTTGCGGTGGTTGCCCTCGGAGAACAGATAGATATCCATTTCCCCCAGTTGCTCGCCGAAGCTATAGGGGTCGTGGGTCACCTGCACTCCGGTGGCCCAGTGGATCTTCAAGCGATAGCCTTGGTCCGCGTCGAGACGACCGGCGAACATGCCCGGCACGCTTGGGTGCTCTTCAAGCTGGCCCAGGCTGTCATCATGATGATAGCCCAGTAGTTCCACTCTCATGGCATGGGGCAGATAGGCGCGCACCTGGCGGCCGCCTGCACCGTCGGAGTGCGGCCCCAATACCGCGAAGGGGTCACCGTGCACGGCTTGCACCAATGCCTGTATATCCGCGTCAGGCGGAAACACGCCCTGGGCGCGGGCCTCTCCTTGTTGCGCACTCATGAATGCTCTCCATTGGTCGCCAAAAGCCCCACCAGCCCATGCAAAGGCACGGCCAGCCAGGCTGGTCGGTTTTCGGCTTCGTATGCAATTTCGTAGGCAGCCTTTTCCAGGCTGAACAGTTCAAGCGCGGCGCGTTCCCCATCAGGGTCTTCCCACGCGTGGGCCAGTGTGGCACTGGCCAGGCCATAAGCTTCGATGAAGGCCTGACGCGCTTCGCTCAGATAACGCTCGGCCACGCGCTCGCGAGCGGCTCCGGCTTCGCTGGAGGTGTCCACTGCCTGTGCGTTGCGCACCGCCATGGCGGCGGCATAGTCGAACGAGCGCATCACCCCGCTGACATCCTTATAGGGGCTGTACTTGCCTCGGCGTTCGTCCAGCGGACGGGCAGGCTCGCCCTCGAAGTCGATCAGGTAGGCATCGCCCTGTACCACCAGCACCTGGCCAAGGTGAAGGTCGCCATGGACTCTCATCACCAGTCCGCCCTTGGCCGCCTGGGCCAGCCTGGCCACATGGGCCAGCAAGGTTTCCCGCTGGGCCAGAAGCTCATCCACCTTGGGTCGAGTGTCATCCGTGAAGCTGTCCTTGTGTTGTTCAAGCAGATGCAGCGCGTGTTCGACCTGTGCGGTAATGCTTTTGCTCCATGCCTGGACATCTTTTTCGTCGCTGACCCGAGCCTGGAAATCCTGGTTCTGCGTTTCACCGGCCAGGGCCACATGCATCTCGCCCAGGCGCTGGCCGAGCATGCCGGCGAAGGCCTTGAGTTCCTCGAGAGCGTTATAGTGCTGCGCCTGCTGGGACTGTGCGGCGTCCAGTTCATCACGCACAGCCCTTTCCAGGCTGTTCTGGGTCCATTCCCAGGCATCGCCCTGGTTGTTCAGGTAGCCCTGAGCGATCATCAGCAAATGCGCGGTCCCGCTTTCATCGACGCGCTGCACGGCGCCCATCAGCGGTGAAATGTTCTGGTATCCGGCATTGGTCAGGAACGCGCCCATCTCCAGTTCCGGATGGATGCCACCGTTGACTCGGCGGATCATCTTCAGAACCATATTGCCGCCAACCACTACCGAACTGTTCGACTGTTCGGCGGACAGGTAACGGATTTCGGGCTCATCCGGCAGGTTGAGGGCTTCCATCTGCACCGTGTGGGTGAAGCGAAGCTCGCCTTCAGCGCACGGCAGCACCGTGTCGGCCTTAAGCCCCCTCACTACAGCGCGAATAAAGCTTTCCAGGACAAAGGCGTCGGTAAGCAGGCCTACTCGATTGTTGCGGCGCACCTTGGATAGCGCCAGTTGCGAAGGCAACGCGCCGGAATTCGCGCTCTGGTCTTCCGACAGGAAGCCGAAGGGGAACTGGTAGCGACTGACCGCCCCACCGCTGCTGACTTCTATTTCGCTGAGCAGCACCGGATTGGGCAGGTCGCTGAAGCGGACCCCGTACGCCAGGCGGATGTTGTCAATGCTGCTGCCCTTGCCGGCAAACCAGCGCCGCTTGGGCAGATACTGAGGCAGGATGCGCTGCTCCAGGGCGTCGCGCGCCGGAGCGTCGAGCAGGTCCTGCATCCTTTGTTTGACCACCAGGGTTTCGTAATCGGGCATGGGTTGCGCGGCCTCCACGTGCCAGCTGGGCATTTGGTTTTCCGGAGCCAGTAGGAACCAGTAGAAACCATAGGGCGGTAGGGTCAGTAGGAACGGCAGTTGGCCGATAGGTGGGAAAGCACTGCCGCCGAGCATCTCCACCGGCACCATCCCGGCATACAAGGAAAGGTCCAGTTCCGCGGCCTGGGCAGCCCGGGAAACGTTGGCCACGCACAGCACCTGCTCGACCCGGCCCGTGGCATCGGTATATTCGCGCAGGTAGGCCAGGATCCGCCGGTTGCTTGGGGTGAGCATCTTCAGGGTGCCGCGGCCGAAGGCCTGCTGCTGCTTGCGCACTGCCAGCAAGCGACGGGTCCAGTTGAGCAGCGAATGGGGGTCGCCAGCCTGGGTTTCCACGTTCACCGCCTGGTAGCCGTACAGCGGGTCCTGAATGGGCGGCAGCACCAGACTGGCGGGGTTGGCTCGAGAGAAACCGCCGTTGCGGTCCACCGACCATTGCATGGGTGTACGCACGCCGTCACGGTCGCCGAGATAGATGTTGTCACCCATGCCGATTTCGTCGCCGTAGTAAAGCGTTGGCGTTCCTGGCATGGACAGCAGGAGGCTGGTCAACAGTTCGATACGGCGCCGGTCGCGCTCGAGCAAAGGCGCAAGACGACGCCGGATGCCCAGATTGATACGTGCCCGGCGATCCGCGGCGTAGTGGTTCCAGAGGTAGTCCCGCTCGCGGTCGGTGACCATTTCCAGGGTCAGTTCATCATGGTTGCGCAGGAAGATCGCCCACTGGCAATTGGGCGGGATCTCCGGCGTCTGCCGTAGGATGTCGGTGATCGGAAAGCGATCCTCCTGGGCCAAGGCCATGTACATGCGCGGCATCAGGGGGAAGTGAAAGGCCATGTGGCATTCATCGCCATGGTCGCCCTTGCGCTCGCCAAAATACATCTGGGTATCTTCTGGCCACTGGTTGGCCTCGGCCAACAACATGCGGTCAGGATAGTTGGCGTCGATCTCGGCGCGGATGGCCTTGAGCACCTGATGGGTTTCGGCCAGGTTCTCGTTGTTGGTGCCGTCGCGCTCGATGAGATAGGGGATGGCATCCAGCCGCAGACCATCGATGCCCAGGTCCAGCCAGAAGCGCATCACCCCAAGCACCGCCTTCATGACCTGGGGGTTGTCGAAGTTGAGGTCGGGCTGATGGGAATAGAACCGGTGCCAGAAGTATTGCCCGGCGACCGGGTCCCAGGTCCAGTTGGACTTCTCGGTGTCCAGGAAGATGATCCGCGTGCCGTCGTATTTCTTGTCGTCATCGGACCACACATAGAAATCACGGGCGCGCGAGCCTTTCTTGGCCCGGCGGGCTCGCTGGAACCAGGGGTGCTGGTCAGACGTATGGTTGATGACCAGTTCGGTGATGATCCGCAGGTTGCGCTTGTGTGCCTCGGCGATGAAGCGGCGCACGTCGGCCAGGGTGCCGTAGTCCGGGTGCACCGCCTTGTATTCGGAAATATCGTAGCCGTCATCCCGCCGAGGCGACGGGTAGAACGGCAATAGCCAGATGGTGTTCACCCCAAGCTCGGCAATGTAGTCGAGCTTGGCGATCAGCCCTGGAAAATCTCCGATGCCATCGTTGTTGGAATCATGGAACGACTTGACGTGCACCTGGTAAATCACCGCGTCCTTGTACCAGAGCGGGTCGTTCAGAAAGGCTTCGCGCGATCTCTTGGCCATTGAATGCGTCCGTCAGTTTGCTTTTTTCAAGCGCCAGATCCCGAACGGCATATGCGGCTCCAGGCGAGTGAATTGGTTTTTCCCGTACCAGGTCCAGTGGTGCCCGGTCATCAGGTCTTCGCCCATGACCGCTGCATTGTCATCCAGCCCCAGCTCCCACAACGGCAGTTCGAAATGCGCTTCCTGGGCGTTATGCGGGTCCAGGTTCACAGCGACCAGGATGAAATTGCTCTTGTCGGGGGTGCGCTTGCCGAAGTACAGGATGTTGTCGTTCCAGGCGTTGTAGAACTGTACGCCCAGATGGGTTTGCAAGGCCGGGTTCTGGCGCCGGATGCGGTTGAGCTGGGCAATCTCGGCGATGATGTTCCCTGGCTGGGTGAAGTCCCGCACCCGAATCTCGTACTTTTCGGAGTCCAGGTATTCTTCCTTGCCAGGGATGGGCGCCGATTCGCAGAGCTCGAAGCCTGAGTACATGCCCCACAGGCCGGACCCCATGGTGGCCAGGGCAGCGCGAATCAGGAAGCCGGGACGGCCGCTTTCATGCAGGAAGAATGGGTTGATGTCCGGCGTGTTGACGAAAAAGTTCGGCCGGTAGCAGAGGGACCACGGCGGCTGGTTCAATTCGGTGAAATACTTCGCCAGCTCGGCCTTGGTATTGCGCCAGGTGAAATAAGTATAGCTCTGGCTGTAGCCTACCTTGCCCAGGCGGGCCATCATGGCCGGCTTGGTAAAGGCCTCGGCGAGGAACATCACGTCCGGGTCTCGACTGCGTATTTCCTCGATCAGCCACTGCCAGAACGGCAAGGGCTTGGTATGGGGGTTGTCCACCCGGAAGATCTTCACGCCTTCCTGGACCCAGCCCCAGACAACCTCGCACAGCTCCAGCCAAAGCGATGGCACGGCCTCGGCGGCATAGAAGTCCACATTGACGATGTCCTGGTATTTCTTCGGCGGGTTTTCCGCGTAGCGGATGGTGCCGTCCGGGCGCCAGGAGAACCAGCCCGGATGCTGCTTGAGCCAGGGGTGGTCCTGGGAGCACTGGACGGCGAAGTCCAGGGCGATCTCCAGGCCGTGGTCCGCGGCGGCCTTCACCAGACGGCGGAAATCCTCACGGGTGCCCAGTTGCGGGTGGAGGGCGTCATGGCCACCGTCCGGGCTGCCGATGGCATAGGGGCTGCCGACGTCGTCTGGGCCGGCTTCCAGTGAATTGTTGCGGCCCTTGCGGTGGGCCCGGCCAATAGGGTGAATGGGCGTGAAATAGAGAACGTCGAAGCCCATGTCGCGGATCATCGGCAGCCGACTGTGCACATCATTGAAGGTGCCATGGCGTTTCGGGTCATCGGTGATCGACCTGGGGAACAGCTCGTACCAGCTGGCGAATTCGGCCAGCTTGCGCTCCACCTCTACAGGGTATTCCGGGCTGCGACTGAGGAACGGGCGGTTGTCCGCCTCGCGCATGTCGCGGGCGGTAGCGGGTTCAAGCAGCAGCCGCACCCGGGCGTCGCGATCCAGCCCGGCCAGTTGGTCATGTACCTGCTGCAAGCGCTGGCGCAGCTCACCCTCGCTGCGGCCCACGGCGTGGGCCAGGTGCAAACGGCCCTCTTCCAGTTCCAGATCGATGTTCACCCCGGCCGCGTATTTTTTTTCCAGCTCATAGCGATAGCTGGCGTATTCGTCTCGCCAGGCCTCGATGACGAACGCATGCCGACCGACCTCGTCGAAGGTAACCTCCGCTTGCCAGCTGTCGTTGCCAAGCTCGCGCATGTCCTGGCTCTGCCAGTCTTCACTGCCGACCCGATGCCAGCGCAACAGCACTGCCAGTTTATCGTGGCCATCGGTGAACACCTTGGCATCGACAGTCAGCGTACGCCCTGGCAGAGACTTGATCGCCCAGGCGCCGCCGTCGAGTATCGGCGACACGTCTTCGATCGCGATGCGAGGTAGCAGAAGTGCCTCGGCGACATTCAAACGATGTTCCGCATGTTCGGCCTGGAGGGCGCCTGGTCCTGTTTCAAAGGTTTGTTCCACCGTCATCGAGCTTCGCTCCCTACCTTGGGGGGCGCCCCGGTGGGCGCCGTGTGGAGGATGTGCAGTCTAGACGCGGCTGCTGACACTCGCTGACCGCGACCTTTGAATTCGGAGGCTGGCGCCAAATGAAAGTTCAAGTTGTGAAGGAGGCCCCCTGGACGCTCCTGCCGGCCCCGGACGGCGCGCAGGTGTCGTAGGCAACGCCGTTGAACCGATTGGAGCCTTTGAGCGATGCCAGGGTCTTCTATGTACCTTACCCATGCCATAGGAGCGTCGCCATGTCTTTGCCAGTGCCTGAACCAATGGATATCCCGGACCCGAACATCGACGATCCGGCACTGCCGGAAACGCCGTCCCAAGACCCCACGCCCAGCCCTGGACTGCCTGGCCAGGCCCCCGCCATTGGCGACCCACCCAGCGAAGCGCCAGCGGAAAAAGCGTAGCCGTCGCATGCCGCCTATGCTGGGCATGAAGACAAGCCGAACCAAGGCAGTTGGATCCTGTCTGATAAGGTTGACCAACTGTTTGGCCCAGCCTTGGCAAAAACGCAGGCCAAGGCTGCATGGATGCCCGTTGAAGCCCAGGGTCGTGGCTGTCAGGATGCCCTCATCCCAGCCATGGCGTGCTTTGCGGGCCCGCATCAACAATAAGCAGGGACTATGCGAATGTCTGCACAGGCTATTTCCGCACGCGGCCAGGAAGCCGAACTGTTCAATGACCTGATATTGAGCCAGGTACGCAACCGCGTGGGTTACCTCACGCTGAACCGTCCCGCCGGGGTCAACGCATTGACCTTGAGCATGGTGCGCGAGCTGCACCGGTGCCTGACCGAGTGGGCTGACGACCCCGAAGTGCTTGCGGTGGTATTACGCGGAGCGGGTGAAAAAGGCTTCTGCGCCGGCGGCGATGTCCGGGCCCTTTGTGATAGCTACAAACGCCACGACACCGTGCACAAGAACTTCTTCAGGGAGCAGTACCAGCTTGACCTGCTGTTGCACCTTTACCGCAAGCCGGTGGTGGCCTTGATGGACGGCTTCACCCTTGGCGGTGGCATGGGCCTGGCGCAAGCGGCGGAGCTGCGCGTGGTCACCGAGCGCAGTTGGCTGGGCATGCCTGAAACGGCCATCGGGTTCTTCCCGGATGTGGGCGCGACTTATTTTCTTTCCCGGCTGCCTGGCGCTATCGGACTCTACCTGGGGATCACCGGCGCGCGGCTGCAGGCTGCCGACGCCCTGTATTGCGGCTTGGCGGACTGGTACGTGGAACACGACCGCCTGGCCCAGTTCGAGGAGCGACTGGACCGCACCGACTGGTCACCCATGCCCCTCAAGGACATTCAGAACATCCTTGCCAAGCTGGGTGCCCAGGTGCTGCCCGAGCCACCCCTGGACCGACTGCGGCCGGCCATCGACCACTTCTTCAACCAACCGGAGGTATCCAGCACTATTGAGCAGCTACGTCAGGTGAACGTGGCCGACAGCCGCGACTGGGCCTTGCGCACCGCCGATGAAATGGCTTCGCGTTCGCCCTTGGCGATGGCGGTCACCCGCGAGATCATCCTGTTCGGTCGGCAGTTGAATCTGGAGCGCTGCTTCCAGATGGAGCTGCACCTGGCCAACCAGTGGTTCGAGCGTGGCGACCTGCTCGAAGGGGTACGCGCCATGCTGGTAGACAAGGACAAACGGCCGCGGTGGAAACCCGCCCCCGGCCCACGACAATTACAAGAACTGTTCGAAGGCCTCTAGCCTCGTCGCCTCCGGCGCTGAGGTCTTCAAAGGAGTGGACGATGCAAGACCTCGAGCTGAGCGAAGAGCAGGTAATGTTCCGGGACATGGCGCGGCAGTTTGCCCTGGGGCAGATCGCGCCTCATGCCCAGGCCTGGGAAAAGGCCGGCTGGATCGACGACAGCGTGGTGGCCCAGATGGGCGAGCTGGGCCTGCTCGGCATGGTGGTGCCTGAACAATGGGGCGGCAGCTACCTGGACTACGTCGCCTACGCGCTGGCCGTCGAAGAGATCTCCGCCGCCGACGCCGCCGTGGGCGCCATGATGAGCGTGCACAATTCGGTAGGTTGCGGCCCGATCCTCAAGTTCGGCACGGCGGCCCAGCAGGATGCCTGGCTGCCTCGCCTGGCCAGCGGCCAGGCCATCGGCTGTTTCTGCCTGACCGAGCCCCATGCCGGTTCCGAAGCCCATAACCTGCGCACTCGCGCCGAACGCCAGGGTGACGAGTGGGTACTCAACGGTGCCAAGCAGTTCGTCACCAACGGGCGCAGGGCCGAACTGGCCATCGTCTTCGCCGTCACCGACCCGCAGTTGGGCAAGAAAGGCCTTTCCGCCTTCCTGGTGCCAACCTCCACGCCCGGTTTCGTGGTGGATCGCAGCGAACACAAGCTGGGTATCCGCGCCTCCGATACTTGCGCCATTACCTTGAGCGATTGCCGGGTGCCGGCGGCGAACCTGCTGGGCGAGCAAGGCAAGGGGCTGAGCATCGCTTTGTCGAACCTGGAAGGCGGAAGAATCGGCATCGCCGCCCAGGCAGTGGGCGTAGCCCGGGCTGCCTTGGAAGCCGCGCTGGATTACGCCCGTGAACGGGTGCAATTCGGCCAGCCTATCGCCGAGCACCAGAGCGTGGCCAACCTGCTGGCGGACATGCACACCCGGGTCAACGCCGCGCGGCTGCTGGTGCTGCATGCCGCCCGCCTGCGCAGCGCCGGGTTGCCCTGTCTATCCGAAGCCTCCCAGGCCAAGCTGTTCGCCTCCGAGATGGCCGAGTGGGTCTGCTCCAAGGCCATACAGGTACACGGCGGCTACGGTTACCTGGAAGACTACCCGGTAGAGAAATACTACCGCGATGCCCGCATCACACAGATCTACGAGGGCTCCAGCGAGATCCAGCGCATGCTGATTGCCAGGGAGCTGGTGCGCAACGGGCTCTGATCGGCCCTCCGCCGCCCCGGCGGGGGCGGCGGACTCTAAGCCTGACGCTCACTTGAGGCACAGCAAGCGGTAGACCCCCTCCTGGACTTCGATGCCATGGGTGTCGTGAGCGAACGCGGGAAACGCTCGGTCGAAGGCTTGCAGGGCCATCAGGTATTCAAGGAAAGGCCCGTCCAGCGCTCCCAGATTCTCCCCTGGCATGATCAGAGGAATGCCAGGCGGATAGGGCACGATCCCGGTGGCCGCCGTACGGCCTGCTGCCTCTTCCAGCGTCAGCGACTCGACTTCATTGCGCACAAGCTTCTCGTAGGCTTCCACGGGGCTATGCTCGGCCCGGGGCAGCTGGCTGAAGGCCCTGGCCATGGCGGCGGTGGTGCCGAAGCCGGTCATGGCCGCGAAGATCTCCTCGCACAAATCCCGCAAACCCATGCTGCGGTAGCGCTTAGCGCTCTGGACGAATTCCGGCAGGCAGCTCTCCAGGGCCATGTTCTGGTCGAAATCCTTCTTGAAGTCGAGCAGAGCGTTGACCAGCGTGCCCCATTTGCCCTTCGTGATACCGATGGAGAACAGGAACAGCAAGGTAAAGTCCGTGGTTTTTTCCACCACTATGCCCTGCTGGCCCAGGTAGGCGGTCAGGACATAGGCCGGTATACCGAACGCTTCCAGGGTCCCCGCCTCGCTCATGCCCGGGGTCAGCACTGAGACCTTGATCGGGTCCAGCATGCAATAGCCATCTTCAAGATCTCCGAAGCCGTGCCAGGCCTCGTTGGGTCGCAACACCCAATGTCGAGGGTCGCTCTTGAGCTGGGCCGGCTCGGCCGCGTAGAAGGGCACCGGGCCGCCCTCCACCTCTACCTGCTCGGGCTGCCAGCAACTGAAGAACCACTCCCCTCGGCTGGTGAAATCAGCGTGCATCCGGCTGATCACCTGACGGAACGCGATCGCCTCCTCGATGGACTCGTTGGTGAGGATCTGCCCGCTTGGCGCCTCCATCATGGCCGCGCTCACATCACAGGAGGCCAGCACCGCATAGTTGGGCGAGGTGGACGCATGCATCATGAAGGATTCGTTGAAGCGCCCATGACTGATGGCGTTGCGACCGTCGCGGACATGGATCATCGATGCCTGGGACAACGCGGCGAGCAATTTGTGGGTGGACTGGGTAGCGAATACCGTGGGCCGGCTCTCGTCCGCCGGGCCCGGCTCGCCATGCATGGCGAAGCGCTCTCGGTACAGCGGGTTGAAGCGCGCGTAGCCGTACCAGGCTTCGTCGAAATGCAGTCGGTCTACGCTGCGACCGAGCAGGTCCTCGACCCGGGCAACGTTGTAGCACAGCCCGTCGTAGGTTGAATTGGTGATGATCGCGTGCACGGGGGTCGGGTCCAGCCCCTCGCATACCAGCGGGTTGTTGGCGATGGAGGCCTCGACCGCCTCCGGCGTCAGCGCCGCGGCGGGAATGGGCCCTATGATGCCGTAGCGGTTGCGGGTGGGCAGGAGGTAGGTGGGGATCGCCCCCGACAGGGTCATGGCATGCTCGGCCGACTTGTGGCAGTTACGATCGCACAAAGCGACCTGATCCCGGGTCACGCTGGCCATGAGGATTACCCGGTTGGACATGGACGACCCGTTGGTCACGTAATAGGTCCGGTGGGCCCCGAACACCTTGGCCGCGTAACGCTCCCCCTGCCCGATCGGCCCGCTGTGGTCCAGCAGCGAGCCGAGCTCGCCGACGGAAATCGACAGGTCCGAGCGCAGCAGGTTTTCCCCGAAATATTCGTAGAAAGCGCGCCCGGCCGTGCTCTTGAGGAACGCCGTGCCGCCGGCATGGCCTGGGGTATGCCAGGAGTATTCGTATTCACGGGAGAAGCGCAGCAATGCGCTGAACATCGGCGGCAGCACGGCTTGCCGATAGCGCTCGATGGCCGCCAGTATGCGCCCGCTGAGGAAGGCACTGGTGTCTTCGGGCAACCAGATGAAATCGTCGGCGTGCTGCATCACGATCAGCGGAATGTTGGTCGCGGTGCTGCGATCGCTGATCAGGAAAACCGGCACGCGGGTATTGCGCTCCCTCAGGTCCTTGAGTAGCTCGATACAGCGTTGGTTGCCTTCGCTGTCGTCGATGCCCCAGTTGAGCAGCAGGCACTGGATGGCGGGGTCGGTGCGGATGATCGCCTGGGCGTCCTCCAATACCTCCGACAGCAGGACACTGATACTGCGCTCCTCCACCCCCGCGATCAGTTGATTCAAGGCGCGACCGAACACGGTGCGCTTGTCCGGCGCGCTGCTTACCAGCAGGGCCAGCATCCCCAATTTGTGTTTGCTTTCGTACATGGCGAAGCTCCTTAGGTTCTGGCGACAGGATGGGTCGGGAGCGTCGGCGCGCCTTGCTCCGCCGAGGCGGCCCCAGGCACGGGAGCGGCCGCCACCCGCGTGGGTTCGTGTTGCGCGCTGGTACGCTGTACCGGGACCGCGACTTGGCCCGCCGCTTCAAGGCGCATCAGCCGGTTATTGACGAAACCGAACAGGGTGTAGCCCAAGAGTGTCGCCAGCCCGCCCATCATCAAGGCCTGCTCGCCGGCGCTATAAAGGGCCAGGTAACTGTAGGCTGTCGCCAGCCAGGCGATGACATTGGTGACCAACGCCTTGCGCGCAGGTACCTTGCATACTTGCTGCAAGGTCATCAGCGCGGCCATGGACAACACATAAGGCACCAGGTTGGTGACCACCGCCAGGTTCACCAGCACATCGAACTGTTTGGAAAGGTCCGGGCTGATGGTCAATAGCGCCAGGCCGGTTTGCGCGGCCAGCAGGATCAGCATGCTGACGATGGGCGTGCCGGCCTTGTTCACCTTGGCGAATATGGGCAGGAAGTAGCCGGTGTCCGCCGAGCTCTTGAACACTTGGGCGATGGTGAACTGCCAACCCAGCAGCGAGCCGATGCAAGCGATCACCATGGCGGCCATCACCACATCGCCCACCATGGGAGAAAACATCTTGGCGAACGCCAGGCCGAAGGGCGCGGTCGAGGCCGCCAGTGCCGGGTTGTCCACGATGCCGGCGATCACGTTGGTGGATACGATGTAGATCACTGCGGCCCCCAGGGTACCGCCGAGCACGGCGATGGGGACATTGCGTTCCGGATTCTCCACCGCCTCGGTGTTGGCGCAGGCCGACTCCAGGCCTAGAAAGGCCCAGAGCGTGATCGACACCGAAGCGCCGGCGGCCTCGTACCAGGACAGCGCGTGGGGATTCCAGCCCGCGCTGTACACCTCACGGCTGAACCAGAACCAGCCTAGGGTCGAGATGACCACCACCGGCGCGATGACCCCCCATACGGTCACCGCGCCGATGCGACCGGTGATCTTCGGTCCGCCGAAATTGGCGAAGGTGGTCAGCCAGAGCAGCCCGATGGTGCTGCCGGTGATTTCCAGAGCGCTGAGCTCGACGTCCAGCAATACCTGGATATACCCCACCGCCGTGATCGCGATCGCCACATTGGCGATCAGCAGCGACAGGCCATAGGTGTAGTTGGTCAGGTAATTGCCGCTTTTGCCGAACGCATATTCGGCATAGCCACCCATGCCACCGGTCTTGCGGCTGAGCATGCCGCAGCGGGCGAAGGCATAGGCCAGGGCCAGCGACCCGGTGGCCGTTACCAGCCAGGACAGAATCGATATAGCGCCCACTTCGGCCAGCTTGGAAGGCAACATGACGATGCCCGAGCCCAGCATGTTCACGGCCGTCAAGAGCGTAAGCTGCACCACGCCCATTTTCTTCGCGGTAGTCATGGCGACCCCCTGCACAGGAATTGTCCGGGTCAGCTTAGCTGTCGCTGGTGAAAAGGGCGGAATGAGTGGTGATTTGTCGCAGTAGCTTGGGGTAGGACTCATCGACAGGCCTGGCGCCGCTCGCCCGCCTTCCCTGGCGGGCGCCCAGCTTCGCCATGCCTGCACTTGGCCGAGCCGAGGCGCATTCGGCGGCGCCTGTGCCATCTGCGCGAAGAAACTGCCACCCGCTTCGCGGGTTTCTACAACCCTTGCGTGATCGCAGCCTGGCAGGCGAGCAAGGCCACCTTGTGTGCCGCTTCCTGAGCGCGGATGCGGGCCGCGGGGCCCACCAGGCTCAGTCCATACACCCCTTGGGCCGTGGCAAGTGCTACCGCCATGGCCCCTACCCCAGGCATGTGCTCCTCATAGTCACAGGAAAAACCCTGAGCGCGGACGTCCTTGAGTTCTTCGAGCAACTGTTCCAGGGTCCGGGTATTGGGGGTGAGCTGACGCATCTTGCCTTCCAGCAACTCGCGCACGCTGCGCTCGGGCATCTGCGCCAGGATGACCTTGCCGCAGGAGGTGGCATAAATGCTCAACAGGCTGTTGACCCCAGGTGCCACCCGCAGCTCCTGACTCGAGACCACACAGTGCAGGATCATGAGTTCCAGGCCACTGGCATGGGCCAGCACGGCCGTCTCCCCGGTGCGCTGAGACAGGGCCTCAAGGTGCGGGCGGGCCCGGGCCGTCAGGTCGAAATGGCTGCGCGTGGCCAGGCGCATCAACGCCGGGCCCAGGCGAACCCCCGCGCCGGCGCCGGTTTCCACCAGCTGTTCCATCGCCAAAGCGTCGACCAGTCGCTGCACCGTCGAGCGAGGCAGCTCGATTCGCTTGGCGATGGCGCCAAGGCTCAGGCCCTGAGGCTCGGCTTCCAGGCAGCGCAGAATGGCCGCTGCCCGGGAAATCACCTGAATACCGCCGCGCTCTGCGTCGGAAAGACTCATCGCTATTTGCTCCCTGTATTGCTCACCGGTACACTGTACCGAAATTCGATCCTACCTGCCGGTTTCTTTGCAAAGCCGGTTTCATTTGTAAAGGATGTTCCGTGACTGCAAGCCCCACCCTCCAGCCCGCCCCGGCCGCCGCCCCCTTTGGCGGGCGACTCGCCCTGGGCCTGGTGGGCGTCCTGATCGCCGCCCTGACCTCGGGCATCAATGACCGTGTCACCGATATCGCCCTGGCGGACCTGCTCGGAGCCTACGGCTTCGGTCATGATGAAGGAAGCTGGTTCACGTCGCTGTATGCCGCCGCCGAGGTGTGCGCCATGCTCCTGGCGCCCTGGTTCGCGGTAACATTCTCCCTGCGCCGCTTCGCCGTGGCAGCCACCTTGGCTTTCGGCTTGCTGGGGATGCTTGTGCCGCTGGCCCCGGACCTGTCCAGCCTGTTACTGCTGCGGGTGCTCCAGGGTGTGGCGGGCGGCGCGTTGCCACCCTTGCTGATGACCGCGGCCCTGCGTTTTCTCCCTTGGCACATCAAACTGTATGGCCTCTCCGCCTATGCGCTGACCGCCACCTTCGGGCCAAACCTGGCGCTGCCCCTGGCGGCGCTGTGGAGCGAGAACGCTGACTGGCGATTATTGATGTGGCAGATCATCCCGTCCTGTCTGGTCGGTGGCGCGCTCATCGCCTATGGGCTGCCACAAGACCCGCTGCGCCTGGAGCGCTTGCGCCAGTTCGACTGGCGTGGCGCCCTGTTGGGCGTCGCGGGCTTGGGTTCGCTGGTCATTGGCCTGACCCAGGGCGAACGGCTGGACTGGTTCGCCTCTCCGCTAGTGGCCGGCCTGCTGCTGAGCGCCGCGCTGTGCTTGCCGCTGTTCGTGCTCAACGAGTGGTTTCACCCTTTGCCTTTGTTCAAGCTGCAGTTGCTCGCCCGGCGCAATTTCGCGTTCGGCATCGCCACGCTGATGCTGTTCATGTTCCTCGGCCTGGCCGGTAGCGCCCTCCCTTCAGCCTACCTGGCCACGGTCCAGGGTTATCGACCGCTGCAGACCATGCCCCTGGCAATGACCATCGCGCTGCCCCAACTGCTGGTCGCCCCGCTGGTAGCCTTCGTCATCAATCGCAACTGGGTCGATGCCCGCTACGTCATCGCCCTGGGTCTGGCCCTGCTGGCCATCGCAACCGTGTTGGCCTCACAGGTCACCAGTGTCTGGATCCGCGACGATTTCTACGCCCTACAGTTGCTGCATACCTTCGGCCAACCCATGGTGGTCGTGCCCCTGCTGATGCTGGCCACCGGCGTGATCCACCCCCTGGAGGGGCCCTTCGCTTCCGCCATGGTGAACAGCCTGCGCGGGCTGGCCTCGGTGCTGGCCGGCGTGGCCCTGGAGAACTTCGTCACCCACCGCGAGCACATGCATTCCAATCACCTGCTCGACCAGGTGGCCCTGCGCGCGCCCCAGCTACCCCAGGCGGACCTGGCCGGATTGGCTGAACGCGTACGCCAGCAAGCTTTCACCTTAACCTTCGCCGATGCCTGGCTCGCCCTGGTCGCCATTGCCCTTGGGCTGGCGCTGATCCTATGGCTGCTGCCCGTGCGCGCCTATCCACCGCAACCCCCGGTAACGCCATGAAACATAGAACCGCCCTGCTCCTCGCTTTTCTGGCCATCGTAGCCTGTGTCGCCTACGCTGGCTGGCGCCTGACTGCCACCGGTGACCTGGAACGCACCGACGACGCCTACATCCGTGCCGACTCGGTGCTGGTGGCGCCGCGCCTGGCTGGGCAGATCGTCGAAGTGGCCGTGCAGGACAACCAGAAAGTCAAGGCAGGCCAGCTCCTGGCTCGGCTAGACGACAGCGAGTTCCTCGCCGCCCAGGCCGCGGCCCAGGCCAAGGTCGCCGGGGCGCTGGCCGAGTTGAAAAACCTGGAAGCGGGCATCCAGCGCCAGGCCGCTATCATTACTCAAGCTGGCGCTACCCTGCGTGCGACCGAGGCGTCCCTGAAATACGCCCAGGCCAATGCCCAGCGTTACCTGAACCTGTCCAACAGCGGCGCGGGCACCCAACAGGAGCGTCAGCGCTCGGAGGCTGAGCTGCTTGGGGCCCAGGCCGCCCGGGAGCGCGACGCAGCCGCTCAGGTCGCGGCTGCGCGTAGCCTGGACGTGCTCAAGGCGCAGCGGGAAATGGCCCAGGCGACCCTGGACAGCGCCCGTGCCGAGCTGCGTCAGGCCGACCTGAACCTCTCCTGGACACGCATAGTCGCGCCTCAGGACGGCATGATCGGCCAGCGTTCGGCCCGGGTCGGCGCCTACGTGGCGCTGGGTACGCCGCTAATGGCTGTGGTACCCGTGGATGATCTCTACGTCATCGCCAACTTCCGGGAAACCCAGCTGGCCCGCATGACCGCCAACCAGCCTGTGAGCATCCGGGTAGACAGCCATCCGGATGTGCCCTTCCGTGGCCATCTGGAAAGCCTGGCACCGGCTACCGGGCTGAGCTTCTCCGCTATCGTTCCGGACAATGCCACTGGCAATTTCACCAAGGTGGTGCAGCGTATCCCTGTCAAGATTCGTTTCAATGATAACCAGGACGCTCTGCAGCATCTGCGGGTGGGCATGTCGGCGGTGGTGGACGTGGATGTCAGCGGAGGTGGCCAATGAACCGGCACATCCCGGCTTTCCTGCTATTGGCCGCCATGCTGGCGGGCTGCAGCGTCGGGCCAGACTTTCATCCGCCGCAACCCGAGTTGCCCGAGCAATGGGAAGCCGGTACCCGCCAGGGTACGCTGGACAGCCAATGGTGGCAGCGTCTGGGCGATCCGCAACTGGCGAGCCTGGTAGAACGCGCCGCCGGCGCCAACCTGGATGCCCGGATCGCCGCCAATCGCCTAGAACAGAGCCGTCTGCTACTGGCTATCAGCAGAGCTGATCAGCTTCCATCCCTGGCGGCCACTGGAAGTTATGCCCGCGAGCGCAACAGTGGCAAAGGCCTGAGTGACCCTTCCGGGCGTGAAGGCAAGGCGCCGTTCGAAATGTGGAGCCTGGCCGCGGACGCCAGTTGGGAACTGGATCTGTGGGGTCGCGTACGCCGTGAGGTAGAGGCTGCCGATGCCCAAGTGCAGATCAGCCGCGCCGAGCGCGATGGCATGCTGCTCAGCCTCGCTGCCGAGACTGCCAGCGACTATCTGCAACTGCGCGGGGTACAGGCGCAACTGGCGGTAACCCGGAAAAATCTGGAAATCGCGCGGCAAAGCCAGCAATTGACCCAGGCGCGCTTCGACAATGGGGTAACCACTCAGCTAGATGTGGCCAATGCCGCCGCCCAAGTGGCCACGGTAAGCGCTCGCCTGCCCGTGCTCGAGGCCGAGCAGGCCCGCCTGATCAATGCCTTGAGCGCGCTGCTTGGCCTGGCGCCTCGGGCCTTGCACAAGGAGCTTATCGCTGCGCGGCCGCTGCCTCGAACCGAGGACGACGCTCCATTGGGCCTGCCGTCAGAGCTGGCGCGGCGGCGCCCCGACATCCTACGCAGCGAGGCGGCCCTGCACCGCTCCACCGCAGCGGTCGGGGTAGCCCAGGCTGACTTTTACCCCCGAGTGACCCTCGGCGCCCGCTTCGGTGTCGAGGCGCTGGAAGGTAGCCAGCTGGACAGCTGGGGCGCCCGCGACTGGTCCTATGGCCCGAGCCTGTACCTGCCCTTGTTTCAAGGCGGTCGCCTGAGCGGAACCCTGGCCCTGCGTGAGCACCAGCAGCAAGCGGCTGCCCTGGACTATAGGCGTACCGTGCTCAATGCCTGGCATGAGGTCGATGACGCACTGAGCGACTACGCCGCCGAACAGCGCCATCAGCAGGCCCTGGCCGAAGCGGTGCACCAGAACGATCTGGCCCTGGCGGCCGCGCGCCAGCGTTATCGTGAAGGCGCCATCGATTTCCTCAACGTGCTCAACGTGCAGCGGGCCCTGTTGGATACCCAGAGCGCCCAGGTCTCGAGCGCGACCCAGAGCGCCCTGGACCGCGTGCGCCTGTACAAGGCCCTTGGTGGCGGCTGGCCAACGCCAGATCCTGTGTAGAAGAGCCAGCGCGGCGGTGGGCGGACCGTCCGTCGCCGCCCCGGCACCTACAGCGCAGCCGCGACACCAATGAAAGGTAATCCCCACCTTCGGAGATTTACCCATGAATATGAACAAGATTGCCGGCCTGGTCTTCGCCAGCCTGCTGGGCGTGGCCTCGGTGGGCGCCGTCGCGGCGGAATCGACCACCACCACCCCGCCTTCGAGCGGTAACACCACCAACCCCTCCACTACCGGCGGTGGCAACGGCCACGATGCGGCTGGCATGGGTCAAAGCACCCCCGGCACCCCGGGTACAGGCACTGGCGGCATGAGCAACGGCACTGGCGGTGGCGCGGATGGCGGTGGCGCGGGTGACGGCGGCGGCTCCAGTGGCGGTGGCAGCGGCGCGGGCGGTTCCGGCGGTGGCTCCGGCGGTGGCGGCTCGGGAGGCTGATCTTTAGCGGCAGATGACCCAGCCGGCTCGCTGCCTTGTGCAGCCGCCGGCTTTCATTTGCCTACCCCTCATTCCGCACGCCAGCCCCCGCCGAGCGCCACGATCAGGTTGACACTGGCTACCAGCCGGTTCTGCAGCAGGTCCAGCACGCTGCGCTCATTGCTCAGCGCGGTGGCCTGGACATTGACCACATCCAGGTAACCGATCAGGCCGGCCCGGTATTGATTGGTGGTCAGACGCAACGACTCCCGTGCCGCCCCCAGCGCCTCATCCCTGAGCACCGCTTCATCCTCATACACCTTCAGCTGGCTGAGGTAGTCCTCCACCTCGCGCATGCCATCGAGAACCGTTTGCCGATACTGGGCCACGGTCTGGTCATAGGCCGCTTCGGTGCGCTGAACCTCGGCCGAGCGTTGCCCGCCATCGAACAGGGTCAAGGCGAGTTGCGGCCCCACCGACCAGTAGCGGTTCGGCAGGCTGAGCCAGCGCGCGGAGCTGCTCGAACTGTAGCCACCGCTCAGGCTGAGGGTGAAGTCCGGGTAATAGGCAGCCTTGGCCACTCCGATCTGGGCGTTGGCGGCGATCACGGTACGCTCCGCCGCGGCGATGTCGGGACGCCGCTCCAGCCAATGGGAAGGCACCTGTACCGGCACGGCAGGCAGCGCCGGTACGTCGGCAGCTTCCGCCAGGCTGAAATCGGCTGGGGGCACTCCTACCAACACGGCGATGGCGTTTTCCAGTTGAGCGCGCTGCCACTGAAGGTCGACCAGCTCGGCCTCGGTGGTCTTGAGCTGGGTACGCGCCTGGGCAATGGCATCGCTACCTGCCACGCCGGCCCGGTATTGATTCTCCGTCAGGGTCAGCGAGCGACGATAGGTGTCGACCGTGGCCTGCAGCAGCCGTTTCTGCGCATCGAGCACCCGCAATTGCAAGTAATTCTGCACCAATTGAGCCTGCAAGCTCAGGCGCATGGCAGCCAAATCCGCCTGGCTTGCCCCAGCGTTGGCAATATCGGCTTCCAACCCACGGCGCAGCTTGCCCCAGAGGTCGGCTTCCCAGCTCACCCCGAGTTGGGCGTTATAGGTATCGCGAATGCCGCTGCTGGCATTGCTCAGGCTCGAGCCGCTGCTGCCGCTGCCCTGGGCGGCGCGGGTCTTGCCCACGTTGAGTCCCACGCTGGGGAAGAAGGCGCCGCGGGCGCTCCGCACCAGGGCCTGGGCCTGGCGGTACTGGGCTTCGTATTGGGCTACAGTCTGGTTACCGGCATCGAGGCGAGCGACCAGCGCATCGAGTTGCGCGTCCCGGTACAGTGCCCACCACTGCCCGCGCTCGAGCTCATCAGCCGGCGCTGCCTGACGCCATCCCTCGGCCTGCTTGAATTGCGCCGGGGTGGCCACGGCCGGGCGCTGGTAGTCGGGGCCCACCGCGCAACCGGCCAGCCAGCCCGCGCAGCAGGCCAGCAGCAAGGGCTTCAAAGCCAGGCGGGAAACGCAATACAGGGGCGGCAGGGTCATATGGGGGTTTCCAAGGCAGCATCGGTACGCACGCCGCGCCAACGGTTATAGCGATGGCGCAGGCGGTCCAGGGCGAGGTACACCACAGGGGTGGTATAGAGGGTCAGAATCTGGCTCAACAGCAATCCGCCGATGATGGCCAGCCCCAGGGGCCGGCGCATCTCTGCGCCATCTCCCGTGCCAAGCAACAAGGGCAGCGCGCCCAGCACCGCGGCCAGGGTCGTCATCAGAATGGGTCGCAGGCGCAGCAGGCACGCCTGACGGATCGATTCCAGTGGTGCCAGGGCCTGTTCTCGCTCCAGCTGCAGGGCCAGGTCGATCATCAGGATGGCATTTTTCTTGACCACACCGATCAACAGGAACAGCCCAAGCAGCGATATCAGGCTGAACTCTCCCCCGGTCAGGTAAATCGCCAACAACGCCCCCACGCCTGCCGAGGGTAGCGTAGAGAGAATGGTCAGCGGATGAATGTAGCTTTCATAAAGAATGCCCAGGATCAGATAAACGCCCACCAGTGCGCCCAGGATCATCCACGGCTGGCTCTTCTGGGCATCCATGAAGGCGTTGGCGTTGCCACCGGCCTTGACGATCAACTCATCGGGAATCCCCAGGCCCGCCAGGCCGCGTTCGATGGCAGCCGTGGCCTGGTCCAGGGGCACGCCGGGCGCCAGGTCGAAGGAAATGGCCTCGGAGGCGAACTGGCCATCGTGGCTGACGGTATCGTCGGCCAGGCTGTTCTCGTAGCGTGCAATGCTGGCCAGCGGGATTCGCTTGCCGCTGGCGGCGATCACCTGAACCTGGTCCAGGGTGATCGGGTCCTGGGCGTAGCGAGGGTCCACCTCCATCACTACCTGGTACTGATTGAGGGTGTCGTAGATGGTGGAAATCTGTCGCTGGCTGTAGGCGTTGTTCAGTACGGTCATCACGGTATCCATATCCACCCCCAGGCGCTTGGCCTGGTCGCGATCCACCACCAGGGTGACCTGCGCGGTGCCGGCACCATCCCGGGCATCGATGGCGGTCAGTTCGGGCAGGCCACGGAACAGGGCCACCACCTTGGGGAACCAGGTCCGCAAGGTTGCCAGGTCACCGCTCTGGATCACGTATTGATACTGGGAGCTGGCGTTGTCCCGGGCACCGCCGAATTGCAGGTCCTGGTCCGCGAACAGCATCAGGCGGCCGCCAGGGATTTTCGGCACGCTGCGGCGCAGCCGCTCGATCACCTGCTGAGCCGACACCTTGCGTTCGGCCAGGGGCTTGAGCCGCACCAGGATGGTCGCGTTGTTGGTGCCGTTGTTGCCGCCCAGGGTCGCTGCCACGCTGGCCACCGCCGGGTCGGCCAGGATAGCGTCGCGGAACTGATGCATCTTGGGCTGCATGACGGTGAAGGACAGCCCATCGTCGCCTCGGATGTAGCCCATCAGTTGGCCGGTGTCCTGTTGCGGCATGAAGGTCTTGGGCACCACAACGTAGAGCGCCACGTTGAGTACGATGGTCGCCAGCAGCGACAAGAGCGTCAGTACCGGGTGGCGTAGCACCCAGCCGAGGGTGCGGTCGTACCCGGCCATCAGCCGCTGATTGGCCGCCTCGCTCCAGCGCTCCAGGCGATTGGGCTGGCCGGGCTGCCGGGCCTTGAGCCACCGCGAGCACAGCATGGGAGTGAGCGTGAGCGACACCAGCAAAGACACCAGCACCGCGGCCGCGAGCGTGATCGAAAACTCCCGGAACAGGTTCTGGATGATTCCGCCCATGAACAGGATCGAGAGGAAGACGGTTACCAATGACAGGTTCATGGCCAGGAGGGTGAAGCCTACTTCGCGGGCGCCTCGGTAGGCGGCCTCGACCGGCGCCACGCCATCGTCGATATGCCGGGCGATGTTCTCCAGTACCACGATCGCATCGTCCACCACCAGCCCGGTGGCGAGAATCAGCGCCATGAGCGACAGGTTGTTCAGGGAAAAGCCATACAGGTACATCACCGCGAAGGTACCGATCAGCGACACCGGCACCGCCAGGGTAGGAATCAGCGCCGCCCGGGCATTGGCCAGGAACAGGAACACCACCAGCACCACCAGCACCACCGCGACCAGGAGGGTCCGCTCGGCCTCGTGCAGCGTAGCCTTGATCACCGTGGTGCGGTCCATGGCCACGTCCAGTGCCACGTTGGCCGGCAGCAGAGAGCGCAGGGCCGGCAGGTGCCCCTTGATGGCCTCTACCGTCTCGATGATGTTGGCCCCGGCCTGCCGGTTGATCACCAGCAGCACGGCGTCCTGGCGATTATAGAATCCGCTGTTGTAACGGTCCTCCACGGCGTCGCTGACCTTGGCCACATCGCCCAGGCGCAGGATGGCCCCATCCTGCTGACGGATGATCAACGGTCGATAGTCCTTGGCCTGCTCCAGCTGGTCGTTGGCCTGGACCTGCCAGGCATGCTGGGCGTCCTCGACGAAGCCCTTGGGTTGGCGCACATTGGCGCCATCGATGGCGCTGCGCACGTCATCCAGGGCGATACCGTACTGGTTCAGCCGGGCCGGCTCCAGCTCGATGCGCACCGCCGGCAGCGAGCTGCCGCCGATCTGCACCTCCCCCACCCCGCTGACCTGGGCGAGAGTCGGGGAGAGAATGGTCGAAGCCAGGTCATACAGGCGCCCTTTATCCAAGTAGGGCGAGGTCAGCGCCAGCACCATGACCGGCGCCTGGGACGGGTTGATCTTCCTGTAGGTAGGCATGCTTTTCATGCCGCTGGGCAACAGGTTGCGGGAGGCGTTGATGGCCGCCTGCACTTCCCTGGCCGCGCCGTTGATGTCCCGACCTTGCTCGAACTGCAGAATCACCCGGGTCGAGCCCTGGCTGGAACGGCTGTTCATGCTGGTCACCCCGGCGATGGCGCCGAAGGCGCGCTCCAGTGGCGTGGCGACCGACGAGGCCATGACTTCCGGGCTGGCCCCGGCCAGGTTGGCACTGACCACGATCACCGGGAAGTCCATCTGCGGCAACGGGGCCACCGCCAACTGGCCGAAGCTGATCCCGCCCAAGAGCATGATCGCCAGGCTCAACAGCATGGTCGCTACGGGTCGCCGGATGAACGGGCCTGAGAGGTTCATGCTTGTACCTGGGCCGGCACCCGCCGGGCGAAGCGGCGGCTCATCCGGTCGAACCACAGGTAGATGACCGGGGTAGTGAACAGAGTCAGCAACTGGCTGACCAACAGGCCGCCTACCATCACCAGCCCCAGGGGCTGGCGCAGCTCGGCGCCCGAGCCGCTGGCGAACATCAATGGCAGGGCGCCGAAGAGCGCGGCCAGGGTGGTCATCAGGATGGGGCGGAAGCGCAGCAAGGCGGCTTCATGGATGGCGGCTTCGGGCGCCAGGCCGCGACCACGCTCGGCTTCCAGGGCGAAGTCGATCATCATGATGGCGTTCTTCTTGACGATCCCGATGAGCAGGATGATCCCGATGATGGCGATCATGCCCAGGTCCTTGCCGCTGAGCAGCAGCGCAAGCAGCGCCCCCACCGCCGCCGAAGGCAGGGTCGAAAGAATGGTGATGGGGTGGATGTAGCTCTCATACAGCACGCCAAGCACGATATACATGGTGACCACGGCCGCCAGCACCAGCAGCAGGGTACTTGACAAAGAGGCCTGGAAAGCCGCCGCCGCGCCCTGGAACGACGTCTGCACGCCCAGCGGCATGCCGATGTCCTGCTGCACCTGCTCGATCACCTTTACCGCATCGCCGAGCGCTACGCCTTCGCCGAGGTTGAAGGACAGGGTGACGGCCGGGAACTGGCCCAGGTGCGAAATGGCCAGCTGGGCCTGGCGTTGCTCGATCCGCGCCAGGCTGGACAGACGTACCTGGGTAGCCGCGGTGATCGCGGTGTCACCGGTGCTGCCGTTGGCCGCCGACCCGGTACCGCTGCTCAGCGACGTACCGCTGTCGCTGCTGGCCGAGCCTGCGGCGCTGGCCTTCACATATAACTGCTCCAGCGCCTGGGGGCCGATACGCCCGCCATCGGCGGACTGCAACACCACCCGGTACTGGTTGGCCTGGGTATAGATGGTCGAGATCTGCCGCTGGCCGAAAGCGTCATAGAGCGCGTTGGTGATATCGGTAACCTTCACCCCCAGGCGCATGGCCGCGTCGCGGTCGATATCCAGGTACACCTGCAGGCCTTTGTCCTGAAGGTCACTGGCCACGTCGCGCAATTCCGGACGCTGGCGCAGGGCATTGACCAGCCTGCCGGACCATTGCGCCAGCAGTTCCGCGTCTGGCGAGGCCAGGCTGAACTGATACTGGGTACGGCTGACCCTGTCTTCGATGGTCAGGTCCTGGACCGGCTGCATGAACAAACGCACCCCTACCAGATGATCCACCTGGGGTTGCAGGCGGTCGATCACCTCGGCGGCGCTCAGGTCACGCTGCCCGTGGGGCTTGAGATTGATCAGCAAGCGGCCGCTGTTGAGGGTGGCATTGTCGCCATCCACGCCGATGTACGAAGACAGGCTTTCCACGGCGGGATCGCGCAGGATGATCTCGGCCAGCGCCTGCTGGCGTTCACTCATGGCCTGGAAGGACACCGCCTGGGGCGCCTCGGACACCGCCTGGATGAAGCCGGTGTCTTGCACCGGGAAGAAGCCCTTGGGCACCAGCAGGTACAGCACCACTGTCAGGGCCAGGGTCGCGAGCGCCACCAACAGGGTCAGTGGCTGGTGACGCAGCACCCAGCCCAGCCCGATGGAATAGCGTGCCACCAGCCAGTCCAGCCAGGCGCCACTGGCGCGATAGAAGCCAGACTGCTCGCTCTGCGCCGGCTCGCGCTTGAGCATGCGGGCGCACATCATGGGGGTCAGCGTCAGAGACACTACCAGGGAAATCAGGATGGCCACCGCCAGGGTAATGGCGAATTCCCGGAACAGACGGCCGACCACATCTCCCATGAACAGCAACGGAATGAGTACCGCGATCAGGGAGAAGGTCAACGAAATGAGCGTGAAACCGATCTGCCGGGCGCCCTGGATGGCCGCCTGGAATGGCGTTTGGCCTTCTTCTATATGGCGGGCGATGTTCTCCAGCATCACGATGGCGTCGTCGACCACGAACCCCGTGGCGATGGTCAGGGCCATGAGCGTGAGGTTATTCACCGAAAAGCCGGCCAGGTACATGACGCCAAAGGTACCGATCAGCGACAGCGGAACAGTGATGGAAGGAATCAGGGTTGCGCTCAGCCGCCGCAAAAACAGGAAGGTGACCAGCACCACCAGGGCAATGGCGAACAACAACTCTTTCTGCACATCGCGCACCGAGGCCCGGATGGTCTGGGTGCGATCGCTCAGAACGGTCACGTCGAGCCCGGCAGGCATGCTGGCGGTCAGGCCGGGCAGCACGGCCTTGACCCGGTCCACCACCTCGATCACGTTGGCCCCCGGCTGGCGCTGGATATTGAGCAGCACGGCCTGGCTGCGATTGGCCCAGGCGGCCAGGCGCTCGTTCTCGGCACCGTCGACGATCTCGGCCACATCGCGCAGGCGCAGGGGCGCGCCGTTCTTGTAGGCAAGAATAAGGTTGGCGTATTCCTCCGGGGAGCGCAGCTGGTCATTGGCGTCGAGCATCGACACCCGAGTGGGCCCGTCGAAGTTGCCCTTGGGCTGGTTGACGTTGGAGGCCCCGATCAGGCTGCGGACGTCCGCCAGGTTCAGGCCCGCCGCCGCCAATGCCTGGGGGTTGACCTTGATGCGCACCGCATGGCGCTGGCCACCGGCGATGCTGACCATGCCGACGCCGCCGATCTGCGCGATCTTCTGGGCCATCCGGGTGTCCACCAGGTCGTTCACCTTGGGCAGGGGCAGGGTCTTGGAACTGATGGCGATGGTCAGCACCGGCGTATCGGCCGGGTTTACCTTGTTGTACACCGGAGGCGCGGGCAAGTCGTTGGGCAACAGGTTGTTGGCCGCGTTGATGGCCGCCTGCACTTCCTGCTCGGCCACGTCCATGTCCAGGGCCAGGCTGAACCTCAAGGTAATCACCGAGGCGCCGCCGGAGCTGGTGGAGGTCATCTGGGCCAGGCCGGGCATCTGACCGAACTGACGTTCCAGGGGCGCGGTCACGGCGCTGGTCATCACCTGAGGGCTTGCCCCGGGGTAAAGGGTCATCACCCGTATGGTGGGGTAGTCCACCTGCGGCAACGCCGAGACAGGCATCAGCCGCCAGCCAATGAGCCCGGCCAGCACGATCGCCAGCATGCTCAGGGTGGTGGCGACCGGACGGAGGATGAACAGCCGCGACAGGTTCATGCGCCAGCCTTGGCGCCAGGCGCGACTTCGCTGGCTGGGGTGCCTTGCAGTTGTTCGCCGGCGCCGGACGGCAAGGCGCGGTTGTCCTTGACCACTTCCACCTCACCACCATCGCGCAGGCGGTCGGTGCCCTCGAGCACGAGGCGATCGCCCTGGGCCAGCCCGCTTTCGATAACCGTGCGCTGTCCGTCGCTGGGGCCTACCTTCACCTGCCGCACCCGGACCTTGCTCGCGCCCTCGAGCACATAGACGAAAGTGCCCTCGGCGCCGAACTGGATCGCCGGGGCGGGGGCCAGCACGGCTTGGCGGAGCGTATCCACCAGCAGGCGCACGTTGACGAACTGGTTGGGGAACAGACGCTCATCCTGGTTCTCGAAGCGCGCCTTGAACTTCAGCGTACCGGTGGCCGTGTCGATCTGGTTGTCGGGGCTGGCGAGCACGCCATTGGCCACCCGCTCACGGTCGGCGCGGTCCCAGGCCTCGACCAACAGGCTGCGTCCCTGGCGATACTGGGCCAGCACAGGGTCGATCTGGGTTTCCGGCAGCGTGAAGGCCACGCTGATCGGTTGGGTCTGGGTCACCACCGCCACCGCCGTGGTGTCATTGGCGGACAGCAGGTTTCCCGCGTCGAGCTGGCGCAGGCCGACCCGACCGGAAATGGGGGCGCGGATATCGGTGAACTGCAGGTTCAGACGCGCGTTTTCAACGGCCGCGGTGTTGGTCTTGACGGTCGCCTGGTACTGGGCGACCAGGGCTTCCTGAGTGTCGAGGGTCTGCCGGGCAATGGAATCCTGGGCGAAGAGTTCACGATAGCGCTTGAGATCGACCTGGGCGTTCCTGAGCTGGGCCTGGTTTTCGCCCAAGGTCCCCTGGGCCTGCTCCAGGGCGATGCGGTAGCTGCGCGGGTCGATCTGCGCCAGCAGATCACCGGCCTTGACGGCCTGGCCCTCGCGGAAATTGACCTTGACCAGCTCGCCGGCCACCCGGGGGCGAACGTTGACCGTGTTCAGTGCGGTCACCGTACCCAAGGCCTTCAGGTAAACCGGGAAATCCCCCAGCACCACCTCCCCCACCCGCACGGGAGTGGGCCCGCCAGCATCGCCCCAACCCGGGCGCATGGGGTTGGCGCCCGGCCGGCGCGCATGGCTTTGCCCGTTGGCCGTTGCCTGCTCGCCAGCAGCGCCCTTGTTGGCGCCACGGTGCGTCCAGTACCAGGCGGCAGCGCCAATGGCCACCAGGAGCACGACGGCGATTGCCCCACGACTAAGCAGTGGGGAACGGGAGTTATGCGAACGATCGACCATGGCGCGGCTCAGCTTTCCTTCGGGAGGCTGAACGATAAGCACTGCGGCGCCATTCGCAAAGCGCATTTACCGGTCTTTTACGTATTGGCAACAGGGTGTTACCAAACTGACACACTTCAGATGACAGCGCGGGGAAGGCGCACCACGACCGCGGCGCGCCAGGGGAAAAGCTTACTTCAATACCGCCAGAGCCGCGTCATAGTTGGGCTCCTGGCCGATTTCGGACACCAGTTCGCTGTGCAGGACCTTGTTCTGCTCGTCCAGCACCACCACGGCGCGGGCGGTCAGCCCCTTGAGCGGGCCCTCGGCAATGGCCACCCCGTAGGCTTCGATGAACTCACGGCCGCGCAACGTGGACAGGTTGACTACGTTCTCCAACCCCTCGGCGCCGCAGAAGCGGCTCTGGGCGAAGGGCAAGTCCGCCGAGATGCATAGCACCACCGTATCGCTGAGCTTGCTGGCCTCAGCGTTGAACTTGCGCACGGAGGTGGCACAGGTGGGGGTATCCACGCTGGGGAAGATGTTCAGTACCTTGCGCTTGCCGGCGAAGCTCTCAAGGGACTTGTCGCTCAGGTCGCCGCCAACCAGGGAGAAAGCGGGCGCGATGTCGCCTGGCTGCGGAAGCTGGCCGTCGATGCGGACCGGGTTGCCTTTGAGGGTCACTTGAGCCATGGAGCGATTCCTTCTATCGGGTTTAACAGAAGTCGCGAGTTAAGCACGAATCGCCAGGCGGAACCATGTGCCATGCGTATCAAAATCCATGGAGCGCGGCTATATCAAGCCAGTCTTGATGCCCGGGCTCAGCAAAGACGAACCGGCCACCATTGATAAGGTCTATGAGATGATCGCTACAAGCGATTGGACGCTGAGCGGTATCGGTCTTAACGTGCCTGAGGTCCACAGACGATCTGGCGCGGACCGTGACATCGTGGCTGGGCATCTTTGTGGCCTGTCAGGAAGTGCCTTAAGGGGCCGCCTGTCAAGCCAGCGCAACCGAAACATCATTCATGAGGCCTCAATGGCGCAGCGGCATCTGACCGACGGTTTTGCGAGACGGGTCGACTATCTTCGGATGTCGGTGACCGACCGCTGCGATTTCCGCTGCGTGTACTGCATGGCCGAAGATATGACCTTCCTGCCGCGCCAGCGCATCCTCACCCTTGAAGAGCTGCATGAGATGGCGCGGGCCTTCGTGGCTCTGGGCACGCGCAAGATCCGCCTTACGGGAGGCGAGCCGCTGGTACGCGCGGGGGTGGTCGAGCTTTGCGCGCGAATCGCCGCCCTCCCCGGCCTCGAAGAACTGTGCATGACCACCAACGGGTCGCAGCTGGCGCGCCTGGCCGTTCCCTTGCGCGAAGCTGGCCTCGCCCGCCTCAATATCAGCCTGGACAGCCTGAACCCGGAGCGTTTCCGGCAGCTCACCCGCACCGGCGACCTGGCCCGGGTGGTCGCCGGTATAGACGCGGCGAACGCGGCGGGCTTCACCTATACCAAGCTCAACTGCGTGGTGATGAAAGGGCGCAACGATGACGAAATCAACGACCTGGTCGCCTTCGCCATCGACCGCGGGCTGGATATCAGTTTCATCGAGGAAATGCCCCTGGGCGTGATCACCGAGCACAGCCGGGCCGAAGCCTTTTTTTCCAGCGAGCAGGTACGCGAGCGCATCGCCGAACGCTACACCCTGGTGCCTGCAACGGATACCACCCACGGCCCATCCCGCTATTGGCGCCTGGCCCAGGCCCCGGATACGCGGATCGGCTTCATCTCGCCCCACAGCCACAACTTCTGCGCCACCTGCAACCGTGTCCGCCTTACCGTGGAAGGCCGTCTGCTACTCTGCCTGGGCAACGAACACTCGGTCGACCTGAAGGCCATGCTTCGTGCCCACCCCGGCCAGCCGGAGCGTTTGGAACGCGCCATCATCGAGGCCATGGCGATCAAGCCGGCACGGCATGATTTCAGGCTGGATGACCAGGTACAGGTAGTGCGCTTCATGAACATGACCGGCGGCTGAGCCCCACAGAGCGCTGCCCGGCAAGCGCAACGGAATACCTTTCCCCGGCGCCATGCATTAAAATAGTGGCCCTCGAGGCCAAGGCCTCGCCCGTTACGCCAGCTTTTCCGGCGGCCACCCAGGTACTCATCGATGGAACATCGTGAAGCGCTCATCGCGCTGCGCAGCTTTCTCTCCACCCAGATTCTCGGCCAGGACAAACTCATCGATCGGTTGTTGATCGTGCTCCTGGCAGACGGCCACATGCTGGTGGAAGGCGCGCCCGGGTTGGCCAAGACCAAGGCGATCAAGGAGCTGGCCGAGGGCGTCGAGGCGCAGTTCCATCGCATCCAGTTCACTCCCGACCTGCTTCCGGCGGACATCACCGGCACGGAAATCTACCGACCCGAAACCGGCAGCTTCGTGTTCCAGCAAGGGCCGATCTTCCACAACCTGGTGCTGGCTGATGAAATCAACCGGGCTCCGGCCAAGGTACAGTCGGCGCTGCTGGAGGCCATGGCGGAGCGGCAGGTAAGCGTGGGCCGCAGTACGTATGACCTTTCGCCGTTGTTCCTGGTGATGGCTACCCAGAACCCCATCGAGCAGGAAGGCACCTACCCGTTGCCCGAAGCGCAGCTCGATCGTTTCCTGATGCACGTGAAGATTGGCTTCCCAGACGCTTCGGTGGAGCGCAAGATCCTCCAGCAGGCCCGTGGCGAGGCGCTTAATGGCGAAGCCAAGCCGGAACGTCGGGTGAGCCAGCAGGCGATCTTCGCGGCACGCAAGGAGATACTCGGCTTGTACATGGCCGATGCCGTGGAGCAATACCTGGTCCAACTGGTGATGGCCACGCGCGCGCCGGCCAAATATGACGCCGAGCTGGCCGAATGGCTGGCCTACGGCGCCAGCCCGCGTGGCTCGATTTCCCTGGACCGCTGCGCCCGGGCCCATGCCTGGCTGGCCGGGCGCGACTTCGTCAGCCCCGAGGACATCCAGGCCATGATCTTCGACGTGCTGCGTCATCGCATCATCCTGTCCTTCGAAGCCGAGGCCGCGGGGGTCGACCAGGATCGGGTCATCCAGCGCATCCTCGACGTCGTGGCCGTGGCCTAGGGTCAGCCCCATGAAGAGCCTTGCCCGGGCCGCGCCCACCATCGCCGTAAGCCTGGCCGAACTGATCGAGATGCGCCACCGGGTGCGCGAGGTCCAGCTGTTTTCGCGCCCTGGCCAGCGCAGCCCGCTGATCGGCCTGCACCACTCCAAGCTGCGCGGCCGCGGGGTGGATTTCGATCAGGTGCGGGTCTACCAGGCCGGGGACGATGTACGCAACATCGATTGGCGCGTCACAGCGCGCACCCAGGAGCCCCACACCAAACTGTTCCATGAAGAGCGCGAGCGGCCGATCTTCATCCTGGTAGAGCAGAGCCGGCAGTTGTTCTTCGGCTCGGCCCGAGCCTTCAAGTCCACCCTGGCCGCGCAGATTGCCGCCCTGTTCGGCTGGGCGACCCTGGAGCATAACGACCGGGTAGGCGGGCTAGTGTTCGGTGACCTGGATCACTACGAAATCAAGCCACGGCGCAGCAAGCAAAGCCTGTTGCAACTGCTCAACCGCCTGGTTCGAGTCAATGCCGCGCTCACCACCGATGCCCGCCCCGCTTCGGACCCCTTGGGCAGCGCGCTGCGCCGGGCCCGGGAAGTGCTGCGCCCCGGCAGTCTAGCCATAGTGATCTGCGATGAACGCGCGCTGAGCGACGCGGCCGAGCAGCAGTTGAGCCTGCTGTCACGACACTGCGACCTGTTGCTGTTGCCGATCAGCGATCCCATGGACCACGCCTTGCCAGCCGCCGGCTTGTTGCGCTTCGGTCTGGGCAGCGCGCAGCTGGAAGTGGACACCAATGACACTGAGCTGCTGCGCGCCTACAAGGCCTCGGCACAACACCGACGCGGCCGGTGGCAGCGGCTGGCGCAGAAGCTTGGCGTTCTGGTGCTGCCGCTCAGTACCCAGGCCGACCCGGTCGATCAATTGCGTGAATACACCAGTAGCCGCCCACGCCCGGGTACCTGGGCCGGGACTGCCCCATGAACCCCCTGGACCGCCTGCATCCCTTGATCGAGCCGACGCCAGTGCCCTTCTGGCCGCCAGCGCCCGGTTGGTGGTTGCTCGCGGCCGCGTTGCTGTTGACCTTGGCCGCCGCCCTGCGTTGGTACCGTCGCCCCTCCCCGGCAGTGGATGAACCGGCCCAGCCGGCCCCCCTCAACGACCCGGGCATCGACCCGGTGCGCCTGGAAGCCCTGGCCGAGCTGGCGCTGATGCCGCGTCCCTATGGCGGCGCCCCGGCCGGCGCCTGGCTTGCCCAGCTCAACGCCCTGCTCAAACGCATCTGCCGCAACCACTACCCCAATGCCAACAGCCATACCCTCAACGGTCGGACCTGGCTGGCGTTCCTGGACAATCGCTGCCCGGCGGCGGGCCTTACGCGCTGGATGATCCTGGTGGAGGGGGTCTACCGGCCCGAATGCAGGCTCGATGACAAGGCGATCCAGGGTCTCTACCAGGCCGTGGACACCTGGATTCGCAAACATGCTTGAGTTCGCCTGGCCGCTGGTCTTCCTGCTGCTGCCACTGCCCTGGGTGCTACGGCGAACCTTGCCGCCAGCGGAAACCGGCGAGCAGGTGCTGCAGGTCGGTTTTCTTGACGAACTGGCCGCTCTCAGCCGGGGTCGCGTCAGCCGGGGCCTGCCCGGCTGGCGTCAGCAACTGCCCTACGCGCTGGTGTGGCTCTGCCTGGTGCTAGCGTGCGCCCGCCCTCAGTGGCTGGGGCCGCCGTTGCCCATGCCGGCCACGGGACGCGACCTGATGGTGGCAGTGGACGTTTCCGGCTCCATGGATTACCCCGACATGCAATGGCACGGGGAAAGCGTAAGCCGCCTGAGCCTGGTCAAGCATCTTCTTGGCGATTTCCTTGAAGCGCGCCAAGGGGACCGGGTGGGCTTGATTCTCTTCGGCACCCAGGCTTATCTGCAAGCGCCGCTCACCTTCGACCGGCGCACGGTACGCACCTGGCTCGACGAAGCCCAGGTGGGCATCGCCGGCCAGACCACCGCCGTCGGCGATGCCATCGGGCTGGCGATCAAGCGCCTGCGGGCCCGGCCGGCTGACAGTCGCGTGCTGGTGCTGGTCACCGACGGGGCCAACAACGGCGGGCACATTTCGCCATTGACCGCCGCCCGCCTGGCCGCCGCCGAGCAGGTGCGCATCCATGCCATCGGCATCGGCGCGGACCCGACGGCAGCGGTTGCTGGCACGCCTCTGGGCACCAGCCCGCGCAATGATCTGGACGAAGCCGCGTTGCAGGCGATCGCCAGCGCTACGGGCGGTGAATATTTCCGCGCTCGCGACGGACGCGAACTCGACGCCATTGGCCAGGCCCTTGACCGACTGGAGCCGGTCAACCAGCAGCCGACCCGAGTACGACCTGTCCAGGAACTGTATCACTGGCCCCTGGTCACGGCTGTGCTGGCTACCGCCGCCTTGATGATCCAACGGCTGCTCCCCCTCGCCCGACGCCTGCCCTGGCTCGCGCCGCTGTTACCGGCCTTGGCCGCTCTTCGCGCTCGCCTGGCTCGGTTGAGGCCCCGCCCATGATCGATGCCTTGCTTGCATGCTTGCCGCACTGGTCACGGCCAGGCTGGTTCCTTGCCTGGCCCCTGCTCGCAGGGTTGTGCTGGGGCCTGTGGTTGCGCCGACGCCGCAGCGGGCGTTGGCAGGCGCTATTGCCGCGGGCTTTTCACGGCACGCTTTTGCGCGGCAGCCAGGCTCGGGCCCAGCACTGGCCACGGGTGCTGCTCGCCATGGCGGCCGTGTTGGCAGGACTGGCCCTCGCGGGGCCGGGCTGGCGGCGGGACCAGCCGCTGAGCCAGCGCCCTGACGACCCCTTGGTGATCCTGCTGGCGCTGACGCCCGACATGCTCGCCCAGGACGTCTCGCCAGACCGTCTCAGCCAGGCGCGGCGCAAGATACTCGATGTGCTGCAGCGGCGCGCCGAGGCGCAGACGGCCATCGTCGTCTATGCCGGCAGTGCGCATACCCTGGTGCCGCTGTCCGATGATCAGGCCACCAGCGCCAACCTGCTCGAGGCCTTGAAGCCTTCCCTCATGCCCGAACCCGGGCAGCGCGCCGACCTGGCCGTGCGCCAGGGCCTGGACCTGCTGGCCCAGGCCGGCCAGGGTCCGGGGCGTCTGCTGTTGATCGCTTCCAGCCTGACCGACGAGGAGCGCGCCGGCATCGACCACTGGCTGGGTCGGCGGGCGCCGCCCCTGTTCATACTGGGTGTGGGCAGCCGGGAAGGCGCCGCGGTGCCGCTGGAGAACGGTGAGTTGCTCAAGGACCCCCGTGGTGGTATCGCCCTTGCCCGCCTCGACGCGGATGCCTTGACGGCCACCGCGGCCAGTGCCCATGGCCGCTATGAGACAGCGCGAATCGACAGCCATGACCTGCGCGCCCTGGGCATGCTCGATGGTGGTCACGGGTCGTTCGGTGCCGAAGCGGCACTGGAAAGCCCATCGGACCGTTGGGCCGACCAGGGGTATTGGCTGCTCTTGCCTTTGCTGGGGCTCGCTGCCCTGGCCGGACGACGTGGCTGGCTGCTGTGCCTACCCCTCTCGCTGGCCTTGGGCGCAACGCCTTCGCCGGTCTATGCCTTCAGCCTGGCCGACTTCTGGTGGCGCCCGGACCAGCAAGGCCAGCGTCTGCTCATTCAAGCGCCAGACGAGGCGGCCGCGCGGTTCAGCGACCCTCGCTGGCAGGGCGTGGCCCTCTACCGGGCCCGACAATACGCCGAGGCGGCCAAACGTTTCGCCCAGGGCGACAGCGCAGCCGACCATTACAACCGCGGCAACGCACTGGCGATGTCCGGGAAGCTGGAAAGCGCGCTCGATGCTTACGAGCAGGCACTGGAACGCGACCCCGCCCTGGCCATCGCCCGTGACAACCAGGCTCTGGTCAGGTCCATGCTGCAAGCGCGGCAGGCGTCAGTACCCGGGACACCGCCCGCCGCCCCTTCGGCGCCAGCGAAAGAACCGCCGGCTGCCTCTATCGCCCCCAGTGGGCCGTCACCGGGTCCGGGCGTTCCATCGGCGGCCATGCCGCCAGCCCATACAGGCACGGCGACCCCGGACAGCGCCGCATCGACCACTAGCTCCCTAGCGTCCGGTGCCACTGCCGATGGGAATAAAGACGACCGCCTTGGCAACCAATCGGGCGCTTCGCAGGCGAGCGCATCCCTGAACAACGGCCCGGCGCTGGAGCGCTACCCGGAAGACGAAGCCCGGCAATCGCTGGAGCAATGGCTGCGACAGATACCGGACGATCCGTCAGAATTGCTCCGGCGCAAATTCTGGTATGAACAGCGACAACGGCAGGAACAATAGTGATGAGTCGGCTCTACGCCTTTCTTCTATGCGTGCTGGCGCTGGCGCTGCCGCTCCCGACAGTGGCTGCGGTACTGGTCGCCAGCGTGGACCGCGCTCATCTGGCCGTGGGCGAATCCTTCGAGCTAAGCCTTGAAACCGGTGACGCGACCCTGTTCGGCCGGCCGGACACCGCGCCCTTGGAAGCGGACTTCCGCGTTGGCGATGTTCGCCAGGTAAACCGACCAGCCAGCATTGCCGACGACCGGGCTGCCAGTACCCGCTGGATTGTTTCCCTGGTCCCGCTTGGCAGTGGGACCCTGACCATTCCTGCGCTGCAGGTCGGCGACCTGCGCAGCCAGCCTATCGTCGTACAGGTGCTGGACGCCCCGACGGCCACCCCAGCCAGTACTGCGCCTGTGTTCATCGAGGCCAGCCTGGACCAGGAGCGGGTGTATGTGCAGGCCCAGACCATTCTGACCCTGCGGGCGTACCACAGCGTGGCCCTGTACGATGACAGTCTGTTCACCCCTCCTGAACTCAGTGACGCCCGAGTAGAGCCGCTGGGCCCACGGCGCGCCTACGAGAAGGTAATCGATGGGGTGCGTCATGGAGTCATCGAAACTCGCTATGCCCTTTATCCGCAACGCAGCGGTGAGCTTGTCCTGCCCCCGTTGATGTTCACCGCCACCACGGTGGCCAGCGATGACAATGGACGTCCTCGCCCTGGCGCGCAGGTGCGGGTCGCCTCGGCGAGCCTGAGCCTGAAGGTATTGCCCAAGCCCGGCGTTTACCCGGCCGACGCGGCCTGGCTGCCGGCCCGCGGCCTGAGCCTGAGCGAAACCTGGAACCCTGCACCGGAGACGGCCTCGGTGGGGGAGTCCCTGACGCGCACCCTGACGCTCAAGGCCGAAGGGCTCTCCAGCGCACAGCTTCCACCGCTGCCCGATGGCGCGGTGGATGCAATGCGTCGCTATCCCGACCAGCCGCGGCTGGACGACCAGCACACCGAGCGCGGACTGGTGGGAAGCCGACAGGAGCGCGAGGCCCTGGTGCCCAGCCGGCCTGGCCGCAGCGAGCTGCCTGCCGTGGACATCGTCTGGTGGAATACCCGGGAAGATCATTTGGAACATACCAGCCTCCCCGCCCGTGCGTTCGAAGTCCAGCCGGCGGCCGAGCCAACCGGCGTCACTTCGCTGCCCGGGCCCGCCGTGCCGGGCCCGCTGTGGCCGTGGCAACTGGCGACCGCGCTATTGTCGCTCACCACCCTGCTCGGCTTCGGCCTGTGGTGGCGGGCCCGCTCCCGGCCCGCGGTGGCCCGGCTTGCAGCCGCCGGCCCCAGCAGTCGCGGCCTGCTCGACGATCTCAAGCGAGCCTGCCTGAACAATGATCCTCAGTCGTCGCGCCAGGCGCTGGATGCCTGGGCGCGTCAACAGTCCGAGACCCTGGCGCAGATGGCCGTGCGTCATCCGCCGCTGTCCGATGCCCTTGATGGCCTCAACGGCGCGCTCTACAGCGAAGCCGGCCGCTACTGGCAAGGCCGTCGCCTGTGGCAGGCCGTCAGTAGCCTACCCAATGGTGGCCGCCCCGCAGGGGCCGAGGAAAGCCTGCCGCCGCTCTACCCCAAATAGTTTCTCGAGGCCTGCCAATGCGCTTGCTGCACACTTCCGACTGGCACCTGGGGCAGAGCCTCCATGGCCAGGACCGCGACTATGAACACCAGGCCTTTCTGGGCTGGCTGCTGGCACGCATCCAGGCGCTGGTACCGGACGCCCTGCTGATCGCCGGCGACATCTTCGACACCGTGAACCCCCCGCTCAAGGCCCAGGAGCGGCTCTACGACTTCATCGTCAGCGCCCATGAGGCCCTGCCCTCCCTGACCATCGTGATGATCGCCGGCAATCATGATTCTGGCTCGCGCATCGAATTGCCCGCCCCGCTCATGCGTCGACTGCGCACCCACGCCCTGGGGCGCGTGCTCTGGCTGGACGATGGCCAGCTCGATTGCGAACGGTTGCTCATCCCCTTGCCTGACGCCCATGGCGCCATCGCCGGCTGGTGCCTGGCGCTGCCCTTCCTGCGCCCGGCGGAGGTCACCGGGCCTCATCTGGGTGAGAACTACCTGAGCGGCATCGCCCTGGTGCACCAGCGCCTTATCGCCGCGGCCAATGCACGCCGCGCCCCCGGCCAGCCGCTGATTGCGATCAGTCATGCACACATGGCCGGCGGCGCGGTTTCCCTGGACTCAGAACGCAGCCTGGTCATTGGCCACGCCGAAGCGCTGCCGGCCAGCCTGTTCGACGACAGCGTGAATTACGTTGCCCTGGGGCACCTGCACAAGCCGCAGCAGGTCAACGGCGAGCAGCGACTGCGCTACAGTGGCTCGCCCATTCCACTGTCTTTCTCAGAAGTGGACTACCCCCATCAGGTGCTGCAGGTGGATTTCGTCGGCGACCGCCTGGAGCAGGTGCAGCCGCACCGGGTTCCACGGGCGGTGGACCTGCTACGGGTCGGCCCGGCCCCGCTCGATGAAGTACTGGCGCGGCTGGCCGCGCTGCCCCAGCCTGACCTGCTCGCCGAGGTGGTGCAGCATCCCTGGCTGGAAGTGCGGGTCACCTTGAATGAACCCCAGCCCGAACTGCGCGCCCGGGTAGAGGCGGCGCTCGATGGCAAGGCCGCGCGTCTGGTGCGCATCGCGGTCGAGTATCAGGGCCGGAGCGCTGGCGGTTGCGAAGGTCCCCTGGAGCAGTTGGAACAGCTCAGCCCGCAGCAGGTTTTCAGCCGCGCCTGGGAGGAGCAATACGCAAGCCAGGTGGATGACGCCACCCTGGCAGACTTCCTGACTCTGCTGCAGGAAGAGCAGACGGAGCACCAGCCTTGAAGATTCTTGCCATTCGACTGCGGAATCTGGCTTCCCTGGCCGGGCCCGTAGCCCTGGATTTCACCACCGAACCCCTGGCCAGCGCCGGCCTGTTCGCGATCACTGGCCCCACCGGCGCGGGCAAGAGCACCCTGCTCGATGCCCTCTGCCTGGCGTTGTTCGGCGCGGTGCCCCGGCTCGGGGCCACTGCCCGGGACGCCAAGGTACCCGACGCCGACGGCGAAATTGCCATCTGGGACCCGCGCAACCTGCTGCGCCGCGGGGCCGGCGCAGGCTTTGCCGAAGTGGACTTCCTCGGGGTGGACGGGGTGCGCTACCGGGCCCGTTGGGAAGCCAACCGCGCCCGGGACAAGGCTGGAGCCAAGCTGCAACCGAGCCGGCAAAGCCTGTTGGACCTGGACAGCGACCGCCTGCTGGCAACCCAGAAGAACGAGTACCGACCACTGCTGGAAGCGCGCCTGGGGTTGAATTTCGAGCAGTTCACCCGCGCCGTGCTGTTGGCCCAGAGCGAGTTCAGCGCTTTCCTCAAGGCCAACGACAACGAGCGCAGTGAACTGCTGGAGAAGCTTACCGACACCGCGCTCTACAGCCGCCTTGGCCGCCGTGCCTACGACAAGGCACGGAGTGCGCGCCAGCACCTGGAAAACCTGCAGGCTCAGGATGGCGCGATCCAAGCCCTGGATGAACAGGCTCGCCGGGACCTGGACGAGCGCCTCGTCATGGCCCGGACAACCTTGAGCGGCTCTCAGGAAGAGCGGCGAATGCTTGAGGTCCAGCGACAGCACCAGTTGGAGACCGAGCTGTTGCTGGCACAGGCCCATGCCGCCACCGAGGCTGTGGCTCAAGCGCAGAATCAGTGGCAGCGGCAGGAGGGGGAGCGTCAAACGCTCACGCTGCTGCAGGCCCTGGCGCCCCAGAGAGCCGTGCTCGAGCAAAGCCGTCGCCTGGATGTACATCACCAGAAACTGGTCGAGGCGCTCAACGAGGCCCTGACAGCCAGGGCTATCGCCGAGCAGGCCAGTGAAGTCGAGCAGGGAAAGGTCGCCGAAGCCATGGCTTGCTTGCAGCGGGCGACCGAGGCTCAGGCCGAGGCGGCGCCCGCCTTGCGCCAGGCCCAGGACCTGCAAGCCACCCTGCAGCTGTTGGAACAGGAACTCGCGCCGCGCCAGGCGCAATGGGCCCAGGTGGAGCGTGATGTCGAGGCCGGGCGCACGGCGCTGACCGCGCTAGAACAGGCACAGGCCCAGGGAGATACGGTGCTGCACGCGGTACAGGCGCGTCTGGAGGCAAGCGCCGGGCTGGCCCGCCTGGCCAGTGCCTGGACTGCCTACCAGCCGCGGCTGCGCCAGGCCGTGGAGGCAGCCCAGCGGGTCAGCGATCTCCAGGCCAAAGCCTCGCCACTGAAGCAGGACGCCGAACGGGCAGGCCAGGTCCAGGCTGACCTTCAGGCCCGCTTGCACGAACTGGCGGCCAGGCTCGGCGGCACCGAAGACTTGGGCGAGCGACTCAAGCTATTGACCGATCTGCTGCGCGACAACCGCGACGGCCTGCAGGCCTTGACCTCTCTGGATGAACATTGGCGCCGCTGTGCCCAGGCACAAGAGCGCCTGGCGGACTTGAAGGCGCAACAGCAGGCCTTGACCAAGAAGCGCCATACCTGCATCGAGCAAGGCCAGGCTGTCAAGGCGGAACACGAAAGAGCCAGCCAGGCCCTGGACGTGACCGCGCAGGTACTGGAGCGGCAGCATCTGGCCCGGCTTCGCGCCGGTCTGGTGCCGGGCGCGCCCTGCCCAGTGTGCGGCAGCGAGGATCACCCCGGCGAGACGGCAACCCGCGCCGAGGTCGCGCTGCAGACGCTGGAAGCACAGGACCTGGCCGAAATCGAAACGGCCCAGGCGCGGGTCAATGCGCTCGCCGAACAGCTGGCCGAGCTGCGTGCCGAGGTACGGGGCCTCATCGATCGGCTCAAAGCCTTGCATGAGCAGCAACAGCGCGAGCAGGCTCAACTCACCGCCGCGCTGGACGCCTTGGGAACGCTCGCGCGCCAGGACGAACTGCTGGCGATACCCGAGCCCCGGCGCCAGGCCTGGCTCAACGACGCCGTGGCCCGGCTGCGCGAACAGATCTCCCGCGATGAAGAGCAACTTCAGGCGTTGCTCGCCGCCCAGGCCGAGGCAACGCAGCTGCAGCAACAGCTGCGTCAGGCGCAGCAGCGCAGCGACGAGGCGGCTGCACAGTGGCGTGAGCACCAGGCATCGCTCGAGCGTGAGCGGCAACGCTTCGAGGATGAGCTGGACGGGTTCGGTAGCCTGCTGCCGTCCGCTACCCTTGTCGCCCTGAGGGCAGAGCCGGTTCAGGCGCGCGAGGCGCTGGAACGCACCCTGGCTGAACGCTTGAGCCTGGAGGAACAGCATCAGGCACAGAGCCTCAGTCAAAGCCAACGGGCCCAGCATATCCAGGTGGCGCAGGCCCAGCTCGTCCTACTGGACGATCAGGCGCGGGAACAGCGCGTCGCCCTTGAGCAGGCCCAGAAGCGCCTGGAAGCGCTGCGCGAGACGCTGACCGAGCAGCTGGCGCCTCATGCGAGCGTGACGGCCTGGCAGGCGCAGCTGGACACAGCCGTGATTCAGGCGCGGGATGCCCAGGCGCAGGCCAATCAAGCGCTGCAACTGGCGCGCGATCAAGCTCTGCAAGCCCAGGCCCAGGCGCGAAGCCTCGAAGAGCAACTGACCGCCAACGAAGCCGAATACGCGGAGCTGACCCAGCGGCTGGCAAGCTGGCGCGCCGGGCATCCAACCCTGGACGATTCGACCCTGGCGCATTTACTGACCTTGGGCGAATCCGACATCGAGGCCATGCAGGCAAGGCTGGGCCAGGCCCAGCGGTCGCTGGAACAGGCTCAGGCTGTGCTTGCCGAGCGCCAGGCGCGCGTCCAGGCTCATCAAGGGCAGGCGCCCGCGGCCAGCCGGCCCGCCGAAGACTTGGCCGCGGCACTCGTTGAAATCGAAAGCACCTGCCAGTTGCAGGAGCAACGATGCGCCGAGTTGCGTGCCGCCCAATTGGAAGACGATCGGCGCCGACAGGCCCGGGATGCGCTCGCCGCGCAGCTTGCCCAGGCCCAGGCTGAACATACGCGCTGGGCCCGCCTATCGGCCCTGATCGGT
This sequence comes from Pseudomonas sp. DC3200b2, assembly GCF_049895785.1. Taxonomy (NCBI): domain Bacteria; kingdom Pseudomonadati; phylum Pseudomonadota; class Gammaproteobacteria; order Pseudomonadales; family Pseudomonadaceae; genus Pseudomonas; species Pseudomonas sp. DC3200b2. The sequence continues at coordinate 648,232 of NZ_JAFCTA010000003.1, read as the reverse complement.
TCGGCCGAAGGTGATCGGCTACGCAAGATCGCCCAGGCCTACAACCTTGACTTGCTTGTCCGCCACGCCAACGCGCAGCTGCTGCAACTGGCGCGTCGCTACCGGCTCAAGCGTGGCGGCAGCGCACTTGGGCTACTGGTGGTAGATACCGAAATGGGGGATGAAGTGCGTTCGGTCCATTCCCTGAGTGGCGGCGAAACCTTCCTGGTTTCCTTGGCACTTGCGCTGGGCCTGGCCTCCATGGCATCGAGCAGCTTGAAGATCGAATCCTTGTTCATCGATGAAGGCTTCGGCAGCCTGGACCCCGAATCACTGCAATTGGCCATGGACGCCCTCGATAATCTGCAAGCCCAAGGTCGCAAGGTAGCGGTCATTTCCCACGTGCAGGAAATGCACGAGCGCATCCCGGTGCAGATTCAGGTGCAGCGTCAGGGTAACGGCTTGAGCGAGGTACGGGTGGTGCCTTGAACGGCGGCGGCCGCTCAAGCGCCCGCCGCTTGGCTCGCGATCAGGACAACGTTGCCAGCGTCGCTGACGCCTGCGAGGGTTCCCGCGGTTTATTGAGCGTCACCGACCTTGTGGCTGAGGGCAGCGTAGAAATGGGCGCTTTTGCGCAAGTACTGCTGGGTATAGCTCTGGGTGGACGCTCCGTTCTTGTCGGCTTGGCCGCTGGCGCTGGCTGGCAGGGCGACCGAAGCGGAGATGGCGGATGCGGCGATAACAGAGAAGAGATTGAAGTTCATGATGGCGTTCCTCCGGGAAGTGAGTGACTGTGAAGCCAACTTACTCCCCGAAGCGGGCCCGCTGAAATTCATTGGGCCGTTAGCCGTTATTACTGAGATTGATGCGAGGCCTGGAGGAATTTCACGTCCGAAGGCGCATCGATCGCATAACGCTGCACCGTACCCTGCAGTTGCCCGGTACGCGGGTCCCGAGCAACGACCACGATCTCATTGCTCTTCTGGTTGGCGATCAGCACGAAACGGCCGGTAGGATCGAGGGTGAACTCCCGTGGGTGGTCCCCTTCCACCGATCGCCGCTGGATCGGCTTAAGCCCACCGGCCTGGTCCACCGCGTAGACCACCAGCTCATTGACGCTGCCCCGGTTGCTCACATAGAGGAACTTGCCGTCAGGGGCCAGGTGCAGGCCCGCACCGGCGCCTGTCACGGGCGTTTGCCCTGGAGCCAGGTCTTGCAGCTGAGTACGCACCAGGTTGCCGGCCTGCCAGCTGAAGCTTGCCACCTGAGCGGGCATCTCCAGGGTAAGCCAGGCATGTTCACCACTGCGGTCGAACAGCAGGTGGCGCGGACCGCTGCCAGGCGGCAAGGTGACAGCCGCTGGGCTGGCGGGGCTCAGAGGCATCTTGGCGTCCGGCTGGTAGCGATAGATGAAGACCTTGTCGGCGCCCAGGTCATTGGCGTAGACAAAACCCCGGTTGCTGACGACCGAATGCACATGCCCACTGGCCTGGCGCTCGGCGTTCACCTTGCTGGCCGCGTGGCTGAGCTGCTGGACCACCTCGCCCAGCCGCCCGTCTCGCTCCACAGGTAGCACCGCCAGGCTGCCGCCGGGGTTCGGCTGTACCGCATAGTTGGAAACGAAGAGGAAACACTCGTCCGCGCTGAGGCTGGAGTGGGTCGGCTCCTCCCCGCGGGTCTCGACCTGGTTGATCAAGGTCAGCTCATGGGTGGTCGGGTCAATGCGGTAGCTGCTGACCCGGCCTATCGTGTCTTTCTGCCCGGGGCCATTTTCATTGACCACGTACAGTCTGTCCTGGGCCTTGTTGAGGGTCAGCCAGGACGGGTTGTCTGCCTTTACCACCTGCGCGGGTGCCCTGGCTATCTGGCCGCTGTCACTGTCGAAGGTCAGGCGGTAAAGGCCTTGGCTCGCGCCTTGGGTATAGGTTCCAACCAGGAGGTCATAGGAGCTGGCCTGGGCCAGGGGGGCGCCCAGGGCGGCGCCGGCAAGGGTAAGCGACATCAGTACTCGCAGCATGAATTAATCCTCTCGTGAAGACCGTACACGCGCGCAAAAGTTGAAGCCCAGACGGCTGGCGGATCTTATTCTTGGTCATCATCTTCGTCGGCGGAAAAGGCACTGAGCAAGCGCAGCCGGTGTTCGACACCTGCCGCGGCAATCTTCCAGCAGTCCTGTTCACCGTCGAAGCTTGCGGCGGCAACCGCTTGGAGGTCGAAATGCCAGCGCCGTTCCGTTCGCCCATCCATGCACAGCAAGCCGAGCCCGTCATCGGCCAGGCCGAATTCGAAACAGTAGAGCTCATCGATGACGAGCATGTCAGCGCTTTCCAGCGCTTGGGCCAGGGATAGGCTCATGGAAACTCCACAGAGGTAAAAGGCGGCATTCTACCCCTGCGGTGTTGGCGAGTTACAAAACCTTCACGCCGCCTGGGTGGAACACGGCCTCGGCCGGGACGATGCCATTGACCAAGGGCGCGCCGAAGGCATCCAGGTCGATTTCGAAGCGGTCACCGGGGCGCGCGGCGATGCCGTCAGCGAAGGATAGCGTTGCCGTGCCGAAGAAGTGCACATGCACGTCGCCTGGCCTGAGGAACTGCGCGTACTTGAAGTGGTGATATTCCAGATTCTCGAAGCTGTGGCACATATTGGCCGCGCCGCTGAGAAACTCTTTCTCCCATAGCACCTTGCCGTCCCGGTGAATGCGGCTGGTCCCGGCCAGATGCTCGGGTAGCGGGCCAACGCGCAGCTCGGGGCCGAACGAGCAGGCGCGCAGCTTCGAATGGGCCAGGTAGAGGTAGTTCTTGCGCTCCATCACATGGTCGGAGAACTCGTTGCCTAACGCGTAACCCAGGCGGTAAGGCCGGTGGTCCGGGCCGATCACGTACAGACCGGCCAATTCCGGTTCCTCGCCAGCGTCCTCGGCGAAGGGCGGAAGCGGGAAGGCAGCGCCCGGGCGTACCAAAATGCTGCCGTCACCCTTGTAGAACCATTCCGGCTGCACGCCTGCCTGGCCCGCCGGCGGCTTGCCGCCCTCCACGCCCCACTTGAACACCTTCATGCTGTCGGTGATGGCGCTATCGTCCTGAGCTTGCTGGTGCATCTTGTCCCGCGTAGAGGCACTGCCCAGGTGGGTCAATCCGGTACCGGTCACCAGCACATGGGCGGTATCAGGGTGATCCAGGGGCGAAAGGATGCGCTGCTCTTCGAGCAGTCGCTGGTAGTCCAGCCGCTCGCCCCGGCGGTAGCTGTCAACCTGGGTTGCCAGGTCACGCCCCTCGCCTATGGCTTGCAAGGCTAGTTCGCGGGTGCTGGTGACACCCAGCAGCAACTGGACCTGTTGTTCTTCGACCAGGCCTACATGGCGGTTGCCATCGGCAGTTTGCACTTGTACTAGACGCATGGTGAGGCTCTCTCTGGCAGGTCAGGAACGGGCGCTGGCGGCGAATTTTTCCGCGGGCAAGGCATGGCGCTTCTCCAGCACCCGGTACACGATGAACGTCAGCACCAGGCCAAACAGCATGACTCCGGTGAGGAAATAGAGGCCGCTGGCCAGTTGGCCGGTGGCCTCTTTCAGCGCGCCCACCACGAAGGGGCCCAGGTAGCCGCCCAGGTTGCCGACCGAGTTGATCAAGGCAATGCCTGCCGCGGCGCTGGCGCCAGCGAAGAAGCGACCCGGCAGTGTCCAGAATACGGCCGTGCAGGAGAACAGCGAGAACGCCACCAGGCACAGGGCCGCCAGTTGCAGGGCCGGGCCGGCCAGCCAGGCCGCGCCGAACAGGCCGGCGGCCCCCAGCACATAGAGCACGGCGAGGTGGCCATAGCGATCATTAAGACGGTCCGAGCTGCGCGGCACGATCAGCAGGCCAATGATGCCGAACACATAGGGCACCGCCGAAATGAAGCCCGTTGTCAGGTCACTGCCGCCGAACTGCTTGATCAGGGTGGGCAACCACAGGCCCAGGCCGTAGATGCTCAGCGTAACCGGCAAGTAGAACAGCGACAGAAGCAGTACCCGAAAGTCCTTGAGCGCATGCAGGGGGTTGCCGTGGCGGGTCTGTCCGAATTCGCGCAGATCCTTGTCCAGTTCGGCGGCCAGCCAGGCCTTCTCAGCGTCGCTGAGCCAGGTCACCTGCCCTGGGCCGTCCGGCAGCCAACGCAATACCGGCCAGGTCAGCAGAATCGCCGGCACGCCGATGACGATGAACAGCCACTGCCAACCGTGCAGGCCCAGCACCCCGTCCAGCCCCAACAGGCCGCCGGAAACCGGGCCGGTGATCATCATGGCGATAGGCTGGGAAAGGATGAACAACCCCAGGATCTTGCCGCGGTGGCGGACTGGAAACCACTGGGTAATGTAATAGAGCACGCCAGGGAAGAACCCTGCCTCGGCGGCCCCGAGCAGGAAGCGCATGACATAGAAGCTGGTCGGTCCTTGGATGAACGCCATGCCGATGGTGATGGCGCCCCACGTAAGCATGATTCGGGCGAACCAGCGACGCGCGCCGAAGCGCTCCAGCATCAGGTTGCTCGGGATTTCCAGCAGGAAGTAACCGATGAAGAACAGGCCGGCACCCATGCCATAGGCGGCATCCCCGATGCCGACGTCTGCCCCCATGTGGAGTTTGGCGAAGCCCACCGCGGAGCGGTCCACGTAGGCAATCAGGTACAGCAGGACAAGGAACGGAATCAGCTTGAAGGTGATGCGGCGTATAAGCCCGAGTTCCTGGCTCATGAGGCGGTCTCCAGGTCTGTTGTTGTTATGAACCTGTCTAGGGCGGGGCTTCGACCGGACGTTATGGCCAACACCCCTCTTAGAGGTTGCTGGACTATATAGTATTACTATTTGAGCAACAAGTGCTTCCAATTAGGCGAGACTACGCCTATTTTAGAGGAACGCGCCATCATTAGTCTTACAATAAGAGAGCCCGCCATGTCTGATACGCCTGACAAGAAACCCACCCTGCGCTCGGCCCAATGGTTCGGGACCAACGACAAGAACGGCTTCATGTACCGCAGCTGGATGAAGAATCAGGGCATTGCCGATCACCAGTTCCATGGCAAGCCTATCATCGGCATCTGCAATACCTGGTCCGAGCTCACCCCCTGCAATGCCCACTTCCGTCAGATCGCCGAGCATGTAAAGCGCGGCGTGCTCGAGGCCGGCGGCTTTCCGGTCGAGTTTCCGGTGTTCTCCAATGGCGAGTCGAACCTGCGCCCCACCGCCATGCTCACCCGCAACCTGGCAAGCATGGATGTAGAAGAAGCCATTCGCGGCAATCCGGTCGACGGCGTGGTGCTGCTCACCGGTTGCGACAAGACCACCCCGGCCCTATTGATGGGCGCCGCCAGTTGCGACGTGCCGGCCATAGTGGTCACCGGCGGGCCTATGCTCAACGGCAAGCACAACGGCCGGGACATCGGCGCCGGCACCATCGTCTGGCAGATGCACGAAGCCTACAAGGGCGGCCTCATCGGCCTGGATGAGTTCCTTTCCGCCGAGGCCGGCATGTCCCGCTCGGCGGGTACCTGCAACACCATGGGCACCGCCTCGACCATGGCCTGCATGGCCGAGTCCCTGGGGGTTTCGCTGCCCCATAACGCCGCCATTCCGGCGGTGGACTCGCGGCGCTATGTACTGGCGCATATGTCCGGCATGCGCGCCGTGGAAATGGTCAAGGAAGACCTGCGCCTGTCGAAGGTTCTGACCCGGGAGGCCTTCGAAAACGCCATCCGCACCAATGCCGCCATTGGCGGCTCCACCAATGCGGTCATCCACCTTAAAGCCATTGCCGGACGCATCGGCGTGGATCTGGAACTGGACGATTGGACGCGTATCGGTCGGGGTACCCCCACCCTGGTGGACTTGCAGCCCTCGGGCCGCTTCCTGATGGAAGAGTTCTACTATGCCGGCGGGCTGCCCGCGGTGCTGCGCCGCCTTGGCGAACATAACCTGCTGCCCCACCCCGACGCCCTGACCGTCAATGGCAGGTCGCTCTGGGAGAACGTGAAGGCCGCGCCTATCTATGGCCAGGATGAAGTGATCCGGGCCATCGATAATCCCCTGGTCGCTGACGGCGGCATTTGCGTGCTACGTGGAAACCTGGCCCCCAATGGCGCGGTGCTCAAGCCCTCGGCGGCCACGCCGGCGCTGATGCAACACCGTGGGCGCGCCGTGGTGTTCGAAAACTTCGAGATGTACAAGGCGCGGATCAATGACCCGGATCTGGATGTGGACGCCGATTCCATCCTGGTGATGAAGAATTGCGGACCCAAGGGTTACCCCGGCATGGCCGAGGTGGGCAACATGGGCCTGCCTGCCAAGCTGCTGGCCAAGGGCGTGACCGACATGGTGCGCATTTCAGACGCCCGCATGAGTGGCACCGCCTACGGCACGGTGGTCTTGCACGTAGCCCCGGAAGCGGCCGCCGGCGGCCCCCTGGCCGCGGTTCGCGAAGGCGACTGGATCGAACTCGATTGCGCCAGCGGCCGCTTGCATCTGGACATCAGCGATGAAGAGCTCGCCGCTCGCCTGGCGGACTGGCAACCGGTGGCGAGCAACCTGATCCCCGGCGGCTACCGCCAGCTCTACATCGACCATGTGATGCAGGCAGACCAAGGCTGCGACTTCGACTTCCTGGTAGGCTGCCGGGGATCAGAGGTGCCGCGGCACTCGCATTGAGGCGGGAGCTACGTCAACCGAACTTCAGCGCGTAGTTATTGCGCACGTGTCGGTTGACATAGCTGGTCAAGCCGGTACCCCGCCTGGCCAGTCGCTGCATCTGGTAAACCGCTGCCAGCCCCGGGCGGTTGCCATCGTAGAGGTAGAGGGTCGAACGGCCGACAAAACGCAGCGTGATGCTATCGCCGTCAATGCGATAAGCCACCACCCCGCTGTTGCCGTTCGGGCTGGCATAAGGTTGCATGACGCTGGCGGCCTCCGATGCGCCTTCGGTGTCCGGCGTTGGGGTGGGTGCTGGCGTCGGCGCCGTGCGTATGCCCTGCTCCGCGTCCCGCACGGCGCGGTTGACCTTCTTGCGCCACCCCGGCCAGCTCTCCGGCTTGTTCTTTCGGGTGAACTGCCGCTGCTTGCTCAGGTAGTCGCGCGTGAAGGCAGCTTGAGTAATTCGGGGCATCGTCGAGATAGTGTCGCTGGACTTCACCAGATCGCCGGTCCGGTTAGACCACATGGCCAGTTCGGCGATGAAACCCAGGCTCGGGTGCTCCCGGTCAAGTTCGCCCGGGCCGTTGGGGTTGCGTTCGGCCGCCCGCAGGGCACGCTCCACCTCCTGCATGATGGCATCGAGCTGAAGCTTGTCCACCTCATCCACCAAAGCCTTCTGCCGCATAAGCGCCGCATCCACCAGGGCTATGTCGCCCTTGCCCAGTGACTGCGGTTTGTTGAGCGCGGTTTTGTAAATCGCTTGCGCCCTGTCCCTGGCCAGGTGCCCAGCGGCTACGTCCGCATCCAGAATTTTCTTGAAATATTCCTGCGCCCTTGAGTTTTCAGCATGACTGCCCGTGTCATGCTGCATCTTGCCAAACGCCAGGCCGCTCTTTCCCGTTGAAATGCTGGCCTTATAGGGATTGGTTCTTGCTACCTCGCCACTTTTCACGGCAAGGTACACAAACTGTCGCAAAACCGCCGGGGATGGACCTTTTACCCTTTGCGCACCCTGTGATTCAATCTCGTTTCCCATTTCACTCATCCTTTAGTGCACGAATGAACAAACGATCTTGTTTGCTCGCCGTCATTGTGTTCGGCTGGGCGGCGACCATTCAGGCTGAAGAACTTCCTTTCTATCAGCGCAACGGTTATATCTTGGAAACACTTTCTTCGCCCCTGAAAGAGAAAGCACTGGACCAACTGGCCGCCAACCGTGAATTCCAGCGGATGCGCGGGGCCAGGGAAAGTTGTGAAGACGTCTACCGCCTGCTGGATTCAACTGGCCAGGTGGTCAGCTACGCCAGCCTGTGCAGAACCCGTCATGAAGGGTTACAGGGCTTTTTCTGCTGGACGGAGTCAGCCGAGCACTATGGGTATACACGAAAAACCCATGCGGCGAAGCCGGCCTGGATAGGCGATGCCACGCTGCATGGTTGCGGCGGTGTCTTTGTACGAGACCCGGACATCGGCTCAAAGCGCGACCCGCTCAACGCCGATGGCACGGAAGATGACACTACCCTGGCGGAACTTGGTTTGGGCGACAAGCGCCCCGTTATGACCATGCTGGATACGGACATCCAGGATCTAGGCTTCAATATTCCCTTGCGCTATTGCGATAAAACACGCCTCATAGACTTGGGCCCGGAAAACAATACTTATTACGGCGCACTCTGCGAGATTGACGATGACGGCACCCAGGCGCTTATCTGCTTTGACAATATGGTAGGCCATTTCGGCCTGTTCACCCGTTATCAAGATACTTCGAAATGGGTCGAACATACTCTTTATCGATACTGCTGGGGCGGCTGATGGCCGACCGTTAAAACCTACACCATCCGTCAATCAACAACGGGCGAACCCAACGAAGTTTCGCGCCGAGCCGCCGCGGGACATATCGTTTTCCTAATTCAATCGGGAAGTTTGAACAGCGAAGCGTACGGGCATCAAGCCAAACCCTGGTACAGCCCCCAAGCCGCTTGCGCTATCATGTTGGCTTCGCCCGTTTCAGGTCTTGCCCCACCCCATGGATTATCGCAAACCTTCAGATCGCAAGAGCATGCATGCCCGAATCGTCCAGGAGCTGGGCATGCATATCGTGTCTGGCCGGTTTCCGCCGGATCAGAAGCTGCCGCCTGAAGCGACCCTGTGCGAGGAATACGCCGTCAGCCGGCCGGTGCTCCGGGAAGCCACCCGAGTACTGGTGGCCAAGGGGTTGGTGTACTCGCGCCCCAGGGTTGGCACCGTGGTCAAGCCGCGCAAGGAATGGCACCTCCTGGACCCGGACGTACTGCATTGGGTGATGCAGACCACGCCACAGAACGAGTTTTTCGCCCTGCTCACCAGCGTGCGGGCCATTATCGAACCGGCGGCGGCGGCCTTGGCGGCACAGAACGCCACGGACGAGGATGTGACGGGCATCAGCGAGGCCTACCAGCGCATGGAGGCGGCCAAGACGCCCGATGCGGTGCTGCAGCCGGATCTGGACTTCCATAGCCGTATCGCCGATGCCACCCACAACCCTCTACTCGCTCACCTGTGCGACATGCTAGCCATGGCCTTGCGCGAGGCCCTGCGTCACTCCAACCAACGCCCAAACCTTCACGAGCTGGCCCTGCCTCGACACAAGGCGATTCTGACCGCCATCGAAAACCGCGACCCCCTTGGCGCCCAGCATGCGGCCCTTGTTCAACTGGACGATGCCCGCACAGCGCTCAACGTGGTGCTGGGCCAACAGCTCGGGCTTGCCCATCCCGCCACCGCGGGCGAGGCTGGCAGAAGCGATAGTCGGCCCGATCATTAGATGATCGGCAAGGAGACCCAGCTTGCGCTGGGTACCATGGGAAGGGGCTACCGACGTTCAGACCTTCGGGCTACCAGGAAACGGGCCAGCGCCGGCAACAGCCACAGGGCGCCGAACATGTTCCAAAGCAACATGAAAGTCAGCATCAGCCCCATGTCCGCCTGGAATTTAATGTCTGAGAACATCCAGGTCGCCACCCCGATGGCCAGGCACAGGCCAGTGAAGAGCACGGCCTTGCCGGTGGAGCGCAGGGTTTCATAGTAGGCCTGCTGTAGCGGCAGACCGGCTTTCAGGAAAGTGGACAATCGGCTGTAGATGTAGATCCCATAGTCCACGCCAATACCTACCCCTAGCGCGATCACCGGCAAGGTCGCCACCTTCACGCCAATGCCCATGGCCGCCATCAGGGCATTGCCAAGCACGGAAGTAAGCACCAGAGGCAATACGATACAGAGCGTGGCCGCGACCGAGCGGAAGGTAATGAAGCACATCACGGCCACGCACAGGTACACCAGCGCGAGAATGGTCCGTTCAGCCGAGGCGATCACCTCGTTGGTAGCCGCCTCGACCCCGGCATTGCCGGCGGCCAGCAGGAACTTGAGGTCGTCCCGGTCGTGACCGGCGGCGAAAGCCTGCACCGCCGCGGTGACCGCCTTGAGGGTCTCGGCTTTATGGTCATTGAGAAACACCAGTACAGGGGCCAGGGAGCAGTTGGCGTTATACAGACTGTCGGCCCGGGCGATGGAGTTGTTGAGCACATCCTGGTTGCGCGACAAGGCTTCCCACTTGAGGCTACCCTCGTTCATGCCCTTGATCACCTGCTTGGAAACGGTAACCAGGGACACCGCCGATTGCACCCCCGGCGTGCCCTCCAAGGCCCAGCTCAGCTCATCGATGGCCGCCATCACCCGGTAGCTGGAGCATTGCTCTGCACCGGTCTTGACCATCACCACCAGTACGTCCGAGCTGGTGGAGTAATGCCCGATGATGAAGGCGTTGTCCTGGTTGTAGCGTGAGTCCGCCCGCAGCTCCGGCGCGCCCTGGTCCAGGTCGCCAATTTGAAGGCGCTGGCTGTACCACAGGCCAACCCCGAAGGCGATCAATGCCAGCAGCAGCGAAACCGGCGCTACCCGCGGGCTGGCGAACGTCGACAACAGGCGCCAGAAGCGATGCTCACGGTGGGCGTCCCGCCGGCTGCGTGCCACGGCGCCAGGACTGATGCCAACATAGGAGATCGCCACCGGAAGCAGAATGAGGTTGGTGAATACGATCACCGCCACTCCCACCGAGGCACCGATGGCCAGCTCGCGGATGACGCCGATATCGATCACCAGCAGGGTGATGAAGCCTACCGCGTCCGCGAGGATGGCGATCATCCCGGGCAGGAAGAGCTGCCTGAAGGTGCGCCTGGCGGCCGTCAGCGCGTTGTCGGCTTCACTGGACTGCAAGGCGATGCCGTTGATTTTCTGAACGCCGTGAGAGATGCCAATGGCAAAGATCAGAAACGGCACCAGCATGGAATACGGGTCCAGACCGAAACCCAGCACATGCATCAGGCCCAGTTGCCAGACCACTGCGACCAGGGTCGCCAACAGCACCGCGAGGGTGCCTCGCAGGCAGCGGGTAAACCCCAGCAGCAGTACCAGGGTCACCACCAGCACTACGGCGAAGAACATCACCACCATCACCAGGCCGTCGATCAGGTCGCCTACTTTCTTCGCAAAGCCGACCATGTGGATGCGAACCTGCGGGTTCTGGGCCTGGTACTTCTCGCGCACCTGGGCTTCCAGGGCATGGGACAGCGCGCGGTAATCCAGCTGTGTCACCGAGCCGGGATCCTGCGGGTCGGCATAGCGCTCCAGCAAAGGCACCTCGATGATGCTGGAGTGAAAATCATTGGCCACCATTCGCCCCACAAGGCCCGACTTGAGCACGTTGTCACGCAGGCGCGCCAGGCTTGCCGCCGAACCATCGTAACCTGGCGGAATGATCTCCCCACCGGCGAACCCTTCTTCGGTGACCTCGGTCCAGCGCACGCTGGGGCTCCAGAGCGACTTGAGGCCGGCCCGGTCCACTCCGGGCAGGTAGAACAGTTCGTCGTTGATCTGGCGCAAGGTTTCCATGTACGCCGGCTGGAAGATATCCCCTTCCGTGCTTTCCACTGCGATTCGCAGGCTGTTTCCCAGGTTCGCCAGGTCGTTGCGATGGGCGAGCATGTTCTGGACGTAGGGATGACCCAGGGGAATCATCTTTTCGAAACTGGTCGACGGCCGGATCTGCAGCGCTTGCCAGAACAAGAGCAGGCTGGTCAGCAGGCATAGCCCGATGACCGCGGGGCGGTGATTGAAGATCAAGCGCTCGAGCACACCGACACGCTGCGACTCCGCCGGAGGTGGTACCAGGGCCTGGTTCATGGCATGCGCTCCGTAAGCTCTGTGGGCCGGGCCTGATGGGCGCCGCCCTGCCCGACCAGCCAAAGGTCGCCACCGGGTGCCTGGGCTACCGCCGCCAGCGCCTGGCGGTCCGGTCGCGTGCGGCTGCTGAAGGTAGCGCCGTCGTCCTGGCTGTAAAGTACCGCGCCTCCATTGCCGACGATCACCAGGGCACCGTCGGAAAGCAGCGCCCCTCCCGCCAGGCCACTGTCCAGGGCCCCTTGGCCGCCTACGATGGTCACCGCCTGCCAGGAGTCGCCGCTGTCGGTCGAGCGCAGCACATTGCCTCGTAGCCCGTACACCAGCAGGGTGCCAGGGGCATGGGTCGCCAGTACGCCAAAGAACGAGCCCTGGTAGGGGCTGTCCAGCCGCTCCCAGTTCAGGCCTTGATCACGCGAGCGAAACAATCCGCCCTGCTCGCCCACGATGAACAGGGTGCCGTCGCCACTGGCGCAGATGGCATTGAGGTGCAATTGATCGGGATTGTCGAGTCGAGTCCCGGCCTCTTCCCAATGTGCCCCACCGTCTTCGGTAGCCAGCAGTTCCCCATAGGCACCGATTGCGATGCCATGCTGGGCATTGGCGAACCAGACATCCAGCAAGGGCGCCTCGCGCTCTGGTGCCTGCCGTTGGATCGTCCAGTGGCTGCCGCCGTCGACAGTGGCGAGAACCTGGGCGTCGTGGCCGACAGCCCAGCCATGCTGAGGGTCGGCGAAGAACACTGCCGTCAACAGGGCCTGGGTAGGCGAATCCGCCAATTGCCAGTTCCGCCCTTGGTCATCGGAATACAGGATTTGCCCGCGGGCACCTACGGCTACCAGGCGGTCGCCTGCCGTCGCCACGTCGACCAATAGGCTCCGAAGGGCGCGCTGCGCCGCTGTAGAAGCCGGCTCGGCCTGCGTGGGCCGCATTGGCAAGGCCCAGGCCGCGAGCAGCGCCAGGGCAAGAAAAAGGGGTTTCCCCATGGAGCCTTCCCTTGTTGTGTTGTTATCGGTGGCTGCTGGAGAAGGTTATAGCGAAGTCAGGGGCCATGGGAGGCCCCATTCACGCCAGCAATGAAGCAGGTGTGGCCCGTCGCATGGCGTCGAGCGCCCCTTGAGGGTCCGACAGGCGCCGGGGCGCCTGCCTGCGTCAGGCCAGGCTCTTGCTCACCACTTCGAACACATCGCTGGACAGCGGCCCGCTGGCCTTGATGCGCTCCAGCTCCCCCTTCATCAACGCCTGGCTGGCGCCACCGAACTTGCGCCAGCGGGTCAGCGGCGTCAATTGGCGGGCGGCGATCTGCGGGTTCAAGGCATTGAGCTGGACCACCAGGTCTGCCAGGAAGCGATAGCCGCTGCCATCCGGGGCATGGAAGTTGATGTGGTTCTGCCCGGCGAAGGCGCCGACCAGCGCCCGCACCTTGTTGGGGTTGCGCAGGCTGAAGGCCGGGTGCTGCATGAGGGCCTTGACGCGCTCCAGGCCGCCGGGAAGCGTGCAGGCCGCCTGCACGCTGAACCATTGGGCCATGACCAGGGGATTGTCCTTGAAATGCTCGGCGAACGCCTCGAGGGCCTTGGCCCGTTCAGCCTCGAAGGAGGAGTTGACCAGCACCGCCAGGGCCGCCAGACGCTCGGTCATATTGTCGCAATGGTCATACTGTTCGAGCGTGGCCTGCAGCACTTCTGGACGACCGCTGAGCATCAGATAGGACAAAGCGATGTTCTGCAGGCTGCGGCGGGCGAAATGCTCGGCGCTGGCTTCGTAGGCGGTGGCCCGCGATACGTCCCGATTGGCGCTGTAGCGCTTCCAGAGCCCGTCGAACAGGGCCTCGGCAATGCGCTGGCGGGCGAATTCACGAGCGGCATGAATGGCCTGCACATCGGCCACTTCGCTTAGCTCCATCAGGTAGGCTTCACCAGGCAAGGACAGCATTTCGGCGACCATGGCCTGATCCAGGCTCGTATCGGCCAATACCGTGCCCAGCGCTGTGATCAAGCGCTCGTCCATGTGCAGGGGCTGATGAGCCTGGTGCTGGCCTACAAGCTCCTGAAGCACCTGTACCGCCAGTCGCTGGCCGGCGTCCCAGCGATTGAAACCATCGCTGTCGTGCTGCATGAGGAACATCAACTGGTCACGGTCGTACGGGAAGCTCAGCTTCACCGGCGCGCTGAACCCACGCAGCAAGGACGGCAAGGGCTTGGCGGCCACGCCCTCGAAGGTGAAGGACTGCTCGGCTTCGGTCACCGCCAGCACGCGTTCGGTGCCGGTGGCCGCGGCCTCGCCGTGCAGGCGCAGCGCGATATCGCGGCCTTCGGCGTCCAGCAACCCAAGGGCCACGGGAATGACGAACGGCAGCTTCTCGGCGCTTTCCGGGGTGGCCGGGCAACTTTGGCGGAAGGTCAGTGTGTAGGTTTGCGCGGCCTGGTCGTAGGCTTCGCTCACAGCCAGACGTGGGGTGCCCGCCTGGCTGTACCAGCGTTTGAACTGGGTGAGGTCGGCGCCATTGGCGTCTTCCATGGCCTTTACGAAATCATCGCAGGTCACTGCCTGGCCATCATGGCGCTCGAAGAACAGGTCGCTACCCTTGCGGAAGCCTTCGGCGCCCAGCAGGGTCCGAATCATTCCGACCACTTCCGAGCCCTTCTCGTACACGGTAAGGGTGTAGAAGTTGGATATCTCCATGTAGCTGGCCGGGCGCACCGGATGGGCCATGGGGCCGGCATCCTCGGCGAACTGATGTGTACGCAGGTAGGCGACGTCCTCGATGCGTTTAACCGTGGCCGAGTTCATGTCGGCGGAGAACGCGGCGTCGCGGTAAACCGTGAAGCCTTCTTTCAGGGACAGCTGGAACCAGTCGCGGCAGGTTACGCGGTTGCCGGTCCAGTTATGGAAATATTCGTGGGCAACCACCGCCTCCACGCGCTGGTGGGCGGCATCGGTAGCCGTCTCGGCCCGGGCCAGGACGCAACTGGAGTTGAAAATGTTCAACCCCTTGTTTTCCATGGCGCCCATGTTGAAATCGTTGACCGCCACGATCATGAAAATGTCCAGGTCGTACTCACGGCCATACACCTCTTCATCCCAGCGCATGGACTTCTTGAGGCTGGTCATGGCGTGCTGGCACTTGTCGATGTTCTCCGGCTCGACATAGATGCGCAGGGTCACGTCCCGTCCGGAGGCGCGGGTGAAGCTGTCTTCCACGCACCAAAGGTCTCCGGCCACCAGGGCGAAAAGGTAGGCCGGTTTCTTGAAAGGGTCTTCCCAAGTGGCCCAGTGACGGCCGTCCTCGCCCTCCCCGCTGGCGATAGGGTTACCGTTGGAAAGCAGGATAGGGTAACGCTGCTTGTCCGCGCTCAGGCTGGTGGTGAACCGGCTCATCACGTCAGGGCGGTCCAGGTACCAGGTAATCTTGCGGAAGCCTTCGGCTTCGCATTGGGTGCAGAACATCTTCCCGGACTTATACAGCCCTTCCAGGGCGGTATTGGTTTCCGGATGGATGCGCACGCTGCTGTCCACCACGAAGTTTTCGGTCGTGGGATGCAAGGTCAGGTGCGCGTCGTCGACCTGGTATTCATCGCTGCCCAGGTCCCGGTCATCGAGCTTCAAGGCCAGCAGTTCCAGTTCCTGGCCGTCCAGCACCAGGGGTGGCAGGCCCGGGCCGGCCGCGGGGTTGCGCCGCATCACCAACTGGGCATGCACCAGGGTGTGGTCTTCGTGAAGCTCGAAGGTCAAGTGGGTTTCGTCGATCAGGTAGTCGGGGGCCCGATAGTCCTTCAGGTAGATCGTCTTTGGCTGTTCGGTGCGCATGGCCTCGTCCTTCTACTGGTGCACGGCGAGCTGGTAGGCCGTGTATTTGCGAATGTTGATCACGCCGGTGTCGAATATCAGGTATTGACCCTTGATGCCGGTCAGCGTGCCTTCGGCCACCGGGGCCTTGTCCAGGTTGAAGCTGGTGATCTTGCCCGGATACGCCTGCACCGGATAGCGAATGTTCACTACTTCGGCGTCCGGGATCGGCTGGATCGCCTGCAGGCCGAAACGCTCCTGCAACCGGCTGATACCCGCGGCGCAACTGTCGAACAGTCGCTCGCGCAAAGCGGGCAGGTCCACGGCCTCGGCATCGCCCTTGAGCAGCGCGCGCCAGTTGGTGCGGTCCGGCACCTGGGTGCGGAACAGATCTTCCACCAGGCCCGATTGCTGCCGGGTGGCCACTCGCAGGATCGGCAGCGCCTGGCTGGCTCCCTGGTCGAGCCAGCGGGTGGGCACCTGGGTGGCGCGGGTAATGCCCACCTTTACGCCCGAGCTATTGGCAAGATAGACGATATGGTCCGTCATGCAGAATTGCTCGCCCCAGGATGGCTCCCGGCAGGTGCCATGCTCATAGTGGCAGCGCTCCGGGCTCATGATGCACAGGTCGCAGGCGGCGAGCTTGATCATGCAGGGATAGCAATACCCCTGGCTGTAACTGCTCTTGGTGCGCTTGCCACAGTGACTGCAATGGATGGCGCCCAGATATTCCAGCTTGAGCGTGCGACCGATCAGTGGGTTGAGGGGCACCCGCGTCTCGCCCAGGCGCAGGTCATAGCAGGCCTGCTCGTTCTCGATGCGAATGGCCATTTTGCTGACGGAACCACGTCCGAGTTCGATCAATGGATGGCATCCGACTTGAACAGGATATTGGCCACGGGCACGGATTTGGAGCTGCACTCCTGCGGCCCCATGTAGCCGGTGCGCTGTTCTTCGGGAAGGTTCTGCGCTTCCCAGGCGATCACTGCCTGCAGCGACAGCTCCTTCTGTTCCTGGGTCAGCTTGCGCCCATCGGACCATTTCCCGATCTCCACGGCCAGTTTCAGGCTCTCGTAGATTTCAGGCGTAATGTTTTCGATCATGTCAGCGAAGGTGGTCATCGAGGCATCCGGCGATTGGAAAGTCAGCCCATTTTACGGCGAGCGAGCGCCCCACCCAAGAGCCCAGTGATAGAACCGATCAATAGCCCGCCCAGGTGCGCCCCATTGGCGATCTCGCCAAAGCCCAGCGCACTGGCGGCCCCCATCAGGCAGAGGCCCAGCCAGGCCAGCATCATGATCAGCACGCCCTTGGGCATTCGATACAGAGGCGAGGGCGCGAGCCAGTTGAAAAGCCAGAGATGGCCCAACAACGCATAGAGCACTCCGGAAAGCCCGCCGAACAAGGCAGGGCCACTCCACAGGTACTGTGTGAGATTGGAGACGGTCGCGAAGAGCAAGGTGAGCCCGGCCAGGACCAGCGACCCCTGGCGCCATTCGATCCGGCGGCCCAGCTCCCAGTACCAGAGCCCGTTCATCACCAGGTGCAAGACCCCGAAATGGATGAACATCGGCGTGACCAGGCGCCACCACTGCCCTGCCTCCAGGGTCGGCAACCAGGGCACGAACCAGGCGTAGTCGCCTTCGAGGTGGAAATCGACGAAGGTCAGCCAGTGCAGCGGCGCCAGGTTGTCCCCCAGCAGGCTGATAACGCCCACCAGCAGGCATGCCAGCAATACCATGGCAGTCACCGGGCTCGCTCGCAATTGCCGCCACAAGCCCGATGGCTGGCGCGGAACGGCAAGCGCCGCGGGCGCGATGCCTGGGGTGTTGTCCCCTTCCGGATATCGCTGGTGCAGCGCCCGCACCTGCTCGGCCAACTGTGGGGTCGGCACCCAGAGCACCTGTTCCGGCCCTTCCTCCGTGACCCGGTGCGGCACTTGCAAGCGACGCAACAGCATGACGAAGCCTGCCAGGTTCTCGGCCACCGGAAGCCTTAATGCCGCAATGGGCTTCATTGCCCATGCTCCGGCCGACCCACATCCACCCATACGAACTTGGCCGGGTCCAGCATCGTCTCGTGATCCAGCCGATAGGCCACCAGCTTCCCGTACAGCACCGCGCTGTAGTCCAGGCAGGCCAGGTTGGGACGTATGGGGGCGGGGCGACCACTGCGCCAGTAATGCCCTACGAACAACAATGGCTCGTCTGGCCGATAGCGCAGCAAGGCCTGCTTCTCGCTGGGGCTCAGGGGCAACCTGGCGACGTCCTCGGGCAAGCCGTCCGGCTGGAAGACCACATCGCCATAGGTTTGCGGGTCGTCTTCCCAGAACTTGGTACGAAACAGCGACCGGCTCAGGCCGTCACGCCCGACGATGGCCTGCCCGCCCGGCAAGCGCATGTCGGTGCCGCGCAGCAGCCGGTCGAAACACCTGGCTGCGAAGCTCGACGCCACGCTGGAGGCCTGGACGAAATGAGGGTCCACCCGGCCATCGGGAAACGCCTGGCGCAGCGATGCGATCAGGTCGCCATCCCAGCAGGCGTGGACCAGGCGGAAGCGGCCCGCGTCCACGAACAACGGCAACTGGTAGAACCACTCGAGAAAGTCTTCCCAGTCCCGTGGGTGCTGGGCAAACTGGTCCAGGGTTTCCTGGATCAGGCGCTGATGGCGAGGCGTATGTTCACGCACGTAATCCTTTCCCGACCCTGGAAGGGCCGGAGTGATCCAGCCCAGGGCGTTGAATTCGTGGTTACCCATGATGCACCACGCCTGTCCCGCCTCGACCATGTCATGCACGATGTGCAGCGCCTCGCGGATACGCGGCCCGCGGTCGATGATATCGCCCAGGAAAACCGCTTGGCGCTGTGCATGGCGCCATACCCCACCCTGGCGCCGGTAGCCCAGGGTATCGAGCAGATGCTCCAGGGTGCGGGCGCAGCCATGCACGTCGCCGATCAGGTCGTAACTTCGGCACGGGTCAAGCATCACTCGCCCCCGCCGCCGAGCCGGCTACCCCAACCCAGCTTGGTGCGGCAGACCTCGTAGTAGTTGTGGTCCAGAGGGTGGATCAGGCGCAGCTTCTGCGGTTTTTTCCTGACCGTGACAGTATCGCCCGGAGCGCAGGTGAAATGGTTCTGGCCATCGCAGGACACCTGGGGATAGATGGTCATGTCCTTGGCCACCACGATCTTGAGCTCGCTGTTGCCATCGACCACGATGGGCCGCCCGGACAGGGTATGGGGATACATGGGTACGATCACGATCGCATCGAGCTTGGGGTGCATGATCGGCCCACCCGCGGACAGGGCATAGGCCGTGGACCCGGTGGGGGTGGCAACGATCAGGCCGTCAGCCTTCTGGCTGCATACGAACTGGCCATCGATGTAGATTTCGAACTCGATCATGCGAGTGGATTTACCGGGGTGCAGCACCACGTCATTGAGCGCATCACCCTGACCGATACCTTCGCCGTGACGGCGCACCTCGGCCTCGAGCAGGAAACGGCTTTCCACCAGATAGTGCCCGGCCAGAACCTCCGCCACCTTGGTTTCCAGCTCGTCCGGGCGAATATCGGTAAGGAAGCCGAGGCTGCCGCGGTTGACCCCCAGCACCGGGATATGATGCCGCGCCAGGGCCCTGGCCGCGCCCAGCAGGCTGCCATCGCCGCCTACCACGATGACCAGATCGCACACTTCCCCCAGCATCTTGCGCGTGGAGGTCTGCAAGCCATGGCCGGGCAACACCTCGGCGATGGTGTCTTCCAGGATCACATGCAAATGCCGTTCGACGAGGAATTTCTTCAGGCGCCGAATGGTGTCCAGCACCTGAGTACTACCGAGGCGGCCGATGATACCGATATTTCGAAACTGCTCCATGGGGCTCCCGGGCTTTCAGGTGAGGCAAAGGCCTCGATTATGAGCCAAAGCGGCATCCCAGACAAAAAGCGACGAGGCGGATAAACCCGGCTCGAGCGGCTATGCTGCCCGAATGAACCCTTTTTCCGAACTTGCCCACTTGCCTCGCGCCTTGCGTCGGCCCGCCGTGCGGGACCTGGCCTGGGTGCTGACGTCGCCAGCGATACTCAGCCAGGCCCCCTGGGCTCAACGCCATCCACTGCAGGGCAGTGACTGGGCGCGCGACCCTGAACGGCTGGCCCACTGGGTGTGCCTGCTGGACAGTGACGACAGGCTTTTGAGTGACTGGCTGGCGCTGAGTTCGACGCACCGGCTTGGCGTCTATTACGAGCGCCTGTGGCAGTTCGCCTTGCGCGAAGCCCCCGGGGTGGAGCTGTTGGCAGCCAATCTGCCCGTGCGCAACGGCAACCAGACCCTTGGCGAGATGGACGCCCTGTTGCGCGACCGCGACGGGGTGCACCATCTGGAGCTGGCGGTGAAATTCTACCTTGGCCGCGACGATGCCAGCGGCGAAGAAACCTCGCACTGGCTCGGGCCTGGACGCGATGATCGCCTGGACCGCAAGCTGCTGCACCTGAGCAGCCATCAACTGACGCTGTCCGGACATCCCGCCGCCCGGCAGCGCTTGCACAGTCTCGGCCTGGATGCGCCGCAGCCCTGGCTCTGGCTGGGTGGCTACCTGTTCTACCCCTGGCATGCCCATGGCGAGCCTCCCGCTGGTGCCAATGCGCAGCATGCACGTGGAGAGTGGCTGCACCGCTGCCAGTGGCCGGCGGTGGCGGCTACCGCAAGGGGGTACTGGCAGCCGCTCCCTCGGGCCAGTTGGCTGGCGCCGGCGCGCTGCCCTACCGCCCAACTGACCGATGCGTTCAGCCTTCAGCATTGGCTGGAGGCGCTACCCGCCGACGCGCCCGCCCAGCTTCTCGTTCGCATGGTTCCAGAGGGAGAGTTCGCCCACGAGGCTCAACGGCTGTTCCTGGTCAGCGACGGCTGGCCTCATTGAAACTCGGCCTGGGGGATCATGGCGCTGCGCCAAGCCAGCGCGCAGGCGATCCCTACGAGTCCCATGAGCAGGCTGTAGCCCGGCAGTACCCAGGCGCTGTCGGGCACCAACGCCAACACAGCCAAGGGCGTCAGGCTCGCCCAGAGCGCATAGGCCAGGTTGTAGGTCAAAGAAATGCCGGATACTCGCACTTGCGCGGGGAACAGGCCTACCATCACCGACGGCACCACCCCCACGACCCCGCTGCACAAACCGGCCAATGCATAGGCCGGACCGGTCAAGCCCCAATCCAGGATCAGGTCGCCATAGAGAGCCAGGGTGCCTAGCGGCAGCAACAGGCTGTAGAGCAGCAGCGCGCGGCGCGGCCCGACCCGGTCCACCAGCAGGCCGGCCAGGACGCAGCCGATGTTCAGGAAGACAATGCCCAGGCTGCTCAAGGCGAAGGTATCCGCCGCCGCCAGGCCGAAGCGCTGCTGCATCAAGGTGGGCGTCAGCACCACAAGAATCACCACCGCGGTGGTCAGCACGCAGGTCAACACAACAGCAGGCAGGAGGCTCGCCCGATGTCTGCGCAGCAGCTGGGCCAAGGGCAGCCCGGCCATGGCCTGACGGCGCTCGCGCATGGCCAGGAACACCGGGGTTTCGCTGAGCAGGCGCCGCAACCACACGCCCAGCACGCCGAACAGGCCGCCCAACAAGAACGGCAGGCGCCAGCCGTAATCGAGCATCTGCTCGGCGGTAAGCGAGCGTGCCAGGGCCGTGGCGACCAAGGCTCCGAGCAGGTAGCCGAAGGTCAATCCGGCCTGCAGGAAGCCCAAGGCATAACCTCGGCGCTCGACGCGAACATGCTCGGCAACGAATACCCAGGCGCTGGGCACCTCGCCGCCCACGGCCGCCCCCTGTAACACTCGCAACGCCAGCAAGGCCAACGGCGCCAGGTAGCCGATGTCGGCGTAGACCGGCATGATCCCGACCAAAAGGCAAGGCACGGCCATCATCAGGATACTGAGGCTGAACATCCGCTTGCGCCCGAGGCGATCGGCATAGTGCGCCATGACCAGGCCACCCAGGGGGCGGGCCAGGTAGCCGGTGGCGAAAATGCCGAAGCTCTGCAACACCCGCAGCCACTCGGGCATTTCCGGGGGAAAGAACAGGGTCGACAGGGTCAGCATGAAAAATACGAAGATGATGAAGTCGTAGATCTCAAGCGCGCCGCCCAGCGCCGCCAAGGCCAGGGTCTTGTGATCGGCGCGGGTGAGCGAGGCAGGACTTGCGCGGCTTGGAAACATGGCGATGGCGGTCTCGTATCAGGCCCACTTCCTTGTGGCGATGCAAAAGCGCGAAGGATAACAATATTGCGAGGGATGACGTGACTTGACGTCAAGACAGGTACGGCTCGCGCTGTTCGCCCACCTTTGTAGCCATAGACCAAGGCAGCGACCCCTCTCCCTGCTGTCTATTTTTTTAAGCTGTGGCACCGAATATCGTTTGACATATTTTACAGGGTTGGCAGACTTCCGTTCCGTGCCGCCAGTGCCTTGCAAGCCTCGCCGCGTGCCAACAAAAATAAACAGCCATTCGCGGTGCACCGGCCTCGGCCAGTCGCACCGGCCGAACACACGGAACAAACACATGCTGATCTGGTTTGTCGCGATCTACCTGCTTATCACCGTCTTCGTAGGCTTCTACGCATCGACCCGAGTCAAGAATGCCGGGGACTTCGCTTCCGGGGGGCGCAGCATGTCGTTCCCGCTGGTGGTCGCCATGGTGTTCGCCACCTGGTTCGGTTCCGAGGCCATTCTGGGCATTCCAGCGACGTTCCTCGAGGAAGGCTTTGCCGGCATCGTCGAAGACCCGTTCGGTTCCTTCGGTTGCCTGATGCTGGTGGGCCTGGTCTTTGCGCGCCCGCTCTATCGTCTGAACCTGATGACCATCGGCGACTTCTTCCGCAAGCGCTTCGGCCGTCAGGTCGAGCTACTGACCAGCCTGGTGATCATTGCCTCCTACCTGGGCTGGGTGGCTGCCCAGTTGACCGCCCTGGGGGTGATCTTCAACGCCCTTTCCGATGGCGGCCTTACGCTGACCCAAGGCATGCTGCTGGGCACCCTGATCGTGCTGTTGCATACCCTGTTCGGGGGCATGTGGTCGGTCGCCCTGACTGACTTCCTGCAGATGATCATCATAGTCGCGGGCCTGTTCTACCTGACCTGGCTGATCGGCGGCATGGCCGGTGGCCCTTCGGTGGTGATCGGCCATGCCGCGGCCGAAGGCAAGTTCCACTTCCTCGAAGGCACCTCGGCCAAGGACATCGTGGCCTTCATAGGCGCGGCCGTCACCATGATGTTCGGTTCCATTCCCCAGCAGGACGTCTACGCTCGGGTCATGTCGGCCAAGAACGAGACCGTGGCCTCCCGCGCCGCGATGACCGGCGCCTGCTTCTACCTGTGCTTCTGCATGTTGCCGATCTTCCTGATCTACTCGGCCAAGCTCATCGACCCGGCCATGGTCCAGGAACTGCTGGCCGGCGATTCGCAGTTGATCCTCCCTCGCCTGGTCCTGGAGCGCACCCCGCTGTTCGCCCAGGTGATGTTCTTCGGCGCGGTGCTTTCGGCCATCATGTCCACGGCTTCGGGCACCCTGCTGGCCCCCTCGGTGACCTTCACCGAAAATATCCTGCGTCCAATGATGCCGAACATGACCGACAGGCAGGCGCTGTTGGCCATGCGCTGCAGTGTGCTGGGCATGACCGCCGCCACCATTGCCTTCGCCCTGCATTCGGATTCCAGCATCTATGAGATGGTCGGCAACGCTTACAAGGTGACGCTGGTCGCCGCCGTGGTGCCCTTGTTCTTCGGGCTGTTCTGGAAAAGGGCGACCACCCAGGGCGCCTTCCTGGCCATGTTCATGGGCGTGGCAGTGTGGGGCTCGCTGGAGCTTACCCAACAACCCGATGCTTTCTGGCCGCCTCAGTTGGCCGGGCTGCTGTGCAGTGCCTTGGGCATGATCGTCGGTTCGCTGCTGCCACAATTCTCTGCCCATCGGGGCGAGAAGATGGATTTCAGCCCGGCGCCACAGCGCTGAACCGCCCTTGAAGCGCAAGAGCCCGCTGCGACCAGCGGGCTTTTTCATGGCCCGCGGTAATGTCGCCTCCCGCTACGGTTTCACCCTAGCGTGGAGGCTGGCGGATACGGAGTTCAAGGAGACTTCAAAGGAGGCAAGATACTCCGGCGCGCTTTCGCCCCGCGGTATCCTGGGTAGGCTTCAAGGCCCTGTTCGACGCAGGCCCTGCTCTCAATGAGCAGGACCTGGGTATTCCTCGAACAGGGCCTCGACCAGGGGCGAGCGCATCCGGCTGCGCCCCATTCGTGCCGCGGCGAATCCGGTCAGGCCTTGGCGAAACGCCTGCAGGCGTCGCCGAACGCCTCGAACAGCTTGATGGATACAGGATTCTTCATGGCTTGCCATTCCGGGTGCCATTGCACCCCTACCATGAACGGGGAAATGGCTGGCGCGTGGAAGGCCTCGATGGTGCCATCCGGCGCGCGCCCAAGCACTTCCAGGCCTTCGGCGAGGCGGTCGATGCCCTGGCCGTGCAGGGAGTTGACCTGGATGTCCTGACGGCCTACGGCTTCGGCCAGCCAGCTCTGGGCCTGGAGCGCTACACCGTGACTGTCGGCATATTGCTTGTCTACCGGGTCTTCAGGGTTTTCGCGGTGATCCATGACACCCGGCACGGTATAGAGCTTCTGGTGAATGTTGCCACCCAGCGCCACGTTGATTTCCTGCATGCCGCGGCAGATGGCGAAGATGGGCATGCCCCGATCCAGGGCAGCGCGGATCAGCGGAATATCGAAATTGTCCCGGTCCGGGTCCTGGGTTTTCTCCGGGGTCAGGTTCTCCTGCCCATAAAGGCTAGGGTCGATGTTGGAGCCCGCCCCTGTCAGGTACACCCCGTCGGCCATGTCCAGGTAACGCTCCAGGTCCTCGATGCCGCAGCAGGTAGGGACCAGTACTGGAACGCAGTCGGCGATATCCACCAGAGGCGTGATGTATTTATGGGTCATCACCTGATAGAGGTGGCCTTTCCGTTCCTGCACGCCCATGGTCATGAGGACGACCGGTTTGGACCGGCTTTTTGTAGTTACGCTTTTCACGAAGCACCGCCGAGGCTGGTCAGTTGTAAAACATTTCAATCATCTTGCTTCGGAGATGGCCGGATACAGGGCGCATCCGAAGGTGAAGGGTGATCAATGTCAAACATAATAGACGATTGCCCAGGCGGCCGGCAACTCGGCTCCGCTATCGGTCAGCCAACTGCTCCCGCTGTGCCTGCAATGGCAGGCGCAGCTCGACCTCAAGCCCATCCGGCCGGGGGTGAAACTCCAGGCGGCCTTGGCAGCGCTGCACGATAGCCTGCACGATGGCCAACCCAAGCCCGCAGCCCTGGCTCCGGCTGGAACGCCAGAAACGTTCGGTCATATGGAGCATGGCACCAGGCGCCAGGCCTGGCCCGTGGTTCCGCACGCGGAAAAGGGCCTGATCGTGTTCACGACTGACCGCCAACGCCACTGGCGCTTCAGGCGCGCCATGGCACAGGGCGTTGTCCAGCAAATTGCGCAAGGCCGCCACCGCCAAGGTCAGAGGCACGTCCAGCGGGGCCTGCGCACTGTCCTCGCCCAGCGAGGCCTGAATGCGTGGGGCTTCATCGGCTGGTGTGTCGTTGATCGCCAGCCGTGCGACTTCGGCAACCGCGCAACCGCCCCCTTGCTCGAATGCCAGCCGCCCTTCCACCCTCGCCAGCAGCAGTAGTTGTTCCAGGGTACGGTGAAGCCGATCGGCCCCCTCCTCCGCGCAGCCAAGCGCCTGAGCGTGCGCGGCGCCCTCGGTCAACCTGGCCACTTGCAGGTGGGTCTTGATCGCGGTCAGGGGGCTGCGCAATTCATGGGCGGCATCGTCGGTGAGCCGCCGCTCTCGCTCGATGGTCTGGGCGATGCGCTGGAACAGCTGGTTCTGGGTATCGACCAGCGGACGCAACTCGCTCGGCAAGGGGTGAACCTGCAGCGGTTCAAGGGCATCAGGGCTGCGTCGGGTCAGCGCGTCGCGGATGCGATTGAGCGGGGCCAGCCCCTGCCCCACGCCCAGCCAGAGCACACCCAGGCTGCCCAATAGCGCCATCAGCACAGGCGCGGAGGCCGCCAACAACACCGACCGGTTAAGGGCTTCGCGCTCCTGCTGACGGTCGGCCGTGGTGATGCGCACATCCGCGTGAACCAGGGTGAAGCTGCGCCAGTGCTCATCGTCGATAAGCTGGTCGTGGAAGCCATTACCTTCTTGACCAAGGACCGATTCAACGCCCTGCTGGCTGGTAGCCAGAATCTCGCCACGCAGCGAGCTTACCTTGCAGGCCATGCCATCCGGCAAGCTGGCCTGGTCGGCGGAAATACGCGCACCCTCCGCCTGTGCGCCAAGGGGGTGCGGCAACTGCTGCACCAGCCCGGCCACCATGCGCGCCGAGGCTACCAGGCGTTGATCCAGGGAAAACATCATCTGCCCGCGCAGGTCGCGGAACATCCAGGCGGCGGCCAGGGCCCAGATAAGCACGAAGGCACCACCGAGGATCAGGATCAGGCGCAAGCGCAGGCTCATGCGCGCTCCTGGTGGTCACTGCCGGCCGGCCCCAGACGATAGCCCAACCCTCGGACGGTTTCGACGATATTGTTGCCGAGCTTGCGGCGTAAATGGTGGATATGCACGTTCAAGGCATTGCTTTCCACTTCGTCGCCAAAACCATAGACGCAGTCCTTGAGTTGCTCGGCGCTCAACACCCGCCCCTTGTTCTGCAGCAAGGCATGCAACAACGCTTGCTCGCGCCGTGAAAGGTCCACGGGCTCGTCGCCCAGCCAGGTTTCCCGGCTACTAGGGTCATGACAAAGGGCACCGTGCTCGATGCGGTTCTGAGCCCGTCCGGCCATTCGCCGCAGCAGAGTGTGCAGCCTGGCATTGAGCTCGCGCAGGTCGAAGGGCTTGAGTAGATAATCATCGGCCCCGGCTTCGAGGCCCGCAACCCGGTCGGTGATGGCGTCACGGGCGGTCAAGACCAGCACAGGCAGGGCCTGGCCCTGCTGACGCAGCCGCTTGAGCAGTTTTAGCCCGTCTTCGTCCGGCAAGCCAAGGTCCAGGATCATGGCATCGAACCGAGCGACCTTGAGCAATGCCTCGGCGGCGCGAGCGGTGTCCACCCGGTCTACCACCGCGCCCTGGGCACCGAGCCCGGCAACGATGCCGCTGGCGATCAGGTCGTGGTCTTCACAGAGTAAAAGGTGCATAGGCGTTTCGATGGTTGCTGACAGGCTTCTAGCGTACGCTGACGTGATTAAGCCTGCATTAGGTGGCCATGAGCGCAGGCCTGGGTACGCCCGGAGCACACTCGGCGGAGATGCTCCAGCATGCCCGACGCGGCCCTGGCCAGGCGTCAGTGACCACTCGAAGCCGGCCCTGCCTTGGCCGTGAATGGTGGTTTGGCCAGGCACACCAGCAGAATGAGCGCGGCGAAGATCCAGCCCAGCAGGGTGAAGTAATCCACTGTGGAGAACATATAGGCCTGGGCATTGACCATCTGTTCGAGCTGGGCGTAGCTCTTGTCGTTGGCGCCGCCCAGTTGCTGGAGCATCTGTTGGGTGGCAGGGTCCAGTGTGCTGATGTTCTCGCTCAGGTAGGCATGGTGCTCGATGGCCCGGCGGCTCCAGATCCAGGTGGTCAGGGAGGCGGCGAAACTGCCTCCCAGAGTGCGCAGGAAGGTCGCCAGCCCGGACCCGTCGGCAATCTGCTGGGGCGGCAGGTCCGAGAGCAGGATGCTCAGGGTAGGCATGAAGAACAGTGCCACGCCGATACCCATGAACAGCTGTACCAGCGCCACGTGGAGGAAGTCCACTTCCGTGTTGAACTGAGCGCGCATGAAGCAGCTCAGGCCAATGGCGGTGAAGGCGCCACCGGCAAGAATCCGCAGGTCGAACTTGTGCGCGTACTTGCCCACGAAGGGCGACATCAGCACAGGCAGGATACCCAGCGGTGCCACGGCGAACCCGGCCCAGGTGGCCGTGTAGCCCAGTTGGGTCTGCAGCCACTGCGGCAATATCAGGTTGATACCGAAGAAGCCGGCATAGCCGAATACCAGCACGGCGGTGCCTACCCGGAAGTTTCGGAAGGCGAACAGCCGCAGGTTCACCACCGGGTGTGCGTCGGTCATTTCCCAGATCACGAAAACGGCCAGCGCTATGACGGCGATCACGGTACCGATGATGATGAAGCGGGACTCGAACCAGTCCAGGTCGTTGCCCTTGTCCAGCACCACCTGCAGCGCGCCCACGCCGATGATGAGTGTCAGCAGGCCGATGTAGTCCATGGGTTGGCGGCTGGTCTGGACTGGGCGCTTTGCCAACTGCTGGCGCACCACGGCGGCGGCGAACAGGCCCACCGGTATGTTGATGAAGAAGATCCATGGCCAGCTGTAGCTGTCCGTGATCCAGCCACCCAGAATAGGGCCCGCGATGGGCGCCACGACCGTGACCATGGCCAGCAGCGCCAACGCCATGCCTCGCTTCGCCGGCGGGTACACGGCGATCAGAAGGGTCTGGGTCATGGGGTACAGTGGCCCAGCGACCAGGCCCTGCAACACGCGAAAGCCCACCAGCTCGGGCATGGACGTGGAGATACCGCACAGGAAGGACGCCAGCACGAACAGCAGGGTAGCCCAGATGAACAGCTTCACTTCACCGAAGCGGCGGCTCAGCCAGCCCGTCAGCGGCAGGGCAACGGCGTTGCTGACCGCGAAGGAGGTGATGACCCAGGTGCCCTGCTCCGCGCTCACGCCCAGGTTGCCAGAGATGGTCGGCAGGGCGACGTTGGCGATGGTGGTATCCAGCACCTGCATGAAGGTCGCCAGGGACAGGCCGATGGTGCTCAGCACCAGGCTGGGCGGCGTAAAGGACGCGTTGGAACTCATCGCGGTATCCTGCAAACGAAGGGCGCGCCTCGCATGGGAGACGCGACTGGGCTCAGCGCCGGGCCGTCTTGCCTTGGGCGCTGTTGTCGTGGATCAGCCGGGCGATCATGTCATCGGCTTCGCTGAGCTGCTGCTCGTAGACGGCGGTGGAAAACACCGCCTGCTGGGTCGCCTGCTGGGTCAGCACCGCGCCGCTCTGATCATGCAGGTCTACGGTCGCCACGGTGGACAGGCCGATGCGCAGCGGATGCGCCTTGAGCGGCTCGGGATCGAGCTCGATGCGCACCGGCACGCGCTGCACGATCTTGATCCAGTTACCCGTGGCGTTCTGCGCCGGCAGCAGCGAGAAGGCGCTACCCGTGCCCGCGCCGATGCTCTGCACCGTGCCGTGATAGCTGACATCATCGCCATACAGGTCGCAAGTCAGGGTTACCGGCTGGCCGATGCGCATGTCGTGCAGCTGGGTTTCCTTGAAGTTGGCGTCTACCCAAACCTGATCCAGGGGGATTACCGCCATGGTCGGCGTGCCGGGCTGCACGCGCTGGCCCAATTGCACGGTGCGCTTGGCCACATAGCCGGTCACCGGCGCCACCAGGGTGGTGCGCGCCCTGGCCAGGTAGGCGTCGCGCAGTTGCGCGGCGGCGGCCTGTACGTCCGGGTGCGAGGAAATCACCGTGTCGTCCACCAACGCGACGGTGCCGGCCAGTTGCTGCTGGGCCGTTCCGAGCGCGGCCTGGGCGGCGGCCAGGTCATCGCGAGCGTGCGACAGCTCCTCTTGGGAAATGGCGCCGGTAGCGGCCAGGGTCTTGCGGCGGTTGTAGTTTTCCTGGGCTTTTTGCAATTCGACCCGGCGAGCGTTGGTCTGGGCGCGCTGGCTGTCTACGTTGCTGTACATCCCACGCACCTGGCGAACCGTCCGGGCGAGATTGGCCTGGGCGTTTTCCAGGGCGATGCGCGCATCGGCCGGGTCAAAGGTGATCAGCGTCTGGCCTTCATGTACCAGGTCACCATCATCGGCGCCAATACTGACGACGGTGCCGGCGATCAATGGGGTGACCTCTACGACGTTACCGTTGACGTAGGCATCGTCAGTTTCCTCATAGAAGCGTCCATGCAGCTCGTGCCAGGCGAATACCGCCACCCCGGCGGCGACCACCAGCAGCAGCAAAAGGAAAAGCATCAGCTTGCGCTTGCGCGGGTTGCCCTGGGGCTGGGCATTTCCAGCCTGGTCGCCGTGAGCTTGGGAATTGGCAGTGGCCATGGAAAGGTACCTTGGTTAATCGCGTGGGGCCTGGGTGCTGGCCAGGGTTTGCCCCTGGTAGCCGCCACCGAGGGCCTGCATGAGTTGAATCGAGACGTCGATGCGCTCGGCATTGAGCGCGGCCAATTGCTGCTGGGCGCCAAGCAGCTGTTGCTCCAGGGTCAGCACATCCAGGTAGTTGCCGATGCCCGAGCCGTACCGCTGGGTAACCGTGTCGTAGGACTGGCGCACCACGTCCACCGCATGCTGCTTGGCAGCGACCTGGTTGCCCAGGGCCTGTAGCCGGTTGATGGCATCGGCCACTTCTGCGAGCGCACCTACCAGTGTCTTGTTGTACTGGGCCACGACGAGTTCGTAGTCCGCGTCACGGGCGTCCAGGCCCGCGCGCAGGCGACCGCCATCGAACAACGGCAACGAGACGGCGGGCGCCACATTGAAGAAGCGACTGGCGGTGCCAAACAACGCATCGCCGAGCATGGACTGGGTCCCGGCGGCGGCGGTCAGGTTCAGGTTGGGGTAGAAACGCGTCTTGCTCACGTCGATATCCCGGCTGGCCGCTTCCACGCGCCACCGGGCGGCCACCAGGTCCGGTCGCCGGCCCAGCAGGTCGGCCGGCAACTGGGAAGGCAAGGCCACAGCGGCGGGTTGAAGGATCCGCGGCCGCGCGATGTCGCCGGCACGGTCAGGCCCCTTGCCAAGGAGCGCCGTCAGGGCGACACGAGCGCTGCGTAACTGCTTGTCGGCGTTGAGCGCCTGTTCCTGAGCGCTGGCTTCCAGGCTTTCGGTCTGTTGCAACTGGTATTGGCTATCGATGCCCGCGGCCAGGCGCTGACGCCCTAGCTGAAGCATCTGCCGCGTGCGCTCGAGATCTTCCCGGGCCAGGTCCGCGCTGATATAGGCATGGCCAAGGTCGCTGTAGGCGCGCGCAACGTCCACCGCCAGGGTCAGCCGAGCCGCCTGCTGGTCCACCTCGGCCGCGCGGGCCCGGCCCAGGGCCGCTTCCCAGGCGGCCCGCTCACCACCCCAAAGATCGAAGCTGTAGTCGAAGGTCACTTCGGCGCTGCGCAGGGTGGAATAGCGATCGCCGGTCAGCAGGGGATCCTGCACCTTGGCCAGGCGCGAGCGGGACACGCTGGCATCAGCCGCCACGTAGGGTTGACGATCGGCGTCAGCGGCATTGGCTGCGGCCATGGCCTGGTGCGCGCGCGCGGCGGCGACCTGAAGGTCCGGACTGTCACGCAGCGCTTCATCGATCAGGGCATCGAGCTGGCGATCTCCGAGGCCTGTCCACCAGGTGGGCGATGGCCAGGCCGCGGGGCTGATCGCGACATCAGCCAGGCTGGCCTGGACACCCAGACCTTCAGCCTTGGCCAGATTGGCGTTCGGCTTGAGGCCATGGTCGTTGGCGCAGCCTGCCGCGGCCAGGGCCAGTACCAGTGGCAAGCATTTGAACAAAGGCAATCGGGCGTTCATTTTTTACCCATGCGCCAGCAGGCCACAGGGTCGCCGGCATTGAGAAGGATTTTTTTCAACAGGCGCTCCAGCTCCGCCAGCTCGGCGGTATCCAGCACGCCGACCAGCCGGTTCATGGCGTCGGCGCCGATATGCGGCAGGCGCGCCACCAGTTGCTGGCCATCGGGGGTCAGGGTGATACAGATCTGCCGGCGGTCCGCCTCGCTACGGGCACGGCGGATCAACCCTTTCTGCTCCAGGCGATCGAGCATCCGGGTCATCGAGCCGCTGTCCAGAGACAGGTGGCGACACAGATCCCCAGGGCTGTCCAGCCCCCACTCCGCCACGATGATCAGCACCTTGAACTGCGCCGCTGTGACGCCGTGGACCTCCAGGTATTGGTCCAGGATACGGTCCTTCAGACTGGCCGTGCGACCCAGCAGCATGCCCAGCTGGCTATCGAAAAAGTTCTCGGGAGTGAAATGGCTCATGAGGAAGAAACAATGACTGCCCAGGCAGAGAATGTTTCGAGATATTACTGCCTAGGCAGATAATGTCAAGGCATCTACCTTGCCGGACCAACTCCCGCGACCTGTCTTCAGTGGGCCAGAGCAGGCACGCCGCTGTGAAAGCGCAGCTCTTCGTCCGGACTCTGGATCAGCAGGACTTCAGCCTCCCGCACCTTGTCGATGGTGTGAGCAATGTCCCCGGCGTCCCCGTACTGGTAAGCCAGGCGCAGGTAACCCTGGAAATGCCGGGCCTCGCTTTTGAGCAGGCCGTGATAGAAGCCGCCGAGGTCGGCGTCCAGGTGAGGCACCAAGGCTTCGAATCGCTCGCAGCTGCGCGCTTCGATGAAAGCACCGACCACCAGGGTATCCACCAGCTTCACCGGCTCATGGGCGCGCACCAGCTTGCGCAGGCCCGAGGCATAGCGGCCGGCGTTCAGCGGGCGCAGCGGCACACCGCGCTTTTTCATCCAACGCAGTACTTGTTCATGGTGCACCAACTCTTCTCGCGCCAGGCGCGACATGAAATTGATCAAATCCGCATGGCTGTTGTACTTGGCGATCAGGCTCAGGGCCGTGGAAGCGGCTTTGAACTCGCAGTTCTTGTGGTCGATCAGCAAGGTTTCCTGGTCCGCCAGGGCCGCCTCGACCCAGGCCTGGGGCGTGCGGCAACCGAGGAATTCGTGGATTTCAGGCAGCATGCGCCGTCTCGTGCAGGGGAAACGGCGCAGTATACCCGCTGTCCCTGCCCTACCCCATGGCCTCGCGCAAGAAAGCCGGCGCGATATAGCGCTGGTAGTGCGCCTCGGACAGCAGGAAGAATTCCCGATCGATGGCATCGCGCAGCGCGGGCAGGTCCCAGTCGCGAAATTCCGGCATGAGCGCGATACCGTAGGCGTCGAGGTTGGAGATGACCCGCGCGCCCCGGGCGATGAGCTGGTAGGCCCAACAGTATTCGGACTGCTGCGGCTGGAAGCGGATCTGTCGCTGTTCCAGTTGCCCACGCAGGCGCGCCGGCGCGTAGACCTCCAGCTTGGCCACCATCACCTGCACCAGCAACTGCTCCAGGCGCAGCCACACCGCCCGCTTCTGCGCCTCGTCATAGCTGTTCCAGTGGATCACTTCATGGTGGAAACGCTTGCAGCCACGGCATACCAGGTCCCCGTACACGGTGGAACAGAGGCCTACACAGGGGGTTTTGATCGGGGATTTGGCCATGGTCAAAGCAGCATCGACGAAGCGGTGGGCCGGCCATCTTAGCCCTTCGTCGTAGCGCTTTCACCCCTTCGCTACGAACGGGCAACTTACCTTCGGGAAATTTTTGCCGTAGAATCATCCAGCCTGCTTGAAGGCACCAATGTCCATCTAGAAGCTGTTTTCAAAGCGTCACGAGCACAGTCGATCCGTCAGAATGGCGTTGGCGCGGCCTCCCCTCACCGTGCCACCCCTCATCAGCCCAGCCATTCTGCGGCGTAAAACTTTGAAAGCAGCTTCTGCCTGGCACTCATCGCTACACCGGTCAGCCGGCTCCCAAAGCCGCATGGCCCGGGTGTACGGGAGCGCCGCTGGATAAGCGTCCCTGCGCGGGACCACTGATGAGGGTAATAACTGTGCTTGAAGCCTATCGCAAACATTCCGAAGAGCGTGCCGCCCAGGGTATCGTGCCCCAGCCGCTGAACGCCGAACAAACCGCAGGCCTGGTCGAGCTGCTGAAGAACCCGCCCGCTGGCGAAGAAGCCTTCCTCGTCGACCTGATCACCAACCGCGTACCGCCAGGGGTGGACGAAGCCGCCTACGTCAAGGCCGGTTTCCTGTCCGCGCTGGCCAAGGGTGAAGCCACCTCCCCGCTGATCGACAAGAAGCGCGCCACCGAGCTGCTGGGCACCATGCAGGGCGGCTACAACATCCATACCCTGGTCGAGCTGCTGGATGACGCCGAGCTGGGCAGCGTGGCCGCCGAACAGCTCAAGCATACCCTGCTGATGTTCGATGCCTTCCACGATGTTGCGGAGAAAGCCAAGGCTGGCAATGCCCACGCCAAGGCCGTGCTGGAATCCTGGGCCGCCGGCGAGTGGTTCACCAAGAAGCCGGCCATTGCCGAGAAGTACACCCTGACCGTGTTCAAGGTGCCTGGCGAAACCAACACCGACGACCTGTCACCGGCGCCGGACGCCTGGTCCCGCCCCGACATCCCGCTGCACGCCCTGGCCATGCTGAAAATGGCCCGCGAAGGCATCGTGCCCGAGCAGCCCGGTTCGATCGGCCCGCTCAAGCAGATCGAGGAAGTCAAGGCCAAGGGCTTCCCGGTCGCCTACGTCGGCGACGTGGTCGGTACCGGTTCTTCCCGCAAGTCAGCGACCAACTCCGTACTCTGGTTCTTCGGCGACGACATCCCCTACGTGCCCAACAAGCGCGCCGGCGGCTTCTGCTTCGGTACCAAGATCGCCCCGATCTTCTACAACACCATGGAAGACGCCGGTGCCCTGCCGATCGAGTTCGACGTATCGAACCTGAACATGGGCGACGTGATCGACGTGTACCCGCACGCTGGCAAGGTGTGCAAGCACGGCACTGACGAAGTGCTGGCTACCTTCGAACTCAAGACCCCCGTCCTGCTGGACGAAGTCCGCGCCGGCGGCCGTATCCCCCTGATCGTGGGTCGTGGCCTGACCGACAAGGCGCGCGCCGAGCTGGGCCTGGGCGGCACCGACCTGTTCAAGCTGCCGGAAGCCCCGGTCGATACCGGCAAGGGCTACACCCTGGCGCAGAAGATGGTGGGCAAGGCCTGCGGCGTGACCGGGGTTCGCCCGGGCACCTACTGCGAACCGAAGATGACCACCGTGGGCTCCCAGGACACCACCGGCCCGATGACCCGGGACGAACTCAAGGACCTGGCGTGCCTGGGCTTCTCCGCCGACCTGGTGATGCAGTCCTTCTGCCACACCGCGGCCTACCCCAAGCCCATCGACGTCACCACCCACCACACCCTGCCGGATTTCATCCGCACCCGTGGCGGCGTGTCCCTGCGCCCTGGCGACGGCATCATCCACAGCTGGCTGAACCGCATGCTGCTGCCGGACACCGTCGGCACCGGTGGTGACTCCCACACCCGCTTCCCCATCGGCATTTCCTTCCCGGCCGGTTCCGGCCTGGTGGCCTTCGCCGCCGCCACCGGCGTGATGCCGCTGGACATGCCCGAGTCGGTGCTGGTGCGCTTCAAGGGCAAGATGCAGCCTGGCATCACCCTGCGAGACCTGGTACACGCGATTCCGTACCACGCCATCCAGAAGGGCCTGCTGACCGTCGAGAAGAAAGGCAAGAAAAACATCTTCTCCGGCCGCATCCTGGAGATCGAAGGCCTCAATGACCTGACCGTCGAACAGGCTTTCGAGCTGTCGGACGCCTCGGCCGAGCGCTCCGCCGCCGGTTGCACCATCAAGCTGCCGGAAGCGGCCATCGCCGAGTACCTGAAGTCCAACATCACCCTGCTGCGCTGGATGATCAGTGAAGGCTACGGCGACGCCCGCACCCTGGAGCGCCGCGCCCAGGCCATGGAAGCCTGGCTGGCCGATCCGCAGCTGATGGAAGCCGACGCCGATGCCGAGTATGCCGAGGTCATCGAGATCGACCTGGCCGAGGTCAAGGAGCCCGTGCTCTGCGCCCCGAACGACCCGGACGACGCCCGCCTGCTCTCTACCGTGGCCGGCGAGAAGATCGACGAAGTGTTCATCGGCTCCTGCATGACCAACATCGGGCATTTCCGCGCCGCCGGCAAGCTGCTGGACAAGGTCAAGGGTGCCATCCCGACGCGCCTCTGGCTGTCTCCGCCCACCAAGATGGATGCCCACCAGCTCACCGAGGAAGGCTACTACGGCATCTACGGCAAGGCGGGCGCGCGCATGGAAATGCCAGGCTGCTCGCTGTGCATGGGCAACCAGGCGCGGGTAGCCGCCAACTCCACGGTGGTATCTACCTCCACCCGTAACTTCCCCAACCGCCTCGGCGACGGCGCCAATGTGTACCTGGCCTCGGCGGAGCTGGCCGCTGTCGCCTCGATCCTGGGCAAGCTGCCAACCGTGGAAGAGTACATGCAGTACGCTCAGAACATCGACAGCATGGCTGCCGACGTGTATCGCTACCTGAGCTTCGATCAGATCGCCGATTTCCGTGAAGCCGCGGAAAAGGCCAAGATCCCGGTCGTACAGGCGTGATCCAAGCCGCACACTGCAAGCTGTAATGAAATACCCGCCCTGGTGGCGGGTTTTTCATGAGCGCTCTTCCCGCGGATGACCCTGGGGACGCGATGTTCTATCCTTCAGCGCCCGGCGCAGTGGATGCGTCGGGCGCCATCTTGCAGAAGGAACAGCCCACCCATGAGCGATAACCGAAGGCCCATCCACGCGCGCTCCACGCGCTGGGCAGCGATCATCACCGCGCGCCTGGTCGAACGCGACATCACCCCCAACCAGATTTCAGTAGCCAGTGTCGGTTTCGCTGGCCTGGGCGCCCTTGCGCTGCTGGCCGATACTGGGTTCTGGTCTTCCCTGGTATGCATCCTGGCCATCCAGCTGCGGCTGCTGTGCAACCTCTTCGATGGCATGGTGGCCATCGAAGGGGGCAGGCAGTCAGCCCTGGGCAGCCTATACAACGAATTTCCCGACCGCCTCGCCGACAGCCTGCTGATCGTTTCGCTGGGTTATGCCTGCGGCTTGCCCGCCCTTGGATGGTTCGCCGCCCTGGCCGCGGCGCTGACGGCGTACGTCCGGGTGTTCGGCGGTTCCGTCGGCTTGCCCCAGCGTTTCAGCGGGCCCATGGCCAAGCAACACCGCATGGCGGTAATGACCGGCAGCCTGGCGCTCAATGCCTTGGAGTCGCTGTTGTTCGGCACTCATCACTGCCTGGCTGTCGGGCTATGGATCATCGGGATCGGCTCAGCGATCACCTGTGTTACCCGCAGCCTGCGGCTGGCTCGGGACATCCAGGCCACGCAACCTACCGAACCCGCCCAGACGTCGTACTCCCAACCCGAGGGTGGCGCGCATGTGGATCAGTAGCGCTCTTATCTCGGTACTGCGCCTGCTGATCGGGGTGACCGCTCGCTGGGAGAGCGAGCCGGACCTCAGCCGCCAGCGTATCTACTTCGCCAACCACACCAGCCATATGGATACCCTGGCGATCATGGCCGCCCTACCGGCGCAGGCACGACTCAATGTCAAACCCGTCGCGGCCAGGGATTACTGGGGCAGGAACCGGTTTCTGGCCTATATCGCCCAGCGAGGCCTCAACGCGGTGCTGATCGATCGCACGCCCCAGGCCGGCCAGAACGTGCTGGCGCCCATCATGGGTGTGGTCGAGGCAGGCCATTCGATCATCATCTTCCCCGAAGGCACGCGTGGCTGCCAGGCGCTTCCCGGCCCGTTCAAGTCCGGGTTGTTCCGTTTGGCCGAGGCGTTTCCCGCTGTCGATCTCGTGCCGGTCTACTTGGAGAACCTTCATCGGTCCATGCCCAAGGGCAAGCATGTCCCCCTGCCCATTCTGTGCACCATTCGCATTGGGCAACCCATCGAACGCATCGACGGCGAAGACAAGGCCGCCTTCCTGGAACGAGCGCGCAACGCGATATTGAGGCTGGCGCAATGACTGTTGAACAAAAGACCCTCTGGTTTTTCGCCGGCATTGTCACACTGCTGGCGGCGGCCTCGCTCATCGGCTATGTGCTGTCGCGCAAGGCCAGGAGCGAAAGCGCCACGGCTACCGTGGACAACCTCAACCAGCGAGTGAATGCCTGGTGGGGCATGGTGATCATCCTGGTGCTGTCCTGGCTGATGGGGCCGATGGCCACCGTTGTGTTGTATGGCTTCATTTCCCTGTTCGCGCTCAGGGAGTTCATCACCCTCGCTCCCACTACCCGCGGCGACCACAACGCTCTTTTTGCCGCGTTCTTTATCCTCATTCCGCTGCAATACAGCCTGATCGGCATGCAGTGGTATTCCATGTTCACCCTGTTGATACCGGTGTACGCCTTCCTGCTCCTGCCGGCGATCGCGGTATTGAGCCAGGACACCAGTGCCTTCCTGGAGCGAACCGCGAAAATCCAGTGGGGTGTGATGATTTGCGTCTACTGCATCAGCCACGCGCCAGCCCTGATGCTGCTCGACCTGCGAGGGTTCAGCGGGCAGAACTCGCTCTTGCTGTTCTACCTGGTCTTCGTGGTGCAGCTTAGCGATGTCCTGCAATACGTCTTTGGCAAGTTGCTCGGCAAACGCAAGGTCGCGCCGCTGGTCAGCCCCTCGAAAACCGTGGAAGGCCTTGTCGGCGGCGGACTATCGGCGACACTCATCGGCGGCTGCATGTACTGGATGACGCCCTTCACCTTCTGGGAATCCCTGGGCATGTCGTTCGTGATCGTCTGCATGGGCTTCCTGGGCGGCCTGGTAATGTCGGCTATCAAGCGCAGCCTCAGCGCCAAGGATTGGGGCACCATGATCAAAGGTCACGGCGGCATGCTCGACCGTATGGATTCGATCTGTTTCGCCGCCCCGGTGTTCTTCCATTTCACCCGCTATTTCTTCTCGGCCTAGTCAACGCCTCGCCTAGCGAGGAGCGCAGCACGGCGGCAAGGCAGGCCCGTGCGATGCTGCGACCTGCTCGCCCCCCCACAAATCAGGATTGTTCGCTGCTTGCCCGACCACGAATGAAGCGATGAGCTTAAGTTGACCGATAAAAAACCCGCCTCGGCGGGTTTTTTATCAACGGGCGTTGGGGCACTTACCTGTCCCGGTGGTCGCCGGCTGTGCCGGCTCCACCAGGGTTTGCCCGCCAGGTCGCGCCTCAGGCCTGTTTGCTGCCACTGAGCGCCAGGTCCGCCAGTTCCCGGTTGGCCACGGCGTACATGGCATAGTCCGTCGTGGTAGCGGCGCGCAGGTCGTCGAGGATGGCACGCCACCGTTCAACGCTGCCGCGATGCTGCTCGAGCCACAAG
Organism: Pseudomonas sp. DC3200b2; assembly: GCF_049895785.1. NCBI lineage: Bacteria > Pseudomonadati > Pseudomonadota > Gammaproteobacteria > Pseudomonadales > Pseudomonadaceae > Pseudomonas > Pseudomonas sp. DC3200b2. The sequence goes on along the minus strand of NZ_JAFCTA010000003.1, from coordinate 609,469 downwards.
GCCACCCGGGCGTCGACCTCTTCCGGCGCGTCGGGCATCTGCAACACGGAAATGGTAATGGCCCGTTGCTGCAGGTCCAGGTCATCGCGGAAGGCCTCCCGCGCCAGGGCTTGCCAGTTGCTCTCCACCGGCAGGCTGCTGATCTGCTGCAGGTACCAGTTCAGGTCCAGCGCGCTGCCGCTGGCGAAGAATGCCTTGGCCACGCTGGCGGCTGGTTGCCCGGTCACGTCCGAGGCCTCGATGATCGGCAGCAGGTTGTACAGGTAGGTGGTACCGGCAACCATGCGCGCCAGTAATTCCGGCACGCCGGCTTCGACGTAGGTCTGGTAGCGGGCTTCCCATAAGCGCTGGGTTGGCCCCTGCAGCAACTCGTTCAGCTTCAGCCCCAAGGCGGTGATGTGCGGTCCGAAATGCGCGACGTCACGACCTGCGTCCTGATCGTTGCGACGATTACGCAGGAACCAGCGGGTGGCGCGCCGTCCCAGGCGCATCAGTTCCTCCATCAGGCTGAGCTGGATATCGGCCGGCACCTGATAGTCCAGGGCCTCGATCTGCCGGAACCAGTGCGGCAGGTGGAAAATGTCCCGCACCACGACGTAGGCGCCGGCCACGTCCGCGGCGCTCATGCCAGTGGACTCCTTCAGCCGTTGCACGAAGGTGATGCCCATGTGGTTGACCAGGTCGTTGGCGATCTGGGTGCTGACGATTTCCCGCTTGAGGCGATGGCGGCGCATGGCCGGGCCGTACTTGGCCACCAGGCTTGGCGGGAAGGCGGTTTCCATGTCCCGGGTGAGGTAGTCGTCGTCCGGCACGCTGGACTTGAGCAGGGTCTCCTTCAGGTCGATCTTGCTGTACGAAATCAGCACGCACAGCTCAGCACGGGTCAGCCCCTGGCGAGCAGCGGCGCGCTCGGCCAGGCGCTCTTCGCTGGGCAGGAACTCGATCGCCCGGTCCAGCTTGCCGCGACCTTCCAGGTCGGTCATCAGCCGCTTGTATTCGGCCAGGCGATCGTTGGCGCGGCGGGCAGCGATGGAAAGCGCCTGGGTCTGCTTGTAGTTGTTGCCCAGCACCAGCTGGGCCACTTCGTCGGTCATGCTGCCCAGAAGCTCGTTGCGCTGCTTCTCGGTCAGGTCACCGGCGGCTACGGCCTCGTTGATGAGGATCTTGATGTTGACCTCGTGGTCCGAGCAGTCGACGCCACCGGCATTGTCGATGAAATCGGTGTTGGTGGCGCCGCCGTGCAGCCCGAACTCGACCCGGCCGAGCTGGGTCATGCCCAGGTTGCCGCCCTCGCCCACGACCTTGCAGCGAAGCTCGTTGCCGTTCACGCGCAAGGCATCGTTGGCCTTGTCACCCACATCGGCATGGCTTTCTTCGCTGGACTTGACGTAGGTGCCGATACCACCGTTCCAGAGCAGGTCCACCGGAGCCTTGAGCAACGCGTTCAGCAGCTCGGTCGGGGTCAGACGGTCGGCCGTGATGTCGAAGCGCGCCTTCATTTCCGGGCTGATGGCGATGCTCTTGGCGCTGCGCTGGAAGATGCCGCCACCGGCGGAGATCAGCGAGCTGTCGTAGTCGGTCCAGGCCGAGCGCGGCAGGTTGAACAGGCGCTGCCGCTCGGCGAAGCTCACGGCCGGGTCCGGGTTCGGGTCGATGAAGATATGCAGGTGGTTGAACGCGGCCACCAGCTGCAGCGTGTCGGACATCAACAGACCATTGCCAAAGACGTCGCCGGCCATGTCACCAATGCCGATGACCGTGATGCTGTCCTTCTGCACATTGATGCCACGTTCGCGGAAGTGCCGCTGCACGCCTACCCAGGCGCCGCGGGCGGTGATGCCCATGCCCTTGTGGTCATAGCCGGCCGAGCCGCCGGAAGCGAACGCATCACCCAGCCAGAAGCCATAGCTCAGGGCAATGCCGTTGGCGATATCGGAGAAGGTCGCGGTGCCTTTGTCGGCCGCCACCACCAGATAGGGATCGTCCGCGTCGTGGCGTACCACATTCACTGGCGGCACTACCTCGCCTTCCTTGAGGTTGTCGGTGATGTCGAGCAGGCCGGAGATGAAGATGCGGTAGCAGGCGATGGCCTCGTTCTGCACCTCGTCGCGACTGCCGCCGACCGGCAAGCGACGGGGGATGAACCCGCCCTTGGCGCCCAAAGGCACGATGACCGAGTTCTTCACCTGCTGGGCCTTCACCAGGCCGAGCACTTCGGTGCGGTAGTCTTCCTCGCGGTCGGACCAGCGCAGGCCGCCCCGGGCCACGTTGCCGAAACGCAGGTGCACCCCTTCCACTCGCGGCGAGTAGACGAAGATCTCGAACTTGGGTACCGGCTTGGGCAGCTCGGGGATGAGCGACGGGTTGAACTTGAAGCTGAAGTAGCGCTTGGGCTGGCCGTTGGCGTCCGGCTGATAGAAGTTGGTGCGCTGGGTCGCCTTGATCAGGTCCAGATAGCGGCGCAGGATGCGGTCTTCATTGAGCACCTGAACGTCGTCCAGGGCGCTGAGGATGGCCTGTTCCAGGCGCAGTTGCTTGTCGTCCAGGTCGTCGCCGGTCAGCTTGCGGGCCAGGTAGAAGCGCGTCTTGAACAGGCGGGTCAGTTCGCGCGCGATCTCGGTGTGGTTGTTCAGCGCGGCGGCGATGTAGCCCAGGTCGAAGCCCAGGCGGATCTGCTTGAGATAACGGGCATAGGCGCGCAGCAGCGCCACGTCCCGCCACGGCAGGCCGGCGGTCAGCACCAGGCGGTTGAACGCATCGTTCTCGGCTTCGCCGTTGACGATATGCACGAACGCATCCTGCAGAGTGTCGTTGAGTTGCTGCAGGTCCAGGTTCAGCCCTTCGGCATAGGTGAAGGCGAAGTCGTGAATCCAGTACGCCCGCCCGTTGCGGTTGCGCAGCTGGTACGGGAATTCCCCAAGCACCCGCAGCCCGAGATTCTCGAGGATCGGCAGCACATCGGAAAGCGCCAGCGGCACGTCGGCATGGTAGAGCTTGCAGTGCAACTGCCGCTCACCGCCCTGGGCCAATGGCTGGTAGAAGCTCATTACCAACGGCCTGGCATCGGAAAGCGCCTGCAGATGCTGCATGTCGACCACCGCCGAATGGGCGGCGAAGCGTTCGCGATAGCCAGCGGGGAAGCCCTTGGGGAATTCGGCCAGCAGGTTGGTGCCCTGGGCCTCGCCGAAGTTCTCGATGGTCAGGGCGTGGTAGTCGTCCTGCCAGGAACGGCAGGCCTGGACCACCTCGCGTTCCAGTTGCTGAGCATCGATGTCCAGGCGGCTCTTCGGGTCTACCCGCAGAATCAACTGTACCCGCGCCAGCACGGATTCGGAGAAGAAGGTCCAGAACTCGCAGTCGCTGGCCTTGAGACGATCCATTAGTACCTGCTGGATCTTCTGCCGCACTTCGGTGGAGTAGACGTCACGCGGCACGTAAGCCAGGCAGTAGCAGAAGCGCCCGTAGGGGTCCTTGCGCAGGAAGACGCGGATCTTGGCCCGTTCCTGGATCTGCACGATGGACATCACGGTGTTGAACAGTTCGTCCACCGGGGTCTGGAACAGATCGTCACGCGGCAGCACCTCGATGACCTGGCTCAGTTCCTTGCCCAGGTGGGCGCGCATGTCGAAGCCCGAGCGACGCTCGACTTCCGCTACCTTGCTGCGCACGTAGGGGATCTGCTGCACGCTGGTGCCGTAGACGGCGGAGGTGTAGAGGCCCATGAAGCGGCACTCCCTGACGACCTTGCCGCTGGCGTCGATCTGGCGAATGGAAACATAGTCGGGATAGCCCGGGCGATGGACCCGGCTGGGTTGAGCGGCCTTGGCGAACGAGAGCAGTACCGGCTCGCGCAGATAATTGACGGCGTAGTCCTCGATCCGCAGGTCGTCGGCGCCCAGCCCGGCGCGCAGCAGGCGCGGCAGGCCCAGGAAGGAGGCGTCGTCGTAGACCAGATGCGCGCCCTGGGCATCTTCCTGGACCACGAACTCTTCATAGCCCAGGAAGGTGAAGTGGTTGTCCACCAGCCATTGGAGGAAGGTCTTCACCTCGGCCTTCTCGGCAGGATCAGCCGGCCACGGGCTGGTGTCCACCAGGGCGAGCATGTCGGCGACACGCGACTTCATGGGTTCGAAGTCGGCCACGACGGCGCGCACCTCACCGAGCACCTCCAGCAGCGCGCTGGCCAGGCCCGCCAGGCCGGCGGTAGTGGCACAGCGGTTGATCTCAAGGTACATCAGGGATTCCTGGGCCACGCCCTCGCCCTGGCTGTTCTTGGGCAGCACTTCCAGCAATTCGCCCGCCGTACCCCGACGCACGCTCAGCACAGCGGTCTGCAGCGTATGGATGCTGTAGCCACGGCGATTGAGCTCGGTGCGCACCGAGTCCACCAGGAATGGCAAGTCCTGGTGCAGCACTTCCACCACCGTATGGGTCGACTGCCAGCCGTGCCGCTCGTAGTCCGGGTTGTATACCCGCACCTGGGGCTCGGCCGGCTCGAAGCGCTGCAGCAGGCGCCAGGCCGACAGGGTGCAGCCGGCCAGGTCGGACAGCCGGCGCTGGGTAAGTTCGTCCAGGGAAATGATGCCGAAGAACTGATCGGCGAACAGGGCTACTTGTGGCAGGGCATGTTCGTCAACGTGCTGGGCCAGGACCGCCTGCAGTTGATGCTGGAAGTCGGCTTTGCTGGCCGCGGTGAAAAACGCCATCTGTGGTACTCCGCTCGGGCTTTGTATTTGATTGAAGCGTAGCGTGTATCCCTCACCTGGCTTGTCGACCATGACTCCAGGCGCAAGCCGCGAGGGTGATGAAGCTTTTGTTTGCCAGGGCCGGCGAGGGTTCAGCAGGCAGCGCCTGGACAGACACATCAGCTTAGCGACACTCAACGCCGCGCATCTTGCCTTGGCGCGACATATTCAGTCAGGCTCGGGTTGCACCTGGCGCAACCCTTAGAGGCCGGATAATCGCTTCAGCCTGGTGCGCTTCCTGGCCAGGCGCACCTCGGTGGCACATTGGCCTGCCCCGATTCGCCGCGGCGAAAGCTCCAGCGCGGCACTGTCACAGGCCTTTCACCGGGGCTGGCCATACTCCGCTTCGTCTAGCGTGATTCTTGCTAGGCCTTCAGGTGACACCTTCCAGGCGGTGATCCACGCGCAGTTCCCGCCGCAGACTGGCCACGGCCACGCCCGGCGAGATTTATCCCATGCGCAAGATCGTCATCGGCATTCTGCTTTACCCAGGTTTCCAGCTGCTCGACATTGCCGGCCCGCGTAATGCCTTCGGCCAGGTCCAGGTGCAGGGTGAACATCCCTACGAGATAGTCACCATCGCCACGACCCGGCTATCGTTGCGATCCGCCTGTGGCCTGACGGTCATCGCCGACCATCATATTTTCGAACCCTGCCCTACGCTCGATACGCTGATCGTGCCCGGTGGCGCCGGGGTGTTCGACGTGTACGAAGACCGAACCCTGACAGACTGGCTTGGCAGCCATGTCGCCCGCTGGAGACGATTGGCCGCCATCTGCAACGGCGTCTTTGCCCTTGGCGGCGCGGGGCTGTTGGAGCGGCGTCAGGTGACCAGCCATTGGGCCGATGTGCCCAGGCTACGCGCAGCCTATCCCAGGGCACGGCTACGTCCGGACGCCATCCGCCTCAAGGACGGCAGGCTCTACACCAGTGCTGGGGCCAGCGCCTCCATCGACCTGGCCTTGCTGTTGATCGAGGAAGATTTCGGTCGACCGGTGGCACGCAAGGTGGCCAAATACCTACTCGTGTATCTGGAACGCCCGGGCGCGCAGGGGCAATTCCAGCCACTGGTCAGTCGTCGGCCTGCCGCGGACGGGCACGTCCAGGCGCTGCGCGACTATGTCCTGGCCCATCTCGACACGCCGCACAGCCTTGCCAGCCTCGCCAGCCGGATACACATGAGCCCTCGCAACCTTACCCGACTGTTCAGCAAGCAGTTAGGCACCACGCCGATGGCCTTCGTCAGCGAGGCGCGCATCGACGCCGCGCGCGACCTTCTGGAAAATACAGAGCTGAGCATCGCCGACATTGCTCGGCGCTGTGGCGTCGAAAGCGCCGATAGCCTGCGCCGGCTGTTCAGCAAGCGCCTCGGGGTCAGCCCTCTGGATTATCGCCAGCGCTTCGGCTCTGCGTCCTCCCTCTCGCCCGCTTCGCCTGGCCAGACATGTAGCCTCACGCCCGTCCAGGCTTGACTCTGTCTGGCTAGGGAGCGACATGCGACAATACCGGTCTCATTTTTTCCAGTGACGATAGCCATGCACATGAATGCGGCCCTGCTGATGGGCAACCCTTGCGACGAAGAAGAAGACGACCTGGCCCTGCTGTGCTGCCAGGGCACTGAAGGCGAAATGCTGTTGCTGTCGCGAGCCCCGGACGAAGATGAAGTAGAACTGGTCTGGGACGAACAGGCCATAGGCGTGCGCGGGCTTAAAGTGACCCTCAGTGCCGAGCGTCTCTGGGTCGAGCTGCCCGCGGATGCCGAAGCGCCTTTTAGCGCCGCGGTGATCCGGGTGAACCTTGCCGATGCCCTGGCCGACCTGGACGACGCCCACGCAGCCCTGGAGGTCATCCTGAACGGCAGAGGCACCCTGGTCAGGGAGTAAAACCTGATGATTTTCGATGCTCACCTGCACATCATCGATCCACGGTTCCCGTTGATTCCGAACCAGGGGTATTTACCGCCCGCCTTCGATGTTGACGCCTACCTGGCCCAGGCTCGGCCTTTGGGTATTGGCGGGGGCGCGGTGGTGTCGGGCTCTTTCCAGGGGTTCGATCAAACCTACCTGATGAATGCGCTGGCGCAATTGGGCGCGGGCTACGTAGGGGTCACCCAGGTGCCCGCCTCGATCAGCGACGAGGCCTTGGCGGCGCTACACGCTCAAGGCGTTCGCGCGCTGCGCTTCAATCTGCGACGCGGCGGCTCGGCGCCGCTCGATGATCTGGAACAGATGGCCGCGCGGGTTCATGAACGCTTCGGCTGGCATGTGGAGCTGTACGTAGACAGCCGCGATCTTGAAGCCCTGGCGCCACTACTGGCCCGGTTGCCGGCCCTGAGCATCGATCATCTGGGGCTGAGCGGCGATGGCTTGCCGGCCTTGCTGCGGTTGGTGGACGCGGGCGCGAAGGTCAAGGCCTGCGGCTTCGGCCGCGTTGATTTTCCGGTCGGTCCCGCGCTGGCCCAGCTATATCGCGCCAACCCCGAGGCGCTGATGTTCGGTACAGACCTACCGTCTACTCGCGCCCCACGGCCTTTCCAGGCGGCGGACCTTCAGCTCATAGGCGACACCCTCGGCGACGCCGGCGCCAGGGCGGTTCTCTGGGACAACGCCCGGCGCTTCTATCGGCTAAGCCAGGCTTGATGCCTGGGTGCCAGGGTTGGGCCAGCCGCTATGACCGTCACTGGCCAGCTGGCGCCTCGCGCTTGCGCACCAGCGTGAGGATGTCATAGCTGGCCACCAGGTTACCCTGCTGGTTGCTCACCGCCACGTCCCACGCCACCACCCCCTGCGGCTCGCCCTTGGGGCTGCGCTTACCCTGGTCGATCTTGCGCTTGCAGGTGAGGCGAGCCTGGATGGTGTCGCCGATGGCCACCGGCTCGATGAACCGCAACCCGTCCAGGCCATAGTTGGCCAGCACCGGCCCCGGACCCGGCGAAACGAACAGGCCCGCCGCCGCGGACAGCACGAAATACCCATGGGCGATGCGTTGGCCGAATTGAGAATCCCGAGCGGCCAGTTCGTCGAAATGCATGTAGAAATGATCACCTGACAGGCAGCCGAAATTGACGATATCCGCCTCGGTGACTGTACGCCTATGGGTCAACAGGGATTCGCCCACGTTCAGGTCTTCGAAGTGTCGGCGGAACGGGTGCACCTCGGTTTCCAGCACCTGCGCCCCTCGTACATACTCGCCCGTCACGGCCATGAGCATGCTGGGCGAGCCCTGCACCGCGGCCCGCTGCAGGTAGTGCTTGACGGCGCGCAGGCCACCCAACTCCTCGCCGCCACCAGCCCGCCCCGGGCCGCCATGCTTGAGCATGGGCAGAGGTGAGCCGTGGCCGGTGGACTCCTCGGCCGCTTCGGTATCGAGGATATGCAGCCGCCCATGGAGACGCGCTGCTGCTGGCACCACCTTCGCCGCCGTGGCCAGGCTTTCGGTCACCAGGGTGGCGACCAGGCTACCCTTGCCCCGGGCGGCCAGGGCGATGGCTTCGTCCAGGTCGTGATAACCCATCAGGGTGCTCACCGGCCCGAACGCTTCGATGTCATGGGCGCCGCCCGGGGCATGGGGATCGCGGCTGCGCAACAGGGTCGGCTGGAAGAATGCGCCCTCCGCCACGCCCTCCCCTAGCGGCTCGAAGCCCTGGCCGTCCCCATACAACAGCTCGCTGCTCTGGCGTAGCTGCTCGACCCGGGCACGCACATCCGCTTGCTGCGCATGGGAGGCCAGCGCCCCCATCTTCACCCCGTCCAGGGCCGGATCGCCGATCACCACCTTGGCCAGGCGCTGGATCAACCGTTCGGCAACCGCCTCCAGATGGCGCTGCGGGACGATGGCGCGACGAATGGCGGTACATTTCTGCCCCGCCTTGGCCGTCATTTCCCGGGCCACCTCTTTGATGAAGAGATCGAAAGCCGGATCGTCCGGCCCTATATCCGGAGCGAGGATGGCGCAGTTGAGCGAGTCGGCTTCAGCATTGAAGGGTACGGCATTGGCCACCAGGTTCGGATTGACCCGTAGCCTGGCCGCGGTGTCCGCCGAGCCAGTGAAGGTCACCAGGTCCTGGCCGTCGAGCAGGTCGAGCAGGTCGCCGGTGCTGCCGATGATCAGTTGTAGGCAACCGTCCGGCAAGGCGCCGGAGGCCAGCATCAGGCGCACCGCGGCCTCGGTGAGATAGCTGGTGGCCGTGGCCGGCTTGATGATGCAGGGCATGCCCGCGAGGAAGGTGGGGGCGAACTTCTCCAGCATGCCCCAGACGGGAAAGTTGAAAGCGTTGATGTGCACCGCTACCCCGCCTCGTGGCACCAGGATATGGGTACCGGCGAAACGGTTCTGCTTGCCCAGCGGCATGGCAGGACCTTCATGGAGCAGGTTGCCGGAGGGCAGCTCGCGAGCGCCGATCCCGGCATAGCTGAACAGGGTCGCGGTGCCGCCTTCGATATCCACCCAGCTGTCGGCCCGGGTCGCGCCCGACTGACGGGACAGCAGGTAAAGCTGTTCCTTGTGCTCGTTGAGGTACAGCGCAAGGGCTTTGAGCCGGGCGGCGCGCTGCTGAAAGTCCAGGGCGAGCAGGCCTTGAGCACCTGGGCCACGGGCGTGCCTCAGCGCTTCGGCGAAGTCAGGCACCTCTTCGTGAGCATAGGCAACGGGCCGGCCATCCAGTGCGCTACGCAAGACCTGGGCGGGACACTTGCCCCGCCAGCGGTCGGCGATCAGGCTTTGCAGAACGGGCGCTTCGGGCATGACAGTTCTCCTGAAAAGGGTCATCAAAGCTGGTCGAAGTCGAGTACGACCTTGGGCGACAAGGGGTAGCTTTGGCAGGACAGCACATAGCCGGCGGCCACTTCGTAATCCTCGAGGGCGAAGTTGGCATCCATTTCCACCTCCCCTTCGATCACCCTGCATTTGCAGGTGGAACACACTCCGGCCCGGCAGGAATAAGGCAGTTCAGCGCCCTGAGCATTGCCGGCATCGAGAATGCTCTGCTGGTTGCGAGCCATGGCGAAGGCCTGGGCGCGACCGTCGCTGATGACCGTGACGTCGCACAGCTGCGGCGCCGCTTCCACAGACCGGGCCTCACGTGCCTGGCGCTTGCGGTCGTCGCCCTGGGCGGCGAAGAGTTCGAAATGGATGCGCTCCGGTGCCATGCCGTGGGCTTGAAGCTGGTCACGCACGGTCTCCGTCATGGCCTGGGGCCCGCAGATGAAGGCCGCATCCAGCCCAGGAACATCCAGCCATCGGGAAAAGAACTGCCCGCACTTTTGCGCATCGATGCGTCCGTTGTACAGGTCAATATCCTGCTGCTCGCGGCTGAAGACGAAGATCAGGTTCAGGCGGCCCAGGTAACGGTTCTTCAGATCCTCCAGCGCGTCCCTGAACATGGCCGAGCCACTGGACCTGTTGCCATACAGCAGGGTGATCCGGCTATGGGGCTCGCCCTCGAGGGTAGACTTGACGACGGAAAGGATGGGAGTGATGCCGCTACCCGCCGCCACCGCCAGGTAACGGCCATGCCGTGAAGCGTCCAGCGGGCGGCCGAACTGCCCGGCCGGCGCCATCACTTCAAGGCAGTGCCCCGGGCGCAGGGCTTCGTTGGCATAGGCCGAGAACAGGCCGCCGGCGACGCGCTTGACCGCTACCCGCAATTCGCCATCGTTGACGCCGCTGCAGATGGAATAGGACCGCAGCACCGCCTCGCCTGCCAACTCCGCGCGCACGACCAGGTGCTGGCCGTGGCTGAAGCGGAACTGGCCAGCCAGATGGTCTGGGACCTCGAAGGCAATGGAAACGGCGTCGCGAGTTTCCGGACGTACCTCACGGATCCGCAGGCTGTGGAATCGGCTCATTATTGTTCTCCGTGGCGAGGCCGTTCATAGGCATTTGAAATAGTCGAAGGGCTCGCGGCATTCCAGGCAGCGGTAGAGCGCCTTGCAGGCGGTGGAGCCGAATTCGCTCAGACGCTCGGTGTGCGAGCCGCCGCAATGCGGGCAAGCGATGGCGGGCGCTTGCCCAGACAGGCTGCGCTTGCTGGCGCTGCCGGCGGGCGGCGCGATGCCGTAGGCGCGCAAGGCCTGGCGGCCGGACTCGCTGATCCAGTCGGTGGTCCAGGCCGGGGCCAGGCGCAGCTCCAGCCGCGGCGCGACAAAGCCAGCCGCCTCCAGCGCGCTGCGAATGTCCTGCTCGATCACCTCGGTGGCTGGGCACCCGGAATAGGTGGGAGTCAGCAGCACCCACAGGTGACCGTCAGCCCAGCCAAGGTCACGCACGATACCCAGTTGCACCACGCTGACCACGGGGACTTCAGGGTCCATTACCGCTTCCAGCACGGCCCAGGCGCGGGCCAGGTCCGTAGCGCCGCCAGCCCGGGCGCCGCGCTCGCTGGCGATCAGTTCACCAGGTTGCATCAGGGTAGGCTCGTTGCAGGTATTGCATCTGGGCCAGCAGCGGCCCAAGGTGTTCGCTGTGCAGGCCGCGCTGGCCACTCAGGTAATTGGGCACCGCTGGCGTGGGCAACGGCAAGGTGGCCTGCGCCAATATCCGCTCGACCTGGGCCTGCCATGCCGCCGCGCGCCGGGCCGGGTCGCCGACGATGCCCGCCTCGGCCAGGCGAAGCTCGGTAGGCGTCGCTTCGGTCAGCTCGAAGGTGAAGCGCCAGAGTCGATCCACCGCGGCAAGCATTCGCCGGTGGCTTTCCTCGGTACCGTCGCCGAGCCGTACCATCCACTCGCCGGAGCGGGTCAGATGATAAGTGACCTCCTTGAACGCCTTGGCGGCGATACCGGCGATGCGAGCATCCTGGCTCTGGCTTAGCCCTGCCAGCACAGCCTGATGCCAGGCGTCGTAGAAGAACTGCTTGGCCATGGTCACGCCGTAGTCGCCGTTGGGCTGCTCCACCAGCAGCAGGTTGCGGAACGCGCGCTCGTCGCGACGGAACGCCAGGTCGTCAGGGGTGCGCCCGTCCGCCAGGAGATCAGCCACATAGGCGTACCAGTTGCGTGCCTGGCCGACCAGGTCCAGCCCTAGGTTCATCAGCGCCAGTTCTTCTTCCAGCGCAGGGGCATGGCCACACCATTCACAGAGACGCTGACCCTGGACCAAGGCACTGTCGCCCAGGTGAAGCAGCCACTCGATAAGGTCTTCACGGTTCTGCATGGTGCCCTCACATGTGGCCGACTTCGGCCGGCAGCTCATAGAAGCTGGCATGCCGGTAGATCTTGTCGTCCGCCGGGTCGAACAGCGGGTCTTTTTCGTCCGGCGAAGACGCCGTGATCAGCGCCGACGGCACCACCCAAAGGCTGACCCCTTCACTGCGACGGGTATACAGTTCCCGGGCGTTTTCCAAAGCCATGCGGGCATCGGCGGCATGCACGCTGCCCACATGCTTGTGATTCAGGCCGTGCTTGCTGCGCACGAACACCTCGAAAAGGGCCCACTCAGCCATGGTCATTTCCTCTCGTTCAGGCAGCGGTCTGGTCTTGATGTTTACGGGCATGGGCCGCCGCGGCTTCACGCACCCAGGCGCCTTCCGCGTAAGCACTGCGGCGGGTCTCCAGGCGTTCCCGATTGCAGGGGCCATTGCCCTTGAGTACCTGGTAGAACTCCTCCCACCGGATTTCCCCGAAATCGTAATGGCCACGTTCGGCGTTCCACTTCAATTCCGGGTCCGGCGCGGTACAGCCCAGCAGCTCCAGTTGCGGCACTGTCTGGTCGATGAAGCGTTGGCGCAACTCGTCATTGCTCTGGCGCTTGATCTTCCACGCCATGGACTGAGCGCTGTTGGGCGAATCGGCATCGCTCGGCCCGAACATCATCAGCGAGGGCCACCAGAAGCGATCGATCGCGTCCTGGACCATGGCCTTCTGGGCCTCGGTGCCTTCGCGCATCATGGTCAGGAGCAATTCGTAGCCTTGCCGCTGGTGGAAGCTTTCTTCCTTGCAGATACGGATCATTGCCCGGGCATAAGGCCCGTAGGAAGTGCGCTGCAATACCACCTGGTTGACGATGGCAGCACCGTCCACCAGCCAGCCGATGGCACCCATATCCGCCCAGGTCAGAGTGGGGTAATTGAAGATGCTCGAATACTTGGCCTTGCCGGCATGCAGCTTGGCGATCTCCTGGTCGCGGTCGGCACCGAGGGTTTCCATGGCGCTATAGAGGTACAGGCCATGGCCGGCTTCGTCCTGAACCTTGGCCATCAGTTGCAGCTTGCGCTTGAGCGTGGGCGCCCGGGTGATCCAGTTACCTTCAGGCAGCATGCCCACGATCTCTGAATGCGCGTGCTGGGAAATCTGCCGGATCAGCGTCTGGCGATAGGCCTCCGGCATCCAGTTCTTGGCTTCGATCTTGATTTCCGCATCGATCTTTTCCTGGAAAGCCCGCTCTTGCGGGTCCATCTCTTCCAGGCTTTTCAGGCGCTTGACGCCGGTGTCCACCAGTTGTGCGTACATGGAAGCCTCCAGACTCATGGCGTGAACCATTATTAAGCGATACATATTTAACAAGCAAATACAAAATAGATGTATCGCTTAAAGCCCTTATCATTTGCGCGCGCGACGGTCATGCACGTGGCACGCCTTGCCTTCGGATCGCTTGAGCGCATGGGGCATGAGCACGTTCACGTTCACCGAGATTCCGATATGGCTCTTGACCTGTCGCGTCAGCTCCGCGGCAAGGCGCTGCTGGGTCTCGCCGTCCAGGTGGAGGCTGTCCGGACGCAACTCCACATGCAGGTCCAGATGGTCGAGGTTACCGTTTTGGTACAGATGCAGCTCATAATGAGGCGAAAGCCGTGTCGTTTTAAGCACCAGCTCTTCGAATTGGGTAGGAAAGACGTTGACCCCGCGCACGATCAACATGTCGTCGCTGCGTCCGGTGATCTTGTCGATGCGCCGCATGGGCCGCGCCGTGCCGGGAAGCAAGCGAGTGAGATCGCGCGTGCGGTAGCGCACCATGGGCAGCGCTTCCTTGCTCAAGGATGTGAACACCAGTTCGCCGTATTGGCCGTCCGGGAGTACTTCGCCGCTGATCGGGTCAATGATCTCCGGGTAGAAGTGATCCTCCCAGACCGTCGGGCCGTCCCGGGTTTCCAGGCACTCCATGGCCACGCCGGGGCCCATGATCTCGGAGAGCCCGTAAATATCCAGAGCAACTATGCCCAGCCGTTCCTGTACGGCCTGGCGCAGCTGATCGGTCCAGGGTTCGGCGCCGAAGATCCCCAGGCGAAGGGCCAGCCCGCGGGGATCGATGCCCTGGCGGTCGATTTCATCGGCCAGGTTGAGCATGTACGATGGCGTAACCATGATGATGTCCGGTTGCAGGTCACGCATCAGCTGAACCTGCTTTTCTGTCTGCCCGCCGGACATGGGAATGACCGTGCAGCCCAAGCGCTCGGCGCCGTAGTGGGCGCCCAAGCCGCCGGTGAATAGTCCGTAGCCGTAGGCGACATGGACCTTGTCACCCTTGCGCCCGCCGCCAGCGCGGATGGATCGTGCGACCAGGCTGGCCCAGTTGTCGATATCCGCCTGGGTGTAGCCCACCACCGTTGGCTTGCCGGTGGTCCCGCTGGAGGCGTGCAGACGCACGATCTCGCTCTGGGGCACGGCGAACATCCCGAAGGGATAGTGTTCTCTGAGATCGTTTTTCATGGTAAAGGGGAACAGCGCCAGGTCCGCCAGGCTTTTCAAGTCCTGGGGAAGCACGCCACGCTCATCGAAGCGTTGGCGATACAAGGCCACATTGTCGTAGGCATGTTGCAGGGACCAGCGCAGGCGCCTGAGCTGATGGTCGCGCAGTTCGTCGACGCTGGCGGTTTCCAGAGGATCCAGCAGCGGGCGATTGGCATCGAGATACAGGTTCATGGCTTACCCTGTTGTTCTTGTTGGTAACCGGAGAGCTGAATGGCCGCCTGAGTCATTCCCGCGGGATTGAAGGTACCGTATGGAATCCCTCACCCATCGCACTCAGGCGCCTGAGCAGAAGCGAGGGCCGGTAGCGGCTCTCGCCATAAGCCTTTTGCAGGTTTTCCAGCACCCTGAGCAGGAACGGCAGCCCAAGGGCATCGGCCCAGGCCAGTGGGCCCTGGGGGTAATTGACGCCAGCGCGCATGGCCGTGTCGATGTCAGCGACCGAGGCGACCCCCTGGAGCACCGTATCTGCTGCTTCGTTGGTGAGCATCGCGATGGTGCGCAGCACGGCCAGCCCGGGCGTATCAGCCAGCACGGCTACATCGAAGCCTGCCTGCTGCAGTACGCCTACAATCTGCATGCGCCCCTGCTCGCTCATCGGGCCGAAACTTATTCCCAAGGCGCTGGCCTTGCTGTAGTCCAGCGCCAGGTCGAAAGTTGCAAGGCTGGCCAGCCCCTCGGCCTGGGCCCGCTCCCAGGCCAGGCGGCCATCGGCCAATACCAACGCCGCCTCGCCGACGCGCAATACCCCTGCCCCAGGGCGCTCCTCTATCTGGACACCGTGCTGACGCAACCGGGCCACCAACGGTTGGGCCGGCCCCAGATGCCCCTCCAGCACGCATTCGACCTGCGGCTCGCCCGCCTGCGCCCACCCCGGCGCCGGTACTTCTGTCGCATCGCCATAGACATAAAAGCCCTGGCCGGACTTGCGCCCAAGGCGACCGGCGTCCACCAGCTCTTTTTGCAGCACGGACGGTTGGAACCGAGGGTCGCCGTAAAAGGCGCTGAACACCGAGCAGGTAACGGCGTAATTGACATCGTGGCCGATGAAATCCATCAGCTCGAAGGGCCCCATGGGAAACCCCCCCGCCTGCCGAAGCAAGGCGTCGAGGGTAACGCGGCTGGCTGCCCCTTCCTGAAGCAGGCGCAGGCTTTCGGCATAAAAGGGCCGGGCAACCCGGTTCACGATGAAACCCGGCGTGGACCTGGCATGAACGGGTTTTTTGCCCCAGCGCGCGGCCATGGCATGAAGAGCCTCGGCCACGCATGGCGCCGTGGCCAGGCCAGAGACCACCTCGACAAGCGCCATGACCGGCGCCGGGTTGAAGAAGTGCAGCCCGGCGACCCGCTCAGGGTGACGCAGGTGCGTGGCCAGGGCGCTGATCGAAATGGAAGAGGTGTTACTGGCCAGGACGGCGTCCGCCTTGCATATCCGCTCCAGTTCGCTGAACAGCCCCTGCTTGGCGGCCAGGTCCTCGGCAATGGCTTCGATTACCAGATCGGCATCGGCTACCTGCTCCAGCGTGGTTGCCGCCTGCAGGCGGGACAACGCCTGGATTCGCGCCTCGGCGCTCAGTCGCCCTTTCGCCACCTGCCGCTCCAGCTGCAAGGCAATGTCGGCGATGGCTCGGCTGGCAGCTTCCGGGCGCATGTCATGCAGTAGCACCCGATGGCCCGCCTGAGCGGCGACCTGGGCGATACCAGCCCCCATGGCGCCTGCCCCTACGACCGCGACCAGGCTGTGTTCCGTGATCAACGTCATGTCAGCATCCCTTGAAGGTGGGCGTGCGCTTGGCCATGAAGGCGCTGACGCCTTCCCGGTAATCCTCGCTGCGCCCCGCCAGTCGCTGCAGGTCCCTTTCCAGGCTCAGCTGTGTCTGGAAGTCGTTGTCCAGACTGGCGTGCAGGGCGCGCTTGATCAGGCCCAGACCATGGGTGGGCTGGTTCGCCAGATGGCGGGCCAGGGCCATGGCTTCGTCTCGCAGCGCCTGGTCATCAACGATTTTGTAGATCAGCCCCATGTCCTGAGCCTCCTGCGCGCTCACGCGCTCACCGAGCAAGGTCAAAGCCTTCGCTCGTGCCATGCCTACCAAACGAGGCAGCACCCAGGTACCGCCCGAATCGGGGATCAGGCCGATCTTGCAGAACGCCTGGATGAAACTGGCTGAGCGCCCCGCCAGAACCAGATCACAGGCCAGGGGAATATTGGCGCCCGCTCCGGCGGCTACGCCGTTGACGGCACATATCACCGGCACGGGCAGTTCGGTGAGCGTACGCACCAGAGGGTTGTAGAAGCGTTCGATGGAAGCCCCCAGGTCAGGCACCTCGGCGTCGGGCGCGACCGCGCGCTCGGCCAGGTCCTGGCCCGCACAGAAGCCACGGCCTTCAGCGGTCAGGAGTAGAACACGCAGGGTGCTGTCTCGGCGCAGCCGGGCCAAGGCGTCAAGTACCTCGTCCTGCATGCGACCATTGAAGCTGTTGAGCTGGTCGGGACGGTTCAAGCTCAGGTGGGCGACCCCGCCCTCGATACTGAACAGGATATGCTGGTAACTCATGGCGTGGCGTCCTTTTCAGCGGCCGTTGAAGACAGCCGGGCGTTTTTCCTGGAAGGCGCGGATGCCTTCCGTACGGTCGGCGGTGCCGGCCAGCAAGGCAAAGGCCTGGCGTTCAAAGCGAAGGCCACTGGCCAGGTCCATGTCCATGGCCTTGAGCAGGGCTTCCTTGGCCAGGCGAACCGCAACCGGGGCCTTGGCGGCGATGGTCTGGGCCATCTCCAGGGCGCGCTCGACAGTCAGCTCTGCCTGGGTGATCTCGCTGACCAGCCCGGCGGCCTGGGCCTGACGAGCATCGATGGGCTGGCCGGTGAGCACCATCTGCATGGCCAGGGACTTGCCCACCGCCCGCATCAAGCGCTGGGTGCCACCGGCGCCTGGCATGATGCCGAGGTTGATTTCCGGCTGCCCGAAGCGGGCGTTATGCCCGGCGATGATGACATCGGCGTGCATGGCCAACTCGCAACCGGCGCCGAGGGCCAGGCCGTTGACCGCGGCAATCAAGGGCTTGGGGCAGCTCGCAATGCGTTGCCAAAGGCCGACGCGAACGTCCTCGAGCATGCCTAGCATGTCCCGCCGAGCCATTTCATGAATGTCAGCGCCTGCCGCGAAGGAACGGGCCGAACCAGCGATGACCAAGACACGGACCTCAGGATCCCTGGCTGCCTCTTCCATGGCCTCGGCCAATGCCTTCAGTAGGGCATCGTCCAGCGCATTGAGGGCTTCTGGCCGGTGCAGCGTAAGCAGGCGAACACCGAGGCTTGGATTATCGATCAGCAACGGGTGAGGCATGGGACCTCCTGGCTTCGGGCGGCTTGCGCCCGTCATTGGAATTATGCCGGGGCGCTGCCGACGCCCCGATTGCAATCAACGTTGCCAGACGTGATACGGTATTTCAATATAAATTTACCTTGATGTGTCCCTTTAACTATTCTTAGATATCGCCATACCATAGGACCAGCGGTTGTTGGCCTTGAACGGGGTCTTAAAAACCGATACAAAAATCTCTCTTATTGGCCATGAAGCGGTCTATAAGGCACCTATCAACACCCAGGAGCGTCCGATGCCCTGCTATAGCCTCGATGGCCTGCGGCCGGTGGTCGATCCCACTGCCTACGTCCACCCAACCGCCGTACTGATCGGCGACGTGATCATCGGCCCTGGCTGCTATGTGGGCCCCTTGGCCTCCCTGCGCGGCGACTTCGGGCGGATCGTGCTTAAGGAAGGCGCCAATCTGCAGGACACCTGCGTGATGCATGGCTTTCCCGACAGCGACACGGTGGTGGAACGCAACGGCCATATAGGCCACGGCGCGGTGCTCCACGGCTGCCACATCGGGGCTGATAGCCTGGTAGGGATGAACGCGGTGGTGATGGACAACGCGCGGATAGCGGAGCGCTGCATCGTGGCGGCCACAGCCTTCGTGAAGGCCGGCTTTGAATGCGCGCCGCAGAGCCTGATCATGGGCGCGCCAGCGGTAGTCAAGCGCTCGCTGGGCGACGCAGAGCTGGCCTGGAAAGCGCGCGGTACCGAGGAATACCAGGCGCTGGCCCGCCGCTGCCTGGCCAGCCTGGTGCCCTGCGAACCCTTGACCGCGGTCGAGGCCGAGCGGCCCCGCCTGGGCGACAGTGGTTTTCGCCCCAAGCCTGAAGGCAGCGCATGAGCGATCGGTTCGATACCGGTTTGGCATCGGCCAGGGTGCCAGCTGTTATAGTGCGGCCCCCGGTAGGCCTCAGGAACAGCATGAGCACTTTCGCCCCACTCACTGCCTTGATGCAGCGATTCGCGCAACAGACGCCCCTGCGCGCCAGCTCCCTGATCATCACCTTGTACGGTGACGCCATCGAGCCCCATGGCGGCACTGCATGGCTGGGCAGCCTGGCCGCCTTGCTGGAGCCAATGGGGATCAATGAACGCCTGGTGCGCACCTCGGTATTCCGCCTCGCCAAGGAGCAATGGCTGACCGCCGAGAAGGTCGGGAGGCGCAGTTACTACAGCCTGACCGGCGTTGGCCGTCGCCGTTTCGAAACAGCCTTTCGCAAGGTCTATAGCGCTGGGTCGCCTGCCTGGGACGGCAGCTGGCATCTGGTGATGCTGCCAAGGGCGACCCCTGAAAAACGCAGGCAGGTACGCGAGGAGCTGGAGTGGCAGGGTTATGGCCTGCTGGCCCAGGGCATCATGGCCAGTCCTCGCGCCGAACGCGCGGACCTTCTGGCCACCTTGCGCGAGCAAGGCGTCGAAGATCAAGCCATAGTTTTCCGTACCGAAGCCATCGATACCCTGGCAGCCAAGGCACTTCGCGTGCAAGTGCGCGAAAGCTGGAACCTCGATGCCCTGGGGCGGCATTACGAGGAATTCCTGCGCCTGTTCCGGCCGCTCTGGGCCGCGATCAGGGAGGCAGTCGAGCTGACACCCCAGGAGTGCTTCCTGGCGCGGCTCTTGCTCATCCATGAGTATCGCAGGCTGGTGCTGCGCGACCCTGAATTGCCGGAGGCGCTGCTGCCCAGCGGCTGGGAGGGTCGAGCGGCACGGCAGCTGTGCCGCAACCTGTACCGCGCGCTGTGCCCAGGCGCCGAACAATGGTTGAGCCAAGCCCTGGAAACCGCGGATGGTCCGGTCCCTGGGCCGATGGAGAGTTTTTTCAGTCGGTTCGGCGGCTTGGCGGACTAGTGGCAACCGGATAGGCGCGCTGAAGTGGTTACCTTCGCCAGATCAGCGCCAAGCGTTTAAGGGCTCGCTCGTCAGGCTCGACCCTGGCTGTCTTCTTTTCCGCCCAGGCCGCGATGGATACCGCGCTTGACCACACCGTTGAGCAACCCCTTGGCCCGCTTGACGGTCACGCGGTTCCATTGGCGCAATGGTACCTTGCGCAGCAGCTCCCAGCTCATTTGCGGGTCCTGGCGAACGCCATACTTGAGGGCCTTGTTGATGACGGCCATGCGCGCAGCCGGCCAATCAGGATGGTCGCGATAGGGCTCGATGGCCGCCAGGTCGTGGTCCAGCTGCTGGCGATATTTGCGCGACAGACTCGCCGAATGTCGACGGTAACGGGTGATGTACGCGGGCAAGCAAGCGATGCCGTAGCCGGCGTGAGCCAGGCGCAGGGTGATCTGGAAGTCCTGGATGCGAATGGCTGGGTCGTAGAAGCCCACCGCGCGCAGCGCCGCCATGCGGTACATCGCTACCGGCGCGCCCACGGCCAGGGCCTGGGCCAACACATCGCAGAATCGATAGGTTTCGACGCCCTGGCATGCCTCTCGCTTGATCTCAGCACCCTGCGCATCGGTGTAGATCACCTTCGCGCCCACCAACCCAGCCCCAGGGTGCTGATCCATATAGGTCGCACGCACCGCTATGGCTTCCGGTAGCAACACATCATCCGAATCCGGGGTGATGACATAGTCGCCCCGGGCCACGCTCAAGCCAAGATTGAGTGCCGCGCTGACACCCTGGTTCGCTTGCTGCAGCAGGGTAAAACCCCACTGGCGCTGTAGACGTTCCAGTACCTGGAAGGTGTCATCCGTAGAGCCGTCGTCCACCAGGATAACCTCGTACGGTGTGTGGGTCTGCTCGTATACGGATTTCAACGCGGCTTCTACATAGGATGCGGTGTTGTAGCAAGGCATGACCACGGATACCCGCGTGGCGGATGACCGGAAGCTGTCACTCATTGGGAAAAACCTTTCTGTAGAGGCGATGGAAACGGTACTTCGCAAGCCAGAACCAGCTGGCGACCCGCTTGCCGTGGCGGGCGTGATAGCGGGACATGGACTTGAACTGCCTTGGCCGCCGGGGCGGTTCGTAAGGCTCGCTACCCCAAGGCAGCAGGGCCCGGGCGGTACGGTAATGGCAGGCCTGGGGCTGATCGCTCCAGACTTGCCAGGGTTTGTCCACGCCGGTGTAATGCAGCAGCACCGTGTCTTCGGGCAGAAGCGCCCGGCTGACACCAAGCTGGCATTGAGTATTGAAAGCCGGCGCCAGGTAGTGAACAGCGCCCTCCAGTACAATGTTGAGCGCGTCCTGGTCCGTACTTGAGCCGCTGGTGGTGGGTGCCGATACAGGCCAGCACCTTCTCGGTAACCCGCTCCTTGCGCCACCGTGCCAAGGGTATGAGCAATACACCTGAATTGAAGTATCGCCCGGCCTGCAGATTCAGCGCTTGGACGCGCTCGGCCACCGCCAAGGGCTTGTCTTCTACCGCGGCAAGCAAGGCATCCTTGCCGTCGAAGGTGCTCCACAAAGTGGACAAGGGCTTTAGGCACACCACGTCGGCATCCAGGTAAAGCGCCTGGTCTTCCCTATGAAGCACATAGGGCGCGAGGAGCCGAAGATAGATCGAGGCAGGAAAGTCATGAGACGCGGGCAACTGCTCAAGCGCCTTCAATTCGACTTCGTGCAAACTGACGGCGCAGTCCAAGGACGCCATGACCCCCTCCAGACGTGAGAATTTTCCTTTGAGGTCGTCTGCCGTAAGGAAGTGAAAGTGGCATTGGCCCTTCGGCTGGTTGCGCAGTACTGTCGTTAGCGTGACCCAGGCATGCTCGAAGTAATTGGCATCGATGCCGAATACAAAGTGACGCACCTGTCGCTCTGAAGTTTGCGCCTCCGTTAGTCTATGGGTCGCGAACCTGAGGGATTTGGAGAGAGATAATGAATTGAACTGGAGCACGCAACGACTGTTTGTTTGATTTAAGTGGTGGCCTTCGAGCCAGAGTGAGCAGGCAGACACTTGGTACGTCCGCGGTCGCGCAGCCCTGGACGGCTCTTCGATAGCCCTCCAGCCTGCGCGCAGGAGGCTATTGCATCCTGCATGGAACGCTACCGCAGCGGCCGCCTCTGCGAAGATTTTCAGAACTATCCCCGCTTGACCCGAGACGAGACGGGAAACGTTTTTACTCTACGAAGTTAGACTTATTTGAATACTTCTTACACCTGCCAACCCTGATTCAGTCAAGAAGCCGGGAAATCAGGACAGTTCGCGAAACTTACCCCAGGACAGATAAATCTTCCAACCTTAAAGAGGTTACAATTTGTTTTACAGAGCGTTTTACCTTGTCGCCTGCTCACAGCCCAGGTCGGCACTGACATCTTGTGGAAGCGGCTTCCTGCCGCTGCTTACTTCACCCCCTGAAGTCAGCTAAACCCACTGACTGCATGAGGCGCGTACTGCGCCTCCAGCCGTCGCTGCTCCTCGGCGGTCAGTTCCAGGTTCAACGCCGCGATGGCGTCGTCCAGCTGGCTTGCCCGGGAAGCTCCCACGATCGGTGCCGATACGCCTTGCTTGCCCAGTACCCAGGCCAGGGCGACCTGGGCCATCGGCACGCCTCGCTCCCTGGCAATCTGCTCCACGGTGTCGATCACCGGCACGTCCAGGGCCTCGCTGGCCTTGTAGAATGACTGGCCGGAAAGGTCGGTACGGGTACGCTCGGTTTCCTGGCCCGCCGGCCGAGTGAGCCGACCGCGCGCCAGCGGGCTCCACGGCATCAGCCCTACGCCCTGGTCCAGGCACAGCGGAATCATTTCGCGCTCTTCTTCCCGGTATAACAGGTTCAGGTGGTTCTGCATGGACACAAAGCGGGACCAGCCGTTTTCCTTGGCCACCTGCTGGGCCTTGGCGAACTGCCAGGCGTACATGGAAGAGGCGCCCAGATACCTGGCCTTGCCAGCCTTGACCACATCATGAAGCGCCTCCATGGTTTCCTCGATAGGCGTGTGGTAGTCCCAGCGATGAATCTGGTACAGATCCACGTAGTCCATTCCGAGACGCGTCAGGCTGGCGTCGATGTTCGCCATGATGGCCTTGCGGGAAAGCCCTTGCTCGTTCGGCCGGTTCGAGCCACCCAGCATGCTGGGGGAAAAGAATACCTTGGTAGCCACCACGATTTCGTCGCGTTGAGTGAATTCCTTCAAGACCTTGCCGAGGATCAGTTCCGAAGTTCCCGCCGAATAGCTGTTGGCGGTATCGAAGAAATTGATCCCCTGCTCCACTGCATGACGGATGATGGGGCGGCTATCCGCCTCGCCCAGGGTCCAGGAATGGGTGCCGGCCCCCGGCTCGCCAAATGTCATGCAGCCCAGGCAAAGCCGCGAGATGTCCAGCCCGGTGGAACCTAGCTTAGTGAATGTCATAACCGCTCCCGTTCAAGTCGAGTCCTGAGGGTAGCGCCCGAAGCTCCTGGACGCGAGCTGTCTTGACCCGACTGCGCGGATCAGTCGCGCCGGCATAGCCGTACGTAGAGCGCTTCGACCTTTTCACGTGCCCAGGGGGTCTTGCGCAGGAACGCCAGGCTCGATTTGATGCTCGGATCGTTCTTGAAGCAGCGTACATCCACTGCCTTGGCCAACCCCGGCCAGCCGTAGTGAGCCACCAGTTCGGTCAGCAGCTGTTGCAACGTGATGCCATGGAGCGGGTCTTTCTGGGTCATGAGCGTCGTTCGATGAAGAAAGCCGCCAGCTTAATGCATCGCGTGCCCGCTGGCATTCACCTGGCTAGCGAGCCAGCATGACCCGGTCGCGGCCTTGCAGCTTGCCTTGGTACAGCGCCTGATCCACGCGCTGGAAGACCCTGGCCAGCGACTCGCGATCGCCGAACTCGGCCACCGCAAAGGTAGCCGTCACCGAAAAATCCAGCTCGGCACTGATCCGTTTCAGATGCTCACGGATATGCTCGGCGGCCTCCTTTGCCTGAGCCAGAGGGGTACCGAACATCAACAGCACGAACTCTTCGCCACCCCAGCGCGCAGCCATGCCCCCTTCCCCTATCGTCGCCTCGAGTACCTTCGCCACCTGTTGCAGCACTCGATCACCGAGGTCATGGCCATGGCGATCATTGATCTGCTTGAAGTGGTCTATATCCAGCAACATCAGGCTTACAGCCCCCTGCGATGGCAGGTGACGCGCGGCCTGTGTCACCCGCCGCCGCGTGTACAGATTGGTCAGGCTGTCACGATTCGCGCTGTGGAACAGATGCAGTTGCATGGCCAGGGCATAGCGAACGCTCAAGGTGGTTGCCTGCAGCAGCAGGCCAATGGCGATGACCACATTGACCATGCCGAAAGCCTCCCGTGAGACGGAGGAAAGCGCAGCCGCGCCTTGGCCCCACGAATCTCGCCAAGCGAAGCCGACAAGGGACACAAGCACGATGGACGAACTCAAGAGACCGCGCTTGACCGGGGCAGCCTGAAAGGAAAAGGCGATGATGGGCACGACACAGAACAGGTAGAAATAAAAGTTGCTGGCCCATCCCAGCACCCAGGTCGCCAGTATCGCGTGGGAGATGATCTCGACGCTCATGATCAATCCGGCCATCTCGAAGTAGCCATGCCTGATCGCCTTGAGACAGAACAGGTAAGCGAGCACGCTCAAGCTGTTGCCGACCAACAGCGGCACGACCTCCAGCACAGCGAACGCCACCAACAACAGGACGTGGATGATGAACGCCATTACTACGATAGGCATGATGTGCTTCCAGAACTGCTTCGTGGCGTGCTGCAGCACATAGGCACGGTCGGTGTCGGACAGGCTGTCCATGAAGGGTCTCGATAGGAAGCGGGAGCATTTGCGAAGTTATCGGCTCGATGGCGCAAGGCTTGAACCCTTGCTGCGGTGAACATCACATTTCGGGTATCAGTACGCCTGGAGCACTAAATATTGTCACAACATAACCGGTCGCTCGATGGATCCATCCTACCAGCACGGACCGTTCGTCAATGTTTTCAATCTCTGACCAATCCGGTTGAACTCAAGCCAAGCCGTATCACTCAAGTACATAGCAGTCGCGGATAAGTGCTGACAGGTAATACTCTGAAGATGGATGAAAAACCCCTGCTCGAAGCTTCCATGACATTTCCGATATTGGAAGAAGTCGCTACCGTCTCCAAGCGAACAGTGCCTACCGGGCACGTTCGGCTGGAGAAGACCGTGGACGTTCAGACCCAGACGATCTCGGAGCCGCTTCGTCGTGAAGAGGCCGTCGTAGAGCGGGTTCCCGTTGGCACGGTGGTGGACCCTGTATCACCACCCCAGGTCAGGACTGAAAATGGCGTGACCATCATCCCTGTTCTGGAAGAAATGCTCTTCATTGAAAAGCGCCTTATCCTCAAGGAAGAACTGCATGTTCGGCACAGCGTCAGCGAAGTTGTCGAAACTCACACCATCGCCCTGAAGAAGGAAGAGGTGGTCGTGAATAGAAGTGAAGTTTCCGAGGCTCTCGGATCAACGCGAACGTCGCCTGATCGAAAAACTGAGCTCTGAATTATTCCTGACATACTTGCGAGGTATATATGAAACATACATTGGTCGCTGCCTTCGATGACCTGACCACCGCACAGGCTGCCAAAGCCAAGCTGCTGGCCCTGAACATCTCCGACAGCAACATCACCCTGTCGGCGCCTCAGACCGAAACCGGCACTACCGTAGGAAGCACCATGGCTACCGGCTCGGCACATGGCGACCATCATGATGACTCCATGGGCGGCAAGATCAGTCACTTCTTCCATTCGCTGTTCGGCAGCGACGACGATGGCCAGCCTCATCGCTATGCCTCCGCCTACCCTGAGGCCTATCGCCGTGGCGCGACCCTGGTGACCGTCACTGCAGCCACTGATGAAGAAGCCGAGCGCATCGAATCCCTGCTCGAAGAGCAAGGGGCCATCGATATCGACGAGCGCAGCGCCAGCTGGACCGACGGCGCGCCCATGACTGCCCGTGCCGGTGAGGTTTCCCATCTGGCAGGCACTCATCAGGGCATCACCGCCACGGATACCACCGCCACCACCGCTGACCTCTCCGGCCGTACCGCCATTCCGGTGATCGAGGAAGAGCTCCGTGTCGGCAAACGCGACATCAATACAGGGAAAGTACGTGTGGTCACCCGTGTGACCGAGCGTCCGGTGGAAGAAACTGTCAGCTTGCGTGAAGAGCACGCTAGCATCCAGCGCCGCCCCGTGGACCGCGCCGCTACCGCCGCGGACTTGCAAGCGTTCAAGGAAGGCAGCGTGGAAATCCAGGAAACCGCTCAGGAAGTGGTCGTGGATAAATCCGCTCGCGTGGTCGAGGAAATCAGCGTAGGCAAGAAGGCTACCGAGCACACCGAAACCGTGCGCGACAAGGTACGTCGCACTGACGTGGACGTCCAGGCAACCCGCCAGAACCAACCGATCGGCGCTGCCGCTTCGGCTGAACGCAATACGCCTTTCAAAGACCGCTAAGCACCGCCGCGGGGAGGCCAGCCTGCCAGGCTGGCGCCCCGTCTGTCATCAAGTCCTGAACCGCCCTACCAGGCCGTTGAGCTCTTCAGAAAGCGCGGTCAGGTGCGTGGCCTCATTGCGTGTCGCCTCCGCCAACTCGGAAACCCGCTGAGCATCCCCATGGATGTCTCCGATATTGCGGTTGATGTCTTCCGCCACGTGGTGCTGCTCTTCCGCCGCCGTTGCGATCTGCGTACTCATGTCTCTGATCACATCCACCGACTCACGGATGCGCTCGAAGCTGCCGCGGGCTTCACTGATGGCCTGCACCGTATCCTTGGACATGCGCAGGCTGGCATCCATCTGCTCGCCCATGGTTTGGGTCCGGCGTGCCAGGTTGCCGAGCAGGGTATCGATCTCGCCCGTGGAATCGGCCGTCCGTCGCGCCAGCGCGCGCACTTCATCGGCGACTACAGCGAAGCCTCGCCCCTGGTCGCCTGCTCGTGCGGCTTCGATGGCAGCGTTTAGCGCCAACAGGTTGGTTTGCTCGGCAATGGAGCTGATGGTGCTCAGGATCGACTGGATATCGCTGCTCTCCTGACGAAGTTGGCGCATCGCCTCGGCGGACACCTCGATTTCAGAACTCAGCCGCCCGACCCGCTCCACTGCCTGGTCGACCTGCGACTGACCTTCACGGGCCTGGCGCTGGCCACTGTCGGCTGACTCCGCGGCCTGGCTGCAGGAACGCGCCACTTCGTTGGAGGTGGCCACCATTTCATGGAACGCCGTGGAAACCATATCCACCGCAGTGCGTTGGCGCTCGGCGGTCTGCGCCAACTCTTCGGCCACCTGAATCGATTCCCGGGATGATTGATGGATGTGTCCCGAGGCTTGGCCGATGCGCTGGATCATGCTGCCGATAGCGCCCAGGAAGCGGTTGAACCAGCCTGCCAACTGAGCGGTTTCGTCCTTGCCGCGGACCTCCAGGCGAGCGGACAGATCGCCTTCGCCCTGGGCAATGCCCTCCAGCCCGGTGGCGACGGCATGGATGGGCCGCACCAGGAGTCCAGCGAAGAGACTCCCGGCTCCAGCGAAAGCCAGGGCGAAAACGGCGGCGATCACTACGATCAACCATGTGAGGTTCACGGCGCTGTGCATGACTTCGGCCTTGGGCACCACGCCAATGAAGCGCCAGCCCAGCTTGTCCGATGGCCAGATATTGGCCAGGTAGGCCTGGTCGTCGAGGGTGACCTGGGCCAGCCCCCGCTCGGCTTGGCCCAGGCTGACATAGGCCTGGCCCAGTTCGGAAAGGTTCTTGAAATTGTGTTCCGGCTGTTTGGGGTCGACCAGGATGGTACCGTCGTTGTTTGCCAGGATGACATAGCCGTTGTCTCCGAGCTTGATCTGCTGAATCAGGTCGGTCAGCTGACGCAGGGACACATCGATGTTGACGACCGCGGCGGGGTTACCGTCCTGACCGGGCAGGGTCCGCACCGTACTGACTAGCACGACCTTGTCGGCGGCCCAGTAATAGGGCGCAGTGCGCAAGGTCTGCCCCGGCTTGGCCAGAGCCGCCTGATACCAGGGGCGCTTGCGTGGGTCATAGTCACCGAGCTCGGAGTCCGGCTTGGAGGCGTAGCCACCATCCGCAGCGCCAACTGACGCATACGCATAGGCCGGGTGTGTCTTGAGCAATTGCTCAAGCAGGCTAAGGACCTCAGGGTCACGGTCGCCCGGCCCACCACCCCTGGCCATATAGCGCGTCAGATGCCCAGGAAGCCCTTGAAACGCTGGGTTATTAGCCAGGAAAGCCACGTTTTGATCAATGCCTTCGAAGAATAGCTGCATGGCATTCGCAACTTGGCGAATCTCTCGGCTACTGGTGGTTTCGAACCCTGCCTGCGCCTCGCTGCGCAAGTTGTATATCACTACCGCGGCTACCGAGATCACCGGCAGGGCCGCGATGGTCGCAAAGGCTAGAACCAGCTTCTGTTTTATCTTCATCAGGTACTTCCCATGAACGCGACGCCCCGAGGCCCCGGAAAACCAAGATTCGGCCGACTGTAATCAGGTTACAGGCGGGACCGAGGCGGGAGGCGATCAGTCCGCCTCGCCTCAACCTTAATCGGCCGCTCGAAGTCAAAGCATAGATAAGGACGGTAGAAAAGCGCGTTGATTTGCCAGTCGGCGCGCGACCGCTACAAAGTCAGAGACTGCGTGTGGTCAGGGAGCCGGAGCGGGGCTGGCAGGCAGTTGGCCAAGCAGGGCCTGAAGTGTGCCATCTGCCCTCATGCTGGCGATGGCCTTGTCGAAGCCACGGACGATGGCGTCGTGATCCGGCCTCTTGAGACTTACCAGAATACGCAGATCCGGTTCAGCCAGGGGCGTATCCAGTGGCTCTACCTGATCCTGCATGGGCCGCGGGGACTGGCTCAACACGTGGCGCCCTACCCGCTCGTCTTCCAGTGCAAGCGCGACCCGCCCTACCACCAGCATCTCGGCGGCCATGGCGAAATTGCGCACCGGCACCTTGAGCAGATTCTTCGCGCTGACAAAGGCGGGGCTATAGGCATAGCCACGGCTGACCGCGATGGGGTAATCCTTGAGCACGGAAAGGTCGCGATTGAACTCAATGGCTGAACCCTGCTTGCGCCAGAACAGGATGCGGTTGGTCAGGTAGCCTGAGGAATGCTGACCGAAGACGTTACGCTCCTCGTTGTACCAGACCGTGACCAACACATCGTAGCGGCCTTCGGCGACGCCTTGAACCGCTCTCGCCCAAGGGACCTGGGAAAATTCTGTGCTGTATCCGGCCCGAGACAGGGCCGAGCGGACGATCGAGGTAGCCAACCCATCGCCAGGCAAGGCGGTGTCGACATAAGGGGGCCAGCGGTCGCCCGCCACCTGCAAGGACTGAGCATCGGCAAAAGCCACCAGTGTCAGCCACACCAAGGGGTAGCAACGTACC
This sequence comes from Pseudomonas sp. DC3200b2, assembly GCF_049895785.1. Classification (NCBI taxonomy): domain Bacteria; kingdom Pseudomonadati; phylum Pseudomonadota; class Gammaproteobacteria; order Pseudomonadales; family Pseudomonadaceae; genus Pseudomonas; species Pseudomonas sp. DC3200b2. Next base: position 580,333 of record NZ_JAFCTA010000003.1, on the reverse strand, counting down.
AACAGTCTTCCCATGGACACTCCCGGGCCGAAGGGTCGGCCGATGGTTGACAGCGCTTGGTCGACGATAGGCCGCCGTTCGGCCACTGACCAGTGTTTGACCGTAACCTCCGGCTCAATGGCATATTCAGCCGACAGTAGGCCGACCCCGCTGCCAGGGTTTGCTTTCCTGACGCAGCCCCTGAACAATGCGCATCAGTGGTACTGCCTCGAGGGCAGATCAATGGATGCCCGGCGCCTCCGGCCCGGGCGCTGCAAGGAAACCCCGTATGACCGCACGAGCCGTAATCAACGCTTCCATCAGCCCCAAAGGCAGCCTCGAAACCCTTTCCCAGCGCGAAGTGCAACAGTTGAGCGAAGCCGGGTCGGGCAGCATCTATACCCTCTTCCGCCAGTGCGCCCTGGCCATCCTCAACACCGGCGCGCATGTCGACAACGCCAAGACCATCCTGGACGCCTACAAGGCCTTCGAGGTTCGTATCCATCAGCAGGACCGGGGCGTGCGCCTGGAGCTACTCAACGCGCCGGCCGATGCCTTCGTTGATGGCGAGATGATTGCCAGCACTCGGGAAATGCTGTTCAGCGCGCTGCGCGACATCGTCTATACCAAGAGCGAACTGGACAGCCAGAGAATCGACCTGAGCGATTCCCAGGGCATTACCGACTATGTATTCCACCTGTTGCGCAACGCTCGTACCCTGCGCGCCGGGGTGGAGCCGAAGATGGTGGTGTGCTGGGGCGGGCACTCCATCAATACCGAGGAATACAAGTACACCAAGAAGGTCGGGCACGAGCTGGGCCTGCGCAAACTGGACATCTGCACCGGTTGTGGCCCAGGCGTGATGAAAGGCCCCATGAAGGGCGCCACCATTGCCCACGCCAAGCAACGCCTGACCGGTGGCCGTTACCTGGGCCTGACGGAGCCGGGGATCATCGCCGCCGAGGCGCCCAACCCGATCGTCAATGAGCTGGTAATCCTGCCTGACATCGAAAAGCGCCTGGAAGCCTTTGTACGTGTGGGGCATGGAATCATCGTCTTCCCCGGGGGGGCCGGCACCGCGGAGGAGTTGCTGTACCTGCTGGGCATCCTGATGCATCCGGACAACCGCGAACTGCCCTTCCCGCTGCTGCTTACCGGCCCCCTGAGCGCGGCGCCCTACTTCGAGCAACTGCATGACTTCATCGGGGCCACCCTTGGAGCGCACGCCCAGTCTCTGTACCGCATCATCGTCGACGACCCGGCCGAGGTCGCCCGGCAGATGGCCCAGGGCCTGAAGGATGTGAAGCAGTTCCGTCGCGAGCGCAACGACGCATTCCATTTCAACTGGCTGCTGCGCATCGAGGAAAGCTTCCAGCGCCCCTTCGATCCCACCCATGAGAACATGGCAGCGCTGCAACTGAGCCGGGACGTGCCCCCGCACCAGCTGGCCGCCAACCTGCGCCGGGCGTTCTCCGGCATCGTGGCTGGCAACGTCAAGGAACACGGCATCCGCCTGATCGAAGCCCACGGCCCTTACCAGATCCATGGCGATCCGGGGATCCTTCAGCCTCTGGATAAACTCCTGCGAGCCTTCGTGGACCAGCATCGCATGAAGCTGCCCGGCGGCGAGGCCTATGTGCCTTGCTACCGCGTAGTGCAATAAGACTTTCCGGCGGCGCCCGGTCGGCGTCGCTTTCGCTTTTTCGGAACGCACACCATGATCCAGATCCGCCCCATGACGCTTGTGGACTTCACTGCTTTCTGGCCTACATTTCAGGGAGTCATCGCCAGCCAGGATACCTACGCCTATGACCCCGGGATGTCCCAGGACCAAGCCCAGGCACTATGGCTGGATGCCCCTTTGCGCACCTTCGTTGCGCAAGAGGACGGCGCCCTGCTCGGCAGTTATTACCTCAAGGCCAATGCCGCCGGGCCCGGCAACCACGTCAGCAACTGTGGCTACATGGTCAGCGAAGCGGCGCGTGGCCGTGGTGTGGCCCGGGCGATGTGTGAGCACTCCCAGCGAGTGGCCCGAGAGCTGGGCTTCCTCGCCATGCAGTTCAATTCCGTGGTCGCCAGTAATCATGTCGCCGTGGCGCTCTGGCAGAAGCTGGGGTTCGAGGTGGTTGGTCGGCTACCCAAGGCCTATCGGCATGGGCGTGACGGGCTCGTGGACTGCCTGGTGATGTTCAAATGGCTTGGGCCGGCAGAGCCACCGGTCGGAGAAACACCATTGATCGGGCGCAAGAATATCGAATCTGTAGTGTCGCGGCCGCGCCGTCCATCTTGAGCCTTCCCCCAAGGCGCGTCATCAGGCTGGTGCGAGCGAGCCCCAGCCAGGAGCATGGCCGCTAGCGCTCATTCCTGCCCTGGCCGCAGGCGGTACCGGTGCAAGGGTACCGCCCGGGCCTGCCCCTAGGGCTTGGGCATTGGCTGGGCAACGCCGCTTTCCACGCCGCCGGAAACGGCCCGTGGGGTCTCGGCCTCGGTCGCGGTTTCAGCTTCGGAGCGAATTTCCTCCGCCGCCTGCTTCCAATGCGACTGCGCCGCGCCTTCCGGGCGCCCTTCCCGTTCCCACAGCTGATGTGCCCGTTCCTGAATCTTCTTCTCATCAAGGTGCATCGCCGTACTCCTTCTGTCCCAGGTAGGTCCATCGTGGACCGGGCACAACGCCAGAAGTTAGCGCGCGGCTTCGACAGCCCGACCACCGGCGACAATGGCGCCCCTGTCGGGAACGCAGCGGACGAAATGCCGTGAACCGCCGTAAGTTGTCCACGTCTTATACATCATGTCAGCTTCTGGACCCCTCGATGAGCTCGATTGCCTCGCCTCGCCTAATGCCACTTCATGATCGGCTGCCGACGGAAAAGCGTCCTGCCACTGTTACGCCCCGCACGGCACACGCCTGCCGTTGCCTGCCCATGGCCGCACTTCAGGTCGCGGGCGTTTCGGTCTCGCCGAAAGGAGGCCCATGGGCATGAGCGACGGCGAAAATCTTATACGAACCGAAGGTACCCCCTTGAGCGCGTGGCAAGGCTCTCAGCGCCTGGCACAGGTTGCGGAAATCGATCTGGATACACTTGCGCCAAGTCATGGCCGAGTCGTGGTAGTGGCGCCCCATCCCGACGATGAAGTACTGGCCTGTGGCGGATTGCTCGCCGCCTTGGCCGGCAGTGAACGGGAACTGGTGCTGATCTCGGTGACCGACGGCGAAGGTAGTCATCCCGGGTCTGCTGTCTGGACACCGGAGCGGCTTAAACAGACCCGACTGAAGGAAAGCCGGGCTGCGCTCAGCGCCTTGGGCCTGGCGGAGGAAAAACTGACCTGGCACCGCCTACATGCTCCGGACAGCCAGGCCGGACGTGATCAGGCCGGGCTTACCAGGGCCATCGCCGCGCTGCTGCGCCCAGGCGACCGGGTGCTTACTACCTGGCGGCATGATGGCCATTGCGACCATGAAGCGGTCGGCCAAGCCTGTCTCGATGCAGCTACAACGGTCGGTGCTCAGGTGGTGGAGATACCGGTATGGGCCTGGCACTGGGCCGCGCCTGAAGACCAGCGCTTGCCTTGGGCGCGCGCCCGGCGCTTGCCCTTGTCCGACGAACATCTGGCTCGCAAGCGCGCAGCCATCGAAGCCCATCACAGCCAACTGGCAGCGGACGCTAGCACAGGCGCGCCCCCGGTACTGAGTGCCGAAGCGCTCAGCCGATGGTTGCAACCCTTCGAACTGGTATTCGTATGAGCGACTCCGAAGACTATTTCGACGAACTGTACGACGGTAACCCGGATCCCTGGGCCTATCGACGTCGCTGGTATGAGAAGCGCAAGCGCGACCTGACCCTCGCCTGCCTGCCTCGCCAGCGTTATCGGCGGGGGTTCGAGCCGGGCTGCTCCAATGGCGAGTTGAGCGCGGCGTTGGCCCTGCGTTGCGACCGCCTTCTGTGCACCGACCTTAACACTCAGGCGGTAGAGCTGACGCAGCGGCGCCTGGCCGGCCATCAGGGCGTGGAAGTGCGACACGGGTCGCTGGACGAGCAGTGGCCGACGGGCGAGTTCGATCTGATCGTGCTCAGCGAAGTGGGCTATTACCTCACTCCTGCGCAGTGGCAGGCGGTGGCCCGGCAGGCTGGGGCAAGCCTCAGTTCCGGCGGTACGCTGCTGGCCTGCCATTGGCTGCATCCAATCGAGGGATGCGCCATGACAGGCCACGAGGTGCATCGTGTTCTGGCCGACTCGCTGGAGCTCGAGTCGCTGGTTCATCACATTGAAAACGACTTCATTCTAGAACTATGGGGCCGCCAACCGGCGGGCTTCGATTTGAGCGAGGTGGTCGAATGATCGGTGTCTTGGTCCCGGTTCATAACGAAGAGCAGTTGATAGGCGCCTGCTTGAGTTCAGTGCTCGACGCAGCGCGTCACCCAGGCCTGGAAGGCGAACCTGTCGAGGTGCTGGTGGTGCTCGATGCATGTACGGACCGCTCCGAAGCCATTGCCATGGCCTTGGGCGTGCATACCTTGACTGTCAACAGCCGCAACGTTGGTCATGCCCGCAGCGTGGGCGCCAGCTACCTGCTGGGCCGCGGCGCGCGCTGGCTGGCGTGTACCGATGCCGACTCCCTGGTTGGTGAGGACTGGCTGTTCAATCAGTTGGCCTTCAATGCCGAGGCCGTCTGCGGCACCGTGCATGTGCAGGACTGGACGGGGCATTCGGAAGACGTGCAGGCGCTCTACACGGCCAGCTACCAGGACCGGGACGGCCATCGGCATATCCATGGCGCCAACCTGGGCGTGTGCGCCAAGGCCTACCGTCGAGTGGGTGGGTTCCGCCCGCTCAGCGCCCATGAGGACGTGCACCTGGTCGAGGACCTGGAGCGCAGCGGTGCTCGCATCGTATGGACTCACCTTAACCGCGTCATTACCAGCGCCCGCTTCGACTGTCGGGCGCAGGGCGGCTTCAGCGACTACCTCAAGGGATTGGCTCAGCAGTTGCAGTCCTGAAGGGTTTGTCGCTACCCAATGGCCTCGATCCGTCAGTACGCCCATAAGGCAGTGGGCGTACGAAGAGGTAAGCCCGCGCTTTCAGGAGGCGCGGGTGCCTTGGAACGCTACCATTTGCCAGCCAGCATTACCCTTGACCCAAACCTGGGTCACGAAACCCTCGGCACGTACCGGCTCGCCGCCGCCTGCCTTCTGCAGGACATTGATCTGGGAGCCGGTCATCAGGGCGACACCTTCGGCCAAGGGTCGAACCTGCAAGACGCCCCGCTCCACGGACAGGTACCGCACGGCGCTGCGGACGTATTCCTGATACTGAACCTTGTTCTGGACCAGCCCGGTGGTGTGTACGTAAACCAGATCATCGGCAAATAGTCGGGCGATGCTCTCATGGTCTTCGCTCATGAGCGCGCGGGCGCGTTCATGTTCCAAGGCAATGAGCTCATCGGCAAGGGTAAGGGCTTCGGCAGTCATGGTGCTGTCTCTCTAATGAGCGCAACGGCGCGCGGGGCTAACCCTATGCGGCCGGTGCGTCCTCGACCAATCGCGTCTGCCCATGGCTGGCAGTGGCATTCGCGATGGTTACGCATGCCACCAATGACGCCTGCCCGTGGCCGCCCGACCTGCCGACCATCATCGGCCCATCCTCGCCACCGGTACGCGAGCTGGCCGTGGCGGCCTACCCGCAGCCTTTCACCTGCATCGCCTGGCCCCTCGTTAGCGATCTTGGCACACCCGTGTTTGTAGGGGCGACGTGTACAAGCCGTGCCGATTGCTCCGCTGGCCCGACCGCCCGAACATGAGCCATGACAGCCAACACGGAGGGCATTGCAAGTGAACGGATCAACCAAGACCGCTATCAGCGGTACTATCGACAACGACGGGTTCTGGCCGGACATCGCCTTGCATTCCGTAGCCGCTGCCCTGGCGTTGGAACATGTGCCGACCACACGCCTCGAACAGGGGGTGCTCGATGCCATGGCTGAGCTCAACTGCCTGTTGCGCCCTTTCAAACAACGTAGTCGCGCTCAGGGCTACATCACCGTCGAGCAGGTCCCGATCGCTTCCCCCCGGCCGGCGGGCACTCTGTCGAGCCTTTACCGACGGGCGCTTTATTGTCAGGTAGGCGCCTCGCTATGCCCGCGCTGGGCCAGACAATGCCGCGTGACTGCGGCCGACTACCAGCGCAGCCGCAATCGAGCCGTCTGCGTGCTGCTCGAGCAAGCTTGAGCCAGACCAGGCCGAAGCGCCCTTTCCTATCTATTACGAGGACCGGCATCATGCCTGACAAAGCAAACACTTGCGCATGCCTTTCCGCTTGGGTGGGTCAGCATTGGCCTATCGTGTATGCCGCCCTGCTGGCCGGGACCATTTCTGCGCTGAGGGTGATCTATCGCCAGGGAAGCCTGCGTCGCACGCTCGTTGAAGCCTTGCTGTGCGCTGCCCTGACCTTGGCGGCGAGTTCAGGCCTGGCGCTGCTGGACATCGCCGACAGCGCCGCGCCCTTCGTGGGAGGTTTGGTTGGTTTACTGGGAGTAGAGGCGATTCGTGCCCTCACGCTGCGCCTGCTTGGAAGGCATGTAGGTCCTCCGTGAGCCAGCCCCCGGGGCCATTGGCGCAGATCCGGTCTGCAGGTAAAACGAGACTGCACGCCTCAGAAGCAACGGCGACGGCTTCAGCTCCGTTTGAGCGCAGCCTTGACCAGAATGAACAGCACCCGGTGCAAGTGCTGTCGATCACGCCGGGGTAGAAGCCTGTACAACCTTATCAACGTGCGTTCCGTTTTGTTGAACCGGAATTCGACCGTGGGGCTCTTTTCAAACTGCTCGGGCATGTACCTATTCCTGAGGGGAGGCACAAGATTGACCCTTGGCGACTCGCCGCAGCTGCCGAGAAAAGTCTGAGAAACGAGCGCGAACGTCCCATGCCGGTTATCTACCGGGCGGCCAGCATGCGCTCCAGGATATGGTCCAGGGTTTCGCGATCCCGAACACTGACATCGCGGTAGCGGCTGAGCAAAAGCGCCTCTCGCGGGGCAAGCTTGACGCTGCTGGCAGCCCGCCCGCCGCTAATGATGTAAAGCACGTCAGCCCCGGCTTCCAGCACCTTTGCCAGGTATTCGGCATCCGGGCTGCGATCACCCTTTTCATAATTGAACTGGCTGGTCTTGGCAACACCGGCCAGTGCGGCAAAGTCGGCTTGGCTAAAGCCCAAGCGTTGCCTTTCTTCCTTGAGCCGATCACCTATTTTCAACAAAACGAACACCTCGACTCTTGACGGTTCAACATACGTTGAATACCGTCTATCCAATGCATACCACATCCATAAGCGGAATATGCTATGAGCCCTTACCCGGAGCAAGTACAGACAGGTACCGGTCCGCGCATTCGGACCGCCCACCCCTTCTCGACCACAGCGTTCGTTCAGCCTATTGCGGGATCTGCCAGCCGCATGGTCCGAGGCGTGGCGGCCTGGAATTCAAGTGAGGCACCGCGCCGATCCTCAGGCCGCCTCCACGGCGCCTACCCATCATGAGCGTGTATAAGCTGGTTTGCCCTCATTGCCAGGGAAAAATGCGCATACGCACTAGCGAAGGCACCCATGTGTTCCTGCGCATCGCGTACTTGCAATGTATGAACGAAGGCTGTGGATGGGCCTGCCGCGCCCAATTCGAGATGACCCACGAGCTCAGCCCGTCAGCGATGCCACGTCCTGATGTTCGGTTGCCAAGGGCGAGCCGCTGTCGGACTACCGTCCCGGAGCGCGCCGGGGCCGATGCTCGCAAGGATCGAGCCCGGACCGGTTGCGCTCCATTTGCCGAATTCCACCGGACATCCGTGGAGACGTCCGCGCCGGACTGATCCTCGTTCCAGATACCTCGCTTGAATGAACAGGATGCCAAGGCCCGTTCCTTGTGCAAGGAGGCCCCATGCACGCCAGAAAGCGCCTCGGGCGCGCACTTATCGTCATCTTCGTCGAAGCGCTGGCCATGGCGAGCCTGATCTTCGTCATGGCCTACGGCGTTCCCCTGGGTGCGGAGCTGATGCGAACGCTAGAGATAGCGCCGCCCTTCTGATAAAGGAGTACACACATGCACGTTGACCTCAATAGCTGGACATTGACCTCTGCTTGCGGCGCCCCCGACAAGACTGCCTATCGGACCTGTCGCGTTACAAGTGATAGCGGAATCGTTCAGGCCATCCGGGAATGGGAAGCCAAGGTCGCCGCCTTCGAAAATGCCAAACAACGCCTCGGCCATCTGTTGCGCGGCACGCCCGTGTCCTTTACTTGGTTGCAGGGGCGCTTCATCGGCGGCATACAATTGGTCGGCGGCGTCGAACTGGATCGCCACTGGCGCCGCGCGGACCGCTATGGCGCGCGGACGTTACGCTTGCGGGCACGCATTCCCACGAACCTCAGGCTGCTGACGCCGAGCACCATTCAAGATAAGCATGAACGCCTTCTGGGTATATGGCATCAACACTGCCCGGCACGCATAGATGCCGACCCGACCTGGCAAGCCCTAGGAATCGGCCCTGGGAGCATATCGTTGTGGGGCGGCGATTTCTTCGTACAGGGGGAGCGGGCCTACGTGCGGCTGGGCTTCGAGCCTCAGCTTGATCAACCAGGGCTGGAATGGCTCGCCGATGCCGATCCTGTCGCTCCCGAAGAATTCGCGGACTTGCATAACCAGCGGAGCGTGGCGGCTTGAGGTGGGGCCCTACCCTGGCCTGCAGTGGAGTGCATTGAAGGCTCGGGTTTCCTGATAAACTGGGTCACCAGCTCGAAACAGCCGAACCTGGGCAGTGCACCCACAGGGCCGTTGCTACGTTTCGCTTCCTGATCGATGCCACAAGCACTGGTACATGAAAGCTTGAGGCCGCGTCACTACGTACCAACGGCCCGTCAAAACCGGCGCAAGCGGTTTCGAATCAGCCATTACCAGACATTTCAAAATGACCTCAAACCCTTCCCCAACCCCAGCCCCCACGCGCCCTGCGCTCTCCCGGCGCTTTTCCGTCGCGCCCATGATGGATTGGACCGATAGACACTGCCGGTTCTTCCTTCGCCAGCTATCGCGCCACGCCCTGCTCTACACTGAAATGGTTACCACGGGCGCCTTGCTCAACGGCGATACCGCTCGCTTTCTGCAGCATGACGCGGCTGAATACCCGCTTGCCCTGCAGCTCGGCGGCAGCGTCCCGGCGGACCTGGCCGCCTGCGCCAGGCTGGCCGAGGCCGCCGGTTACGATGAAGTCAATCTGAACGTGGGCTGCCCCAGCGACCGGGTGCAGAACAACCTGATCGGCGCCTGCCTCATGGCTCATCCGGAGCTGGTCGCCGAGTGCATCGCGGCCATGCAGGATTCGGTGAGCATTCCCGTCACGGTCAAGCATCGAATAGGCATCAATGGCCGCGACAGTTACGCGCAACTCTGTGACTTCGTTGGCAAGATCGCACAAACGGGCTGCAACAGCTTCACCGTGCATGCCCGCATCGCCATTCTCGAAGGATTGTCTCCCAAGGAGAACCGCGACATTCCACCGCTGCGCTACGAGGTGGTCGCGCAGCTAAAGCGGGATTTTCCGCAACTGGAGATCATCCTCAATGGCGGGATCAAGACGCTGGAAGAGTGCGCGACGCATTTGCAGACGTTCGACGGCGTAATGCTGGGCCGGGAGGCGTACCATAATCCTTACCTGCTCGCCGAGGTAGATCAGCGCCTGTTCGGCAGTGACGCACCGGTAATCAGCCGCAGCGAGGCATTGGCGCGGATGCGGCCCTACATTGCCGCCCATGTCGCCAGTGGCGGAGCCATGCACCACGTGACCCGACACATGCTGGGTCTGGCGCAGGGCTTCCCGGGCGCCCGGCGCTTCCGCCAGCTGTTGTCGGTAGACATCCACAAGGCCGCCGACCCGCTGGCGCTGCTGGATCAAGCCGCCGCCCTGCTCGAAGGTCGCTGATCCGGAACCGATGGCGGCGGCCGCACTCGAAGGGTCGTATCTTTTAGTGCCCGGGCCCGTTGAGAGGCCGTCGGCGCTGGGGTAATGTCGTCAAACCTAAAGGACAGAGAACGCTCATGACTTCCAAGCTGGAACAACTGAAACAATTCACCACCATCGTGGCTGATACCGGTGACCTGGACGCCATCAAGCGCCTCAAGCCCCAGGACGCCACCACCAACCCTTCTCTGCTGCTCAAGGCCGCGAGCCTGCCGGGCTATGCCGAAGTGCTGAAGAAAACCATCAGCGAAGCCAAGGGTGACGTGGGCGTGGCCGCCGATGCGCTTTCCGTGGCGGTGGGCGGGGAAATCCTCAAGGCCATCGAGGGCCGTATTTCCACGGAAGTGGACGCGCGCCTGTCCTTCGACACCCAGGCCATGTTGAGCAAAGCCAACCACCTGATCGAACTGTATGAAAAGGCTGGCGTAAGCAAGGACCGCGTTCTGATCAAGCTCGCCTCCACCTGGGAAGGCATCCGCGCCGCCGAGCAGCTTGAGAAGGATGGCATTCAGTGCAACCTCACCCTGCTCTTCTCCTTCGCCCAGGCGGCCGCCTGTGCGGATGCCGGCGTTTTCCTGATTTCGCCCTTCGTTGGCCGCATCTATGACTGGTACAAGAAGGCGAACAACACCGACTACACGGGTGCCGAGGATCCGGGCGTACAGTCCGTGACGCGCATCTACAACTACTACAAGGCCAACGGCTATGACACAGTGGTCATGGGCGCGAGCTTCCGCAACACCAGCCAGATCGAACAGCTGGCCGGTTGCGACCGGCTCACCATCAGCCCCGACCTGCTGGACAAGCTGCAACAGGACGAAGGCAGCCTGGAACGCAAGCTGACCCCCGGCACCGCGGGAGAAGCGAAGCTGCAATTGGACGAAGCCAAGTTCCGCTGGCTGTCCAACGAAGACGCCATGGCCACGGAAAAGCTCGCCGAGGGCATTCGCCAGTTCGCGCGGGATCAGGAAAAGCTCGAGACGCTCATCCGCGAATACAAGGGCTAAGCCTACCAAGGGCCGGCTGGCGGATGGGCTTGATGCTCCAGTCGCCAGCCGCGCTGGCTCCTACCGGTAAAACCGCCAAGACCTGACGCTTAGGTCAGCTACGCTCCAGAGCGTTGACCAGGTCATGGAAGGCCTCACGGTTGGAGTCATTCAAGCCCATCAGGATCTTGTGAGCCTCCAGTACCTTGGACCGCACGACGTCCTCGGATTGATCCTGCGACGGCAGGTCGGTCAGACATTCCGGACAGGGGATGGGCCGGTCCACGATATTGAATACCTGATCGAAACCCATGGAACTCAGCAGCCGCGTGATGTCCTCATGGGTGGTGACCACGGTGGGCAATAGCCCGACCTTTTGCCGTGACAGAATGGACAGCTTGGCCAGCAGGCCAAGCGTGGTGCTGTCAATGCTTCGGGTCTCGGTGAGGTCGATCACGATGGCAGAGAAGTCCAGGGCGGAGAAGATCCGCTCGATGGTGGCATCCAGGGCCGAACAAAGGGTAAGCCGCACTTCCCCGACGAACTTGAGGACAAAGGTGCCACTCTGTTCGGCGAACTGGATTCTACCGGTACTCATTCAAAATTCCTGCTAAGCACCAACATGGCGATGTCGTCCGGCATCTCTCCAAGGGTGGCCAATCCGAACTTCTGACGCAAGCCGTCCAGGCTCCCGCCCGCGGCCTTGACGATTTCCGGCAAGGCAGCTTCTTTGTCTTTGAGCGTGTCTCCAGGCAAAAGATCCAGAATGCCATCGGAGAACAGGGTAAGGCTGAAGCGCTCCGGAAGAGCGATTTCGTGGTTGCTGTAGCTTGCCTCATCGAACAGCCCCACGGGCAGCCCACGCCCTTCCAGGTAACGCGACTGGGCGCCATCGAACAGCACGGGGAGCGGCAAGTGGCCGCCAATGCTGTAGGTCAGCGTGCCACTCTGTTCGTCGATGACGCCCCCGACCATGGTTACGTGCTTGCCCAGCTTGCAGTTGATCAGCCCCCGATTGATATGCGAGAGCACATCCGAAGGCCGGAAGTGCGGCATCAATCCGTTGCGCCTAGATTCGAACATCAGGCGTGTGGTCATGAATTTCAAGAGCACGGTGACGAAAGCCGACGAAGCGCCATGCCCGGATACGTCCGCCAGATAGAAGGCCACTCGTTGCTCATCGACCCGGAAACAATCAACGAAGTCCCCGGAGAGGTACAGCGAGGGGATGATCTGGTGCTCGAACCGAAAGGCGCCCGTGACCCAGGGATTGACCGGCAACATGTTCATCTGCACCTGGCGGCCGGCGTTCTGGTCCTCCTGGAGCAGATGCAGGCTCGCCTCCAGCTCGCGGTTGGCGGTTTCGAGCTTTTCGCGGTAGCGCTGGTTTTCCCGCATCAGCCGGGACCGGTCCAGGGCACGATGCACGGAATGCTCCAGCACGGCCAGGTCTTCCAGAGGCTTGATCAGATAATCCGCCGCCCCCAGGCGCAAGGCCTCCACCGCATCGCTCATCACCCCTGCCCCGGAGACCACGATCACCGGCACCCCAGCACCTCGCTCGCCTATCTGACGAATGATGTCGAGGCCACCGACCTGAGGCATGCGCAGGTCGCAGATGACCAGGTCCGGCTGGGCTTGCTCGAACATCTCCAGGCCGCGCAGGCCATTGTTCGCCTGCAGGACGTGGAAGCCGCTGTCTTCGAGGTAGGCGGCAAGGCTGGCCCGCACTACATCGTCATCGTCGATTATGAGCAGCGTTGCACTGGAGTTTTGCATTTGGGCAAACGGCGCCAGAAATGGGTTGGCATCAGGAAGGCTCGGCCGGGGCAGAACGGCATCACTGGTTTTCTTTTCTGGCCCCTCAGCTATGGTGTAGGCCAAACTGACCTGCACGGCAAATATTGGAGGTGCCTGGTAAGGCGCAGACGGTACTCCCATCCGCCGGGGGATTCAAGCGGGCACCGATGGTCGCAAGGCCCCTTTACACCTTAATTAAGGCAGCGTTATAAAACCGTGAAAGTTTTTCCCCCCATCGAAGGAAGAGAACATGGGCCAGCTGGACCAGCAGTACAGCGAGAAACGGGATTTCATCCGCATGACCGTGGATGCGGAAGTCACGGCCACGGCGCACGGTAAGCGCATCCAGGCGGTATGCCACGACCTGTCGGGCAACGGCATCCAGTTGCGTGCCCGATGCCAGTGGCAACTGGGCGACCGCGTGCAGGTGCACCTGCCCTCACATTCCAAGGACCTGGCCGACTACGATGCCATGACCGAAGTAGTACGCGTGGAGGACTTGCCCAACGGCGAGCGGATACTGGGCTTGAGCGTCATCAAGCACTGAAACGAAGGGGCCTGGAACGGCCCCTTTTTTGATCCAGGTCAGAAATCGTCCTCGACCTGCCCGTCCTTGACCTTGAATTCCCGGTTCTGCAGGTAGGCATTGCGCAGGAACAGGTACTTGTCCCCGTTGATCAGCTTTTCGGCAGACAGCAGGCTGGCGCGGGTATCGACGATATCGACCCCCAACAGGGTATTGCGGGTCGGCACGTGGTCGATGTAGCGGTACGGCCGGGCGTAGGTATCAGGGTACTTGCCGACAGCATCACGCACCGTGCTGGGGCCGAAGAACGGCAGCATCACATAGGGCCCGCTCGGCACGCCCCAGTACCCCAGCGTTTGCCCGAAGTCCTCGTCGCTGCGCTGCAGGCCCATGCGGGTACCCACGTCGAAAAAGCCCAGCAGGCCGAAGGTGGTATTGAAGATGATGCGCGCCGTATCCTTGCCCGCGTCCGCTGGCTTGGCCTGCAGCACATTGTTGACCAGGTTGGTGACATCGCCCACGTTGCTGAACATGTTGTGGATGCCGTCCTCGAGGAACTGCGGAGTCACCGCCTGATAGCCCTTGGCGAGGGGCTTGAGGGTATAGGTGTCCAGCGTATCGTTGAAACGGAAGATGGCTCGGTTGACCCCTTCCCAAGGGTCCTCCTCGGCAGCCAGGCCCAGGGCGGGCACCATGGCCAGCCCGGCGGCGAGGCAAGTACCGGCGAAACGGTGAAGCAGGGCGCTACCCTTGACACGCATAATCGATTCCTCATGGATAAAGGCGTGCGACCCGCGCCCGCCCATGGCAAAACCCGAGCAGTATAAGGCCTAAGCGGCCACCGCGCAGGCGCGCGAGCAAGGCACTGACCTAAGCTTATGATGACAACGGGGATTTTTGACCGTTCGCCACGGTCAATGGCTGTGCTGACCTCAAAGGAGACCCCCTATGCCAGCCCGCGAACTACAGAATCAACTGGCTGCGCTACGCGAAGAACTCGAGCGCAACCCGCCCGCTACGTTGGAGGAGCGCGCAGAGCTCAATGACCTGATGCAGCAGATCGAGGCGCGCATGCAGCTCGAAGATGCCACGCAAAGCGACAGCCTCGTAGACGGAGTGAACCTGGCCGCCGAGCGTTTCGAAGTGGAGCACCCCGGCCTGGCCGGAGCGCTGCGCAACATCATGCAAACACTTGGCAATATCGGAATCTGAAACGCGGGTTACTGCCGCGCCAGTCGGCGATTGTCGAACGCGGTTTCATGGGTGCTGCGGTAGGGGTTGATGTCCAGTCCGCCGCGGCGCACATAGCGAGCGAAGACCGTCAGGCGCTCTGGTTGTAGCAACTGCAGAAGGTCCAGGAAGATGCGTTCGACGCACTGCTCGTGGAAGTCCGAGTGTTCGCGAAAACTGACGACGTAGGCCAGGAAACTGGCGTGATCCAAAGCGGGGCCCTTATAGGTGACGGCCAGGCTGCCCCAATCCGGCTGGCTGGTGACCGGGCAATTGGACTTGAGCAGATGGCTGTGCAGGCTTTCTTCCACGATGCGACCAGATTCGCAGCGCAGCAGCTCGGGACGTGGATGGCTGTAGTCCTGTACAGAGATATCCAGTCCGTCCACGCATAGGCCCGGCAAGCCCCCCAGCCCTTCGGCCTCGACCTCGGTCAAGGGCCGCACGCGTACCGCCACCGGCCTGCCGGCTGCCGTGGAGAGGTCGGCCTCCAGGCAGGCCTGCAAGGCATCCACCGAAGCGAATACGGTCTGGTTCAAGGAGTTCAGGTAGAGCTTGAACGACTTGGACTCGATGATGTTGGGCGAGTCGGCCGGGATCGCGAACTCACCAATTGCAACGACGGGCTTGCCGGACGGCAACAGCCAGGACAGCTCATAGCAGTTCCAGAGATCCACCCCTGTATAAGGCAGGGCGCTGGCGGTGAGGCCCAGCTCGGCCCATTTGGCGGCGCGGGGTATAGGGAACAGCAGGCTGGGCGTGTAGCTCGAGACATACTCGCTGGCTTTGCCCAGGGGTGAATCTTCGGCGGCGGGGTGCATCGACGGAACCTTAGAACAGGGAAGCCGCCATTCTACTCGTTGATCAGGGCTGCGCTAGCCACCGCTGCTGGCCGTCGATCAAGATTTTGCATCGGCGCCATGTCGGTTCTGGACTTGTGACCTGGCGCTTCGTGAACGATGCTTGCTGACTTGCAGTGCAATATTAGTCAACCGATCGACCGAGGCCGACCATGAAAACCGTAGCGCAATTGCTCAAGCTCAAAGCCCACCAGGACGTGTTCACCATAGGCCCGGACCAGATAGTCCTCGATGCCTTGAAGCTGATGGCGGAAAAGAACGTCGGCGCCCTGCCCGTGGTTGAAGGCGGAACCGTGGTTGGTGTCGTCAGTGAGCGAGACTATGCGCGCAAGATGGTTCTGGCCGGGCGCTCTTCCGCCGGTACGCCTGTGCGAGCCATCATGAGCGCTCCGGTGGTCACGGTGAGGCCGAGCGAAGGCATCGAAGCCTGCATGAGCATCATGACCGAAAGCCACCTTCGTCACTTGCCGGTGGTGGAAAACGGCCAGCTACTGGGCCTGCTGTCCATCGGCGACCTGGTCAAGGAAGCCATCGCCGAGCAGGCCAGCCTGATCCAGCAGCTGGAGCAATACATTAGGGGCGAATGATGCCTTCGCCCGAGGGCGCCAGCGAAGCCGACACCTATTCGCGAAGCGCGATGGCAGGCTGGATCTGCGACGCTCGCCATGCCGGGTAGAGGGTGGCCAGGAAGCTCAGCACTAGGCCTGCGCCACTCACCAGCAGTACGTCTTGCCATTGCAACTGGGAAGGCAGGTTGCTGATGAAATAGACGTCCGAGGTAAAGATATGCTGCCCGGTCAGGCGCTCCAGCCAGCCCACTACCTGACTGACGTTCAAGGCCAGGATGATCCCCAGTACGCTGCCTACCAGGGTGCCAATCACGCCGATGATGCTGCCCTGGACCATGAAGGTGCCCATGATCTGCTGGGGCGTGGCGCCAATGGTGCGCAGGATGGCGATGTCGGTACCCTTCTCGTTCACCACCATCACCAGGGTCGCGATGATATTGAAGGCGGCCACGGCCACGATCATCAGCAGCAATAGCCCGATCATGGTCTTTTCCATCTTCATGGCGCTGAACAGGCTGCCCTGGGTGTGGGTCCAGTCATCCGGATGGTAGCCCTGCCCCAGCGACCCGGCCACGGCGCTTGCCACCTGGGGCGCGGCCCAGAGGTCACGGACTTTCAAGCGCACGCTCTGCACCTGCCCCGGCGACCACTTTTGCAACTGCGCGGCGTCGGCCATATGGATGAGCGCCAGCGAGCCATCGATTTCCGCGCCTACCTTGAAAATACCCACAACGTTCAGCCGTTGCATGCGTGGGGTGATCCCCCCCGGGGCCCCGCTGAGCTCCGGCACGATCAAAGTGAGCTTATCCCCTACTCCCAGGCGGAAACGGCGAGCCGTGATATCGCCGATCACTACTCCGAACTCGCCCGGCACCAGCGCTCCAAGGCTGCCCTGGGTAACATGACTGGCAACTATGGATACCTTGCCCTCTTCGGCCGGGTCTATTCCACTCAACTGAATGGGCTGCATCGCACCTTTGTAGGAAAGCATGCCGTCGAGCTCAGTAAAGGGCGCGGCGGCCATCACTTCCGGGTTGCGCAAGGCCGCTTCGGCCACCGGACGCCAGTCGTCGATGGGCGTATTACCTACCACGGTGGCGTGGGGCACCATGCCGAGAATGCGGTTGCTCATTTCCCGCTGGAAGCCATTCATGACCGACAGCACCACGATCATGGCCAATACCCCAAGGCCCAGGCCGATCATGGAGGTCATGGAAATGAAGGAGATGAAATGATTGCGGCGCTTGGCCCGGGTATAGCGAGCGCCGATAAAAAGGGGCAAGGGTCTGAACATGGGCGCACCGTATGCAAGGAAATAGGAGGCGCGGCGCGCCTCCGAAAGTTACAGAGGGACCAAACGGCCCCCGTCCAGCTTGAGTACCCGGTCCATCTGCCGTGCCAGGTTGGGATCATGGGTTACCACAAGGAACGCGGTACGCAAGGAGCGGCTCAACTCGAGCATCAGGTCCTGGATACCCTGGGCAGTGTGCTGGTCCAGGTTGCCGGTGGGTTCGTCGAGCATGACCAGACCGGGACGATTGACCAGCGCCCGGGCGATGGCCACGCGTTGACGTTCGCCACCGGACAGCTCGGCGGGCTTGTGCGCGAGGCGGTGCCCGAGACCGACCCGCTCGAGCAATTCAGTGGCGCGCTGGCGCGCCTCGGGAATCGGCGCGCGGCCGATCAGCAATGGCATGCATACGTTTTCAAGCGCAGTGAATTCGGCCAACAGGTGATGGAACTGATATACGAAGCCCAGGGCGCGATTGCGCAGCAGGCCGCGGTCCCGCTCGTTCAGCGCGGACAGTTGCTCGCCCGCCAGCCAGACACTGCCTTGGCTGGGCGTGTCGAGGCCGCCGAGCAGGTTGAGCAAGGTGCTCTTGCCCGACCCCGAGGTGCCAACGATGGCCACCCGCTCGCCGGCATGCAGCTCCAGCTCCAGGTTGGAGAGCACCACCACGGACTCCGGGCCTTCTTCATAGGCCTTGCCCAGGTTGCGGCAGCTCAATACGGCTTTATCACTCATGGCCAGATCACTCATAACGTAGCGCCTCCGCGGGCTGGGTACGCGCCGCGCGCCAGGCCGGGTACAGGGTGGCAAGGAAGCTCAGGGCCAGGGCCGCGCCGCAGACCAGCACCACGTCCTCGGCCATCAACTGGGAGGGGATGTAATCGATGAAATAGACGTCCGGGTTGAGGAATTTATGCCCGATCAGGCTTTCCAGCCCGGCGATGGCCCGGCTGACGTTGAGCGCGCCCAGCATGCCCAGCGCGCCGCCGACCAGGGTCCCGATCACGCCGATGATGCTGCCCTGGACCATGAACACAGCCATGATCTGCCGCGGTGTCATGCCCAGGGTACGCAAGATGGCGATGTCACCGCGCTTGTCGTTGACCACCATGACCAGGGTCGAAATGATGTTGAACGCCGCCACCGCCACGATCAGCAGCAACAGGAGGCCGATCATGTTCTTTTCCATGCGTATGGCCTGGTACAGGTTGCCGTGGGTACGGGTCCAGTCCCGGGTGTAGTAGTCGTCTCCCAGGTCATGGGCCAGCTGGTAGGCACCGCGCGGCGCCTCGAACAGGTCATCGAATTTCAACCGCAACCCTTGTACCTGTCCTGGCTTCCAACGGTGCAGGCGGCCCAGGTCTTCGAGGTTCGCCAGCCCGAGATAGCCGTCGATTTCCCCGGCGCCCACATGGAAAATACCGGTGACCGTGAACCGCTTCATCCGGGGGAACATGCCTGCCGGGGTCACCGTCACCTCCGGGGCCACGAAGGTGACTTTGTCGCCCACCTTCACCCCTAGCCTGGCTGCCGCCTTGTCACCCAACATCACGCCGAAGCCGCCGCTGGCCAGGTCGCTGAGCCGGCCCTGGCGCAGGAAGCCGTCGATGATGGAAACCTTGTTTTCCTGAGCCGGGTCGATACCGTTGAGCAGGACTTTCTGCACCTTGCCGTCATGGGTGAGCAACCCTTGCAGTTGAGTGAAGGGCGCCACGGCCGCCACTCCCGGGAAGCGTTCCGCCTTTCGGGCTAGAGTCGGCCAGGCATCTATGGGCTGACCTGCCTCGATGGTCGCGTGCGGCACCATGCCCAGCACGCGATTGCGCATTTCCCGATCGAAGCCGTTCATCACCGACAGCACCACGATCATCACGATCACGCCGAGCGCCAGGCCGGTCATGGAAGTCAGGGAAATGAATGAAACGAAGTGATTCCGACGCTTGGCGCGTGTGTAGCGCGCGCCAATGAAGGCAAAAAGAGGTCTGAACATGTAAGTGCTTGTTCGAGTGAAAGGAACATCCGTGTGGCGAGGCCGCTCTGGCGGTCGTACACTCGGACCACAACCGCCAACTTGGGTTCGCCATGCCGACACCAGATGAAGCAGAGCGCCGCGAATACTACCGTATCGAGGATCGCATCGCACTTGAAATAACCCCCTTGAACGCTGGCGATGACCCGGCCGACGAGGGCTCCCCGCTGTTCAACCTGCTCAGCGAACTGCACCTGAGCGAGTTCGAATCCCAGCATCTGCTGCGCCAGCTGGGTGACACTCACCGTGCTCTGGGCGGCTTCCTCAAGGCCCAGAACAAACGCATCGACCTGCTCAGCCAGGTGGTCGCCCAGATGCTGATGGGCTCGCTGGGCGAGCCACGCCCTGTAGTGATGTCTGAAGCCGGGCTGGACTTCCAGCATGACACCCCCTACGCCCCAGGTACCCGCCTGGACCTGAAAATGGCCTTCATGCCCCAGGCGCTGGGCATGATGCTGCGCGCCCGGGTGGTGCACTGCGATCCACTGGCCGATGGCGGCTTCGCCATCGGCGTGGAATTCGAAGGCAGCACTGATGCCCAGCGTCAGTTGCTGGCCCGTTACGTTCTGCAGAAGCAGGCGATGGAACGTCGCCAGGCCCGCGACCAGGCTCTGGACGCGGTCTGACCCTCTCTCTACAAGGAACCAGCTGTGACCCTGATCTACGGCCACCGCGGCGCTAAAGGCGAAGCCCCCGAAAACACTCTGGCCAGCTTCCAGGCCTGCCTCGAACATGGCGTCAAGCGCTGCGAGCTGGACCTGCATCTGTCCAGCGATGGCGAACTGATGGTGATCCATGATCCCACCCTAAAGCGCACCACGGATCGCCGCGGCAAGGTAGTGGACTACAGCGCGCAGGAGCTGACCGCGCTCGACGCCCGACGTGGCGGCCCAGCCTGGCCACGCCCATGCCCCATCCCCCGGCTGGAAACATTGTTCGAGAAATGCCCTTTTGAGCACTGGCAGCTGGAGGTAAAAAGCGCTTCACGCACCCGGGCCGCGACCACGGTCCTGGGCATCCGGGAGCTGGCCCAGCGCTACGGGTTGCTGGACAGGATCACCATCACTTCCAGCTCGCGGGAAGTGCTGCGCGCGGCCACGGACCTGGTGCCGGATATCGCGCGCGGACTGGTGGCCGAATACGCCTGGCTGGACCCGCTCAAGGTGGCCCAGAACTACGGCTGCCGGCTCCTGGCCCTGAACTGGACGTTGTGCACCCCTGAGCGCCTGCTCAAGGCGCAGCGCCTGGGGTTGCATGTGTCGGTATGGACGGTGAACGAGCCGGCGCTGATGCGTCGGCTCGCCGACTTCGGCGCGGACAGCCTGATCACAGACTTTCCCGGTTTGGCCAGCGCCACCCTCGAGAATCGCTGAAGGCCTGCGCCCCGGCCGGCTCGGGCCACCGGCCGGAGCCGCTCAAAAAAGCCGGTTCAGGCCGTCGTAGGCTGCTACCCGGTAGGCTTCGGCCATGGTCGGATAGTTGAAGGTGGTGTTGACGAAATACTTGAGCGTATTCATTTCACCTGGCTGGTTCATGATTGCCTGGCCGATATGGACGATTTCCGAGGCCTGGTCGCCGAAGCAATGCACACCCAGCACGGCCAGGGTTTCCCGGTGGAAGAGGATCTTCAGCATGCCCACCGGCTCACCGGAGATCTGCGCCCGGGCCATGCCCTTGAAGAACGCCTTGCCAACCTCGTAGGGGATCTTCTCGGCGGTCAGCTCCTGCTCGGTACGGCCGATGGAACTGATTTCCGGGATGGTGTAGATCCCGGTAGGCACATCATTGACGAACCGCCAGCTGCCGTTCTCCACAATGCTTCCCGCGGCGGAGCGGCCCTGGTCATAGGCGGCGCTGGCCAGGCTGGGCCAGCCGATCACATCTCCGGCGCCGTAGATGGTCGGCACGCTGGTGCGATAGTTTTCATCGACCTCGATCTGGCCACGACTGTTGACCTTGATGCCGATATTCTCCAGGCCCAGGCGATCGGTATTCCCGGTTCGACCGTTGCACCATAGCAAGGCGTCGGCCTTGATCTTCTTGCCGGATTTCAGGTGCAGGATCACGCCCGTTTCAATGCCTTCGACCCGCTCGTATTCTTCCTGGTGCCGCACCATCACATTGTTGTTGCTGAAGTGATAGCTCAGGCCCTGGGAGATTTCCGAGTCGAGGAAACTCAGCAACTGCTGGCGGTTGTCCACCAACTCCACCAGAACGCCGAGGCCGCTGAAGATGGACGCGTATTCACAACCGATGACGCCCGCGCCATAGATGATCAATTTACGGGGCGTGTGCGTGAGGCTCAGGATGGTGTCGCTATCGTAGATGCGTGGGTGGTTGAAATCGATGTCCGCCGGACGATACGGCCGCGACCCGGTGGCGATGATCACCTGCTTGGCCACCAGCTTTTCCTGGGCGCCGTTGGGGCAGATGACCTGGATGGTCTGCTCGTCGGAGAAGCTGCCGCTACCGAAGAAGACGTCGACGCGGTTGCGCGCATAGTAGCTGGTGCGCGAGGCCACCTGCTTGGCGATCACCCGCTCGGCGCTCTTGAGTACGTCCGGGAAGGAGAACCAGCGCGGCTCGCCGATGGCCCGGAACATTTCGTTGGTATTGAACTGGATGATCTGTTTGACCGAGTGCCGCAGCGCCTTGGATGGAATGGTGCCCAGGTGGGTGCAGTTACCGCCCACCTGCCGACGGTTGTCCACCATCGCTACCTTGCGCCCCGCCTTGGCGGCGTTCATGGCCGCCCCCTCGCCCGCCGGGCCCGAGCCCAGCACCACTACATCGTAGTTGTAGACAGCCATGCGTACTCCTTTAGAACAGGCCGCGGCGCGATCGGCCCACGGCTCGGGATGCCCGGTCCGGCATCGAATCGTTATGCAACCCAGGCTTTGTACGAAAGCCGGCCAGCTTCGTTGCCTGCCGTCTTTCGTACAAGGCCTAGCCAGCCTGCACGGCGCGAACATTACCCCTTAGTCGGACACTTGGCTATCTCGGCCGCACGACAATTGTAGTTACTGGAACCGTAATAATCGCCTTGGCTTGCCGCATGAGGAATCGAAGCGGGCGAACGGATTTCATTTGCCCCGGTCCATTCGATACACATATGGTTACAAATCCGCCTACGTACGGCAGAGGGATAGGTCGCCTGTGACGCGCCTGTCTCAATCAGGAACTCCCCTTACACCAAACGATGATCGGGTACCTCCATGGCTTCTTCTCCTGGCAAGGGCAAGGCGATTTTTCGCGTTGTCAGTGGCAATTTCCTCGAAATGTTCGATTTCATGGTGTACGGCTTCTACGCCACGGCCATTGCCGCCACCTTCTTTCCTACCGACAGCGCCTTCGCCTCGCTGATGCTCTCTCTCGCCACCTTTGGCGCCGGCTTCCTGATGCGGCCCCTTGGAGCCGTTGTGCTGGGCGCCTACATTGACCGGCATGGCCGTCGCCAGGGATTGATCGTGACCCTTGGATTGATGGCGATGGGCACCTTGTTGATCGCGCTCGTGCCCGGTTACGCCAGCATCGGCGTACTGGCGCCTGTGCTGGTACTGATCGGGCGCCTGCTGCAGGGCTTTTCAGCCGGGGTTGAACTGGGCGGTGTGTCCGTTTACCTGGCGGAGATCGCGACCCCCGGGCGTAAAGGATTTTTCGTCAGCTGGCAGTCGGCGAGCCAGCAAGTGGCAGTCATCTTCGCTGGGCTTCTCGGCGTGATCCTGCACCAGGTGCTCTCGCCAGAGCAGATGAGCCAATGGGGCTGGCGAGTGCCCTTCCTGATCGGTTGCCTGATCGTACCCGTGATCTTTCTTATCCGCCGCTCGCTGGAAGAGACGCCTGAATTCCAGGCACGAACCCACCGGCCGAACCTGCGCCAGGTGCTGACTTCCATCGGCCAGAATTTCGGACTGATCATCGCTGGCATGGCCATGGTGGTAATGACCACGGTGTCCTTCTACCTGATCACAGCCTACACGCCCACCTTTGGCAAAGCCGAA
Source organism: Pseudomonas sp. DC3200b2 (assembly GCF_049895785.1). Lineage (NCBI taxonomy): Bacteria > Pseudomonadati > Pseudomonadota > Gammaproteobacteria > Pseudomonadales > Pseudomonadaceae > Pseudomonas > Pseudomonas sp. DC3200b2. The sequence goes on along the minus strand of NZ_JAFCTA010000003.1, from coordinate 557,062 downwards.
CTGCACCTGTCTGAGTTCGATGCCCTGCTTGTCACCATGTGCATTGGCCTGTCCAACTTCATCTGGCTGCCTGTGATGGGCGCGCTGTCCGATCGCCTCGGTCGCAAACCCTTGCTGGTGTCTACCACCGTGCTGGCCATGCTTACGGCCTACCCCTTGCTGTCCTGGCTGGTCAGCGCTCCAAGCTTCGCTCACTTGCTGCTGGTGGGCCTGTGGCTGTCGTTCCTCTATGGCGCCTATAACGGCGCCATGGTCGTGGCACTGACCGAAATCATGCCCAAGGAAGTACGCACGACCGGGTTCTCCCTAGCCTATAGCCTGGCAACGGCTACCTTCGGCGGCTTTACGCCAGCGGCCTGCACCTGGCTCATCCATGCCCTGGGCAACCAGGCAGCGCCTGGGCTGTGGCTCAGTGGCGCGGCGGCGATGGGGTTGATCGCCACCTTGGTGCTGTTCCGCAACAAGGACGCCCGGCTGCGGATGGCAGAGGCGGCATAGCGGGTCATCATTCGCCTACACACGATACCGGGCCAAGCCAGCCTGGCCGGGCGCCACGGCCGTAACCGACCCACGGCCATTGGCGCGAACAAGACAGTAGGCAACAAAAAGCCCCGACCTTCTCAGGCCGGGGCTCTTCGTTTCAAGCAGCGATCAGTGTGGGAAAGCCGGCGGGTTCACCCCGGCCATGTCTTCCATCACGCGGATCACCTGGCAGCTGTAACCGAACTCGTTGTCGTACCAGACGTAGAGCACCACACGGTTGTCGTTGCAGATGGTAGCTTCGGCATCGACGACGCCAGCATAGCGCGAGCCCACGAAGTCGGTGGACACCACCTCGGTGGAGGTGACGAAGTCGATCTGGCGGGACAGGTCCGAATGCAGCGCCACATAGCGCAGGTATTCGTTCACTTCCTCGCGGCTGGTGGACTTCTCCAGGTTCAGGTTCAGGATGGCCATCGAAACGTTCGGCGTAGGCACGCGAATGGCGTTGCCGGTCAGCTTGCCGGCCAGCTCCGGCAGGGCCTTGGCCGCGGCGGTGGCGGCGCCGGTCTCGGTGATCACCATGTTCAGCGCGGCGCTGCGGCCACGCCGCTCGCCCTTGTGGAAGTTATCGATCAGGTTCTGGTCGTTGGTGTACGAGTGAACCGTTTCGACATGCCCGTTGGCGATGCCGAACTTGTCGTTGATCGCCTTGAGCACCGGCACGATGGCGTTGGTGGTGCAGGACGCGGCCGAGACGATCTTGTCTTCCGGCGTGATCAACGCGTGGTTGATGCCATGCACGATGTTCTTCAGCTTGCCCTTGCCGGGCGCGGTTAGGATCACGCGGTCGATGCCGGGGCATGCCAGGTGCTGGCCCAGGCCCTCGGCGTCGCGCCATACACCGGTGTTGTCCACCAGCAAGGCGTTCTGGATGCCATACTGGGTGTAGTCGACCTCGTTGGGGGCCTTGGCGTAGATGACCTGAACCAGGTTGCCGTTGATGTTCAGGGTATTGTGTTCTTCGTCCACCATGATGGTGCCGTCGAACGAGCCATGTACCGAGTCACGACGCAGCAGGCTGGCCCGCTTGTTGAGGTCGTCGCTGGAGCCCTTGCGGACCACGATGGCACGCAGTCGCAGGCCATCGCCACCACCGGTCTTCTCGATCATGATGCGCGCCAGCAGGCGGCCGATGCGGCCGAACCCGTAGAGCACCACGTCCTGCCCCTTGCGATGGCCGGCTTCGGTGGTTTGCTTGCCGACTACTTCGGCCAGTTCGTCGCGCACGAAAGCCTCGGCGCTACGGCCATTGCCTTCGGCCTTGAACTTGACCGCCAGCTTGCCCAGATCGACCGAAGCGGCGCCCAGCTTCAATTGGCTCATGGCCTGAAGCAGGGGGAAAGTCTCGTGGACCGACAGCTCGCTTTCATCCGCCTGGCGATGGCGGGCGAAGCGATGGGCCTTGAGGATCGCAATCACGGAGCGGTTGATCAGGCTCCGGCCATAGATCGAGGTCACCACGTTATTGTTGCGGTAAAGCTGACCGATCAACGGGATCATCGCCTCGGCAAGCGCTTCACGATCGATCCATTCACCAAGACACTGGTCGGGCTTCTGAGTCACGGGAACCTTCCACATGTAGGGGGAGAAAAAAGGAGCTACATTATGGCTTCGGCCGTTGCGGCAAAGCAATGCGCTCGCGTCATAACGGCTGCATAGACACTTTCGCGCATTCGAAGTTCTGGCCGGCGAGCAGCTTCTTTTGCACCCCGTGGCACTGACAGCCCCCCGCTGCACCGCTACAATCAGGGCCTTTCCATGCTTTCGGAGCCTTGCCTCAACGTGCCAGTCCTGCGCCTTCCGCCGTTACCTTCCATGGCGAGCTCAGCGTCGCCGGTCAAACAGACGTGGGGCAACCTGCCCGGCGCCGCCTTGAGCCTGGCCATCGCCGAAGCCGCCAGCACCGCGCGCCGCTTCACCCTATTGCTGACTCCGGACAGCCAGGCCGCGGACCGTCTGGAACAGGAGCTTCGCTTCTTCGCGCCGGATTTGCCCGTACTGCATTTCCCTGACTGGGAAACCCTCCCCTACGACCTGTTCTCCCCTCACCAGGACATCGTTTCCCAGAGGATTGCCAGTCTCTACCGTCTGCCCGAACTGAACCACGGCATTCTGGTAGTGCCGATCACCACCGCCCTACACCGGCTGGCGCCCACCAAGTTCCTGCTGGGCAGCAGCCTGGTGCTGGATATCGGCCAGCGCCTGGATGTGGAAACCACGCGTACTCGGCTGGAGGCAGCCGGGTACCGCTATGTGGACACGGTCTACGAACACGGTGAATTCACCGTGCGCGGCGCGCTTATCGACCTTTTCCCCATGGGCAGCAGGCTGCCTTACCGGATCGACCTGTTCGATGACGAAATCGAAACCCTGCGCACGTTCGACCCCGAGACCCAGCGCTCCATCGACAAGGTAGAGTCGGTACGCCTGCTGCCGGCCCGGGAGTTTCCGCTGCAAAAGGAGGCCGTGGTCCGTTTCAAGGCCCGCTTCCGCGAGCGCTTCGACCTGGACTTCCGCCGCAGCCCCATTTTCCAGGATCTCAACAGCGGCATTACCCCGGCAGGCATCGAGTACTACCTGCCGCTGTTCTTCGAAGACACTTCGACGCTCTTCGACTATCTGCCCGAAGACACCCAGGTATTCTCGCTGCCCGGCATCGAACAGGCCGCCGAGCAGTTCTGGAACGACGTTCGCAACCGCTACGAGGAGCGTCGCATCGACCCGCTTCGGCCCTTGCTGCCGCCTGCCGAACTCTTCCTGCCGGTGGAGGACTGCTTCGCTCGCCTCAAGAGTTGGCCGCGGGTAGTGGCCGGCAGCGAAGACCCGGGCAGTGGCGCCGGGCGCGAGCGCTTCCCCGCCAGCCCCCTGCCGAACCTGGCCATCGAAGCCAAGGCCAGCCAACCCATGGCCGCGCTCGCTGGCTACCTGGACCGCTTCCCGGGCCGTGTGCTGTTCACCGCCGAATCCGCCGGCCGCCGAGAAGTATTGCTCGACATGCTCTCGCGCTTCCAGCTACGGCCACAGGCGGTAGAGGGCTGGCCCGGCTTTGTCGCCAGTGAGGCGCGCCTGGCCATCACCATCGCCCCGTTGGACGAAGGCCTGCAACTGGACGACCCTGCCCTGGCGCTGATCGCCGAAAGCCCGTTGTTCGGCCAGCGGGTGATGCAGCGCCGGCGGCGTGACAAGCGCAGCGAGGGCAGCAGCGATGCGGTCATCAAGAACCTCACTGAGCTGCGCGAAGGCGCACCCGTGGTCCATATCGACCATGGCGTTGGGCGCTACCTGGGTCTTGCCACCCTGGAAATCGACAATCAGGTGGCCGAATTCCTCACCCTTGAATACGCCGAGAACGCCAAGCTGTACGTGCCCGTGGCCAATCTGCATCTGATCGCTCGCTATACCGGCAGCGACGATGCCCTGGCCCCGCTGCACCGGCTGGGCTCCGAAGCCTGGCAGAAAGCCAAGCGCAAGGCCGCGGAACAGGTGCGCGACGTGGCCGCCGAACTGCTCGACATCTATGCGCGACGAGCCGCGCGCAAAGGCTATGCCTTCAGCGACCCGGCGCTGGATTACGAAACCTTCAGCGCGGGCTTCCCGTTCGAGGAAACCCCGGATCAACAGTCGGCCATCGAGGCGGTGCGCGCCGACATGCTCGCGCCACGCCCCATGGACCGCCTGGTCTGCGGCGACGTAGGCTTCGGCAAGACCGAGGTGGCCATGCGCGCGGCCTTCATTGCCGTCCATGGTGGCCGTCAGGTTGCGCTGCTGGTGCCCACTACCTTGCTGGCTCAGCAGCACTACAACAGCTTCCGGGACCGCTTCGCCGACTGGCCCGTGCGCGTGGAAGTGATGAGCCGGTTCAAATCCGCCAAGGATGTGGCCCAGGCAGTGGCCGAACTGGCCGAAGGCAAGATCGATATCGTCATCGGCACCCACAAGCTGCTGCAGGATGATGTGAAGATCAAGAACCTGGGGCTGGTGATCATCGACGAGGAGCACCGCTTCGGCGTGCGCCAGAAGGAAGCGCTCAAGGCGCTTCGCAGCGAAGTCGATATCCTCACGCTCACGGCCACCCCTATCCCGCGCACGCTGAACATGGCCATGTCCGGCATGCGCGACCTCTCCATCATCGCCACCCCACCGGCCCGGCGTCTGTCAGTACGCACCTTCGTGATGGAGCAGAACAAGAGCACGGTCAAGGAGGCCTTGCTACGCGAACTGCTGCGCGGTGGCCAGGTGTACTACCTGCACAACGACGTCAAGACCATCGAGAAGTGCGCCGCGGACCTGGCCGAGCTGGTGCCCGAGGCCCGCATCGGTATCGGCCACGGCCAGATGCGCGAGCGCGAGCTCGAGCAGGTGATGAGTGACTTCTACCACAAACGCTTCAACGTGCTGGTGGCCTCGACCATCATCGAGACCGGCATTGACGTGCCTAGCGCCAACACCATCATCATCGAGCGGGCGGACAAGTTCGGCCTGGCCCAGCTGCATCAGCTGCGTGGCCGGGTGGGCCGAAGCCATCACCAGGCCTATGCCTACCTGCTGACGCCCTCGCGTCAGCAAATCACGCCGGACGCGGAAAAGCGCCTGGAGGCCATCGCCAACACCCAGGACCTGGGCGCCGGCTTCGTGCTGGCCACCAATGACCTGGAAATCCGGGGCGCGGGCGAACTCCTCGGCGAAGGCCAGAGCGGCCAGATCCAGGCGGTTGGCTTTACCCTGTACATGGAAATGCTGGAGCGGGCGGTCAAGTCCATCCAGAAAGGCGAGCAACCTGATCTGGACAAACCCTTGGGGGGCGGTCCGGAAATCAACCTGCGCCTTCCGGCGCTTATTCCCGAAGACTACCTGCCTGACGTGCACGCTCGCCTGATTCTCTACAAACGCATCGCTTCGGCGGTAGACGAAGAGGGCCTGAAGGACCTGCAGGTGGAAATGATCGACCGTTTCGGCTTGCTGCCGGAGCCGACCAAGAACCTGATTCGTCTGACGCTGCTCAAGCTGCAGGCCGAAAAACTGGGCATCCTGAAGATAGATGGCGGGCCTCAGGGCGGGCGTATCGAGTTCGCTGCCGAAACGCCGGTAGACCCGCTGGTGCTGATCAAGCTCATCCAGAGCCAGCCCAAGCGCTATAAGTTCGAAGGGGCCACACTGTTCAAGTTTCAGGTTCCGATGGAGCGGCCCGATGAGCGATTCAACACTGTCGAAAGCCTTCTGGAACAGCTGGCCAAGGCCAGCGATGCCAATGGCAGGCGCTAGCTTTCACCAGGCCTGGCCGTCATGCGTCCGGAACTAGCCACGCCGACCGCACCCACGCCCAGGCTATGGCTGGGGAGCGTGGAGTTCAGCGCTTTCGAGCCTCGCAATGGCCGCATGCAGCGGCATGTCCAGCACCGGGCGGCGCTGGCCTTCGCTTATGCGGGACGATACGTATCGCCAGCTGCCCCACCGCGGGGCAGCGAGGCGCCCTTGTCGCGGGACCTGACGAGCGAGCGCCAGGCGCGGGAGCACTTGTCCAAGCTGGGCTTTCGCATCGCTACGCGGCAAAGCAAGGCCCTGCCTGAGAGCGCGGGTGAGCTCTATGAGCTGTCGTCGGACGCCGCCTGGTTGCGTTTCGTGCTCAACGACCTGCCGGGCCTGCGCGAGCGAGGCTGGGAGATAGAATACGGCGAGCACTTCAGCTTCCAGCTCACTCCGGTGGACGACTGGTATGCCCTGGTGGAAGAAACCGCCGACCATGATTGGTTCGACCTGGAACTGGGGATCGTGGTCAATGGCGAAGCCCGCAGCCTGTTGCCGATCCTGATCAACCTGGTGCGTCAGCATCCGGAAACCCTCAGACCCGGTGCTCTGGCGCGACGTCGGGACGACGAACTGCTGGTGGTGAACCTGCCGGCCGTTGGCCCTGCCCGCAAGAGCCTGCAGGTCGCCCTCCCCTTCGGCCGCCTCAAGCCGGTGCTGGCCACCCTGGGCGATGTCTACCAGCATGAGGCAGGCGCCACGCGCCTTCGCCTGGCCACACCCGACGCGGCGCGGCTCAACGCGCTGCAGGGCCTGCCCATGCGCTGGCAGGGAGGCGAGCGCCTGCGTCACCTGGCCGGGCGCCTGCGGGATTTGCACAGTGGCCCCAGCGAAGCCCCAGCCGGCCTTGAAGCCAGCCTTCGCGGTTACCAGCTCGAAGGCCTGAGCTGGATGCAGAACCTGCGCGAACTGGAGGTGGGTGGCATTCTGGCCGATGACATGGGGCTGGGCAAAACCCTCCAGGCCCTCGCCCATGTATTGACCGAGAAAAACGCCGGGCGCCTGGACCGCCCCGCAATGGTAGTGATGCCTACCAGCTTGATTCCCAACTGGCAGGATGAGGCTCACCGCTTCACTCCTGACCTGCGGGTGCTGACGCTTCAAGGGGTCGGGCGCCGGAAGCATTTCGAGCACCTGCAGGACTACGACCTGATACTGACCACCTACGCGCTGCTGCCAAAGGATGTAGAGCGCATCGGCCACCTCAAGCTGCACCTGCTGATTCTCGATGAAGCCCAATACATCAAGACGCCAGGAAGCAAGGCCGCCCAGGCTGCTCGCCGGTTCGAAGCACGCCAGCGTCTGTGCCTGAGCGGAACGCCTCTGGAGAATCACCTCGGGGAGCTGTGGTCACTGTTCCACTTCCTGATGCCCGGCTGGCTGGGCGACAGCAAGACGTTCAATGCCGAATACCGTATACGCATCGAGCGGCACGACAGTCACGAGCGTCTCGAGCACCTCAACGCCCGGATCAAACCCTTCCTGCTGCGTCGCACCAAGGAGCAGGTAGCGACCGAGCTACCCGCCAAGACGGATATCATCCAGTGGGTGGAACTCAACGATACCCAGCGTGACCTCTACGAAACCGTGCGTTTGGCCATGGACAGCAAGGTGCGCGCGGAAATCAGCCGCAAGGGCATGGCTGGCAGCCAGATCATCATCCTCGAAGCGCTTCTCAAGCTGCGTCAGGTATGTTGTGACCTGCGCCTGGTCGACGCGACCCGCAGCTACGCTCCAGGCGGCAGTTCCGGCAAGCTGGAGTCGCTGATGGAGATGCTGGACCGCTTGATGAGCGAAGACCGCCGTGTACTGGTGTTCTCTCAGTTCACCTCCATGCTGGAACTGATCGAGGCCGAGCTGGCGCAGCGCGGCCTCGACTACGCGCTGCTGACAGGGGCCAGCCGCGATCGCCGGGCACCGGTAGAGGACTTCCAGCAGGGCCGCAAGCGCATCTTCCTCATCAGCCTCAAGGCCGGAGGCGTCGGCCTGAACCTGACCGCGGCCGACACCGTGATCCATTACGACCCCTGGTGGAACCCGGCCGCCGAGCAGCAGGCGACGGACCGCGCCTACCGCATCGGCCAGGACAAGCCGGTGTTCGTGTTCAAACTGATCACCCGGGGCACGGTGGAGGAAAAAATCGCTCAGCTTCAGCGCGAGAAAACCGCCCTGGCTTCGGGCGTTCTGGACGGTCGCCGCGCGGCGGACTGGCGCTGGGCGCCGGAAGATATCGAGGCGCTGCTCGAGCCGCTACCTGCCAAGCGTTGATAAAGTTGCCGACATAGCGTCTATATGGGTTACAGCTATGGCGCGGTGATCGACTACGCTCAGCTTCAGCGGCCTTGAAGCCAGGCGCCCGGAACGACTTTATTACGGTGATCGTCATCCGGTTACGAACGACTTTATATTGCGCCTAGGCGCATGGCCGCAGTGGCAACCGAAACTTTAAGTTTCAAACCACCTTACTCACCTGATAGACACCCTCATCCTCTCATGCAAGGATGAACTTCGAATATATATAGGGCATACCGCGTCACAGCGCGCGTCAGCGCTCAGGTTAAGCTTGCGCGAGCTGATTTTTTTGACCTGAGTCAACGCCCACTCGGGCCAAATTGATAACCTGCATGGCTCTAACGTTAGGAACGTTAGGATTTACCGAAATTTACAAGGAGTACCAATTTTGGCTTTCGATGCTTACATCCTGATCGATGGTATTGCTGGAGAAGCGCTGGATGAACAATACCCCAACTGGGTCGAGATCCTGAGCTACAACTTCAGCGCCAACCAAAGCACATCTGCTACCGCCAGTTCCGCTGGCGGGGCGTCATCAGGCCGTACGACCCTGGCAAACTTCATATTTACGAAGTTCCTCGACAACGCAAGTTGCAAATTGCTGGAGGCATGCTGCGCAGGCCAGCATCTGAAAGAGGTGAAACTCGCGCTTTGCCGCGCAGGCACAGACAAACTCAAGTATTACGAAATTGTACTGGAAGAAGTGATCATCGCCGACTATGCGCAGAACGCCAGCTCGGGGGTGCCTATCGAAACCGTTCAGCTGAACTACGGACGCATCAAGACCACCTACATACGGCAGAAGCGATCCGATGGTAGCGCTGGCGGCAATGTAACCGGAGGGTGGGACCGGATAAACAACAAGAAGTACGCCTGAGGTAGGACGATGCCCGGACCACGCACCTTCATCAACCCCAGAACCCAGTCCTACCAAGCTTTGAAAGCCAGCACACCGATGTCGGGACATGCCCTAGGGAAGTTCGATGTACTCAATGGTCACATCGTCAATAGCGTGGCGTTGGCTGGAGAGCTGGTAATCATCGGCGACCCGAGCACTCCTTCCTGCACTAGCCACGAAGCCTTTCTGATGGGCCAGGCTGCGTACGTGCGCTCCAGCCTGCTGGCCAGCGGGATGGAGGACGATGACTTCTTTCTGGAGAACTTCGAGCTACTGCAAACTATGCTGTCCCATGCGTCCATAGGCGCAGGCGCGGCCAGTGATGGATGGAGCAGACACCTTAACAATATCAAGTCAACCCTCGAGGAAATCCTTCAAGCGCACCGCGACTACCTGCGTTCCGGCCTCAGGGGGCGCGACGCCTTCTACGCAAAACGAACGGCACTGTTCATGAAACTGGAAGCCCAGTTAAGCAGCATCGCAGCCCACGGATCAGGCCTGCGTAAAAAAGGAAAAATCAAGCGAGCGCTGGGCATTTCAACCCGGAGCTTTCTTCACCACGGCGAAATAGCAGGCTACGCCGAAAAAGTTTTCGGTGTTGCCAGAGCCGCGAGCTTGGCCAAGAAAGGCGCTTACATTGGTATAGCTTTGGACATGACCTCTACAGCCTTGGAGATTCATAAAGCCTGCACCATCGGCCGAGAAGAGGAATGCCGGCGTGCCAAGTACGTCGAAAGCTCGGCTTTGGTTGGTAGTTTGGCGGGAAGTAGCGTCGGGGGGATGGCAGGTGGCATCGCAGCACGATTTGCTTGTGCATTTGTTCTAGGAGTTAGCAGTGGAGGGCCGGGGGCATTAGTCTGTGCTGTAGTCGGAGGCGCAGCAGGCGGTAAGATCGTGGGCGACCTCGGGGGCACAGGAGCCAAATTTCTCGGGGGCGAGGTGTATCAAGAGGTTTTCGAATGAGTGAACCATTTCTGGCACTGGTTGCATTTCTAATTCTCGCGCCCATGATATTGATCATGATAGTGCAGAGTTACATCGCACATAAGTACACCGAGCACTTTGAGTCCTTTCTTCCGAATTGTATCTTTGTAAAAGAAAATATAAAAATATTTCAGCACGCCGGCCTTCCTGGCAAGCTCTTGCGCACAGGCTTGATCGCTTTGGTACTAGTAATACCGTATATATTTATGCGCAGGGGATTGATCGACATGGATGAAGTCAAGCGATTCCCGCTCCGCACGAAACAGTTCCTAACATGCCTGTTAGTCTTACAATTTGCGTTGATCTTTGCGCTTGCCCTACTTAATTATGCACTGCCTGAAACCTGAATTATTCACGGACGCTGCGGCCTGCCTGTATCCCGACTAAAATTTGCTGCCCCTGCTTACCCAAACTATTTCAGGGTCGCGCTTGTGATTTGAGCTTTAGATGTGGCACCCACGGCACTGGCATTTATCGAGCCTGTACGACGGGCCGAGAGGAGGAATGTCGGCGTGCCAAGTATTTCCAAAGCTCGGCTTTGGCGGGTGGATTGGCCGGAAGCGCCGCTGGGGGATACATTGGCAGTATGGTAGCGCCAACTGTTTGTGCTGCTATAGGATTTGGCACAGTCGGTGCGGGCGCACTGGCTTGCGTTATCGTTAGAGGCGCCGTGAGTGGCAAAATGTTGGGGGATTTCGGTAGCGGCATAGCCGAAAATATAGGGGGCACAATCTACCAGGCGGTGTTCGAATGACTGATATCCATATTGCATTTATTGGATTATTTATTATTGCATCCATTTGGCTCGCGATGATCGTGCAAGCTTATATTGCGCACAAGCATACAGAATATTTCGAATCACTCCTTCCGAATTGCACCTTCGTGACGGACAATAAAAAAAATCTTGAATATGCGGGATTGCCCGGAAAAATCTTGCGTACGGGCTTGATCTCGATGGTGCTGGCGCTACCGCACATCTTCACGCGTAGGGGACTAATCGATTTGAATGAAGTCAGACGCTTTCCGCCGCGCACCCGCCGCCTTTTGGTTAGCCTGTTGATTATACATTTTCTATTGCTATCAGCCCTTATCATTTTTCATGAAACGATGCCTAAACTTTGACTCGACGGCCGCAGATCAGTCCCGCTGCGCATGGAATGTCCAGCCATGGCTAACGCCTACTCATCTGTTTGGAGTTCTACTCTGACAGCCATTCTAGTGGGCAGCAGCCTTGCAGGATACATGGGAAAATTTAGAAGCTCCATGTTTTGACTGCTTCGCACAATGAATTGAAGTTACCATTTTTGCATCCATTTCTTTTCCGCAGCCGTACAAACCTAACTACCGAATAGCTACCACCAAAACTTCGAGCCACTTATTCCGAATGTGTTTTGTAATAAGTAATATATCTGCTGTCGGTCTTGGCCGTCATTATTTAACATGACACAGTTACCCCGGCCTGACTGTTTGGCAACATCCTTATAGAGAGGCGAGGTTCCCTAGCCGTGATCTACAGCCCAGGTTGGCACCTTACAAACGGAACGAACTTCCCTCTGAAGGGCTTGCACTGGCCACCGCCCGGCTCTCTTCGTTGAGAGCCAGGCGATTCATTCTTCAGCTCGCCAGCACCTTCGCCAGCACGGCACGCACCCTGCCAATCCCTTCATGCAGCGCCGCTTCGATCTCCGCCATGGTGATCACATCCGTGCTCTTGCCCGCCGCCGGGTTCACCACTAGCGCCAGGCAGGCGTAGGCCAGGTCGATCTCGCGCGCCAGAGCGGCTTCCGGCATGCCGGTCATGCCCACGATGTCGCAACCGTCACGCTCCAGCCGCGCGATTTCCGCCACGGTTTCCAGGCGCGGACCCTGGGTGCAGCCGTAGACACCGAAGTCGCTGTAGGCTTCCCCCTGGGCAGCGAGGGCCGAGATCAACTGCTGCCGCAATGCTTCGCTGTAGGGGTAGCTGAAGTCGATATGGGTGACTTGCTCCAGATCGTCGGCGAAGAAGGTATGGTCGCGCCCACTGGTGTAGTCCACCAGTTGATGCGGAACGCAGAGGTGTCCGGTGCCCATGGCGGCATGGATGCCGCCAACGGCGTTCACCGCGATGATGGCCTCGGCGCCCGCCTGCTTGAGGGCCCAGAGGTTGGCCCGGTAGTTGACTTTGTGTGGCGGGTAGCGGTGTGGATGGCCGTGACGGGCCAGGAACAACACCTCACGCCCGGCATAGTCGCCTACCAGCACTGGCGCCGAAGGCGTGCCGTACGGGGTCTCGACATCAACGGAGCGGCGAATGTCCAGGCCTTCGAGTTGGGTCAGGCCGGTCCCGCCAATGATTGCAAGAATGGTCATGATCAGGCTCCAGGTTCGAGCAACCCGGCCTGGCGGAGAGCGCCAAGGGCCTCCAGCCAACGGGGTTGCTGTCGGTATTCGGGGGTGGGGCAATTACGGCGGGCCATGCGCTTCAACCGCTTAGGCGCGGTGACACCCAGGCGCTGGGCCGCGCTCAGGGCCAGTTCGGCGGCAGCGCGGTCGTTGCATACCAGGCCCATGTCGCAGCCGGCACTCAGGGCTGCCTCGATGCGGGCGGCCGCGTCGCCGGCCACGTGGGCACCGGCCATGGACAGGTCATCGCTGAAGATGACCCCGTCGAAACCCAGCTCGCCGCGGAGGATGTCTTGCAGCCAGCGCCGGGAAAACCCTGCCGGCTGGGTGTCCACGGCCGGGTAGATCACATGGGCCGGCATGACCGCGTCCAGCCGCGAGCTCAAACGGATGAAGGGCTGCATGTCGGAGGCGCGCAATTCCGCCAAGCCCCGCTCATCCAGTGGAATGGCCACATGGGAGTCGGCTTCGGCCCAACCGTGTCCGGGAAAATGTTTGCCACAGGCGGCCATGCCGGCCTGGTTCATACCCTCGATGAAGGAACCGGCCAGTTCGGTAGTGACGCCAGGCTCGACGCCGAACGAGCGCGCGCCTATTACCGCACTGCGTCCGTAGTTCAGGTCCAGCACGGGGGCGAAGCTCAGGTCCAGGCCGGCAGCCAGTACCTCGGTGGCCATGACCCAGCCACAAGCCTTCGCCAGTGCCTGGGCGTCGGCGCCCGACGCAGCCTCGCCGATCCGCCCCATGGCTGGCAGGCGCACGAACCCCTGGCGCAGACGCTGGACGCGACCGCCTTCCTGATCCACGGCCAGGATGAGGTCCGGGCGTAGTGCCCGGATACTATTGCACAGGTCACGGACCTGACGGGGATGCTCGATGTTTCGAGCGAAGAGAATCAGCCCGCCGACCTGAGGTTGGCGGAGCAGATGACGGTCTTCGGCGGTCAGCCAGGTACCGGCGACATCGACCATCAGAGAGCCTTGCAGGCTGGCGCTCATGGGAAATCCTTGGGAGCAAGCGGGGGGCGCTACTTTACCCAATACCAGCGGGGCTGTCTCGGCGGCTCAGGCCTTGGCCGGCTGCTTGATGCGAGGCCGCAACTGAGCACTGGACATGGCCGGGTCGCTGACGCCGCTGTCCGCACGCATCCCTGCGGCCAGGAAAGGCACCATCAGGCGCATCACCTGCTCGATGGAAGTGTCGACGCCGAAGTCATTCTCGGCGATGGCGCGCAGCGCCTTGATCCCCGACATGCTGAAAGCCGCGGCCCCCAGCATGAAATGCACGCGCCAGAACAATTCCAGCGCCGGGATGCGCGGCGCGGCTTCGTTAACCAGTAACATATAGCGACGGAACACCTTGCCATACATGTCTTCAAGATAGCGTCGCAGGTGGCCCTGGCTCTCGCTGAAGGCCAGGCCCAGCAAGCGCATGAAGATGGACAGGTCGTTGTTGCTGCGCGGCTGAACGGAAAGCGCCTGATCGACGAGAATTTCCAACAGCTCTTCCAGGCTGGCCTTGTGGCCGGGAATGGCGGCGCGGCGCTCGAGCTCACGATCGAGACTGGCGCAGAAAGGGCCGAGAAAGCGAGAAAACACTGCCTGGATCAGCGCCTTCTTGGAGCCGAAGTGATAATTCACCGCCGCCAGGTTGACACCTGCCTTGCCAGTGATCAGGCGCAGGGACGTTTCAGCGAAGCCCTTTTCCGCGAACAGTTGTTCCGCGGCATCGAGGATACGCTCAACGGTTTCCGACTGTGCCATGATTGCTCCAGCTGACAAACAAGTGTTTGAAACATACGTTTGCATTCAAACGTTTGTCAAGCCGGGCCGGTCATTTTCCAGCCTGGCGGCTACCGCTTCAAGAGCCCTGCGCTTGCCGAAGAGGGATTGCCAAGCCCGCGATACTGTATATAATCCCAGTCACTGTATAAAAAGCCAGAGCCAACGCCATGCAGAAACTTACGCCACGCCAGGCCGAAATCCTCGCTTTCATCAAGCGTTGCCTCGACGACAACGGTTTCCCGCCTACCCGCGCGGAGATCGCGCAGGAGCTGGGCTTCAAGTCACCCAATGCCGCCGAGGAACATCTCAAGGCCCTCGCACGCAAGGGCGCCATCGAGATGACGCCAGGTGCGTCCCGTGGTATTCGCATTCCCGGGGCCGAGCCTCGAGCCAGCGATGACAGCAGCCTTCCCGTTATCGGCCGCGTTGCCGCGGGCGCCCCCATCCTGGCCGAGCAGCACATCGAGGATGCCTGCAACATCAACCCTGCCTTCTTCCACCCGAAGGCGGACTATCTGCTGCGTGTCCACGGCATGAGCATGAAGAACGTCGGCATCATCGATGGCGACCTGCTGGCCGTACATACATGCCGCGAGGCCCGCAATGGTCAGATCGTGGTCGCGCGAATCGGTGAGGAAGTCACCGTCAAGCGCTTCCAGCGCTCAGGCCATATCGTGCAACTGCTGGCGGAAAATCCGGATTTCGCGCCCATTGAGGTCGACCTCAGGGAGCAGGATCTGGTCATCGAAGGGCTCAGCGTTGGCGTTATCCGCCGCTAAACAGGAGGTGACCATGCAGTTTTCCCCGATTACAGCGGGCAGCGCCCAGCATCCTCAACTGTCGCTGTTCGAGGCGTTCATCGCGCCGGTCAACCAGGTGTTCCAGAAGGCCTCGGCCGACACCTGGCGTGCCGAGGCCCCGGAAGCATTCAGCGAACTGAGCTTCAGGGGCGCCCCGGAGAACTGCCTGAGCCTACTTGCACCCATGCTCAGAGAACTCAGCGACGTCGAGCACATGCGTTGGCTGGCCCTGGTGGCGCCCCCGGCCAGCCTGACGCAGAGCTGGTTGCGCGAGGCAGGTCTCAACCGCGAACGCATCCTTCTGTTGCAACCCAAGACCAATCAGACATCGTTGCAGCTGGCGTGCGAAGCGCTTCGCCTGGGTAGAAGCCATACGGTGGTGAGCTGGGTAAGCCCCTTGAGCAGCCATGGACGCCAACAGCTGATCAGCGCTGCCCTTCAGGGCGAGGCACAGAGCCTGAACATTCGTTTGGGCTGAACCTCAGCTCAATGCAGGACGCGCGGTCCCTCGTCCTGCTCGAATTCGCCTTCGACCAATTTGCCTGCCATCTGTACTCCCACGCTCAGCATCGCCTTGGCGACTTCCACGTGTTGCCCTTGAAGAAAAGCCTTGGCATCTTCCGAAAAGTTCAGCGTTACCAGGGAGCCTTCGTCTTCGGCACGGCGCAGCTCGATCCTACCGTCTGGCAGCTCGACGATTTCAAGAAAAGACGTAGACATAAAGGCGTGACTCTCCAGAAAAGGCAGGCATTGTAACAGCGAGTGTTTCCTTCAGCACTCACTAAGCCCGTCGCGGAACCGGATAGCCAATGTCTTGAGAGCTTGCCGCCAGCTTTCCAGCGTGTCACAGCCAAGGACGGGAGGCGCGTCTTCATCCAGGGATATCGCCTGGATCAACGGCTGAGTAACGTCTTGCTTGGCTTTGCGCGGCGTCCGGGGCGGTAGCCACAGCACTCGATATTCCCGTAACAATCGCGACAGCCAGGTATCGGGATTGCTCGCCAGCTCGACCAGCTCGCCAAGCTGCGGATTGGGTGCCGCCGCCAGCGCTTCGGGCGTGAGAAACGCCTGGGCATCAGAGGCTTCGAGATTGGCTAGCCGGTAGTAGCCGGCTATTTCATGACAGAGCCCCAACAGAGCGCCATAAAGATGAAAAAGCACCGCTTCGCGCTCCGCTTGCGCCAGCGCGGCAGCGTTCATGGCAGCCCCCTGCTCCGCCTTGCCCAAGGCTTCAAGGGCCAGGCCCGCAAAATACAGCTTCTGGTTGGTGCGCGTATAGAGTTCGTGAGCCATGCAACCCCTCCTGAAACCCAATGGGATGTAAGAGCCAGTGAAGCGGCGGAATTACAACGCCTTGGCGACCCTTCGCCAGCTGGCGCTGACTCCTACACTATGCTCGGTGCATTCAGCGCTTGTCTTCGACCTTCCACGCCTTGCCATCGAAGAAGGCACGCCAGCCGGTAGGCTTGCCATCGACTTCGGTCTGGACGTATTGCTCCTTGGTTTTACGGCTGTAGCGTATCACCGCGTGACGCCCGTCCGGATCCTTCACCGGCGCATCGAACAGGAAATGGTACTTGGGATCGATCTCTTGCTTGTGTGGAAGCAGTTCGCTTACCAGCGGTGCCCGTGTTTCCCGATTCTTGGGGAACTGGCTGGCCGCCAGGAACAACCCGGACGCACCGTCACGCAGCACATAGGTGTCATCCACCTTTTCGCATTTGAGTTCGGGCATCGGTACCGCATCCATCTTGGGCGGCGCCGCTTCGCCGTTCTTCAGCAGCTTGCGGGTATTCTTGCAACTGGAATTGGTGCAGCCGAAGAACTTGCCGAAGCGGCCGGTCTTGAGCTGCATCTCGCTGCCGCACTTGTCGCACTGGATACTGGGGCCTTCATAACCCTTGATGCGGAAGCTGCCTTCTTCAATCTCATACCCGGGGCAATCCGGATTGTTGCCGCAAATGTGCAGCTTGCGCTTTTCATCCAGCAGGTAGGCATCCATTGCCGTATCACAGATACGGCAACGATGCTTGTTGAGCAGGACGCGGGACTCGGACTCGCCCTCGTCATCCGCGGCGATTTCATCGCCCGGCACCAGATTGAGGGTCGCCTTGCAACGTTCCTTTGGCGGCAGGCTATAGCCCGAGCAGCCGAGGAACACGCCAGTCGATGCCGTGCGGATCATCATTGGCCGACCGCACTCCTTGCATGGAATGTCCGTCAGGGTGGGCTGGTTCGCCCGCATGCCATGATCCGAAGCTTCCGCGGCTTCCAATTTGGTCTTGAAGTCCTGGTAGAACTCATCCAGCACGTTTTTCCAGTCACGCTCGCCGTGGGCGACGTCGTCCAGATGTTCCTCCATCCCGGCTGTGAAGCCGTAGTCCATCAGGTTGGCAAAGCTTTCGCCCAGTCGCTCGGTGACGATGTCGCCCATTTTCTCGGAATAGAAGCGACGGTTGTGCAGGGTGACGTAACCCCGGTCCTGGATGGTGGAAATGATCGCGGCGTAAGTGGATGGGCGGCCAATGCCGCGCTTCTCCATTTCCTTGACCAGGCTGGCTTCGGAATACCGTGCCGGAGGCTTGGTGAAGTGCTGGGTCGGATCCAGTTCGACCAACCGCAGGGCCAGGCCTTCGGCCATCTCGGGAAGCACATCGTCTTCCCCAGGCTTGCTGACCTGAGGCAGCACACGGGTGTAACCGTCGAACTTGAGGATACGGCCCTTGGCACGCAGCTCGAAGCTACCCGCCACCACGGTAAGGGTGGTGGACAGGTATTGCGCCGGTGGCATCTGGCAAGCCAGGAATTGCCGCCAGATCAGCTCGTACAGCCGCTCGGCGTCGCGCTCCATGCCATTGAGCTGTGAAGGATGCAGGTTGACGTCCGATGGGCGAATGGCTTCGTGGGCTTCCTGGGCGCCCTCCTTGCTGCCGTAGACGTTGGGCGTGGCGGGCAGGTATTGCTTGCCGAAGTTGCCTTCGATGTAGCTGCGCGCCATGTCCAGGGCATCCACCGACAGGTTGGTGGAGTCCGTACGCATGTAGGTGATGTAGCCCGCTTCGTACAACCGCTGGGCCATCATCATGGTTTTCTTGACCCCGAAGCCCAGGCGGTTGCTCGCCGCCTGTTGCAGGGTGGACGTGATGAACGGGGCCGAGGGCTTGCTGCTGGTAGGCTTGTCCTCGCGCCTCGCTACCCGATAGCTGGAGGCCTTGAGTTTTTCCACGGCGGCCATGGCCTGGACTTCGCTCAGCGGCTTGAAGGCTTCGCCGTTCTCGCGGGCGACCTCGAAGCGCACCTTGGCCTTGTCGCTGGCCAGGTCCGCATGCAGCTCCCAGTACTCCTGGGGGATGAACGCGCGGATCTCGCGCTCGCGCTCGGCTACCAGCTTCACCGCCACGGATTGCACGCGACCAGCGGACAGTCCACGGGCAATCTTCTGCCAAAGCAGTGGCGACACCATGTAGCCGACGACGCGGTCAAGGAAGCGTCGGGCCTGTTGCGCATTGACGCGGGCGATGTCCAGCTCGCCTGGCTGCGAGAAGGCTTCCTGGATGGCTTTCTTGGTGATTTCATTGAACACCACGCGCTTGAAGCGGGACTCGTCTCCACCAATGGCTTCGCGCAGGTGCCAGGCGATGGCCTCCCCTTCCCGATCAAGGTCGGTTGCGAGATAGATGGTGTCGGCATCCTTGGCGAGCTTGCGCAGCTCCTCGATCACCTTTTCCTTGCCAGGAAGGATCTCGTACTTGGCCTTCCATCCATGGTCCGGGTCCACCCCCATGCGCGCTACCAACTGCCGCCGGGCTTTCTCGCGAGGAGACAGGGCCGGCGCTTCCCCCGCGGCCTTGCCCTTGCGAGCGGCGGGTTCCTTGGGCGTGGACGAACCGCTGGTGGGCAGGTCACGGATATGGCCGATACTGGACTTCACCACGTACTGGTTGCCCAGGTACTTGTTGATCGTCTTGGCCTTGGCCGGGGATTCCACAATGACCAGCGATTTTCCCATGGATCGGAAGATTCCTAAAAAACAGGTGTAGAAGGCAACGACGCCTTTCGAGGCCCCGCTATATATAGTGGCAACTGGGCGAGGTCAAGCGTGGCGGCTATCGCCCTGCTTCCTCGCCGCGCTCGAACACGCCAGGTTCGGCTCGCACCAAAGCAAAGCGCGGGACCTGCTCGCCGTCAACCACGACGGACTCCAGGAACATCTCCAGTGGCCGCACCCATAAGCCGAATTCCCCATACAGGGCCTGGTAGCAAACCACCTGCTGCTCGGTTTCAGAATGGCGCGCGACACCCAGGACACGGTACTCCGGCCCTTTGTAGTGCCGGTAGATACCAGGTTGTAACAGCATTTGCCGCCTCCCTTGTTAAAACCCTGAAAAACAAAAACCGGGGCACTAGGCCCCGGTCGTTGCCACACGCGACGTCAGACCCGCTCGAACACCGTGGTAATGCCTTGGCCAAGCCCGATGCACATGGTGGCGACCCCGAGGGTAGCACTCTTTTGCTTCATGACATTGAGCAGAGTGCCGGAAATCCGCGCGCCTGAGCAACCGAAAGGATGCCCCAAAGCGATCGCGCCACCGTGAAGGTTGACCTTTTCGTCCATCTTGTCCAGCACCTTCAGGTCCTTGAGCACCGGCAGCGCCTGGGCGGCGAAGGCTTCGTTGAGTTCGAAGCAGTCAATGTCCGCCACGGTAAGGCCGGCGCGCTTGAGTGCCTTCTGGGTAGCGGGCACTGGCCCGTAGCCCATGATCGATGGGTCTACCCCAGCCACGGCCATGGCACGGATCACGGCCATGGGCTGCAGGCCCAGGTCCTTGGCCCGCTGCGCCGACATCACGATCATGCAGGAGGCGCCATCGGTGATCTGCGACGAAGTGCCCGCGGTGACGGTACCGCCCTTGGGGTTGAACGCGGGCTTCAAGGAAGCCAGGCCTTCGAGGGTGGTATCAGGGCGGATGGTCTCGTCGTAGTCGAATACCTTCAGGAAACCGTTCTCGTCATAACCTTCCATCGGGATGATTTCGTCCTTGAACAGCCCTTCCACGGTGGCCTTGTGCGCCAACTGGTGGGAACGCACGCCAAAGGCGTCCTGCTGTTCACGGGTGATGCCATGCATCTTGCCCAGCAGCTCGGCAGTCAGGCCCATCATGCCGGCGGCCTTGGCCGCATGTAGCGACATCTGCGGGTTAGGGTCCACGCCATGCATCATGCTGACGTGGCCCATGTGCTCTACCCCACCGATGACGAAGACATCGCCGTTGCCGGTCTGGATCGCCTGGGCCGCGGTATGTAGCGCGCTCATGGAAGAGCCGCACAGGCGACTGACTGTCTGCGCCGCCGAGGTATGCGGAATGCGCGTCATCAGCGAGGCCATTCGGGCAATGTTCCAGCCCTGCTCCAGGGTCTGGTTCACGCAGCCCCAGATCACGTCCTCGACTTCGTTCGGGTCCACGCCAGGATTACGCGCCAGCAGCTGGTCGATCAGGTAGGCCGACATATTCTCGGCACGGGTGTTGCGATGCATGCCGCCCTTGGAGCGGCCCATGGGAGTACGACCGAAGTCGACAATCACCACATCTCTTGGATTCAGGCTCATAAGTGCAAATCTCGCTCTGTTGTCGGGCGGCTCAACCGAAGAAACGCTGGCCGGCGCGGGCCATCTCACGCAGTTTCTCGGTCGGCTGGTACAGCGGGCCCAGCTCGGCGTAGCGGTCAGCGATCGCCACGAACTCAGCCACGCCGATCGAATCGATGTAGCGCAGCGCGCCGCCGCGGAAGGGAGGGAAGCCGATGCCATACACCAGGCCCATGTCGGCCTCGGCGGCGGTCTCGACGATACCGTCTTCCAGGCAGCGAACGGTTTCCAGGCAGAGCGGGACCATCATCCAGTTGATGATGTCTTCGTCGCTGACCTCGCGCTGTTCGTAGATCACCGGCTTGAGCACTTCAAGCACCGAAGCATCGGCCACTTTCTTGGGCTTGCCGCGCTTGTCGGTTTCGTAGGCGTAGAAGCCCTTGCCATTCTTCTGGCCCAGGCGGTTGGAGTCGTACAGCGCGTCGATGGCGGTGCGGCGCTCGTCCTTCATGCGATCCGGGAAACCTTCGGCCATGACGTCACGACCGTGGTGGCCGGTGTCGATGCCCACCACATCCATCAAGTAGGCGGGCCCCATGGGCCAGCCGAACTTCTCCATCACCTTGTCGATGCGGACGAAATCCACGCCGGCGCTGACCAGGTTGGCGAAACCGCCGAAATACGGGAACAGCACCCGATTGACCAGGAAGCCCGGGCAGTCATTGACCACGATTGGATTCTTGCCCATCTTCTTGGCGTAGGCCACGGTGGTCGCCACGGCCTCTTCGCTGGACTTTTCACCGCGAATCACTTCCACCAGGGGCATCATGTGCACCGGGTTGAAGAAATGCATGCCCACGAAGTTCTCGGGGCGCTTGAGCGCCTTGGCCAGCAGGCTGATGGAAATGGTGGAGGTGTTGGAGGCAAGAATGGCGTTTTCCCTGACCTGGCTTTCCACCTCGGCCAGTACGGCCTGCTTGACCTTGGGATTTTCCACCACGGCTTCGACCACGATATCGACCTGGCCAAAATCACCATAGGACAGCGTCGGGCGGATGGCATTGAGCGCATCGGCCATCTTCGCCGGAGTCAGACGGCCTTTCTCCACCTGCTTGCCCAGCAGCTTGGACGCCTCATTCAGGCCCTGCTCGATACCCTTCTCGTTGATGTCCTTCATCAGGATGGGGGTGCCCTTGTAGGCCGACTGGTAGGCAATGCCACCACCCATGATGCCAGCGCCCAGCACGGCCGCCTGCTTGACCTCATGAGCCTTCTGGTCATACACCTTGGCCTTGCGCTTGAGCTCCTGGTCATTGAGGAACAGGCCGATCAGGCTTTCGGCGGCTGAGGTCTTGGCCATCTTCACGAAACCGGCGGCCTCGATTTCCAGCGCCTTGTCGCGGCCGAAATTGGCTGCCTTCTGGATGGACTTGATAGCTTCCACCGGGGCGGGATAGTTCGGCCCCGCCTGGCCGGCAACGAAGCCCTTGGCCGTTTCGAAGGCCATCATCTGCTCGATGGCGTTGAGCTTGAGCTTTTCCAGCTTGGGCTTGCGTCGCGCCAGATGGTCGATCTCGCCATTGGCCGCGCGGGCGACCAGATCCAGCGCGGCGTCGCGCAGTTGCTCAGGGGCCACCACCACATCGACGGCACGGACTTTCAGGGCGTCGTCGGGGCGTTGCTCCTTGCCGGAGGCAATCCACTCGATGGCGTTGTCGGCGCCGATCAATCGAGGCAGACGGACAGTGCCACCGAAGCCGGGGTAGATGCCCAGTTTCACTTCAGGCAGCCCGATCTTCGCGGCGGTGGACATGACCCGGAAATCCGCTGCCAGGGCCATTTCCAGGCCGCCACCTAGGGCGATGCCATTGATGGCGACCACTGTCGGGAAGGGTAGGTCTTCGAAATCACTGAAGATACGGTTGGCTTCGAGGTTGCCTGCGGTCAGTTCGGCATCCGGGAGCTTGAAGTTATCGACGAACTCGGTGATGTCGGCACCGACGATGAACACGTCCTTGCCACTGGTAACTACCAGCCCCTTGACCGAGGCGTCGGCCTTGAGCGCGTCGACCGCCTCGCGCAGCTCGCTGAGGGTCAAACGGTTGAACTTGTTGACGGACTCACCCTTGAGGTCGAAATTCAGTTCGACGATGCCACTTTCAAGAGCCTTAACCGTGATGGCTTTACCTTCGTAAATCATCAACTGATCTCCAGGAATGGAAGCTGAACGTTACGTGCTGGAGCGGCCTTGAGGCCCACCCGCCAGCACGCCTTCGAGTGCATGAAGGTCGCGCCAAACGCTCGATTCATACGCCCGTTTGATTCGGGTGTGCACACCTTCAGCGAAAAGCCGGGGATTGTCAATCGTCCCCGAAAGGCACCCGTTTGCGACCGATCAGTCACGTCAAACGGCTGTCTCAGCGTAGACAGCCCTGACCGAAACATGCCGCCTCGATTATGCCGCCACCAGGGGACGCCTGGATGAATGAAGCCGAATTCACTGCCTGGATTGGCGGTTGATCAGGCGCTCAGTTCGCGCAGGATTCTATCGACCAGCGCAACCTGCTCCGTCCCGCTCCGTTCTCCCCAGACTGCACAGACCATCCGTCGCTCCGCTCGCAGCGCCCAGACGTCGCCAGGCAACTGGACGAGCCGGGCCAGGAGTTCGGGATCCTCGCAGGGCTCCTGCCAGCGGTTGACCCAGTGCCCAGGCGCAGGCTGCCACCACTCCCAGGCCGGCCCCTCGGCGTCGAGGCAAGGCCGATGGTATTCGGCGGCCGTGCTGGGCAAGCCCGCCGGCATCCAATGCGGCCATTGCTGCGGGGCCAGCTGCATGCCCAGGCCAAGGCTGCGCGCCCGCATGCGACAAGCCATACGCCCGTTCTGCTGGCGTGACGGGCGCAACCACGCCAAGGGACTCAGAACCACCAAGAGGATTGACACCACTATCCAGACCGTCATAGAACTCTTCCGCGAACGACAAACCACCCCTTGGGGAACCGTGCTACCTGCGGGTTTTCCATGAAAGGGCCATAATCAAGCTAACACTTTCGTTGGAGCAACCCGCCATGACCTACCAACACATCCTCGCGGCAGTAGACTTGACCGAGGAATGCGACCCGGTCATCAAACGCGCTCGCGCCCTGGCCGAAGGTACAGGGGCCACGCTATCGCTGGTGCATATTGTCGAGCCCATGGCCATGGCCTTCGGGGGCGATGTGCCCATGGACCTGTCGCAACTGCAACAGCAGCAGTTCGACCAGGCCAAGGAACGCATGCGCGCGCTTCGCGTGAAGTTTCCAGACGTCGCCGAAGAGTTTTGCCATCTCACCTACGGCCAGCCACGGCAGGAAATCCACAAGCTGGCCAAGGAGAAAGGTTACGACCTGATCATCGTGGGCAGTCATGGCCGCCACGGCCTGGGCCTGCTGCTGGGCTCGACCTCCAATGATGTACTGCATGGCGCGCCATGCGACGTGCTTGCCGTTCGCCTGGAGCGCGCCAAGCCGGCCGAGAAGGCCTGACACCCTGGAGAGCCGCCCGCCTTGCCGGCCTGCGCAGCCTGACCGAATTTCGGCCTGTAGGCTGCGGTGAAGCCGGCGAAGCCTTGACCCCTAGAGTCGGGGCCGGCCGAACCCCGATTCGCTGGCGCTCAGTCGTCCAGCTCGGCCCAGCGCTCGAGGAGGGTATCGAGCTGCGCCTGACTGGACTCCAACTGAGCGAGCACCGTGGCCGTTTCGGCGGCCGGGCGCTGGTAGAAACCAGGCGCGGCCATTTCCTGCTCAAGAGCCGCGATCTGCGCTTCCATCTCGTCAATCTGCCCCGGCAAGGCTTCCAGCTCGCGCTGCAGCTTGTAGCTGAGTTTTTTCTTGGGCACCGCCACCGCCACCGCCGGGCTGGTAGCGGGAGCGGCCGTCACCGGCGCCGGTTCGGCCTTGGCTGGCCTGGCCTCCTTGACGCCCAGCAACTTTGCCGAGCCGCCTTGGCGAATCCAGTCCTGGTAGCCGCCAACGTACTCCTGTACCAGGCCGTCGCCCTCGAATACCAGGGTGCTGGTGACCACGTTATCGAGGAAGGCCCGGTCGTGGCTGACCATCAGTACGGTACCCTTGAAGCTGGAAAGCACTTCTTCGAGCAGCTCTAGGGTTTCCACGTCCAGGTCGTTGGTCGGTTCGTCCAGTATCAGCAGATTGGCCGGCTTGCTGAAGAGCTTGGCCAGCAGCAGGCGGGCACGCTCGCCCCCGGACAGAGCCTTGACCGGTGTCCGGGCCCGCTGAGGGCTGAACAGGAAATCGCCCAGGTAGCTGAGCACATGCCGGCTCTGGCCGTCGATTTCGATGAAGTCCCGGCCTTCGGCCAGGTTGTCGATCACGGTCTTTTCCAGGTCCAGTTGCAGGCGCAGCTGGTCGAAGTAGGCCACCTCCAGCTTGGTACCGCGTGTCACCGTGCCGGTGGTGGGCTGCAGGTCGCCGAGCATGAGCTTGAGCAGGGTCGTCTTGCCGCTGCCATTGGCACCGAGCAGCCCGATACGGTCTTCACGCTGCAATACCAGGGAAAAGTCCTTGACCAGGAAAGGGCCGCCTGGATGCGCGTAGCTGACGTTCTCCAGGACGATGACCTGCTTGCCCGATTTGTCGGCCACGTCCAGCTGGATATTGGCCCTGCCCTGACGCTCGCGACGCTCCCCACGTTCCACGCGCAGCGCCTTGAGGGCACGCACTCGCCCTTCATTGCGCGTACGCCGCGCCTTGATGCCCTGGCGAATCCACACCTCTTCCTGGGCCAGTCGCTTGTCGAAGAGTGCGTTGGCGGTCTCTTCGGCAGCCAGCTCCGCTTCCTTGTGCACCAGGAAGCTGGCGTAGTCGCCGTTCCAGTCGATCAATCGGCCACGGTCCAGCTCGAGGATCCGGGTCGCCAGGTTTTGCAGGAAGGCGCGGTCGTGGGTGATGAACAGCACCGCCCCGCCGAACCCGGCCAACGCTTCTTCCAGCCAGGCAATGGCGCCGATGTCCAGGTGGTTGGTGGGCTCGTCCAGCAACAGCAGGTCCGGCTCCGACACCAGCGCCTGGGCCAGGAGCACGCGCCGACGCCAGCCGCCCGACAGCTCGGCCAGGGTCTTTTCCGCGGGCAGTTGCAGCCGGCTCAGGGTACTTTCGACCAACTGCTGCAGCCGCCAGCCATCCCGGGCTTCGAGCTCCTGCTGGACGTGGGTCAGCGCGTCGAGATCCGCGTCGGTGACGATGTTCTGGCTGAGGTGGTGAAACCGGGCCAGCAGCTCGCCGACTCCGGAGAGCCCTTCGGCGACCACGTCGAACACGGTGCGATCATCGGCCCGGGGCAGTTCCTGGGGCAATTCGCCGATCTTCAACCCCGGCGCGCGCCAGATGTCGCCGTCGTCGGGCTTCTGGTCGCCACGCACCAGGCGCAGCATGCTGGACTTGCCAGTGCCATTGCGGCCGATGATACATACCCGCTCACCGCGGGCGATCTGCCAGGAAACCTTGTCGAGCAGGGGCATGGCGCCATAGGCGAGGGAAACATCGCTCAGTTTGAGCAGGGTCATGGGATTCTCCGGAAAAGCCGGCGCGCATTCTACCTTATGTACCAGCCTGGTACAGCAAGCGCCGGATGGCACGCCTTGAAACACTCGGCGCGCTTTCGGGCCTGGGGCCAACAGGCTAAGCTAGCGGCCAATCTGCACGCTCTACGGAAGTCTCATGCGCAGTCGACTGTCCCGCCTCGTCCCCGCCCTGCTGCTCGGCGTCCTTTCCTCCAGCCCCATGGCCCAAGCCGGTGACCTGGCCTCGCAACGGCAGTATTACGACCAGGCAAGGGCCGCCCTGGCCAAGGGCAACAGCGCGCCGTACTTCCAGTACAAGGCGATGCTGGCCGACTATCCCCTGGAGCCCTACCTGGCCTATGACGAGCTTACGGCTCGCCTGCCGGGCGCCAGCGACGAGGAAATCGAGGCCTTCATCGCCGCCCACGGCGACCTGCCGAAGATCAACTGGCTCAAGTTGCGCTGGCTGCGCATGCTGGCCGATCGCGGCGACTGGGCCACCTTCGTCCGCTACTACGATAGCAAGCTCAACTTCACCGAGCTCGACTGCCTGTACGGCCAGTACCAGCTCACCCGCCCGGATCTACGCGCCGAAGGCTACGCCAATGCCGAGCGCCTCTGGCTCAGCGGCAAGGACCGGCCGGCGGCCTGCGACCCGCTCTTCGGCCGCTGGGCCGCCGAGGGCCAGTTGACCGAACACAAGCGCTGGCAGCGGGCCAGGCTGGCGGCGCAGGCACGCAACTATGCCCTGGCCAGGCGCATGGTCGATGGGCTGCCAACGCTGCAAGTGCAGGGCAAGCGCCTGATCGACGTGGCGCAGAAACCGGACCTGCTGGACCAGCCGGAACTGTTCCAGCCCGCCGACGAGGCCATGGCCGATGCGGTCGGCCTGGGCCTGCGCCGGCTCGCCCGCCAGGATCCGGAAAAGGCCCTTGGCCTGCTGGACACCTATGCGGCGAGCATGCGTTTTTCAGCGGAAGAGAAAGTGGCCATCGCCAAGGATATCGGCCTGGCCCTGGCGCGCCGTTATGACAGCCGCGCGCTGGACCTCATGACTCGCTACGACCCGGACTTGCGCGACGACACCGTGAGCGAATGGCGCCTGCGGTTGTTGCTGCGCCTGGGCCGCTGGCAAGACGCCTATGAACTGACCCGGCGCTTGCCAGCGAGCCTGGCCCAGACCAACCGCTGGAAATACTGGGAAGCCCGGGCCCTGGAACTGGCGCGGCCGAACGACCCGCAGGTGCCCGCTCTCTATCGGGACGTCGCCAAGGAACGGGATTTCTATGGCTTCCTGGCGGCCGACCGGGCCCAGGTGCCCTACCAGTTGACCAACCGCCCACTGCCCTTGACCCAGGGCCAGATGAACAGCGTGCGAAATGCGCCGGGGATTCGCAGGGCACTGGAGTTCTACCAGCGTGGCGAGGTAGTGGACGGGCGTCGCGAGTGGTACTACGTGTCACGGCATTTCGACCGCGACCAGATGGTTGCCCAGGCCAGGCTGGCATACGACATGGGCTGGTACTTCCCGGCCATTCGCACCATCAGCCAGGCTCAGTATTGGGATGACTTGAACATTCGCTTCCCCATGGCGCACCGGGATGCCCTGCTGCGCGAAGCGCGCCTGCGTGGGCTGCATGCCAGTTGGGTGTTCGCGATCACCCGGCAGGAGAGCGCCTTCATGGACGATGCCCGCTCCCCCGTGGGCGCCATGGGGCTGATGCAACTGATGCCCGCCACCGCCAAGGAAACGGCTCGAAAGTTCAGCATCCCCCTGGCCACGCCCCAGCAGGCGCTCGATCCGGACAAGAACATCCAGCTGGGCGCGGCTTACCTGAGTGTGGTCCATGGGCAGTTCAACGGCAACCGGGTACTGGCGTCGGCCGCGTACAACGCCGGGGCGGGGCGCGTGCGGCAATGGCTGCGCGGCGCCAACCATCTGAGCTTCGACGTGTGGGTGGAGTCGATTCCCTTCGACGAAACCCGACAGTACGTTCAGAACGTGCTGTCGTACGCGGTCATCTATGGTGCCAAGCTCAACACGCCTCAGCCCATAGTGGACTGGCACGAACGCTTCTTCGACGATATCTGAAGGCACGGGCTGGCGAAGCTGGCCCCAATGGCATCCCCCGGCGCGCTGGCAACACGCTTTCGCCAGCCTCGCCGCGAGCTACTCCAGCACCGTCACTTCCATACCTACCTCGAGCAGGCCTTCCCCTTCGGCGATGAGGTTCTGCCCGAACATGATGCCACCCTCCCCCATCCGATAGCCCTTGAGCGTATTCAGAGGCTCCCGATCACTTTCCCGCTGGTGGGTGCGCGGATCGATGGTGGTCAGGATGCAACGGGCACAGGGGCTGGCGATTCGGAAGTCGACGCTTCCTATTCGCAATCGCTTCCATCCGTCGTCTGCATAGGCAGGCGCGCCTTCAATGACCAGGTTGGGGCGAAAGCGCAACATGGCCATGTTGCGGCCGACTCGAGTGGACAGATCATCGACCGATGCCTGATTGATCAACAGAAGGGGGAAACCATCGGCGAACGCCACGCGGTCATGCCCGTCGCCCACCTGGCGGGCACGATGGACAGGAACCTGCACCAAGCGAGCTGACTGGCCGATCAGCTCGCTTACCCACTGGGCAGCGGCTTCGCCGGCGTCAGGCACCCGCAAGGCATCCTTCCAGATCACCACGCCGCGCAGGTTCCCGTCCGGTTCTGGAAGCGGCACCGCCAGCGGGGCTTGCCCGGGCGCGTTCAATTCGAGGCCTCCGTCGTCTCGGTACCGAGCCACCAGGCTCCCCAGGATTGGCAAGGTACGCTGAGTCAGAAAACGCCCACTGGCTTCGTCCACCAGCATCCAGCGCCGATCTCCGAGCAACCCCAGGGCGCCCACGGGGCTGGCCTGCAAGGGCTCGGCCTGGGCGGACTTCACCGCGTAACGGTACAGGGCACTGAGGCGCATCCGGCGGCTCCAAAAGGTAGGCGCCCTAGCATAAACGAAGCCCAGCCGCGGTTCGACTCAGCCGTACTGCATTTCCAGGCGCTGACGTACCACTTCCACCAAACGGTCAGGCTGGAACTTGGACAGGAAGTTATCGCAGCCTACCTTCTTGACCATGGACTCGTTGAAGCTACCCGACAGCGAGGTATGCAGCACTACATAGAGTTCGCGCAGGCGAGGGTCCTGGCGGATTTCCGTGGTCAGGCGATAGCCATCCATCTCGGGCATTTCCGCATCGGTGAACACCATCAGCAGCTTGCTGCACACGTCCTCGCCCGCGTTCGCCCAGCCCTGAAGCATGCGCAGTGCCTTCAGGCCATCACTGGCCACATGCAATACACAGCCAAGCTGGGACAAGGTATCGCGCAACTGTGACAGCGCCACGGTGGAGTCATCCACCAGGAGAATCTCACGGCCCCGAGCATTGGCCAGCATCGCGTCCTCGAGTTTCT
The DNA here is from genome assembly GCF_049895785.1 of Pseudomonas sp. DC3200b2. NCBI lineage: Bacteria > Pseudomonadati > Pseudomonadota > Gammaproteobacteria > Pseudomonadales > Pseudomonadaceae > Pseudomonas > Pseudomonas sp. DC3200b2. The sequence goes on along the minus strand of NZ_JAFCTA010000003.1, from coordinate 527,472 downwards.
CCTTGGATACCCGCGCATTGTAGGGCACGATTTCGGCAAGCACCTTCTCCACGTCGATCACTTCCACCAGCTTGTCTTCGACGCGGGTGATCGCCGTCAGATAATGCTGGCGCCCGGCGCTTGTCGGGGGTGGCAGGATGGACTCCCAGTTCATGTTGATGATCCGGTCGACCCCACCCACCAGGAACGCCTGTACGGAACGGTTGTATTCGGTGACGATGATCGTACTGTCAGGCCCCGGCTGCAGCGGGCGCATGCCGATGGCCTGGGAGAGGTCGATCACCGGCAGCGTTTGCCCGCGCAGGTTGACCACGCCGCAGACGAAAGCATGGCGCTGGGGCATCAGGGTCAGCTTCGGCAGTTGCAGGACTTCTTGAACCTTGAACACGTTTATCGCGAACAGCTGGCGGCCTGCCAGGCGAAACATGAGGATTTCAAGGCGGTTTTCACCCACTAGTTGGGTGCGTTGATCGACGCTATCGAGAATGCCAGCCATGAGAGTCCCCGGCGGTGAGATGGAAGCATGTTCTGGCTATCGGCGCCGCCAGGATGAACTTGAGCAGAGGCGACAAGGGGTCAAGGCATACGGCGTGCTGGCGGTGCCCCGGTTACATGCGATGCCCGGCGCTGCCTAAAAGGAGCATCAGGGAAACCCCTAGGAACCCTGCGGGCACGCCTGATGTTCGAAACACTGGCCAACCCTTAACGTGGTTTCATTCTTTGAAGGATGGAGCCCACCATGAATCTTGCACTTCCTCCATATCCCCTCAGCCCACGCGCTCGTCATGTCTGAGGTGGCTGAGTCCGCCAAGCTGATGGGCCGACTCCTGGACTGCATGGAGCATCTGAGCCTGCTGGAGAACGACCGGGACGCGTGCCAGGCACTGCACGACAATCTTTTCCGCCTGGCTGCCCTTTTTCAGGAGGGTGACGGCTCACTTGCAACCTTTGCCGAACGCATGGCCCTGGCGCTCGGCCGACTATTGTACGCCGAGCAAGGCTTGCAGGGCCCGGCGCTGATGGCATGCAAGGCCTGCCTTGACCTGCTGGGCTGGCAGGTAGAATTGAACGACCCTCACATGGACGATGCTGAACAGGCCGAGCTCCTGGCGCGCCTGGCTGAATGCTGCACGCGCGCGCTCCACGGGGCGACCGCCAGCGCCGCCTAGGAAGAACGAGCGACCGATCGGATGCGAGGTGCTAACATGCGGCGTCATACGCCCTCTTGCGCCCTACATCTGCGATGATGCCTGCCACTACGCCTACCTCCGCACTCTCGTCCGGGCGATATACCCAACCCCTGGCCCGCCGTCTGACCGTAGCTGGCGTTACCCTGGGTTGCCTTGCCCTGGACGGTTTCGCCTGGCTCAACCAGGCGCCCATCAACGGTTCCCTGCTGTTCGCCAACGCTGCCCTGATCATCGCGCTGTTCGCGCTGGCCCATGCGCGCCAGGCACCGGAAGGGGCTATCGCACTGCGCCCGGAGGAGCTGGCTGGGCACATGAGCCGAGCCCGTGAAGGCGAGCGTGAACGTCTCGGCCGCGACCTTCATGACGAGATTGGCCAGCTCCTGACCGCTGCCCGTCTGCAGGTGGACTGGCTTGACCGGCGACTGCCCGCGGAACTGACAGAATCGGTAGCCACCCTGCGCGCAACCTTGGCGGACTGCCTGAGTACTGTACGCGACATGTCCACACTGCTCAGCCCTCATCAACTGGCCAGCCTGGGGCTGGAACTATGCCTGCGCAACCACCTGCGCAAAGCCCTGGCCGAGACGGACCTGGACTGGAGCCTGAACTGTCGCCAGCGGCTGGACGGCCTGCCGGCGGATATTCAGGTCGCGGCCTTTCGGATCATCCAAGAAGGCGTGACCAACCTGCTGCGCCACGCCCGAGCGCGAAACCTCTGGGTAGTAGTCGCCCGTGAGAAACAGGGGTTGTGGATTCGCATCGCCGACGATGGCGAAGGCTTCGATACCGCCGCCGTCCCGCCGGGTCGGGGCCTGGCCGGCATGGCTGAACGCACCCAGGCCCTGCGCGGGCACCTGAAGGTCTATAGCGCGCCGGGCGAAGGCACGCGGGTCGAAGCGCTGCTGCCATGGCCCGGACGGGCCAGCCGCCGGGCCGCCAAGGCGCGATCGTGACCTGCAGGCTGGTGCTGGTCGATGACCATGCGCTGATTCGCGCCGGGGTCAAGGCGCTGGTGGCGGACATCCCAGGCTATACCGTGGTGGGCGAAGCCGGCGACGGTTGGCAGCTTTCGGAGCTGGTTCGGCGCAGCCGGGCGGACATCGTGCTCCTGGACCTGGCCATGAAGGGCACTGGGGGCCTGGAAGCCCTTCGTCAGTTGCGTCGCGGAGGGCCGGCCTGCCGCGTGCTGGTACTGTCCATGCACCATGAATCGGAAACCATACTCCACGCCCTGCAAGCCGGGGCTGATGGCTACCTTCTCAAGGATGCCACGGCCAACGAGCTAGAGCAGGCCTTGCAGGCACTGCGCCACGGTGAACGCTATCTCAGCCCGGGCGTCACCCACGCGGTCATCGATCAGGCCGTGCTGGCCCAACGCATGGCACGTCCTGCCATTCAGGCACCAACGCTGACCGGCCGCCAGATGGAGATCCTGCGGTTGATCGTACGCGGCACTTCGACCCGCGGCATCGCCGAGGGCCTGGGCCTGAGCATCAAGACGGTAGAAACCCACCGCGCTCAGATCATGAAGCGCCTGCAGATCTTCGATGTTCCGGGCCTGGTCCTTTATGCGGTACGTGAACGTATCATCAGCCCGGACGACTGAGCAGCTGGCATCCTTGGGGCAAATGCAGTCGCACCGCGCCGGGCCGTGCACAAAAGCGCAGGTCGGTGCCTTGCAGCGGCTCGCCGTCCAGGTTGATATCCAGCCCTTGGGCGCCCTGGATTTCCACCCATGGCACACGCGCGCGAACGAACAGCGTATCCAGGCCCAACCCACCAGCCAACAACTCCTTGAGCGTGGACACCACCTCGGTCGGGGCCGGCAGGATGCTCACGTCCAGCAGGCCATCGTCCACCGTTGCCTCGGGACACAACAGATGCCCACCACCGGCCTGCCGGCCATTGCCGATGCCCAAGGCCAGGAGTTCACCCTCCCAGGCGAAGCCCGGTCCCTTGAGCGCACCGGAGGCAGCCCGCAATTCGCTGAAGCGGGTCAGGCCAGTGAACAGATAGGCTGCCCCGCCCAATACCTTCTTCAGGTCTTCGGATGTGTTGGCAGTGACCTGACTGCCAAAACCGCCGGTCGCCATGTTGAGGAACAGCTGACCACCCACTTCTCCCAGGTCCACGGGCCGTGCCGGGGTATCCAGCAAGGCAAGCGCTTCGGCGGGTTCCAGCGGCACGCCGGCCGCCCTGGCGAAGTCGTTGGCCGTACCCAGGGGCAGCAAGGCCAGGCTCGCCTCCCCAGCGGCCGGATGCAGCGCCAAGGCCTCGGCCACGTCACGGAGGGTGCCATCGCCTCCCCCCGCGATCAAGGTACGGTAGCCCGCGCAGAGGCCTTCCTCTACCAGCCTGGCGGCATCTCCCCCCTCCCAGGTCAGGCGTACCGCAATGTCCCAGCCGGATTTGCGTCGCGCCATTACCGCCGCGCGGACATCTTCGTTCAGCGCCTGCTTACCATGCAGGATCAACCACGCCTTGCCCATATGCCTAGCTCCCCTAACCCGAGCGACTCAGGTTCATATGACCACGGCCGGGGCGAAATGGCGCCACGCTTTCTGGGAATCAGGACAAGAGTTCTGTCATGGGAATGAAGCGCACCTGATCGCCCGGCGCCACCGCGCGACCCTCGGGCACCTCTACCAGCCCGTCGGCCCAGGCGGCGCTACGCAGCACGCCTGAGCTCTGGTTTGGATACAGCACCGCCTGCCCGTCTTCGATGCGTGCCCTGAGAAATTCCCGCCGGCTGCCACTGGGCCAGGCGAACGAGGCGGCGGCCATGTGCCCGCGAGGCGTCACCCGGGTCGAGCCCATTCGCCGCAGCAGATAAGGCCGCGCCAACAAAGCGAAGGTCACCAGGGTAGAGGCCGGGTTCCCGGGCAGACCGATCACCAGGGTGCCTTGGTAACGTCCCACGGTCAGTGGCTTGCCTGGCTTGATCGCCAGTTTCCACAGCGCCAGTTCGCCCCCCTCGCGCAGCGCTTGGCCGAGGCAATCGGCGTCGCCCACGGACACCCCCCCGGTGGTCAGGATCAAATCCACACCGTGCAGCGCGGCCAGTGCCTCGCGGGTCCTGGCCAGGTCATCGGTGACGATGCCGGCGTCCACGACCTCGCAGCCGGTACGCTCCAGCCAGCTGCAGAGTAATCGCCGATTGCTGTTGTAGATCTGCCCGGGCCCCAGTGGCTGGCCTGGCTCTACCAACTCGTCGCCGGTGGACAATACCGCCACGCGGGCCTTGCGACGCACCGGCAGGCTGGCTATGCCCAGGGTCGCGGCCAGGCCCAGCTCGATGGGGCCCAGGCGCGTCCCGGCCTCCATTACCACTTCACCGGCATGACACTCCTGCGCACGTGGTCGAACGTTCAGGCCCGGACGCGGCGGTGTGCTAAAGCTCACCCGGCCCTCGGCATCCAGGTGCGCGTTCTCCTGCATCTGCACGCAGTCAGCGCCCTGGGGCAAGGGCGCGCCAGTGAAGATGCGAGCGCAGGTACCAGACTCCAGTGCCGAAGGCGCATGCCCGGCGAAGATCCGCTGCGTGACCTCCAACGGCTCCCCTTGCCAATCCGCGCTGGCCAGGGCGTAGCCATCCATGGCGCTGTTTGGCCAGGGAGGAAGGTCGGTGACGGCTCGCAGTGGCTCGGCCAGCACTCGCCCATCGAGTGCTTCCAGCGGCAGGGTATCGACACCATCGAGGGGTTCGGCTTCAGCCAATGCCAGCAGGCGCTGCAGCGCTTCACCCAGCGGCATGAGCGTCATCCTGCCACCCTTATCCACGGCTTTCACAGGGCGCGGCCTTCTTCAGGTGCGCAACGAAGTTGCACGGTCGATGACGGTTATCCAACTGCTGCGCAAGGATGCCGTCCCAGCCTGTGCGGCAGGCATTGGTCGAGCCGGGGAGGCAGCACACCAGTGTACCGTTGGCCAGCCCCGCCAAGGCCCTGGACTGCACGGTGGAGGTACCGATATCAGCCACGGATAGCTGCCGGAACAGCTCGCCGAAACCGTCGATATGCTTGTCCAACAGGCAGGCCACGGCTTCGGGCGTGCTATCGCGCCCGGTGAAGCCGGTGCCGCCGGTGATCAGCACCACCTGGACTTCATCATCGGCGATCCATCCAGCGACCTGGGCACGAATCTTATAGAGGTCGTCCTTGAGCAACACGCGCGCGGCCAGGCGATGGCCGGCCGCGGTGAGCCGATCCACGAACAGTTGGCCGGAAGTATCGGTTTCCCGGGTACGGGTATCGCTGACAGTAAGCACGGCGATGTTGAGCGGGACGAAGGGGGCATCGGCCTTGGATGACATGGCGCTTCCAGTTGTTGAATGAAAACCGGAATGTTATATCACAGGGCCTATTCCCTGCCGTAGAGCCGCCATGACCGCTTTGTCCGTTTTGCCGTCCACCTCGGTGCTTATCCTCGCCGGAGGCAGGGGCGCGCGGGTGAATGGACAAGACAAGGGCCTGCTGCCCTGGCGAGGCCGTCCCATGGTGGAGCATCTACATCAGCAGGTACGCGCGCTGACGGATGATCTGATCATTTCCTGCAACCGCAACGCCGATATCTACACCCGGTGGGCCGACCGCCTGGCCACCGATGAACAACCCGGCTTCCCTGGCCCCATGGCCGGCCTGTGCGCCGGGTTGGCCCTGGCACGACATAGCCGGATACTGGTGCTGCCCTGCGACGTCCCGGGCATGGACCAGGCACTCGTGTTGCAGATGCTGGCCCAACAGGCGCGGGTGCCCGAGGTACCGCTCGCAATACGTCAGGGCGGCCATTGGGAGCCCTTGCTGTGCGTGCTACCCTGCACTGCCCGGGAGGCATTCGAAATGGCCTGGAGCCAAGGTGAGCGCAGCCCGCGACGGGTGCTTAAAGCGCTTGGAGCCCTCGCTCTGGATTGCCCTGCCGGCGATGCCCGTCTGGGAAACCTCAACACCCTCGAGCTGATTCAGGACCAGCCCGCTCCCGAATCCGGAACTGACGTACCGGCTTGAGGAACTTGCGCAACGGTGCCGCGTCTGAGGGGTGAACCAGCCTTTTTTCGGAGACTTGCAATGTCCAGAAGGATCTTCCCCGCCCTCATGCTCGCTGCCGGCCTGGCCGCGCTGGCGGGATGCTCCACCCCCACGGTGATCACACTCAACGATGGCCGTGAGATCCAGGCCGTGGATACGCCCAAGTTCGACGAAGACACCGGCTTCTATGAAATCGAACAGCTGGATGGCAAGCAGACGCGTATCAACAAGGATCAGGTTCGCACTGTCAAGGAGCTGTGACCAGGCTGCGGGGTGAGCGTAACTTGTACGGTTTCAAGGGGTTGCAGAGGCTGCTGAGCAGCGATATGCTTTCCCCATCGGAGTGTAGCGCAGCCAGGTAGCGCGTCTCGTTCGGGACGAGAAGGCCGCAGGTTCGAATCCTGTCTCTCCGACCAAATCACTGTTTCGGGCTGTCTCCGGCAGCCTCCGAAATGCCCTGAAAAGCCCGCCCCGTGCGGGCTTTTCTGTTTCTGGCCGTATCTCCTTCTCTTTCGTATGTCCGCCTCGAGCCTGCCGACCACTGCCCTTCACCCTTACAGGCGCAAGGGCTGGGAGAATACTGGTCTACCCTAGGGCGTGATCGACGCCATGGGCCGCAGCCAGGAGGGTAACTTCAGGTGCGGCCGCATCGGCGAATACGAAACTGCTCGCGTCCATGGCATTGACCAAGTTACCGCTCAGGCCGACTTCGAAGCGGTGCCCGCTGGCATTCAGGTCCAGATCCTTTACGTAGGTGCGATCGGTATCAGTGCTGTACGCCAGCAGAAGGGTGCCGTTGTGCCCGTCACCTAGCCCTGTGTAGCCAAGGGCGACGACGTCGATAAGGTCCTTGGTGGGGTTGAAGTCGGTGATCAGGTCGTTAGCGCCGTGATAGCTGTCCTCCAGCTGTGTATAGCGGAAGGTGTCTGCGCCGGAGCCGCCGGCAAGGGTGTCGCGGCCCAACCCCCCGGTGATCACGCTGTCTCCTGTGGCGAGCGTAATAATATCGTTGCCCGCCAGCCCATCGTAATCGCCGCCGCTGTATAGAGCAGATAGCGTCAGCACGTCCTTGCCTTCGGTGGCGCCGAGCCAGGTGAAGTGTTGCGGTATGGGCGTAGCTGTTGGGGCGAAGATAACGGCGTTCTCGACATCGCCGGTAGCCAGGCCCACGGCATGGACCGTCCAGGTGAGGCAGAACCGATTCCCGTCGGCGTCCGCGTCCAGCGATTGCACGCTCCATACCCCGTCCTGGAGATTGAAGAGCAGGGTTCCGTCATGGCCGTCGCCTATGCCAGTGAACCCCAACGCCGATACGTCGATGCGGTCGCCGGAAACGAGGCCGTAACCGAAGTCGTAATCGGTGATGCGATCGACGGAGGCCACTCCGGTACGGTCATTGACGAAACTATCGGTCACCTCGTGGTAAACGAACACGTCCGCCCCGCCGCCACCGGTGAGCGTATCAGCGCCTGCGCCACCGTCCAGGCGACCACTGCCACGGCCCCCTTCGAGTACGTCATCGCCATCGCCGCCGCTGATCAAGCCGGCGTCGGTGGTGCCCAGCCAGCTCAGGGTGTCATTGCCAGCGGTGCCCTCATGCAGCGCTACGAACTTGCTGTCCGTGAGGCGTGTACGGAAATCCCCATGCAGCGCCAGGCGAAAGTCCTCGGTGCCATCTGCCCCCAGGTGAGTAAGGTAGGTACGGTGTTCGGCGGCCGCATAGCTCAGTGCGACCGAGCCGTCGCGCCCGTCCCCCAAATGGTCGATGCCCAGGGCGCTGAGGTCGAGCCTGTCCCCGGTCACGGAAAAGTCGGTGATCACATCCAAATGTTCGCGGGTACTGTCGGCCAGTTGGTTGAACACGAAGGTGTCTTTGCCGGTGCCGCCGCTAAGGGTGTCGGCACCAAGCCCACCGTCCAATCGATCCGCGCGGCGGCCGCCTTCCAGTACGTCATCGCCTGCATAGCCGTAGAGGGTGTCGGGGGCGGAGCTGCCGGTGAGCGTGTCAGCGCTCGCAGTGCCGTAGGAACGGTTCGGCCCGCTGGGCCAGGAGGCCATGTTGCCTGCTACGTCGATACCTCCTGCCAGGTTCTGTAGCACATTGCTGTAGATGTAATGGTATTGCGGGGTATTGGTGTCTGTGTCCATCACGGCCGCAGCGCTGCTGCCATTGCCGACGAGGTTGTTGTAGGTGAGGGTGAGCTGCTTATCGGCTTTCACCACCTGTCCGTTTGCGAGCGTGTTACCTGTGACAACGATCTGGGCATCGCCATTCTGGCCATTGTTGTACATCCACGAGTCGGTAACTGTGGCGTAGCGCGTGCCTTCGAGGCGCACGCCGGCACCGGTGTTGTCATGGATATCCATGTCGCGGATGTACCCCCGCAAAAACCCACGCTCCACTAGCCCCGCGCCGCCGTTGCCATAGATGGCGCCACCGCTTATGTCACCTCCCAACGAGCCTTTGCCCACAGTGCTCGCCCCATCTTCCAGCACCATGCCATTGCCAGCGTTGTCGTGAGCCACGTTGGAATAGAGGCCGAAGCGGTTGCCCTGGTATTGCAGGTCGAAGCCATCCCCGCCGTTATCGGAAGCTTCGTTGTCATAGAAGCCTGCAGTGCCCTTGCCAAAGGCGAGGGTAGCGAAGCCGTCGCCGAGATTGCCGCTAGCCAGACTGTCTTCAACGATCAATCCTGCAGTTTGCGCCAAGGCCTGTAAGCCATCGCCGCTCAGTCCGGTAAAGGTGACCTGGTTTACCGTGATAGCGCTGGCGTGAGATGGGGAGCCCTCTTCGGCTCCGGTCACGAAACCGTTTACGATGCCGTCCGTATGAGCCTGATTGCCATCTAGCGTAAGACGGGTAAGGGTTGCTCCGGCTATGTCGTGAGCGCTAGAGGTGCGCACCATCGCGTCGATGTCGCCGCTGCTGCCGTCCTTGAGTTTCAAGGTGGTGAGGTTCTGGCCTTCGCCGACGAGGGTGACATTGCTCTCGAGGGTGAGGCAGCCACCGTCTGCGTTGGCGCCGCTGATGATGAAGGTGCCTCGGGGGATATAAACCTGCCCTCCGCCAGCCTCGAATGCCGCATTGATCGCTAGCTGGATCGCATTGGTGTCGTCATTGATGCCGTCGCCCTTGGCGCCGAAGTCAAGCACATTGAAGATTGTCGCCATGGTAATCCGTTCCTTTGAACGCCGGGAGTCGAAGAGCAACCGCTCGACGACAAACTGAACGGAGTGGGCAAAAACCAGGCAAGCAGTGCCGCTAACCGTCAGAAAGTTCAGGTTGCTCCAAAACTGAACCTCAAGGGACGCCGACCGCTGCTATGGCGTCTAGCCGCGCTCAGCCAGCAGCGCCTGCACCCGGCTCAAAAGGCTGTCTATCACGAACGGTTTGCTCAGCACCTGCATGCCTGGCCCGAGGTAATGATGCCCAAAGGCTGCGTTTTCGGCATAACCGGTGATGAACAGCACCTTCAGCTCCGGTCGCAGTTCCAGCCCGGCCTCGGCCATCTGGCGACCGTTCATGCCACCCGGCAGGCCGACATCGGTAATCAGCAAATGCACCGCTGCCTCGGATCGCAACACGTTCAGGCCGGCGACGCTATCGGCTGCTTCTATCAGGTTGTAGCCGAGGTCTCCCAGGGCATCCTTGAGCAGCATGCGGACAGTAACATCGTCTTCCACGATCAGCAGGGTCTCCCCACCGGCCGGCATCGGCGTCGCCGACTCTTGGGGCACGCTCGCTTCCTGGTGGGCGCTGCCGCGATAACGAGGCAGATGAATGCAGATGGTGGTGCCCTCTCCCAGCTTCGAATCGATCCGCACCTGCCCGCCAGACTGCTTGGCGAAGCCGTAGATCATCGACAGCCCCAGGCCGGTACCCTGGCCAATGGGCTTGGTCGTGAAGAAGGGGTCGAAGGCATTGGCGACCACGTCGGGGGTCATGCCTGTGCCCGTATCGGTGACGCAAAGTGAAAGATAGTCTCCAGGCTGCAGGTCATGCCCCGAGGCCGTCGCCTGATCAAAGGTATGGTTGCCGGTGGCGATGGTAATGCGGCCACCATCGGGCATGGCGTCGCGCGCATTGATGCACAGGTTCAGCAGGCCGTTTTCCAGCTGGCTCGGGTCCACCATGGCAGGCCACAGGCTGCTTTCGCCTCGCATCTCTACACGAATGCCGGGCCCCACCGTACGCTGGATGAGCTCCACCATGCCATCGATCAGCCCGTTCACATCGGTTGGTCGCGGATCGAGGGTTTGCCGCCGCGAGAAGGCCAGCAAGCGATGCGTCAGGGCGGCCGCGCGCCTGGCAGCGCCCTGGGCGGCCGCCATGTACTTGCCCAGGTCGTTGAGCCGCCCCTGGGAAATACGCGTATTCATGAGTTCCAGAGCGCCGGAGATGCCGGCCAGCAGGTTGTTGAAGTCATGGGCCAGTCCACCGGTGAGCTGCCCCACGGCTTCCATTTTCTGCGACTGCCGCAGCTTTTCCTCGGCCTGCATCAGTGCCGTGGTGCGCTCCTCCACGCGCAGTTCCAGCGTCTCGTTCAAGGTCCGTAGGGCAGCGGTTGCGCGGTCCCGCTCCGCTTCGACCGAGCGGCGCTCCTCCAGGTCGATAAGCACACCTGGCAGACTGATCGCGGTGCCGTCGTCAGCGCGGTTGACCCGACCGTTCGCTTCGATCCAGGCGTATGCCCCGCCCGGGCGGCTGACCCGGTACTGATGGCTGAACGCGGCCCCACTTTGGATCACTCCGGCGAGGGCGGCTTCCAGCCCGGCCCGGTCATCAGGATGCACCCGGCGCAGGAGCTGCTCCTGGCGCAGCCCGCCCTGGCCAAGGACAGGGTCAAGACCGAACACTTCAGCGAAGGCATCGTCCACCGTCACCTCGTCGGTGAGCAAGTCCCAGTGCCAGGTGCCCACGATCGCGCCGGCGGCCAGGGCGAGCTGCACGCGCTCAATGTTCTGGCGCGCCAGGGCTTCGCTGATACGCAACCGCTCCTGGGCGGTGCGACGCTCCGTCACGTCGTTGAACAAGATGGCGATCTGTCGCTGTTGAGGGCTGCCCACCTTCACCGCACGTACGTCGAACCACCGGCTGAAGGCGGCCGCATAGCTTTCGAAATTAGCAGGTTCGCCTGTCTTGGCCACCCGGCCATAGGTCTGGAACCAGAATTGCTCCAGGTCCGGGGCGAACTCGGTTACCCACTTGCCCTTGAGGTCTACTCCCGACTGGCGCTCAAAGGCCGGGTTGACCTCAAGGAAACGATAATCGACAGGCTCATCCCGCTCGTCGAACTTCACTTCGACGATAGCGAAGGCTGCCTCGATCGTACCCAGGATGGTCCTGAACCGCTCTTCACTTTCCCGCAGCGCTTCCCGGGCGGCGTGCATCTGGCTGACATCGAGCATGGCGCCGATCATGCGCAGGGCCTTGCCGTCGGCGTCTCTGATCACGTGACCGCGGTCCAGCACCTGTGCGTGCGTGCCATCGGCCCGGAGGAAGCGGTATTCGTCCGCCCAGGCCGTATCTGTACTGTCAATCACGGCATGGATGGACGCATCGATGCGGGAACGATCATCCGGGTGAATGTGTGCCAGCCACCAGTGACCGGTGGGCTGTACGTCCTCGGGCGCGTAGCCATAGGCCTCTCGCAGGGCATCGTTCCACAGCACATGCTGGGTGAGCAGGTCCCAGTCCCATACCGCGTCGGTGGTAGCCTTGGCGGCCAGGCGGTAGCGCTCCTGGGTGTCTCTGAGCGCCTCACCCTGCAAGTGCTCCTCAGTGCGGTCACGCAAGATCTTCAGATATCCAAGATGCTCGCCATTATCGCCGAACAGTGGAAACATTTGCCCCGAGGCCCAGAACCGTTGGCCGCACTTGCGCAAGTGCCAGCGTTCATCGGCGGCCCTGCCATCGCGCATGGCTTCACGCATCTCCTCGCCCACTCGGCCGTTGGCCCGGTCTTGCGGCGTATAAAACAGCTCCGCGGGCTGTCCTATCATTTGCGCAGCCGGCCAGCCAAGCACCCGTTCGGCGCCCAGGTTCCAGTCGGTAACGATGCCCACCCTGTCCATCATGATCATTGCAAAGTCCAGGGCGCTCCTGAACATTGCCCGCTGTCGCACGGCTTCACTACCAGCATTCCCAGCCGCATTGCCGTACCGACGCCAGCGCAGCACTTCGGCTTCCAAGGCTTCCCTCGACAGGTGAGACAGGTCATCAACGTCAAACATGTATTCCTCTTGGACAACGCCGTACCGTCAACACAGGGTTAGGACCCCTACCCGTCGCGCTTTTATGCGCGCAAGTACTGGTGAAAATGCCCGATCACGACCAGCGGTACAGTCGTGCCAATCTCTGGTTACAAGGCTTGGAGCCGCAGCCCGCTTTCGAAGTGTCGTAGGCGACCGCTCAGGGGATCATGAAACCGCAGTTCACGAGCCAGCAGTTGGAGGGGCCGCGCATGATCGTCCGGCTGATCCGCAGGTGTCACTCGCGGATAGAAAGGATCATTGAGGATAGGCGCGCCCAGGCTCGCCATATGCACTCGCAACTGGTGAGTACGACCCGTGACAGGAAACAGCCGGTAGTGCCAGGTGTGAGCCGACCTTGCGATGACCTCGATACGGGTTTCGCTGTTGGGTACGCCTTCGACCTCCTGCTGGCGGAAAAAAGGCTCGCCCCGCACGATCCGGCTCGTATGCACCAAGGGAAAGGCCATGCCCTCGAGCGCTGGTGCCAGTGCTTCGTAGGTCTTGTCGATCCGGCGTGTCGGGAAGAGCTGCTGATAGGCACCCCGAGTGGCGGGATTGGTGGAGAACAGGACCAACCCGGCGGTGTGACGGTCAATGCGATGCAAGGGCACCAGATCCGCGTTGCCGGTGCTGCGGATAAGCCGACGCAGCAGGGTTTGCTCAACGAACGCACCCGCCGGGGTTACGGGCAGGAAATGTGGCTTGTCAGCGACCAGAAGGTGGTCGTCCAGGAACAGCACCTGCTCGGTCACCGGAATAAGAGGTTCGTCCTGCACCTCCCGATAATAGTGGACACGCAAGCCAGGCCGGTAAGGAGTGAAGATCGCAAGGGGCTGACCGGCCGCGTCCAGCACCCGCCCCCGGCCGAAGCGGCTTTCCCACTCGACTCGGCCCACGCCTGGAAACCGCTCGACAAGGCAATCCAGTACGGTGGCCCAATGCCCCGCCGGGAGGCAGACGGTGCTGGCCTGGGTGACGGCAGGGTCGAAGGTCGACGAAGACATTGGCGGGCTCCAGCTTGGGGGGCCGCATTATCCTCGCTATGGCTCACGGATCAAAGCACTACGCTCTGCTTGTGGCCAGCGGCGGCGGCTTTCGCCTCAGCCTGGAGCCAGCGCAGTACATCCACCGCCTCCCAGCGAGCCGGATCGAACAATGCATAGGCCTGGCCTTGGAAACCCACCACATCCAGACGCTGGTGATAACCGGCGCGCTGGAACAGGGCTTCGATCTCGGCGAAACAGGTATTGAAATGCAGGCGACCAAAGGGCGTCTTGCCTTCCACGACCAGGCCATCGAGGCGCAAGTCCCGCACGGCCTCGAACACGGTTTCCGGCGCCATCTGGTTGATGGTGCTCTTGAGCTGTTGAATATTGATCACGTCGCTATCCTTGTGTGCTGGCGCAAGCCCGGGCCCACTGTATTTTTATACAGCATATAAACACCTGGCCTCGAAGGCAACGAACGCTCGTCCGGCCGGCTAGCGCAAATCCTTTCGCGTCGCATTGTGCAACAGCCCCGAAGCCAGGGTAGCGAACAGGTTATTTCAGGAAATGAACGATTTGCTCCTGGCTAAACGGCCAGGCCAGGGTAGCGCCTGTATCCACCCGACGCAGCAGGGGCGCCCGCGCCTCGTAGCTGGCCGGGACGCCGCCCGCTTCCCGCAGGTCGATCAGCTCCACCCAAAGGCCGTGTTCCACCATGGGCAGCAGCGCCGCCTCGGCCAGGGCGCAGCGGGGACAGTTGAGGATCACGAATAGCTGGCATTCGGGGCACATGGTCCGGCTCACCTTGGGCATGGCGCCTGAACTCAGGGTACCAGGCGTGACAGAGCTTAAAGTCTAGACCCGCCCTGGCACACCAGCCACGTTACTCCGGATTGACTGCGCCGATGCGGTGCAGTGCCAGGTCAGCCCCTTCGAACTCCTGCTCAGGGGTCAGACGAATGCCCACCACCCGGCGCAGCCCCCCGTAGACCACAGCGCCCCCGAACAAGGCCACGCCAATGCCCAAGGCCGTTCCCAGCGCCTGGCTGGCGAGCGAGACGCCGCCCAGCCCGCCCAGCCAGGTTTGCCCGAACAACCCACAGGCCAACCCGCCCCAAGCACCGCACACACCGTGCAAAGGCCAGACCCCGAGCACGTCGTCGATCTTCCATTTGCCCTGGGCTGCGATGAAGCAACTTACGAACAGGGCCCCGGCCACCGCGCCCGTGACCAAGGCCCCCAGCGGATGCATCAGGTCTGAGCCTGCGCAGACGGCGACCAGCCCGGCCAGCGGACCGTTATGCAGAAAACCGGGGTCGTTGCGTCCGATCAGGAGCGCGGCGATGGTGCCGCCGACCATAGCCATCAGGGAGTTGACCGCCACCAGTCCACTGGCGCCTTGCAAGGTCTGGGCGCTCATGACGTTGAAACCGAACCAGCCGACGATCAGGATCCACGAGCCCAGGGCCAGGAAAGGAATGTTGGACGGCGCCATGGCCACTACCCGCCCATCCCGGTATCGGCCACGACGAGCGCCGAGCAGTAGTACCGCGACCAGGGCGATCCAGCCACCCATGGCATGCACCACCACGGATCCCGCGAAATCATGGAAGGGTGCGCCGAACCGGCTTTGCAACCAGGCCTGGAGGCCCAGGTTGCCGTTCCATGCCAGGCCTTCGAAGAAAGGGTAGAGGAAGGCCACGATCATTAGCGTGGCGCACAACTGCGGTACGAAGCGGGCGCGTTCGGCGATGCCTCCGGAAATGATGGCTGGAATGGCGGCGGCGAAGGTGAGCAGGAAGAAGAACTTGACCAGGCCGTAGCCGTGGTCGGCTGCCAATTGCGAGGCGGGCGCCAGGAAAGTCACCCCGTAGGCCAGCCAGTAGCCTACGAAAAAGTAGGCCAGGGTCGACACCGCGAAATCGCTGAGAATCTTCGATAGCGCGTTAACCTGGTTTTTCTGCCTGACTGTGCCAACCTCCAGGAAAGCGAAACCGGCGTGCATGGCTAGCACCATGACAGCGCCACAGAGCAGGAATAGCGTGTTGGAGCCGTGGACGAGGGTATCCACGGCGGTTTGCAGATTATCCATAGCGAGAGGCAGGCCCTGAAAAACTAAGCAAGACAACATACGGACACCCGCCAACTGCCCACTCGTGGTTCATCGACGCAACGAACGCACCAGCACGATGCACGAAGCCGAACCCGAGCCGGCTGGTATGAGGAGCCGCCTTGATTCGTCAGCGCCGCAGGCTGCCATCGTAAGCCCCGGCCGCACGCTAACGGCGCAGCCGACCAACAGCGCGCACCAATGGGCAGCAAAAAATGTACCAGCGTCGCGCTGAACCTTGGCGACGAAACGGCACTCGAACTTCAAGGCCATATAAGGAGGACGCCATGACTCGCGATACCCTGAACACCGCGCAAGACGTGTTGACCACTGACTTCCAGACACTGATCCGGGACACCGAGAAGCTGTTGGAGCACACCGCCGGCCTGGCTGGCGAACAGGCCGAGGAACTTCGTCGGCAGATCAAGGACAGCCTGGCCAAGGCGCGAGTGTCGCTGAAGGAAACCGAACTGCAACTGCGCGAACAGGGCGCCGCGGCCCTGGTAGCTGCCGAAGACTACGTTCAAGCCAACCCATTGCCCGCCATCGGTATCGCAGCCGGGGTAGGCTTCCTGGTAGGCCTGCTGGCTACAAGGCGCTGATCATGAACCGGGACAGCGAATCCTCACTGCCACCGCCAACCGGGGAACCTACCGGCTCTCACGGACGGCGGCTCGGTGGCGCCTTGCTTGGGTGGCTGCACAGCCATATCGAGCTGCTGGGCATCGAATTGCAGGAACAGAAGGCCCGCACCTTGAGCCTGCTGTTGTTCGCGGGCCTGGCACTGGTGTTCGCCCTGCTCGCCCTGGTAGCCCTGTCCGGCCTGATCCTGATCCTGCTGTGGGACAACTATCGCATTCCAGGCATGATCGGGCTTTGCGCCTTCTATGTACTGGCCGGTGCCTTCTGCGCCTTGCGCTTGAAAGCCGCGATCTTCGATGAGTCTTCCCCGTTCCATGCGACCCTCGAAGAACTGGCCAATGACCGGGAGCGTTTGCTGCCATGACCCGACACACTGTGCCCAACGGCGCGACCCGCCGGGAAATGCGCAAGGCGTTGATTCGCCTGCGCATGGAAATGCACCGCCAGGAGATCCGCCAGGAAGCCCGCCAGTTCGTGAACCCGCTCTCACGCTTTCGCAACATGGGGCAAGGGTTGAACAAAAGCCTGAAGGTCAGGCATGCCCCGCTCTGGGGCGTGGGTCTGGTAAGCTTGCTGGGCTTCCTCTCCGGCAAGGGCGCCCGCAAGGGTGGCCTGACCGCTGCAACACGCCTCACCAAACTGGTGGTCAGTCTGGTGCCGCTGGTCAAGCTCCTGCAAGGCGCGTCCCGACGCTGAGACGCGGCCGGCGACAGCGCCAGGCCGGCTGGCCTAGCCGCCAGCCGGCAGCCTTCTTCGTGGCGGCCAATGGCGGAGTGGCATCTGGCTCGATCATGGAGACGCGCTTTGGATTGGGAAACACTGCTTAACCGCGAACGCCTGGGCAAGCCGCTGCAAAGCTCCGAAGAGCTTGGCCGCACGCCCTTTCACAAGGATCACGACCGGATCATTTTTTCCGGCGCGTTTCGCCGACTCGGTCGCAAGACCCAGGTCCACCCTGTCAGTAGCAACGATCACATCCATACCCGCCTTACCCATTCCCTGGAAGTCAGCTGCGTGGGTCGCTCCCTTGGGATGAGGGTAGGTGAAACCCTGCGCGCGGAACTGCCCGGCTGGTGCGACGCCGCGGACCTGGGGATGGTGGTGCAGTCGGCCTGCCTGGCCCATGACATCGGCAACCCGCCCTTCGGGCATTCCGGAGAGGACGCCATCCGCTACTGGTTCCAGCAGGCCGCGGGCCGGGGCTGGCTCGACAGCATGAGCGATGCCGAGCGGCTGGACTTCCTTAATTTCGAGGGCAACGCCCAGGGCCTGCGGGTACTGACGCAACTGGAATACCATCAGTTCGAAGGCGGCATGCGCCTGACCTACGCCACCTTGGGTACCTACCTCAAGTACCCTTGGACGGCCCGACATGCCGACTCCCTGGGTTACAAGAAACACAAGTTCGGCTGCTACCAGAGCGAGCTGCCACTGCTGGAACAGATTGCCCAGCGCCTGGGCCTGCCGTTGCTGGAAACCCAGCGCTGGGCACGTCATCCGCTGGTCTACCTCATGGAGGCGGCGGACGACATCTGCTACGCCCTGATCGATCTGGAAGACGGCCTGGAGATGGAGCTGCTGGACTACGCCGAGGTCGAGGGCTTGCTGCTGGACCTGGTCGGGGACGACCTGCCCGAAACCTACCGCCTGCTTGGGCCGGGCGCATCCAGGCGGCGCAAGCTGGCCATCTTGCGTGGCAAGGCCATCGAACACCTCACCAATGCCGCGGCCAGGGCGTTCGTCGAACAACAGCCCGCGCTGCTGGCGGGGGCCTTGGCCGATGACCTGGTGGAGCACATGGCTGGCCCGGCCAAGCGCTGCGTGCAAGGTGCCAAGGATATCGCCCGGGAAAAGATCTTCCATGACAAGCGCAAGACGCTGCATGAAATAGGCGCCTACACCACGCTGGAAGTCTTGCTCAACGCCTTCTGTGGCGCTGCCCTGGAGCAGTACGGCGGGCGACGGCTGTCCTTCAAGAACCGGCGCATCCTGGACCTGATGGGCAGTAACGCGCCTGACCCGTCGTGGCCCTTGCACACGGCCTTCATGCGCATGATCGATTTCATCGCTGGCATGACCGACAGCTACGCCACCGAAATGGCCAGTGAAATGACTGGACGCGCCATTCCGCTCTGAGCGATCCGGGTAAAGCTCTGATATTGGCGCGGTTAGCCATCGCGCCCGTCCTCACACCGCTGCAACTGAGCTAAGGTCGCGCTCCGATCGCAGTAAGGAAACAGGCATGGGCTCGGTTTTTATCATTGAAGATCATCCAGTGATTCGTCTGGCGATACGAATGTTGCTGGAGAACGAGGGATACGAGGTCATTGGCGAAACCGACAATGGCGTGGACGGGATGCGCCTGTTGCGCGAGTACGATCCGCACCTGGTGGTGCTCGATATCAGCCTGCCTCGTCTCGATGGCCTGGAGATCCTGGCCCGGCTGCACGCCATGGGCATGCCCTATCGGGTCCTGGTGTTCACCGCTCAATCCGCCCAGTTGTTCGCGATGCGCTGCATGCAGTTAGGCGCCGCGGGCTATGTATGCAAGCGCGAGGAGCTCACCGAGCTGATCAGCGCGGTACGCGCCGTATTCGCCGGCTATAACTATTTCCCCAGCCAGGCCCTGGCCGACCCTGAAGATCCTGAACGCAGCGCGGAGCTGCGCCGCTTCGGACAGGTCAATGACCGCGAGCTGATGGTCCTGCAGCAATTCGCCCAAGGGCGCACCAACCGGGAAATCGCCGAAGGCATGTTCCTTAGCAACAAAACGGTCAGCACCTACAAGAAACGCTTGATGCACAAGCTCCAGGCGCGGTCGCTGGTCGAACTACTGGAAATCGCCAAGCGCAACGCCCTGGTCTGATGACGGCTCGGTTTCGCCGAACAAGCTCGGCAGCCGAGCAAGCGCTGTCATGGTTAAGCTGCTAGACTGCGCCCCGCAATCACCAAGAGGATTTTTTCATGGCTACCAACCGTTCCCGCCGTCTGCGCAAGAAACTCTGTGTGGACGAATTCCAGGAACTGGGCTTCGAGCTCAACCTGGAATTCAAGGAAGACCTGTCGGAGGAAGCCATAGACGCGTTCCTCGACGCGTTTCTTACCCAGGCCATGGATGCCAATGGCCTGGACTACGTAGGCGGCGATGACTTCGGCCTGGTTTGCTCGGCCAAGCGGGGCTCCGTCAGCGAAGAGCAGCGTGCCACCGTCGAAGCCTGGCTCAAGGGCCGCAGTGAATTGACCAAGGTCGAAGTCAGCCCGCTGGTCGACGCCTGGTACCCCGAGAAGCCAATCAACAGCCCTAGCTGAAGCGGTCTGGGCCAGGCTGTCACCTGGCTCGCTCGCTGGAAAGGCCACCCATGAGGTGGCTTTTTCTTGCCTGGCATCTGCCGCGCGGACAACATTGACAGAGCTCGCGCCTGGCGCTGAACAGGCATGCGGCCAATCAGGTGAATTTCCTCCATCCTGAAGCTGACCTCCCACAGCGCAGGTGGGCTTGTGCATAATGGCCGCTTTCAGGGGGAGCCTTCATCTCTTCTCGCTCCCGTGTCTTCGCGCGCCAAAGAGCTTCGTCTCCATGATCAAACCACTACGTTCGCTGTTTATTTCCGGCCTGCTGATGGCCGCCGCTACCTCCCTTCATGCCGCGCCGGGCGACCTTACTCCCAAGGTGACGCAGGCGCTCAAGGCCAGCAAGCTTACCGACAACGCGCTTTCACTCGCCCTGGTACCCCTCAACGGCCAGGGTTCCAGCACCTTGTTCAATGCGGATGTGTCGGTCAATCCTGCCTCCACCATGAAGCTGGTCACCACCTTCGCCGCCCTGGAACTGCTCGGCCCCACCTTCCAATGGAAAACCGAGTTCTATACGGACGGCACCTTGAGCGGCGGCGTACTGCATGGAAACCTCTACGTAAAAGGCGGAGGCGACCCCAAGCTGAACATGGAGAAGCTCTGGCTGCTGATGCGAGACCTGCGCGCCAATGGCGTGCAGCAGGTTACCGGCGATCTGATCCTGGACCGCGGTTTCTTCAAACAACCGCAGTTGCCGGCATTCAACGACGATGGCAATGACGAGAACGCGCCATTCCTGGTCCGCCCGGACGCCTTGATGATCAACCTAAAGGCGCTGCGTTTCGTCGCGCGCAACGATGGCGGCAAGGTCACAGTCGCCGCGGAACCGCCGATCCGCACCATCCGGTTGGACAATCAGGTAAAGGCGGCTTCGGGTAGCAAATGCGTAGGCGACGTGCGTTATAACGCCGTGCCCCAGCCAGACGGCATCAATGTCATTGTCAGCGGTCAACTCGCGGATGGATGCAACTCCCAGACATACCTGTCATTGCTTGACCACTTCGCTTACTCGGCCGGGGCAATCCGGGCGATCTGGGGCGAATTGGGCGGCACCATCAACGGTGTGGACCGTGACGGCAGTGTGCCTCGCAATGCGCGCCTGCTGGCCCGGGCGTTTTCGCCTGACTTGGTCGAGGTCATCCGCGACATCAACAAATACAGCAACAACACCATGGCCCAGCAGCTGTTCCTGACCATAGGCGCCTTGAACCGCACCGCCGCGGATGAAGACGACGCCAAGGCGGCCCAGCGGGTGATCCGGCAATGGCTGGCGAAGAAAGGCATGGTAGCGCCTCATCTGGTGATGGAAAACGGCAGCGGCCTGTCCCGGGCCGAACGGGTAAGCGCCCGGGAAATGGCGGCTCTGCTGCAAGCCGCCTGGCGCAGCCCTTACGCAGCGGAATTCATGAGCTCCATGCCCCTGGTAGGCATGGACGGCACCATGCGCAAGCGTCTGAAGCGCACCGCCATGACCGGCGAAGGGCACATCAAGACCGGGACCCTGAACACCGTCAGGGCGATCGCCGGTTTCAGCCGGGACGTGAACGGTAATACCTGGGCCGTGGTCGCCATCCTGAACGACCCCAAGCCCTGGGGCGCCCGCTCGGTGCTGGACCAGGTGCTGCTGGACCTCTACAACCAGCCCCGCATCGCCAACACCGCCGCCCTGCCCTGATCCGGGCAGCCGTGTTGGCCCAGACGCCCTTTAGCGGGCCTGAATGCGCCAGGCCTGGTGGATTTTCTCGTTACGCGCGAAGTCCGGGTCCAGGGTCTGGCGAGTGATGTCCTCGACGGCATAGCGGGCCGCGACGGTCTCATCCAGGCGGAAGCGACGGAAGTTGTTGGAGAAGTACAGGGTCCCGCCCTTGGCCAGTCGGGCCATGGCCAGGTCCAGCAAGCGTACGTGGTCGCGCTGGACATCGAACACGCCTTCCATGCGTTTTGAGTTGGAGAAGGTCGGCGGGTCTATGAAGATGAGTTCGTATTCGCCCCGGTCCTGCTCCAGCCAGGCCATGACATCGCTGTGCACCAGCTGGTGCCGCTCGGAGAAACCGTTGAGCGCCAGGTTGCGCCGGGCCCAGTCCAGGTAGGTGCGCGAAAGGTCCACGCTGGTGGTCGCGTGGGCCCCGCCCTTGGCGGCATGCACCGTGGCCGTGGCGGTGTAGCAGAACAGGTTGAGGAACCGCTTGCCCGCTGCCTCACGCTGCAAGCGGGCGCGCATGGGGCGATGATCGAGGAACAGCCCGGTGTCCAGGTAATCGGTAAGGTTGACCAAAAGGCGCACCCCCACCTCGTTGACCTCCATGAAGCCGCCCTCGGCCCCCTGCCGCTCGTACTGCCGCGTACCGGTCTGGCGCTCGCGGCGCTTGAGCACCACCTTGCGCGGGTCTGCCTGCAGCGCAACCGGGATAGCCGCCAGGGCGTCGAACAGCCGAGCCTGGGCCTTCTGCGGATCCACCGACTTGGGCGCGGCGTACTCCTGAACATGGACCCAGTCCTGGTACAGGTCCACAGCGAAGGCATATTCAGGCATGTCCGCGTCATAGACCCGGTAGCAGGACACACCGTCACGACGAGCCCATTTACCCAGCTGGCGCAGATTCTTCTGTAGCCGATTGGCGAACATCTGCCCGCCTTCGCTCAACCGGGCCGCCTCGGCCAGGGCCTGGGGCGCGGCAGGTAGCTCAGGGGTGGCCTGGGAAACGGTAGCAGCCGTCGCCGGACGACGCTCGCCTACTACGAATTGCTGTGGTTGCACATCCAGTAGCAACAGCTTGCACGGCAAGGCACCGTTCCAGAATGCGTACTGTTTGTGACTGCGGATGCCCATGCGCTTGCCCAGGTCCGGCGCGGCGGTAAAGATCGCCGCCTGCCAATTCAGGCAGGCCTGGCGCAAGCGCTCTCCCAGGTTCTGGTAGAGGTAGACCAGGCTGGCCTCGTCGCCTAGCCGTTCGCCATAGGGGGGGTTGCACACCACCAGCCCCTTCTGGTTCTGGTCCGGGCGTGGCTCGAAGGTAGCCAGCTCACCCTGGTAGATCTTCACCCAGTCGCTCAGGCCCGCCCGCTCGATGTTATTGCGCGCCGGCTGGATAAGCCGAGGGTCGGCCTCGTAGCCGCGAATCCAGGCCGGCTTGCGCGCCAGCCCTACGCGGGCACGCTCGCTGGCCTCATCATGCAGCTTGCGCCACAGGGCCGGCACATGACCCAGCCAGGCGCTGAAGCCCCAGCGCTCCCGACGCAGGTTGGGAGCCAGGTCCGCCGCCATCATGGCCGCTTCCACCAGGAAGGTACCGACTCCGCACATGGGGTCCGCCAGGGCACCGCCTTCGGCGGCGATCCGCGGCCAGCCGGCACGCAGCAGGATCGCCGCCGCCAGGTTCTCCTTCAAAGGCGCGGCGCCTTGCTGCAGGCGGTAGCCACGCTGGTGCAGGCTGTGCCCGGACAGGTCCAGCGAAAGAATGGCCTCGCCTCGGTCCAGGCGCAGATGGATGCGTAGGTCCGGGTTCAGCTTATCGATGCCGGGACGCTGCCCATCACGCGTGCGCAAGCTGTCGACGATGGCATCCTTGACCTTGAGGGCACCGAAGTGGGTATTGTCGATGCCCGAACCATGACCGCTGAACTCCACCGCCAGGGTGCCGGTGGGCTCGAGATGTTCCGCCCATTCCAGCTCGCGCACGCCTTGATACAGGTCATCGGCATTGGTCATGGTGAACCGCTTGAGCACCAGCAATACTCGGTTGGCCAAGCGTGACCACAAGCACAAGCGGTAAGCCGTCTCCAGGGTGGCCTGGCCGCGGACCGCGGCGGTTTGCTCACGGGCTTCCAACAGGCCCAGCCCGCGCGCTTCCTCGGCCAGCAGGCCTTCCAGGCCCTTGGGGCAGGTCAGGTACAGATCGAACACATCAGACATCATTCACGCCTTTGCATGTACCCGGAGAACGCGTCCACCGGGTCGGTTGATCGAGCGCTGTTTCCGCCAGCGCCACTGATTGGCACCACCTGTGCCGGCCACTCGAGTGCCCCTTGCGTAAAAAGGTTAAGACACCCGGGCAGCGTTGAAGAGCGGTTGGCATGCCGTCGACGCGACCTCTCGTCGCGCGTCGATGACCATGCGACACCGATGTTTCCGAAGCGGCCCACGCGGCGTTGAAAGCTGCTGAATCGCGTCATTTCAATGGCTTGAGCCTGGTTTTTCCACACGTCGGTAGCATAGGCTTATGGCTCGAAGCGCTAAACATGAACATCTTATTACAAATCGTTCATTCCATCGGACGCGCAGGTTGTTTAGAACTAACCCCGTGAGGCGTATCGCAACGGTACGGCTCCTGGCCCGCCACGCCGGCAGCGGGCCCTTAGCACCGGCAGCTTGCTGCCCGGCCCAGCAGTGGCCGACGGGACATCAGTCAACAAACGAGGGCTACACCCTATGAGAAGACTCAAGCGTGATCCGTTGGAACGAGCATTTCTTCGCGGCTATCAAAACGGCCTCAGCGGCAAATCCCGGGAGCTTTGCCCCTTCACTCTGCCCTCGGTGCGCCAAGCCTGGATCAACGGCTGGCGAGAGGGGCGCGGCGACAACTGGGATGGCATGACCGGCGCGGCCGGGCTTCATAGGCTCAACGAACTTCACGCGGTCGGCTAGACCCGAATCTTCAAACCTTTCCAATGCCGCCATCCCCGGCGGCGGCCCGGGCCACTTCGGTGGCCGGGCCAGCGAGGCGCTACCCTGCCGTGGCCAAACCGGCGGAACGCTGAAGCTCCAGCGCTGCGATCGCATCCACTGCTTCACGAATCAGCGCCGGCCCTCGATAGATGAATCCGGAGTAGACCTGCACCAGGCTGGCCCCTGCCTCGATTTTCTCGGCGGCATGCCGCCCCTCGGTGATCCCCCCCGCCGCGATGATCGGTATCGCCCCGTTCAGCTCACCGGCCAGCACTCGTACCACCTGGGTGCTTTTTTCCCGCACGGGGGCGCCGGACAGGCCGCCGGCTTCATCGCCATGAGGCAGGCCTTGAACGCCCTCGCGGGAAAGCGTGGTGTTGGTGGCGATCACCGCGTCCATACCCGTGGCCAGCAGGGCCGCGGCTACTTCAGCGGTTTCCTCGTCGGTCATGTCAGGCGCGATCTTTATGGCCAGCGGCACTCGTCGGCCGCTGGCAAGTGCCAGTGCCTCGCGACGCGTCGCCAGGGCGTCCAGCAGGGTCTTGAGCTGGTCCCCGAACTGAAGGCTGCGCAGGCCCGGGGTATTGGGCGAGCTTACATTGACAGTCACATAGCTGGCATGGGCATGAACCTTCTCCAGGCACAACAGGTAGTCATCCTGGGCCCGCTCCACTGGCGTATCGAAGTTCTTGCCGATATTGATACCCAGCACGCCACGATAACGAGCGGCTTTCACGCGCTGCACCAGGTGGTCCACACCCAGGTTGTTGAAGCCCATGCGATTGATGATCGCCGTGGCCTCGGGCAGGCGGAACAGCCGCGGCCGTGGGTTGCCGGGTTGCGCGCGAGGAGTGACCGTGCCGATTTCGACGAAACCGAAACCCAGCTGAGCGAAACCATCGATGGCCGCGCCGTTCTTGTCCAGCCCCGCGGCCAGGCCTACCGGGTTGTCGAACGCCAGGCCCATCACGCTTACCGGCAGGCGCGCCGCGGGCTTGGCCAGAAGGCGATTCAGGCCCAGCCGGCCACCGGCGCCGATGAGGTCCAGGGACAGGTCGTGGGAAGTTTCCGCGGACAATTTGAAGAGGAACTGGCGGGCCAGGTCGTACATGGTCGGCTTGCTCGGCATGGGTCGAAAACAGCGGGCAGTATATAGGCCCCGCCTGGGTTTGTCGGCAATGGCATAACGATTGCTGACCATTGCCCCAACCAGGCGCGACCACCGCGCCAATACTGCACAACCGTCGACAGTGACGTCGTCGCCTCTCTTCATTGAGTGCGAACACCTCTGCGACCCTGACAAGGCGTGATCATGACCCACACTTCACTGGACCCCCGTACCGCCTGGGTAGCGGGAAGCGACGGGCCGGAAAAAACCTGCGTTGAACTGGGCTACATGGCGCTGACCGATTGCGCCTCGGTGGTGGTCGCCGCCACCCAGGGCTTCGCCCAGCCCTATGGCTTGCGCATCAATCTTCATCGGCAGCACTCTTGGGCAGGGCTGCAGGCCAAGCTGGCCAGTGGAGAGCTGGACGCGGCCCATGCCCTCTATGGCCTGGTCTATGCCGTGCAGCTGGGCCTGAGCGCCGCGCCGCGCCAGGACATGGCTGTTCTCATGGGGCTCAACCGCAACGGGCAGAGCCTGAACCTTTCCAGTGCGCTCGCCGCCGAGGGGATCGACTCGCCACAGCGCCTGGCCGCCTGGGTCAAGGCCGGCGGCAGACGGCTCACCCTGGCCCAGACCTTTCCAACCGGCACCCATGCCATGTGGCTCAACTACTGGCTGGCGAGCCTGGGGATCGACCCCTTGACTCAAGTCCAGAGCGTTGTGGTTCCGCCGCCGGCCATGCTCGACCATCTACGTGCTGGCCGCATCGATGGTTTCTGTGTGGGCGAGCCCTGGGCCGACAGCGCCGTGGCCGAAGGCCTGGCGGTAACCTTGAGTACCAGCCAAGCCATCTGGCCGGATCATCCGGAGAAGGTGCTGGCCTGTACCCGCGCCTTCGTCGAGGCTTATCCCAACACCGCCAGAGCGTTGACCATGGCGATCATCGAAGCCAGCCGCTTTGTAGAACAGGACCTGGACGCCACGGCGCACCTGCTCAGTGCTCATCAGTACCTGAACGCCCCGGTAGAGCGCATTTCTCACCGTCTGCATGGCCGCTATGAAGACGGTCTCGGACACGCCTGGCTGGATCCGCACCCGCTGCGTTTCTTCGATGAAGGCCGCGTCAACCTTCCCTATCTGTCCGACGGTATCTGGTTCATGACCCAATTCCGCCGCTGGGGCCTGCTGCGCGAGGCGCCGGATTACCTTGCTGTCGCCACCCAGGTGCAGCAACTCGACCGCTATCGGGAAGCCGCACAGGCGCTAGGCATTGTCTGCGATCCGGCCAACCATCGCAGCAGTCAGTTGGCCGATGGCACCTGCTGGAATGGCCAGGACCCCGAGGGCTATGCCTTGGGCTTCCCCATCGGCTGCCCTGGGAGCGCCTGAATCATGCTCAGAATCCTGTTGATCGACGACACCGCCAGGAAGCTCGGTCGCCTGCGCGTGGCCCTGACTGGGGCAGGCTTTGAAGTGATGGAGGCTGGCGGAATGACCGTGGACCTGCCCGCCGAAGTGGAACGCCTGCGCCCGGATGTCATTCTGATCGATACCGACTCCCCGGGCCGCGATGTCATGGAGCAAGTGATCCTGGTCAACCGGGACCGTCCCAGCCCCATCGTACTGTTCACCGACGAGCACGACCCCGCTGTGATGCGCCAGGCCATCCGTGCCGGGGTCAGCGCCTATATCGTCGAAGGCATACAGGGCCAACGCCTGCAGCCGATCCTGGATGTGGCCATGGCGCGCTTCGAAAGCGACCAGGCGTTGCGCGCTGAGCTCAACGCCCGTGACCTTCAGCTGGCCGAACGCAAGCGCGTCGAACAGGCCAAGGGGTTGCTGATGAAGCTCAAGAACATCGACGAAGCCGCCGCCTATTCCCTCATGCGGCGCCAGGCCATGAGCCGTCAACAGAAACTGATCCAGGTTGCCGAGCAGATCATCGCCATGAGCGAGATGCTGGGCTAGCAGGCGCCGGCTGGCCCGCTAATTGCTACCAGCTCACTGCCACTTGCAACACCCTACCCTGCTCGGGCAGCCAACGGCGGCTGCCGGGCCAACGACGAAGACGTCGCTTTCCGCTCGCTCAGGCGAGTCGGGCAGCGGCGTCTTTTGCGTTTCAGTTCCCCGAAGCCAGGGCGCCGACGCGCCCACTCGCCCGTTGAGGTATTCGATGAATACGAGTTTCTGGAAAGCCGGCCACGCCCCCACCCTGTTCGCGGCCTTTTTATATTTCGACCTGAGTTTCATGGTCTGGTACCTGCTCGGCCCATTGGCCATCCAGATCGCCGCGGACCTTCATCTGACCACACAGGAGCGCGGACTGCTGGTCGCCACCCCCATCCTGGCCGGGGCGGTGTTCCGCGTGGTCATGGGCTGGCTGGCCGATCGCCTGTCTCCTAAAACCGCCGGCATCATCGGTCAGTGCGTGGTCATCATGTCCCTGGCGCTGGCCTGGCAACTGGGCATCCATAGCTTTACCCAGGCACTGTTGCTGGGCATAGGGCTGGGCGTGGCCGGGGCGTCCTTCGCGGTATCCTTGCCCCTGGCTTCGCAATGGTATCCTGCCGAACACCAAGGCAAAGCCATGGGCATCGCCGGGGCCGGGAATTCGGGCACGGTGTTCGCCGCGCTTTTCGCGCCCGCGCTGGCAGCGGGCTTCGGCTGGGTGAATGTGTTTGGCTTTGCCCTGATCCCGCTGGTCGCTACCCTGGCTATCTTCGCCCTGGCAGCGCGCAATGCGCCGAATCGCCCCAAGGCCAAGACCCTGGCCGACTACAGCAAGGCCCTGGCAGACAAGGACAGCTGGTGGTTCATGTTCTTTTACGCCATTACCTTCGGGGGCTTCATTGGCCTGGCCAGCGCCTTGCCGGGCTATTTCAACGATCAATACGGCCTCAGCCCGGTCACTGCCGGCTACTACACTGCAGCCTGCGTCTTTGGCGGAAGCCTGATGCGCCCACTGGGCGGTGCCCTTGCCGACCGCTTCGGCGGGATTCGCGCCCTGCTGTGCATGTACACAGTAGCGGCCTTGTGCATTGCCGCGGTGGGTTTCAACCTGCCCAGTTCCGTAGCCGCCCTGGCCCTGTTCGTGGTGTGCATGCTGGGCCTGGGCGCCGGCAACGGTGCGGTTTTCCAGCTCGTGCCCCAACGCTTCCGTCAGGAGATCGGCGTCATGACCGGGCTTATCGGCATGGCAGGCGGTATTGGCGGCTTCCTCCTGGCAGCTGGCCTGGGCGCCATCAAGCAGCAGACCGGCAGCTACCAGCTGGCGCTCTGGACGTTCGCCTTGCTCGCCGTAGTGGCCTGGTTTGGCCTGCATAGCGTCAAGCGGCGCTGGCGCACCACCTGGGGCGCGGCGGCAGTCACCGCGGCACGGGTGTGAGCGCCAGGCTGGAGCTTACCGCGGCTTGCGCCAGCGCGGCCGGGCCTCGACCGGAAAACCAGGATGCCGTGCGCATGGTCACCCCAGTGCCGGCATTGGCCGCCAGCAAAGGCTACCTGTTCGGCCTGGCCGATGGCGTCAGCCAGTGCCTGGACGGCGGCCTGGCGGCCCGCGCCAGCTTGCAGGCCCTGGCGCTTGATTACTACGCCACGCCGGAAACCTGGCCGGTGACCCGCGCGCTCGATGCACTGCTTTGCGCCCAGAATCGCTGGTTAAGAGCCAACGGCCAAGGGCAGCCCCTGCTGACGACCCTGAGCGCGCTGGTGCTACGCGGCAGCCGCTTCACCCTCGCTCATGTAGGCGACTGCCGGACATACCGCTGGAGCGCGTCTGGCCTGGAGCGGCTCAGCGAAGACCATGTGTGGGACCAGCCACAGATGCGGCACGTGCTCAAGCGGGCGCTCGGCCTGGACCAGCACCTGCTGGTGGACTACAAGGAGGGCGACCTCGCCGCCGGGGACATCTTCCTGATCCTCAGCGACGGCGTCTGGGGCGTGGTACAGGAAACTGAAATCAGTCGGGTACTGACGGAAGCTGTCGATGCCCAAGCCATGGTAGACACCTTGGTGCGCATGGCCCATATCGCTGGCGGTGAAGACAATGCCAGCGCGGTGCTGGTACGGGTGCACAGCCCAGGCTCTCCCTCCTTGGCCGATAGCTTCGCCCAAGGGCGCCAATGGCCGCTGCCGCCGGCCCTCAAGCCAGGCCAGCGCTTCGAGGGCTGGAGAATTCAGGCCCTGGTCGGGCAAAGTCGCCAGTCTCTGGTCTACCAGGCCACGGATGCGGACGGAGAGCCCTGGCTGCTCAAGACATTGCCCAAGGCGTACGCTCAGGATGAGCAGGCGCAGCAACGCTTGCTCATGGAAGAATGGTTTCTCCGTCGGGTCGCCGCCAGGCCGTTTCCGGAAGTCCATGGCGGCAGCCAGCGTCAATGCCTCTACTACGCCATGCGCTGCTACGAAGGCGCCACCTTGGCCGAACGCCTGCGACAGGGCCCGTTGCCATTGGCGACATGGCGAGACCTGGCCGAGCGCCTGCTCGTCGCCCTCGGTCTTTTGCATCGCCGCCATATGGTCCATCGAGACTTGAAACCGGAAAACCTGCTGCTTTGCGTAGATGGAGAGCTAAAAGTGCTGGACTTCGGCCTGGCCTACTGCCCTGGACTGTCGCAACCGCCTGGGGAGCAGGTAGCCGGCACGCCAGGCTATATCGCCCCCGAGGCTTACCAGGGCGCGCCGCCAACGCCGAGCCAGGACCTATTCGCAGCCGGCGTCGTGCTCTACCAGGCCCTTACCGGCGTCTTGCCACATGGGGAACCGGAGCCCTTCCAGCGCCCGCGGTTCCAGCCGCCCGCGCCGCCGAGTCGCTACCGCCCGGAGGTACCTGACTGGCTTGATGCCGTGCTGTTGAAAAGCCTAGAGGTCGACCCGGCCAAGCGTTTCGAGACCGCGGAACAATGGCTGTTGAACGTACGCCGCGGTGAGCTTGAAGAGGGTGCGGGCGCGCCCCGACCACTCTTCGAACGCGAACCGCTCAAGACCTGGCGGGCGGTGGCGCTGGTCTCCCTGGCGCTCAACCTGGCCATGATACTCGCCTGGCTGCATGGATAGCCCCACCGGCCGATGGTCTGAATCCTGAACAAAAAAAGCCCGGGCAATGCCCGGGCTTTCGTGAAGCTCAGCTCAATTACTTGGCCTGGGCTTCAACTTCGGCTTCTACGCGACGGTTGATCGCACGGCCAGCGTCGGTAGCGTTGTCAGCAACCGGACGGCTTTCACCGTAACCAACGGAGTTCACGCGGCTACCTTCAACACCGTACTGGTTGACCAGAACGTTACGAACGGCAGCGGCGCGGCGCTCGGACAGCTTCTGGTTGTAAGCGTCGGTACCAACGGAGTCGGTGTGACCTTCAACGGTAGTGGTGGTGGATGGGTACTGCTTCATGAAGTCAGCGAGGTTCTTGATGTCAGCGTAGCTGTTAGGCTTGACGACCGACTTGTTGAAGTCGAACTTCACGTCCAGCTCAACACGTACGGTTTCAGCAACGGCTGGGCAGCCATCGGCGTCAACGGTGGTGTTGGCAGGGGTGTTCGGGCACTTGTCGACGTTGTCGCAAACGCCATCGTTGTCGGCATCGGAGCAGACGTCGGCAACCGGCGCGGGGGCGGCAGCTACTTGTTCCTGCTGCTTGGCACCGCCACCGAAGTTCACGCCAACACCAACGCTCGGAGCCCACTCGGTTTCGCCGCGGTCGATGTTGTACATGGCTTCCACGCCGGCACGGGCGTAGACGTTTTCGGTGAAGTAGTACTTGGCGCCGCCACCAGCATTGAAGAAGGTGGAGTGGTCACGACCGCTGTGGCCGTTGGCTTCCACGTTGCTGATGCTCTGATGCGAGAAACCGGCGGAGACGTACGGACGCAGGCCTACACCTGGGGTGCCGAAGTGGTAGACGGCGTCCAGGGCAGCGTTGCCACCGTGGATTTTCTGGTTGCCGGTACCGTTGTTCGAACGAATGTTGTGGATGCCGTCGTAGCCCAGGCGCAGCTCGACGTCGTCAGTCAGGAAGTAACCGATCGAACCGCCGTACAGGTTGGCGTCGTCCAGGTCGCGAGAACTGTCGGTGTAGTACTTCTTGGTGAACAGCTCACCCTCGACTGCGCCTTGGCCTTGTGCCAATACGCCGAAAGAGGTTGCGGCAACAAGAGAGCCAATGGCCAGGCCCAAGGTGTTTTTCAGTTTCATCCGTTAAATCCCCATCTGGTGATTGTTAAGCGATCCCACCAGGAATGCGTGGGACAACTCGGCGGCAATTCTAGCAGAACTTGCACGCCAGTTAGAGAGATTCGCTAGACGTTAAGTTTCCAAAACGTTGGCGAATTTCTCGCGCAGCTTGTCAAGCGCGCGTTTGTAGCGCATTTTGGTCGCGCTCAGACCCATATGCATGATGTCAGCGATCTCCTGAAATTCCAGTTCGGCGACAAAGCGCAACACCAGGATTTCGCGGTCGATCGGGTTCACATGCACCAGCCAGCGGTCAAGACCGCCGCGCTCCTCAGGCTTCGGCGCCTTTTCCTCCGAAGCCTCCTCAACCGGGTCGAGGCTCAGCGCATCCATCAACCTGCGCTTGCGCCTCTCCTTTCTATACTGCGTGATACATTCATTGTAGGTAATGCTATATAGCCACGTCTTGAACTTGGACTTTCCCTCGAAGTTCTTCAGTCCGTACAGCACCTTGAGCATCACTTCCTGACAGACATCATCGGCGTCGCGATCGTTCCCCAGATACCTTGAACACACGTTGAACAGCGTGCGCTGGTAGCGGCGCATCAGCTCTTCGTAGGCGCGCGTAACATGAAACAGCTCCTCATGCGAACGGGCAACCAGTTCCTCATCGGACAGTGCTCGTGGGTCGTATCGCAATGAAGGCGTTTGCACTTTAGTCAACGGTTCGGGCCGCAGGTCAGGTCAGTTCCGCCAGCGCCCCGGTGGGGCTGGCTTTTTCGCGGCGGGCATACTACCAGAATATGCGCGCCTAGCGGCTACTGACCTTCTCCGCGAGCAGAACCCGGTTCGACAGCGAAACAAGCTCACCCTCGTCAGTCATCACCGTCGTCTTCACGGTACCGATTTCTTCTATGTACCCCTCTACCTCGCCGACTTGCACATGCTGGCCCACCTGGTACAACTCACGTACATAGATGCCAGCCAGGATCTGGCCGGCGATGTCCCGACTGCCCAGACCCATGGCCAGGGCCACGGCCAGACCAACGGTAATCAGGGCGATCACGATCACATGGTTGAGCAAGTCCGTCTTGATCTCCAGCTGGCTGATGGCCACGGAAATGGAGATGACGATGACCAGCCACTGGGCTACTCGTCCAAGGCCACCGGCGTACTCGATGCCGACCCCTTCGGCGGCGCCGCGCACGATGCCATTGACCAGCTGCGCCAGCAGCACGCCCACCAGCAACACCAGCACGGCACCGAACACCTTGGGCAGGTACAGCGCCAGCACGTCCAGGGTCGCCGAGACGCGCTGAAGCCCCAGGGACTCGGCGGCGGACACCAGGAAGATCAACAGCACGAACCAGTAGACGATCTTGCCCACCAGCGTGGAGATGGGCACTCGGATACCGGCCCGCCCCATCAGCTTGGTCAGACCGGTGCCGGCCATGAGCCGATCCAGCCCGAGCTTCGCCAGCAGGCGCGACAGCAGGGCATCAAGCAGCTTGGCCACCACGAAGCCCAGCAGGACCACAACCAGCGCGCCGAACAGATTGGGGATGAAGTTAGCGACTTTGGTCCACAAGGCGGTCATCGCCGTGACCAGGCTTTGGGTCCACAGGTCCAGTTCCATGTTCAATCAGCCTTATCCGCGCGCCGCGCGGCCTGGGTAGGGCGAGGCGTCGGCGACAGGTGCGGCGCCCCCTTGCTTACAGCGATCATGCCCGCCTGGAAACAGCGGCCGATCAGGCCGAACAGGTCCTGGGCGCCCACCTGGCGATTGGCGGTCTTCAGGACACGGTCCAGACAGGCGTCGTCATCGCGCCCGGCCGGCGCGGCGTTGAGCATGTCCCGCAGGGACTGTTCGAATGGATCGTGCATGATCACCTCACGAAATTCACTCAAAGACGACAGCCCCCAGCGTCAGGTCACATCCGGGGCACTTACAACCAGCGCAGCCGCCGGTACAGCAGCCATTGCCCCACCGCAACGGCCAGGGTGACCCCGCAGGTAATGAGGAACCCCGCCGGGTTGTCGGCCCCGGGCAAACGACCCACGTTCATGCCCAGCAGCCCGGTGATGAAAGTGATCGGAAGGAAGATGCCGGTGACCACGCCGAAGCGGTACATGGTGCGGTTCATGCGCTCGCTCAGCTGGCGCTGCTCGGCTTCGATCAACAGCGCGACCCGTTCGCGGTTCAGCTCCAGCTCTTCCAGATAGCGGGTAAGGCTGTTGTTCAACTCGTTCCAGTAATGGCTGTGCTCGTTGGAAAACCAGCCGGGACAGTTGCGCGCCAGCAGAGCGAACAGGTCCCGCTGGGGGGCCAGGAATCGTCGCAGGCCCGCTGAGCGGCGACGCAGGTGCAACAGGCTGGAATGCTCCGGGGCATACCCCTCCTCGCTGTCGACCCGCTCTTCTTCGGTATCCAGGGTCTCGGTCAAATGGTCGACCACGGCCTGGATGCGCTCGGTCAGGCGCTCGGCCAGGTACAGCACCAGGTCGGCGGCGCTGCGCGGCCCTTCGCCGGCGGCCAGGCGGGCGACCAGGTCCTCGGTCGCGCGCAGCGAACGCAGGCGCAAGGAGATGACACGGCGCTCCTCGGCGAAAATGCGCACCGACACCATGTCTTCGGGCTGGGCGCCGGGGTTGAGATTGATCCCGCGCAGGAAGAGAAGAAAACGGGCATTGGGCAGGGGCACAAGCCGCGGCCGGGTATTTTCTTCCAGCAGCAGGTCGCAGCTGAAAGCGTTCAGCCCGCTTTCTTCACGGAGCCAGGCATGGGTACGCACCTGGCCACGATCCCAATGCAACCAGAGGCTTTCATGCTCGGCCAGTTGAAGGTGGATCAGGTCGGCCCGGGCCACAGCGCGGGCGCCACCCTGGCCATCCAGAACCAGGGCGTGGACCAGCCCCCAGTCGGCATTGTCGTTTTCCAGCATCAGCGGCGGGTGAAGCGGCGGTTGTTCAGCCAGGGTCACTCGGGCATGCTCAAGGGTACGTGGGAAAGCAGCACGCCGTTGTTGTCGGCGTACAGATAGTCACCGGGACGCAAGGTCACGCCGGCGAAGGTCACCGGCACGTTCAAATCCCCAATACCGCGCTTATCGGTCTTCATCGGATGAGTCGCCAGCGCCTGCACCCCCAGGTTGGTCTGAGCGATGACATCAACATCACGGATGCAGCCATATACCAGCACACCTTCCCAGCCGTTGCGCGCTGCCTTTTCGGCCAGTTGGTCGCCCAGCAGGGCCCGACGCAGGGAACCCCCGCCATCGACCACCAGCACCTTGCCGGTGCCGTCGGTATCCAGCTGCTCCTTGACCAGGGAATTGTCCTCATGGCACTTGATGGTGACGATCTGCCCACCAAAGGAATCACGACCGCCGAAATTGCTGAACATCGGCTCGAGTACCTGTACCTGCTCCGGGTAGGCGTCGCAAAGGTCGGGGGTGAGGTAGTGCTGCATGATGAACTCCTTTTTCCGGAATGCGGCTGTTGTGGATGAAGCGTCACTCTGTCAGACATCGAGGCCCAGCCGGTCCCCATCATAGGCCACGGGACAGCGGATCAGTGAACCACAGTGGCCCTGGCGGGATCGGCCACTATGTACATCGAATTCGATGCCGTGTTTCCGGCAGCGCAGCACCCCATTGGCCAGGGTACCGTCGTGCAGAGGCGCGCCCTGATGGGGGCAGCGGTTTTCGAACAGCAGGTGCTGGCCCTGGTCGACGATCAGCAACAGCTGTCGCCCCGCCACGCTAAAGGCACGTTTGTAGCCTTCATCCAGGTTGACCAGACGCTCGAGGCTGATGAACACGCGCGGCCCTCCTCTTCCGATGATTCAGAGCTTAACCTGCTCCGCTGGCACCGTCAGCCCCTCGCCCAGGCTCGCCTGGGGCAGGACACGACCGGGCGCGCTCAGCCAGCGCTGGACCAGCGGCCAGACTTCACCCTGGGCCGCCTTGCTGACCAGCATGTCCACATGGCCGAAATCCTGGCTGAACCCCTGGGCCTGCCCCAATACCAGGAACTGGCCGTGCTCGCTGCCGAAGCGCTGGAACAACTGTTCGCAAGCCCAGGGCGGATCCTGATGATCACCGCCGCCGGCCACCACCAGCAGTGGCAGGCGCGCCTGGGCCAGCCCAGCACGCCAGTCGCCTCGGGCCCGCCCCAGCCGTCGACGCAAGCCATGCCAACGGAGCATTTCCAATGCCACTCCCGCCGGCTCGTCCTCTGGACCACGCTTGAGCCGTGGGCCTGGAATATGTCCGAGACGACGCAGCACCCCCCGTGCTGCCCAGTTCATGGGCGCAACCCGCAACGGCCAGGGCGCCCGGCTGACCTGGCTGCCGAACAGGACCAGCCCAGCCAGGCCATCAGCGGCCAGCGCACCGCTGCCCAGTGCGACGGCCAGGCTGATGCCGCCCAGCGAGTGTCCGAGCCAGTACGGCCGCTGCCCGCTGAGCTCGGCGACAAAGGCGTTGATCACAGGCAGGTCGTAACGGGCGTAGGCGGCCACATCGTTATGGCGGTACTGCTGGTTGCGCGGCGAGAGCCCGTGGCCGCGCATTTCAGGAATCCACACATCGAAACCTGCGCGTGCCAGGGTAGCGCCCAGGCCTACGCCCTTGGGCGAATACCAGAAGCGTCGATTGGAGAAACTGCCATGCAGGAGTACCACAGGCGCGCCACGCCGGGCCTGATCCTGGGCCCGGTCGGCCAGGCCAAGCCGGGTAACGGCCAGCTCCACGGTGAGGTCGGGGCTGTTGCCAGCCTTGATACGGTAAACGTCTTCGCTGAGGTCGCCGCAGCGCTCCGCGCGAAGCAATGCGACAGGAAATAAACGGCTGCTGCTTTGCATGATTCCAGGCTTTCAATGAAAGGGACACCCCCCGGCCACGGGCCCGGGGGGCGGGGATTATCCCCTCAAGCCTCGGTCTCGGCCAGGAAGAACCAGGTTTCCAGCACGGAATCCGGATTCAGGGAGACACTCTCGATACCCTGCTCCATCAACCACTTGGCCAGGTCCGGGTGGTCCGAGGGGCCCTGGCCGCAAATGCCGATGTACTTGCCGGCCTTGTTGCAGGCGGCGATGGCATTGGCCAGCAGCTTCTTGACGGCGGGGTTACGCTCGTCGAACAGGTGCGCGATGATGCCCGAGTCCCGGTCCAGCCCAAGGGTAAGCTGGGTCAGATCATTGGAACCGATGGAGAAGCCATCGAAGTACTCCAGGAACTCATCGGCCAAGAGCGCGTTGGACGGCAGCTCGCACATCATGATCACACGCAGGCCGTTCTCGCCGCGCTTGAGGCCATTGCTGGCCAGCAGGTCCACCACCTGGCTGGCTTCGCCCAGGGTGCGCACGAAGGGCACCATGATCTCGACGTTGTCCAGGCCCATGTCCTCGCGCACCCGCTTGAGGGCACGGCACTCGAGTTCGAAACAGTCCCGGAAGGATTCGCTGATATAGCGCGAGGCCCCGCGGAAGCCCAGCATCGGGTTCTCTTCCTCCGGCTCGTACAGCTTGCCGCCGATGAGGTTGGCATATTCGTTGGACTTGAAGTCCGACAGGCGCACGATGACTTTCTTGGGGTAGAAGGCCGCTGCCAGGGTACTGATGCCCTCGACCAGTTTCTCCACGTAGAAGCCGACCGGATCATCATAGCCGGCGATGCGCTTGTCCACGCTTTCCTTGAGCTCGGCAGGCAGGTCCGCATAGTTGAGCAAGGCCTTGGGGTGTACGCCGATCATGCGGTTGATGATGAATTCCAGGCGGGCCAGGCCCACGCCGGCATTGGGCAATTGGGCGAAGTCGAAGGCGCGGTCCGGGTTGCCCACGTTCATCATGATCTTGAAGGGAAGCTCGGGCATGGCGTCCACGGAGTTCTGCTTCACATCGAAGCCCAGCTCGCCTTCGAAGATGTAACCCGTGTCCCCTTCGGCGCAGGACACGGTCACGCCCTGGCCGTCCTTGAGCAGTTGGGTCGCGTTGCCGCAGCCGACGACCGCCGGAATGCCGAGTTCGCGGGCGATGATCGCCGCGTGGCAGGTACGCCCGCCACGGTTGGTGACGATGGCGCTGGCGCGCTTCATCACCGGCTCCCAGTCCGGATCGGTCATGTCCGACACCAGTACGTCGCCAGGCTGTACGCGGTCCATCTCGCTGACGTCGCGGATGATGCGCACCTTGCCCGCGCCGATGCGCTGGCCGATGGCGCGGCCTTCGACCAGTACCGTGCCCTTTTCCTTGAGCAGGTAGCGCTCCATCACGTTGGCGCTGGCGCGGCTTTTCACCGTTTCCGGACGCGCCTGCACGATGTACAGCTTGCCATCGTCACCGTCCTTGGCCCATTCGATGTCCATGGGACGGCCATAGTGCTTCTCGATGATCATCGCCTGCTTGGCCAGCTCGCTGACCTCGGCATCGGTAAGGCAGAAGCGGGCCCGCTCGGCCTTGTCCACCTCGACCGTCTTCACCGAGCGGCCGGCCTTGGCTTCGTCGCCATAGACCATCTTGATGGCCTTGCTCCCCAGGTTACGACGCAGGATGGCCGGGCGCCCCGCTTCGAGAGTGCCCTTGTGGACGTAGAATTCGTCCGGGTTGACCGCGCCCTGGACCACGGTTTCGCCCAGGCCGTAGGCGCCGGTGATGAAGACCACGTCGCGGAAGCCCGATTCGGTATCCAGGGTGAACATTACGCCGGCGGTGCCCGTTTCCGAGCGCACCATGCGCTGCACGCCCGCCGACAGCGCCACCAGCTTGTGGTCGAAACCCTGGTGAACGCGATAGGCGATGGCGCGGTCATTGAACAGGGAGGCGAACACTTCCTTGGCGGCGCGGATCACGTTGTCCACGCCACGAATGTTCAGGAAGGTCTCCTGCTGGCCGGCAAAGGAGGCATCGGGCAGGTCTTCGGCGGTGGCCGAGGAACGCACGGCCACGGCGATGTCCGGGTTGCCTTCGGAGAGTTGGGCGAAATGTTCGCGGATCTGGGCATTCAGGGCTTCGGGGAATTCGGCTTCCATCACCCATTGGCGGATCTGGGCGCCGGTACGCGCCAGCGCGTTCACGTCGTCGACGTCCAGGGCATCCAGCGCGGCGTGGATCTGCGCGTTGAGGCCGCTCTGCTCGAGGAAGTCCCGATAGGCCTGGGCCGTGGTGGCGAAGCCGCCCGGAACCGAAACACCGGCGCCGGCGAGGTTGCTGATCATCTCGCCCAGGGATGCGTTTTTGCCCCCCACGTGCTCTACATCGTGGACGCCGAGCTTATCGAGGGAAACTACGTACTCTACCAAGGTGATCTCTCCACAAAAGGGTTGGAACGCTCAGGGCGGGGCGCGGCGGCGACCCCGGGGGCACGGGTGGCTCAGGTCTTCGAAATGCAGGAGAATGCGAGACTCGGCGGCCAGCGAAGCGGGCCTATCATATCTCAGGATCCTTCCTTAAGCCTAAGGCCCGGGGCGCACATGAAACGATCGGCTTTCTTCATCTCCGACGGCACCGGCATCACGGCCGAAACCCTCGGCCAGAGTCTGCTCGCGCAATTCGAAACCATAACGTTCAACAAGTTCACGCGCCCCTATATCGACAGCATGGAAAAAGCGCGTGCCATGGTGCAGCAGATCAACGCCGCGGCCGAGCGCGACGGGGTACGCCCGATCATCTTCGACACCATCGTCAACCAGGACATCCGGGAGATCCTGGCAACCTCGAATGGCTTCATGATCGACATCTTTTCCACGTTCCTGGCCCCTTTGGAGCTGGAGTTGGGCTCACATTCGTCCTATTCGGTCGGCAAATCCCATTCCATCGCGCGCAATTCCAATTACATGGACCGGATCGAAGCGGTGAATTTCGCCCTGGACAACGACGATGGCGCACGCACCCATTACTACGACAAGGCCGATCTGATCCTGGTAGGCGTGTCGCGCTCAGGCAAGACGCCGACGTGCCTGTACATGGCAATGCAATTCGGTATCCGCGCGGCCAACTACCCCCTCACCGAAGACGACATGGAGCGTCTGCAACTGCCCGCCGCCTTGCGTGCCCATAGTCACAAGCTGTTCGGCCTGACCATCGACCCGGACCGGCTCACCGCCATCCGCCACGAGCGCAAGCCCAACAGCCGCTACGCAAGCTTTGCCCAGTGCGAGTTCGAGGTACGGGAAGTGGAAAACCTGTTCCGCCGGGAAAACATCCCGCATATCAATTCCACCCATTTCTCGGTGGAGGAGATCTCGGCCAAGATTCTGGTGGAAATGGGCGTGGAGCGGCGCTTCAAGTAGCGCCGCCTGGTGCTCGCAGCGGGGTTACCGCGCGGACAGGCCGGCAACGGGCGGCACCCTCACCCATCCTTCCATCAACACCCGCGCGCTGCGGCTCATGATCGCGCGGGTCACTGTCCATTCACCGTTCACTTGGCGCGCCTCGGCCCCAACCCGCAAGACACCCGAGGGATGACCGAAGCGAACCGACTGTCGCTCGCCGCCACCGGCCGCCAGGTTGACCAGAGTGCCCGGCACCGCGGCAGCCGTGGCGATGGCCACCGCGGCGGTACCCATCATGGCGTGGTGCAGCTTGCCCATGGACAGGGCGCGTACGAGCAGGTCCACTTCCGTCGCGGCGATCGCCTTGCCGCTCGATGCGGTATAGGCGGCCGGCGGCGCCACGAACGCAACCTTGGGGGTATGTTGCCGGGTCGCCGCCTCGGCCGCCTCGCGGATCAGGCCCATGCGCAGCGCGCCGGCGGTGCGGATGCGCTCGAAGCGCGCCAGGGCGGCCGGGTCGCCGTTGATCGCCTCCTGCAACTCTGTACCGCTATATCCCAGTTCAGCGGCATCGAGGAAAATCGTCGGAATACCGGCGTTGATCAGCGTGGCCTTGAAGCTGCCTTCGCCAGGCACCTCCAGTTCATCGATCAGTTGGCCGGTAGGGAACATGGCACCGCCTTCCCCCTCCCCTTCGTCTGCCGGGTCGAGGAACTCCAGGCGCACCTCAGCGGCGGGAAAGGTCACGCCGTCGAGTTCGAAGTCACCGGTTTCCTGTACCGCGCCGGCGGTCATGGGCACGTGGCTGATGATCGTCTTGGCGATGTTGGCCTGCCATACCCGCACCACGGCGATACCGTCTCGAGGTACCCGCGTGGTCGAAACCAGGCCGCTGCTGATGGCGAAGGCACCGACGGCCGCGGAGAGATTGCCGCAGTTGCCGCTCCAATCCACGAAGGGAGCGTCGATGGACACCTGGCCAAACAGGTAGTCCACGTCGTGGTCAGGGCGACTGCTGGGCGCCAGGATCACGACCTTGCTGGTGCTGGACGTAGCGCCGCCCATGCCATCGGTGTGCTTTCCATAGGAGTCGGGGCTGCCGATCACCCGCAACAGCAAGGCGTCTCGGGCTGGGCCAGGCACCTGGGCCGCCAGCGGCAGGTCCTCCAGGCGAAAGAACACCCCTTTGCTGGTGCCGCCACGCATGTAGGTAGCAGGAATACGGAGTTGCCTTGGATGAGCCATGACTGTGTCCTCAGGCGGCTGCGATCTTGGAATCGAGAAAATCGTCGGCGAAGCGCTGCAGTACGCCACCGGCTTCATAGATGGATACTTCCTCGGCGGTGTCCAGGCGACAGGTCACGGGCACTTCCAGCCGCTCGCCATCACGGCGGTGGATGACCAGGGTCAGCATGGACCGCGGGGTACGCTCGCCGGTCACGTCGTAGGTTTCGGTGCCATCCAGCGCCAGGGTTTTGCGGTCCGTACCCCGGAGGAACTCCAGCGGTAATACGCCCATGCCGATGAGGTTGGTACGGTGGATGCGCTCGAACCCTTCGGCGACTATGGCTTCGACGCCTGCAAGGCGCACGCCCTTGGCCGCCCAGTCCCGGGACGAGCCCTGGCCATAGTCGGCACCGGCGATGATGATCAACGGCTGCTTGCGCTGCATATAGGTTTCAATGGCTTCCCACATGCGCATCACCCGCCCTTCAGGCTCTACCCGCGCCAGCGAGCCTTGGCGTACCTGGTCTTTATCGTCCAGCACCATCTCGTTGAACAGCTTGGGATTGGCGAAGGTGGCCCGCTGGGCCGTGAGATGATCGCCCCGGTGGGTCGCGTAGGAGTTGAAGTCTTCTTCGGGCAACCCCATGCGCGCCAGGTATTCGCCGGCCGCCGAGTCCGCCAGGATGGCATTGGAAGGCGACAGGTGGTCCGTGGTGATGTTATCGCCCAGGATCGCCAGCGGCCGCATGCCGGCAAGGCCGCGCTCGCCGGCCAGAGCACCTTCCCAATAGGGTGGCCGACGAATATAGGTACTGGCTGGCCGCCACGGGTAGAGCGGACTGACACTTTCGGCGCTGCCCGGCTGAGCGGCGAACATGGGGATATAGACGCGGCGGAACTGCTCCGGCTTGACCGATGCCTGCACCATGGCGTCGATCTCCTCGTCGCCGGGCCAGATGTCCTTGAGCCGGATGGCGGTTCCATCGGCCGAGTGACCCAATATGTCCTTCTCGATATCGAAGCGAATGGTCCCGGCGATGGCATAGGCCACCACCAGAGGCGGCGATGCCAGGAAGGCTTGGCGAGCATAGGGGTGAATGCGCCCATCGAAGTTACGGTTGCCCGACAGCACGGCGGTGGCATACAGGTCTCGCTCGATGATTTCCTGCTGAATCACCGGATCCAGGGCACCGGACATGCCGTTGCAGGTGGTGCAGGCGAAGGCCACTACTCCGAAGCCCAACTGCTCCAGCTCCGGCAACAGCCCGCCTTCCTCCAGATAAAGCGCCACCGTCCTGGACCCCGGCGCCAGGGAGGTCTTGACCCAGGGCTTGCGCCGCAGCCCCAGGCGGTTGGCGTTACGGGCCAGCAGGCCAGCGGCGATCATGTTGCGAGGGTTGTTGGTATTGGTGCAACTGGTGATGGCGGCAATGATCACGGCGCCATCGGGCAACTGGCCTGGCACATTTTCCACAACGCCAGCCACGCCTTGGCTGGCCAGTTCGCTTACCGGCAGGCGGCGGTGGGGGTTGGAGGGCCCGGCCAGGGTGCGCACCACCGAACCCAGGTCGAAGTGCAGCACGCGCTCGTATTCGACGCCGGCCAGGTCATCGGCCCAGAGTCCCGCGGTACGAGCATAGGTTTCCACCAGGCGAACCTGCTCATCTTCCCGGCCGGTCAGGCGCAGGTAGCTGATGGTCTGCTCGTCGATGGCGAACATGGCGGCGGTGGCACCGTATTCAGGCGCCATGTTGGCGATGGTGGCACGGTCGCCCAGGGTCAGGTTGCGCGCGCCGGCGCCATGGAACTCCAGATAGGCACCGACCACCTTTTGCTGGCGGAGAAACTCAGTCAGCGTAAGCACTACGTCGGTAGCGGTGATCCCGGGGCCTGGCCGGCCGCTTAGCTGGACGCCGACGATTTCCGGCAGGCGCATCCAGGACGCTCGCCCCAGCATCACGCTCTCCGCTTCCAGGCCACCTACACCAATGGCGATCACGCCAAGCGCATCCACCATTGGCGTGTGCGAATCCGTGCCTACGAGGGTATCCGGGAACGCGACTCCATCGCTTGCCTGGATCACTGGCGACATCCGTTCCAGGTTGATCT
Organism: Pseudomonas sp. DC3200b2; assembly: GCF_049895785.1. Lineage (NCBI taxonomy): Bacteria > Pseudomonadati > Pseudomonadota > Gammaproteobacteria > Pseudomonadales > Pseudomonadaceae > Pseudomonas > Pseudomonas sp. DC3200b2. The sequence goes on along the minus strand of NZ_JAFCTA010000003.1, from coordinate 484,361 downwards.
GATGCAGGATGCCGTTGCCCGGCGGGATCACGTCCACGTTCTTGAAGGCCCGCTTGGTCCAGTCGATGAAATGGAAGCGGTCCTCGTTGCGACGGTCTTCGATGGCGCGGTTCTTCGCAAAGGCATCGGGGTCGTAGCCACCGCACTCCACCGCCAGGGAGTGGTCGACGATCAACTGGGTGGGCACCACCGGGTTGACCTTGGCCGGGTCGCCGCCGCGCTCGGCGATGGCGTCGCGCAGGCCGGCCAGGTCCACCAGCGCCGTTTGCCCAAGGATGTCATGGCAGACCACTCGGGCGGGAAACCAGGGAAAGTCCAGCTCCCGCTTGCGCTCGATCAACTGTTCCAGGGACTCGCGCAACATGGCCGGGTCGCAGCGGCGGACCAGGTTCTCCGCCAATACCCGTGAGGTGTACGGCAGGCGCGCATAGGCGCCGGGCTGAATGACCTCCACGGCCGCGCGAGCGTCGTAGTAGTCCAGGTCGGTGCCGGGAAGGGGCTTGCGGTGGTTCGTATTCATGGCGGCTAGGGCTCGATCACGGTCAGGGGCCAAGGAAGGGCCAGGCCCTTCCTTGCGGTCAGCGCTGTTCCAGGGGGATGTAGGCGCGCTGCTCCACGCCGATGTACTCGGCGCTGGGGCGGATGATGCGGTTGTTGGCGCGCTGTTCGAACACATGGGCCGCCCAGCCGCTCACCCGCGAACAGACGAAGATGGGCGTAAACAGCGGCGTGGGAATGCCCATGAAGTGATAGGCCGAAGCGTGATAGAAATCGGCGTTGGGGAAGAGCTTCTTCTGTTCCCACATCACCTTGTCGATGGCTTCGGACACCGGGTAAAGCACTTGGTCGCCCACCTCATCGGCCAGCTTGCGCGACCACTGCTTGATCACCTCGTTGCGCGGATCGGACTCTTTGTAGATGGCATGGCCGAAGCCCATGATCTTGTCCTTGCGTGCCAGCATCTCCAGAGTCCCGGCCGTGGCGGCTTCCGGGGAGTCGAAGCGTTCGATCATCGCCATGGCCGCCTCGTTGGCACCGCCGTGCAAGGGGCCGCGCAAGGCACCGATAGCCGCCGTGACGCAGGAATACAGATCCGAAAGCGTAGAGGCGCATACCCGAGCGGTGAAGGTCGAGGCATTGAACTCATGCTCGGCGTAGAGGATCAGCGAGACATCCATCACCTTGCGATGCAACTCACTGGGCGCCTTGCCGTGCAGCAGGTGCAGGAAGTGACCGCCCAGGGTGGGCTCGTCAGTGGTGCAGGCGATGCGCTTGCCGCCATGGGCGAAGTGGTACCAATAGCACATGACCGCCGGGAAGGTAGCCAACAGACGTTCGGTCACCTGGCGTTGCTGGCTGAAGTCCTGTTCCGGCTCCAGGGTGCCCAGCACGGAGGCGCCGGTGCGCATCACATCCATGGGGTGAGTGCTGGCTGGCAGGCGCTCGAGCACTTCCTTCAGCGGCTGGGGCAGGTCACGCATGGCCGCCAGCCGCTGCTGGTAGACTGCCAACTGTTCCCGGTTGGGTAGCTCGCCTTCGAGCAACAGGTAGGCGACTTCCTCGAACCCGGCTTGGGCTGCCAGCTCGCGCACGTCATAGCCGCGATAGGTCAGCCCGGCGCCGGCCTGGCCCACGGTGGACAGGGCCGTCTGCCCAGCGACCTGGCCCCGCAGCCCCGCGCCGCTGAGTGTTTTTGCTTCTGCCATGAGGTTCTCTCCTTCTTGGAATTATTCTGAGATAGGCCAGCAGACTCAGCGCTGGCGTGCGAAAAGCGCATCGAGCCGCTGCTCATACTCGTGGTAGCCGATGGCGTCATACAGCTGCATGCGCGTCTGCATGCTATCGACCACGTGCTTCTGGGTACCGTCCCGGCGTATGGCGGTGTAGACGTTTTCCGCGGCCCTGTTCATGGCGCGGAAGGCCGACAGCGGATATAGCACCAGGGAAACGTCCACGCTGCCGAGTTCATCAGTAGTGAACAGCGGCGTGGCGCCGAACTCGGTGATATTGGCCAGGATGGGCGCTCGAACCCGGTCGGCGAAGGCCTTGTACATGCCCAATTCGGTAATGGCTTCAGGGAATACCATGTCCGCGCCAGCCTCTACACAGGCCTGGGCCCGGTCCAGGGCTGCCTCCAGCCCTTCCACCGCCAGGGCATCGGTGCGCGCCATGATCACGAAGCTGGAGTCGGTACGGGCATCCACCGCAGCCTTGATGCGGTCGACCATCTCAGCCAGGGAGACGATTTCCTTGTTCGGCCTATGTCCACAACGCTTGGCGCCGACCTGGTCCTCGATGTGAATGGCGGCCGCGCCAAACTTGATCATCGAGCGAACGGTGCGGGCGACGTTGAAAGCCGAGGCACCGAAGCCGGTATCCACGTCCACCAGCAAGGGCAGGTCGCATACGTCCGTGATGCGACGTACATCGGTCAGGACGTCGTCCAGGTTGCTGATACCAAGGTCAGGCAGGCCCAGGGAGCCCGCCGCCACGCCGCCTCCGGACAGGTAGATGGCCTTGAACCCGGCGCGCTGCGCCAGGAGCGCGTGATTGGCGTTGATGGCCCCAACCACCTGCAAGGGTCGCTCGTTGGCGACGGCATCGCGAAAGCGCTGGCCGGGAGTGGTATGCACGGTCATGAGTCACCTCGTTGGAATTGTTCGCAGTCCGCTTGGGCCAATTGACGCTCGACATTGCGGCGGGAAGCGGCGATGTGCCGGCGCATGAGCAGCTCGGCCAGTTCGCCATCCCGCTCGGCGATGGCGTCGAGAATCCGATGATGTTCAGCGAAGGCATGTCGCGGCCGGTTGGGCGTGGTGGAGAAGCGGATACGGTACATGCGCACCAGCTGGTACAACTCGCCGCACAGCAGTTGGGCCAGGGTTCGGTTACCGCTGCCCTGGATGATCCGATAATGAAAGTCGAAGTCGCCTTCCTGCTGGTAATAGCCCACCCCGGCCTGGAACCCCGGGTCGCGCTCATGGGTGTCCAGTACGCGCCTCAGTTCATCCACCTCGGCAACGCTCATGCGCGTCGCGGCGAGGCGGCAGGCCATGCCTTCGAGGGATTCGCGGATGTCGTACAGCTCGATCAGCTCCGCCTGACTCAGGGATACTACCCGCGCGCCCACATGAGGCACCCGCACCAGCAGGCGCTGCCCTTCCAGCCGATGAATCGCTTCGCGCAGCGGGCCCCGACTCACCCCGTAGGTCCGCGCCAGCTCAGGCTCGGAGATCTTGCTGCCGGGGGCAATCTCGCCACGCACGATTGCCCCTTGTATACGGCGAAAGACCGACTCGGCAATGGTTTCAGAATCAGCCTCGAGCAACGAGGAGGTGTCCTGCATATTGTCGACACTCCAGGGTTTATGTCGACGTTCTACCCCGCATATGTCCAGCTCGTCAAATCAATTGTCGACAGTACGGGAAAAACTGATGAGCATTGCGCGGATAGTGGCAACCTGCTTGCGCTGGCGCCAACAGACCACCATGGTAGAATGCCTGGCTTTTCCGGCTCCCGTGGCCATGTCGCTTCCGCCTCTCCGCCATAGCCAGGTCCCATGCGAACACCTAGCCTTCCCTCCCTGCTCGGCCTGCTGCTGGTCCCCGGCCTGGGGCTGGCCGCCGAAAAGACGGTCTACGGGCTGAACGAATACGCCCGGCTCGATGAACTCGATCTCGAAGTAGCGGCCAAGCTGGACACCGGCGCCATCACTGCCTCGCTCAGCGCGCGGGACATCAAGCGCTTCAAGCGCGACGGAGAGTCCTGGGTGCGCTTCTATCTGGCTATCGACGAAGCGCACCAGCATCCCATCGAGCGGCCCCTGGAGCGGATCAGCCGGATCAAGCGCCGCGCCGGCGACTATGATCCCGAAGCAGGTGAGCGCTATACGGCCCGCCCGGTGATAGCCTTGAACGTGTGCCTGGGAAAGGCGCGTCGGCGCATCGAGGTGAACCTCACCGACCGCAGTGCCTTCCAGTATCCCCTGCTGGTAGGCTCCGAGGCCTTGAAGCGGTTCGATGCGCTGGTGGACCCTGCCCTGAAATACACCGCCGGCAAACCTGCCTGCGGCCCCCAAGCTTCCAACGCCGAGTAGCCTGAATGCGTTCCCTCACCCTTCACCTGAAGTTGCTGATCCTGACCCTCGTGCTGCTGGGGGGCGGTATCACGGGCTACCAGATCTTCGTGCTCGGCATTCCGGTGACCGAAGATGAAACCGACGACCTCTGGAACATCGACGCCAAGATCGAGTTCGTGCCCACGCCGAAGACTCCGGTAAAGGTGCAGATGTTCGTGCCGCCGCTGACCAGCGATTATGTCAGCCTCAACGAAAGCTTCATCTCCAACAACTATGGCGTGAGCGTCAACCGCATCGATGGCAACCGCAAGGTCACCTGGTCGTCACGTCGTGCCTCGGGTAACCAGACGTTGTACTACCGCCTGGTATTGACCAAGCGCTACAGCAACGACAAGCCCAAGCCCAAGGGCCCGACATTCCGCGACAGCCTGGTGCTCGAAGGGCCGGAGAAGATCGCCGCCGAAGCCTTGCTCGCGCCCATCCGGCGCCATTCGGCCGACGTGGAAACCTTCATCAGCGAAACCATCAAGCGGGTCAACAACCTTGGCGACGACAACGTCAAGCTGCTCCTGGGGGGCGACACTTCCTCGCAGCACAAGGCTCGGGTAGTGGACATGCTGCTTTCCATCGCCCACGTGCCCATGGAACTGGCCCACACCCTTCGCCTGGAGGCCGATCAGCCACAGATGCCCGAGCTTTGGTTGCGCAGTTTCAACGGCACCAAGTGGCTCTACTTCAATCCCGACACCGGCGAGCAGGGCCTGCCGACCGACCGCCTGCTGTGGTGGACCGGTGACGAGCCGCTGATCACCCTCGAAGGCGGCAAGAAGATCAACGTCACCTTCACCCTCAACAACAGCGAGATGAACGCCATCCGCCTGGCCAAGCTGACGGACGAGAACACCGATGCGGACTTCCTCGCCTATTCGCTGTACGGCCTGCCCCTGCAAACCCAGCAGACCTTCATGGTCATGGTGATGATTCCCATCGGGGTGCTGGTGATCCTGATCCTGCGCAACCTGATCGGCCTGCAGACCCTCGGCACCTTCACGCCCGTATTGATCGCCCTGGCGTTCCGCGAAACCCAGCTGGGCTACGGCATCGTCCTCTTTACCCTGATCACCGCGCTGGGGCTGTCGCTGCGCTCCTACCTGGAGCACCTCAAGCTGCAGATGCTGCCACGGCTATCGGTCGTGCTCACCTTCGTGGTGGTGTTGATCGCCGCCATCAGCCTGCTCAGTCACAAGCTGGGCCTGGAGCGCGGGCTTTCGGTAGCCCTGTTCCCCATGGTGATCCTGACCATGACCATCGAACGGCTGTCCATCAGCTGGGAAGAGCGTGGCGGCGGCCACGCCATGAAGGTCGCGGCGGGCACTCTGTTCGCCGCTTCCCTGGCACACATTCTGATGACGGTTCCGGAACTGGTGTACTTCGTTTTCACCTTCCCCGCCGTGCTTTTCATACTGGTGGCCTTCATGCTCGCCATGGGCCGCTACCGCGGCTATCGCCTTACCGAACTCCTGCGCTTCAAGGCATTCGTCAAGGAACAGGAGAAAGGCGCCTGATGCTCGGCTTGATCAAGACCTGGAAAGCCCTGCGGGCCCAGGGAATCATGGGCATCAACCGCCGCAACGCCGACTACGTGCTCAAGTACAACGATCGGCGACTCTATCCGGTAGTGGATGACAAGATCATCACCAAGGAGCGCGCCATCGCCGCGGGCATCCAGGTGCCGGAACTGTACGGCGTCATCTCCACCGAAAAGGAAATCGAGCAGCTGGACCGCATCATCGGCGACCGCGCCGACTTCGTCATCAAGCCGGCCCAGGGGGCCGGCGGCGACGGCATCCTGGTGATCAGCGACCGCTTCGAACACCGTTTTCGCACGGTGTCCGGCAAGATCGTCAGCCGGGCGGAGATTGAATACCAGATTTCCAGCATCCTGACCGGTCTGTATTCCCTGGGGGGCCACCGTGATCGGGCGCTGATCGAATACCGCGTCACGCCCGACCCGATCTTCAAGAGCATCAGCTATGAAGGCGTGCCGGACATCCGCATCATCGTACTGATGGGCTATCCAGTGATGGCGATGGTGCGCCTGCCGACGCGCCAGTCCAGCGGCAAGGCGAACCTGCACCAGGGCGCCATCGGCGTGGGCGTGGACCTGGCGACCGGCATCACCCTGCAGGGTACCTGGCTGAACAACATCATCCAGAAGCATCCTGATACGACCAATGACGTCCAGGACGTACAGTTGCCATATTGGGAAGGCTTCATGAAACTGGCGGCGGGCTGCCATGAACTGTGCGGATTAGGGTACATCGGCGTCGACATGGTGCTTGACCAGGACAAGGGTCCGCTGATCCTCGAGCTCAACGCCCGTCCAGGCTTGAACATCCAGATCGCCAACAACTGTGGCCTGGCCCACCGTACCGAGGTCATCGAGGCGCACCTGCGGCGGCTGGCCGAGGAAGGCCGCAGCGAAACCCCGGCCGAACGCGCGAGCTTCGCCCAGGCGGCGTTCGGCCACGTGGGGCGCTGAAGCCTGGAGGGCTTCGCTGCTTGCCACTACAATTCGCCCCCCAGTGACCACGACCCCTGCCCCATGACCCTCTGCCGCCTGCACCCCCTTCCCTACCTGGCCGACCCCAGCGCCTATTTTGCGCAGATAAAGGACGCACCCGGCGCGGTCTTGCTCGACAGCGCACGGCCAGTGGCTACCCGCGGGCGCTTTGACCTGCTGAGCGCCTGGCCGCGGGAAAGCCTCGCACCGCGAGTCGGCGAGCCGGGGCGCGCGTTCATGGCGCGCTTGCGGGGCGCGCTGGCCAGGCTGGGCACCGCCCAGTTGCCCGAGGGTAGCGAATTGCCCTTCGCCGGAGGCCTCATTGGCTACCTGGCCTATGATTTCGGTCGACGCCTGGAGCGGCTGCCGGAAGGACCAGACAGTGACTTCAGGCTCCCTGACGCACAGCTGGGCCTCTACGATTGGGCATTGATCAGCGACCATCAGGCCGAGCGGTGCTGGCTGATGTTTCATCCCAGCGTGCCCGTCGCCCGTGAGCAGCAGTTGATCGCGCGCCTTGCGCCGCCGTCGACCCTGTCAACGCCAGGCTTCCGGATCACCCAGCCTTTCACCAATGAGGTCGAGGCTCCTGTCTACCAGGCCGCGTTCGACCAGGTCCAGGCTTATATCCGCGCCGGCGATACCTACCAGATCAACCTGACGCGCCGGTTCGCCGGGCGTTGCGAAGGCGAACCCTGGGCGGCCTACCTTGCCCTGCGCGCCGCCTGTCCCACGCCCTTCTCGGGGTTCCTGCGGGTGGACGAGCACACCCACATTCTCAGCCATTCGCCTGAACGCTTCCTTCATGCCGCCGATGGCGCGGTGGAAACCCGGCCCATCAAGGGCACCCGGCCGCGGCGGGAAGACCCCAGCGAAGACGCCGCCCAGGCCGCCGAGCTCCTGAGCAGCGACAAGGACAGGGCCGAAAACCTGATGATTGTCGATCTGCTGCGCAACGACCTGGGCCGCGCTTGCGCCATCGGCAGCGTTCGGGTGCCAGCGCTGTTCGCCCTGGAGTCCTACCCGAACGTCCACCATCTGGTCAGCCGCGTGGTCGGGCAGCTGGCGCCAGGCAAGGACCCCCTGGACCTGCTGGCCAGCAGCTTTCCGGGGGGCTCGGTGACAGGCGCGCCCAAGATCCGCGCCATGCAAATCATCGACGAACTGGAACGCAGCCGCCGAGACATCTACTGTGGCTCCCTGCTCTACCTGGATGTCCGCGGACGGATGGACAGCTCCATCGCCATTCGCACCCTGCTTGTCCAAGAGGGCCGCATCGCCTGCTGGGGCGGTGGCGCGGTCGTGCTGGATTCGGAGGCCGATTCCGAATACCAGGAGTCACTGATCAAGGTGAATACGCTGATGCGCGCCCTGGAAGTCCTTTGAGCCCTGGGGCCAGCATCACTTGGCACAATTTGGTAACCTGTGGACATTCGAGCGTGACAAGCGCCTGCCATATTGGACTAGCCTGATGAACCACCTCTTTGATGTCGCCGAAGCGGCGGCTACCTATGCGAGCAAGTCTCCCCAGGAGATTCTCAAGTTCGCCTTTGAACACTTCGGCGACGACCTCTGGGTGTCCTTCAGTGGCGCCGAGGATGTTGTACTGCTGGACATGGCCTGGAAGCTGAATAAACAGGTCAAGGTCTTTACCCTCGATACCGGCCGGCTTCACCCTGAAACCTACCGGTTCATCGAGCAGGTACGGGACCACTACAGCATCGCCATCGACATTCTGACGCCTGAACGTGAACCGTTGGAAGCCATGGTCAAGGAAAAGGGCCTGTTCAGCTTCTACCGGGACGGTCATGGCGAATGCTGCGGCATCCGCAAGATCGCCCCGCTACGGCGCAAGCTGTCCACGGTCAAGGCGTGGGCCACAGGCCAACGCCGCGACCAGAGCCCCGGCACCCGCAGCCAGGTAGCGACCATGGAGATCGACAGTGCTTTCTCCACGCCCGAGCACACCCTGTACAAGTTCAACCCGCTGGCACAGATGACCAGCGAAGAAGTCTGGGGATATATCCGCATGCTGGAGCTGCCCTACAACAGCCTCCACGAACGCGGCTTCATCAGCATTGGCTGCGAACCCTGCACGCGCCCGGTGCTGCCGAATCAGCATGAACGCGAAGGCCGCTGGTGGTGGGAGGAAGCGACCCAGAAGGAGTGTGGCTTGCACGCCGGCAACCTGATCGCCAAGGCCTGAGGCCATCTCTTCCCACCTTATCAGTGCACCGGCAGCTCGACACCGTCGAACAGTTCTTCGAGCTCCTGCCGGTTATGACAAGCCATGGCCTGGGTCATGACGTCCCGGGTCAGGTGCGGAGCGAAACGCTCGATGAAGTCGCACATGAACCCCCGCAGGAAGGTGCCGCGACGGAAGCCGATCTTGGTCACGCTCGCCTCGAACAGGTGGTCGGCGTCGAGCACCACCAGATCGCTGTCCAGCTTGGGGTCTACTGCCATGTGGGCGACGATGCCCACGCCCAGGCCCAGGCGCACATAGGTCTTGATCACGTCGGCGTCGGCGGCGGTGAATACCACCTTGGGCGTCAGGCCGCGGTGGCTGAAGGCTTCGTCCAGCTTCGAGCGGCCGGTGAAACCGAACACGTAGGTGACAATAGGGTGCTCGGCCAGCACTTCCAGGGTCAGCTTCGGCAGCTTGGTCAGGGGGTGCCCCTGGGGCACCACCACGCAACGATTCCAGCGGTAGCACGGCATCATGATCAGATCACCGAACAACTCCAGGGCCTCGGTGGCGATGGCGAAGTCGACGGTGCCATCGGCGGCCATTTCGGCGATCTGCATGGGCGAACCCTGATGCATGTGCAGCGCTACTTCCGGGTACTGCTTGATGAACGCGCTGATCACCGGAGGCAAGGCGTAGCGAGCCTGGGTGTGCGTGGTGGCGATGGACAGGGTGCCCTTCTTCTCGTTGGAGAACTCCTGGGCGATCTGCTTGATGCTTTCGACCTTGCGCAGGATTTCCCCGGCCGTAGTGATGATGCGCTCACCCGCCGGAGTGACCCGGGTCAGGTGCTTGCCACTGCGAGCGAAGACTTCCACGCCCAGTTCGTCCTCGAGCAGGCGGATCTGCTTGCTGATGCCGGGTTGGGAGGTGTAAAGGCTCTGCGCAGTGGCGGAAACGTTCAAGTCATGGTGAGCGACTTCCCAGATATAGCGCAGTTGTTGAAGCTTCATCGCGACCCCCCAAGGTCAAAACGCCGCGCCGGCTCTTGCCTGGCAGGCTAGCGGCAACAGATATAACTATATTGATGGTTTTCGCCAGAATCTAGAACTTTTTGCAAGATAGGTCAGGATTTACGCCGCCCTGGGGCCTGGGTCAGCGGCACCAGATACACAGGCGCCTGCGCCAGCTGCAATACTCGCGCGGCGGTGCGGCCTAGCGGCACCTCGGCTTCGCCGACTCGACTGTGACTGCCCAACACCACCAGGTCCACCCGTAGCCGCCGCGCCTGATCCAGGATGACCTCGGCCGGGTCACCTTGGCGAACCCTTACGGCGCGAATCAGGGCCAGGTCTGCCTCACCATCGGCCAACTCTTCGCTGAAAGTGTCCAGCACCCGTTTCTCGATGCTGGCCATCATGGTGCTGACACCGCTTAGGTGAAGCTCTTCCAACGCCGGAGCATCGAGGTAGCTTTGCAGGACAGACTCAGCGAAACTGCCCATCGGCTCCACGGCATGGATGACATGAAGCTCGGCGCTGAACCTGCGCGCCAATACCAAGGCATGCTGCAGGACGAATGGCGCATAGGCGCCCAGGTCGGTGGCGTACAGCATCGAACGGATCATTAGCACTCCCGCGCCGCCCAAGTCGACGACGACAGGGAAAGTCTAGCAGCGGCGCGGCAAAGCGCGGACGCTGCCCAGGCACCAGCAGCCGCCAGGACCATTGTCGAACCACCGCAGAACGCGCTAAGGTTCCGCACCCCCGCGCTGACCATCGCCCGGTCGCGCCGAACCGCCTGATGAACGAGTACCCCATGGCCGATTTACCGATCAACGACCTTAACGTCGCGTCGAACGAGACCCTCATCACCCCAGACCAGCTCAAGCGCGATATCCCTCTGAGCGAAGCGGCCGGTGAAACCGTCGCCAAGGGCCGGGAAGTGATCCGCAACATTCTCGACGGCAAGGACCACCGTGTGTTCGTGGTCATCGGCCCCTGCTCCATCCATGACATCGACGCGGCCCACGACTACGCCCGCCGTCTCAAGGCGCTCGCCGAGGAAGTGTCCGACACCCTTTATCTGGTGATGCGGGTGTACTTCGAAAAGCCCCGCACCACTGTAGGCTGGAAGGGCCTGATCAACGACCCTTACCTGGATGACTCCTTCAAGATCGCCGACGGGCTGCACATCGGTCGTCAGCTGCTTCTGGACCTGGCCGAGATGGGCCTGCCCACGGCCACCGAGGCTCTGGACCCTATTTCCCCACAGTACCTGCAGGACCTCATCAGCTGGTCGGCCATCGGGGCGCGCACTACCGAGTCCCAGACCCACCGCGAAATGGCGTCCGGCCTATCGTCGGCCGTAGGCTTCAAGAACGGGACCGACGGCGGCCTCACCGTTGCCATCAATGCCTTGCAGTCGGTGTCCAAGCCTCATCGTTTCCTGGGTATCAATCCCGAGGGCGGCGTTTCCATCGTGACCACCAAGGGCAATGCCTACGGTCATGTAGTACTGCGTGGCGGCAATGGCAAACCCAACTATGACTCGGTCAGCGTGGCTCTGTGCGAGCAGGCCCTGGAAAAGGCCGGCATCCGTCCGAACATCATGATCGATTGCAGCCATGCCAACTCCAACAAGGACCCGGCCTTGCAGCCTCTGGTCATGGAGAACGTGGCGAACCAGATCGTAGAGGGCAACCGGTCGATCATCGGGCTGATGGTGGAAAGCCATATCAATGGCGGCGCTCAGGCCATTCCCAAGGATCTTTCCGAGCTTCAGTATGGCGTTTCGGTCACCGATGGCTGCATCGGTTGGGAAACCACCGAGGCCAGCATCCGCGCCATGCGTGACAAGCTCAAGCCACTGCTGGCGAACCGGGTTCGGCCCTGAGTCCGTACAGCATTGAAAAAACGCCGGGGTAGCCCGGCGTTTTTCATCGTTCGTTGTATCAGACCTTGGGGATGCGACGCTGGTGGCGCTCCATGTAGCGCTCTACATAGGAACACGACGGAATCACCGTGTAGCCCATGCTGTCAGCATACTCCAGCGCCTTTTCAGTCAACGCGGCGGCAATTCCCCGACCGCGGAGCGCATTGGGCACGAAGGTGCGGTAGATATCCAGCGTCTGCTTGCCCAGGTCCATGTATGTCAGGTAGGCACGATGACCGTCCACGCTGGTTTCGAACTGGTGACCAGCCTGGTCGTGATGGATGGACAACGCCTCGCTCATATCGAATCCTCGCGGGTCTTGGAATTAGACCCCTACCATACCGCTGTTTGACCGCCGTTGGAACTCTTCCGTCAGCATGCTCTTGCGTTGGATCCGCGCTCGAAGCGCGGAGTTTCGTTTAGGGCGGCAAGTCTCGCTGGCGACTGGCCAAGTAGCGAAACGCGCCGCCGGGCGCGCCAGGGTAGACGCTCAAAGACAATCGAAGTCACAGCAAGTTCACAACTAAGAGCAACTTGGGCTTAGTTATGCACTGACCGCCGCCCAGCCCAACATCGCCGCGCCCTGGACTCTGTTGTCAACGCTCTGGAGGTCGCTATCCATGCGCCTCGCGAAGGAAGATTTTTTACCCGTTCTTGCACAACCTCAGTTTACTTACTACAAGTAATGAGTACTATGTACGCCGGCTATTTTCTCACTTCGAGAGATGGCTACTAAATAGAAAGTCCTTTGAAGGGGAACACGATGAACAACGTTCTGAAATTCTCTGCTCTGGCTCTGGCTGCCGTTCTGGCTACCGGCTGCAGCAGCGCGTCCAAAGAATCCGAAGCTCGCCTGACCGCTACCGAAGACGCTGCAGCTCGCGCGCAATCCCGCGCCGACGAAGCGTATCGCAAGGCTGACGAAGCTCTGGCCGCCGCTCAGAAAGCCCAGCAGACCGCCGACGAAGCCAATGAGCGCGCCCTGCGCATGCTCGACAAGGCTAGCCGCAAGTAATCCTTCGGAATACTGGCGCAAAAAAGCCGGCCCCTGACGGGGCCGGCTTTTTTATTGGGCGTCGGGCCTGCAAAAACCTCGGCGCAGCCGGCACGCTCAGAGCGGAGCTTCAGGAGCCGCGGACATGGCGGTCCCGGCCGAATTGATCACCACCGGGATACCGTCTTCGGCACCGATCACATCCCGCACCCTATCCCAGTCCACGGTCATCTGCGCGGACAAGTCCTTGCGGCTGAGCAGCGCATTGATCACCGCGGTGTGCTTGTCCACCATCGAAGGGTCGCCCTGGGCATCCAGGGGCGTATGCGCCTCGAGGTACACCTGGCCACCACCGACTCCGAACTTGTAGGGCTCGTTGATGATCCGCACCGGCGTGCCGACCGGGACCATCGTCGACAACTCTAGAACGTTCTCGTTGTACATGCGGAAGCAGCCATGACTGGTGCGCGTGCCGATTCCGAATTTCTTGTTCGAGCCATGGATCAGGTAGCCAGGCAGGCCCAGGGTGAACTTGAACGGCCCCAGGGGGTTGTCCGGCCCCGGTGGAACCACGTTCGGCAGCGGATCACCGTCGGCGGCATGCTCAGCCTTCACTGAAGCCGGGGGCGTCCAGGAAGGGTTGGCGGTCTTGGCGATGATCTTGGTGTTGGCCACCGGAGAGCCCCAGCCTTCCCGCCCGATCCCCAGCGGATAGGTACGCACGACGTCCTGCCCCTTGGGGTAGTAGTACAGGCGATACTCCGCGAGGTTGATCACGATACCTTCCCGAGGGCCGGGGGGCAGGATGAAGCGCGTGGGCAGTACGATTTCCGTGCCCGCCTTGGGCAGCCAGGCATCCACGCCCGGGTTGGCCGCCAGCATTTCGTTGTAGCCAAGATCATACGCCTGGGCGAGATCGGCGAAGGTGTCTTCATACTTGGCGCTGATGGTCTGCACCTGGCCAACGATGTCTTCCCCGGGCGGGGGTAGCGGAAACTCCAGCGCCACGGCCGGCGCCGCAGCAAGCGCTGCGGCCAGGGCGAGGCAACGACTGAGGACAGGGAAACGCGGCAACATCCGGTCAATCCTTAAATGCAGTGGACCAAGGCACAAACCGGCAAGTGTACACCCGGGCTGGGGCCGCCGGAATCATCGTCACCCGAACGACGGGCTCAATCGTATTCGTTCTGTAGACCCGGCCACACCGGCCGAGTGCCTTTGCGTTGAGCGAACAGTATGGCCCGGCACAACGGGCACAGACGCGTATCGCGGAAGATCTCCCGCCCCACCGTCTGCCAGCGAGGCTGAGCCGGCAGCAGGCCGCCGCAGAGGGTACGGTCCACCGAGCCGCCGAGCTCAAGTTGCCGGGCTGCCACATGCACACGCACTTCCTGGCAAGCGAACAGGTCAAGCTGTTCATCGGGCTCGATCAATTGGTAGGCGAACAGGGACCAGGCAGGACGTGGCATCAGGGGCTCCGGAAGGGGGCGCAACCTTAGCTCAAAGCCTGCCGGGAGGAAAGCGTCAGAGCAGCGGTTTCAGGGCCGGCCACACATTTTCCAGCAACCGCGGCTGCGCCTCAGCCTTGGGGTGGATGCCGTCAGCCTGCATCAGCTCCGGTACACCTCCCACCCCGTCCAGGAGCGAAGGGACCAACGGCACCTGACGATCATCGGCAACCTGCTGGAAGACGCGGCTGAACGCATTGATATAAGGCGCACCATAGTTGGGCGGCAGAGGCACCCCCAACAACAGGACCTTGGCGCCCTGCCCCTTGGCCTGGTCAATGATCCATGTAAGGTTTTGTTGCAATTGCGCCGGCGGCTGGCCACGCAGGCCATCGTTGCCACCCAATTCCACGATGACCAGGTCCGGCCTGGTCTGCGCCAGCAGCGGCTGCAGGCGGGCCCGGGCATTGGCGCTGGTGTCTCCGGTGATGGACGCGTTCACGACCGTGTCGGCATAACCCTCGGCGCGCAGGCGTTGTTGCAGCAGGGCGACCCAGCCTCGAGAGGTATCCAGGCCGAAACCGGCGCTGATACTATCGCCCAGCACGAGCAAGGTCCCGGCCCCCGCTGTCTGAGCCATGCAGGCCAGCCAGAGCGCGGCGGCGCATTTCCACATTCGCATCGGATTCTCCATGGGCGCAAGCATTCTCACCGCGCGAAACCTTAGCAAAGTGGTTTCCGGCACGGAAGGCGATCTACACATTCTTCAGGCTCTGACCCTGGATGTACAGGCCGGCGACAGCCTGGCCATCGTCGGCGCGTCAGGTTCCGGCAAATCCACCCTGCTTGGCTTGCTCGCCGGCCTGGACCAGCCCAGCGACGGCGAAGTCATCCTCGCCGGACATGCTCTGGGGCAGCTCGACGAAGACCAGCGCGCCCAGGTCAGGGCAGACCACGTGGGCTTCGTGTTCCAATCCTTTCAGTTGCTCGATAGCCTGACCGCCCTGGAAAACGTGATGCTGCCCATGGAACTGCACGGCCGGGCCGACGCTCGTGCCCAGGCCACGGAACTGCTGGCCCGAGTCGGCCTGGGCGCGCGGTTGAAGCACTGGCCTCGCCAACTATCGGGAGGCGAGCAACAGCGGGTGGCCATTGCCCGGGCCTTTGCCGCCGAGCCCAGCGTACTTTTCGCCGATGAGCCTACTGGCAATCTGGATACCCACACCGGCGAGAAGATCACCGAGCTGCTGTTCACGCTGAACCGTGAGCGCGGCACTACCCTGGTCCTGGTCACCCATGAGCAGCGGCTGGCCGAGCGTTGTCACCGGTGGATCCGCCTCGAGGCCGGGCACCTGGCCGCCTCGGGGACTCGCTGATGGCAGCGGCGCGGGGCCCGTCCCGCCTTTGGCAACTGGCGCTACGGCAACTCGGGCGTGAATTCCATGCCGGCGAGTTGCGCGTGCTTTTCTTCTCCCTGCTGGTCGCCGTGGTCGCCAGTACCGCCATCGGCTACTTCGGCGCTCGCCTCAACGGCGCCATGCAACTTCGCGCCACCGAGTTCCTCGGAGCTGACCTCGTCTTGCAGGGCAGCACGCCGGCACGCCTGGAACAACTGCGCATAGGCCGGGAGCTGGGCCTGGATCACGCTCAGGTGGTGGAATTCAGCAGCGTGGTGGCCACCGAGCAGGCGATCGAGCTATCCAGCATAAAGGCGGTGGACAGCGCCTATCCCTTGCGCGGTCGACTGCGCAGCGCCGCGCAGCCCTACGCTGAAGAAACCGAGGGTGGCGCCCCGGCCCCGGGTGAAGCCTGGGTGGAAGCCCGGTTGCTCAATGCCTTGAGCCTGCGCATCGGCGACAGCGTGGACATCGGTCTCAAGCGCCTGCGACTGGCCCGCGTGCTTACCTACGAACCAGACCGTGCCGGCAACTTCTACAGCCTCACCCCCAGAGTGATGATCAACCTGGCCGATTTGCCCGCCACCGGGGTCGTTCAACCCGGCAGCCGGGTCACCTTCCGGGACCTTTGGCGCGGTACGCCAGAACGATTGCGCCAATACCGTGAACTGATCGAGGTGGGGCTGGACGCCAACCAGAGCCTGCGCGATGCCCGTGACAGCAATCGCCAGGTCGGCGGCGCCCTGGGCAAGGCCGAGCGCTACCTGAACATGGCAAGCCTGGTGGCCGTCATCCTGGCCGGGGTCGCCGTGGCGCTTTCGGCGAGCCGGTTCGCCAGTCGGCGCTACGATGCCAGTGCCTTGCTGCGCTGCCTGGGCCTGAGCCGTCGTGAAGTGCTGTGGGTGTTCGCCCTGCAACTGGTGTTACTGGGGCTGGCCGCCTCGGCCCTGGGCGCGCTGCTGGGTTGGCTGGCCCAGTTCGGCATCTTCGCCCTGCTGCAAGGGCTGCTGCCGGGCGTTGTGCCGCCAGGCGGCCCTTGGCCGGCCGTCGCCGGCATGGCTACCGGCATGGTCGCGCTGGCCGGCTTCGCGCTCCCTCCACTGGCCGCCCTCGGGCGGGTGCCGCCCCTGCGCGTGCTGCGCGGCGACCTGCTGCCCCCAGCCACCGCCACCTGGCTGCTCTATGGCAGCGCGCTGGTCGCCCTGGGCCTGATCATGTGGCGGCTGAGCCTGGACCCTGTCCTCACGCTCGCCCTGTTGGGTGCGGGCCTGCTCGCCGCGTTAGTGCTGGGCGGCCTTCTGGTGCTGGCCCTGCATCGGCTGCGCCAGGCGCTGGCAACCGCGCCGTTGCCCTGGCGCCTGGGCGTGGGCCAGTTGCTGCGCCATCCGCTGGCCGCCGCCGGCCAGGCCCTGGCCTTCGGCCTCATTCTCTTCGCCATGGCCCTGGTAGCGTTGCTGCGCACCGAGTTGCTGGATACCTGGCAACGGCAACTGCCGGCCGACGCGCCCAACTATTTCGCCTTGAATATCCTGCCAGCCGAGCAGGATGCCTTCGCCGCACAGCTCAAGGCCATCGGCGCCACCACGGCACCGCTCTATCCCATCGTGCCCGGGCGCCTGACGGCCATCAACGGCCACCCGGTCGGCGAAGTGGTCACCGAGGACAGCCAGGGTCAGCGCGCTACCCAGCGAGACCTGAACCTCACCTGGGCGGCGCAACTGCCCGACGGCAACCGCCTGCTGGCCGGGCAATGGTGGGGCGCCACCCCTGGCGAGCTTCCGAGCGTTTCGGTGGAGCAACGCCTGGCCGAGAGCCTGGGCGTGGCCGTGGGCGACACCCTTACCTTCAACGTGGGCGGAGTGACTCGTGATACCCGGGTTGCCAGCCTGCGCAGCGTCAGCTGGGACAACTTCCAGCCAAACTTCTTCATGATCTTCGAGCCGGGCACGCTCAAGGACTTTCCGGTGACCTACCTCACCAGTTTCTATCTGCCACCCGGCCACGATGCCCAGATCGTTACCCTGGCCCGGGCCTTCCCGGCCATGACCCTGCTGCAGGTCCAGGCCTTGCTCGAACAGTTGCGCAGTATCCTGGCCCAGGTGACCCTGGCCGTTCAGTATGTGCTGCTGTTCGTTCTGGCCGCGGGTTTCGCGGTGTTGTTTTCCGGGCTGCAGGCAACGCTGGACGAGCGCATACATCAAGGCGCCCTGCTGCGGGCACTTGGCGCCAGTCGCCGGCTGCTGGTCAAGGCCCGGCGGATCGAGTTCGCGGTATTGGGCATTGCCAGCGGCGCACTGGCGGCCGTGGCCGCCGAAGCCGCGAGCTGGGCCCTGTATCGCTTCGCGCTCAAGCTGGCCTGGCATCCGCATCCATGGTTGCTGGCGTTGCCGATCATAGGCGCGCTGGTCGTGGGCATGGCCGGGGTCTTCGGCACCCGTCGAGCCCTCGGCGCCAGCCCGCTGCGGGTACTGCGCGAAGGCTGAGCACACGCCTTTCTGGATATGCAGGATTCATAGACGATGCCCACCAACATCATTACTCGCCAGGGTCACGACAAGCTCAAGGAAGAGCTGGACTACCTTTGGAGCCGACACCGTCCGGAGATCACCCAAAAGGTGGCCTGGGCCGCGTCCCTGGGAGACCGGAGCGAGAACGCCGATTACCAGTACAACAAGAAACTGCTGCGCGAGATCGACCGTCGGGTTCGCTACCTGCGCAAGCGCCTGGAAGATATCCGGGTGGTCGATTACGCTCCCGAACAGGAAGGCAGGGTGTTCTTCGGCGCCTGGGTGACCATCGAGAACGATGAAGGCCAGAGCAAGCGATTCCGCATCGTCGGTTACGACGAGATCTACGGGCGTAACGACTACATTTCCATTGACTCGCCCATGGCCCGGGCCCTGCTCAAGAAACAGGAGGGCGACGAGGTGGTGGTACAGACGCCCGGTGGGGAGGCCATGTGGTACGTGGCCCAGGTCCAGTATGAAAGCTGAGCCGCCCTTCCGGCTTCCAGGGTCGTCTTGCTGAAGACAGCGATGCTGGCGAAAGAGGCTGCGGCCAGCGCTGAGTCGACAGCTTCGCTGCCGGCGACAGGCTGACCACAGCCGCCTGTAGAAAATTTGCCTCGCCCCCTTCAAGTCCGGCCGCCGGGCCGCTAGCATGCGCGCCCGACGCTGCTCTCCACGCCTGCATCAGCGCCCCCTCCCCTTCGTTTTCCCGAGATCCTTATGTCTGTGCAATTGCTGGCCATGGCGCTGGCGCCGCTCATGGGCCTGTTCATCATCAGTATCGGCAGCGCGCTGATGTCCTCGGTCACCACCTTGCGCCTGGATGCCATGGGCTTTTCCGCTACCTTGGTCGGAGTCGTTTCCTCGGCCTATTTCATCGGCCTGACCCTGGGCTCGGTATTCAACGAGCGTATCATTGCCCGCATCGGGCATATACGCGCCTATAGCGCCTTCGCCGCGCTCATTGCGGTAAGCATTTCCCTGCAAGGGCTCAGCAGCGACCCCTGGGTCTGGTTCGGCTTGCGCCTGATCAGTGGCTGGGCCAGCGTCGGTGTGTACCTGGTGGTGGAAAGCTGGCTGCTGCTGGTGGCTGAGCCAAAAATCCGGGGCCGTCTGCTGGCCCTCTACATGATCGCGCTTTACGGCGCCGGCCTGCTGGGCCAACTAGGCCTGGGCGCGATAGTCGCGGCCGGGGACACGGTGCCCTTCACCCTCGCAGCCATGCTGGCGTCCTTGTCCCTGGTGCCTATCGTGATGTTGCCCAAGGTGACGCCACTGGTGGAACGGGCTGAACCCTTGCCGGCCCGCGAGCTGATCCGCATCACGCCCACCGGGGTGATGGGCTGCTTCGGCTCGGGCCTGGCCATCGCCGCGGTCTATACCTTGCTGCCGCTTTACCTGCAGCGGGTGGGGCTGAGCGTAAGCGAAGTGGGCCACATGATGGCAGCGGTCATCTTCGGCGCCATGGTGCTGCAGTACCCCATGGGACGCTGGTCCGACCGGCGGGACCGGCAAACCGTATTGATTGCCCTCGGGGCAGCCTGTGCAGCCCTGTCCGGACTGGCCTTGCTGTTGCCGCCGTCAGGATGGCCGATGGTCACTGTGATGTTCCTGCTCGGGGGCGGCGTGTTCGCCATCTATCCAGTGGCTGTCAGCCATGCCGCCGACAGCGCGCCGTCCGGCGCCTTGGTGCGCATGATCCAAGGCCTTTTGCTGATCAATTCCCTGGGGTCGGCAATCAGTCCGCTGGCCATTTCACCCATCATGGGCTGGGCCGGGCCATCCGGCCTGTTCTGGGCCTTCGCCGTGCTCAACCTGGGCCTGGTGATGTTTTTCGTCTGGCGACGGCAGGCCCACCCCGTACCCGTGGCCTCGGCGCCCTTCGCCGCGGCCGCCCAATACTCTCCTACCGGAGTGGAGCTGCGCATGACGGAAGACTTGACACAGGCGGTGCAGGCACATGAGGCCAGGGAACAGGAGGCGAGCTTGAGCCGGGCCAGCGGTGGCTGATCCTGGCTTTCTCGGGCGCGCCATTACTTCACTTTGTGGAACGCTCCCGCGAGGCTGACGCGAAGAGAGACGACCTTGTCTTTGGCATTCACCTTCGCCCCCGAGCCTTGACCGGCATCAACAACCTGCGCCTGAACCCACGGCACCACAGCGGCCATCTGGGATGTTTCACGATCTGCTGAATTTCGGCGCATTGGCTACGGGCGAGGCGGTGAGCACCGACGATTCCGTCTGAGCCTTCATCCGGCTCACCCTCCCCTCGTCATGCTGCGCAGCACTCCGTCGCGGCGGATCAGGCCGTGATAAAGCGCGGCCGCAAGGTGCGCCAGAACGGTCAGGAACAGCAGGTAGGCCAGGTAGCCATGGGCCGTGCGAAGCAGGGCGAAGGTGGCCGCGTCCGGGTTCAGCAGTGGCGGCAGGCGCAGCCCGGCGCCCAGGTCGATAGGGTTGCCGGCCGCGGACAGCATGGCCCACCCCAGCAACGGCAGGCTCAGCATCAGCCCATAGAGCAGCCAATGGGACGCTTTGGCCGCCAGGGCCTGGACCCTGGGCAGGTCTGCCGGCAAGGGTGGTTGCCGCGTGGCGAGACGCACACCCAGGCGAACCACCACCAGAGCCAGCAGCGCAATGCCCAGCGGCTTATGCAACTGAATCAGTTGCTCATGACGGGCCGACACCGAAGCGACCATGCCGGCACCGATGAACAGCATGGCCAGCAGGCCCAGCGCCATGCTCCAGTGCAACCAGCGCGCCAGGGGCGCGAAATGCTTTCGTGGCTCGCTCATGGGCGCGGCTCCTGCGCGGCGGACAATTGATGGACCTCGCCGGTACGGCGCAGATAAGAATCGGCATAGGCCGCCGACCGGGCGGGTAGCAAGGGGTCGGCCGAAATCTGAATACCATCCGGCAGTACGGTGGGGTCGTAGTTGATGTCCCGGCAGGGGCCCGCGTTCTGTGCCAGGGCGTGATCGAGCACCAGCGTTCCGGCCGTTACCGTGCGCCTGTCCTGGGGCCAAGCCTTGCTGGCGTCGTTTACCGGGTCTTCGGGACTGGCAAAGGTCATCTCGAGGGTCCAGCGAAGAGGCCCGACAGCCAGCCGCTGTTGTAGGTCACGCATCAGATAGTCGCCGCTTTCTCCGTTACTGTCGGTACTGCTCGTCTGCACAGGCAGCAGATGCCAGCGCACAGCCTGGCGGCTGCCGTTCGCGGCGACCAGGTAGAAAGCATTGAGACCGTCGTAGCGCTCTGTGACATAGCTGGACGAGGGCTTGGCCGTCTTCACCCAGGCCAGGAAAGCGGCGGTTTCCGGATGGCTGGCAAAGAACGCTTGCTGGGCGGCGGGGTTCGGCTTGCCGGTGGCAGGGTCGGGACGGCTGGCCTGCAGGCTGGCGAAGAACGCCTCAGGTGTACCCACCGGAAATACTGGCATGCTGTTCATGCCGGTTCGCCACTGCTGGCCGTCGACCTGGGTGAAGCGCAAGGCCAGACTGCGAATGGGTACGCTGTTGTCCGGCGCATAAGGGTTACCCCCGGGCAGGGCAAAACGGCCCACCACCGGGGTTCGCCCCGGAGCGAACACAGCGGCCTTCGAGGCTTGCGCCAATTGCCCGTTGCTGTCGAACCAGCCGGTGACGCAGACCCCCTTGGCATGGTTGCGCCTGTAACCGGGATACTCCCCGGCGTTGGCCTGCAACGTATCGACGATCCTGCCCGGGGTCAGACGGGCGGGGTCCAGCCAGCCATGGACATAGGCCATGCCGGCAGCCAGGGCCACCACCGGCAGAGCGATCAGGCCGAACCGGACCAGGGTAGCGCCACCGGTCAGCGGCGGTGGTTGAGGCGAGTGTGGAGCGGGGGTGGCCATGGAGGCTCCTGGCTGAGTTGAGTCAGCAGCAGGACGCTTCAGTGGCGGCGTTATTCCCTTCGCGCAGCCGTTGTGGCCATCGCCTTGCCTACCCGGGACCCGGTTTCCCGGCCTAGCGCCGAGCAGATCCCGTTTCCAGCCTCGGCCACCCGCGCCAGGTCTACCCCCGTCTCGATGCCCAGGCCATGCAGCAGGTACAGCACATCCTCGGTGGCGACATTGCCCGACGCACCCTTGGCATAAGGGCAACCACCAAGCCCGGCCACGGAGCTGTCGAACACCGCGATGCCCTCTTGCAGGCTGGCGTAGACGTTAGCCAGGGCCTGACCGTAGGTGTCGTGGAAATGCCCCGCCAGGCTCGTCCTGGGCAGGCGTCGGGCCAGGCGATTCCAGAGCGCTCGCACCTTGCCCGGGGTACCACGGCCGATGGTATCGCCCAAGGAAATTTCGTAGCAGCCGAGGTCACTCAACGCTTCGGCCACCTGGGCGACCTGGTCCGGACCGATCTCGCCTTCGTAGGGGCAGCCGAGCACGCAGGATACATAGCCACGCACCCGCACGCCCCGCAACCGGGCGGCCTCGATCACCGGCGCGAAGCGCTCCAGGCTCTGGCCGATGGAGCAGTTGATATTGCGCTGGGAAAAGGTTTCCGACGCGGCGGCGAACACGGCGATCTCTCGTGCCCCCGCCACGACTGCAGCCTCGAAGCCTTGAAGGTTGGGCACGAGTACACCATGGATGACCCCCGGCTTTCGCCGGATCCCGGCCAGGACTTCCGCCGTCCCGGCCATTTGAGGTACCCACTTGGGCGAAACGAAACTGCCCACCTCCACGTAAGACAGGCCGGCATCGGTCAGCGCATCGCACAGGGCGATCCTGTCCGCGACGCTTATGACCCGCCGTTCATTTTGCAAGCCGTCCCGAGGGCCGACCTCGACCAGGCGAACCTGCCTTGGATACTCGTTCATGGCTCGCTTCCCTCGAGGCTCTTCGGCATGGAGCGTTCTGGCGCCTCCAGTTCGATGAGCGGAGTGCCTTCGGCAACCAGGTCTCCTACGACGCAAAACAGTTGCCGGACTGTCCCGGCATAAGGTGCCTTGATGCTGTGCTCCATCTTCATGGCCTCGACCACCAGCAAGGTCTCGCCAGCCTCCACGACCTGGCCGGCCTCGGCCATGATGGCGACCACGCTGGCGTTCATCGGCGCGGTCAGCCCTCCCTTGGCAGCATGTTGGCCTTGCGCCTGGGCCAGAGGATCCACCCGCCCTACTTCCAGCCAGCGACCCTCCCATTCCAGGAACAACCTGTTTTCACGCCAGAACACCGCGTGCCCCTGACGCAAGCCGTCCTGGGTCAACCATAGCTGGCCTTCGCTGAGCACGGCGGCGTCCAAGGGCACTGGGCTTACCCGCTGGCGCTGCTGCCCACACAGCAGGTCGATCGACCGCTCGGCGGGGCCACCCAGGCGCCAGCCATTGCCGCTGGCCCAGGGTTCGACACCGCCCTTCGGCTGACAATCAGGACTCAGAACCCACCAGGCCGTGGCTGCCAGAGCCCAGAACCCAGGAGGCAATTGATTTTCCACCGCGGGTAACAGCTCAGCCTGATACTGCGCGATAAAGCCGGTGTGCACCTGGGCCTGGGCGAAGGCGGGATGCGCCAGTAGGCGACGGAGGAAGCCCAGATTGGTGGCAAAGCCTGCCACGGCCGTCTCTGCGAGCATGGCCAGCAACCGCTTGCGTGCCTCTTCGCGGGTTTCGCCCCAGGCAATGACCTTGGCCAGCATGGGGTCGTAGAAAGGTGAAATGTCATCCCCTTCGGTTACACCGCTGTCCACCCGGCGTCCCTCGCCGGCCGACGCCTCCTTGTACAACGCCAGATGCCCGGCCGCTGGCAGGAAGTCGTTGTCAGTGTCTTCAGCATACAGGCGCACCTCGATCGCATGACCTTCGAGCGGCACCTCGGCCTGGGTGATGGGCAACGGCTCTCCAGCAGCGACCCGCAGTTGCCAGGCCACCAAGTCCAGACCGGTAATGGCCTCGGTCACCGGATGCTCCACCTGCAAGCGCGTGTTCATCTCCATGAAGAAAAATTCGCCCCGGGCATCCAGGAGAAACTCCACCGTGCCGGCCCCAACATAACCGATGGCCTGCGCGGCCTTGACCGCCGCTTCGCCCATGGCCTGGCGCAACGCCGATGACAGACCGGGCGCCGGTGCTTCTTCCACCACCTTCTGGTGACGGCGCTGGATGGAGCAGTCCCGCTCGTTGAGGTACAAGCAGTGTCCGTGGCGGTCGGCGAACACTTGGATTTCCACGTGACGCGGCTCCAGCACGTATTTTTCCAGCAGCATGCGGCTATCACCGAAGGCCGATTGCGCCTCGCGTTGGGCCGACGCCAGGGCCTGCTCCAGCTCACCCTCGTGCTCGACCACCTTCATGCCCTTGCCGCCCCCGCCCGCGGCGGCCTTGAGCAATACCGGATAGCCGATATCCGCGGCGGCTTTCTGAAAGATAGCCAGGCTTTGATCTTCCCCATGGTAGCCGGGTACCAGAGGCACCCCAGCCGCGTTCATCAGCGTCTTGGCCGCGGATTTGCTGCCCATGGCCTCGATGGCGCCAGCGGGAGGGCCTATGAACAGAAGGCCGGCCGCCTCCACGGCCCGGGCGAAGGCGGCGTTTTCCGAAAGAAATCCATATCCCGGATGAATGGCCTGCGCGCCGCTGGCCTCGGCGGCGGCCATGATCTTGTCGATGACCAGATAGCTCTGCGCTGGCTTGGCGCCGCCGAGGCTGACAGCCAGGTCAGCCTCCCGGACGTGTCGAGCCTGGGCGTCGATGTCACTGTGCACGGCAACGGTTCGTATCCCCAGGGCTCGGGCGGTGCGCATGATGCGACAGGCAATCTCGCCACGGTTGGCGATGAGCAAGGTATGCAGGGTCATGGGGTGGTCTCCAGCCAAGCGGGGCTGCGCTTTTCCAGGAAGGCGGCCAGCCCCTCCTGGCCTTCGGCACTGGTGCGGATGTCCGCGATGAGGCCTTCGGTATAACGACGCACCTGTGCGTCCGGCAGCGCGCCGCCCACCTTGGCCAGCAACCCCTTGCAGGCACGCAAGGCGGCCGGGCTGTTCTGCAACAGGTTGCTCACCCAGCGCTCCACCAGGGCGTCCAGCTCAGCGGCAGGGGCTAGCTCATGGAGCAGGCCCAGGGCCTGGGCGTCGGCGGCGGAAAAACGTTCGGCCGAGAGCATGTAGCGGCGGGCCTGGCGTTCGCCGAGGGCCTTGACCACGAAGGGGCTGATCACGGCGGGAATCAAACCGATGCGCACCTCGGAGAGCGAGAAGAGCGCATCCTCGGCGCCTATGGCCATGTCACAGCAACTGACCAGCCCTACCGCGCCACCGAAGGCCGCGCCCT
Organism: Pseudomonas sp. DC3200b2; assembly: GCF_049895785.1. Lineage (NCBI taxonomy): Bacteria > Pseudomonadati > Pseudomonadota > Gammaproteobacteria > Pseudomonadales > Pseudomonadaceae > Pseudomonas > Pseudomonas sp. DC3200b2. Next base: position 458,962 of record NZ_JAFCTA010000003.1, on the reverse strand, counting down.
GGACCACCGCCAGGGTGGGAATGGGCAGCCCGGCGAGGCGGTACATCAGCTCGGCCAACGCCTGGGCGTCATCCAGGTTGGCCTGGCGGCTCAGCTGGGCGCTGGCCCGCATCCAGGCCAGGTCAGCGCCGGCGCTGAAGTGCCTGCCGCGCCCGCGCAGCAAGATGAAGCGCAGTCCAGGCTCGTTCTCGACCTGGGCAAGAGCCTGGGTCAGCTCGGTGATCATCGGCGCATCGAAGGCATTGTTTTTTTCGGCCCTGTCGAGCCAGAGGGTGGCGAAACCGCGCGGGTCCCGCTCCATGTTCACGCTGTGGACAGTGGTCATGGCTCACATCCGGAAGACGCCAAACTGGCTGGGTTCGATAGGGGCGTTGAGGCTGGCGGAAAGGGCCAGGGCCAGCAGGTCGCGGGTCTGTGCCGGGTCGATCACGCCGTCATCCCACAGCCGTGCGCTGGAATAGAAGGCGTGGGCCTGCTGCTCGTACTGCGCGACTATGGGCTGTTTGATCCGCTCGGCCTCGGCGTCATCGAAGGGCTGGCCAGCCCGGGCGGCCTGCTCGCGCTTGACCTGCACCAAGACTCCGGCGGCCTGCTCGGCCCCCATCACGCCAATACGCGCGTTCGGCCACATCCAGAGGAAGCGCGGGTCGAAGGCTCGACCGCACATGCCGTAGTTGCCCGCGCCGAAGCTGCCGCCGATGATCACGGTGAACTTGGGTACGCGCGCGCAGGACACCGCGGTAACCAGCTTGGCCCCATGCTTGGCAATGCCGCCTTCTTCGTACTTCTTGCCCACCATGAAGCCCGTGATGTTTTGCAGAAACACCAGGGGAATGCCCCGTTGGCAGGCCAGTTCGATAAAGTGAGCGCCTTTCTGGGCGGCCTCGGCGAAGAGAATGCCGTTATTGGCCAGTATCGCCACGGGGTGACCGTGCAGATGAGCGAAGCCGCATACCAGGGTGGTGCCGAACAGCGCCTTGAATTCGTCCAGCACACTGCCATCGACCAGGCGAGCGATGATTTCCCGCACGTCGAAAGGCTGCTTGGGGTCCGCCGGGACCACGCCATAGAGTTCCCGCGCGGGATACAAAGGCGGTTGCGGCGTCCGCAGCTCAAGCGTGCCCTGCTTGCGCCAGTTCAGGTTGGCGATGCAGCGCCGCGCCAGGGCCAGGGCATGCTCGTCGTTTTCGGCGTAATGGTCGGCCACTCCGGACGTACGACAATGGACGTCGGCGCCGCCCAGCTCCTCGGCGCTTACCAACTCGCCAGTGGCCGCCTTGACCAGGGGCGGGCCGGCCAGGAAGACCGTGGCCTGGTTGCGCACCATGATGGTTTCGTCGCTCATGGCTGGCACATAGGCGCCACCGGCGGTACAAGAACCCATGACCACGGCGATCTGCGGAATGCCCTGGGCGCTCATGTTGGCCTGGTTGAAGAATATGCGGCCGAAATGTTCACGGTCCGGGAACACCTCCTCTTGCCGCGGCAGATTGGCACCGCCGGAGTCCACCAGGTAAATGCATGGCAGGCGGTTCTGCTGGGCAATGGCCTGGGCACGCAGGTGTTTCTTCACGGTCAGCGGGTAATAGCTGCCGCCTTTGACCGTGGCGTCATTGGCAACGATCATGCATTGCACGCCCTCCACCGAGCCGATGCCGGCGATGACGCCCGCGGCGGGCACAGCCTCGTCATACACCTCGTGGGCGGCCAGTTGGCCTACTTCGAGAAACGGCGAACCCAGGTCCAGCAATTGGTCGATGCGCTGCCGGGGCAGCAGCTTGCCCCGCGCGAGGTGGCGTTGCTGCGCCGTGACGCCGCCCCCCTGGGCAACGCTGACCAGCAATTCGCGCAGGCGCGCGACCTGCTGCTCCATCGCTCCGGCATTACGGGCGAATTCCGGCGATCTGTTATTGAGCTGTGTTTGTAGCCTGGCCATCAACGAGCCTCCTTTCCGTTTCCACCGTTGCCAAGGGCAGCGGCCCAGGTTTCAACGGGTTTCGTTGAACAGTTCGCGGCCAATGAGCATCCGACGGATCTCGCTGGTGCCGGCGCCGATTTCGTAGAGCTTGGCGTCGCGCAGGAAGCGACCGGTGGGAAATTCGTTGATGTAGCCATTGCCACCGAGGATCTGGATGGCATCCAGGGCCATCTGGGTAGCGCGCTCGGCGGTATAGAGGATTACCCCGGCGGCATCCTTGCGCGTGGTCTCCCCACGGTCACAGGCCTGGGCCACGGCGTAGAGATAGGCGCGGCTGGCATTGAGCTGGGTGTACATGTCGGCGACCTTGCCCTGTACCAGCTGGAACTCGCCGATGCTCTGGCCGAACTGCTTGCGGTCATGAATGTAAGGCACTACCACGTCCATGCACGCCTGCATGATGCCGACCGGGCCGCCGGAGAGCACCACGCGTTCGTAGTCCAGCCCGCTCATCAGCACCCGCACGCCACCGTTTTCGGCCCCGAGGATGTTTTCTTCCGGGACTTCCACGTTGTCGAAGAACAGTTCGCAAGTATTGGAGCCGCGCATGCCCAGCTTGTCGAACTTCTGGCTACGGCTGAAGCCTTTCCAGTCTCGCTCTACGATGAACGCGGTAATGCCATGGGCGGCCCGGGAAGGGTCCGTCTTGGCGTAGATCACATAGGTATCGGCATCCGGGCCGTTGGTGATCCAGGTCTTGCTGCCATTGAGCACATAGCGGTCACCCTTGCGCTCGGCGCGCAGGCGCATGGACACTACGTCAGAACCGGCATTGGGCTCGCTCATGGCCAGGGCGCCCACATGTTCGCCGCTGACGAGCTTGGGCAGGTAGCGCGCTTTCTGCGCCGCGCTACCGTTTCGCTTGATCTGATTGACGCATAGATTGGAGTGCGCTCCATAGGACAGCGCTACCGAGCCGGAGCCCCGGCTGATTTCTTCCATCGCGATCACATGGGCCAGGTACCCCATCCCGGCACCGCCATATTCTTCCTCGACCGTGATTCCCAGCAGGCCCATTTGGCCGAACCTTCGCCACATGTCCGCCGGGAAGCTGTTGCTCTGATCGATCTCGCTGGCCCGTGGCGCGAGTTCGCTGGCCACCAGAGCGTGTACCTGATCGCGCAATATGTCGAGGCTTTCGCCAAGGGCGAAATTCAAGCTGGGATACGTCATGGTCCACCTGTAATTGTCATTGGCATGGTGATGTCATGGGGCTTGAGCCCTACCGAGCGGGAGCGCACGGCTCGGTTTGTCTGGAGCATAGGAGCAGAAAAGCGGTATCGTAAATTTATAAAATAAGAACCCAGGTATCTGAGAACCGAATGACACACCGGACCGATATTTCCATGCGTCAGCTGCGCTATTTCGTGGCCGCCGCAGAGCACAATCAATTCTCGGTGGCCGCCACGGCGGTACATGTCTCGCAGTCGGCGATCACCACGGCGGTAAGCCAACTGGAGCACCAGCTCGGAGTCCGGTTGTTCGAGCGCCTTCCCCATGGCGTGAAGCTCACGGCCGAGGGGCACCAGTTCTACCACCATGCCCGACACATCCTGGACACCTTGAACGATGCCGTGAGCCAGCCGCTGTTCCATAGCCATGGCCTGACTGGCAGCGTGCGCGTGGGCGCGTCCTATACGGTGCTCGGCTACTATCTGCCCAACCTGCTGGCGCGGTTCAAGCGCAGCTACCCCAGCGTAGAGGTGGATCTGGTCGAAATGGACCGTGTCAGTCTCGAGGCTGGCATGCTGGACGGCTCGATCGAGCTGGGCCTGACGCTCATTTCCAACCTGGACCCGGCCCTGCCGCTGGAAAGACGCTTGCTGATGCGTTCACCCCGGCAACTCTGGCTGCCCAGCGGACATTCCTTGCTGGGCATGCGAAGCCTGAGCCTGGCGGATGTGGCCCAACATCCATACATCCTCGCCACCGTCGATGAGGGCGAGGCCTCGACGCTGCGTTACTGGAACGCCGCAGGCCTGACGCCCAGAGTGGTGTTCCGGACCTCGTCCATCGAATCGGTACGCGGGCTGGTAGCCCATGGCTTCGGCGTGACCATCCTCTCCGACATGGTCTACCGCCCCTGGTCCCTTGAGGGTCGCAAGGTCGAAGCAAGGCCGCTGTCCGAAGGCATCCCGCCGCTGGAGCTAGGCCTGGTCTGGGCACCAGATGCTGACTTCAGCCCGGCCGCCACCGCATTCAAGCAGTTTCTCAGTACCGCGCCGGTCATCTAGGCCAGGCACGTTGCCGGCCATTCTCAGCGCAAGGTCAGCAACCCCTGGCGCGCGACCCGGGTCAACTGGGCGATCAGCGCCGGTGCCTCTTCGGCGCTCGGGCTCTGGACCACGGCCAGGTCGAAGCGGTTGTCCGGAAAGTGGGTCAGGGACTGGCCGGGATTGAGGAACTGGACCGAAAAGGGAGCTGACTTGCCGTTGCGTCGCGGCCAGCCATCGAGGCAACGCAGCAATGCCGGCTGATGACGGCCGACCAGCAGAATGCTTGGAGTATGGGACTTCAGAACGGACCCTGGCAGCGGGGCCAGGCAAACAAGGGCGCGGGGACAACTCATGGCTCGGTACTCTTTATGGCTGCTGCTCTGCCTCACGGTTTGCGCCGGGCAGGTGTGAGGCAACACCGAGCCAGCGTTTTAGCGGTATTTCTGGCTCTGGAATGAGCCCTGGCGCCCCGCAAGTAGCTGTCTAAATCGGCGCATGAAGATCCTAGTGGCGGCAGGAGGCAGTGTCAACCGATGGCCAGCCCGCCAGCGGATCAAGGTTCCAGGCTGTCCCGGGCACGGTTGAAGGCCAGGTAGTACTTGTTTACGTTATTGACGTAGCGTACTGGGGCCAGGCCCAGGCTCTCCATGGCTACCCGCTCTACCTGGAAGAACCAGCGATCAGGGTCCAACCCACGCTGGCGCGCCTGGGCTCGCAATCGCTGCACACGCTCAGGGCCCAGGTTGTAGGCCGCCAGCACGAAGGCCATGCGCTCGCGTTCATCCATGTGCTTGCTGTTGAAGAAGTTGCGGCGAATCAGCGCCAGGTAACGCGCCGCCGCCCGAACGCTGTCATCCACGTCATCCATCTGTTTGACGCCGACCCGCCGGGCGGCGGCCGGTGTGATCTGCAAGGGCCCGCTGGCACCGCTGCCGCCCCGGGCACCAGGTGTCAGGTCCGACTCCTTGTAGGCCAGCGCGGCCAGGTCCAGCCAGTCCAGGCCCTGTTCCCGAGCGTTGCGCTGCAATACCGGGCGCAGCGCCTCCAGGCGTGCCCGGTCGTCGCGGTCCAGCGGGTTACGGGTCTGATAGAGGTCGCGGCAGCCCTCGAGCAACGCCTTGTCCTGATTGGCGGCGGGCTTGTACTGACTGGTGAAGGCGCGAACGCTTTCGGTCAATTGGGGCGCATCCTGGCGCACATACCAACTGATCGGCGCCGGCGCCTGGAAGGCCGGGCGCCGCTCGACCCGCAGGTCTGGCATCAGCTTGACCCAACGCTCGGCGATGGGCTGCTCCACCAGCGTCATGGCGTACACCCCGGCGCTGACCATGTCCAGTACATCCTCGACACCGAGGCTGGCATCTGCCCATTCGATCACCATGGGTCGCTTGTGGCGCGCCATCAACTGGGCATTGGCGCGGTTGACCGCTTCCTCGGCCGCGCTGCCGGCCACCAGCACCAGGTGCTTGCCAGCCAGTTGATCCAGGTTGTCAACGGCGCGGTGCTTGCGAGGCTGCACCAGTACCAGGTCGCTATTGGCCACGGCGGCGGTGGCCGCCACCGAACGCAGGTTGCTCACGGGCGCCAGGGCCTCGCCTGGAGCGGCCAGGTCCGCTTCCCCATGCTGCAGCGCGGCCAGCAACTGGCCTTTAGGTCGCGGCACCGCTTGCAAGCGAATCGCCCCATGGCTGCCCTTCTGCGCATTGAGGAAGGCTTCGAACGCCTTCAGGCGGCGGTCTTCGGCGCCCACCGGCGCGCCGCCCAGGGTGGCGGAACTGTTGCGACTCTGATTGACCACCACGCGCAATACCTTGGCCTGGCGAATCTGATCCAGGTCGCGGGCGGCCTTGGTGGGCCGGTGCGTTTCGGCTATCCGAGGCTCAGCGAGCGCAACGGTACAAGCGAAGGCGAAAAGCGCGAGTGTAGCCAGGGTCAAACCCCGACCAGCAACGGGACCTTTCATGTATGCTCCGAGGTTAAAAGCCCGCCCCGCCGGCATGCTGCCAGGGGCTACCAAAACCGCGCTCATGGCGGAGCGTCGGGTTTTATTTATAGGGGTGAAGCTTTGGTATGCTTTCCGGCCTCAGCCTGAAAGGAGCCACCATGCAACTCATCGACATCGGCGTCAACCTGACCAACCCGGCTTTCGACGAGCAGCACGGTGATCTTCTCCAGCGCGCCTTCGATGCAGGGGTTGTGCAACTGGTGCTGACCGGCACCAGCGGCGAGGTGAGCGAACAGGCGCTTGCCCTGGCTGAACGCCTGGACCCGGCCGCGGAGCGGCTATTCACGACGGCCGGTGTCCATCCCCACGAAGCCAGCCAGTGGAACAGCGACAGCCAGCGACGCATCAAGGCCTTGCTCGGCCATGCCCGAGTACGCGCGGTGGGCGAATGCGGACTGGATTTCAACCGGGACTTCTCCCCGCGTCCCGACCAAGAGCGGGCCCTGGAAGAACAACTGGCCCTGGCGGCTGAACGCCGGTTACCGGTATTCCTCCATGAACGGGACGCCGCCCCACGTTTGCTGGCCATCCTGCGGGAATGGCGCGACCGTCTTGGGCATGCGGTGATCCACTGCTTCACCGCCGACCGCGCCGAGCTTTTCGCCTATCTGGATCTGGACCTGCATATCGGCATCACCGGCTGGATCTGCGACGAGCGCCGCGGCAGCCATCTGCATCCGCTGATGGCGAGCATTCCCCATGGCCGCCTGATGCTGGAAAGCGACGCGCCCTGGCTGCTCCCCCGCACGCTTCGACCACGGCCGAAGAGCGGCCGCAACGAACCGGCGTTCCTGACCGAAGTACTGCGCGAAGTCGCTCGACACCGAGGCGAGACGGAACTGGAACTGGCAGCGCATACCACGGCCTGCGCGCGGGCGTTTTTCCGGTTGCCAGGCCTGGAAAAAAACGACGGATGACTACCCAGACCAGTTCGACAAGCTGTAACGTTTCTTCGTAGCCGATCCAGGCGTAATCGTCCGCAAACGCAGGTCAATGCTCGATAACGAACAAATTCGCTCGAATCCAAAGATATATTCCCCCCTCCCCTTTCTGTAATGAAAATGTAATATTCCCATCCGAAACCAAAACAACAAGGTGCATCGGATGTACGCTTTCCTCCGCCCCGCGGCCCACAAGGCCGCCGTTCCCGAAGATCGGGTCGACCCACTCTATCGCCGTCTGCGCTGGCAGGTCTTCGCCGGGATTTTCGTCGGCTATGCCGGGTACTACCTGTTACGCAAGAACTTTTCCCTGGCTATTCCGTCGTTGGTGGAACAGGGTTACAGCCGGGGCGAACTGGGGGTAGCCCTGTCAGCCATTGCCATCGCCTATGGCTTCTCGAAATTCATCATGGGCTTGGTATCGGACCGGTCCAATCCCCGCTACTTCCTGCCCCTGGGGTTGTTGTTGTCCGCGGCGGTGATGTTCGTGTTTGGATTCGCGCCCTGGGCTACCTCCAGCGTGACGGTAATGTTCGTGCTCCTGTTCATCAACGGTTGGGCCCAGGGCATGGGCTGGCCGCCGAGCGGACGGACGATGGTGCACTGGTGGTCACAAAAGGAACGCGGTGGCGTGGTGTCGGTCTGGAACGTGGCGCACAACGTGGGTGGCGGCCTGATCGGCCCGCTGTTCCTGCTGGGCATGGCCTGGTTCAACGACTGGCACGCTGCCTTCTACGTACCGGCCGTGGTGGCGGTGGCGGTGGCGGTGTTCGCCTTCATCACCATGCGCGACACCCCACAGTCAGTAGGCCTGCCGCCGGTGGAGAAATGGCGAAACGACTATCCGGAAGGCTACGACGCTAGCCATGAAAAGGAATTCAGCACGCGCGAAATCTTCGTCAAGTACGTGCTGCGCAACCGCATGCTCTGGTACATCGCGCTGGCCAACGTGTTCGTGTACCTGCTGCGCTATGGCGTGCTGGACTGGGCCCCGACTTACCTGAAGGAAGCCAAGCACTACGATGTGGATACCACCTCCTGGGCCTACTTCTTCTACGAATGGGCAGGCATTCCTGGCACGCTTCTCTGTGGCTGGCTGTCAGACAAGGTGTTCAAGGGCAACCGCGGCCTGACCGGCATCGTGTTCATGGCCCTGGTGACTGTGGCTACCCTGGTGTACTGGCTCAACCCGAGCGGGCACCCGGCGATCGACTTGGCCGCGCTCTTCGCGATTGGCTTTCTGATCTACGGCCCTGTGATGCTGGTGGGCCTGCAAGCCTTGGAGTTGGCACCGAAAAAGGCTGCTGGCACCGCCGCGGGCTTTACCGGCCTGTTCGGTTACCTCGGCGGCTCGGTGGCCGCCAGCGCGGCCATGGGCTACGTGGTGGACCACTTCGGCTGGAATGGCGGCTTCGTGATGCTGGTGGCCGCTTGCGTGCTGGCCATCGTCTTCCTCTTGCCGACGCTCAGACACAAGGGCATCCAGAGCGCGCCTGGGGCCTAATCGAAGTGCGTAGGCGCGTCACTGGTGGCGCGTCGAACCGGGTGTCATCGCCGAGCCCATGCCGATGAAACTTAGCCGACGGCTATGAGCCCAATAGTGAAGGACGATTCGCCCGAACGGCACGGTTGAATTACGCTTCAACCATGAATCATTCGCATCCGCATTGGAGCTCTATCATGCTTAGACGCCTCGCTTGCCGTACCGCGGGCCGCGTGCCTGCGGGGTTCCCCCTCACCGGGGAGGCTTCGACATCGATGTTCACCCTGCCACTGCTGGTCATCGCCGTCGCCCTGATCGGCCTGGGCGCGGCCACGGCCAACGCCCTTGAAGTGGTGATCGGGGGCATTTGCCTGGTCGCTGCCTTGAGCAAGCCCAGCGACACTTGATCCTTGAAACGCGCCGACAAGCCCGCCCCCTTAGCGGACGCGCTGTCGGCGAGCATTAGCCGAACACGGTGACGGTTTGTCGGCTGATGGCCAGCAACTGATCATCGGCCGTCCACAAGGCCGCCGAGGTATGGCCGTAGCCATCGGCGGCATGCTCGATGACCGCGCGGTACTTGTACCAGGCATCTCCCGGCAGAGTCGCCAGAGGCTGCACGAACTCGATGGTCCAGCTCAAGGTACTGCCAGCTGCGGGCGCGGCCAGGTGCGGCAGGAGCGCCGGTGGCCAGGCATCGACCAGTGCGAGCACTTGGGCTTCACCCAGCGGTGCTGCCCGCTCCTCGCCTTCCAGGCGCACCCAGCCGCCAATGGCTGGGGAGGGCGTGTCGCTGTAGGGCAAGCCACCGATGCCCCAGGCCAGCGTAAGGTGTTGCAGGTACTCGGGCGTGATGCCTTCGCGATATCCCACCCTGAAGCACTGGTCGGGCGGCTGCACCTCAGGCGCCGGCATGGCCGTCAAGCCGATGCGCGAGGAACGCGCCGCGCCGAAGCTCCCCTGCATCAGGGTGACGACCTTGCCGTTCTGGAGCGCGCGACCGAGCACCGAGACTACTGATTTGCCAGACCGAAGTACCTCGACTTCAAAAAGGGTAGGCACTTGAAGGGCCGCCGGCGCCACGAAACTGATCGCCAGCGACCGCACTGGCCGGCCTTCCAGGCCTTGCTCGGCCAGGCGACGGCGCATGGTTTCATAGAGCAAGGCAGCCATCAGTCCACCGAAGCCGGCACGGCCCTGGGACCAGTCCGAGGTAATGGATACGGGCTGGTCGCCATTGCCCAGGGCCGTCAGCAGAGTGTGAAAATCCATGTCAGTGCTTCCGCGCGTTGAGTGACCTGGGTTTTCCCATGACTACCCTTAACCGGGCAAGGGCCTGATCGGCCAAATGTTCGGCCTGTCGCAGCTCTGCCTGCCACTGGCCAGATTGCGCCGCCAGAGCCGCATCTTGCTCGGCCAGGTTCACCCGCTGCTGGCAAGCGTGCCACTGGGCAAGGGCATCCTGAGCGCGCTTGAGCGCCCGGGACAGCTCGCGCCTTATTGAAACCTGCTTCGGATAAGCCTTTATTGCACAGCGAAGGCCCCTGATAAGCAGGCGTAGCCGCTGCCGCCCGCTGCCCGAAGAAGCCAGGGCTCGGCGTAAGTGGCGGGCTCGCCTGTCCAGCGCTCTGCGGATGCGCTTGTCCAAGTTTCCCATGACGCCATAGTGGGCATTCGTGCGCAGCAAGGGTACGAGGGTGTCCAAAAGGCGCAGCAACTGTAAAAAAGGCTCGTTCCGGGCGAAGCACGCATAGGTGTGCAATAGGTCCACCTGCGCGGCGCACGAGGGGGCTGGCAAGCGCTCCTTGTCACGCTCGATTGACGCGGCGCGTCGCAAGGCGCGGGCCGCGCCCTCAAGGTGCTCGATACCGGGCAGCCCTCGCAGCGGTCGCAACAGGCCGCGCAGGCGACGCAGGGCCCTGTGCAAGTCCTGCAGCGCGCGCGGGTCCGTTCCAGCGGCCAATCGGGCCTGGCAATGCAGCAAGCGCACCTGTATGTGGGTCAAGCGCTCGATCACTGAATCCAAGGTGTCGCTCATCCATGCCTCCGTTCCATGCCCGCCATGGTCCGTGAGCGCAGCTGGCGCTTGAGCCGCCTGAGGGCTGGCGCGATATCGCCCTGGGCCGCGCTGTCGGTGCCGTAGCGCGCTCGGCTGAAAGCCCCGGTGAAGGCTTCGATCTCGGCGGCCACGCTGGGCAGCGCCTGGCTGGCTCGTAAGGCGAAATCACGCGCGCCCTCCCCTGGCGCGCGAACAAGGCCCTGCCGGTACAGCAGCCGCTCGAACGCGGCATACTGGCGCAGCTGTGGATCGGCCTGACGCTGGCGCCATGGCCGCAGCACGAACAAGGCCAAGCCAACCAGTACCAAGGCGCCGCCCAGCGGGAGGACCCACCCGGCGTAATCAGAGAACCAGCGGCTCAGCCATTGGCGCTGCTGGCTTTCCTGGTAGCCCAGCACCCAGCGCTCCCAGCCGTAGTTGAGATTTTCCCAGCCCAGGCGCAGATCATTGAGCCACGAAAACTGCCGGTAACGCAGCGCCGAGAAGGGAGAGCCCGCCAGGAAGGGCTCGTCGGCCGCCAGCGCCTCCGCCAGCCCGGCTTCGACTCGTTGCGGCGCCACCGCGGCAGTAGGGTCGGCGCTGATCCAGCCACGCCCGGCGACCCAATATTCGACCCAGGCGTGAGCGTCATACTGGCGAACGCTCCAGTATTGGCCGCGGGGGTTGAATTCCCCACCCTGGTAGCCGATGACTACCCGTGCCGGGATGTCCATGGCTCTCAGCACAAAGGTCAGCGCACCTGCGTAATGAAGGCAGAACCCCCGCTGGCTGTCGAAGAGAAAGCCGTCGATGCTGTCCGCGCCAAGCGCAGGCGGACGCAAGGTGTAGTGAAAGTCTTGCTCGTTGAACATGCGCAACAAGGCAGTGACACGGCTGGCCGGTTCGCTGTGGGCGCTGGCGATGCGCGTGGCCAGGGCATGGCTGCGAGGGTTGCCCTGGCTGGGCAGGGCCAGGGCTTGGCGCCGGCTGGCGTCGCCAAGGGTAGGTTCGCGCACGGCTTGCGGCCAGCTTTGCGCGCTATAGGTCAGGCTCTGGTCGATCATCCTAGGCCGCTGCCAGCGCAGGTCATAGCCCGGCCTGGCCACGGCAGTGTCCACCTTGCCGGTGTCGAGCACGAACAGCCAGGGCTGACCGGAGGGTTCCTGGATCACCTGATAGTGGAAGGCGTCGCCCTGAGGTTGCCAGGTCGCACCCTGGCGCACCGCGCCCGGATCGCTCTGGGTCCAGCGTCGGCCGTCGAACCTGTCCAGAGTCAAGGCGCGCCAATAAAGTGCCTGGCGCGGCGGCGCGGCGCCCTGGAAGGCAACGCGGAAGGCCAGATCGGCGGACTGGGCCAGCTCGGCGATATCCCCCGGGGCCACGGTATCGCTCAGCCCGGTTCGCGCCTGGTTGCCAGGCATGGGCAACGACCACAGGGGCCCCATGCGCGGGAAGGCAACGAACAGCACCACCAGCAAGGGCAGGCTCTGACCGAGCATTGCCCCTGCCCGGCGCAAGAGCGTCCAGTTCCCGGCCGCCTCGGCCGGCAGCTCAAGGACGATCAGCGTCGCCAGCAGCGCTACCAGGGGCAGGAGGCTATAGAGTGCCCAGGCCAGGCTGGCATCGAAGAGGTAGCCTACCGCCAGGCAGAAGAAACCCAGCATCACCAGCACGCGCACATCCCGCGGCCCTTGCACTTCCAGCAGCTTGAGCACCGCGGCCGCTACCAGCAGGGCGGCGGCGAATTCGAGCCCAAGTACCGTGCCTACCGAAAAATACAGCCCTGCCAGGGTGGCCGCCATCAATAGCGTTTTCAACCATGGCCGTGGCCCCTTGCGACTAGAGCGGGCCAACCGCCAACGCCACGCCATGCAAGCCAGCCACAGGCCCACGAGCCATAACGGCACTTCAAGGCAAAGCGGCACCAGGGTCAGTGCCTGCGCGACCAGTACCCAGCCCAGGGGACGGGCCGGCAGCGGTGTCGTGGCGGCCTTCATGGCCGTGTCTCGACCAGGGCCAAGGCGCGCAGGCAGGCTTGGCGGTGGTCATCGCTGGAGGCGGCGGCCAGGGTCGCGCCGGGCACCCGCAAGGAAAAAGCCTGACCTTGGCGGCTCAGCTCCAGTACCCAGAAGCAAAGCAGCGAAAGCCGCGTTTCCAAGGGGCCGTTCAACTGTTCCAGGGACAGTGCCGGATCACGGCCGTGGACTTCGGCGAAGGCCTTGATCAGCAAGGCCTGCCCCTTGGAAAAGGCTTTCCAGTGCAAGCGCCGCCAGGAATCGCCAGGGCGATACTCCTGGAGCCCCTGGAAATCATCGACGCCGGTGCCGAGCACCTGCCAATCATGGGCTTCGGCGTCCCGCGCCTGGCCATTGCCAGCCGGCAATGGGCCAGCCAGGGGCCGTGGGTACACCAGCACGCGCTGGCCCAGGTCGACCCAGCTCCAGGCGCGAAGCAGGCCCAAGGGAAAACGGGTTTCCAGGCGCAGCCGGGGTACACGCTGCCAGCCTCGCTGGTGAGTATCCAGACGCAGCTCCTGACGCAAGGCGCCGTCGCGCTCCAGGTCTAACCGCTGCAGCTCTGCGGCGGACCATCCCAGGTGGAGCGCGTGGTATTCACGCCCTTGGCTCTGTAAACCCACCGCTACGCAAGCCGGCTCGCCCGCGAACACAGGCGCTGGAGCCTCGGCGAGGATCATCAGGCCACCCAGATTGCGGTAGGTGTGCAATATGGCGACCACGAACAGCGCGCCCAGGGTAAACGCCAGGGCATAGGCCATGCTGTTCTGGTAATTGATGGCAGCGAGCAGAATCAGCACCACGGTGAGCAAAAACCCATAGCCGGCCGCGCTGGGCAGGATGTAAATGCGGCGGTGATCCAGGCGCACCCGCGGCGAGGGCGGCGCGCGCCGAGCCTGCCAGGCGGCCACACGCTGCCCCCAGGCGGCGTTCACAGCACCGGGACCTCACGTAGCAGCCACTGCACCAGGGCCCCGCCGCCCTGCCCGGCTGTCTCGGCGCGCTCGCGCAACCGGTGACTCGCTACCGCTGGCAGTACCGCCTGGATGTCTTCGGGGATGACATAGCCCCGTGCGTCCAGCAAGGCCCAGGCGCGGGCCGCCGCCAGCAGCGCCAGGCTGCCACGCGGAGACAGCGCGCTGCCGAACTGAGGCTGGGTCCGGGTGGCTTCCACCAGGCGCAGCACATAATCGACCACCGCTTCGCTGACCTTGACCGCCTTGACACGGGCCTGGGCAGCGGCCAGCTGACCATGGTCGAGCACAGGTTCCAGCCGTGGCAGCAGGTCCCGCCGGGCCTCGCCCATCAGCAGCGCGCGCTCCGCCGCATGGGTGGGGTAGCCCAGGGAGAGCCGCATCAGGAAGCGATCCAGTTGAGATTCCGGCAAAGGAAAGGTACCGCCCTGGGTGGTCGGGTTCTGGGTCGCGATTACGAAGAAAGGTTGTGGCAAGGGGCGAGTGGCGCCCTCGATGGTGACCTGGCCTTCCTCCATGGCTTCGAGCAGCGCGCTCTGGCTCTTGGGGGTGGCTCGGTTGATTTCGTCGGCCAGGACGAGTTCGGCGAAGATCGGCCCCGGATGAAAGACGAACCTGCCACTGTCCTTGTCGAACACCGAGGTGCCGAGAATGTCCCCTGGCAGCAGGTCGGAGGTGAACTGGATGCGCTGGAACTCCAGCCCCAGGACCTTGGCCAGTGTATGGCTCAGGGTCGTCTTGCCCATGCCTGGCAGGTCTTCGATCAGCAGGTGTCCATCGGCGAGCAGACAGGCCAGCGCCAGACGCACCTGAACCTGCTTGCCAAGGAGTATCTGGTTGATGGCGCCCAGGCACGCCTGCAGTGGATCGACCATGAAAACCTCCTTTTAATGGCCACCGCGACCACTTGCTTCACCCTGCGCCTCGGGCCTATGGGTAGGCAGCCGCGCCAGGCCGCCCGAGCTCGACTAGCGCCCCGCCCGCGACTCGCGGATGTAGAAACGCGCCTTCTGGGCCTTGGTAGTGCACCCTTCGAAGGCTTCGAACTGCTGCTGGGTCTTGGCGCCGGTCAACAGCGACAGCGCCTTGGAATAACTTACGGTACCGGCGAACCCCTCGGCCTTGGCCAGGTCCAGCTCACGCCAGGCGGCGTCCAGCTCGGTGGCGCAGGTATCACGGTAAGCGGTTTTACCGGCACACCCGGCCAGCAATACGGCCAGCAACGGTAGGCAGACCCAAGCTTTCATCGATTCGAACACTCCAGAATTCTCGCATTGTGCAGATAAGACGGTGGGGCGTGACAAAAGTGCCGACGCAGGCGCGCCTGGCGCCTTGCCCACCCCCGACGAACGGCGCATTGTTAACACACCTGGGCGATAAGAACACGTAGAGGCAGGCGATGAAGAAAACCGTGGCATTGGTGCTTGGCTCGGGCGGCGCCCGCGGGTATGCGCATATAGGCGCGATCGAGGAGATCGAGCGCCGCGGTTATCAGGTGGGCTGTATTGCCGGCTGCTCCATGGGAGCCGTGGTCGGAGGCATCTATGCAGCCGGCAGGCTGGACGCTTACCGACGCTGGATCGAAAGCCTGGATTACCTGGACGTACTGCGTCTGGTGGACGTCAGCTTTCGCATGGGCGCCATCCGCGGCGACAAGGTGTTCGGGCACATCCAGCGTCTGGTCGGCGATCTCAACATCGAGAACCTTCCCATCCCGTTCACGGCCGTGGCGGCTGACCTGACTCACCAGAAAGAAGTCTGGTTCCAGGAAGGCTGCCTGCATCAGGCCATGCGCGCCTCGGCGGCCATTCCAAGCCTGTTCACGCCCGTGATGAAGGGCAACCGCGTGCTGGTCGATGGCGGCCTGCTCAATCCCTTGCCTATCGTGCCGGTCGTGGCCAGTCATTGCGACCTGGTAGTGGCGGTAAACCTCAACGGCACCAGCACCCTGCCTTACGAAATGCCCGAGGTGGCACGACCCGCCGCCTTCCGCGCCCGCTTCGATCGGTTGCTCGACGCGCTGGGTTCGCGCATGCCGCAAAGGCGCAAGCAGGCCGAGGCCATCCTGCAGATGGAGCGCAACATTCTCGGCCCCGCCAGCGGGGGCGCCGGTGCCTGGTTTCCTGAGGACCTGTGCGAGCCGCCTGCCGAAGGGGCCGCCCAGGTGCGGGAAAGCTTTGGCCAATTCGTGGAAGAAGTGGTGCGGGTTCGGCCCAAGCAGCGGCGGCGCGTTGATCCCGACGAGACGGCACCCGCCTCGGCCAACGGTTCGGTGGTCGTGGATGCGGTCGGGCCTGCTTCACTGCTGGACCTGATCAACCAAAGCTTTGAAGTCATGCAGACCTCCCTGGCGCAGTACAAGATTGCCGGCTATCCACCGGACGTCCTGATCGAAGTACCCAAGCGAGTGTGCCGCTTCTTCGAGTTCTACAAGGCGCCCGAGTTGATCGCCCTGGGACGGCGGATCGCCCGCGAAGCCTTCGACCGCTACGAGGGCAGGCCCGGCTGAGGTTCTCCTTGAAGCAGACGGTAGCCCACGCCCGCTTCGGTCTGGATGTAGCGCGGGCTTGTGGGGTCGTCCGCCATCTTCTGTCTCAGATGGCCGATGACTACGCGCAGGTAGTGGGTATCCTCGCCATGGGTAGGCCCCCAGATATCAAGAAGCAGCTGGCGTTGGGTGACCACCCGGCCCGGATGGCGGGCGAGCGCCGCCAGCACCGCGTATTCCTTGCGGGTCAGGCCCAGCAGGTCCTCGCCCAACCATACCTGGCGACGGGCCAGGTCTACGGTCAACGCTCCCTGGCAAACCTTCGCCGGCTCAGCAGAGGCCTGGCTGGGTTGGCGCAGCAGCGCCCGCACGCGAGCCAGGAATTCCTGGATGCCGAAGGGCTTGGTGACATAGTCGTTGGCACCGCTGTCCAGGGCACGAACCTTTTCCCCCTCATCCGCGCGGACCGACAACACCAGCACCGGCATGGTCGACCAGGCGCGAAGGCCGGCCAACACTGCATGGCCGTCCATGTCGGGCAGCCCCAGGTCCAGCACCACCAGTTGCGGCTGGCCCAGGGCCGCCTGTTCCAGGCCGGTGGCGCCAGTGGCAGCCTCTAGCACACGGTAGCCATGGGCCTGCAAGCTGATGCGCAGGAAAGTGCGTATCTGTGGTTCGTCATCCACGATCAATACGGTAACAAGGTTGGGCATCATGGCAAGGTTCGGGTAATCGGAGGCGAGATAAGTCAGAGGTGCAAGGATAGGGGCCCGATGGCGCCATGACTACTGGCCGGTAATCGGTGGACAGCGATCCAAGCCTCCGTTAGCCTGCCTGCCGTCCGTCGCCTGATCACCCATTCAAGCCATTTGTATCCGCGCCGATACATTGAGGAAACCGTGACGACATGCGTGCCGCCTAAGGTGGCCGCCTCCGTATCGGCGTGGCCCGCTACCCTTGCGCGACAAGAGCGCGGCCTTGCGCTAGACCGCCAGCCCTACCGGGCAGTTATCCAGGCAGACGACCCCAGCATGAATACACCCCTGAGCCCCGCGTTGGATCGAGACAAGTGCTCGCCCGTTGAAGACGACAAACGTTGGAATACCCGCGCGCTTATCGTCGATGACGACGTGCCTATCCGTGAGCTGCTGATCGATTATCTTGCTCGTTTCGGCATCCTCGGCCACGGTGTCAGTGACGGCGAGGCCATGCGTCAGGCCATGAAAAACGACGCTTATGACGTGGTGGTGCTGGACCTGATGTTGCCTGGCGAAGACGGCCTTTCCCTGTGCCGCCACCTGCGCGCCGAATCGGATATCCCGATCCTCATGCTTACCGCCCGCTGCGAGCCCACTGACCGGATCATCGGCCTTGAACTGGGCGCTGACGATTACATGGCCAAGCCGTTCGAGCCTCGTGAACTGGTGGCACGCATCCAGACCATCCTGCGCCGCGTGCGCGACGACCGCACCGAACAACGCGGCAATGTGCGCTTCGATAACTGGCGGTTGAACAGCGTGCTGCGTCAGTTGACCTCGGCCGAAGGTCTGGTGGTGCCATTGTCCAATGCCGAGTTTCGCCTGCTTTGGGTCTTCCTGGAACGGCCTCGTCGGGTACTGAGCCGCGAGCAATTGCTCGACGCCGCCCGTGGCCGCTCCATAGAAGCGTTCGACCGCAGCATCGACTTGCTGGTGTCACGCCTGCGGCAGAAGCTCGGCGATGACCCCAAGGCTCCCCAACTGATCAAGACCGTCCGTGGTGAAGGCTACCTGTTCGACGCGCGGGACATCGGCTGATGCGCCAGGCCGACACGCTGTTCGCCCGACTGTTCGGCGTCTCGGTGATCGCCATCGTCCTGGCCCACCTGCTGGCATTGCTATGGTTCCACTACTATGGCTTCCCCGAGGGCCCGCCCGGCCCTCCTCCTCCGCCCATGGCACAGCCCATGTCACCGCCCATGGCGCCACCGCCAGGACTCAACGACCCGAGCGTTTCGGCTGGGGCACCGGCCGAACGGCCCGGGCCGCCCGGGCCGCATGTTCCGATGGGGCCGGCACCCCACGAGCGGCGCTTTTTCGAAGGGCCGACGGTACCGCTGGTATTCCAGCTCATCACCCTGGTAGTCGCGGCCTGGTGGGGCGCACGTTACCTCTCCCGGCCGATCCGTCGCCTCAGCGAAGCGGCTGAACGCTTGAGCGAAGACCTCGACAGCCCGCCCATGGAAGAAACCGGCCCGATCGAAGCGCGCACCGCCGCCCATACCTTCAACCAGATGCAGCAACGGATTCGTGAACAAGTCCAGCAACGGGCCCGCATGCTGGGAGCGGTGTCCCATGACCTGCGCACGCCACTGTCGCGCCTCAAGCTGCGCCTTGAGCAAGTGGACGATGAGAAGTTGCAGGGCCAGATGCGCCAGGACCTGGATGACATGATCGGCATGCTCGACGCCACCCTGACCTACCTGCACGAAAGACGCACCAGCGAGGCCTTGCAGTGGTACGACGTGCAGGCATTGGTGGAATCTCTGTGCGAGAA
Source organism: Pseudomonas sp. DC3200b2 (assembly GCF_049895785.1). NCBI lineage: Bacteria > Pseudomonadati > Pseudomonadota > Gammaproteobacteria > Pseudomonadales > Pseudomonadaceae > Pseudomonas > Pseudomonas sp. DC3200b2. Next base: position 440,289 of record NZ_JAFCTA010000003.1, on the reverse strand, counting down.
CGCCCAGGACAACAGCTTGCCCGCCGAGTCCCGGGGTAGCTGCGCGCCCATCAAGACCCAGCCCATGGCGCTGCGTTCCTGCCTGAGCAACCTGCTGGACAATGCGCTGCGTTATGCCGGGCATACGATCATCGAGATGGTGGACGGCCCGGCCGCCGTGGTAATCAGGGTCATCGACCATGGTCCCGGCATCAGCGCCGAAAAGCGCGAGGCGGTGTTCGAACCCTTCTTCCGCCTGGAAGGGTCACGCAATCGCAACTCCGGTGGCGTGGGCCTGGGGATGACCATCGCTCGTGAAGCGGCGTTGCGCCTGGGAGGCAGTCTGGTCCTTGAGGACACCCCGGGGGGTGGCCTCACGGCCGTGGTGCGCTTGCCGCGGGAATGAATCCGCGGCGATACAGAGCCCACACACCCTGGACATCATCCGTTGCAATTGTGTGAGCGCCGGTGAAACGCACCGGCCTTACTCAACGGAGCATGTCCATGATCAGTGGCGTCAGTAGTTCCAGTTACTATTACACGGCAAACTCGCGCAAGAGCAGCAGTGCAGACACCAGTTTCCAACAGGCCCTGCTTACCAGCCTGGATGCCGACGAAGACGGCAAGGTGAGCAGCGATGAGCTGCAATCAGCCCTCGCCAGCGCGCAAACCAGCGATGATCCGGGCAAGGCAGGCGTGCTGGTCAGCCTGAGCCAATCATTCGGCGACCTGGACAGCGACAGTGATGAGGCCCTGGACCTCGACGAACTTGCTGCCTTGAAGCCATCACCACCGCCTGCCAGCATGAACGCCAGCGAGCAGGCTGAAGACCTGATCTCCAGTCTGGACAGTGATGACGACGGCGTACTGAGCAGCGACGAGCTGAGCGCCGCCATGGGCAGCGACAGCGACGGCAGCGAGCTCTTCACCGCGCTGGACAGCGATGGCGACGGCGTGGTGGATACTGACGAGATGACCGCGGCCCTCACGCCTCCTCCACCCCCGCAACGATGGACGAGCAGCGAGGCCAGCGACGCTACCCGGGACGCGGGGAGCGCTTCGAGCGACAGCACCGAGACGCTCGACCGGATGATCGCCAACCTGGCCCGCCAGTACGGCCTGGACAGCGGCAGCAGCCTGGGAAGCACGCTGAGCACCGCCGCCTGACCCCGGCGCCTGGGTTTCCTTGCCCGGTGCCCGCCGCTGGGCGCGAAAAGCTAGGACGCTCGCGCCCAGTCGGTGACCAGGCGGTACCCCACCGCCAGCAGCGTCGGCCCGAGGAACAGGCCGATGAAGCCAAAGGCCAGCAGCCCGCCGAATACGCCCAGCAACACGATGACCAGGGGCAGGTCGCCGCCCCGGCTGATCAGGTAAGGCTTGAGCACGTTATCAACCCCACTGATCACGAACGTGCCCCATAGCCCGAGGAACACCGCCATGCCGTAGTGCTCCTGCCAGACCAGCCAGCCCACCGCGGGCACCCAGGCCAGGGGCGGCCCCATCGGAATCAGGCTGAGCAGGAAGGTGACGATGCACAGGACGAGCGCGCCGGGGATGCCGGCAATCAGGAAGCCGATGAGCGCCAGCAGGGCCTGGGCGGCGGCCGTGCCGATCACGCCGTTCACCACGCGCTGGACCGTATCGCCTACCAGGGCCAGGTAATAGCTGCCACGCTCACCCATGAGCCGCTCAAGCAGGCGCAGTACGAAGGCGGAAATCCGCGGGCCGTCCCGGTAGAAGAAGAAGGTGAACACCAGCGCCAGCGTCAGTTCGACCAGCCCGCCGCCCAGCCGCGCGGTGCGTGCCAGCAGCCAGTTGCCGACCTGTCCCAGATGCGGCTTGAGCCCTTGAAAAAGCGCCGCGCCCTGGGCATCCATGGACGCCCAGAGACGGGTAAGACGATCGCCGAACATCGGCAGGTTGGCTAGCCAGCCTGGCGGTGGCGGCAGGCCCTCGACCTGGACGTCCCGCACGAGAGCCACCGCATCGCGGACATGGTCAGCCAGGTTGAAACCCAGCCAGACCATGGGCAAGAGCACCAGCAACACCCAGCCACCGGTCAGGAGGGCAGCGGCAAGGGTGGGACGTCCCCCAAGCCATACCGTGAGTCGCCGCATCAACGGCCAGCTCGCGTAAGCCAGGATCGCGCCCCAGAGCAACGCCGACACGAACGGCAGCATCACCCAGACACAGGCGACCAGCAGCAGGAGCAGCGCGATCTGCATGAGCAGGCGGTCGGTACTGATCATCGCACAACCTCCAGGATCAGGCCTTCGGACGCGGATTCGCCCAGGCCAAGCCGGCTGGCACGAACACCGGACATGGCCAGCGCGTTCCGCCAGGCCAACGCCTGGGTGCCGACCAGTCGGACCTGCAAGGTGCTGTCAAGGTTCAGGGTACGGGCGAGCAGGGCGACCCAGGCTTCGCTCGGGGGCCCGGAGAGCTCGCTCAAGCCCAGCCGCTCTGCCTCGCGCAATTCACGTAGCAAGGTTCCAGGAGTAGGCAACAATGGCCCCAGCGGCTGGGAAGGCTGGAAGGTTTCGGCCAGGAGCGCGGCGGTTCGATTGCCACGCACCACGGCGTAGACCGCAACCAGCTGGCCCGGATCGCCTGCCGCTTCACGGGCGAGCAGGAAGGCTTGTTGATCATCGTTACCGAGCAGGTACCGGCTGGCGAAGATGTCATTGGCCCACAGGTTGCTGTCACCGCACTCCCTGCCCTCGCACCAGAACACGAACTGGGCGCCCCTTGCGCGCAGGGCCTGGCGAGCGACCTTGAAGGCCTGCGCCGCGCTGTGCTCGGCCGGCAGCTCCCAGGTCATCGAGGCGAGATCGCCACGCTGCTCCACGCGCCCCTCCATGCGCAGCGTGCTGCCAATGCGCCGCAGGCTGCCCAAGGGATACAGGCGTTCCACCACCTGGAGCCCGCGCTGCTCCAGCAAGCGGCCCTGCGCCGGGCCCAGCGTCTCCAGGAAGGCTTCGGGCGAGCTGGCAGCCAGAACCGGAGCGGACAGGGAAAGGGCCAGGATCAACGGCAGCGGGCAATGGCGGGCACTAAGCCACGGGCGAAAACGGCGCAGCGGATACGGCATGGCGGACTCCCTCGGAACCGATCAAGGGTCCGCAGTCACCGCCGTCAAGTCAAGGCGCGAGAATGAAACTATTGATACAGCCTGCTACAAGCTCAGCGCCCGCGTCGTCATCCAGGTGCAGATGATGACGGCCCGGCAGCCACTTGCGCTCAAAGGGCAACGATTCCAGTGGCGCCTGGCGCTGCGCAAGCAAGCCCTGCTTGCCCAGCAACAGCAAGGTCGGGCACTGGATAGCCCGAACCATGGCCCAGGCCTGGGCCGGCTCCATGCGCACCGGGGTGGTCAGGGTCAGTCGATTGTCGCTGCGCCAGGTGAAGCCTCCGTCTACCGCCATCAGCCCCCGCTCGGCCAGCAGGCTGGACGCGCTTTCACTCACAGGCAGCCGGCTCAGGCAACGCGCCCGCACCGCCTGGGCCCGATCAGGATAAAGCGGCTTGCGTCGCTCTGGATGGGCCAACTGCTCGCGAAGAGCCTGCCCAAGGCGCTGGGCTGGGGCCGTCGGGGAGCTGTCCGGCGGTACCAGACCTTCGATGAGCACCAGGCGCTCGATGCGTTCGGGCATGGCGGCGGCCAACTGCGCCGCAATGATCGCGCCCATGGAATGGCCAACCAGGGAAAACCTCGGCCATTGCAGTTGCTCGGCCACCTCGAGGATGTCCCGTGCGTATTCCCAATGGGGGTAAAGACTGCCCGGCGGGCGATGGCCCGACAGCCCATGCCCGGCCAGGTCGAGGCATAGCAGACGCAAGCCAGGCAAGCGCGGTCGCAGCCGCGCGAAGCTGTTGGCATTGTCGAGCCAGCCATGCAGCGCGATCACTGGCGGCGCGGCGCGCGGCCCCTGCAGCAGGCCGGCCAGCTCGATATGGGGCAAGCTGAAGCGAATCGGCTCCGCAGGGTCGTTCATCGCGCCTGGCCCTCGTGTTGCCAGCGATGCAGCAGTTCGCGCACGAGCTGGGCGGTCATCAGCGGACGTTCGAAGGGAAACATATGGCCGCCAGGCAGGCGATGGAACTCACCGCGAGGCAGGCGGCGGGCGTTACGGCCATGATGCGGCAGCACGACCCGGCTGCGCTCGCCGCCGATGACCGCCACGGGCAGCGCCAGGTCGGCAAGGCGTCCGGGGCTGACATGGGGAACGCTGCGGTAGATGCGGATCTCCGTGTCCGGATCGAACGCCAGGCGCAGCCCTGCCCCGCCCCTTGCCGCGGCCGCTTCGTCCGGCTTCAGACCATGGTCCAGATAGGCCTCGAGGCAATCGGGGTCGAAGTCCTTGAACAAGGCCTTGCTTAGAAAATATTCGCGGGCACTGGCCCGATCGGCGAACCGCTCGCGTCGCCCCAGCGTTCGACCCGCGGGCGTCAGGCGGTCGATCAGCCCCATACGCTTGGCGGCGCGGATCAGCCACTGATCGGTGCTGCCCAGTAGAGGTGAATCGAGCATGATCACGCCCCGATAGAACGCCGGCTGGCGCAAGGCGGCATGGAGATGCAAGACGCCCCCGAGGGAGTGACCGACCCCCCAGACGGGCCCGGCTTGCGCCTGTACGTGGTGCAGCAGCTCATCCACCAGGGCCTGCCAGTTGTCCTCCACGGGGAAACGAGGGTCATGGCCATGCTGCGGCAGGCTGCGCACGACGAACTCCGGCTCCAGGGCTGCGAACAACTTGCCATAGGTGGCCGACGGGAAACCGTTGGCATGGGCGAAGAAGACGATGTCCGGCATGGTATCGAGCTCAGTGAAACCGACGCTCGAATTGTGCTCATCCGCCCACGCGGCCACAACGCGCGAATCGGCCATCGGACAGGGCAACTCAGCCGGCCGCGGCTGATTTGTCCAAAGGCATCACCGCTACCGTCAGCCGCGAAATGCAGCTGGGCTTGCCTTGCTGATCGACCAGGCGGATGTCCCATACATGGGTGCTGCGGCCGATATGCACTGGCCGCGCGGTCGCGGTTACCCGGCCGCTGCGCACGCCTCTGAGGTGGTTGGCGTTGACTTCAAGGCCAACGCAATAGAAGCGGGTACGGTCCACGCACAGCATGCTGGCCACCGACCCCACGCTTTCGGCCAGCACCACCGAGGCGCCGCCGTGAAGCAGGCCATAGGGCTGGTGTGTACGAGCGTCCACCGGCATGCTCGCGGTGAGGAAGTCCTCCCCGACCGCTTCGAAGCGGATGTCCAGCAAACCGCCGATGGTGTCCCGCTGGCCGGCGTTCAAGACGTCCAGGTCGGGAGTGGAATGCCAAAGGGTCATGGGATTGTCCTTGCCCGAGGGCCTTGTCAATGGGAATGCCGCAGGCTGCGCAGGGTCATCAGGCCCGCCAGGGGAGCGACGCCTTCAAGCCGCGCCAGGCTGGCGGTACCCATGGCATGGGGAGTGGCGCGCTCGCCCCGGTCCAACAACCCGAGCAGGCTGCCCACCAGAGGCTGGTGGCTGACCAATAACAGCTGGTCGAGCCCCAGCCTGTCCAGTTCCGCCATGGCCTGTTCCGGGTCGCTGTCAGGCGTGAGCCAGTCCACCGTCCGCAGGGCCGGTGGTTCAGCCAGCACAGTGCAGACCACCTCGGCGGTTTGCTGGGCGCGAAGGTAAGGGCTGACCAGAATAAGCTGCAAGGGCTCGCCCAGAAGGTGTCTCGCGCTGCGCGCCACTTCTTCCCGACCAGCCGACGTCAGCGCTCGCTCGGCATCCACGCGGGCGGCACCCACGGCCTCGCCATGGCGCAGTATCCATAGGGTACGCAGGGCAGGCTCGCTCATAGCGGTGGCTCCTCGCCCGGCGCAGAAGAAGGTGCCGGCGCTGGCGCGGCGGGTGTAGTGACCACGGGTGGAAAGTCTCCGGGCCGTGGTGCTGGCCAGTCGGCGAAGGGCCAGGGCTTCTGCTCGCTGTGGAAGCTGCCGAACCGCGCAATCTGCGCCAGATAGCGGCCCAGGCTGTCACCGAAGGTCATCAGGCCTTCATGCGGTACGCCATTGAGCAGCCGACACAACAACTGCAGCAGCACCACGGCGGCCAGCAACAGCTGTGCCCCTTGCCAGATCAGCAGGAACAGCAGCATCCAGACAACACGCAGGGCGATGGACTCTTGCTCGGGTTGGAAGCGGGGGGCGCTCATGGCAGTTCCTCGTTGAAGCCGCTATCGGGAATGAAATCGACATCCGTCTTGGGTTCGGCGCGCATCAGCAGCTCGATCACCTGATCGAGCGTTCGACCCTCGAAGAGGATGGCATGCAGGCCCGCCACCAGCGGCATGTAGACCTGCAACTGCTGGGCACGGGCCCTCAGTACCTTCAGGGTATTCACCCCTTCGGCCACCTCGCCAAGGCGAGTCACCGCCTGCTCAAGGCTCAACCCCTGGCCCAGCGCATACCCAACCTGGTAGTTGCGGCTCTTGGGCGACGAGCAGGTCACCAGCAGATCTCCCACCCCGGCCAGGCCGAGGAAGGTCGTGGGCCGGGCACCCTGGCTCACGGCGAAGCGGGTCATTTCCGCCAGCGCGCGGGTAATGAGCATGCTCCGGGTGTTTTCACCCATGTTCAAGGCGGCGGCCAGGCCGGCGATGATGGCATAGACGTTCTTGAGCGCGCCGCCCATTTCCACGCCGAAGCGATCGCTGCTGGCGTAGACGCGGAAGCGGCGGCCGTGGAGCGCTGCCTGCACCGCCTGGCACAGGGCGGCGTCGGTGCTCGCGACCACGGTGGCGGTGAGCTCGTGCTCGGCGATCTCCCGCGCCAGGTTGGGGCCTGAAAGCACGCCGAGGCGCGCTGCCGGTGCGATCTGGGCCAGGATCTCGCTCATCAGCAGGAAGGTGTCCGCCTCGATGCCTTTGGTCAGGCTGACCAGCATCTTTGCGGCCAGCTTTTGCGCATGTGGCGCGAGCACCGCCCGCAGCGCGCTCGAGGGCAACGCCACGAACAATAGCTCGCTGCCCGCCAATACCGCCTCGAGGTCGACCGTTGGCTCCACGGCGGGGTGCAACTTTATGCCCTTCAGGTAACGGGGATTCTCGCGCTCCGTGCGCATCGCCTCGGCCTGGGCCGCGTCGCGCATCCACTGGCGAACCCGATGGCCGTTTTCCCCAAGCAGGTTCGCCACCGCGGTGCCGAAGCTGCCGCCGCCCAGGACCGCGATCGGTTGCTGTTCAGACATAAAGACTTCCATTGGAACCTTGTTAGGCGGTTCGTCATTATACGGAGCGATACTTGCAGAACCAGCCCCAGTGCCTCAGGCACCACCGACTATCGCCGCGCGCCAGGAAGGATGTCGCGGCCCTGGAAATGTTCAGGATCCTGGGTAAGATGCCCGCTTCCCGAGCCGATGCCATTAAAAAGCGATCAGCATGTCGTATCCCTGCCGAGCAAGTCGCCCATGAACCTTAGATGGAGCGGCGACATCCATGCCAGAACTCAGATCATCAGCCTGGGCCCCGCCCTTCTGCTGACGCTGCTGCTGATCTGTTTTTTCACCTTCGTGCGGATCCAGGATCTGCGCCAGGAAATGACCCACACGGGGCAGCTGATCGCCAATCAGTTGGCACCGGCGGCTGAATACGGGGTACTGGCGAACAATACCGAGGTGCTCGACGGGCTGCTAAGGGCCACCCTGGGCATTCCTCACGTGCGTTTCCTCGAAGTGCAGGACCGTGATGACAACATCGTTATCTATCTGGAGCAGCCTAGCGCGGGCAACGCTTCAGCCACGCCTGTGCAGGTGTTCCAGGCGCCGATTCGCCTGCAGCGCTTCGCGGGAAGCGGCGAACGCAAACGCAGCGTGGGCGGGGAACCGGAAGACGAGTATCTGGGGCGCGTCGTGGTGGGCATGTCGGACGACGCCTTCAACGAACGCCAGCAGGAAATAGTGGTCAAGGCCGGGGTGCTGGCCCTGTTTACCCTTGCCGTCACCTTCTTGATGGCCCGACGATTGTCGCGGGGTCTTTCGCAGCCCATCCGTGACATGGGCGCGGCGGTCAAGGCTATCCGCCAGGGCGATTTCAAGGCCACCCTGCCCGTGGAGCGGGACAGCGAGCTCGGAGCCCTGGCGCAGCATATCAATGACCTGGCGCAAGGCCTGGAGCAAGCCAGTCGTGAGCAGCGCGAGGCCATGCAGCAGTTGATCCAGACTCGTGAGGAGGCTGAACGCGCCAACAGCGCCAAGACAGAGTTCCTGGCAATGATGAGCCACGAACTGCGCACACCGATGAACGGTGTCCTGGGCATGCTGCAACTGTTGGAAACCACCTCCCTGAGCGAAGAACAGCGTGAATATGCCGCCCTGGCGACCCAGTCCACCGAGCACCTGCTCAAGGTGATCAACGACATCCTGGATTTCTCCCGGATCGAGCGCACCGGGCTGGAACTGGAACACATCCCCTTCAACCTGGGCGAGCTGTTCAACGAATGCGTGCATTCCTTCCAGCACAGCGCCGTGAGCAGCGGTCTGTCCCTGGAACTCTTGGCGCCGGAGGGCTTCGCGCGCTGGGAAGTCCAAGGCGACCCGACTCGGATTCGCCAGATCCTGGTGAACCTGATCGGCAATGCCCTGAAGTTCACCGAGGAAGGCGGCGTCCGTATCGAGCCCCGGTGCCAGGTTCTGGACGATCGTCTGATCTGGCTTACCTGCGAGGTCAAGGACACCGGCATCGGCATCGACCCTCAGGAGCTGGAGCGTATGTTCGTGGCCTTCCAGCAGGCCGACAGTTCGATCTCGCGCCGTTACGGCGGAACCGGCCTCGGCCTGCCGATAGCACGCAACCTGGCAGAGCGCATGGGTGGCACCCTCAAGGCTCGCAGCGGCGAAGGCAAGGGCTCGGTGTTCACCCTGGAGATGCCACTGGCCTTGAACCTCAAGCCGGCCCAGGCCAAGGGCGCGCAAGCCCCTGAGGGCCGAACCAATGCCACGCTCGAAGGTCAGAACCATCATGTATTGCTCGTCGAGGACAACCCGGTCAACCAGACGGTCATCGAGGCCATGCTGCGCAGCCTCGGCTATGAAGTGAGCGTGGTAGGCGATGGGGCACAGGCCGTCGACCGGGTGCGCGACCAGGCATTCGACGCGGTACTGATGGATTGCCGCCTGCCCGTGGTGGATGGCTACGAAAGCACGCGGCGCATCCGCCGCTTGCCAGAGCGGCACGGGCTGCCCATCATTGCGCTGACCGCCAATGCGTTGCTGGGGGATCGCGAAGCCTGCCTGGAAGCCGGCATGGACGACTACCTGGCCAAGCCGTTCAAGCGCACCGACCTGCAGCAGCTGCTACAGCGCTGGCTGGCCTGAGCGGCCCGGCCCGGTTGCCCTGCAAAGCAGTGCCCATCGGTGGTACAGTGCGCCAGCTTCGCGGCACCCGGGCGCCTTCCGGCTGCCCACGGACGCGGGCAACGGCCTATGTGGCCAGCCATGGATTCGACCGGGAGGGCGACATCGGGTCGCCCCCCTGTGACTTTAACCACGACGCTTTAGTCTATGACTAGGCTGCCGGCCAGGGGAAACATGCCCCTTCACCGCCGGCCGGGACGATTTACCCCTGCCCGGCAGGGACCATTGAGGAGCTCGCATGACCAAACAACACGCCTTTACCCGGGAAGATCTGCTGCGCTGCAGTCGCGGCGAGCTCTTCGGCCCAGGTAACGCGCAATTGCCCGCCCCCAACATGCTGATGGTGGACCGCATTACCCACATCAGCGACGAAGGCGGCAAGTACGGCAAAGGTGAATTGGTCGCCGAGCTGGACATCAATCCGGACCTGTGGTTCTTTGCCTGCCACTTCGAAGGCGACCCGGTGATGCCTGGCTGCCTGGGCCTGGACGCCATGTGGCAGCTGGTCGGTTTCTTCCTTGGCTGGCAAGGCCTGCAAGGCCGTGGCCGCGCGCTGGGCTCGGGCGAAGTGAAGTTCTTCGGTCAGGTTCTGCCCACCGCCAGCAAGGTTACCTATAACATTCATATCAAACGCGTCCTCAAGGGCAAGCTGAACATGGCCATCGCCGACGGTTCGGTCAGCGTCGACGGTCGCGAGATCTACACCGCCGAGGGCCTTCGGGTCGGCGTCTTTACGTCCACTGACAATTTCTAAGGGTTACTTGCATGCGCCGCGTCGTTATCACGGGTCTAGGCATCGTTTCGTGCCTGGGCAATGACAAAGACACCGTATCCGCCAACCTGCGCGCAAACCGCCCCGGCATCCGCTTCAACCCGGAATATGCCGAAATGGGGCTGCGTAGCCAGGTCTCCGGCTCGGTCGATCTGAACCTCGAAGAGCTGATCGACCGCAAGGTATTCCGTTTCGTCGGCCACGCCGCGGCCTACGCCTATCTGGCCATGGAACAGGCCATCAAGGACTCCGGGCTGTCCGAGGAACAGGTCTCCAACCCGCGTACCGGCCTGATCGCCGGCTCCGGTGGCGCTTCCACCCTGAACCAGATGGAAGCCCTGGACATCCTTCGCGAGAAGGGCGTCAAGCGGGTAGGGCCCTACCGGGTGACGCGCACCATGAGCAGCACGGTGTCGGCCTGCCTGGCCACGCCCTTCAAGATCAAGGGGCTGAACTACTCGATTGCCTCGGCCTGCGCGACCAGCGCCCATTGCATCGGCGCGGCCATGGAGCAGATCCAGCTGGGCAAGCAGGACGTGGTCTTCGCCGGCGGCGGTGAAGAAGAACACTGGACCCAATCGTTCCTCTTCGACGCCATGGGCGCGCTCTCGTCCAAGTACAACGAGACGCCGGAAAAAGCCTCGCGCGCCTACGATGCCCAGCGCGACGGCTTCGTGATCGCCGGCGGCGGCGGGATGGTGGTGGTCGAGGAGCTGGAACACGCCCTTGCCCGTGGCGCCAAGATCTACGCCGAGATCGTTGGCTATGGCGCCACCTCCGACGGCTACGACATGGTCGCCCCCAGCGGCGAAGGCGCCATTCGCTGCATGCAGCAGGCCTTGGCTACGGTCGATACCCCCATCGACTACCTCAACACCCATGGCACTTCCACGCCAGTGGGGGACGTGGCGGAGATCCGCGGCGTTCGCGAAGTGTTCAAGGACAAGGCGCCCGCCATCAGCTCCACCAAGAGCCTTTCGGGCCACTCCCTGGGCGCGGCGGGCGTGCACGAGGCGATCTACTGCATGCTGATGATGGAAGGCAACTTCATCGCCGGCTCGGCCAATATCGACGAGCTCGATCCGGAAGTGGCCGACATGCCGATCCTGCGTGAAACCCGCGAGAACGTGCAGATCAACACCGTCATGAGCAACAGCTTCGGTTTCGGTGGCACCAACGCTACCCTGGTGCTCAAGCGCTGGGAAGGCAAGTAGGCCGCAAGCATCGCCTGCAAGCCGGAAGCGACAGCGGCGCCCTGAGGGGCGCCGCTTGTCTTAGGCTACACTACGGCCCTCGAACCTCCGTGGAGCCTGTATGTCCATCGCCCAGGTAATCACCCCTCGACAGGAAAGCGTCGGCGGCCAGCCGATCCTCCGCCCCCTGCCCTGCGCCCAGTGCCGCAGCGTCGGCCCGTTCGTATTCTTCGACTACATACTGCCGCACCCGTATCCGCCGGGAAGCGGGATGAACATCGCCCAGCATCCACATATCGGGCTGTCCACCCTCACCTATCTATTCGAAGGCGAGTTACTGCACAAGGACAGCCTGGGCTCGGAAGAACGGGTGGGGCCCGGCGAGGTCAGCTGGATGACCGCTGGCGGCGGCATCGCTCATGTGGAGCGAACCCCGGATGATCTGGTACAGGTAGGAAGCACCCTGCACGGCCTGCAGGTCTGGCTGGCGATGCCCAAGGCCAAGGAGCAAGGGGCGCCGAGCTATTACTATTTCGAAGCGGACGAACTCCCTGGCCGGGAAGAAGACGGCGTGCGCCTGACCATGGTCGCTGGACACGGTTTTCGGCTTATCTCCCCGGTACCCGTGCTCTCCCCTACCCTGTACGCCATTGTCGACATGGCGCCGGGAAGCACGCTGCTGATACCGGATGAACACGCCCAACGCGCGGTTTTCCTGTTGGAAGGCGCTGCTCGTCTAGGCAGCGAACCGTTGCAGGCCCATAGCCTGACGGTACTGGAGGAAGGCGTGGAGACCAGCCTGGCCAGCCCGGTTGGCGCACGCCTGGCGCTGATCGGGGGCGCCCCGCTGGATGGTCCAAGGCGGATGAACTGGAATTTCGTGGCCAGCGACACGACACTGATCGAGGAAGCACGCGCTCGCTGGGCCGTGGGAGACTGGCCGCAGGTACCGGGAGAGGCCGGGCGCATCGAGCTGCCCGGCCCTGGCCGCCGCGATTAAAGCTGCGGCTGGAAGACCTCGGCGAACAGGTTGTACATCGCCTGGAAGGCCCTGTCGGAGATCTTCTTGTCGTACATCTGCTTGCCGGGGTTGTTCGCCTCCGGGTCGGTGAAGGAATGGTACGCGCCACCGTAGCTGATCAGCTGCCAGTCTACCTTGGCCGCGTTCATTTCTTCGACGAACGCTGGCAACTGTTCCTTGGGCACCAGCGGGTCGGCGTCGCCATGCATGACCAATACCGCGCCCTGGATGTTGTTGGCATCGGCCGGGTTCGGGGTATCCAGGGTGCCATGGAAGGACACCGCCGCTTTCAGCGGCGCGCCATCGCGGGCCAGTTCCAGGGCACAGCAGCCGCCGAAGCAGAAGCCGAAGCTGGCCAGGCTCGCTTTGTCCACGGTCGCGAAGCTCTGCGAGGTCAATTGTTCGAGCGCCGCCTGCATACGTGTACGCAACAGACCGCGATCATTCTTCAAGGGCATCATGGCCGCCAGGGCCTGATCGGCATCCTGGGGACGCACCGCCTGGCCATACAGGTCAGCCAGCAGCACGACATAACCCTGGGACGCCACGGCGTGGGCAATACGTTCGGCGCCTTCACTGACGCCCATCCAGTTCGGCGCCATGACCAGGCCCGGACGCGGGGACTTGATATCGGCGTCGAAAACCAGGCGGCTTTCGAAGGCGACCTTGTCTATCGAGTAGACCAACGACTCAACAGTGATGTTGCTCATGGATGGCTCCTGGTTGCCCCAAAAAAGAAGCCCGCCGTAGGCGGGCCTCACACATACAAGCGTTAAGCTGACAACTCGATCAGCAGCTTGTTCAAACGACGCACGTAGGCAGCCGGATCCTTGAGGCTATCCCCAGCGGACAGCGCGGCCTGGTCGAAAAGGATATGCGCGAAGTCGGCGAAGCGGTCTTCGTCCGGCTCGTGGTCGAGTTTGTCCACCAGCGGATGGCTGGGGTTGAACTCGAAGATCGGCTTGGTATCCGGTACTTTCTGCCCGCTTGCCTCCAGGATCTGGCGCATCTGCAGGCCCATGTCGTTCTCGCCGATGGCCAGGATCGCCGGCGAGTCGGTCAGGCGATGAGAAACACGCACCTCGCTGACGCTGTCACCCAGGGCAGTCTTCAGGCGCTCTACCAGGCCCTCCTTGTCCTTGGCGATGGCTTCCTGGGCCTGCTTGTCTTCCTCGCTGTCGAGCTTGCCAAGATCCAGGTCGCCACGGGCGACGTCTACCAGGGCCTTGCCGTCGAACTCGGTCAGGTAGCTCATCAGCCACTCGTCGATGCGATCGGTCAGCAACAATACCTCGATGCCCTTCTTGCGGAAGACCTCCAGATGCGGGCTGTTCTTGACCTGAGCATGGCTTTCGCCGGTGAGGTAGTAGATCTTGTCCTGCCCTTCCTTGGCGCGCGCCAGGTAATCGGCCAGGGAAACCGACTGCTCGCCGCTGTCGTCGTGGGTGGAGGCAAAGCGTAGCAGACCGGCGATCTTTTCCTTGTTGGCGAAGTCTTCGGCCGGGCCCTCCTTGAGGACCTGGCCAAAGTTCTTCCAGAAGGCCTTGTACTGCTCAGGCTCGTTCTTGGCCAGCTTTTCCAGCATGTCCAGCACGCGCTTGGTCAGGGCCGACTTCATGGAGTCGATCACCGGGTCTTTCTGCAGGATTTCCCGGGAAACGTTCAGGGACAGGTCATTGGAATCCACCACGCCCTTGATGAAGCGCAGGTACAGCGGCAGGAAGGACTCCGCCTGGTCCATGATGAACACACGCTGCACGTAAAGCTTCAGGCCGCGCGGGGCCTCACGGTGGTAGAGGTCGAATGGGGCGCGGGCCGGCACATACAGCAGCGAGTTGTACTCCAGCTTGCCTTCGACCTTGTTGTGGCTCCAGCTCAGCGGGTTCTCGAAGTCATGAGCGATGTGCTTGTAGAACTCCTGGTATTCCTCGTCCTTGATCTCGGTACGTGGGCGAGTCCACAGGGCGCTGGCGCGGTTGACCGTTTCCCAGCCCGGCTCGGGAGCCTCCTCGCCCTCGGCGGCGGCCTTCTCCTGAGGCAGCTCGATGGGCAGGGCAATGTGATCGGAGTATTTCTTGATCACGTTGCGCAGGCGCCAGCCGTCGGCGAAGTCGCTTTCGTCAGCCTTCAGGTGCAGCACGATGCGGGTTCCGCGCTCGGCTTTTTCCACGGTGGCGACTTCGAACTCACCCTCGCCTCGAGAGGACCAATGCACGCCTTCGCTGGCGGGCGCGCCAGCGCGGCGGGTAAATACCTCGACCTGGTCAGCGACGATGAAGGCCGAGTAGAAACCGACACCGAACTGGCCGATCAGGTGCGAGTCCTTCTTCTGGTCGCCGGTCAGGTTCTTCATGAAGTCAGCGGTACCGGACTTGGCAATGGTACCCAGGTGAGCGATCACTTCGTCACGGCTCATGCCGATGCCGTTGTCATCGATGGTGACCGTCCTGGCGTCCTTGTCGAAGGTCACGCGAATGCGCAGGTCCGCGCCGCCTTCCAGCAGCTCGGGCTTGGACAGGGCTTCGAAACGCAGCTTGTCGGCGGCGTCGGACGCGTTGGAAATCAGCTCCCGCAGGAAGATTTCCTTGTTGGAATACAGGGAATGAATCATGAGGTGCAACAGTTGTTTCACCTCGGTCTGGAAGCCCAGGGTTTCCTTTTGAGTTTCCACACTCATCTATTCGAACTCCGATACGGGTTGCACAAGCCGCGAGGCGGCGCGAACTGCCCAGCCAGCGGGCGGGATGTGCAGCAGATGGGGGCAGCGCGAGGAATTTCAAGTCAGCGAGCCGGTTCCGGCAAACCCTTGACGGCAAAGGACCTTCACAAGCGTCGGAGGAACTTAACCTATTCCGCTGCGCTCGAAGCCACGTGATGATCATCCATAAGGAGAAACACCCCATGCAAAAGACTTTCGCCTACGCTTTGATGCTGGCCGCCACCCTCGGCCTGGCCGCCTGCGACAACGCTTCGGACAAGGCCAAGGATGCCCAGGAGCATAAAGAGAACGCTCAGCAGCAGATGGAAAAGGCTCAGGAGCACGCCAACGACGCTGCCAAGGAAAACGCCAAGGCCAACCAGGACGCCGCTGAAGCTCAGCAGAAAGCGATTCAGGAAAGCACCCCGGCCAATGGCAACGCTCCAGCCCCTGAAGCGACTCAAAAGCAATAAGCCGCTTTTCCCCGGCCTGCCCTGCCACGCCCGGCTCCTAGGTTCCTACCTGGGCCGGGCGTCAATCCAGAGCAAGGTACACCGCCTCGATCAACCGCCTCATCTCCTCTGGCCCGTAGCGCTGGTCCAGCGGCAACGGTAGAAGGCAGCGCGCCCAATCGACAGCTGTCGCGCAGGCTCCCTGGGTTTCCAGTACATCCCGCCAATAGGTAGCGACGTAGATACGCTGCCGCGCCAATCGCGCCCGGACAACGTCCGTCTGCGCCGCGTCGCCTAGCAATAGCGGGTAGCACAGTGGCGCACCGTCGAAATCCGGCGCAATGGTGAACCTGTTCAACGACTCGAAGGCTGCCTGCAACAGGCGCAGGTTGGCCCGCCGGCGATCGGCCACCGTCGCGTAATCGATCGCGCCGAGCAGGCGCTCGGTCAAGGGCGACATACCGGTCATCCCCTCTTCGCGAATGCCCCGTTCGACCTCTACATAGCTGCTGTACCAGGCTTCCGGGCCATCTTCCAGGCGTCCGGCCAAGGCTCTTAAGCGTTCCTGGCTGCGACCTGCCCGGAGCGGCGCCAACCCCGACGGCGGATTGATCAGCCAGCCGCCATCGGGCACGCCAAGAAACTTGCGCGGTGAATAGAGCGTGGGCACCCCCGCCGGTGGAGGGCTGAACAAGGCCTGGGCGTGATCCGCAATCAGGCTGGCCCCCATGGTAGAGGCCAATGCATGCATGGTGATTGCCTTGTAGCCGAAATAGTCGACATATAGCAGCCGCTCGTCGGCCTCTAGCGTCGGTATCTCCCGAGGCTGCAATTGATCATCGAGGCCATAGCGATACAGCTCTACCCCGCTGCGCTGCGCGGCATCGACCATGGTCGCGCAGGTGTACCAAGGCAGGTGCAGGCGGCGTATATGGACGTGCCGCAACAATGCCTCGAAAGCATAGCGGGCGCTGTTGTATCCGAGGGGCGCGTCGTACAGCACGCGGGGTAGCGGGGTTTCGAGCTGGAAAAAACCACCGATGGCGTCTTGCATTGCACCTCCCTGGCGCCGGCTATGGCCGGATTGCCAGGGAGGGTAGCACTCGCGCGGTGCCGGGGTAAGGCCCCCGACGCAGGGCTCAGCTCTCGGAGCGCACCGTGGCGCCATTGAACAGGCGGTCGCAACCGACAGCGATCGCCAGGACTGCCACCGAGGGGACCAGCCAGGCCAGGTTCTGCTGGCTCAGGGGCAAGTCAGCCAGCACCGGCGGAAGTTGGGCAGCCCAGGGCGTGGCCTTGAAGGCATCGATGCAACCGAACAAAAACGCCACCAGGGTCACGGGCGCGACCACCGCCATGGGCGAGCGCCAGAGACTCTGCACGAAGCTGAGCACCACCAGTACGATGCAAGGCGGATAGATGGCGGTGAGAATCGGGATCGACACTTGGATCAGCTTGGTCAGCCCGAGGTTGGAAACCAGGAGCGAGAACGCCGCCAGCAGCAGTACCAGCGTCCGATAGGACAGTGGCAGCAGGCCGCTGAAATACTCGGCGCAGGCGCAGGTCAGCCCCACCGCCGTGACCAGGCAGGCCAGGGAGATGAGTACCGCCAGGAACAGGCTGCCCAGATCGCCGAAGGTGTTCTGCACATAGGCATGCAGCACCACCGCGCCATTGCTCGCGCCAGCGGCGATGGAATGGCTACCCGCGCCCAGGCGGAACAGACTGACGTAGACCAGGATCAGGCCCAGGCCGGCGATCAGGCCGGCAATGACCGCGTAGCGGGTCACCAGGCGCGGGGATTCGATGCCCCGGGAACGGATGGCATTGACGATCACGATGCCGAACACCAGCGCCCCGAGGGTATCCATCGTCAGGTAGCCGTTGATGAAGCCCAGGGAGAAGGGCGCGTTCTGGTACTCGACCGTCGCCTCGCCCACTGGCCCGGCGGGCAGCACGAAGGCGGCAATGCCAAGGATGGCCAGGGCGATGATCTTCAGCGGCGCCAGGAATCGACCCACCGTATCCAGCAGGCGACCCGGGTAGAGCGAAACCAGGGCGACGACGGCGAAATAGACGAGGCTATAGACGAAGAGCGCCCAGGGGCTGTCTCCGGTGAGCGGCGCCAACCCGACGGTGAAGGACACCGTGGCGGTGCGTGGCGTGGCGAACAGGGGCCCCACGGCCAGGTAGCACACCACGGCCAGGGCAATGCCCGCGGCGCGCCCAAGAGGCGAGCTCAGCACATCGATGCTGCCGCCGACCTTCGCCAGGGCGATCACGGTCAGTACGGGAAGGCCTACCGCGGTAACCAGGAAACCCAGGGCCGCCAGCCAGACGTCGGGGCCGGACTGCAGGCCGACAATGGGAGGGAAGATGATGTTGCCAGCACCCACGAAGAGCGCGAATGTCATGAAACCAAGCGCCAGGATGTCCTGGCTTTTAAGCACTTTCATTTAACGAGACCATACTGCAGACGAACGAAGGAAGGGGAATTCCCGCAGGGTCGAGGGGAAGAAACTACCGGGTATGGCAGATGCTTTCGAGCCGCCCTTGTGGGGCTGCTGGAAAGGGCGTGCAGAATACCGAAAACTCGGCGCCAATGCACTGACTCAGGGCGCCGACACGACCGACGCACAATGTGCGGGCATTTTAATCGACTACAAAATTTTTACCGGATGTAAACTCGGAAGCACTCCGAGGGTCTATGCTTCACTCAGTTGTGCCGCACCGCTCGGAGGATGTAACCATGGCAGCAGAATTGGTGGCCCAGTTTCACGCGCGGGACGCCGAAGGGCGGGTGTATCCGGTCCATGAATTTCAGGAAGCGTCGGTACTGGCGAACGATGGCCATGCACAGGGCCCGCTGGTAACTTACCGGCTCGCTATTGGAGACCGGGTCAATTACCTGGGCGATAACCGTTTCATGCTGGTGCAGAGCGGCATCGAGATCGTTCGTATTCCCTGAAACGCACATGGAGGGGGTAGCGAAGCCGCCGAATCCAGCCTGGCCTTGGGGCGCCTCGCCAGCTTGCCCCCGCCTTCCACGGGCAGCTTCTCCCTAGGCCTCCCGGGGCCATAGCGCCGGCGCGCCAGCCGCCTTGGCGATCCGCTCCAGATGAGCCATGTGCGCCTGCAGTTCGGCTTCTGTCGCCAGGATGACCCTCCCTGGGGCGCGACTGGCCGACAGGCGGCGGACCGGGCTTCCCTGCGCTTGCCCACTATCCTCGTCATCAGCGTTGCCCGCCAGGGACAGGCTGGTCTGCCCTCCCGTCATGGCCAGGTACACATCGGCCAGCAGTTCGGCGTCGAGCAAGGCGCCGTGTAGCGTACGCTCGCTCAGGTCGATCCCGTAGCGCTTGCAGAGCGCGTCCAGGTTGTTCCGTTGCCCCGGATGGCGGGCCCGCGCCAGACCGAGGGAGTCGACGATGGTACAGTACTGGCTGAGGTCGGCGCGATCCGCCTGCCCAAGCAGCGCGAACTCGTTGTTCAGGAAACCGACGTCGAAGGCCGCGTTATGGATGACCAGGGTCGCGCCCTGGATATATTCGTAGAATTCGTCCGCCACGTCGGCGAAACGTGGCTTGTCCCGGAGGAATTCCGAAGTTATGCCATGGACGGCAATGGCCCCCTCGTCGCTTTCGCGATCCGGTTGCAGGTAGATATGGAAGTTGCGTCCGGTCAACCGCCGCCCCACTACTTCGACGCAGCCGATCTCCAGCACCCGGTGGCCATCGGTCACGGGCATGCCGGTGGTTTCGGTGTCGAGCACCACGATTCTGCTGGAAGCTCTTTCGTCAGCCATTTGCCTTGATCTTTACAGGAATTACAGCGGCACAAGGTAACACAGCCAGGGGGTCACCGGGCGAGCCGGCGCACGTCCTCCACGCCGCGGTTGGCCAGGGCATCGGCGCGCTCGTTGCCGTGATGGCCGTTGTGCCCACGTACCCATTGCCAGGTCACGACGTGCCGAGCCACCTGGGCGTCCAGCGCTTGCCAGAGGTCGGCATTCTTCACCGGTTCCTTGGCCGCGGTTTTCCAACCGCGCTTCTTCCAGTTGGGCATCCACTGCTGGATCCCCTTCATCACGTACTCCGAATCGGTAACCAGGGTCACCTGGCAGGCACGCTTGAGCTCTTCCAAGGCACGGATGGCCGCGGTCAGTTCCATCCGGTTGTTGGTCGTGGCGGTTTCACCGCCCCAGAGTTCTTTCTCGACACCTTTGTACACCAGCAGAGCGCCCCAGCCGCCGGGGCCGGGGTTACCCTTGCAGGCACCATCGGTAAACACTTCGACAACATCGTTCATTGTTCAGCTGTACTCACTTGGGAAGCTTCACTGGCCTCCGTCACGCCGATTGAGCTTGGCCAGCGGCAACGGCAGCAACTTGCCCATCGGCTCGCGCCGCGCCTGGCGCAGCGGCCGCAGGCCCACCACCAGCTTGCGGGCCACCAGCACGTAGAACCCACCGCCCGCGCTTTGCCAGCGCCCGGCAAGCTGCTCCCAACCGGCCATGCGCGCTTGCCAGGCCGGCGAGGCCAGCGGCGGACAATAGCATCCGAAACGCTTCTTCTCCAGCGCGAAGCCCAACAGGTTCAGCCAGTCGCCGACCCGGGAAGCAGAGATGCAACGAGCCTTGCGCAACGCCCCCTTGGCGAACAGACGTCGCGCCCCCCAGGGGCTCCAGGGGTTGATGCCGACAATGACCAAGTGTCCACCAGGCCGTACCGCCTGGGCCGCTTCGCGCAAGAGCCCATGGGGAGACAGACAGAAATCCAGCCCATGTTGAAGCACCACCAGGTCCGCGGCATGTTCGCCCAGGGGCCAGGCCTGCTCCTCGCAGACGATCTGCACACCTGGCAAGGGTGCTCCCAGCCTGACGTGGTGCTGGATTCGCGCCGCCACCGGGGGCGCATCGGCATGCGGCCCATAATGCACCAGGTAGCCACCGAAGAACTTCTCCAGCTCGGCGCAGAGCACGGCATGCTCCTCGCGCAGCAACAACTGCCCCACCGGGCTGGCGAACCATTCCCGAGCCTGGGCGATAAGCTCGACCCATTGCTGATCCGCCTGCGCGAACGGCTTGTCTGTCATTGTCGCTCCTCCCGGTTTCAACCAGGCTTGTCCGGGCCTACTATGGATTCAACTTACCGCCTGGCGAACACCCCATGATACAGATCACCGCCCTTCCCGCCTTCTCCGACAACTACATCTGGCTGCTGCGGGACGAGCAACACCGCCGCTGCGCCGTGGTGGACCCTGGCGATGCCGCCCCGGTGGAGCGCTGGCTAGACGCCAACCCCACCTGGACCCTGAGCGATATCCTGGTGACCCACCATCATCATGATCATACAGGCGGCGTGGCCGCGCTCAAGGCCAGGACAGGGGCCAGGGTGTATGGCCCAGCCACCGAAACCATCCCGGCGCTGGACGCCGCCCTCGAGGACGAAGGCCGCCTCGACGTACTGGGCCTGAAGCTGCGGGTGCTGCTGGTGCCAGGCCATACAGCCGGGCACATCGCCTATGTTCACGACGCCCCTGACCAGCCCCTGGTGTTCTCGGGCGATACACTGTTCGCCGGGGGCTGCGGGCGCCTGTTCGAGGGCACGCCGGAGCAGATGCACCGGTCCCTGGCCCGGCTCGCCGCCCTGGCCGACGAAACCCTCGTCTATTGCGCCCATGAATATACCCTGAGCAACCTGCGCTTCGCCCGGGAAGTGGAGCCGACCAACAATGCCCTGGCGACCCGCTTCGCCGAAGTCACTGCGCTGCGCGATAGAAACGCGATCACCCTGCCCAGCAACCTGGCGGTGGAGAGAGCAACCAACCCTTTCCTGAGGGCCGGTGAAACATTAATTAAAGAAAAAATGCAGGAGCGTGTCGGCACCGTGCTAGACAGCGAAACCGCGGTATTCGCGGCGATCAGGGCATGGAAGGATCAGTTCTGAGCACGATCTTGCGGTAATGGAATGTTCACAGAGGTTGACCGGCCTACCCCCCCTTTCTAGAATCGCCGCACATTTTTGCCCGGACAACCTCACCGCCAATGTCGCCCTACAGCCCCGCTACCCCGCTCCGCCCTCGCGCCCTTACCCGGTTGGGCCAGGCCATCGCCCTGGCCATGACGGCCGCGCTGGTGGGCTGCCAGAGCGCGGCACAGGTGGACAGCGGCCCGGCGCCGGCGCCTGCCACGGCAACCTTGAAGCGAGCCAAGCCCAAGCCGATCTTCCAGGTGGAGCACGACAAGCGCCAGCCCCAAGACCTCTGGGCCCGCATGCGTGATGGCTTCCAGCTGCAGGACGGGATCGACGTCAACCCGAGGGTGGAGCAGCAGCGGCTGTGGTTCGTCAGCAACCCGGATTTCCTGCTGACTTCCGCCGACCGTGGCAGCCTGTACCTGCACTATATCGTCGAGCGCCTGGAAGAGCGCAACATGCCGCTGGAGCTGGCATTGCTGCCGGTTATCGAAAGCGCGTACAACCCCATGGCGCTTTCCCGAGCCAATGCGGTCGGGTTGTGGCAGTTCATTCCTTCCACGGGGCGCTACTTCAACCTGCGGCAGACCAACCTCTACGACGGCCGCCAGGATGTCACCGCTTCCACCAATGCGGCGCTGGACTATCTCGGCAAGCTCCATGACATGTTCAACGGCGACTGGCTACTGGCCCTGGCTGCCTACAACGCGGGCGAAGGCACGGTCAGCCGGGCCATAGAACGCAATGAAAGGCTGGGCCTGCCCACCGACTACTGGAACCTGCCGCTGCCCCAGGAAACCCGTGACTACGTGCCCAAGCTGCTGGCCCTGTCGGAGGTGGTCTCCTCCCCCGAAGCCTATGGCGTCGCGCTGGAACCGATTGCGAACCAGCCCTATTTCAAGATCGTGGAAATCAACCAGCGCCTCGACCTGGCCCGGGTCGCCGCCTTGGCCGATATCGATGAGGATGAGCTCTATCAGCTCAACCCCGCCTTCAAGAAACGCGTCACGCTCGATCGTCCGCAACATCTACTGGTGCCCACCGCCAAGGCCAAGTTGCTGGCCGATAGCCTGTCGTCCATGAAACCCGAAGAGCTGCTCACCCTGCGCCCCAGCCAGGTGGTCTTCGAACAGGTCGCGAGCGCGGCGCCCAACCCGCGGCGCAGTTACAAGGTGCGCCGGGGCGACAACCTCGGCACCATCGCGAAGGCCAACAAGGTCAGCGTAAGCGACCTGCAGCGCTGGAACAAGCTGACCGGCAAGCATTTGAAACCCGGGCAACTGCTGGTCCTGCAGGGCGGCGCTGGCGGCAACTCCGCCACCAGCGGTGATGCGGCCCGTCGTAGCACCCGCTATACGGTGCGCAAGGGGGACTCCTACTACCTGGTCGCCAAGCGGTTCAAGGTACAGCCCCAGCACCTCAAGCGCTGGAACCCTCGGTTGGGCAAGGCCCTGCGCCCCGGGCAAACCCTTACCGTCTATATTGATCGCTGATTTCCCGGGCGCCCCGGCGCTCTTCATCGCAGCGGCTGACCACTGGCGAGCGATTCCTGTCGAGGCTCTGCAGACTCTGTTAATGTACCGCCTGGCCACTTGTGAACCCGTGACCTGATGCGCGTCCTACCCCTCCTCCTTCTTGGCTTGGCCTGCTCGGGTCCGGCCCTGGCCATGCGTATAGAGAGCCATGGCTACGCACAATTCGGGGCCTTGAAATATCCTCCCAGCTTCACCCATTTCGATTGGGCCAACCCTGAAGCCCCGAAGGGTGGCACCTTGCGCGTCATGGCCGAGGGCACCTTCGACACGCTGAACCCCTACACCCTCAAGGGCACCAGCCCTGCGTCCACGGGCAACTTCCTGCAATATGGCATCAGCGAACTGAGCGAGCCGCTGATGGTCGGTACCGGTTCCTACTCGCCTTCCGGTGACGAACCTACGTCCAGCTACGGCCTGATCGCGAGTTCCGTGGAGTATGCGGACGACCGCAGTTGGGTCGTGTTCAACCTGCGGCCCGAAGCGCGGTTCAGTGACGGCCAGCCTGTCACGGCAGGCGACGTGATTTTTTCCTACGAAACGCTGCTCAGGCAGGGCCATCCGCAATACCGCACCAGCTTGCAGGAAGTACAACGGGTCGACCGCCTTGGCCCCTACCGCGTGCGCTTCGTGTTCAAACGCCGGGGCAATCCTCTGCTGATCCTGCGCCTGGGTGAAATGCCGGTGCTTGCCCGCCATTATTGGCGCCACCGTGACTTCCAGGCCACTACCTTCGACCCACCGGTCACCAGCGGCCCCTACAGGATCACCCAGGTCGTGCCCGGTCGCCGACTGGTATTCGAGCGCGTACGCCAGTGGTGGGGCCGAGATTTGCCGGTCAATCGGGGCAAATACAACTTTGATCGAGTGGAGGTAGAGTTCTACCGGGACAGCAAGGTCGCGTTCGAAGCCTTCAAGGCAGGTGAATTCGACATCTACCTCGAGCACCAAGCCAAGAACTGGAGCAATGGCTATCATTTTCCCGCTGTGGCCGAGGGGCGCGTGATCAAACGGGAAATCGCCCATCGGATTCCGACGCAGACCCAGGGCCTGTTCTTCAATACTCGCCGCGCGCGCTTCAGCGATTTACGGGTACGCCAGGCCTTGGGCATGCTGTTCGATTTCGAGTGGACCAACCGCACGTTGTTCAGTGGCGCCTATCAACGCGCCCTGAGTTACTTTCCCAACAGCGACTTCAGCGCCAGCGGGTTGCCTGCTCCCATGGAGCGGGCACTGCTGACGCCTTGGCAAGAGCGCTTGCCGCCCGGACTCCTAAGCGAGCCTTTCAGCCTGCCCCAGACCTCCGGAGAAGGCATTCCCCGCGCGACCTTGCGCGCCGCCATGGGCTTGCTGGCCGAAGCCGGCTGGGATTACCGCGACGGCCAGTTGCGCAACCATGCGGGCCAGCCATTGCAGCTGGAGCTGCTATTGGTCAACCCGGCCCTTGAACGCATACTTGAGCCCTACAGGGAAACCCTGGTCCGTATTGGCGTCGATGCCCGCCTGCGAACCGTGGACCGTGCCCAGTACAAGCAGCGCCTGGATCAATTCGATTTCGACATGGTACTGATGACCCTCACCCAGACGCTCAGCCCAGGGCTGGAAGAGTGGCAGTACTTCCATTCCAGCCAGGCCAGCGTCAAGGGCAGCAAGAATTACGCAGGCGTCATGAGCCCTGTGGTGGACCGCCTGCTCGAGCACCTCCTGGCCGCGCGCACACGTGATGAGCAGGTCGCTGCCAGCCGGGCCCTGGACAGGGTGTTGCTCTGGCAGCACTTCATGGTGCCCAACTGGTACCTGAACTACCACCGTCTGGCCTACCGGGACCGATTCGGCTCTCTACCCACGCCCCCCTACGCCCTGGCGCTGAACACTTGGTGGATCAAGCCCCTGGAGAACCAACGATGATGCTCCGCCCTGTCCTGGCCCGCCTGGCCTGTGCCTGTTGGCTGCTCGGCGCGGCCAGCCTGGCCGAGGCCAGCGCCAGCCATGCGCTCACGCTGTATGACGAGCCGCCTCGCTACCCCGCCGATTTCAGTCATTTCCAGTACGTCAATCCGGACGCCCCCAAGGGCGGTACCTTACGCCGCGCGGCCATCGGCGGTTTCGACAGCCTCAATCCGTTCATCAACAAGGGCGTGCCCGCCAGTGGCCTGGAGCAGATATACGACACCCTGATGGTGCAAAGCCTCGACGAGCCCATGACAGAATACGGACTGGTGGCCGAACGCATCGAGAAAGCGCCCGACAATACCTGGGTCCGCTTTTACCTCAGGCCCGAGGCCCGGTTCCATGACGACCATCCCCTGCGCGCGGAAGACGTGGCGTTTTCGTTCGATACCCTGACTAACCAGGGCGCGCCTTTCTACCGTAGCTACTATGCCGACGTTGCCCAGGTCGTGGTCGAAACGCCACTGCGTGTGCTGTTCAGGTTCAAGAATGGCGATAACCGAGAGTTGCCTTTGATCCTGGGGCAATTGCCGGTACTGCCCAAGCATGCCTGGGAGGGCAAGGACTTCCAGCGCGGCAACCTGGATATCCCATTGGGCAGCGGGCCGTACCGCGTGGCCGCGGTGCAGGCGGGACGATCCGTTCGCCTGGAGCGTGTCGCGGACTACTGGGCCAAAGACCTTCCCGTAAACCGAGGCCAGTACAATTTCGACAATCTGGTGTATGACTACTATCGGGATTCAACCGTAGCTCTGGAAGCCTTCAAAGCGGGACAATTCGACTACTGGCAGGAGATGGTGGCCAAGAACTGGGCCACGGCCTATGACATTCCCGCGGTAAAAGAAGGCCGTCTGGTACGTGAGGAAATCCCCAATGGCAGCCCCACGGGCATGCAGGGTTTCGTCTTCAACCAGCGGCGCTCCATTTTCCAGGACGTGCGGGTGCGTCGGGCGCTCTCGCTGCTGCTGGATTTCGAATGGACCAACAAGCAGTTGTTCTACGGGGCGTACAAGCGCAACGCCAGTTTCTTCGAAAACTCGGAAATGGCTGCCCAGGGGCTGCCTGATGCCGCTGAGCTGAAGATACTCGAACCGCTACGGCCCCAGGTCCCTCCCCAGGTGTTCACCGAGCAGTGGCGCAACCCGGTCACCGATGCCAGCGGCGTGGTTCGCGATCAGCAACGTGAGGCCTACCGCTTGCTTCAGGAGGCCGGATGGCGGATCGAGGGCGACCGCATGCTCGATGCCGATGGCAAACCCGCGCAGATCGAGTTCCTTATCGTGCAACCGGATTTCGAACGAGTACTGTTGCCTTACAAGCGCAACCTCAAGGACCTGGGCATCGACCTGGTGCTGCGTCGAGTAGACATGTCCCAGTATGTCAATCGGCTGCGCTCCCGGGATTTCGACATGATCGTGGCGGGCTTCCCCCAGTCGCCATCTCCAGGTAACGAGCAGCGAGGCTACTGGACCAGCGAGGCTGCGGACAATCCGGGCAGCCGCAATTTCATGGGGCTCAGGGACCCTGCCGTCGATCGCCTGGTGGACGGCCTGATCAACGCGGATTCGCGCGCCAGCCTGGTGACCCACGCGCGCGCCCTGGATAGAGTGCTGCAGTGGAACGCGATCCTGATCCCCAATTGGTACATCGATACCTGGCGCGTGGCTTACTGGAACCGTTTTGCCCATCCGGCCACGCCTCCACGGTATGACATTGGGGTCAATACCTGGTGGACCAAGCCTGAGGGGGCCAAGTGATGCTCGCCTACGTTCTGCGCCGGCTGTTGCTCATCGTACCGACCCTGTTCGGCATTCTCATCCTCAATTTCGTGATCATCCAGGCGGCCCCAGGGGGCCCGGTAGAGCAGATGATCGCCAAGCTCGAAGGCCTCGACGGAGCCACCAGCCGGGTCGCTGGCGGTGGCGCGGAGGTGTCCGTGGCCGGCTCCAATTACCGCGGGGCCCAGGGGCTGGACCCGGCCCTGATCGCGGAAATCCAGCGCATGTATGGATTCGACAAGTCAGCGCCGGAGCGGCTGTGGATCATGATCAAGAACTACGCCCGTCTGGATTTCGGTGAGAGCTTCTTTCGGGACGCCAAGGTCACGGATCTGATCCTCGAGAAGATGCCCGTCTCCATTTCGCTGGGCCTGTGGAGCACCCTGATCATGTACCTGGTGTCGATACCGCTCGGTATCGCCAAGGCTACCCGTCATGGCTCGGCCTTCGACCTATGGACCAGTTCGGCCATTGTGATCGGATACGCCGTGCCAGCGTTCCTGTTCGCCATCCTGCTGATCGTGGTCTTTGCCGGCGGCGGTTATTTCCACTGGTTTCCCCTGCGCGGGCTTACCTCCAATGACTTTGACCAGTTGAGCCTGGGCGGCAAGGTACTCGACTATTTCTGGCACCTGGCCCTACCCATCACCGCGCTGGTCATTGGCCATTTCGCTACCATGACCCTGCTGACCAAGAACAGCTTCCTCGATGAGATCGGCAAGCAGTACGTCGTCACTGCCCGGGCCAAGGGGCTGAGCCGGCGTCGAGTGCTCTACGGGCATGTCTTTCGCAATGCCATGCTGCTGGTGGTGGCCGGGTTCCCTTCGGCCTTCATCGGCATCTTCTTCACCGGCTCGCTGTTGATCGAAGTGATCTTCTCCCTGGACGGTTTGGGGCTGATGAGTTTCGAAGCGGCCATCAACCGGGACTACCCGGTGGTCTTCGGCACCCTGTTCATCTTTACCCTGCTAGGGCTGGTGGTGAAGCTCATCGGCGACCTCACCTACACCCTGGTAGACCCCCGTATCGACTTCGAAGGCAGGAAACACTGATGGCCCTCTCTCCCTTGAACCGGCGAAGGCTGCAGCGTTTCAAGGCGCACAAGCGCGGCTGGTGGTCGCTGTGGCTGTTCAGCGCGCTGTTCGTGCTCAGCCTGGGCGCCGAATTCATCGCCAACGACAAGCCTCTGGTCATTCATATGAACGACGCCTGGTACTTCCCCGCCTTCAAGCGCTACCCGGAAACAGCATTCGGCGGCGAGTTTCCCCTGGAGCCCAACTACAAGAGCCCCTATGTGCGTGAGCTGCTCGAGCGCCAGGACGCCTGGACGCTATGGGCGCCCATCCCCTTCAGCTACCAGAGCATCAACTATGATCTGAAGGTTCCCGCCCCCGCGCCGCCTTCCCGACAAAACTGGCTGGGTACCGACGACCAGGGCCGCGATGTGTTGGCAAGGGTCATCTATGGCTTTCGGATTTCCGTGCTCTTCGCCCTTACCCTTACCCTGCTCAGCTCGGTGGTGGGCATACTCGCCGGCGCGCTCCAAGGGTTCTATGGCGGCTGGGTCGATCTGGCAGGCCAGCGTTTCATTGAGATCTGGTCCGGATTGCCAGTGCTCTACCTGCTCATCATCCTGGCCAGCTTCGTACAGCCCAACTTCTGGTGGCTGCTGGGCATCATGTTGCTGTTTTCCTGGATGAGCCTGGTGGACGTGGTACGTGCCGAGTTCCTGCGTGGACGCAACCTGGAATACGTTCGCGCCGCGCGCGCCCTCGGCATGGGAGACGGCGCCATCATGTTCCACCACATCCTGCCAAACGCCATGGTGTCGACCATGACCTACCTGCCGTTCATTCTCACTGGAGCGATCGGCACCCTGACCGCGCTGGATTTCCTCGGCTTTGGCCTGCCCGCCGGCTCGCCTTCCCTGGGCGAACTGGTCGGCCAGGCCAAGTCCAATCTGCAAGCACCGTGGCTGGGCCTGAGCGCGTTCGCCGTGCTGGCCCTGATGCTGAGCCTGCTGGTGTTCATCGGTGAGGCGGCGCGCGATGCGTTCGACCCAAGGAAATAGCATGGACGCACCTACCCTTCTCGAAATTCGCGACCTGGCGGTGGATTTCCACGATGGTCAACAGTCGCAGCGCGTCGTCAGCGATGTCAGCTTCAGGATCGCCCCCGGTGAAACCCTCGCCCTGGTGGGGGAAAGCGGCTCCGGCAAGTCGGTTACGGCACACTCGATCCTGCGCCTGTTGCCCTATCCCACCGCCAGCCATCCCCAGGGGCGTATCCTCTACCGTGGGCAGGACCTGCTTCATAGCTCGGAACGCCAGTTGCAGCGCATCCGAGGCAACCGTATCGCGATGATCTTCCAGGAGCCGATGACATCCCTCAACCCCCTGCAGCCTATCGAGAAGCAGATCGCTGAAGTCCTGGCGCTGCACAAAGGGTTGGCCGGCGAAGCGGCGCGAGCACGCATTCTGGAGTTGCTTGCGCTGGTCGGAATTCCGGAGCCGGCGCGACGCCTGCGCGCCCTGCCTCATGAGCTCTCGGGTGGCCAACGACAGCGGGTGATGATCGCCATGGCCCTGGCCAACGAACCAGATTTGCTGATTGCCGACGAGCCCACCACGGCGCTGGATGTCACCGTGCAATTGAAGATCCTCGATCTGCTGAAGGACCTTCAGGCCCGATTGGGCATGGCCATGCTGCTTATCAGCCATGACCTTAACCTGGTCAGAAGAATTGCCAACCAGGTATGTGTCATGCAGCGTGGTCGGATCGTCGAACAGGCAACGTGTGAGCAATTGTTCCGACAGCCGAGCCACCCGTATACCCGGGAATTGCTCGCCGCGGAGCCCGCGGGGTGCCCGGCCCACAGCCTCTCGGCGACGCCTTTGCTGGAAGTTCGTGACCTGAAGGTCTGGTTCCCGGTGCGAAAGGGTATCCTCAAACGTACCACGGACCACATCAAGGCCGTGGATGGTATCGGCTTTTCCTTGCCCAAGGGGCAGACACTGGGGGTGGTAGGCGAAAGCGGGTCGGGCAAGTCCACCCTGGGCCTGGCGATACTGCGCTTGATCCAGAGCCAGGGGAGCATTCGCTTTCACGGCATGGAACTGCAAGGGCTGGCTCGCCGGGAGGTCCGGCCGCTGCGGCGAGAGCTGCAAGTGGTCTTCCAGGATCCGTTCGGCAGCCTCAGCCCGCGCATGAGCATTGGCCAGATCATCGGCGAGGGGCTGCGGATACACGACCTCGGCACGGTCGAGGAGCAGCAGGCAGCCATTATCGCCGTGCTCAAGGAAGTGGGCCTGGACCCGGAAACGCGTCACCGTTACCCTCACGAGTTTTCCGGGGGGCAACGGCAGCGGATCGCCATTGCCCGGGCCTTGGTGCTGCACCCTGCGCTCATCGTGCTGGATGAGCCCACCTCCGCGCTGGACCGTACGGTGCAGCGGCAGGTTGTGGAATTGCTGCGTTCGTTGCAGGCCAGGCACGGCCTGACGTATTTGTTCATCAGCCACGACCTGGCCGTGGTCAAGGCCCTGAGCCATCAGTTGGTGGTCATGAAGCAGGGCCGGGTCGTAGAACAAGGGGAGGCAGCGACGATCTTCGCCGCGCCGAAACACCCCTATACCCAACAGTTGCTGGAAGCAGCCTTCCTGGCCCCGGCAACTGTCGATTAATGAGAAGAGGAACGAACACATGGGTTTTCTCGCCGGTAAGCGCGTATTGATCGTCGGTGTCGCGAGCAAGTTGTCCATCGCATCGGGCATTGCCGCAGCCATGCACCGCGAAGGTGCGGAGCTGGCTTTCACCTACCAGAATGAAAAGCTCAAGGGGCGCGTCGAGGAGTTCGCCACGGGCTGGGGCTCCAACCCTGAACTGTGCTTCCCTTGCGACGTGGCCAACGACGAAGAGATCGCCAAGGTATTCGAAGCACTGGCCCAGAAATGGGATGGCCTGGATTGCATCGTGCATTCGGTCGGTTTCGCTCCAGGCGACCAACTGGACGGCGACTTCACCAGCGCCACCACCCGCGAAGGCTTCCGGATCGCCCATGACATTTCGGCCTACAGCTTCGTGGCGCTGGCCAAGGCTGGCCGGGAGATGATGCAAGGCCGTAACGGCAGCCTGCTGACCCTGTCGTACCTGGGCGCCGAGCGAACGATGCCTAACTACAACGTGATGGGCATGGCCAAGGCCAGCCTGGAAGCGGGCGTGCGCTATCTGGCGCGCAGCCTGGGCCCGGAAGGCATCCGCGTCAACGCCATCTCCGCCGGCCCTATCCGCACCCTGGCCGCTTCCGGCATCAAGAACTTCCGCAAGATGCTCGATGCCAACGAAGCCCAGACCCCTCTGCGCCGCAACGTAACCATCGAGGAAGTGGGCAACGCGGGCGCCTTCCTCTGCTCGGACCTGGCCTCTGGCGTCAGCGGCGAGATCATGTACGTGGACGGCGGCTTCAACACCACAGCCATGGGTGACCTGACCGAGTAACGGACAGACGCTCACGAAAAAGGCCGCGAAAGCGGCCTTTTTTGCAACTGTACCGAGAGCGGATCATTCTGAAGCGGCGGACATCGCCTGGAAGGATGGACGCCCGCGCGTCACCCCTCACGCCTGGCTCAGTACCGCTTCACCTCGGCCTTTTCCTGCAACAAGGCCCGATAGGCGGCGAAGTCCATCTGGCCCTGGCGAGACGCCAGCGCGCGACGGAAGGTCGCCTTTTCCTCGTCGGTCGGCGCGGCGCCTTCGTTCACCCCATTGAGGCGCAACACTACCAGGCTACCGTCACGCAATGCGACGCTACCAAAGGTCGGCTTGCCCTTGTCCGCAGGCTTGGGCATCTGGAATACCGCATTGAGCACGACAGGGTCGATGCCATCCTGGGTACGGTTGGCCGCTTCGACGGTTTTCCATGTCTGGCCGTTCTGCGGCGCGGTCGGAGCTGCCTTGCCATCACGCAGGCTAGCGACAAGCGCGTCACCTTGGGTTTTCACCGCTTCGGCCGCCCGCTCACGGGCCAGCTCCTGGCGAATGGGATTGGCTACCGCCTCCAGGGCCAGCTGGGTTGGCTTGCGGTGTTCCTTGACGCGAACCACCACCGTGGTGTCCGGATCCAGCTCGATAGCGCTGCTGTTGGCCCCCTCCTCGAGCACTTCCGGGCTGAAAGCCGCCTGGACCACCGCGCGGTTGGCGGTGATGCCCTGTGGCCCGCCCTCGCGACCGAAGGGTTCGGAAGTCTGCACGGTCAGGCCCAGGTCCTGGGCCGGCTGGCCAAGGTCGGACGCTTCGAAAGCGGAATCCTCCAGCTTCTTGCTGGCTTCGACATAGCGCTGCTCGACCTGACTACTCTTGAGTTCCTGGGTGAGCTTGTCTTTCATGCTGGCGAAGGTCGGCACCTGCGGGGCTTCCACACCCAGCAGCTTGATCAGGTGGTAGCCGAACTGGGTGCGCACCGGCTGTGAGACTTCATCGGGCTTGAGTGCATAGAGCGCGCCCTCGAAGGCCTCATCGTAGACACCCTTGCCAGCATAGCCCAGGTCACCGCCATTGGCAGCCGAACCGGGGTCCTGGGACGTTTCCTTGGCCACCTTGGCGAAGTCCTCGCCCTTGGTCAGGCGCTGCTGGATTTCGGTGATGCGCGCCTTGGCCTGCTCGTCACTGACCTTGTCATTGACCTCGACCAGGATATGGGCAGCACGACGCTGCTCGGCCAGGTTGCCGATCGCTCTCTGATACTGGGCCTGGAGATCGGCATCGCTGACCTTGACCTGGTCGAAGAAGGCCGACTTCTTGAGCTCGATGTAGTCGATGACCACCTGGTCGGGACTCATGAACTCCTTGGCATGTGCATCGTAGTAAGCCTTCACGTCTCCATCGCTGACCTTGATGGCGCTTGGGTCGGCCTTGAGCGTGAGGCTGGCGAAGTCACGGGTCTGCTTGTTCAATCGGGCGTAGGCGGACACCTGGTCGTCAGTGACGAAGCTGCTGGCGGCAAGCCCGGCCCGCATCTGGGTGATAAGCATCTCCTCGGCAAGCACCTGGCGGAACTGCAGGCGAGAGAAGCCCAGCTGACGGATGTACTGATCGAAACGCTCGGCGCTGAACTTACCGTCCTGCTGGAACTGAGGCGCCAGCAGGATTTGCTGGTCCACCGCCTGCTCGGAGAAGGCGAAGCCCGCGTCACGGGCGCCCTGCAAAAGCAACTTGCGGTCGACCAGGCCCTTGAGGGCAGCCTCGCGAAGCATCTTTTCATCGAGCAAAGAGGGGTCGTAATCCCGCCCCAATTGCTCCATCAACTGCCGGCGCTGCGTTTCCACGGCCTGACCCAGCTCGGCCTGGGTGATGGTGTCACCGTTGACCTTGGCGGCATCCTGGCTATGGCTGGTCGCGCGGAAGATCGCGTCGAACCCCGTCAATGCCATGAGCACGACAATGACGCCGATGATCGTCTTGGCAATCCACCCCTGTGAATTGTCCCTGATGTTTTGAAGCATGCTTCCCCCAGCAACGGCCAGTTACCACTCGACCGCCCAGAACTCCATATGAAAAAGGCGCATCCGAGGATGCGCCTTCTCGTCACCTGCGCAACAACAGTGCTGATCGGGCGAGACCCCAGGTCAGGCCCGGCCCTGCCCGACGCCGGTCAGTTGACCGCGTCCTTGAGGTTCTTGCCCGGCTTGAAGCCAGGGATTTTCGCCGCGCTGATCTTGATGGCCTTGCCCGTCTGGGGGTTGCGCCCGGTACGCTCGGCGCGCTCCTTGACCTGGAAGGTACCGAACCCTACCAGCACCACGGGATCGCCATTCTTCAGAGCGCCGGTGACGGACTCGATCACAGCGTCCAGCGCGCGACCTGCAACGGCTTTCGGGATATCCGCGGATGCGGCGATGGCATCGATCAGTTCCGACTTGTTCAATCTAAGTCCCCTTATGTCTGTCTATTTTGGTTATTTCTGAATAATTCTTCCGGGTCTCGTACCAACGAAACCCGGGCTGGAACGGGTGCCGGACACGCCGCCGACAAAAAAGAGCCGTTGACCCCAACGGCTCGGAATCCTGTCAATGAGCCTCACCCCACGAATAGCCAACGCGGCTTCTTGGGATGGGCCAGCGAGCTTACCGCAATCCTGTACAAGCCTTAATGCGTGCTGACGCGCTCCTTGGCCTCAGCGTCGCGCTTGTCATCCTTTGCAACTATCTCGGGAGCCACGTCGGGCAAGGGCTCCGGGGCGTATTGCAGCGCAATTTGGAGGACCTCGTCAATCCATTTGACAGGCTTGATCTGCAGATCCTGCTTGATGTTATCGGGAATTTCCTTGAGGTCGCGCACGTTTTCCTCAGGAATGATCACAGTCTTGATTCCGCCCCGGTGAGCGGCCAGCAGTTTTTCCTTCAGCCCGCCAATGGCCAGCACCTGGCCACGCAAGGTGATCTCCCCGGTCATGGCCACATCCGCACGTACCGGAATTCCCGTAAGCGCCGACACCACGGCGGTGCACATGCCGATGCCCGCGCTGGGGCCGTCCTTGGGGGTGGCCCCTTCCGGCATGTGGATATGGGTATCGCGCTTCTCGTGAAAGTCCAGCGCGATGCCCAGGCTCTTGGCGCGGCTGCGCACTACGGTGAGCGCGGCGGTGATGGACTCGCCCATCACGTCGCCCAGGGAGCCGGTCTTGATCAGGTGGCCCTTGCCGGGCACCACGGCGGCTTCGATAGTCAGCAGTTCACCACCGACCTGGGTCCAGGCGAGGCCGGTAACCTGGCCGACCTGGTCTTCCTGCTCCGCCAGGCCATAGCGGAACTTGCGCACGCCCAGCAGCGCTTCCAGCGACTCGGGCGTCACCTTCACCGCAACCTTCCTGGCCTGGGCGTGATCCTTGACCACCTTGCGGCAGATCTTGGCGACCTGGCGCTCAAGACTGCGCACGCCGGCTTCCCGGGTGTAGTAGCGGATGATGTCGCGGATGGCCTGGGTGTCGATTTCCAGCTCGGTCGCCTTCAAACCGTTGGCCGTTACCTGCTTGGGAATCAGGTAGCGGGTCGCGATGTTGATCTTCTCGTCCTCGGTATAGCCGGGCAGCCGGATGACTTCCATCCGGTCAAGCAGCGCCGGCGGGATGTTCATCGAGTTGGACGTGCACAGGAACATGACGTCGGAAAGATCGTAGTCGACCTCCAGGTAATGGTCGTTGAAGCTGTGGTTCTGTTCCGGGTCGAGCACCTCCAGCAGCGCCGACGCTGGGTCGCCACGCATGTCGCTGCCCATCTTGTCGATTTCGTCGAGCAGGAACAGGGGGTTGCGCACGCCGACCTTGGTCATCTTCTGGATCAGCCGCCCCGGCATGGAGCCGATGTAGGTACGCCGGTGGCCGCGGATTTCCGCTTCATCGCGCACGCCGCCGAGGGCCATGCGTACGAACTTGCGGTTGGTGGCATTGGCGATGGATTCGGCCAGGGACGTCTTGCCCACGCCAGGCGGTCCAACCAGGCAGAGCACTGGCCCGCGAATCTTTTTCACACGCTTTTGCACGGCGAGGTACTCGAGGATACGTTCCTTGACCTCTTCCAGCCCGTAATGGTCAGCATCGAGAATCTGTTCGGCCCGGGCCAGGTCCAGGCGTACCTTGCTCTGGGCTTTCCATGGTACCTGGGCCAGCCAGTCGATGTAGGAGCGCACCACCGTGGCTTCGGCGGACATGGGCGACATCTGCTTGAGCTTGTTGAGCTCCGCATTGGCCTTGGCCAGGGCTTCCTTGGGCAGGCCCGCCGCCTCGATACGTTTCTTGAGCTCCTCGACCTCATTGTGCCCTTCGTCGCCATCCCCCAGCTCTTTCTGGATGGCCTTCATCTGCTCGTTGAGGTAGTACTCGCGCTGGCTGCGCTCCATCTGCTTCTTGACCCGGCCACGGATACGCTTCTCGACCTGGAGCAGATCGATTTCCGCATCGAGCAGGGCCAGCACACGCTCGACCCGTGTTCCCAGGTCGACGATTTCGAGGATCTCCTGCTTTTGCTCGATCTTCAGGGCCATATGCGCGGCCATGGTGTCGACCAGGCGACCCGGTTCATCAATGCTGTTGAGCGAGGACAACACCTCGGCCGGGACCTTCTTGCCCAGCTGAACATACTGCTCGAACTGGGAAAGCAGGCTACGCACGAACACTTCGGCTTCACGATCGGCCACGGTGCTTTCGTCGATCAGGCCGACCTGGGCGCGAACATGTCCCTCGACCTCGGTGAAACGCTCGACAGCGCCGCGCTGCTCGCCCTCGACCAGCACCTTGACCGTGCCGTCGGGCAGCTTGAGCAATTGCAATACGGTGGCTACGGTACCCACCCGGTACAACCCATCCTTGCCGGGGTCGTCATCGCCGGGATTACGTTGGGCCAGCAGAAGAATCTGCTTCTCGCCCGCCATCGCGGCCTCAAGGGCCTCGATGGACTTCTCGCGTCCCACGAACAGTGGGATCACCATATGCGGATAGACCACCACGTCACGCAATGGCAGGAGAGGCAATTCGATGGTCGTCTTCATGGTTTCGCCTCTTCAGCGGCCTGGCGCCGCTCACAGATGAAATAAGCCTGAGGCTAATCTTGGGGTAGCCTCGAAAAAAAACAAGCAGAGTGCCTGAACAAAGAAAGGGCCCGAAGGCCCTTTCTGCTATCGCTCAGCCTCAATTAGCCGGCAATGCGCAATCACGCATCGGGTGCTGCCTTGGCAGGCGGCTCGCTGTTCTCGTAGATCAGCAGGGGTTTGGATGTTCCCTCGATCACGCTTTCGTCGATCACCACCTTGCTGACGTCCTTCTGGGAAGGTATTTCGTACATGGTGTCCAGCAACACGCCTTCGAGGATGGAGCGCAACCCACGAGCGCCCGTCTTGCGTTCCAGCGCCTTGCGGGCGACGGACTTGAGGGCCTCGCTGCGGAATTCCAGATCCACGCCTTCCATTTCGAACAGCTTGCCATACTGCTTGGACAGCGCATTCTTCGGCTCGGTCAGGATTTGTACCAGGGCCGCCTCATCGAGCTCGTCCAGGGTAGCCAAAACCGGCAAGCGACCGACGAATTCAGGGATCAGTCCGAATTTCACCAGGTCGTCCGGCTCTACCTCGCGCAGGGATTCGCCCACTTTCTTGCCTTCCTCGCGGCTGCGTACTTCCGCGTTGAAGCCAATGCCGCCCTTGGTGGAGCGGTTCTGGATGACCTTTTCAAGACCGGAGAAAGCGCCACCACAGATGAAGAGAATGTTGCGCGTGTCCACCTGCAGGAACTCCTGCTGGGGATGCTTGCGGCCACCCTGGGGCGGAACCGAGGCAACGGTACCTTCGATCAGCTTGAGCAAGGCCTGCTGCACACCTTCGCCCGAAACATCACGGGTAATGGACGGGTTGTCGGACTTGCGGGAAATCTTGTCGATCTCGTCGATGTAGACGATACCCATCTGGGCTTTCTCGACATCGTAGTCGCACTTCTGCAACAACTTCTGAATGATGTTCTCAACGTCCTCGCCCACATACCCCGCCTCGGTCAGCGTGGTGGCGTCGGCGATGGTGAAAGGCACGTTCAGCAGGCGGGCAAGGGTTTCGGCGAGCAGGGTCTTGCCCGAGCCGGTAGGCCCGATGAGCAGGATGTTGCTCTTGCCCAGCTCGACATCGTCGTTCTTCTTGTCGCGCTGGTTCAACCGCTTGTAGTGGTTGTACACAGCGACCGCAAGGACCTTCTTGGCACGCTGCTGACCAATCACGTACTGGTCCAGGATGCCACTGATTTCCTTGGGTGACGGCAACTTGTGAGCGCTGCTTTCGGCCTGTGCCTCTTGCACCTCCTCGCGGATGATGTCGTTGCACAGGTCGACGCACTCGTCACAGATGAAGACAGAGGGGCCGGCAATCAATTTGCGTACTTCATGCTGGCTTTTGCCGCAGAAGGAGCAATAGAGCAGTTTGCCGTTGTCCTCGCCGTTGCGGGTGTCAGTCATTCGATCTATCCAATCCTGTAGGCTTGAAACACAAGATGAAGGCAATTGCGGGCTTTTTCAAGCCCGCGGACGGCGGGAGAATCCCGCCGCACAGGATTCACGCCTATTACGCCGGCATCTGCCGCTTGTCGAGCACCGAATCCACCAGACCATACTCGGCAGCGCGAGCCGCGCTCATGAAGTTGTCGCGGTTGGTGTCCTGCTCGATGGTCTCGATACTCTGACCCGTGTGGAAAGCCAGCAGTTCGTTCAGTCGCGCGCGGATCGAGAGGATCTCCCGGGCATGGATGTCGATATCCGACGCCTGGCCCTGGAAGCCGCCCAGGGGCTGGTGGATCATCATCCGCGAGTTGGGCAGGCAGTAACGCTTGCCCTTGGCCCCGCCGGCGAGCAGGAAGGCCCCCATGCTGCAGGCCTGGCCGATGCAGATGGTGGAGACGTCCGGCTTGATGAACTGCATGGTGTCGTAGATGGACATGCCGGCAGTCACCGAGCCGCCTGGAGAGTTGATGTAAAGATGGATGTCCTTGTCGGGATTCTCCGCTTCCAGGAACAGCAGCTGCGCCGCTACCAGGTTGGCCATGTAGTCTTCGACCGGGCCGATCAGGAAAATCACTCGCTCCTTGAGCAGGCGTGAGTAGATGTCATAGGCGCGTTCGCCACGCGCGGACTGCTCGATAACCATCGGGACCAGGCCACCAGCGGCCTGGATGTCAGAGCTCTGAATATAAGAATTGCGGGACATGCCTGCACTCACTCCCAATTAGTCATGCCTTAGATACGCATAAGCCAGCGCGAAGGCTGGCTTATGGTTTTTCCGAAGCGGGGCCGGTTTACGCGGCTTCAGGCGCCGCCTGGGCCGGTTTTACTGCTTCTTCGTACGAGACCGCTTTATCAGTCACACTAGCTTTCTGCAGGACAGTATCCACAACTTGCTCTTCCAGCACAACCGAGCGGACTTCGTTCATCTGCTGGTCGTTCTTGTAGTACCAGCTCACGACCTGCTCCGGTTCCTGATAGGCCGAGGCCATTTCCTGGATCAGTTCACGCACGCGGGCGTCGTCCGGCTTGAGCTCGAACTGCTTGACCACTTCGGCGACGATCAAACCCAGAACCACGCGACGCTTGGCTTGTTCTTCGAACAGCTCGGCCGGCAACTGGTCAGGCTTGATGTTGCCACCGAACTGCTGAACGGCCTGGACGCGCAGGCGGTCCACTTCGTTGGCCAGCAAGGCCTTAGGCGCTTCGATGGGGTTGCTGGCCAGCAGGCCGTCCATGACCTGGTTCTTCACCTTGGCCTTGATCGCCTGGCGCAGCTCGCGCTCCATGTTCTTGCGCACTTCGGCGCGGAAGCCTTCCAGGCCGCCTTCCTTGATGCCGAACTGGGCGAAGAATTCGTCGTTCAGCTCAGGCAGAGTGGGCGCAGAAACGCTGTTGACCTTGACGCTGAACTCGGCGGCCTTGCCGGCCAGGTCCAGGTTCTGGTAGTCCTCGGGGAAGGTCACGTTCAGAACGCGTTCTTCACCGGCCTTGGCGCCGACCAGGCCGTCCTCGAAGCCGGGGATCATGCGCCCGGAGCCCAGCACCAGCTGGGTACCGGTGGCCGAGCCGCCCGCGAAGGCTTCGCCGTCGATCTTGCCGACGAAATCGATGTTGAGCTGGTCTTCGTTCTGCGCTTCGCGCTCCGCGACTTCGTAGCGCACGTTCTGCTTGCGCAGGATGTCGAGCATGTTATCCACGTCGGCGTCGGTCACCTCGGCGCTCTGGCGCTCGACGGCGATGGATTCGAAGCCGGCCACGGAGAATTCGGGGAACACTTCGAAGGTAGCGATGTATTCCAGGTCCTTGCCCTTTTCGAACACCTTGGGCTCGACGGAAGGCTGGCCGGCGGGATTGAGCTTCTGCTCCATCACGGCTTCGTAGAAGGTGGCCTGGATCAGGTCGCCCAGGGCTTCCTGACGCGCGGCGGCTTCGTAACGCTGGCGGATCACGCTCATCGGCACCTTGCCAGGACGGAAGCCAGGCACCTTGGCCCGACGGGCAGTCTGCTGCAGACGCTTGTTGACTTCGGTCTCGATGCGCTCGGCGGGCACGCCGATGGTCATGCGGCGCTCGAGCGCCGAAGTGTTTTCAACAGAAACTTGCATGGATATTCCTCGTTGCACAGACGATAGCCGGCGATTCCCGACTCCAGATCAAGGGCAAGCATTCTAGTGATTCGATTGGCAGAAGTCACGCCACCCGAGCGGCGGCGAAAGGCGCACCCATCGCCGGGCCAGGCGGCAGCGTTTGACACCCCAGACCAGAGCGATCCAGCCATCACCGCCGTTAGCCGAGCCTGGACTGCACCTGATACGCTAGGGCGTCATCTTACTGCTGGAGTACCTGGTCATCGCCTCGGACATCTCACCCGCCCTCGCCGCCTTGCGCGACGCTACCCGGGAGCTGCACGCCGCCCTGGATGCCGCCTCACCACTGACCGCGCCAGGCTTCGACGGCGAAGCCTACCTGGCCTATGCTCGACGGGTGCTAGGCTGGATGCGCCCAGTGGAACGACACCTCCAGGCAGCCGGCCTGCCTTGGCCCGTTGACCTGCACATGGATGCGCGCGCAAGCAAAGGCGGTTGGCTGCTCGAGGACCTGGGCGGCGACGCAAGCCCGCCAGACTGCCCTTACATACCCCGACCGCAAGACCTGGCAGAAGCCTATGGCCTGGCATATGTCTGCGAGGGTGCGACCCTGGGAGGCGCCTACCTTTACAAGCGCCTTTCCCCTGCCCTGGCACCGATGCCGCTGCGCTGGCTGCGAGGCTATGGCGGTGAGACCGGCCTGCTCTGGAAAACATTCCTGGCTCACTTGGCCACGGATGTGACCACGCCCGAAGCGATCGGCGCCGCGGCCCAGGCAGCTCGCGAGGGATTTCAGACATTCGAGCGCTGGATGCGCGACACCGACTAACGGGCCGGGGACCGAAAGGTGCTTCAGGCGGCGGGACCAGCTTGCTGGGCGTCTCGCCGCAGGATTGTCGAGCTGAAGGCAATCATGTCGTCGAGGTTGCTGGTGATGATCGAGACAAGAATGGGGATATGCATGGCCTGGTAGTCATGGACAGCGATATTGCGGAAACCGACCATGGCCTTCATCGAAGAGGCTAGACCGGCACTCAACCAGCCGCCTCGGTGCAACAACTCGAAAACGTCTCGGGAACTTTGCGGCACACCGAGCCTTTCTCGCCGCACCAAGTGCTGCCCCATATCCAAGGCGGCCTCGCAGGCTCGCTGGACGTTCAGAATGGCAGCGTCTTGTCGCGTATAGTCAGACAGAAAGTCCTTCGCCCCTTTGGCATACTCTTCCCGGGCTCTGCCGACGCATCGCTCGATGGTCGCCGCCTTGTTGATGAGTACGTCATCGATCATGGATAACCCCTGTTTTACCGATATCCTCTAGCAACCCAGCCCGAGCAGTATCGAGCTCCGTTTTTTCCTGCAGAATGAAAGCCTCGTAAAGCCCGGCTTCCACTCCATCTGCCCATAATCGCCTTCCTTGCGTGATGATCTGGTACTGCATGACGGTGCTGGCCTGGCGCAGATCAAGAAGATCGACTGGACAGCCTGCGATATCAGCCAATTCGCCAGATAACGCCCATAATCGCAATGGCTCGAGCTTGCCTTTGACCAAGACGGCGAGATCTACGTCACTGGCGAGCCCAGCGGTGCCCTTGGCATGACTACCGAAGAGATAGATCGCTATCAGCCCTTCAAGACTGGCTCGCAGGTACCGCTCAACATCATCCAGCCACATGCGCCCTCCTCAACCCTATCGCGACCCTAGCAGGTCCTTGGTCTTTGACATAGAAGAGGTATTGGAAGAAAGCACTGGAAACGAAAAAACCGCCCCGAGGG
Source organism: Pseudomonas sp. DC3200b2 (assembly GCF_049895785.1). NCBI lineage: Bacteria > Pseudomonadati > Pseudomonadota > Gammaproteobacteria > Pseudomonadales > Pseudomonadaceae > Pseudomonas > Pseudomonas sp. DC3200b2. The sequence continues at coordinate 398,651 of NZ_JAFCTA010000003.1, read as the reverse complement.
GCGGTTTTTATACTACATGGTGCGGACGAAGAGACTCGAACTCTTACAGCTTGCGCCGCTGGAACCTAAATCCAGTGTGTCTACCAATTTCACCACGTCCGCTTGAAGCTATTAAAGCAAAGGCGCCAGACTTTCGTAAGGCGCCTTTCCACGAATATGGGGTGGACGATGGGAATCGAACCCACGACAACTGGAATCACAATCCAGCGCTCTACCAACTGAGCTACGCCCACCATATTGCATCACTTGCCAACCAAGCGAGTCCCAACGCAGCCTAATGGCGCGCCCGGCAGGACTCGAACCTGCGACCATCCGCTTAGAAGGCGGATGCTCTATCCAGCTGAGCTACGGGCGCTCGGTATTCAACTTCAGGGCTGAAGTGAAAAAGCCGCCACCACCAACTACCTGCCAACCTCATGAAACAAAACAGGTTTTAGCGGTCACTTGCGCCAGCGTTTAGGCCCTGCCCGACAAGTGCGACGAATCTTATAGATGGCCCTGAAGGGCGTCAACTCTTTTTTCGAAAAAAATTCATGGATTTAAAGGGCTTAGCGTTTTCTTCGATTGCCGCGCCTTTGACCTGGCCGCCCACCGTGCGAGAATACGAGCACCTTTTTCTCCCCTTCCATGGTTTATCGCGCGTCATGACAGCACAACTTATCGATGGCAAGGCTATTGCCGCCAACCTGCGCCAACGGATCGCCCAGCGCGTGGCCGATCGCAAGGCGCAGGGGCTGCGCGTACCCGGCCTGGCCGTCATTCTGGTAGGTACCGACCCGGCTTCGCAGGTCTACGTTTCCCACAAGCGCAAGGACTGCGAGGAAGTCGGCTTCCTGTCCCGCGCCTACGACCTTCCAGCCAGTACCCGCCAGCAGGAACTGGAAGCGCTCATCGACGAGCTGAACGCGGACCCGGCCATCGACGGCATCCTGCTGCAATTGCCCCTGCCCAAGGGGCTGGATGCGTCCGGCCTGCTGGAGCGCATTCACCCGGACAAGGACGTGGACGGCTTCCACCCTTACAACGTCGGCCGCCTCGCCCAGCGCATTCCGCTGCTGCGTCCTTGCACGCCCAAGGGCATCATGACGCTGCTGGAAAGTACCGGGCAGGATCTGTACGGCATGAACGCAGTAGTGGTCGGGGCCTCGAACATCGTCGGCCGCCCCATGGCCATGGAGTTGCTGCTCGGTGGCTGCACCGTCACCGTGACCCACAGGTTCACCCGGGACCTGGCCGATCACGTCGCTCGCGCTGACCTGCTGGTGGTCGCGGCGGGCAAGCCGGGGCTGGTGAAAGGGGAATGGATCAAGCCTGGCGCCATCGTGATCGACGTTGGCATCAACCGTCAGGATGACGGCAAGCTGGTAGGGGATGTGGTTTATGACACCGCCCTGCCCCGGGCCGGATGGATCACCCCCGTGCCGGGCGGCGTCGGCCCGATGACCCGGGCCTGCCTGCTGGAAAATACCCTCTACGCGGCCGAGGCACTCCACCCGTAACCGGGGTTTTGCCGCTGGCGAACAGGCCTGGGCTCCAGGCCAGATTCGCCAGCCGCGCCGGGCGAGCCGCTATTTCTTCGCCGCTTCCCAGGACTTCAACAGCTCGCTGTAGCTGACGGTCTGCCCCTGGGGTTTCTCATTGGCCAGCTTCGGCTTGGGTGCGCCGGGCTGGTCGAACCAGTACTGGGCGGTCTTCTCTTCATTGAGCTTCGGCCCGCACTTGGAGCCGGCCTGTGCCCGCTCCAGGCGCTTGAGCATGTTGTCCTGGTCCAGCGCCAGCCCATCCAGCGCCTGCTGGGCGGTCTTCTCGCCGCTGACCGCGTCCGAGACGTGCTTCCACCACAGCTGGGCCAGCTTCGGATAATCCGGCACGTTGGTTCCGGTCGGCGTCCACTGCACGCGCGCCGGGCTGCGGTAGAACTCCACCAACCCGCCGAGCTTGGGCGCCAGGTCGGTCATGGCCTGGGAATTGATGTCCGATTCACGAATCGGCGTCAGGCCCACGATGGTCTTTTTCAGCGAAACCGACTTGGCCGTCACGAACTGCGCGTACAGCCAGGCCGCCAAGCGCTGTTTCTCCGGGGTGGACTTGAAGAAGGTCCAGGAACCGGTGTCCTGGTAGCCCAACTTCATACCCTCTTCCCAGTACGGCCCCTTGGGTGACGGCGCCATCCGCCACTTGGGCGTGCCATCGCTGTTCACCACGGGCAGGCCCGGCTTGGTCATGTCCGCGGTGAAGGCGGTGTACCAGAAGATCTGCTGGGCGACCGCGCCCTGCGCGGGCACCGGGCCTGCCTCGGAGAAGGTCATGCCCGCGGCCTGGGGAGGCGCATAGGCCTTGAGCCAGTCGATGTACTTTTGTGTCGCGTAGACGGCCGCCGGGCCGTTGGTATCGCCACCACGGGTCACGCTGGAACCTACCGGACGGCAGTCCTCTACCCGGATACCCCACTCGTCCACCGGCAGCCCGTTAGGCAACCCCTTGTCGCCGCCACCGGCCATGGAGAACCAGGCATCGGTGAAGCGCCATCCCAGGGAAGGGTCTTTCTTGCCGTAGTCCATGTGGCCATAGACGCGCTTACCGTCGATCTCCTTGACGTCTTCGCTGAAGAACTTGGCGATGTCTTCATAAGCCGACCAGTTCACCGGCACGCCCAGTTCATAGCCGTACTTGGCCTTGAATTTCTCTTTCAGGTCAGGCCGCTCGAACCAGTCGGCGCGGAACCAGTACAAGTTGGCGAACTGCTGGTCGGGCAGCTGGTAGATCTTGCCATCGGGCGCGGTGGTAAAGGAGATGCCGATGAAGTCTTGCAGGTCGAGGGTCGGCGAAGTATAGGCCTTGCCTTCGTTGGCCATCATATCGGTGATCGATTCGGCCTTGCCGTAGCGGAAGTGAGTGCCGATCAGGTCGGAGTCATTCACCCAGCCGTCATAGATGTTCTCGTCCGATTGCATCTGGGTCTGTAGTTTCTCTACCACATCGCCTTCCTGCACCAGGTCGTGGGTGAGCTTGATGCCGGTGATTTCGGTGAAAGCCTTGGCCAGCACCTTGGACTCGTACTCATGGGTGGTCAGGGTTTCAGACACTACCTTGATGCTCATGCCACGGAACGGCTTGGCCGCTTCGATGAACCACTTAAGCTCGGCCATCTGCTGCTCGGAGCTTAGGGTCGAGGGCTTGAACTCGCTATCGATCCACTTCTTCGCCGCGTCTTCGTACTGGTCGGCGTGGGCCAGCGAGCCATAGGCGGTGAGCACCAGCAGGGCGGCCAGCGTGAAGCCCTGTCGCCTGTTGTTCTTGTTGTCCAGCATGGGGAACCTCCCGAATGGATATACGCGCCGCGCCCAGCGGCCAGCGCCCGTCTAGCAAGGGGCGATCAGCCCCAGCGCATCACTACTGCCAACCACACCAGGGCCAGCGCCGAGGCTACCCAGATGCTCCAGTCGGTAACGCCTATCACCAGCAAGTGAAGATAGGCGCTACCGAGAAGGCCGATGAACAGCCGATCGCCACGGGTCGTGGCAATCGGCAGGAAACCACGCCGCTCGGCGCCGGGCCGCCGCAGCTCGTAGGCGGTCATGCCGGCCAGCAGCACCGCGATGGCGATGAAGAACACGGCAGTGGGTAGAGTCCAGGCCATCCAGTTCATGGGCGCCTCCTCAGACGCGCCCAAGGGCGAAGCCCTTGGCCACATGGTTGCGAACGAACCAGATCACCAGCACACCCGGCACGATGGTCAGCACGCCGGCGGCCGCCAGCACGCCCCAGTCGATTCCCGCCGCCGAGACGGTCCGGGTCATGACCGCGGCGATGGGCTTGGCGCTGACGCTGGTCAGGGTGCGCGCCAGCAGCAGTTCCACCCAGGAGAACATGAAGCAGAAGAACGCGGTGACACCGATGCCAGAGCCGATCAAGGGAATGAAGATGCGCAAGAAGAATTTCCAGAACCCATAGCCATCGATGTAAGCGGTTTCGTCGATTTCCTTGGGCACGCCCGACATGAACCCTTCGAGAATCCATACCGCCAATGGCACGTTGAACAGGCAATGAGCCAAGGCTACGGCATAAGGGGTATCGAACAGGCCGATAGAGGAATACAGCTGGAAGAAGGGCAGCAGGAACACCGCCGGGGGCGCCATGCGGTTGGTGAGCAGCCAGAAGAACAGGTGTTTGTCACCCAGGAACCGATAACGGGAGAAAGCATAGGCCGCCGGCAGCGCCACCAGCAGCGAAATCAGCGTGTTGAGGCTTACATAAGTCAGGGAATTGAGGTAACCCTGATACCAGCTTGGGTCGGTGAAGATCACCTGGTAATTGGCGAGGGTGAAATCCTTGGGCCAGAGGGTCAGGCCACCGAGGATTTCCGTATTGGTCTTGAACGACATGTTCACCAGCCAGTAGATAGGCACCAGCAGGAAGGTGAGAAACAGGGTCAAGGCGATGGGTTTGCGCATGGTCATGGCCCTCAAGCCCGGTCCGAATGGGTCATGGCGGTGTAGAACACCCAGGACACCAACAGGATGATCAGGAAATACACCAGCGAAAACGCGGCCGCCGGGCCCAGGTCGAACTGTCCCACCGCCATCTGGGTCAAGGTCTGGCTCAGGAAGGTGGTGGCATTGCCGGGCCCGCCACCGGTGAGCACGAAGGGCTCGGTGTAGATCATGAAGCTGTCCATGAACCGCAGCATGACCGCGATCAGCAACACGCTCTTGAGCTTGGGCAACTGGATGTAGCGAAACACCGCCCAGGGCGAGGCGCGGTCGATGCGCGCCGCCTGGTAGTACACATCGGGGATGGCGCGCAGGCCCGAGTAGCACAACAGGGCCACCAGCGAGGTCCAGTGCCACACGTCCATTACCAGCACCGTGCCCCACGCATCGCGGGTATGGGCCGCGTAGTTGTAGTCCATGCCCATGGCATTGAGGGCCCAGCCCATCAGGCCGATGTCGCCCCGGCCGAAGATCTGCCAGATGGTGCCGACTACGTTCCACGGAATCAGCAGCGGAATCGCCATGACGATCAGGCAGAGCGAGGCACGACGCCCCTTGCTCGGCATGCACAGGGCGATGGCGATGCCCAGGGGGATCTCGATGGCCAGCACACAGGCCGAATAGATGAACTGTCGCAGCAGGGAATCATGCAGACGCGGATCCTGCAGCACCTGCCGGTACCAATCGGCGCCGACGAAGAACCGACTATTGACGTCGAAGATATCCTGCACCGAATAGTTGACCACCGTCATCATCGGCACGATGGCGCTGAACGCCACCAGGATGAACACTGGCATCACCAGCCACCAGGCCTTGTTGTTGGGGACTTTGTTCATTGGCCTGCCTCCACCAGCTTTTCATCGGCATAGAGCATCAGCCAGGGGGCCGGGAAACTGACAGGGATCTCCCCCTCCGGCAATTGCCGGTCTTCGGGCAAGCGTGCCATCAGGCGCTTGCCGCCCAGTTCCAGGGTAATGATCCGGTAGGTACCGAGGTCTTCCACGTGACGCAGACGCGCCGCCAGGGTGTGCTCGGAAGGCGCGTCCCAGATGCGCACGAACTCCGGGCGGATACCCAGTTGCAAGCGCTGCCCGGCCAATCCAGGGAGCTGGCTCTCCAAGCCCACCGGCACGGGTACACGCACGTCACCGAAGGTCAGGAAACCGTCCTGCTCGGTGACGTCGATCAGGTTCATGCCCGGGCTACCGATGAAGTAGCCGACGAAGCTGTGGCGCGGCCGCTCGAACAGCTCCCGCGGGGTGCCGAACTGGACGATCTGCCCGCCATACATCACGGCGATCTTGTCGGCGAAGGTGGAGGCCTCCAGCTGGTCGTGGGTGACATACACCATGGTGATGTTGAACTGCTCGTGGATCTGCTTGAGCTTGCGCCGCAGCTTCCACTTCAGGTGCGGGTCGATCACGGTCAGGGGCTCGTCGAAGAGAATGGCCGAGACGTCATCGCGCACCAGCCCGCGCCCCATGGACACCTTCTGCTTTTCATCGGCGCTCAGGTTGCGAGCCTTCTTGCCCAGCACCGGGGTTAGCTCGAGCACCTCGGCGATTTCCTCGACCTTGCGCTGTATCCGATCGGCAGCCATGCCCTGGTTACGCAGGGGAAAGGCCAGGTTGTCGAACACGGTCATGGTGTCGTACACCACGGGAAACTGAAAAACCTGGGCAATGTTGCGCTGTTCCGGCGTCAGCTCGTTCACTCGCCTGCCATCGAACAGCACCTGCCCCTCGGAGGGATTGAGCAAGCCGGAGATGATATTGAGCAAGGTGGACTTGCCACACCCGGACGGCCCCAGCAACGCGTAGGCGCCACCCTGCTCCCAGATGTGGTCCAGCTGGCGCAGCGCGTAATCTTCAGGCGCACCGGGCTCGCGAACATAGCTATGAGCCAATTGTTGCAGACGGATCTCAGCCATCAGGCGACCCTCGCCATGCGTCGGCCGGGCGCCTGGACAAGGCGACCCTGGGGCTCGAACACGAACAGTTTGTGGGTGGGGATGTACACCTTGATAGGCGCATCCACGGGAAACTCGTGAACACCGGGCAGGTGCGCCACCAATCGCCACTGATCGTTGCGCACATGCAGGAAGGTTTCCGAGCCACTGATTTCCGCCAGCTCCACGGTCACCGCCAGCTCCAGGTCGTCATCATTCGACGGCACCAGGCTGATATGGCTGGGGCGCACCCCGAAACGGAAATCCCCCTCGCCAAGACCTTGCAGGTCGGCGTTCAAGGGGAAATGAGCGAAGTCGGCAAAGCTGGTCTCCCCACCCCGGATACGCCCCGGCAGCAGGTTCAGCGGTGGCTCGGAGAACAGCTCGGCCGCCAGCACTTCACTCGGTCGCTGGTACACCTGGGCGGTATCGCCGCTCTGAATGATCCGCCCCTCGTGCACCAGGGTGGTGGTACCGCCCAAGGCCAGGGCCTCGTTGGGCTCGGTGGTGGCGTAGACGGCGATGGTATGGCGAGCGGCGAACAGCTCACGCATTTCCAGGCGCAGCTCTTCACGCAGTTTGTAGTCCAGGTTGACCAGGGGCTCATCGAACAGAACCAGCTCCGCGTCCTTGACCAAGGCCCTTGCCATGGCCGTGCGCTGTTGCTGGCCGCCGGATAGCGCCAGCGGATGCCGCCCCAGGAAGGGCTCGATGCGCAGCATCCGCGCCGTGGTGCGCACACGCTGGTCGATCTCGTCCGCAGGCAGTCGCGCCTGACGCAAGGGCGAAGCGATGTTTTCGTAGACGGTGAGGTTGGGGTAGTTGATGAATTGCTGGTAGACCATCGAGACCTTGCGCTCCCGTACGGGAACACCGGTGACATCCCTGCCGTGCATCAGTATCTGGCCGCCGTCGGGGCGGTCCAGCCCGGCCATCAGACGCATGAGGCTGGTTTTGCCGGCCAGGGTCCGGCCTAGCAATACATTGAAAGAGCCGGCTTCGAAGCGCAGGTTGGCGGCGTCGATCCAGCGCTGCCCATCCACGATACGGCTCACGTTGCGCAGTTCCAATGCCATGGCGGCGCCCTTCTTGTTGTAGTGAGCAAGTCATAGCCACAACTGTGCCAAACGGTGAAAAGTGCATTGCCAGAGCGGGCGGACCACGCGGCGCGTTCAGAACTGAACAGAAATGAACACGGAGCGCTGAACAATTGAACACCCGGAGTGTTGACAATGTTCAGCTTTGAACAACACTGGGAGGACAAAAATAACCATAAAGGGCAGCAGCATGTCCGCGAGCACCAGCGCCATCGTTCATGAGCAGGCCATTCGCGAAGCCTGGGCACGTTCCACAGCGGCAGGCCTCGATGCCCAGGCGGCGCCCGACCATGGCAAGCCGGACGCTTCCACCGTAGCCCACTGGCAAGCGAGGCGCGCTGAGGTGCTGCACATTGCCGATACCTGCCTGGTGCCCACGTACGCTCAGGTCTTGGCCCCTATCCAAGCCCTGTTGTTGCTGGCCGACGAGCACGGCAAGCTGCTGCGCAGCTGGGGCACGCCGCGCTTCGCTCCTGGCCAGGCCCATGGTTTCCTCCCGGGGGCCGACTGGAGCGAGGCGCGGGTCGGTTGCAATGCCCTGGGCACCGCGCTCGCCGCGGGCCAGGCGGTCCATGTGGAGCATGACGAGCACTTCCTCGCCGCCAACCGCTTCATGAGCGGCTCGGCCGCCCCTGTCCATGATGCCGATCGTCGATTGGTGGGCGCGCTCGCTTTGTCCAGTGACAGCTTCCTGCCGCCGTCTCATACCCTCGGCACCGTGAAGATGATGGCCCAGGCCTTGGAAAACGCGCTGCTGGAGGCACGCCTGCGCGATCATCACTACCGGCTGGTGTTCAACACCGCGCATAACAACCTGGACAGCCCCTGGGCCGGGGTGGTGGTGTTCCGCCCGGACGGTCAGATCATTGCCGCGAACCGTCGCGCCGATACCCTGTTGGGCAAGGATCCACGAGGCGCTAATCTGGACAGCGTGTTCAAGCTGGGCCTGGCCGAGTTGCTCGGGCGCGCCGGCCAGCAACCTTTCCCCTTGCTGGCGGCGGGACGCAGTCGCTTGCAATGCCTGTTGCAGGCCCCCGCCCGCCCCGCCCAGGCCAAGGTGCCCTTGCCCAACGAGCAAGCGACGCTTGTGCATAAGGGCCTGCGCTTGCTGGAGCGCGATATCCCGGTATTGATCCGCGGCGAGACCGGCTCGGGCAAGGAGGTTCTGGTCAAGGCGCTGCATGCGGCCAGCTCCCGGGCCCACCAGCCGCTGGTCGCAGTGAACTGCGCCGCTATCCCGGCAGAGTTGGTTGAATCCGAGCTCTTCGGCTACGAGCGCGGTGCCTTCACCGGGGCCAACCAGAAGGGCAACCTCGGCTTGATCCGCAAGGCTGACAAGGGCGTGCTGTTCTTCGATGAAATCGGCGACATGCCACTAGGCACCCAGGCCCGGCTGCTGCGGGTATTGCAGGAACGGGCGATCCAGCCATTGGGCAGCGGCGATCCGGTGCCGGTGGATGTCCGGATCCTTTGCGCGACTCACCGTGACCTGCGCGAGGCTGTGACCGAGGGACGATTCCGTGAAGACCTGTACTACCGGATCGCCGGCTTTACCCTGACCTTGCCCCCCTTGAGAGCGCGTAGCGATCGCCGTGAACTGATCCAGGCCATATGGGAGCGGCACCGCCAGCCAGAGCAGGACGCCGGTTTCAGCGAGGCGGCCCTCCACGCTCTGATGACTCACCCCTGGCCCGGCAACCTGCGTCAACTCAACAGCGTGATCCAGGTCGCCCTCGCCCTGGCGGACGACGCGCTGATCGAGTTGGAGCACCTGCCGGAAGAACTGCTGGCAATGGCGGACCACCCCGCCGCGACCTGGTCGCCGCCACAGGCGCTACCCGCCCGGATGATGGAGGTACCTGCCCAGGACATCAACGCCCTGCTGCGCGCCACGGATGGCAATATCTCCCAGGTAGCCCGACGGCTTGGCGTAAGCCGCAACACCGTCTACAAGCGGCTGCGGGAAATGAATGCCGGGTAAGCGCCAGCGAAACGGCCGAACAGGCGCTGGCCTTGAGAGCCATTCGGCAGCTGGCGCTGCCTCCCACCTGTGGGACCCAGCGCCAGCTGGGGAATCGCTGTCCGCTAGTCCGCCAGGCGCCAGCTGGTGCCGCCCTTGCCATCCTCCAGCAATACACCCATGGCGGTCAGCTGATCGCGGATACGGTCGGACTCTGCCCAGTTCTTGTCCGCCCGTGCCTGCAAGCGCGCCTGGATGAGGGCATCTACCTCGGCAGCGTTGACCCGATGCTCGGCGCCAGCGCGCAGGAAGGCTTCGGCGTCGAGCTGGAGAACGCCGAGCAGGCCGCCCAGTTCACGCAAGCGCCCGGCCAGGCCAGCGGCGGCCTGGGCATCGGTATCGCGCAGGCGGTTGATCTCGCGCACCAGGTCGAACAGCACCGCGCAAGCCTCAGCGGTGTTGAAGTCGTCGTTCATGGCCGCGGCGAAGCGCTCCACGAAGGCTTCTCCGCCCGCCGGCTGGCTCAGGGGCAGACCCTTGAGCGCGTGGTAGAAACGTTCGAGGGCGCCCTTGGCATCGCGCAGGCTGTCTTCGGAATAGTTGATGGCGCTACGGTAATGGCTGGCTACCAGCAGGTAGCGAACCACCTCGGGATGGTACTTTTCCAGCACATCGCGGATGGTGAAGAAGTTGTTCAAGGACTTGGACATCTTCTCGCCATTGATGCGGATCATCCCGCAATGCATCCAGGCGTTGGCGTAGGGCTTGCCCGTGGCCGCCTCGCTCTGGGCGATCTCGTTCTCATGGTGCGGGAATTCCAGGTCGCTGCCGCCACCATGGATGTCGAAGGTTTCGCCCAGGCAGCAGGTGGACATCACCGAGCATTCGATGTGCCAGCCCGGCCGGCCCGGCCCCCACGGAGACTCCCAGCTCGGCTCCCCCGGCTTGGCGGCCTTCCACAACACGAAGTCGAGCGGATCCTGCTTGGCTTCTTCCACCTCGATGCGAGCGCCGATGCGCAAGTCTTCGATACGCTTGCGCGACAGCTTGCCGTAGCCCTGGAACTTGCCGACGCGGTAATACACGTCGCCATTGCCCGGCGCATAGGCATAGCCCTTATCGATCAGTTGCTGGATCATCGCCTGCATGCCGGCGATATGGTCGGTGGCCCGCGGCTCCTGGTCCGGCGGCAGGATATTGAGCCGTCGCTCGTCCTCGTGCATGGCGTCGATCATGCGGGCAGTGAGGGCATCGATGGGCTCGCCGTTTTCGCGAGCGCGATTGATGATCTTGTCCTCGACATCCGTGATGTTGCGCACATAGGTCAGGTCATAGCCGCTATGGCGCAGCCAGCGGGTAATCAGGTCGAAGGCGACCATGCTGCGACCGTGGCCCAGGTGGCAGTAGTCGTAGACCGTCATGCCGCAGACGTACATGCGCACCTTGTTGCCATCCATTGGCTTGAAGGGTTCCTTGGCCTTGGTCAGGGTGTTGTAGATGGTCAGCACGGTGGCATCAGCTCCAGGAGTCACGCAGGGTCACGGTACGGTTGAACACAGGCTTGCCTGGCCGGGTATCTTTCAGGTCCGCGCAGAAGTACCCCTCGCGCTCGAACTGGAAGCGGTCCTCGGGCTGGGCCTGGGCCAGGGACGGCTCGGCGCGGCAGCCGGTAAGCACCTGCAGGGAATCCGGATTGATGTTGTCCAGGAAGCTGCCGCCCTCCTCCGATTTCTCTGGGTTCGCCGAGCGGAACAGCCGGTCGTACAGGCGAACCTCGCATTCCACGCTGGCCTCGGCCGGCACCCAGTGGATGACGCCCTTGACCTTGCGCCCCTCGGGATTCTTGCCCAGGGTATCCGGGTCGTAGGAGCAGCGCAGCTCCACGACATTGCCTTCGGCGTCCTTGATCGCTTCGTCCGCGCGGATCACGTAGGCCCCGCGCAAGCGTACCTCGCCGCCTGGCTCCAGGCGCTTGTAGCCCTTGGGCGGGTTCTCCATGAAATCGTCGCGGTCGATGTACAGCTCGCGGGCGAAGGGCAGCTGGCGCATGCCCATGTCTTCCTTGGGATGGCGCGCCAGTTCCAGCACCTGCCGCTCGCTTTCCGGATAGTTGGTGAGGGTCACCTTCAGGGGGCGCAGCACGCACATGGCGCGCGGCGCGGTGCGATCCAGGTCCTCACGGATGGCGAACTCGAGCATGCCCATGTCCACCACGCCGTCGGAACGGTTGGTGCCGATCATCTCGCAGAAGTTGCGAATGGCCCGAGGTGTATAGCCACGGCGACGATAGCCCTGCAGCGTGGACATGCGCGGGTCGTCCCAGCCACGCACGTGCTGCTCGTCCACCAGCTGCTTGAGCTTGCGCTTGCTGGTGATGGTGTAGTTCAGGTTCAGGCGCGAGAACTCGTACTGGCGCGGCTTGCTGGGCACCGGCAGGTTGTCGAGGAACCACTCGTACAGCGGGCGATGGCCTTCGAACTCCAGGGTGCAGATGGAGTGGGTGATGCCTTCGATGGCATCGGACTGGCCATGGGTGAAATCGTAATTGGGGTAGATGCACCAGGCATCGCCGGTCTGATGGTGATGGGCATGGCGAATGCGGTACAGGATGGGGTCGCGCAGGTTCATGTTCGGCGATGCCATGTCGATCCTGGCGCGCAGCACGCGCTCGCCGTCCTTGAACTCGCCGGCTTTCATGCGCGCGAACAGGTCCAGGTTTTCCTCGACGCTCCGGTCACGGAACGGGCTGTTCCTGCCTGGCTCAGTGAGACTGCCACGGTATTCGCGGGCCTGCTCGGGGGTGAGATCGTCCACATAGGCCTTGCCGGCCTTGATCAGCTCCACCGCCCAGTCATGCAGCTGGTCGAAATAATGGGAGGCGTAGCGCACTTCGCCCGCCCATTGGAAGCCCAGCCACTTGACGTCGGCCATGATGGCGTCGATGTATTCCTGGTCTTCCTTGGCCGGGTTGGTGTCGTCGAAACGCAGGTGGCAGCTACCGCCGAACTCTTCGGCCAGGCCGAAGTTCACGCAGATGGACTTGGCATGGCCGATATGCAGGTAACCGTTGGGCTCTGGCGGAAAGCGCGTGACGATGGCGGCGTGCTTGCCGGCGTCCAGGTCGGCGCGCATGATCGGTCGCAGGAAGTTGGCCGGAACCACGGGCTCGGCCTTGGCGGCGGCGTTCGGAGCGTTGTCGGCGGTAGGCTTGGTCATGGAATCCTTCAAATACGCTATAAGGCCAGCTAGGGTTTACAGGAAAGGTCGGCGGCGCGGCCACTTTTCGTGCAAAGCCTAAAACAAAGCCCGTATCATAGCTGAAGCTGTCAACCCACCGACAGGCCGTCACCGTAAAACCGTGGCGTTCCTTGAAAGTCTGAAAAGAGCGAATTTTATGTCCAAGGTCAAATTGTCCACCAACCATGGCGACATCGTGCTGCAACTCGACGCCGACAAGGCCCCGGTCACCGTGGCCAACTTCATCGAGTACGTCAAGGCCGGCCACTACCAGAACACTATCTTCCATCGCGTGATCGGGAACTTCATGATCCAGGGCGGCGGTTTCGAACCGGGCATGAAGGAAAAGACCGACAAGCGCGCGCCCATCAAGAACGAGGCCAACAACGGCCTGCCGAACAAGAAGTACAGCGTAGCCATGGCCCGCACCATGGACCCGCACTCTGCCTCCGCCCAGTTCTTCATCAACGTGGCGGACAACAGCTTCCTCAACCACACCTCGCCTACCACCCAAGGCTGGGGCTACGCCGTGTTCGGCGAAGTGATCGAAGGCCAGGACGTGGTCGACAAGATCAAGAGCGTCTCCACCGGCTCGAAGGCCGGCCACCAGGACGTGCCCAAGGAAGACGTGGTCATCGAGAACGCCGAGATCATCGAGTGATACTGCTGATCTCCGATCTGCACTTGCAAGAAGAGCGCCCGGACATCACCCGGGCGTTTTTGCACTTTCTTGAAGGGCGGGCCCGAAGCGCCAAGGCGCTGTATATCCTGGGCGACTTCTTCGAAGCCTGGATCGGCGACGATGCCATGACGCCCTACCAGGCCAGCATGTGCTCGGCCCTGCGCGCGCTGGCCGACAGCGGCACCGAAGTGTTCCTGATGCATGGCAACCGGGACTTTCTCATCGGCCAGGCCTTCTGTCGCGCCGCCGGCTGCACCCTGCTGCCGGATCCGAGCGTCATCAGCCTGGACGGTGAACAGGTACTGCTCATGCACGGTGACCTGCTGTGCACCCGGGACGAGGGCTACCTCAAACTGAGGCGGGTACTGCGCCATCCGGCCACGCTGTGGCTGCTGAGGCACCTGCCAGTGGCCTGGCGCCAGCGCCTGGCACGCCGCCTGCGCAACGAGAGCCGCGCCCATACGCGCAACAAGGCCAGCTTCATCGTGGACGTGACCACCGAGGAAGTGCCTCAGGTGATGGACCGTGCCGGCGTCCAGACGCTTATCCATGGTCATACCCACCGCCCGGCCGTGCACAAGCTGGAAGTCGGTACCGCGCCGGCGCGGCGTATCGTGCTGGGCGACTGGGACCGCCAGGGCTGGGTGCTGGAATGGGACCGCCAGGGCGCGCGCCTGGAAGCTTTCGAACTCGGCTGAGGCTGGATCAGGGGGCACGGTGCTCGATGACGGCCGTGCCATCCACCTGGGGCAGAACGGTGATCCCGTAGGGCGCGAAGATCCGGCTCAGCTCACCGTTGGCATGCAGTTGCTCGAACAGGCTCGCCAGCACTTCTGCGCTCAGCGAAGCGTCCGGACGCACGATCGCGTAGTGATGATAGAGCTGGTCGGTTCGCCTGGACACCATGAGGCGATCCTTCAGCTCGGGGTTTTCCTTGAAGAAGTGGTTCAGGTAAGAGCGGGTCACCAGTGCCACATCGGCCCGGTTGCGCGCCACCATCAGCAGGTTGCTGTCATGGGAGTACGTCAGGGTAGCCCTGTAGTGGCTGGCCAGGTAGGCCGGGTCTGCATTGAAAGACGCGAAGGCATAGTGATAGCCGCTGTAGAGGGCCAGGCGCTTGTCGCTCAGCCGACTGAAGTAGCGCTCGTCACGGCCTTCCAGATGCCTAGCCACGAACACTTCCGCGTCTTCGATCCCCATGTCCACGGCCGCGTAGGAAATCGCATCCCATCCCCAACGCGGATTTTCGAACATGGCGATGTCTACCCGACCTTGACGCAGGTCCTGGAACCGCCTGGGCAATGACGTGGGGACCACCTTGAATTGATAGCGGTCCTGCATCCGGTTCAAGGCCGCCAGAAGCTCGGGCAGCAGGCCCGCGTCGGCACCCGCCTCCGGTTCCAGTACATAGGGCGGAAAATGCACGGCCGCGACGCGCACCAGCTCCTGCGCCACCGCAGGACGCGGATTGCCCAGCATGGCGACGGTGACGGCGACCCCGAGGGCCAGGCGCAAGGGCTTGGAGGACAAGGCAAAGGCTCCGCTTGAACATGCTCTTTAAGCTAGGCGGTTTTACCCAAGCCAACAACCTCGCATGCCGACGCCAAGGCGGCCGCGCTGGAACCTTATAAGCTTGCTAGGCTCTAGCAGACAGGATTCGCAAGGAAGACACAATGCCAAACTGGCTGGTCATCGATCTGGAAGCCACCACCGACGAAGGTGGCTGGCCGGTCGAGGAAATGGAGATCATCGAGATCGGCGCCTGCCTGGTCAACCGCGACGGCCGTGAGCTGGATCACTTCCAGCGCTTCGTGCGCCCCCAGCGGCGACCGCTATTGACCTCGTTCTGCAAAAGTCTGACCCATATCGGGCAGGCCGACATCGACGCCGCGCAAGCCCTGCCTCTGGTTTGGGCACAATTCGAACGCTGGCTGGGGCACCTGCCCAGCCCTCTGGCCGGCTGGGTCAGCTGGGGCGACTATGATCGCCAGCAGTTCCTGCTTGCGTGGCGGGAGCATGGCTTGAGCAGTCAACTGGCCGAACTGCCTCACGTCAACCTCAAGCAGCGCTTCGCCAAGGCACGCCAGCTGCCCCGCCCTGCCGGCCTCAACGGTGCCCTGCAGCTGGCTGGCCTGCACTTTCAAGGACAACAGCATCGTGCGCTGGAAGACGCCCGCAATACAGCGCGCCTGCTGCCCCTCGCATTACCTGAACAGTACAAAAGCGGATGACGCCCCCTACGCCCTTGGGCATACTGGCACACCGTTTTCAGCCCCAAGCGAGAGGAATCGCAATGTTCAAGGTCAACGAGTACTTCGACGGCACCGTCAAATCCATTGCCTTCGAAACGGCCGAAGGCCCGGCCACCATTGGTGTCATGGCTGCGGGCAATTATGAATTCGGCACCGCGCAGCGGGAAATCATGCACGTGGTCTCGGGCGCGCTGAAAGTGAAGCTGCCTGAAAGCGACCAGTGGGAAACCTTCGAGGCCGGAAGTCAGTTCCAGGTGCCTGCCAACAGCAAGTTCCAACTGGAAGTGGCCAGCGAAACCGCCTACCTCTGCGAATACCGCTAAACCGGGAGCAGGCGCGCCAGACGCCTGCCCCGTTGTCATGCCTCAATCGAGCAGGGTGGCGCCGAGGCCCTGCACATAGCGCCGCAGCAGCGGTGCCTGCCCTTCGATCCTTACCTTCAGGCCAGTGATTTCCCGGCGCACCGGGTAGGCCTTGCGCAGCGCATCGAAGGCGGCGCGTTGCCGGGTTTCGTCAGCGTCCAGGCTACGCCTGAAGTCGGCATCGTCCCGACGAGGGTCATAGACTCCACGACACAGCATGGCCAGGGCCCAGGCCGGGTCGGCCTCGCCATGCATGTCGACCCGAGCCAGCCAGGGCGCCGGCAGCAGGGTTTCCAGCGATAGCGATGGGCGTTGCCCCTGCCAGGCGCAAAAAGCCTGGTAGATCGCCTCGGTGCCACGTTGCCGACCATCGAGGCTGTAACCGGCGATATGTGGCGTCGCGATCACGCACAGTCGGGCCAGGTCCAGGTCCACGCGAGGCTCTTCTTCCCAGACGTCAAGCACGGCCTGAAGGTCGTCGCGCTGGTTGAGTACTGCCTTGAGGGCCTGGTTGTCGATCACCGGCCCGCGGGCGGCGTTGATGAGCCAGGCGCCTGGCCGCAGGCGCTCCAGCCGCTGACGGTCGAACAGGTGCCAGGTTGCCTGCGGGCCCGTTCGAGTGAGCGGTGTATGCAGGCTGATCACGTCGCACTGCTCGATGATCTCTTCCAGGCTGCAATAGTCGCCCTCCTCGAGCGCCTGTCTTGGTGGGTCGCACACCCGCACGTCCCAGCCAAGACCGCGAAGTACACGGGCCAGCCGCCCACCTACCTGGCCCGCGCCGACGATGCCGTAGCGGCGGCCTGCCAGGGCGACACCGTCCAGTTCGGCCAGGGAGAACAGGCTTCCCAGGACATAGTCCACCACCCCGCGCGCATTGCAGCCTGGCGCGCTGGCCCAGCGGATGCCGGCGCTTTCCAGCCAGGGCAGGTCCAGGTGGTCGGTGCCGATGGTGCAGGTACCGACGAAGCGCACCGCGCTACCCTCGAGCAGGGCCGGGTTGACCCGGGTCACCGAGCGCACCAGCAGCGCGTCGGCGTCACGCACGGCCTCGGCGGACAGGGTACGGCCGGGCAAGCGGCGCACCTGACCGAAACCCCCGAAGAAGGCTTCGGCCAGGGGAATGTTTTCATCGACCACGATCAGCATGACTGAGCCTATGGGCGCTCACTGCGCCTTCTTGCGAATCCAGTAGAGGTAGGTGCCTTCCCGCTCCTGCTGGTCGACCAGCTGGTGGTCCAGGAAAGCACAGAACTTGGGGATATCGCGACGGGTGGAAGGGTCGGTGGCGATGACCTTCAAGAGCCCGCCGGCCGCCAGGTCTCGTACATACTGATGCAGCATCATCACCGGTTCCGGGCAGTTGAGCCCGCTGGCATCGAGCACGGCATCGGCCGTATGAGGTTCGGAGGGCTGAGTCATGGGCTTCCTCTACACGCGAAGGGTTGCACTGGCGCTGTCAGGCACAGGACGGCGCGATACCCGCGCGCCAAAAGCCGCATGATAGCAGCCAGCAGCTGTACGGTGGGCAGAGCACCCTGGCCCAAACAGGCAAAAAACGGGAACCGCGTGCCCGCCAGGAAAGTCCAGTGCAAAGAACGTGAGCCGTGGGCCCGTACCGTGCGGGCCGCCCAGGAGAACTCGCATGCCTTCCCTCGATAGCCTGAAAACCCTGCGAACGCTGACCGTGGCGGATCGCCAATACCATTATTTCAGCCTGACAGCGGCGGCTGACCAGCTAGGCGACCTCAGGGCCTTGCCCATGTCCTTGAAGGTGCTGCTGGAAAACCTTCTGCGCTGGGAAGACGGCGGCACCGTGACAGTGGCCGACCTCAGGGCGCTGGCCGCCTGGCTGGAACAGCGACGCTCGGACCGGGAAATACAGTACCGCCCGGCCCGGGTGCTGATGCAGGATTTCACCGGCGTACCGGCCGTGGTCGACCTGGCCGCCATGCGCGCCGCCGTGGCCCGGGCCGGCGGGGATCCTCAGCGGATCAACCCGCTCTCCACGGTAGACCTGGTCATCGACCACTCGGTGATGGTGGACCGCTACGGCACCGACGCGGCCTTTGCCCAGAACGTGGACATCGAGATGCAGCGCAACGGCGAGCGCTACGCCTTCCTGCGCTGGGGCCAGAACGCCTTCGACAACTTCAGCGTGGTGCCGCCGGGAACGGGCATCTGCCACCAGGTGAACCTGGAATACCTGGGCCGCACCGTTTGGACCCGGGAAGAAGACGGGCGTACCTACGCCTTCCCGGACACCCTGGTCGGTACCGACTCGCACACCACCATGATCAACGGCCTGGGCGTGCTGGGCTGGGGCGTGGGCGGCATAGAGGCCGAGGCGGCCATGCTCGGGCAGCCGGTGTCGATGCTGATTCCCGAGGTGGTCGGTTTCAAGCTCACCGGCAAGCTGCGCGAAGGCATCACCGCTACCGACCTGGTACTGACCGTTACCCAGATGTTGCGCAAGAAGGGTGTAGTGGGCAAGTTCGTCGAGTTCTACGGCGACGGCCTGGCCGACCTGCCGCTGGCAGACCGCGCCACCATCGCCAACATGGCGCCGGAATATGGCGCCACTTGCGGCTTCTTCCCGGTGGATGAGATCACCCTGGGCTACCTGCGCCTGTCCGGCCGCGCCGAGGAACAGGTGCAATTGGTGGAAGCCTACTGCAAGGCCCAGGGCCTGTGGCGCTTGCCCGGAGACGAGCCCGCCTTCAGCGCCACCCTGGAACTGGACATGGGCACCGTGGAATCGAGCCTGGCCGGCCCCAAGCGTCCCCAGGACCGGGTGCCGCTGAGTCAGGTGAGCCAGGCATTCAACGATTTCATCGGCCTACAACTCAAGCCGGCACCTCAGGCATCGAATAGCCCACCGAGCCCCGCAACCGAAGTGGCGGACAGCGGGCAGACCGGCGAGGCTCAATACACGCTCGATGGTCAGACCCATACCCTCAAGCACGGGGCGGTGGTGATCGCCGCCATTACCTCCTGCACCAACACCTCCAACCCCAGCGTGATGATGGCCGCCGGGCTGCTGGCCAAGAAAGCCGTGGAGAAGGGCCTCACCCGCAAGCCCTGGGTGAAGACCTCCCTGGCTCCTGGTTCGAAAGTGGTCACGGACTACTACAAGGCCGCTGGACTGCTGCCTTACCTCGAACAGCTCGGTTTCGACCTGGTGGGTTACGGCTGCACCACCTGCATCGGCAACTCCGGCCCATTGGACGCGCCTATCGAACAGGCCATCCAGCGGTCTGACCTGACCGTCGCCTCGGTGCTGTCAGGGAACCGTAACTTCGAAGGTCGCGTGCACCCGCTGGTAAAAACCAACTGGCTGGCCTCGCCGCCGCTGGTAGTGGCTTATGCCCTGGCCGGCAACGTGCGGATCGACATCGCCAACCAGCCCCTGGGCGCCGGCCAGGATGGCCAGCCGGTGTATCTGCGGGACATCTGGCCCAGCCAGCGTGAGATCGCCGATGCCGTGGCCCAGGTGGATACCGCCATGTTCCACAAGGAATATGCCGAAGTGTTCGCCGGCGATGCCGGCTGGCAAGCCATTCAGGTGCCCGAGGCGGCGACCTATGTGTGGGATGAAGCGTCCACCTATATCCGCCACCCCCCGTTCTTCGAAGGCATCGCCGGACCACTGCCAAGCATCGCTGACGTCAAAGGCGCCCATGCCCTGGCGCTGCTGGGAGACTCGGTCACCACGGACCATATTTCCCCCGCCGGCAATATCAAGGTCGACAGCCCCGCCGGACGCTACCTGCGCGAACAAGGCGTCGAGCCCAAGGACTTCAATTCCTACGGCTCCCGACGGGGCAACCATGAAGTGATGATGCGCGGCACCTTCGCCAACATCCGCATTCGCAATGAAATGCTGGGCGGCGAGGAAGGCGGCAATACCTTGCACATTCCTACCGGGGACAGGCTCGCCATCTATGACGCCGCCATGCGCTACAAGGAAAGCGGCACGCCCCTGGTGATCATCGCCGGGCAAGAGTACGGCACCGGCTCAAGCCGTGACTGGGCGGCCAAGGGCACCAACCTGCTCGGCGTGAAGGCAGTGATCGCGGAAAGCTTCGAGCGCATCCACCGTTCCAACCTGGTGGGCATGGGCGTGCTGCCACTGCAGTTCCAGGCCGGGCAGAACCGCAAGTCCCTGGGGCTGACCGGGCGCGAACGCTTCGACATCCTCGGCTTGAACGGCGCCGCCCTGAGCCCTCACATGAGCCTGACCCTGGTCATTACCCGGCCCACCGGCGAGCGAGAGGAGGCGGCGCTGCTGTGCAGGATCGACACCCTGAACGAGGTGGAATATTTCAAGGCGGGTGGGATCTTGCACTATGTATTGAGGCAGTTGATCGCGGCCTGACAACCCATTTCCGCACAGCGCATTCGCCAGCCTTGCTCGTGCCCAACCACGGCTGGCGAGTACGATCGATGCCCCGGAATCTCCAGCCAAATCCCGGAATCGTGTAAACCCCTATCTTGAAAGGGGAAAAACTTACCGCTTTCACTAAACTATCCGCCCATGGCGCCGACACCCTGCCAAAGCCCTCAGCGGAACCTGTCTACCATGCGCAACAATCAGCCCGTCACCCAACGCGAACGGTCCTTCCCCGACCAGCAGCGGTTGATCTCCACCACCGACACCAAGGGGATGATCACCTACTGCAACGACGCGTTCGTGGACATCAGCGGCTACAGCCGCGACGAGCTGATTCGCGCCCCGCATAACCTGGTACGCCACCCGGATGTACCCGCGGCGGTGTTCGCCCACATGTGGGAAACCCTCAAGGGCGGCAAGCCTTGGATGGGTATCGTCAAGAACCGCTGCAAGAACGGTGACTACTATTGGGTCAACGCCTACGTCACGCCCGTGCTCGAGCGCGGCCAGGTGGTGGGCTACGAGTCGGTTCGGGTCAAGCCCACCGCTGAACAGGTACGCCGCGCCCAGGCCCTGTATGCCCGGCTCAACGCTGGGAAGTCACCGGTCACCCCCCTGGAGCGTTGGCTGCCCGTGATGCGGGATTGGCTGCCCTTTATCCTGGTCAGCCAGGTGGGCTTCCTCATTGCCTTGTGGCTGAGCGCGGGCTGGGGCTTCATCTTCGCCGCCGTGCTCTCGGTTCCCCTGGGCCTGCTGGGCCTGAGCTGGCAGCAGCGCGGCCTGAGACGCTTGTTGCACCTGGCCGAGCAAACCACCTCCGACCCGCTGATCGCGCAGATGTTTACCGACAGCCGTGGCGTGCAAGGCCGCCTGGAAATGTCCATGCTCAGCCAGGAAGCCCGGCTGAAAACCTGCCTGACCCGCCTGCAGGATACCGCCGAGCAGCTCAACGGCCAGGCCCGCCAGGCAGACCGCCTGGCCCACGAAAGCTCCGAGGGGCTGGATCGGCAGAAAGCGGAAACCGAGCAAGTGGCCGCCGCCGTGAACGAGATGGCCGCCACCACTCAGGAGGTGGCCAGCCATGTACAGCGCGCCGCCGACGCTACCCAGCAGGCCAACCAACTGACCCGTCGCGGGCGTGACATTGCCGGGGAAACCCGCGAGGCGATCGAACGTCTGTCCACCTCGGTGGGCGAGACGGGGCAGACGGTTACCCGCCTGGCCAAGGACAGTGACGAAATCGGCGGCGTGGTGGATGTGATCAAGGGCATCGCTGACCAGACCAACCTGCTGGCGCTGAACGCAGCCATCGAAGCCGCCCGTGCCGGTGAAATGGGCCGTGGCTTCGCCGTGGTGGCCGACGAGGTTCGCCAATTGGCCCAGCGCACCGCCGAATCCACCGGACAGATACACGGCCTGATCGCCAAGCTGCAGCAGACCGCCAACGCGGCGGTGCAGACCATGGAAGCCGGCCACCGTCAGGCTCAGGAAGGTGTGGCGCGAGTGTTGGAGGCCGACAACGCCCTGGCCGGCATCAGCGACGCGGTAGCCAATATTGCCGACATGACCACCCAGATTGCCGCCGCCACCGAAGAGCAAAGCTCGGTGGCCGAGGAAGTCAGTCGCAATATCACCACCATCGCTGAACTGGCTGACCAGACTGCCGGCAAGGCCCAGAGCAGCGCCCTGCTGAGCGAGGCCCTGACCCAGACGGCCGACAGTCAGTACTCCCTGGTGGAGCGCTTCAACCGCTGAACCGGGCCTACCCTCATTGCAGGAAGGCGCAGACGCGATCCGCCGCCGCCTCCAGATGCTGGCCGTGGGTAAAGCCTGAAGCCTTGAGCGGCTTGAGATCATGGTCGGCCGCTGGCATCCAGTACAGCTCGACAGCGGCCGCCATGCGATAACTTTCGACCGCGGCCCGATTACCGAGGGCGTCACGCTCACCCTGGATGATCAGGGTAGGCACTTGCAGTTCGGCCAAATGCTCCACCCGTGGCTTGTCCGGCTTGCCGGCGGCATAGAAGGGATACCCCAGGCAGACCAGGGCATCGGCCCCTAGCTCATTGGCCAGCAGGCTGGCCATGCGCCCGCCCATGGATTTGCCGCCAATGGCCAACTTCCCAGTCACCTGGGTCCGGGCCAGGGCATGGACTTCCCGCCACTTTTCCAGCAGGCGCGCCTGCGGGTTGGGGGGCCGCCTGCCCCCATCCAGCCGACGCTGCGCCATGTACGGAAACTCGAACCGCAGCACGTCCACGCCACCGCGGGCAATCAGGCTGGCGATGCTGTTCATGAAGGGGCTGTCCATCGGGGCGCCGGCGCCATGAGCCAGAATCAGGCAGGTGCGGCCCTCATCGCCGACCTGGTCCGAGGTACTGTCCCATAGCCAGCCGTTTTCCTTCATGCGTTCGGCCCATTCGCTTGCCATCGTTTGCCTCCGGGCAAAAGCCGGACTGTGCCTCAGAGGACTTGAAAGCGCCATCCCCGCATCTGCATCCAGCCTGGACCTTGCTGGCAACACTGCACCAGGGTTTGCCCGGCCTGCATCACGCCTACAGGCACGGCGCGGCGGCTGGGAGCCAGGCGGGGCAAGGGCTCGGGTTGGCCCCGTCGTGAAAAAATCAGTTACCCTTGACCGTGAATTCATGCGCAAGGGAACTGACCTCATGTCCGAGCCACTCAAATCGGGGCCGCGCCACCAGGCCAACTGCAAGGACTGCAGCCTGGCCCCGCTCTGCCTGCCGTTGTCGCTGGACCTGCAAGACATGGACGCCCTGGACGCCATCGTCAAGCGCGGGCGTCCCTTGAAAAAGGGAGAATTCCTGTTCCGCCAGGGTGACCCGTTCGGCGCCCTCTATGCTGTGCGCTCAGGCGCCTTGCGGACTTTCAGCCTCAGCGATGAGGGTCAGGAACAGGTCACCGGCTTTCACTTGCCCAGCGAAGTAGTCGGCCTTTGCGCCCTCGACAGCGACCATTACCCGGTCTCCGCCATCGCCCTGGAAACCACCAATGTGTGCGAAATTCCTTTCGAGCGTCTGGAAGACCTCGCCGGCCAGCTTCCGCAACTGCGCCGCCAATTGCTGCGAATCATGGGGCGAGAGATCCGTGAGGATCAGCAAATGATGTTGCTGCTCTCCAGGAAAACCGCCGATGAGCGCATCGCCACCTTTCTGATCAACCTATCGGCGCGTTTCGAAGCCCGTGGCTACTCTCCGGACCAGTTCCGCCTGAGCATGTCCAGGAGTGACATCGGCAATTTCCTCGGTCTGGCGGTAGAGACCGTGTCCAGGGTGTTCACCCGCTTCCAGCAAAGCGGCCTGGTCAAGGTCGAAGGCAAGGAAGTGTGCATCCTTGAGCCCGAGCGCCTGTGCGCCCTGGCGGGCGGGACGATGCAGGGCTGAGCACGACGGCGCCGAGGCGGTTATAATCACCGCCTTTGTGCCTGCCGAGACATGCCCCATGCTTTTCGACGATTCCGCCCTCAAGTCCCTGATCCGCCCGGTGGTGGACTTCCCCAAGCCCGGCGTGGTCTTCCGCGACATCACTCCGCTGTTCCAGTCACCCAAGGCCATGCGCACGGTGATCGATCATTTCGTCGAACGCTATGTGGAGCAGAACGTCACCCACATCGGCGCCATGGACGCCCGGGGGTTCCTGATCGGCGCGGTAGTGGCCCACGAGCTCAACAAGCCGCTGATCCTGTTCCGCAAACAGGGCAAGCTTCCCGCTGACGTGATCAGCGAGGGCTACCAGACCGAATACGGCGAAGCTTTCCTGGAGGTGCACAGCGACAGTCTCTGCGAAGGTGATTCGCTGGTGCTGTTCGATGACCTGATCGCCACCGGCGGCACGCTGCTCGCCGCGGTGAACCTGACCCGCCGCATGGGCGCCCATGTGCACGAGGCCGCGGCCATTATCGACCTGCCTGAGCTCGGCGGCGGCCAGCGGCTGACCGAAGCGGGCGTGCCGGTGTTCAGCCTGACCGCCTTCTCGCTCGACGAAATGTGACCCGGCAGGGCGACCACAGGGAGGTGGCGCTCCAGCCGATGGGACCCAGCGCCAGCTGGGAAATGGGCATCAACCAGAGCCTGGTATTCGGCAGCTTCGCTACCTCCCACATGAGGTTGCCTTCCAGCGTCTAGAGGGCCATGGGCTTGCGGCCGGCGAAGGAGTGGGCCAGGGTGCCGCCGTCGACCATTTCCAACTCGCCGCCCAGGGGTACGCCATGGGCGATGCGCGACACTACCAGGCCCTTTTCCATCAGCAATTGCGCGATGTAATGGGCCGTGGCTTCGCCTTCCACGGTGGGGTTGGTGGCCAGGATCACCTCGACCAGGGCGGGCTCGGCCTCGATACGGCTCATGAGTTGGGGAATGCCGATCGCCTCCGGTCCCAGGCCATCGAGGGGCGACAGGTGGCCCTTGAGCACGAAATAGCGGCCGCGGTAGCCCGTCTGCTCCACAGCGTAGACGTCCATCGGCCCTTCCACGACGCACAGCAGGCTGTCGTCGCGCCGCGGATCGGCACACTGCGGACATAGCTGTTCTTCGGTCAGGGTACGACATTGCCGGCAATGCCCTACCCCCTCCATGGCCTGAGCCAGTGCCTGGGATAGACGCGCGCCGCCGCTGCGGTCTCGCTCCAATAACTGCAAGGCCATGCGCTGAGCGGTTTTCTGGCCGACGCCCGGGAGGATGCGCAGGGCGTCGATCAGTTGGCGGATCAGTGGGCTGAAACTCATTTAGACACAACCTGACACGAAACGGAAAGACGCGGGTTATACCCGCGCCCCCTGGGCTGGGTCAACGGCGGCCGGTCAGTCGCTGACCTTGACCACCAGCTTGCCGAAGTTCTTGCCTTCCAGCAGTCCGAAGAACGCCTCAGGGGCCTTGTCCAGCCCCTCGACCACGTCCTCGCGGAATTTGACCTTGCCGTCGCGCACCCAGGGCACCATGGCGGAGAAGAATTCGGCGTGGCGGTCCTTGAAGTCATCCATCACGATAAACCCTTGCATTCGCACGCGCTTGGTCAGCAATACACGAGGTAGCAGGCTGAAACGGTCCTTGCCCTCGGGAAGGTCTTCGGCGTTGTAATGGGCGATCAAGCCGCAGAGCGGAATCCGAGCATGAGGGTTGAGTAGCGGCAAGACGGCGTCGAAGACCTTGCCGCCGACGTTCTCGAAATAGACATCGATGCCTTCCGGACAGGCCTTGGCCAGGTCGTCGGCGAAGCTGTCGGCTCGATGATCCAGGCAGGCATCGAAACCCAGCTCATCCACCACATAACGGCATTTTTCCGGCCCGCCGGCCACGCCTACCACCTTCAGGCCTTTAAGCTTGGCGACCTGGCCCACCACCGAACCCACCGCGCCAGACGCGGCGGCCACCACCAGGGTCTCCCCGGCCTTGGGTTGGCCGATATGGGTCAGGCCCATGAAGGCGGTCATTCCCGGCATCCCCAATACACCCAACGCCATGGACGGCTGCGGGATGCCCGCCGGCAGCGGCAGCAAGCCCGTGCCATCGGAAATTGCGTGGGTCTGCCAGCCAGTGATACCGACCACCAGATCGCCTTCGTTGAATTTCGGGTGGCGGGAGGCTTCGACCCGGCTGACCGTGCCGCCGGTCATCACCTCGCCAATATTCACCGCAGGCGCATAAGAAGGAGCGTCGCTCATCCGTCCCCGCATGTAGGGGTCAAGGGACAGCCAAAGCGTGCGCAACAGCAGCTGCCCGTCCTCGAGCGGCGGCAATTGCTCGGTTTCGTAGCGAAAATTTTCAGCGACAGGCTTGCCCTTCGGGCGGGACGCCAGAACGAAGCGGTGATTCTCGACGGGGGTGGCCATGGGGCGCGGTTCCTTCAATCAGGGACGATTCAAGGAAGACCGCGCCGGCCGGCATGCGTTCTTGTCAGAACGGCATCTTGAAGCCTGGGGGCAGTTGCATCCCAGCCGTCATGCCCGACATCTTTTCCTGGCTGTTCTGCTCGATCTTGCGGACCGCGTCGTTGACGGCGGCGGCGATCAGGTCTTCGAGCACTTCCTTGTCTTCCTGCATCAGGCTGTCGTCCAGGGTGATGCGCTTGACGTCGTGACGGCCGGTCATCACCACGCTGACCAGGCCCGCGCCTGACTGGCCGGTGACCTCGGCATTGGCCAGCTCTTCCTGCATCTTGGCCATTTTTTCCTGCATTTGCTGGGCCTGCTTCATCAGGCCTGCCATGCCACCTTTCATCATGGGTCGAATCTCCACATTCGTTCTGTTTCATTCACCCTGGTTGGCCAGGGTGTCCAAGGGTTCGATGGTATCGCTGCGTACCGTGGCGCCAAACCGCTCCGCCAACTGGCGGATGAATGGGTCCCGGGCAATGGCCTGCTCCGCTTCCTGCTGGCGCTCGGCGCGGCGGCGGGCGGCAGCCTGGGCCGGGGTTTCCTGGCTGGGGCGGATCAGCTCGATCTTCAAGGTGATCGCTTCACCCAGGTGTTGGTTCAGCGCCTCGTTCAGGCGCCGCTGTTGAGTCGCGTTGAAGAGCGCGCCCTGGTCCGGGTCCAGGTGCAGCAGCCAGGTGCCGCCCTCCACCGCCACCAGGCTGCAATTGGCGGCTATGCTGCCGGTCAGGCCGGACACCGGCAGCTTGGGATACAGTTCCAGCCACCGCAAGGCCAGCCCGGTGGCCGGCTCGGCGGCTGGGCGTGGTGGCGTCAGGACCCTGGGCTCGGCGGCGTGGCTGGCCAGATCGTCCAGGAAGCCATAGCTACTCGGGTCCGCCTCCGCAGGATAATACTCGTCGTCGGCCGGGGGGTCGTCGTCCCGCAGCATGCCGGCGGGCTGGTATTCAATGGGCGCGCCACCATTGTCATCCAATTCGGTATCCACCTCAGGCGCGGGCGGCACGGCGCTGGCCGGGGTCGGCCCCGGCATGGGTGGCAGCGGCGGCGGCTCGGCACGGGTATCCAAAATGGCTTCAGGCGCGGGAGCCGGTGCCTGCACGGGCACCTCCGGCTCTGGGGCCGCTGGCGTGTTCCAGGGCAAGTCCGGGTCATCGGCGGCCAGGGCTTGCAGGGTGCGCTCCGGCAGTGGCTCGGGCTTGGATTCGGGCTCGGGCTCGGGCTCGGGCTCGGGCTCGGGCTCGGGCTTAGCAGCTGGCGCGAGGGTGGGCTTGGCTTGCACGGCGGGCAACCCGGCAGACACAGACGGGGCCACAGGCGCCGTGGCTATGACATCGGCCACCGCCTTGGGGGAATCAGCCGTGGCCTGGCTGATCCCCGCCGGCTTTAGCTGCGCCGGTGGCGCGCTTTCACCCGCGGGGCGGAAGGCGAGCATGCGCAGCAGCGCCATCTCGAAACCGCCACGAGGCTCAGGCGCCAAGGGCAGGTCCCGGCGGCCGATCAGGCCCATCTGATAATAGAACTGCACGTCTTCGGCGGGCAGCGCCCGGGCCAGGGCCAGCACCCGCTCGCGGTCGCCATGGCCGTTGTCCACGGCCTCGGGCAGCGCCTGGGCCACGGCCACCCGGTGCAATACGTTGAGCATCTCGGCCAGCACGCCGGCCCAGTCAGGCCCCTGCTCGGCCAGGTGCCCAATGGCCGCCAACAACCCCTTGGCGTCACCCTCCAGCAGGGCCTGGAGCACGTCGAATACCTGGCCGTGGTCCAGGGTGCCGAGCATGGCACGCACGTCCGCCGCCTGCACGCGCCCCTCGCCAAAGGCGATGGCCTGGTCGGTCAGGCTCATGGCGTCGCGCATGGAGCCATCGGCGGCACGCCCCAGCAACCAGAGCGCATCCTCCTCGAAAGGGATGCTCTCCGCGCCCAGCACATGGCTCAGATGCTCCACCACCCGCTCAGCGGTCATGTTCTTGAGGGCGAACTGCAGGCAGCGCGACAGGATGGTCGCTGGCAGCTTCTGCGGATCCGTGGTGGCCAGGATGAACTTGACGTAGGGCGGTGGCTCTTCGAGGGTCTTGAGCAGGGCGTTGAACGAATGCGACGACAGCATGTGCACTTCGTCGATCAGGTAGACCTTGAAGCGGCCCCGGCTGGGCGCGTACTGGACATTGTCGAGCAGTTCGCGGGTGTCCTCGACCTTGGTGCGGCTGGCGGCGTCGATCTCGATCAGGTCGACGAAACGACCCTCATCCACTTCGCGGCACACCGAACAGGTACCACAGGGCGTCGAGGTAATCCCCGTTTCGCAATTCAGGCACTTGGCAATGATTCGGGCGATGGTGGTCTTGCCCACGCCGCGGGTGCCGGTGAACAGGTAGGCGTGGTGCAGGCGCTGGTTGTCCAGCGCGTTGATCAGGGCCTTGAGCACATGGCCCTGCCCGACCATTTCGCGAAACGAGCGCGGCCGCCATTTACGTGCAAGAACCTGATAACCCATGAAAACCGTCGCAACCTGAAGCAAGTGACCGCCAATCGTAGCCGAGCAGGGCTTAAAAAGCATCCGTCGTGGCGCCCCATCGGTTGAAGGGCAGGCTTTCCGGCTTAAACACCGGCGGCCGACAGGCTTTGCTGGACGCCTCTTCACGCACTGCTAAGGAGGCAGGCCATGACGAACGTGACTTTCAAGCAGCGATCCCGTACCGACTGGCTGGTGGTGCACTGCGCCGCCACCTCCCCTGATGCGCAGGTACGCGCCTCCGACATCAGGCGCTGGCACCTGGCCAAGGGGTGGTCGGACATCGGCTACCACTATGTGATCGGCCGCGATGGCTTGGTTGAACCGGGCCGGCCCGAGGGGGCCGTCGGTGCTCACGTACGCGGATTCAACCAGGTTTCCCTGGGCATTTGCCTGATCGGCGGGGTCGACGCCAAGGGCAGGCCGGAGAATAACTTCACGACAGCGCAGTTCGCCAGCCTCCACGCATTGCTGGATGAGCTCAAGGCCCGTTACCCTAAGGCACGCATCCGAGGCCATCGGGACTTCTCTGCGGATCGCAATGGCGACGGTCGCATTACCGCAGACGAATTCATCAAAGCCTGCCCGTGCTTCGATGTTGGACAATGGCTCGCGGCCTGTCCTTTGGCCGACTGAGCCCTACTCCGAACGCCAGCGCAAGGTGTAGTACGCCTCGATACCCGTCATCCTGGGTTGAAAATGAGTATTGGTGAGCAGATGGTGAACCACGGCGCCGTCAGGTCGATGATGCTCCAGGGTATCGCCGGCACCGGCATTGAGGGTCACTTCCCAGATCAACGCCTTGCTTGGTTCCAGCCGCGCCTCGAAGGGGCCGAGGCGGGTGCCATCTATGCGCTGGATATACACCGTCTCCAACGGCAGGTTGAGCGACTGTTCCACGTGGGGGCTACTCCGTTACGTCTACATGATCAGCAAGGCTGAAATATGAAGTAGGCTCCAGTGGTTTGTAAATGCGCGATCACGCTTGTAGTAGCCGTTCCGGTCTGCAATGGTGCGGCGTGTCTGGACAGGGGCTCGGCGTTACCAAGCCCGGGTAGATTTCAAGCCCGAACCGAGCAGCCAAACCGAAGCGTTCAAGTGACTGAGTTCAGAGTCGTCAAAGAGAACTGAACCCATCGCCCATGCTGGACCTATACTGGGGGTGAAAGCGTGCTATCAACTGGCCAGGCGCCGTGGCGCGCCTTGAAAATATACTGCAAAGGCCTGAGTCCTGTAGCGTACAGGGCTCAGGCCGCGGTAGACCAAGCGTCAGGGTTCAACCGTTCAGATGCGGGTTACCCAGTGCGCCGACGCCAGCTCCCCTCGCCCTCCCGTTCCGCCACCAAGTGCTCGCCGGCGCGCACGATCTGAGTGCTTCGTTCGCCCTGCACCAAGGTAGCCAGCTCTCCAGCCCGGTAGAAGCGATGTTCTGTGCACTGTTCTTCGCTACGCCCGCTGATGATATCGGTGGGATCGTATCGGTAGGTGCTGTCACGCTCCGCGTCCTTGCCGCGGACGGACACCAACCGGCCTAGCGCGTCATAGGCCAGCTCCCGACCAGCGTCATCGCTCAGCAGGTTGCCGTCTTCGTCATAGGGCAGGAGGATTTCGGCCGGGTAACCCGGCAATGGATCCTCGCGTACGATGGACGTCAACTGGGCAGGGTCCGCCGGGTTTTCGTAGCGATACTCAGCGATGTCGGTTTCCTCGGCCAGGCAAGCCTTGGCCAGGTCGGCCAAGCTGGAGCGCATCTGGCGCCAGCGCCCATAAGCGTCCCTGGCACGACGGGTGGCCGCTTCGCTGAAGGTGCTGATCACCATGAGGTGATTGTCCAGGGCGTCACAGATGAAGATCTGACCTGACAAGGTGTTGCCGTAAGGGTCCACGGGGCATTCAGGGCCTTGGCAGGTATATTCGCTCAAATGCCCTAGCCCGTCGTACTGGAAGGTTTCCCTGCGCAACAGGGTTTGGCCCGCCCGCAACGTTTTCTCGGTGATGCAATCCGCTTCATCGTAGGCCTGTTCCAGGGTATCTACGCTATCGCCATAGTCAAAGCAGCGTTTGATCTCTCGGCCCAGATCATCATAGCTGAGCGTCGTGACCAGGCTGTTTCCATCGACGAGGTCTTTGGTGCGGATGGACGCTGTACGTCCCAGCCCGTCATAGGTGAGGTCCGTGCTCAAGCTAGCGCCCAGAAGCGTCTGGCTCAAGCGTCCGGCAGCGTCATAATGGTGAACCTGCTCCTCGCCGTTGACGTCGGTGTAGCCGAGCAGGCGCCCGCCCGCGCTATAGCGGTAGCTCATGGAGTAGTCGACGCCATCGAGCCGGCGGCTTTCATGCTGAAGCTGCCCATTGGTGAAGTAGGTCCTGGTCAGCACCTGCTCTTCCGCTTGATGACAGGCCAGCAAGCGCGCGGTTCTGCCATCGTAGTCATAGCGCTCCTGACCCTGGTTCGGTGCCCTGCGCTCGATGGGTGCCTCGCCCAGGCGAGGCTGGTAGGTATACCGGATCTCCGCTTTCTTAGGCGTAATGACCTTGCTCGGGCGCGTCTGGCTATCCTCGTAGAAAAAGCTGCGCAGGCGACCGCCGGTGGTCGCGCGGATCATCCGGCCGAGGCCGTCGAAGGCCTGCGTACCCAGGATCTGACCGTCCAGGTCGATGTGAACGGGCAGGTCTTCGCTGCTATGCGGGGAATAGCGGCGGGTAACCACAGCGCCGTCATCGAGGGTGCGGGTGACTTCCCTATCGAACGCATCGTAAGCGAAGGCCGTCTTGCGTCGGCTGGTTCCGTTCCATGCACTGTCCTCGGACACCTTGCGTCCAAGCCCATCGTAGTCGCAAAGCAACTCATCGTAGCTGATCAGCTTACCGTCCTCGTCCTTCTCCGTCAGAAGCCGCGTGATTTTCCAAGGCTGGTCGAACGGGTTCAGATGGGTCACTCTCCTGGCGCTGGTCAGCGCCCCGTCCTGGCTGCGCTGCCACTCGGTAATGGTCGGCCCTTGTCCATCCCCTACCGGATCGGTGGCGCGTACGTGATACACCCCGTCCGCCCCCTGCTCCGCGCACTGTTGCCCCCAGTCGTCATACTCGTACGTTGTGGTCAGCGCCTGCGAGGCGCCTTGCGCGCCGCTGTCATCGAACAACGTTTCGCTGGTCTGTTGGCCCAGGGCATCGAAGCTTGCGGCAAACACTTTCAGGCCCCTGGGTTCGATTACCCGGCCGCGGGCGCGCAGATGCGCGTCGCCGGGTTCGCTACGCCATTGCTCCACGGCCCGGCCCAGCCCATCAGAGTAGGTAAGCAGTTGCACACCTTGCACGTCCTCCTCGATCTGCCAGGCAGCGCTGCCTTCGCCCGCGGACAGGCCATAGCTGAAGTGCCTGGAGGCTTCATATTCGGTGCCAGGGGCAATGGTTTCCTGGGTTACCCGCTGCAGCGCATCATAGTGGTAGCGGATTTCCACGTCGTTGTCGTCCCGCTCCAGCATCACCTGGCCCGTGAGGATCGAGTGCTCCTGATTGATGACACGACTCACCGTGGCGCCTGCCAGGGCGCCGTCGCCTTCCGCCCCTTCCTGATCCTCGACATCCGCTACGCCGGTGACGGTAATGGTGGCATGCAGCACACTCTGAGGCAGCCAGGCGCTGTCTTTGAGGGCATAGACAAAATTTTGAACCGTGTCGAAGCCGCCCATCCTGGTCACTTGCTCCTGCAGGCGACCATGCTGCAAGACATTGTCGGGTTGATTCAGCCAGCTATGGTTGAGGGTTCGCAGAGGCACGTCGGGCGCGGCGTGGTCCGCAAGGGTCTCGGTGCAGACCGTTACCCACTCACCGCTAGACCTGGCGCCCGCGAGGACAGGCAAGGCCCTATAGGTGTAGCGCGTGACCAGAGTAGGCGCGCCGGGTGCGGCGGAGGCTGCCGGATGTACGGTACGGCTTGCCAGGTGCCGAGCGAAGCCGTAAGGGTCGGCGGGGCAAAGCTCCGGCTCGCCGACGGCTGGATAATAGTCTGTTACCGTACGAATGCCGGCGGCGTCCACTTCTTCACGTACCTGGCCGTACTGGTCATACCTGGTGGTGCGAACCTCGACACGGGTGGCCCCGTCCTGATTCTGCCAACGCCGCGCTTCACGCTTGGGCAACTGGCAAAACGGCGGCTGGTCGGCGAAAGGCTTGTTCGGCTCCACATGATAGTCGGTAGTCACCTCCAAGACGCTTTTGCCCTGGGTTGTGATTTCCTTGGCAAGCAGATGGAAGCTGGTATAGCGTCGCTCCACGGTGCGCACTTCGCGCCCATCCAGGTAGTGCCTGGCGGTACCGCCGTAGGTATAGTCGGCGGAGGCCTTGTAAAGGTTGTCGCGGCCGTCATCGGCCCAGGAAATATTGGAGTTCGCCCCGAGGAAGTTGTTAGCGGTGTACTCGTAACGGGTATCCATTTCAGCCTGGCCGCGCCCCGGATCGACACGGTGCCTGGTCACCCGAGGCAACCGGGCAGCACGATTGTCCGGGAACGGGTGGCCGGTGTCCTCATAATCCAGCCGTTCCAGCGCGCCCAGTGGGGTTCGCACCTGGGTAACGAAACGATACCCGTTGCGCTGTTGATAGGTGAAGGCCCAGCGAGCGTTCTCCTCCACCGGCAAGCGGATTTCCCGGACCTCGTTAGCGACCAGGTCCATTTCAAACCTGGCTGGAAGCGAGGTCGTGGGGTAGGCGCTGATCGTGACCAGGTTAGCGGTGTAGGTGATCCGCAGGATTTCGCTGCCAAGATCATCGCGCAGGGATTCGAGCCGATCCTTTTCCCCATAGTTCAGGTCGACCCCGTGCCCAGAGGGCGCTTCCCAGCGCACGGGGTAAGCGACGTCGCCGAATAGTTGCAGGTATTCCACCAGGCCGTCGTGGTGGACTACCCGCCACTTGTTGTCTCCATCGGCATAGAAATGGAAATGCTCAAGCTTGCGCTCTTCAATATCGGGTTCAGTACCGCTGCCAGTGACCCGATAACTTTCCCCACCATGCAAGCTCAATATGAAATTGCCTGCGGCAGTTGCATGGTAGCGGGTAAGGTTCAGGGCCCAACCTTCGCCAAAACCCTGGTTCTCCCGACTGGCGGGGCTGTAGCTAAGGCGCAGCGGAAGCACCGGACCGCCCAGGGCATTGGCCTTGACCTCTGGCAGGGTAACCGTAACAGCATACAGGCCGGTACGGGGGTCCATGCCTCCTTGCACGAAGCTGGCGAAATTGAAGGCGTTGGAATGCAGGCGATCAGCCGCTGCGAGCTTTGACATGTTCATTACCGATTTCTCACTTATCAGACAGGCCACGCACCTCGACGCGCAATGCATCGCGGTGGCCTCCTACGCCCTTGGCGCCATTGAACTGGATTGAAAGAGGATGCAGATTGCCGTCCTGGTCGATGAGGTTGACGTTCAGCCCCACGCCGTCCATATGCGCGCCGAATGTCGCGAACGGGTGCCGCCTCAAGGCTTTGTCCTCGTCGGTTTCGCTGTCGATGTCACTCCAGTACAGAGTGTCGTCAGTACGGAACAGGCCGATCCAGAGCTGTCCCGCGTCTACCCGGGTGGGCGTGCCCGCGGCGGTTTTCACCCCATGGTCGAGGGAGGCGGGGTCGCGGTGGTCCATGAACCACTCCAGCAGCGGGTCGTAGTACATCGTGGCCGGGTCGAACGCGCTTTCCTTCCCGCCATCCACCCTGCTGGGCGCGAAGGCATAGCCGGTATAGCTGAACATTACCTCGGCCATGCGATCGCTTTCCCAACGCATCAGGGACTGAGTAGGAAAGAGCTGCGACTCGGCCTTGCCTGGAGGATTCTTATCGAACATCAAACGAACGAAAGGCACCTGGGTAACGCTACTGTCCTGGTATGCCAACTTCCAATAGGTGACCGAGCGCAAGCAGTTGCCGACATCGCTTCCGTTCACCACACAGGTGCCTGGGAAGGGTGAGCCGACAACCTCGGGCTGGAACCTGTAAGTACCGGCGGTGAACGTAGGCGGTGCCACGCCTCTAACGCTGAGTTCCCCGTTATTGGCATCGACGACGTTGGAGCTGTACACCACACCTGTATCACTGGTAAATCGCGCTATCAGGGTCAGTTTCCCCGCGGTACGCGTCATCAGGTAAAGGCGCGCCGTGGTCTTTCCATCGTCAGCGGATGGATTCGTCAGTGTGGCCGCGCCACCGGGGTAGAATCGGTATGCACCGTTATGCTCAAGGGTCTGGGCGTAATTCAAACCCATCTCCGCTCGGATCTCTTCCTCTCCTGGTGGCAGAAACTCGATAGGGCTGATTGACGTGTCCTTGATGAACAATTGCAGGCTGTTCATCTCCGCTTGGCTGAGCGGGACATAACGCCCGTTCACGGCTTTGGTTCCGACGGTGATGGTCACCTCCAACTGTTGACGGCCGTTGGCATACACACGATCACCCTGGCTCGCTTCCAGCTTGAACATGTCCAGCTCGGTCCAGCGCGAACGCGTGCGCGTCGGCGGCGTCAAGTCGACCACCCCTAGGCCATAGCGGGCGCTTGGCGCAAGCGCCTGACCGGCCATCGACCGAGCCGAATCGGCCAGCACCACGGCGGCGCCTTCCTCCGCCGTGCCTGCTGCGCCAAAGAAGAAACCCTCCTCGGTCGACTCGGCCCGGCCTTGGGCTTGCCCGCCCAACACTTGAAGGTTGGGCAGAATGTCGAATATCTCAAAGAACGCATTGCCATCGACATCAACGGCCGCCAGGGGCGGCGTTACCCGGGCACTGAGCGAGGCCGGTCGCAGAATCACGTCGGCTAACGCTGTTTCGCCTTGAGCATCCCTAGCCTGAATGCGTAATTGAAAATGACCATCTTCCACGTTCGGAGCCACCTGTAACGTCGCGCTGGCGCCCTCGGGCGAAGGTATCAGCTCGGCAACGGATTCAGGGGGTTGGGCCTGCCCCTCGGCCGCCCATGTGGTCAAACTCCAGCTGATGGGCGCAACCAGGCCGCCCGCCTGAAAGGTGACAGGCGTGTTGGCAAAAAGGGCCGCCTCATGTTCATCGCCAACCGGCTTGGCCGCCGGACCGAGCAGGCGCGTCGCGATGGCTGGCGCCAGTCGCGGCTGCCCGGCTTCAGGCAGGGGTTCGAGGGCGGGAAGCTGAGCCCAGTAAGCGTTATCGAGGGCATCTTCGACGCACTTCGAGCTCGCCAGGTCAAGTAGCGGGGCGGGAGTGATCAGGCTCAGCAAGGCATCGGTGGCACCCGGGACGGCGGACTCCAGGAAAGGAGAAAACACCGACTTGACGTATAACCCGGCATTGGCTTCATAACCTTGACCCGCAGATTTCTTCGGAAGCATGAAGGGAAAACCAGGGCCTGGCAATGAACCTTCTTGAGGCTGCAGGGTGCTGCTGGCGAATAGATTGAACGCGTAAACGTCATCGCCTTCTCCCGAAGCCGTTACGCTCATGAGCAGGCCGACCGGGCTTAGCGGCCCCTCGACCCCCTCCGGCAGGGAGTGAGTGTATACCGGGCTCTTCAGCAGGCCCATTTCGCGAGCGTATGGCAGCAGCTTATCGGCTACCTTCTGGCAGCTAGCCGGGACGGTACCCAGGTTGCATTCGACGGCTTTTATATCATCGAGCGACCATTGCCAATTGACGCGCCCTTCTCTGACCCAGCCCCGCAAGGCAGACATGGGTAAACGCACGCTCAATCCATAGCCCTGATGCTCCGCCAGGGCTGTGTGTTCATAGAGATATTCCACCGAATTCGCCACGGCGGTGACGCTGTAGACGCCCCCCACCAGCGGAATGAACAGCACCATTTCCCCCGCCGGTAGCGCGCCGCTGGTATCGACCCCAGGCTTAAGCCGCGGCGTACCCAAGCGCAGCCCCTTGAAGCGCACCGTCTCATTGGGCGACGTGTCGAATGCCGGAATGTCGAACGGCTTGAAGGTCAAATGGCTCATGGGGCGCAAGCGGAACAGTTCGCTGAGCCTCGTCGCGGCGGCTTCAAGTTCAATTACGGTAACGCTGGCCCAGCCAAGCGTGACGGTATTTTTTTGCAAGTAGCGGGTAAGGTCTTCGGTTGTCATTGCCATATTCAAACTCCCAGGCGGCTTGCCGTCAGGCGGGCGGGAACAAGCCCCGCCCGTGCACGGAGCCCGCGCGGATCAGGTCACCCCTCCAGCGAGGGCGCTTCATTGTTCTTGCTGCCACTTTTGGGATCTGGGACATCGAACCACGGGGCGGGGAAAATTCTTACGCCTACGTAATCCGGGTTTGCTTTGGGCGGCGCGAGAAGGTCGCTCGACGCCTCGTTCGCAAACCGATGGCTGCTGCTTGTGGAAGTAGCGAACGTGTTTTCGTAGAGAACCCTGACCTCCACCACTGAAAAGCCCTGGATAGGTTCCTTGGGAAGCGTAAGCACAGCGGTACCGTCGGGTTTGCCCTGGATCTCGCCTACTCCAATGGGTACCGACCATACGGGGGCATACCCGGAGTCGAGTACTTCGCCGTCACTCCAATAGGCCTGGAGCTCGACCTGGGTCCTGCCACCCTGCTCGGTCACCTTCACCACCGTGATGGCGAATTCTTCGCCGTGGTAAGGCACCACCACATAGCTATCACTCTCGCCGTCCGCACCCTCCTGGTTGAAGGCAAGCCGACGATATTCGATGGCCTTGGGCTTGGTACTGCTGCCCGGTTCCTTATCGGTGGTCGTATTGGGGCTCGTGTATCTGAAGTTGTAGCCATCGTCGTTGTCATGCGCAGACAACGCCTCGGTTTGGCTGGCCCCGTCATCCGGGTCCTTGTCGATGCGACCGTTGTATTTCCCTGCCCCCAGGCCTTCCACTTTCAAATCGATATTATGATTTGGAGCCAATAGCCGAACTTGCGGGGAAACGTAGAGGTTGCTGGCATAAACCTTCACAAGCGTACTGGAAGTGTACGTATTTTCGTCCCCGGGGAAGGTCGCCGTCGCGCTCAGCCGTACCATTGCATAGCCGCCCGCCAGGCTCTCGCGGGAAGGCGCCCTGTAGCTATACCGAAGGCCTGTGCCCGTAACCTCACCCTTGGTCTCGGAAAGGCCGAAGATGGTCTCGATGGACCAGGTCACCGAGCTAGGCGCGCCCATGGCGTCCTCGATCGTCAGCGGCAGGCTGCTCCCCGCTTGTACGCCTTCCCCCTCATCGCCAAAACCTGCAAGCTTGAGCCAAAAGCGGGTTCGTGCCGGCGATACCTGGCCGAATACGACCGGCGCCTGGGCCATGTGCAGGTCTTCCAGTGCCACTGGCGCCTCGCTGCGGAACAGCATTTGATTGAGGCGTAGTGTATTGAGCGGGCCCAACCCGGCTCGCAACGCATCGGTGACCAGCGCGCGCACCTGTTTGTCGAATATCTCGTTTTCCAAGTGGGCGACCACTTCCCCCTGGTGATCCTCCCAATAGTGCTCGACCTTCCCCGGCACGAATTTGTGGCGGATGGAATGAGCCAATTCCTTGATTTCGAGATCGTTACCGATCAGCTCGATGGCATAGTTCCAGATATAATCCCAACGGTATTCGCCATCTACCCAATTGCTTCCCTGCCCCCCGGTTCCACTATAGTATTCAAATCCTTGACTACCTTTCCAAGTGACCTGCAAGCCGAGAGCGCCATCGCCAGGCTCGGTGAATTTTACGGTCAAAGGTTGCGAAACAGGATCGGCCCCCATGAAATCCAGCTGATTTTCCAAAACCTCGAACTTTATCTCGCGACCGTCAAGGTTCATTGTCGAAGTCAAATTTTTCGTAGGAAGCGTGCCTGTTCTGACTTCAGCTAGCTCAGGAACACCGGTAGGAGGCGTAAAAGTGACTTCCGCATCGGAATCCAGCTCCTTGAGAAAAAGCTCTATGAAACGCCGCAGCATGAACTTCCTGGCCACCGCGAGCGTGGCCGTATAGCCTTGCGGAATCAGAAACTTATAGTTGTTGGGGTTAGGAAAGCTGCCGATGTCCTGGTTGTGGCTGCTGATAAATACCAGAACAGCGCCCTGCGCCGCTCCTGACGCATTTGTGGTGCTTTGCGCGCTGGGATGTACACGAACGGCGAAGCTGGTGGGATCGAAAAACGCCTGCGGATCAGGCTTTATCGTGTTCAGGACAAAGCGTGTCTGCTGGCCCGGTGTATTGGCGAGCAAAGCGTGTAGCTCGCGGGCGGCCTTCAACTGCCGTGACCGGACCGACACAGCCGTGTACCGCGGCTCTACCGATGAGGTGGGTTTAAGGATATCCAGGTAGACTTCGCCGCCCCCTGTCCCACCGCTACTGGTTTCCAGGTCAATCGTCTGGATCAGCTTCGAGCTGGCCAACCCTATTTGATAATTGAGTTCAACTACTCTCCAGGTTGCGGTGTTACCGTGCGAAAGGCTCGATAGATTGACCGTGGCCCCATCCACCGCTTTCCAGGTCAGGGTGGCCCGGCTGGATTCAAGAGTAGAGTTTTCAAAGCTCAGGCGCGGCGGGTCGAAGGTTACCCCGGAAAGATAAGTCTTTTCGTTAGGGTCCACTTCCTCGAAGCGCCCCGTGGAAGGCTTGATGAACTGGCCGCTGTCGTAGCGCTCGATATATTCCTGCTGCAGCAGGAGGTTGGCTTTCTCCCGATCGTAAGCGGCAACTGCGCTCCAGTCCTGCGTGTAATTAGTGGTGGGCTGCTTCATCCATTCGATGAGCTTTTCCACGGTTTCTTGGCCAGTGATACTTGGCATAAGAATATCCTTGTAGTGTAGTGATGATGTCAGACGGTGACGCGCAAGCTGAGCTTGGGGAAGGGAATGCGAGTGCGTCCGCCGTCGAAGCTGACCTGGACGTCGCAGTCCAGCGTGGAATCGTCCTTGAGATCGGTGAACCATCTGCGAGCCTTGGAAAACGAAGCGGCCTGGCTGGCTGCGTCCGGCTCTGTCACCACGTACCCATTCGAAGGGGTTAACGGCCCTTCGACGAGATAGCCGTCCAGGTCAGTGCCATGGCCGGTTACATAGATGATTTGCCCGGCGGCCATGAACAGCCATTCAGGCAACCTGAACCTCACTTCGCTGGGTAGCCCCTTTTTTGACAAGGTTCCGTCCCGCGCCGGCTCGCAAACCAAGGTGCTCAGGCTAGCCAGCTCAGGCGCCTTGATCTGGAGCTGGTAAACGGCCGAATCCTGGCTCTGGTCGGCAAGGGTGGCGCGGTAGAACACCTGGATGCGCTTGTCATCACCCTCTCCCATGTTGGCGGCGATGAACTCTCTTCCCACCTGGAATACTCGGGGCGTGGTTTCCGACACCGGCCGGCCGATAACGGTGGCGCCTCCTGGCTCGTGGCCGGCCCAGTGCATGGCCACGGTCGCCCCGGGGTACTCCGCGGTCGGCGGAATGGTCAGGGTCACCGCCCCGGCGCTAGCGATCGCCTCAGGTCGTAGATAGCCTCGGTTATCCGCGTCTGACTCGTGAGTTACGCCGCTGACCACTGGCGCGGGCAGATTCAACGCCACCTGAAGGTCCACGTGCAGCGGCTCGCTGCGCAACGCCTTGCCCGGCCGGCTGAAATGCCACGTCAGGGTACCGCTGCCTAGCTGACGTGCCGTGTTGGACGGTATGACGAACAACAGCCGCTGGCTATCGGCGATCGAAATGTCTACATAACGCTGCAGCGTGACGGCTTCCTTGGCGCCCTGCCAGCGTACCCACAGCCGGTCACCGGTCAGCATCCCCGGATAGACAGGGCAGCGAACCGGAATCCCGTCAGGAAACTGAGCAGGATCCAGCGCCCCTCCCGAATGACCGTCGATGGTCACCGGGGGCAGTTCGACCTCGGCGGAGGAACCAACCTTGTAATATTGGGGCGGCGATTGGCTGGTAATATTCGTAGCCTTGTACGCTACGGTGTAGGAGAGTTCTCCGGCATCGTTCCCCGACAAAGAGGACCTTGCCAGGTCAAGCGCCAGTGTTTTCCCCAGGTGGCTTTCGTCCAGGGTAACGGAACCCTTCCTGACAGGCAGCGCGAGCGAACCGCGATAGCCTTGCCAGGCATAGGTGACAACGTCGCCCACGGCCATTGCTTCGTAGGGCGCGATCATTACGCTGCCCTTGCTGGGAAAGCTTGCATATTCGATATACAGATCATGGGCTTCGAATATCTGGGCTACCGGCAATTCAGGCGCAGCCTGCGCGGAGCGGTCGATGTAACAGATAAGTCGCTCCGACTCCATCTCCTGGCCAGAGGCACCGTCTATCCAGCCATAGGAATAGAAAGCCTCTCCGCCGCGTATCCGAGTGAGGAACTCGATCGGAATATCGATACGCAACCCGTCGTCTGGCGGCGGGTCGAGCACCGGGACTTCACTGTGGGGAGCATCGACAGGGATACCGTCCAGCGTTCGTCCACGCCAGTGCACCGTAAGACTATCGCCCACTTTCAGATCGGGATGCCGGATAAAGGTCTGCAGCCCCTCGTTACCGACGTCTTCGAGCAGGATGACCTGCCCCCGCATGACAGGAACCTGTGGCGCCGGAGGCAGTGAGGAGCGTGGCGAGACAAGGTCGCGCCGGGGGTGATTCAGGACCATGAAAACTCCATCGAGTGGACAACCATGGCCAAGTTATACGTCTGCGAGTCAGGCGGCGGTACTGGCAGAACTGTCAGGTCGCACCGCTATCACAACCCTACATCACCCCAGCGGACACATCATTCGGGCATGTCTATTTCCACCCAGGGAACCGGGAACAGTCGTACGCCCACGAAGTCGGCGGGTTTCGGTGGCGCAGTGATCATCGCCCGGGAAAGGTCGCTTCGAAACACGCGAACCTCCACCACCACGTAGCCCTGCAAGGGCCTTTCCGGCAGCACCAGCACAGCGTCGCCATCGGCTCCAGGCTCAAGTCTGCCCTCTCCCAGGCCCACAACCCACCGTGGGGTATCCGCGCGGGTCAAAGCCTCTCCGTCCTTCCAGTAGGCACGCAAGCCGACCCGGGTCTGGCCGAGCGAAGGCTGTACCTTCGTCACCCGAATCCGTAGGTCCAGTGGCGCGTAGGCAATGACCAGGTCGCAGTGACCGTGCTCGTTTGCGGCGCCCCTGAACTGCAAACGACGATAGTCAAGCGCCCGGGGCTTGCCGGGAATGGCCGGCTCGTTCCCCTCGAGCGCGTCGGTGCCGCTGGGCGCCTGGTACTCCCAGTCATAGCCGTCTTCGCTCGGGCGCTGCTCAATACGCTCGTTGACGACCGTCCCCGTTCCCTCTACCGAAGCCGTGACTGAGCCTCGCACCGCATTCGCGGTTAACTGACACCGCTGCCCGCGTTCCAGCAGGCACACCTGCGGCGAAACTTGCACCGCGTCACGAAGGACCGTGATCAGCACCTGGCCACGCCAGCTGGTGCTATCGGAAAAGGTCGCGCTAGCGATAAGTCGTACCTGCAGGGTACGGCTATGCAAGCTCGTGGCGGAAGGCGCTTGATAGCGGTATTGAGTACCACTTCCGTGGACAACGCCAAGGTCGGACTGGCATTGGGAGGCGCCCTGCCCGACGATCTCCCAGCTCACGCTTTTGAGCGCAGCGTCAGCGTCCATGATAGCGAGATCGATGCAGGTGCCGGCCGCAACTACATCGCTTTCATTGCCTTGATGATGAACCTTGATCCAGTAACGTGTTTTCCCTGGGCTGACCTGGCCGAACGATGCCAGTGGTCCGGCCAGGCTCAGTTGTTCCAGCGCTACTGGCGCCTGGTTTTGAAACAGGACGCTGTTGAGACGCAAGCTGTTGACCGTGACGGTTGGTATCAGAAGGCGGGAGCGCACCCGATCTTCCAGGATGCGCCAGTCGAATACGTAGGTTTCGAAATAAGCCTCGAAGGCTTTCCGCGCACTGCCACCCAGATGCCCAGCCGCCTTGACAAGCCGGGCCTCCACGGTGTGGCGGACCCGTTCAGGGTTACGGCTCGTCAACAGCGTTCCACTGTCGTCTATGACGTACTCGCCTCGGTAATGCACATCCCACTGAACCTGTATTTCGTTATCTTCCACCGGGGTGCCACTTGGCGCGCTTCGAAAGTGCAGCATCTGGCTCCCAGCCCAGATCAGCTCTACCGCGAACACGCCATCCCTCGTGGCCGCGGCGCTGACGTGGAT
The DNA here is from genome assembly GCF_049895785.1 of Pseudomonas sp. DC3200b2. NCBI lineage: Bacteria > Pseudomonadati > Pseudomonadota > Gammaproteobacteria > Pseudomonadales > Pseudomonadaceae > Pseudomonas > Pseudomonas sp. DC3200b2. The sequence goes on along the minus strand of NZ_JAFCTA010000003.1, from coordinate 355,680 downwards.
CGTCAGGGACCTGCCTTGAGGCTGCACGAAGTCCAGGCGCTCGCCAGGCCGGAACGCAATCACCGCGCCGCCGCCGAGGATGGGTACCCCGAAGAGCACCAGGCTTCCTGCCTTTGCGCGCCCGGAAAAATGTCCATCTTCAACGTCGTAATCCATACGCAACTGCGGGGCGATGCCCAGCTGTATCAAGGCCAGGAACCGTTGGCCAAGGTAGTGCTGATCGAGCAACAGACTGGCCGTGGAACCGGCTGGAACCGGATACGGGTAGCCGCCCTCGCTGGGATAATCGCCTGGCGCGTTGCCCTGGCCATGCAACAGAACCATCACCGCTCCTTCAGCGGCACCTGGGTGAATACGAACAGCGCCGCCGGCTGGGCTGAACAATAATTCCAGGCCTGCATCCCAGGTACTCAGCACGTAACGCAGCGGGCCGAGCGCCTGTTGCGAGCGCCACCTCAGCAATTGGGCGCCCATTTTCTCCTGCTCGGCTAGCCTGGGGACCACCGTGTAGCGCGCTGTGGCATTGGCATGCTTGAGGTCCAGATACACTTCCCCGCTGGAACCGGCCTCCACCCTCGTCAACTGAAGATCCACCGGCTGAATCAGCCGCGCCCCGGTAAGCGGGTTTTCATAGGCCAGCGTTTGAAGCTCCCACTGCGCATCCATTCCAGGCAAGGGTTGGTTTCCGATCTTTCCAACCGGGCCATCGATGCCTTGCCAAATCAAGGTGGCTCGGGCGCTTTCCAACGTTGAAGCCGAAAACTCCAGAATTGGAGGCCCATAGCTAACGCCCCCCAGCCACCTGTATTCACCAGGGGCTTGCTCCTCGAACCTGCCCTTGGTCGGAGGCAAGCGCTCGCCGTTGTCATATTTTTCCAGCCATTGCTGACGTAGCAGCCGGTTCACCATAAGGCGGTCATAGGCAATCACCGCATTCCATCCCAGCAGCATGTCATGCGTCTTCATCCAGGCGACCAGCGCATCCCGGCTGGGTGGGGAAAGTTTCTGCTTCATATGGGCATCTCTTGCACGTAGGGAATGCTGCTACATACCCCCTCGAACCAACGCAAGGTACTGACAAACCTGCCAGCTAGGCACGGTCGGCGTTTGCTCCTTGAATGGCATCGGATCGTCATAACGACGCGTTCAATACAGGCCCAACGCATTGATACTGGAGGCTTTATGAAACCCTTTCGACTGACCACCCTTTTCCTGATAACGGCAGGACTGACGGCTATCGGCGCTACGGCGCAGGCCGAACAGGCTGTCTATGGCCAACAATGGTTCATCACGCAGAAGGAAAGCGCGGCTTCGTTCGACTGCACGCAAAAGGATGGAAAAGCGGTGGCGGGCGTCATCATCAGTGAAACCCACGACGGCGATGAGAATGCCGACACCACCATCGGCTGCGCCACGCTCAAGCAAGGCGGTGACGTGCTGTTATTGTCCGGCGATAAAGAGAAGACGTGGACAATTACAAAGGACAATGAATCCCAGGGCTACAGACTCACGGAGGATAAAAAGAACATCGCCGAAGTAGCCTGCCCTAAGAACAGCGTCCTTGTCGCCCGCTCGCACAAGGGCGACGAAAATGGCCCCACGACCTACACCTGCCAGACCTTGATCGATGCCTGGGGCAAGGACATGGTGCCTCGCCAGCGGCACTTGATGGTTGGTTCCCAATCTTCATCCGACCTGAAATGCCCAGAGCCTATGGCAGTGGTTGGACGGGCGCATTTCGGGGATGAGAACGGGCAGACCTATCTGGAATGCGCGCTGTTTTTCTGACCGTCCACAGGGCACGCATCCGGCGCGTGCCTGCTTTTTCTGGAGCAGACCATGAGTTTCTCTTTCCTTCGCCGCCCGCATCAGTGGCTGGCGTGGCTCGGGCTCGGCTGTAGCCTGACCGCGTTGGCCCAGGCGACTTCCGCGCCGCAGCAGAATCCGACCAAGGCAATACAATCCCCACCCGGCACCGTCATTCTGTGGAACGAACATACCGACGATGGCGACAACCTTAAATTCAACCCCAGCTGGGGTTGGGGCAATCAATACTCGCTCAAGACGGCCGATAGGCCCGTGCAGGCCGGGAAGGTCCGCTACCTGCGCTTCGTCAACATTCCCTCGGCCAGCACCCTGGTGCTGAGCAGCGGTGAGTTCTGTGAACAGAGCCAGGATCAGGACTTCTGGATCGAACTGACCAGCGTTCGTGAAAACGCGACCTACCCCATCGGGGAAGGCACTGCGAGCGTGTTGTCGATCAGTCAGTTGATGTCCCTGGGGCAGGACACCATCCATAGTGGTTTCAGGGTCAAAGCCAGCTATCGTAAGCCAGGCGCCTCGCTGGATGGCTTGGCCTGTGTTCGCATGACCACCTCGCGTCTGCCCGGCCAGGCCGTGCCCACACTACCGCTGACCCAGCTTGCCGGCGCATGGCGCAGCACGACCGGCACTGAAACGAGCTTGTGCGGCGACAACGCGCCCGCGATCATCGGCCGATCCTTCAACTTTGCCACGCATAGGTACGAGCATCGCTGTCTTAACCCGGCCTTGGGCTTGCAAGGTGGGCCCAAAGTGCCGGAGCGCCCGCCGGCCCAGTATGCAGACGGCTATGATATCTGTCCGGCGCACACCGCGGTTTGGTCATTTACCGGAACGACCGGACAAAATGCGCCCTATTACCGATTAGCCTGCCGGCAAGTGCTGGATGAACGCCAAAATCCTGTGCGGATCACAGCCGAGCCTAGGTGGCACGGCCCCTTCCTCGAAGGAGACAGCCGCTTCAGTTGCCCGGACGATCAGTTGTTGATTGGACGGAAAAGCACGAGCAGTGAAGCGTTTCCCGAGGATGCCCAAACCTGGTACCTGTGCGGAACGGTCCAAGGCTACCCATCCGCCTCGGCAGCGAAATCCGCTTCGTTAGCCCCCACCGGCCAGGTTCACTTCGTGGACGACAAGGGTAAAGACTACAACATCGGTCTTGGACAATTCGGCAGCGACCAGCGCTACGAATTCCGTAACTGGGGCAGCCCTGTGCCGAACGACGAGATTGCCAAGATCGCTTTGAGCGGCATTCCTTCAGCCACGCGCATCGTACTGACCGACGATGAACTTTGCCGCCCCGACCAGGGCAATTACGCCATTACCCTTACCAGTTGGAAAGAAGGTGCCAGCCTTCCCTTGGTCAACCTGTTGGACCTGGGCGCCAACGACCTAGGCTTTCCCGTTGGGCAAGGGCTGCGCCTGAATGCGCTCCGCGGCAACCCCACCCGGGGAACCCTCTCCTGCATGCGCGTGCAGTTGTCGCGCTTGCCGGGTGAGCCAGCGTTCGACACGCCGCTTCCACTGACGGACAGGGTCCTGCGCCCAGGCGCTGACAAGGCCACCTGCGCAGAGGGCGCGCTTAGCGCTTTCGTAAACCGCGCTGGTGCCTACGAATACCAGTGTGCGAAAACCGCCGAATTGCAGATGAAAAACTCCGAAACCCTGAAAGGCAGCACCGGAGGATGGGTGATGTGCCCCCATGGCAAGGTACTTATGGGCGCCAGGAAGGACGCCTATGAGTGCGCCGAGCCCCGCCTTGGCGAGGCCCCGTTGGCCGTGGAGCCCGAGGACGACTGGCGATCCGAAAGCGGGGGCAGCGCCAGTTGCCCGGACGGCAAGGTCATTGCCGGGCTGCGGCCTACCTCCACGCCGCTGCCGAGCCATGTACGTTGCGCCACGGTAAAGCAATAAGGAAGCTTTCTCATGACAGTCGAGACGAACGTTCAATCCAATGCCTTCAACTTTGGCGACTTCTTCACCCAAGGCGTTGATCCGCGTACCGGGCACTTTGCCGCTAGCCTGCGCTTGCCGAGCTTTCAAAGTGGCGAGCTGGCCGGGCCCAGCCTGTCCCTGGCGCTGAGCTACAACCTGCTCAACCCGCTGGATCAAGGCTTCGGTCGTGGCTGGATGCTGAACCTGACCCGCTTCAGCCCGGACAACCAGGGCATGCTGAGCACCGCCAGCGGTGAAACCTTCCAGGTCACGGCCGCCAACGGCATGCAGAAGCCGGCCACCATCCCCGAGCAGAAGCTGGAGGCGTTTCGGTTCTACGCCGATAGCCTCGCCACGGGCCCTTATCGACTGGTCCACCGTGGCGGGCTGATCGAGGAAATGAGCCTGCATGACGAGAACGGCCGAAGGGTCGCCCTGACAGACCGACTGGTCGGCCCGCTGGGCCATACCCTTCATCTCGAGTACGAGACTTACCGTAATGTCACGGTGTTGAGCAAGGTGTTGGACCATGACGGCCAAACGGTTTTACTGCACATCGACTATCAGGACCAACTGACCACGGTCACACTGGCGCCTGACGCCCCGCAACCGGGCCTGTCCATGGCGTTCGCCCGAACGGGCGGGCAGCTCGACAGCGTGAATCTGGTAGACATCGAACGCGGTCAATGGACGCTCGAGTACCAGACCATTCGCGGTTACGCTTGCCTTAAACGCATTGAAACGCCCCAGGGCGGCGTCGAAGAGCTGGAATACAACGACCAGGGGCACCCATTCCCCTGGCCTAGCGACGACCTGGCCAACAGGCCACCGGCCCTACCACGCGTAACTCGTCACAGACAGGACCCAGGCCTGGGGCAACCCCTGCTCGAAACGCGTTGGGAATACACCGCGCAGAATTATCTTGGCAATGGGGCCCTGAGCCGCTGGACCAACGATGGCAGCGATCAGCTCTATAAAGCAGCCGATGATAACTTCCGCTATGGTAGCACCGCCAAGGTTTATGACGGTCAGGCCCACGTACGCGACATCCAGCGCCGTTACAATCGTTTCCATCAACTGGTAGAAGAGACCACGGATGAGGACGGCCACAAACTCATTCGCACCGTCGAGTACCATATGGAAGCGGGCAAACCCTTCCAGGATCAGCCACGCTACTGCCAGTTGCCCAAAACCACCGAAACGCGCTGGCAGCTCGATGGCCACGGCACCCGTCTGGAAACCCTGACGCAAACGTTCGATCTTCACGGCAACCCGATGAGCGAAACAGGCCCGGACGGCGTCACGCTCAGCTATGAATATTATCCGCCGGAAGGCGTGGCGGGTGATTGCCCACCAGACCCTCACGGCTTTGTGCACTACATCAAAAGTAAAACCGTTAGGCCAGCCGGTAACGGCGAGGCAGATGCCCCTATTCGGATCACGGGTTATCGCTATGTAGCCATTCCCGCTCTGGCCGGCAGCCAGGGCGCGGGCCAGGTTTTGCTTAAAGAAGAGGCCTTGTGTCTGGAAGGCCAAGAGGATGCTCTGCGGGTATCAACCTATCACTACTATGGAGAGCCCGAGCTGGACACTCCCTCCTCCGCGAACAGGGCGCCCGGGCAGGCGATCGATACCCTGGCCCACGGGCGTGTTCGACTGCAGGAAGACATCCTGGGCGGCAAGCCAAGCTGCATGAGCTTTCAATATGCCCGGCGCGGCACATCGCTGTCTGACAGCACGCTGGACACCACCATCACCCTTACTGGCTTCGACAAGACCCAGAGCCAATCCAAGCGCTCGGTCGCCACGCTATCAGGCCTGGAAGTGGCGAGCGTCGATGCCGACGGGGTAACGGTGCGCTTCGTCCATGACGCCTTGCAACGGGTTATCGAGGAGTCCGTGGAGGGCGCCGACGGAGCCCATCGCGCTACCCGACGCTTCAACTATGAATTCGCCGGCCCTCCTTCGATGCAGGCCGTCGCACAGCAGGACAGTGAACGGGGCAATAGACAAATACTCACCGACGTGAAGGGTGTGCGCCACATCGAGGTTACGGATGGTCTCGGCCGGGAGGTCGCCCAGTGGCGGCAGCTCACCGAAGACAGCGCTACCCTCCAGCTCTCGGCTACGCAATACAATGGGCTCGGCCAGCGCCTATCGACGCAAACCTTCGACGATTTCGAGGCGGGTAAGGTGACGGTGCTGACCACGCATTACCGCTACGATGCCTGGGGTAACCTCTACAGCACCACAGATCCCTCCGGGCTGATCAGGGTGACCCGTATCGACCCTATTCCCGAGCACGGTGCCGCCGAGTTGCAAACCTGGCTGGAGCATCCCGACCACCCCGGGCAGCGGTGCCAGTGGAAGGTCACCCGGTTCAACGCCTTCGGCAAGCCTGGTTACGAGGCGCGACTGGAAGCAGCCAGGCAGGCCCCTGACGCGGGTGATAATCAACCGCCTGCTTTGATCAGTCGAATCGACTACGCCTATGACGGCCTTGGCCGCTGTATCTCCAGAACACAAACGCTGCGAGAACCACAGGATCGAGCCCCGGCTTCGAAATCGACGTTCACCCGCTCGGTCAGCTATCGCTACGATGCATTCGACCGGCTGATCGCTACCGCTTACGACGACCAGAGCGAAATTCGGCAAGCGTTCGCGGAGCATTCGGCAGCGACGTTACCGGTCAGCAAAAGTGTCTACGACCCTAACCAGGCGCTTGACGTCTTGGTGGGTGAGCAAGCGTTCGATGGTCTAGGCAGGCTGACCGAGCGTTCAGTCGGGACTCTTACAGAACGCTTTTTCTATCGAGGCGGCGAAAGCCGGCCTTATCAGTATCGACAACCCTCCGGTTATCTGGGGACTTACAGCTACGCGCCTGAGTTGGCCGACACACCTACGCGGATCGAAAGCCCAAGCCAGATTCGTGATTTCGACTACGACCCGGCCACCGGGGCGGTCACCTCGGCGGTCAGCGAGGGCGGCGAGCGTACCGAGTTCAGCTACAATGCGCTCGGCGAGGCGATCGGGCTCACATCCACGCCTCCCAATGGACCAATGCATGCCACCCGCCTGGCCTATAGCCGGCAAGGCCGCCGCATCAAGCGCGAGGATGATGGCGCGCAGGCCAGCACGCATGTCTATGATCGTTTCGGTCGTTCCAAGGCGATCAACCAGGACAGCCTGGCCACCGAATGTGAGTACGACGTCTGGGGTCAGGTGGAGCGAACCGTCACCCATGGGCCTGATGGCCAGTCGGTCTGCAGCCGGGAGTACGATATCCATGGCCGTGAATGCAAGCGCACCGTGTCTCTTCCAGGTGGCAAGCCAATCTCTATCCAGCAGTCGTGGAGCGACGACGACATGCCCTATCGGCGTGACTACCACGTCGACGGAGCGCTCGTATTCTCGGAATATTTCCGCTATGACGAACGCGGCAGGCTGTACGAATGCCGCTATGAGGGTGAGCCGGGCTGGTTCCCGCAGGATCGGCTGGGGCGCCCTATCATTAGCCAGTCCTTCTCGTTCGACGCGCTAGACAACGTCCTGATGACCGTTACCGAGGTGGCCGACGGTGATGCCGTGATCGCCCTCCATAGCTACGCCGATGACAACCCTTGCCGGCTTATGGGCATCACCTATAGCCCCGCGGACTATGCGCCGACGGAACACTTCGACTACGACGACAACGGCTGCCTGCTCACCGATGGTCGCGGTCGCAGCCTGACCCATGATGGGTATCGCCGCCTGGTCAAGGTCGCGGACAGCCAAGGCGCGACTACGCAGTATCATTACGACCCCCACGATGCATTGGTCGCGACTTCCGATGAGCATGGCGAGCAGGTTCGCTGGTTTTACGAGGGCTTGGCGCCGAATCATAGCCAGGATGCCACAGGAAGCCGCCAGTACCTGACGGACATCACCGGGGAGCCCGTGGCGGAAAGACTGCCGGACGGCCGGGTACTCTGGCAGGGCAGCGACCTGGCGGGGACCGTGCGGAGCGAGTCAATGACCGGGCACTATCAGCCGATCCATTATGACGCCTATGGCCAAGCCAGCCCCGGGTTGCAGGGCGGCCGGGGCTTCAACGGGGAACGGCGGGATGCGTTGTTGGCCGGGTACCCGCTGGGCCAAGGCTATCGCATCTATTTCCCGCATCTGGGTCGTTTCAACGCGCCAGACTCGGAAAGCCCCTTCGGGGTCGGCGGCGTGAATCCCTATGCCTATGCCAGCGGCAACCCCGTCACCTACCGAGACCCCACCGGGCACTACACCAGTACCATCATAGGCCCCGACTACCGCCCTCCCCTCGAACAACCGCAACGGGGCTTCTGGGAGCGTTGGCTGCCGGTCGCCATATCCGCCGTGATGCTAGTGGTGGGTATGGTCGTTGCACCTCCATCGGCGGTTGGCCTAGGTGCCTTCACTGTCTCGGCCCTGACGAGCACCGCCGTGCTCACTTACAACCTGTTGGTGGCGGCCGAAGTCGTGGAAGATGACGGCATAGTAGGGACCCTGCTGATGGTCGGGGATTTGGTGATCAGCGGCATGGCCGGAGCACTGGGACGCAAGGCAGTGGCCAAAGGGCTCAAGGCCGCGACGGGTGAAGCGGCGAGCACGTCGATCCTTAACATGCCCCAGACCGCCAGGGTCATCCCCACCACAAAGTTACTACCGATGCCCAAGTTCGATTTTTCAGGATTGGGCGACAATATGCAGGTATTCAAGGTAGGCAATGGGCAAGCCAGAGCAAGCATTCGAGCAGTTAAAACAGTAAGGTTCGAGGAGAAGGCTCAAATCCATCATATACCCGCTTCCCCGCGACCAAGCCCGCCCCCTACTCGCTCGCCTTCACCCGAAACGGTTATCCCGTCCAGTAGCTCGGCAGTCAGCGCGGCTCCACCCCCGTCGCCTGCCTCTGGATCTGAGCCGCTTCGCAAATGGGCTCCGCTAACGCCGATGAAATACATGCTAGGCACGCTGGCTATAAATCGAGAAGGTGGTTATAAGCACGTTTTCGCGGAGAGAATTTAAGAGTTTTTAACCTGAACATTTAGTAGGGAGAACGATAAGTTTAAGCCCGCCACGCCCCGTCGGCTTTTTCGAAGCCGTGCTGGCGGGCTAACCTTGCGTCCGTCCATGTGGCGTGGCGCCAGCCTTTACAGGAGTTCCCCCATGAAACGCCTTATCGCCACCGCGGCCCTGGTCCTGGCCAGCAGCTCGGCATTCGCCAATACTGGCTCCATTCAATTTCGTGGCCAGATCACCAGCGCTACCTGCCGCGTCGATATCGTTGACCCGGTAGCCCCGGGCGTGCCTACCCCCGTCATCAACCTGGGGGCTTACGACAGCAAATACTTCACCGCGACCGGACAGCGAACCCCTGCACGCCCTTTCGGGCTGTGGATTCGTGATGTTAGTACCTGCGGACTCTCAGCAGGAGACACAGTGAGCGTGACCTTCCAAGGGCAAGACGGCGAGGACGCTGACAATTACCTAATCAAGCAAGGCACTGGCACTGCCACCAAGGTAGCCTTGGCCATCACAGACCGAAAGCAGGTAGCGATCAAACCCGGCACCCCGAGCCCCACCTACTTGGTCGGTAGCAGCCCAGACCTTCAGATCAATTTCAACACGGCACTGGTCAGCACCGACAAAACGGTGACGGCAGGGGCGGTGGCGGCGGATGTTTCTTTCCTCGTCAACATTCCTTGAGTTCGGGGCGCCTGCAAAGGCGCCTCCCTTCACCTGAGGAGTTGACCGATGTTACGCCCCTTATCCCGGGCTCTGGCTGTCGGCATGGTCGTGGCCTTGATCACCCAACCCGCACACAGCGCCCTGACCATCGGCGCCACCCGCATCGTGTATGCGGGCGATGCCCGCAGCGCCACCGTGATGGTGCGCAACCCCTCCCAGCTCACCTACGCCGCTCAGGCGTGGGTCAATACCGAGGCGGACGATACCACCACACCGGTGCCATTCATTCCCGGCCCGCCCCTGTTCCGGCTGGATCCTGGCGCGCAGCAGCTGGTGCGCATTACCGGCCTGCCTAATGATCTGCCGCAGGATCGAGAAAGCCTGTTCTTCTTCAACGTGCAGGAAATCCCGGAGGTCAGGCACAGTGACGGCGGCGGCAATCGCTTGACCCTGGCCCTGCGCACTCGGATCAAGCTGTTCTACCGGCCCAAAGCCATCGCGGGCGAACCCCATCGGCACCTGACCGAGCTACGGTGGCGTAGCGAGGACAACGGGCGCACCCTGGTTGTCAATAACCCCAGCCCGTACCACTTCACCTTCAGCGATCTGGAGGCCAGCTCAGGGAGCGACACGCTGCGCATCACCCAGCGGCCCATGGTCGCGCCCTTTTCGGAACAGCGCTACAGCCTGCCCCAGTCACTGGCTACCCCCTGGACAGTCAGCTTCAGCGCCATCAACGACTACGGCGGTAAAAGTGCCCTGCTCAAGGCGCAGACCTTACCTTAACCCTGACACGGCAACCTCATGACTTATCCCTTTTCGCTGAGCAGGGGCGTGTGGGCGCTCGTGCTGGCAGGCGGCTGCGTGTCCGCCCTGCCCGCCGTCGCCTCGTCCGTTGTCTTCAACCCGGCCTTCCTGCACTCGGGCAGCACGGCGGCACAGGCGCTGCGCGATCTGGAACAGGGCCAGAGCCTCGCTCCGGGCCGTTACCCTGTACAGGTCACGCTTAACTACGAGGACATTGGTCAACACAGCCTGGCAATCGAGGCTGACGACGCTGACAACCTGCGGCCCTGCCTGCCCCTAAGTTGGCTGGAAAGCATCGGTTTGCGTCGGAACATTCTCGACGACGCAGACCTGTCTGGGGAAACTTGCCTGGACCTGGTCAATAAGGTTGAGGGCGCCGCGGTACAATTCGACGCCAAGGCGCTGAAAGTAACCCTCTCCTTGCCGCAGATCGCGCTCAAGCGGGCACGCCTGGGCTACGTCGACCCTTCTCGCTGGGACCCTGGCATCCGGGCTGCGTTCGTCAACTACCAGGCTACCCTGGGGCACGGCAGCGGCCGAACGGGACGCCAGGGGAGCGGCGATCTGCTGCTCAACACCGGCGTCAACCTCGGGCCCTGGCGGATACGTAGCCAGCAAAGTTTTCAGCACACTCAATACCAGCGCAAATGGCAGCGTCAGGCGACCTATGTGCAGCGAGACCTTCCCGCATGGCGAGCGAACCTGACCCTTGGCGAAACCCGGACCGGCGGTGAAGTGTTCAGCAGCGAGCCCATCACAGGAATGGTGCTCGCCAGCGACCCCGGCATGTTTCCGGATGGGATGCTCAACTACGCGCCCGTGGTCAGCGGCGTGGCCCTCAGCCGGGCCAAGCTGGAAATCCGCCAGAACGGCTACCTGCTCCATACCGGTTATGTCAGCCCTGGCCCCTTCATGATCGATGACCTCAATGCCAGTGGCACGGGCGAGCTGGAAGTCACACTCATCGAGGCCGACGGCCAGGTTCGCCGCTTTACTCAAGCATTCGCCACCCTGGGCAACCTGCTACGTCAGGGTGTCTGGCGCTACGAAGCCTCGGTCGGGCGCTACAATTCGGCGTGGACTGCGGCTGAACAGCCGCTGCTCGCCCAGGCGAGCATGGCGCACGGCCTCGCAGGAGGCCTGACGCTCTACGGGGGCGCCCGCAGCGCCGATCACTACCAGGCCGCTACCGTCGGCCTCGGCAAAGACTTGGGGATTCTCGGCGCGGCGGCTGCCGACCTGACCCATGCCCGCAGCGACGGAGGCCTGACCGGAGAGCATCAAGGCAACAGCTACGCCGTGCGCTATGGCAAGGCCTTTGCCACCAATACCTACCTGCGTTTCGCGGGGTACCGCTATTCCACCGAAGGCTATCGCGACTTCGGCGAAGCCCTGCGCGAACGTAGCCAGCCCTCGGCCTTCAGCGGCAACCGTCGTAGCCGCCTGGAGGCCTCTATCAGTCAAACCCTGCCAAGGGGTTCATCCCTGAGCCTGCGCTTATCCCAAGACGATTACTGGGGCACCCGCCCATCCCGGCGGCAGTTCCAACTGAACTGGAGCACAGGGTGGCGACAGGCGCAGTTCAACCTTTTCGCTTCACAATCGCTCACCGAACATCGCATGGGCGCCCAGCATGACCGCCGGTTGGGCCTGAGCGTTTCGTTGCCGCTGGACATAGGGGGATGGTCACGAGTCGGTTTCGACGCTCACCGCAGCCAGAACCGCTGGAGCCAGCAGGCAAGCGTCAACGGCTACTCCTCGGAAAAGGGACTGAGCTATTACGCGGCACTCGCCCAAGGGCCGACTGGCGACCGCACCGGGACGGTCAGTAGTGCCTGGCAGGGGCCCTACGGTAGCTACAGCCTGGGTCTGACCCAAGGCAGTGACTACCGAAGCGTCAACGCCAGCGCTAACGGCTCGCTGCTGGCCCACGGAGGCGGTATCACCCTTTCCCCCATGCTGGGTGAAACCGTAGCGCTGGTGGAGGTCCCCGACATTGAAGGCGTCGGGCTTCGTAACGGCGCCGCCGCCCGCACCGACCACAAGGGCTATATGGTGGCCCCTCACCTGCAGCCCTACCGGGTCAATACCCTCGAGCTGACCACCGATCAACTTGGCGCCGAGGTGGAATTCGATAACGGTGCCCTGCAGGTCGTGCCGCAACGTGGCGCGATCGTCAAGGCACGCTACGCCGCCCGACGCATTACCCGCCTAGTGCTGACCCTGCAGCGGCGGGACGGAACCCCTCTGCCTTTCGGCGCGCAAGCCCGGGACGCACAAGGCCGGTTGCTTGGCATCCTGGGCCAGGGTGGTCAGTTGCTGGTGGCCACGGACCTGGCGCCCATGTCGCTGGAGGTGGCCTGGGCAGATACTGCCGACGGCCGCTGCCAGCTCATGCTGGATCCTGATGACTTGCCGGAACGCGACGGCCTGCGCCAGGGAACATTCCAGTGCGGTTGAACCTATCTTATCCAGGAGCTCCTATGAACAAGGCCCAACGTTGGGCGCCCCTGGCGGTGGCCCTGTGGCTTCCCCTCTCCGGCGGCGCACTGGCAGGCGACCATGGCTGCAGATGGAAACCTGGTTTCGCGCCAGGCCCCATGACCTTCATTCACCGGTTCGGCACGCTCTATGTACCCAGGGATGCACCCATCGGCGCCGTGATAGGGACTGAAAAGTCCCGTGCGTTCCTCAATCGGGAAGGCAATAATGCCACCGTCCAGTGCTGGTGGGACCAGGCCGGGGGGAAACCGGCCCCGGAATTCACCTCGACGCCTGTCGTGCCCATGGCATCACCACCAGCCAACCCTGGGGGTAGCTACGACCCTCAGCGCTTGCTGGAAACCGACGCGCCGGGGATCGCTGTCCAGATCGAATACGACCAGTCCATTGGCTATAGCGCCGGAACCTGGCTTCGTAGTGCCGATGGAGGGCCCGCCATCGCCCCTCAGCATGGGGAGATGCGCTATGGCAATGCCCCGACGTTCCATGAATACGCTGGTGGAAACGCTTGGTTTACCGTGGTGAAGACTGGCGCCTTGCCCGCCGGCCCCCTTCAGGTAACGCCTCGGACGCTCTACCGCGGCAATTTCACCGATATCCCCGATGCGTTCACCTTCGCCACGGAAGGCACGATCATTGTGGCGCAGTGCTCCGTGGGCTCCAACGCTCCGGTGGAAGTGGACTTGCTGCGCTGGGACCAGAGCCATTTCACTGCCCCAGGCACTGTGACCACCGCTGTCCCCGTGACCCTGGCGCTGCACAGTTGCCTCGACGATCCCAACAATGGTGTAGCCACGGTACATGCCCACTTCACCCCGAAAGATGGCAGCCAGGTAGTGGGTGACCCGGCCGAGGGTGTGATCTCCCTCGGTAACGGCGCCACCGCCAAGGGCGTGGCGATACGCTTGCTCAAGGCCGATCTGAGTCCGATGCCGCTTAACACCACCACCCCCGTCAGCCAACTGCCCCCAAGCGGCAACCTGGACCTGGCATTCGCCGCGCAGATCATCCAGACCGCGCCCGCTAATCAGGTCACCGCCGGCACCGTCGAGGGCATGCTCGAATTCACCTTGACCTATCAGTAACGAGCACGCGCGTGCCATGCAGGCATGCGCAAGCCTGATCGCCGAAGCAGTGGCCGAGGGCTGGAATCAAGGGGACAAAGAAGGGATCGGTAGGTGGCAGCCCCACCAGCCACACCCCGGCACACGATGTTCCCGCTATGGCTGCTTCCTTCCGGATCTGACCAGGTTGACGGGTAATCATTGCGAGGGGACCGGTGGGGCCACCATGACGCACGCTGGCCGGGTTGCCCGGCAAGCGGGGGTCATTGTACAGGCTTGGCCGCGGGATACAACCTGCCGCTCCAAAAAAACCAAGGCCGTCAGCGTCTTAGCGCCCGTCGACCTGCTGGTCCAGAAACGCTAGCCACTGGGCTTCGTCCATCACCGCCACCCTCAACTGCTGGGCCTTGGCCAGTTTGCTCCCGGCCCCAGGCCCGGCCACTACGGTGTGGGTCTTGGCGGAGACCGAGCCGGCCACCTTGGCGCCCAGGGCTTCGAGCTTTTCCTTGGCCTGGTCCCGGCTCATGCTTTCCAGGGTGCCGGTCAGCACCCAGGTTTGCCCGGCCAGGGGCAGCCCCTCTCCATCGCCACGGCGCACACTGGTCCAGTGCATGCCGAAGTCTCGTAGCTGGGCTTCGGCGGCCAGGGCCTCGACGCGCTGGGCAGGTAAATCGAAATAATCGCGCACAGCCTTGGCGGTGCGCTCGGCCACCACCTGGCGCAGGTCGAGCCAATCCGCGGCCGCGAGGGCTTCCAGGGAGCCGAAGCGCTGGGCCAGTTTTTGCGCGGCGCCTGGACCCACATAGGGGATACCCAGCTTCTCCACCAAGGATTCAAAGCTGGCCACGGCGGCGAACTCAGCGTGCACCTCCCCTTCACCCTGCAGCACCACGCCACGCTCCAGCAACTGAGCGATCACCGTGCGGTTATGCTCTTCCTCGAAGAAGTGAGCGATCTCATAGGCCACTTCGTGGCCGATGTCCGGCAGGTAGGTCAGTACCTTGGGTAGGGCGGCCATGATCCGCGCCAGGCTGCCGAGGGCACGAGCCAGGCCCTTGGCGGTCTCCTCGCCCACGTCGGGAATGCCAAGGGCGAAGATAAAGCGCGCCAGGCTGGGCGTGCGGCTGGCGTCGATGGCGGCGATGAGGTTGCGGCTGGAAACCTCGGCGAAGCCCTCCAAGCCCAATACCTGCTCCTGGGTCAGGTGATACAGGTCGGCGGGCGAGCGCACCAGGCCCGTGTCCACCAATTGCTCGACGATCTTGTCGCCCAGCCCGTCGATGTCCATGGCGCGGCGGGATACGAAATGGATGATCGCCTGCTTGAGCTGGGCGGCACAGGCCAGGCGGCCTACACAGCGGTACACCGCGCCCTCGCTGACCGTCTGCTTGCCCTTGCCGCGCTTGATCAGCTGGGTGCGCTCCACCTCCGAACCGCACACCGGGCAGTGAGTGGGCACCATCACCGGGCGGGCATCGGCGGGGCGCCGCTCGCTGACCACCTGCATCACCTGCGGGATCACGTCACCGGCGCGGCGAATGATCACGGTGTCGCCGATCATCACGCCCAGGCGGGCGACCTCATCCATGTTGTGCAAGGTAGCATTGGCCACGGTCACGCCGGCGACCTTCACGGGCCTGAGGCGGGCCACTGGGGTCACCGCCCCGGTGCGCCCTACCTGGAATTCCACGCCCAGCAATTCGGTGAGCTCTTCGGAGGCTGGAAACTTGTGAGCCAGGGCCCATCGGGGCTCGCGCGAACGAAAGCCCAGTTCACGCTGCGCCGCGATGCTGTTCACCTTGAACACCACCCCGTCGATTTCATAGGCCAGGCTGTCGCGTCGCTCGCCAACGTCCCGGTAGTAGTCCAGGCAAGCCTCGGCGCCCCGGGCGAGCTTCAGTTCCCGGCTGATGGGCAAGCCCCATTGGCGCAGTTGCTCCAGGTTGCCGATGTGAGTATCGGCGATGTCGTGGCTGACCTGGCCGATGCCATAGCAGCAAAACTCCAGGGGCCGGCTGGCGGTGATGCGAGCATCCAGTTGACGAAGGCTCCCGGCGGCGGCGTTGCGCGGATTGGCGAAGGTTTTTCCGCCCGCCTCGGCCTGGGCCGCGTTAAGGCGCTCGAAGCCTGCCTTGCTCATGTATACCTCGCCGCGCACCTCAAGGATGGCGGGCCAGCCGCTGCCCTTGAGTTTGAGGGGGATATTGCGCACGGTACGCACGTTGGCGCTGATGTCCTCGCCCGTGGTGCCATCGCCTCGGGTGGCGCCACGCTGCAACTGGCCGTCCACGTACAGCAGGCTTACCGCCAGCCCGTCCAGCTTGGGCTCGCAGCTGTACTCCACCGGCTGGCTCCTGGGCAGGTCCAGGCCGTCCACCACCCGACGGTCGAAGTCCAGCAGGTCGCTTTCCTCGAAGGCATTGCCCAGGCTGAGCATGGGAATCTCATGGCGGACCTGGCTGAACGCCGTCTGGGCGCTGCCTCCGACACGCTGGGTAGGCGAATCCGCCGTCACCAGTTCAGGATGCTCGGCCTCCAGCGCCTGGAGCTCGCGGAAAAGGCGGTCATATTCGGCATCCGGAATGCTGGGCTCGTCCAGCACGTAGTACCGGTAGTTGTGTTCGTCCAGTTCGGCACGTAGTTCCAGGATTCGGGTCGAGGCAGTGGTCATAGTCGGGTCCGGCGAGCATGCAGGCCAGGGCCTGCGCCAATCACATAAAGTAAAAAGCCAGCCCCGCCATGAACGGGGCTGGCTTTGGACATCATCAGGCGCTTCAGCGTTTCTGGGTGAGCGCGCGGCGCTCGAATTCCACGATCCGCTGGCGATAGTGCTCGATGGTCTGGGCAGTCAATACGCTGCGCTGATCATCCTTGAGCTCGCCATCCAGTTCGTGGGCGAGCTTGCGCGCGGCGGCGACCATCACTTCGAACGCCTGCTTGGGGTGACGCGGGCCAGGCAGGCCCAGGAAGAAGCTCACCGCGCGGGTGGTGAAGTGATCGATATCATCCAGGTCGAACACGCCGGGCTTGACCGCATTGGCCATGGAGAACAGCACCTCGCCATTGCCGGCCATGCTTTCATGGCGGTGGAAGATGTCCATTTCGCCGAAGCGCAGGCCGCTTTCGAGGATGTTCTGCAGCAGCGCCGGGCCCTTGAAGCCTGAAGGGTCGCGGGAAATCACATTGATCACCAGCACTTCTTCCACAGGCGTGCCGTCATCCAGCGAGCCGGCCCCGTCGTCGTCCATTTCAAATTCGTCCCGGCCGGACAGGCGCGGCTCGTCCACCGCCAGCTCCACCGCGCGAGGGCTTTCCTGGCGCTTGCGCCGGCCGCCTTCGCGCGCGGTTTCGCGGCTGGGCGCGGTCATGCTCGGCAGGTCGGCTTCATCCAGCTGCGGTTCTTGATGGGTATCCAGCACCCGGGGTGGACCCAGTACTTCAGTGGGCCCGTCTTCATCGGGGAGATTGGAGAGGCTGCGATCCAGCCTGAACTTGAGTTTGCCTTTGCCGCCACGCATGCGGCGCCAGCCATCGAAGAGAATGCCGGCGATCACGATGATGCCGATAACGATCAGCCACTCGCGCAGACCGATTTCCATGGAGTCCAGTGCCTCGAAAAAAATGTCGAAAAAGTAAAATGGGTCAAGAAACCCTTTAAAACGTGAGCCCAAGCCTATGTTCTGGCTGGTCTTTTCTCACGCACACAATATATGAACGATAAACTAGCATGACCAAAGGCAACTTTACACCGTTCGCCGCATGTGTTTCACGGCAGAACGCAAGCGTTCGCCTCAGGCATCGACCATCGCCAGGGCTTCCTCCACATCCACGGCAACCAGCCGCGAACACCCGGGTTCATGCATGGTAACGCCCATCAACTGGTCGGCCATCTCCATGGCGATCTTGTTGTGAGTGATGTAAATGAACTGCACAGTTTGCGACATTTCCTTCACCAAGCGTGCGTAACGTCCTACGTTGGCATCGTCCAGCGGCGCGTCCACTTCATCGAGCATGCAGAAGGGCGCGGGGTTGAGCTGGAAGATGGAAAACACCAGTGCCAACGCGGTCAGTGCCTTTTCACCGCCGGACAACAAATGGATGGTGCTGTTCTTCTTGCCCGGCGGCCGGGCCATGATCGTGACCCCAGTATCGAGTAGATCTTCGCCGGTCAGTTCCAAATAAGCGCTACCGCCACCGAAGACTTTCGGAAACAGGGCCTGCAACCCGCTGTTGACCTGGTCGAAGGTGTCCTTGAAACGGTTGCGCGTTTCCCGGTCGATCTTGCCGATGACGCTTTCCAGCGTGCCGAGCGCCTCCACCAGGTCCGCGTCCTGGGCGTCCAGATAGCGCTTGCGCTCGGACTGCTGGCGATATTCCTCGATGGCCGCCAGGTTGATCGCGCCCAGGCGCTGGATGCGTGCGTCGAGCAACTGCAGCGCCTCCTCGGCCGCCGCTTCGCTGGCGTCGGCTTCCAGGGTTTGCAGCACCCCATGCAGATCATAGCCGTCGGCCTGTAGCTGCTCTTGCAAGGCCTTGCGACGCACGTTCAGGGCCTGCCATTCCAGCCGATGCTGTTCCATCTGCCCGCGCAGCAACTGCGACTGCTGCTCGGCCTGGGTGCGCCGCTTCTCGGCCTCGCGCAATTCACGGTCCGCGTCGTCCAGGGCGGCTCGGGCCATGCGCATTTCCTCGTCGGCGGCCAGCCGTTGCTCCAGCAGGGCCTCGAGCTTGAGCCGCAGCTCTTCGAGCGGCGCTTCGCCTTCTTCCAGGTTCAGGGTCAGTTGCTCCTGTCGCTCGGCCAGCCGCGCCGATTGCAGCTCCAGACGCTCCAGGGCCTGGGCGGTAGACTTGTGCTGAGCCTGCAACGAGCCCAGGCGCAAGGCCAGTTGATGCGCGCTGTCCTTGTGCTGGCGAGCCTCCAGGCGGGTTCGTTCCACCGCCTGGCGCAACTGCTCGCGAGCCTCTACAAGCACTTCACGCTGGCCGCTGTCATCGGCCATCAGGTCGAGCGCTTCCTGCAGCAGCAGGCGGCATTCGCCTATGGCCTCGGTTTCCAGGGCACGCTGCTCGCTCAGTTCCCGGGTTTCTTCCTCCAGGCGCCGCCGCCGCAGGCTCAACTGTTCGGCGCGCGCCTGGCTGGCGGAACGCTGGGCCTTGAGTTCGCCCGACTGGCGGGCCTCCTCCTGCAAGCGGCGGCGAACCTGCTCACGCGCCTGCTCTGCCGAGCGCTGGGCTTCGCGCGCTGCTTCCAACGCTTGCTCGAGCTCTTGCTGGGCAGCCTCGGCCGCCTCTCGGGTAGCGCTCAAACCTTCCAGCTCCTGCGCCCGCGCCAGTACCCCACCCTGGGTATCATCGCCGCGACGTACCCGCAGAAAGTGCCGCCCTACCCAGTAGCCATCACGAGTCGCCAGGCTTTCCCCAGGCGCCAGCTCGGCGCGCAGCGCCAGAGCCGCTTCGAGCGTGTCCACCGGGCGCACTTGCCCGAGCCAGGCGGAAAGGTCCAGCGGGCCGCTGACCTTGCTCAACAGGCTGTCGCCCAGGCTGGGCGCGGGAACTGCCTGGGCCAGGCGTAATTCGCCGCCTTCGAAGGTCGACAAGCCTGGCGCGGCCAGCTCATCGAGCAGCACCGCCTGCAGGTCCGCCCCTAGCACAGCCTCGACCGCCTGCTCCCAGCCCGGCTCGACCCGCAACCCCTCGGCCAGCCGGGGCCGGCCTTGCAGCCCTTGTGCCTGGAGCCAGTCGCTGGCTCCGCCGACCGGATTCAAGGCAGCCTGCTGCAGCGCTTCCAGGGAGGCCAGGCGGCCACCGAGGCGCTGCAGCTCGGCTTGCCCGGCCTGCTGGCGCTGACCGAGGCCTCGCAAGCTTTCGCGCAAGGCTTCGAGTTGCTCGGCCTGCTCCGCCTCCTCGGCCTGAAGATCTTCCATCAGGGTTTGCGCGGCGGCCAGTTGCTCGTCCAGTTCCAGCAAAGCGGCGCTTTGCGGGTCCGCCACCAGGCTGGCCAGCTCTTCGGCCAGCCGCCGCTGGCGCTCGGCCAGGCGTTCCAGCGACTGCTCCAACTGCTGCAGGCGCGCCTGTTGCACTTCCGCCTGGCGCCGTGGCTCGGCGGAGCGGGTATTGAAGGTATCCCAGCGCTCCTGCCAGCCCTGCATGGCCGACTCGGCCGCTTCCAGGGCGGCAGCGCTTTCCTCGGCCGCGGCGGTGGCGATCTCGTGCTCGGGTTCGAGCAGGGCCAGTTCCTCGGCCAGGGTGGCGAGCAGGGTCTGGTCATGCCCCAGATGGGACTCGGTCTCCAGGCGAGCGCGCTCCGCTTCGCGCAGGTCGTCCTGCAGTTGGCGCAGCCGCTGCTGGCCGTGCTGGATGCTTTGCTCGACCCGGGCGATATCCCCGCCTACCGCATAGAAGCGTGCCTGCACCTGGTTGAAGCGCTCGGAGAGTTCATGATGGCCATCGCGCAGGCGCTCGATGCTGGCATCGGCGTTGCGCTGATCGGCCACCAGGGCCTCGAAGCCCACTTCCTGCTCGCCGATGATGCCTTCGCGCTGTGCCACCTGCTCATCCAGGGCCCGCCAACGCAGGGCCGACAGCTGTGCCTTGAGCTGGCGCTCCTGAGCCTTGTATTCCTGATATTTCTCTGCCGCCTGGGCCTGGCGGTGCAGGCGTTCGAGCTGACGCTCCAGTTCCTCGCGCAGGTCCGTCAGGCGCTCGAGGTTTTCCTGGGTGCGGCGGATGCGGGTTTCGGTTTCCCGGCGCCGCTCCTTGTACTTGGAAATGCCCGCGGCTTCCTCGATGAAGTTGCGCAGCTCTTCAGGCCGAGCTTCGATCAGGCGCGAGATCATGCCCTGCTCGATGATCGAGTAGCTGCGCGCGCCCAGGCCGGTGCCCAGGAAGATATCGGTGATGTCGCGCCGACGGCACTTGGTGCCATTGAGGAAATAGGTATTCTGGCCGTCGCGGGTCACCTTCCGGCGAATGGAGATCTCCGCATAGGCGGCATACTCTCCGACCAGGGTGGTCTCGCTATTGTCGAACACCAGTTCGATGCTGGCCTGGCTGACCGGCTTGCGGCTGGTGGAGCCATTGAAGATCACGTCCGTCATGGACTCGCCGCGCAGGTTCTTGGCCGAACTTTCGCCCATGACCCAGCGCACCGCGTCGATGATGTTGGATTTGCCACAGCCATTGGGGCCGACCACGGCCGCCATGTTGCTGGGAAAGTTGACGGTGGTGGGATCGACGAAGGACTTGAATCCCGCCAGGCGGATGCACTTGAGGCGCATCTTCAGCGAGCGCCCAGGGCGGCGAGCACCAGTTGGCAGCTCAACTCGCCGTAGGCCTTGAGCTGGGCGCGAATGGTGTTCAGGTCGCGATCCCTGACGGCGCTCAGCAAACCGTCGAACAAGGCCAGGTACTCGGCCATCGCCGCCTTGCGCTGCTCCAGTGCCAGATAGTAATTGCGGTTCATCGCCGGCTGCAGGTTTTCCACCGTCTGGCTCAGGTAGGGATTGTCCGCGAACGGATAGGCCGCGCGCATCACATTGAAACTGTCATCGACGAACGTCTGGATGTCATTGGCCGCGGCGCTCTGGCGCAAACGCTGCTGCAAGGTCAGAAAGGGACCGAGGTCTTCCTCGCCGCGCCATTGCTGCGCCACGGCGCAGCCGAGCAGAATGTACAGCTCGCTCATCAAGGTGCAGAGGCTGCGCGCGTGATGAGCGTTGAGTTCACTCACCTGGGCACCGCGGCGTGGGGAAATCACTACCAGGTGCCTGCGCTCGAGGATCAGCAACGCTTCGCGCACCGAGCCACGGCTCACGTCCAGGGCCTGGGTCACCTTCTGCTCCTGGATCCGCTCGCCAGGGCGCATTTCGCCTCTCACGATACGGTCGGCCAGATGGCGGGCAATCTGCTCGGCGAGGCTGTCCAGGGCCTTGAAGGTCATGATTGATGGGAGTTCCAATAGAGGCGCGGGGCGGCGATTGTAACGCAAATGCTGGCGCGCTGAAGCGGAGATGGCAGGCAAGCGGCCACCCTTGGGCAACGGCTTGCCGTATGCTTGTCCTAGGCTTGCCCTATCCGAAGCCGTCCACGGACCGCGCCCTGATACCGGTGGTCTTGGCTGAAGCGAGGCCCTGCCGGGTTGGCGTGGCGGCGATGCAAGGTAAACTGGCTATCAAGCAACCGCCGCACCTGAACATTCGAAGGCCCACTCATGAGTGATACCCGCAAAGCCTACCGCGCCAGTCTTTTGCACAGCCTGGGTGATCCTGCCGACCTGGGCGAACACGCTTCCCATGAATACATCGCCGACGGACTCCTTGTCGTAGAGGGCGGGAAGATCCTGGCCATGGGCCCGGCCAGCGCGCTGCTGCCCGACCTGGACCCCGAGGTACCGGTGCGGCACTTCGAGGATACCCTCATCACCCCAGGTTTCATCGACACCCATATCCATTACCCGCAAACAGGCATGATCGGCGCTTACGGGGAGCAATTGCTCGACTGGTTGAACACCTACACCTTCCCCTGCGAGCGGCAGTTCCAAGACGCAACCCACGCCGAAGACGTGGCCGGCCGCTTCCTCGCCGAGCTGCTACGCAATGGCACCACCACCGCCCTGGTGTTCGGCTCCGTTCATCCCGAGTCCGTCGATGCCCTGTTCGAAGCCGCGCTAAGGCTGAACCTTCGCTTGATCGCCGGCAAGGTGATGATGGACCGCAACGCTCCCGACTACCTCACCGACACCGCACAGAGCGGTTACGCCCAGAGCAAGGCGCTGATCGAGCGTTGGCACGGCCGGGGCCGGCTGCAGTATGCGGTGACGCCCCGCTTCGCCCCCACCAGCACCCCTGAGCAATTGGCCTCGGCCGGGCGCCTGCTGCGAGAGCACGACGGGCTTTACCTGCATACTCACCTGAGTGAAAACCGCGAGGAAATCAACTGGGTCAAGCAGTTGTTTCCGGAGCGCGAGGGCTACCTGGATGTGTATGACCACCATGGGCTGGTCGGGCCGCGGTCGGTGTTCGCCCATGGCGTGCACCTTTGTGAAGACGAATGCGCCCGGCTGGGTCAGGCGAGGGCCTCCGTGGCGTTCTGCCCCACCTCCAACCTTTTCCTCGGCAGCGGGCTGTTCAACCTGCCCATGGCCGAACGCCACAAGGTGAAGGTGGGCCTGGGTACCGACGTGGGCGCTGGCACCAGTTTTTCCATCCTGCAGACCCTCAACGAGGCCTACAAGGTCATGCAACTGCAAGGGGCGCGCCTGAACCCGTTCAAATCCTTGTACCTGGCCACCCTGGGCGGCGCGCGGGCGCTGGACCTGGCAGACCGCATCGGCAGCCTGCAGCCCGGCCATGAGGCGGATTTCGTGGTGCTCGACCTCAAGGCCACGCCCCTGCTGGAGTACCGCCTGAGTCAAAGCCGCTCCATCGCCGAAACGCTGTTCGTGCTGATGACCCTGGGCGACGATAGGGTGGTCGCGCATACCTTCGCCATGGGCGAAGAGGTGCATCGACGAGATACCGAGGCATTGGCAGCAGACCTCGCCCGCGACTGATGCCCTGGCCTGGGTGATAATCGCCCCCTCTCTCCTAACCTGGCGAAAAACATGCCCCTGGACACCTGGATGCTTTTCTGTGCCGCCGCCTTCGTGGTCATTGTGATCCCTGGGCCGCTGTCGCTGCTCATGGTCAGCAATAGCTTGCAGCTGGGCGTGCGTCGATCCTGGCCGGCTTTCCTGGGTGAAATGAGCGCTTCCCTGTGCCTGCTGATGGCCTCCGCCCTTGGCCTGGGCGCGCTCCTGACGGCCTCGGCGCAAGGGTTCGAGGCACTGAAGCTGGCCGGAGCGCTCTATCTGTTCTATCTGGCCTGGAACAGCTGGCGCCATGCCAGGCAGCTGCCTGAGCAGGAGAGCCGTACACTGGCGTCGGAGCGCGGCGTTTCAGCGCTCTTTCGCCAGGCCTTTCTCCTGGGCGCCAGCAACCCAAAGGACCTGCTGTTCTTCGCAGCCTTTCTGCCGCAGTTCATCCAGGCCCAGGCCCCCCTGGGCCCGCAATTGCTGGTCATGAGCCTGAGCTGGGCGCTGATCGACCTGGGTTGCAAGCTTGGCTATGGCCTGCTTGCCCAAGGGGCTGGCCGCTACTTGCGAAGCGGCCAAGGTCGGCGCTGGTTCAATCGCGCCAGCGCCGCGCTTTTCGCCGCTGCCGGCGCGGGGGCGCTCTGGGGTTCGCGCTGACTCAGAATTCGCCTAGCCGAACCAGCGCCAGCACGCCTTCCTCCGCCGAAGCGTCGAGCCGCAAGGCGGCCAGCAACCTGACCAAGCGGCCCTCCCTGGCGGCTTGCGCCAAGGCTTCGGCCTGGCGCCGTCCCAGACGCTCCTGCCAACGGGTGGTCCAGGCTGCGGAGAGCGTCGTCAGGCCCTCATCCGCTGCCACGAGCACTTGATCGGCCTCGGCTATCTGGACGGCGACCACGTAGATGCGGCCAGTCGAGGGTTGCCGGTATTGGGCAAAACGGCCCGCTCGATGCTCCTGGATAAGCCCATAGCGGACCAGAAGATCATCGGCCAGATTGAAGGCATGGTGGCGCATACGGGGCCGCCGCACGGTTTCCAGCAGGCCCTGGGTGTATTGCTCCACGGGCCGCAGATACAGCACGCCAGGCGCTGGGGTTGCAACATCCGGCGGCAGCGCGAGCCGCCAGTCCAGGCCGCCCTCCAAGCGCTCCGGACTCAGCGTTGAAAGCAGCAGCAAAGGGTCGGCCAGGTCGCCTTGCGCATGGCTATTGTGCACCCAACTGGACAGCACATGCTCCAGATGCAGAAGCCGAGCATGGTCACTGCCCTGCGCGCGAGCGAAGGCCGCCTCGGCAACGCTGAAAGCGCTTGGAGGGGTAAGGCCCGGTCGCGTCCGACCAAGCTGCCGATCCAGAGGCGCGAGGAATAGATGACGGCGTACCGACCATTCGGCGCCCTCGCGCGCAACCAGCCAGGGCTGCTCGGCGAACCGCTCGCGAATGCATCGGTTCAACGCATCGAACGTGAGTGGCGTGGGCAAGTCGGCTGGGCGCGAGAGCAGCAGGCGCGTGTCATCGGCAACCGGAAACACAGGCAACCATTGCCCATGGACGCGCACGCCTTCGATCAAACCTGTATCAATATTTCGAAACATTCCTGAACCAGGGGCGCTTTCCACATCGCCAGGCTGGATTGGCCGCAAGGCGCTGCGCCAGCTACGCACCGCGAGCGGCGCTCCTGGTATATCCGAAAGCAGGAATACCCGCTCCCAGATGATTTCCACGGATGCCGCGCTCGGCGCCGTGGCGCCTCCCAGCACTGGTACCAGTTCGCCGCGGTACCGGGCTGCGCGGACCATGGCAGCTGCCTCGACATTGGGAATGCGCGGGATAACCATATCCAGCCAGGGCCGGGTCAGCAGGCTGGCGCCATGATTCCCATACAGGTTGAGCGCGCCAAGCCTGTCCAGCTGCACCAGCACGTAGATTTCCGGGCGGCCCGGGCGGCGGAACACGCTTAGGTAGCGGCCCGCGATCGCATGATCGAAGAGTACGCTGTAGCCTCGTCCGACCAGGAAGCCATTCATCATCATGCGAAGCTCTTCGGCGCCCTGCCCGGCCAGGGCCTGTTGCAGAGCCGTTCGCTCGGCCGTCGTAAGGGACCAGTGTATCTGGGAGAAGCTGTCGGCCAGATCCCGTCTCGCCAGTTCGGTCACCAGGCTGTCGATCATCCTCGGGAAAAGCGCCCGGAGGGGTTCCGCGGTATCGTCCGCGATCAGGCGTTCGATAGCACGCAAACGTTGCTGGGTCAGCCCCAGCGGGGATTGCGATGCCCTGCGGTAGACTATCTCCGCCCAGGCCCGTCGCGCAGCGGGAGCCAGGTGAGGGAAGCGCTCGGCCAGACGTTCGGCGAATGTTTGTGTATAAGGCCCGATGAGGGTCGGTGCGTCAGCAGGCGTGGCCCCCAGACGCACTCGCACCGGGCCAAGCCCTTGAAGAATCAGCTCGTCGAGTTCCGCCAGGCTGGCAGGCGCCGGGCCCGCCGGGGCGATGAAGCGCTCCGCTTCTTGGCCGCCGCCCCTCAGCAGCGGATAATAATGGCCTTGCAACCTTACCATTTCCGTCGGCTGGCCTTGACCGCGCGGGGCAAGATGAACCAGGCCCCCGCGGCCGCTAGGAGTGAAGTCATCACTGCCCGTCGGGGTCCAGCGCACGGCCTGCCACGCATCGGTCACTGGCGCGACCACAACCGCGGCGCCTGGACCTGTCCGATAGCGCAGCGCCCAGGCTGGCGGGGTTCCGTCGGCCAGGTAGGCAAAGGCGAATTCTGCCTCCAGGGTCGCGCTTGGAAATCTGTATTGATTCAATAGCCGTCGGCCTTGGGCCAACGCCCTTGTCCGCGTGGCGCCGGTAAAGGGTTCATGACGGCTACCAGGCCCCCAGGTGGCGAAGACATTCTCGGCCAGGGTCAACTTGCCCCCGCCACCACGCAGCCCCACATCGGCATGGGTGACCCAGCGCTCGCCCTCACGCCGAACAGGCGCCTCATATCGGCGCGTTGCCGTGGCGCGCAAGCTCAGGGTCGTTTCACCGGGGCGACGGTAGACCGCATAGGCTCGTCCATCCTGGCAGATATAGCGTTGACCGTCGTGCAGCCAGGTACCGGCGTCTGCTCCCGCGAGCGCCGTGGCGCCGGGTAGCCGGAGCCGGGCCTCGTAGCCCGCCAAGGGCTGCCGCGCCTGTCTCAGAACAGCCTGTGCCCTCACCGCCTGGCGCACACTGGCCAGGCTGGAAGCCACGGGCAGGCTGCTGAGCAGCACGTCCAGAATCCCGCCCAGAACCCCAACCACGCCCACGCCGACCAGGTCGGGGTCCTGCTGACGCCATCCGGAGCGCACCATCGAGGCGCTTTCATAGAGGGTCTGCAGGCCAACCAGGGTACCCACGCCGGGCATCATGGCCATGGCCGCGCGCAGGTAACCCAGGTAACGCTCCTGAAGCGCCAAGTGGCGGGCCACATGGATGCCGCGCTGGCTTCGCCCTTGTGCCACGGCTCTGGCTCGTAGCCAGAAACAGCGATCGTCCAGCTGTAGAGAGACAAGGGTCTGGTCCAGGGATGCCGGGGCGCGAAGATAATCGTCGTAGTGATGTAGCGCGGCCTGCCGGAAGTAAGCCAGCGATACCTTCGGGTCGCCGCCCAGGCGCTGCGCTAGGTATTCGGCCAGCGTTGATTGACTGGCGATACCCCGTCGGAGCGTATCCAAAGCGCGGCTCAGGCTTCGATGTTCGATCAGCTCGAATCCGTCAGGCGCCCCGGGCAGGTGCAGCAAGGTATGACCACCCTCCCCCTGGACCAGCGCGCAACAGCCTTGAACCGTCTGGCCCAGCTCCTGGTCCATGTGGATCACCAGCCAGTGGAGCCGTAGCCCGCGCTCAGCCAGGCGAGCAGCATCCTGTTCCGTGGCGGCCGCTTGCAGCATTGTCTGGCCGCGAGTGCTTAGCCGACGCGACCAGTGCATCACCTGGGCCAAGAGTTGGAGTTCCAGCTCGAACGGTCGGCGCAGCCGTTCAGGCATCAGCGCCCGAGCCGGGTCCAGGCTACGACGCACATGGGCGTCGTACTGCTTCAGCGGGTCCAGTACGGGCAGGATTTCTATCAGGTAACCGGCCGTGAGACCGGGGACTTGCCAGTGCGCGGCCTTGAGCCGTTCAGTTTCGGCCGCCTCGTCGGCATCGAGGTTTTCCATCGCCAGTTCGGCCAATGTCACCTGTTCCCATGTATCGCTGGGGACCCAGCGAAGGCCGCCGGGGCCATGCTCACTGAGCGGAGGGCGTGGAAACAGACCCTCCGGGGGTGGTTCAAGGCTCGTCCCCTTACCGAACCATTCAAAGGTCATGTGGGTCGGACGGCTCGCCACCACTGTCTCGGGCTCGATTCGAAGGCCCAGGTCCTGCTCGATGCGCTCGGCCAGCAAGCGCCCGGCGAACACGGCGAAGTCGGGCACCTGCTCGCTGAGCCAGGCTTCCAGCTGGCTGGCGGCCTCATGGTAGGCCAACAGTCGCTGGGCGAAGCCCTCCCGCTGGTCCAGGGGCCGGCTGAGCAACCAGGTGGGCAAGTGCTCCAGCAGCGCGTCGGCCTGCCACTGACGTTCGACCTCAGTCAATGCCAGGCGGCGCTGGCTATCCATCGGAATCGCCAGGGCGCTGCGAGCTTCATCCAGGATCCGCTCCCGGGCAAGCGCCTGATCGAGCTCGGGCCAGGGCCAGTTCCCTTCCGCCAAGGCGGCGAACCGTTGCACCCAGGGTTGTAGCAATGCCTGGATGGCCGTGGCCCCGCCTGCTGCCAGCGGCACCAGGGCAGCTCCATCTCCTTGCGCTGGCGCGTCCTGCGCCTGCCTGGCCAGGGCGGTGGGCAACGGGGCCTGAATGTCCGCGGCGATGGCCTGGTACAAAGAGGCCTGGTCCTCGAAATGAGCGAGCCCCCCGCTTTCCCCTTGCACCCATAGCAGCAAAGGCAGGCCAGTGACGCGCGAGCCCCAGGCCTGCGGCAGCGTCAGTACCCAGGCTCCCGCCAGGGTGGCGCCGTTCCAGGTGACCGCCAGCCACTGCCAACCGCCGGGGCCGTCAGGCACATCGAGCATCGCCGCAATACCGGGTTCCAGTGCTCCTTCCTCGGCCCGCAGACGCAACTCGGCGACAATGGCCTGCTCCAGCAATTGGCTCAGGTCGGCGCTCAAGTCGTTCGGCGCGGAAAACGCCGCGGCCGTTCCCATGATCGCCGCGGACTTCGCCTGGGCCTGATGGCGGGCTTGAAACGCAGCCTGATAGGCCGACAGGTCCGCAAGGGCGGGGGCTTCCTCGCCGAAGCGGGCCAACAGGCGGGCCCGGTGCGCCGCTTGGCGGCTTTTGTTGAGATGGCGCGGATAATCGGCCGGCTGGCTCCCAAGCTCCAGCAGATAGGCAAAGGCGTCTGCCTGTTGCCTGAGGGCTTCGTCCACCGCCACCTGCCAGGCCTCGGCCGCTGGTTCTTCGGCCATGCTCGAGGCCATGGGCCGCAGGTCTTGCGGCAGGCTGGAGGACCAGTCAGCCTGGCCGGCGGCCTTGGCGGCCAAGGCATCGGCGACGCGATGTAGCCAGTCGACCGGCGCGTCAGCCAGTAACTGCCCAGCGGCCAGGATGCCTCGGGCTCGGTCCCGTTGCTGGCTTGCCACTGATGGGAACAAGGGTTGGGCCGGGGTCTCCAGTAAGCTGTCAAGGGGATTCACGACTGCATCTCCTGAGCGAAAAGCAGCAGTCTGAGCAGACGGACCTGTGGTGACGCAGTAGATACTTACGCCGGCGCCGCAGCCGAGCCGGGGGCAGGACCACGGGTCATCGCCGGTGATTGCCTTTCAGAATATGCCTCATTATGCTGCGCGCCCTTTAGCCGGCGCGCCCTCTTGCGCCGCTCCTTGAGCAATGCCCCCGCAAGCCTGACCGCCCTGCCGAGTCCGCTTCGGCAGAAGGCCATGGCCTGGCAAGACGCTTGCAAGGGGTGTATGGCGACGAAACAGGCCGGCTAGACGACTCTTATCGAGGCGGCGCCAATGCAGCGCCGCCGTTATCACCAAGGAGCTTTCAATGAATCGTACTCTTTCCAGCCTAGTGCTGGCTGGCACCGCCTTGGCTGCCAGTGACGCCCAGGCCGCGGGCGAGTGGCTGCAGTGGCAGAGCAACAGCCTGACCTACCTCAACGGGCGGGACTTCACGGTCGACCCGCAGATCCAGCAAACCTTTACCTTCGAACACGCTGACTCCTGGAAATACGGCGATAACTTCCTGTTCGTCGACAAGATCTTCTACAACGGCAAGGCTTCCTCCAGCGCTGGCAATAGCACTCTGTATGGTGAGTTCAGCCCACGGCTCTCCGCTGGCAAGATCCTCGGCCAGCCGGTGGCCTTCGGCCCGGTCAAGGACGTGCTGCTGGCCCTGACCTACGAGTTCGGCGAGGGCGATAACGAGTCCTACCTGTTCGGTCCAGGCTTCGATCTTGACGTGCCCGGCTTCGACTATTTCCAGCTCAACTTCTACAAACGGGTCACTGACGGCCCGCGCGCCGGCGATAACGTGTGGCAGATCACGCCGGTATGGTCCTATACGATTCCGGTAGGCAAATCCGATGTATTGATCGACGGCTTCATTGACTGGGTGGTCGGTAACGACAGCAACAACCGCGGCGACTACCATGCCAACCTGCACTTCAACCCGCAGATCAAGTACGACCTGGGCAAGGCCCTGAGCCTGACCGAGCGACAGCTGTATGTAGGTATCGAATACGATTACTGGAAGGACAAGTACGGCATCAAGGACACCGCTTACTTCGATACCGACCAGAACACCGCCAGCCTGCTTGTAAAGGTGTTCTTCTAAGAGCGAAGCCCATGGTCGCCGGCGTTCTTGGCCATCGGGCCCGCCGCTGGCACCTTCAAACGATAGGGGGCACAATCTGGCTTATGAACATGACCGCTCCCCTGCCCGCCTGCTGTTCGCCTGTGATCTGGGATTGCCCATTGCCCGTGCCGGCGGGCGCGGTGTTCGCCAGCTGCGGTTTCCAGCCGTCGCATCTGGCGGCTGATGACTTCCAGCGCGCCGGCATCGTTCGCCCGCCGTCCATCGAACGCTCGGTCGCCAAGCGCCAGGCCGAGTTCCTGGCCGGGCGCCTGTGCGCGCGAGCGGCACTGGGTCGGCTCGGCCTGCCAGGCTGTGACCTGCCCATCGGGGAAGACCGTGCCCCAGGCTGGCCTACGGGATTCTGTGGTGCCATCACTCATGGCGACGGTTGGGCGGCGGCCATCGCGGCCCCGACCGATCGCTGCCGCGGGCTTGGCCTGGACGTGGAAAGCCTGCTGGCCCCGGAACGCGCGCGGCGCCTGGCGGCCGAAATCCTTACGGCGGCGGAGCTGGAGCGCCTGCCTGAAGATCCGCAACAGGCCGCGCTGGTCGTGACCCTGACCTTCTCTCTCAAGGAAAGCCTGTTCAAGGCGCTTTACCCGCTCGTCGGCCAACGGTTCTATTTCGAGGCGGCGTCACTTCTGGACTGGTCCGAGGACGGGCAGGCGCGCCTGAGCCTGCTCACCGACCTAAGCCCGGACTGGCGCGCCGGCGTGCAACTGGCGGGCCAATTCAACCTGCGCGACGGGCGATTGCTCAGCCTCGTTTGCGTCCCGGCATGACGTGACGAATGGCGTTTTTCGTCGCGTTTTCCTACAGCCCTTGGGGCAAAGGGCGCGCAGCAGCTATCCCACATTTTTCCCACAAGTTATCCACATTTCCTGATGTTGCAAAGGCTACCCAAGCGCATTATCTTGTATCCCCTTCACGCCAGACCACTACATATTGGGTTTTGGTGTCCTGCGTCAACACTACGCTATAAAAGAATTCAAGCCCCTGAAGGCTGATTTTTCGGTTGCGGTACAGGCCTGCTGGCATGCTTGCCAGGCTGTCTGGGCCTGCAAGCTTCGTTTTGCCAGGGAGGCGTCAAAAGCGCC
Source organism: Pseudomonas sp. DC3200b2 (assembly GCF_049895785.1). NCBI lineage: Bacteria > Pseudomonadati > Pseudomonadota > Gammaproteobacteria > Pseudomonadales > Pseudomonadaceae > Pseudomonas > Pseudomonas sp. DC3200b2. The sequence goes on along the minus strand of NZ_JAFCTA010000003.1, from coordinate 324,317 downwards.
CCCTTATTTGATCAAGAAGTCGCTGTATACCGGCGGAGCTGGCCAGTGCCTCATGGGGCCTGGTCGCCTCGTCGGTTGTCGTGCTTCACATGGAACGGCAGTCACCCCTGCCGCGCCCAACTAAACATAGAGATCGTGGAGACTCCCATGCACACCGACACCACTCGCGAGAACCCGACAGGCCAGGCGCCTCAGGGCGCGGGCTCCAACCAGGAGCTGAGCGCCACCGCACCCGGCCAACTGCGCGTGATCAAGCGTAACGGTACTGTCGTTCCCTATACCGACGACAAGATCACCGTGGCCATCACCAAGGCGTTCCTCGCAGTGGAAGGCGGCAGCGCCGCCGCGTCCTCGCGCATCCACGACACAGTCGCGCGCCTGACCGAGCAAGTGTCGGCCACCTTCCGTCGGCGCATGCCGTCGGGTGGCACCATCCATATCGAGGAGATCCAGGACCAGGTCGAACTGGCCCTGATGCGCGCCGGCGAGCACAAGGTTGCCCGCGACTACGTGATCTACCGTGACCAGCGGGCCAAGGAGCGCGCCAGCCGTAACGACGCCAGCCAGCCCGCGCAGCCCCATCCGAGCATCCGCGTGGCCCGCGCCGACGGTACCCTCGAACCACTGGACATGGGTCGCCTGAACACCATCATTTCCGAAGCCTGCGAAGGGCTGGCGGAAGTGGACGGTGGGCTGATCCAGCGCGAAACCCTGAAGAACCTGTACGACGGCGTGGCCCTGAAGGACGTGAACACCGCCCTGGTGATGACCGCCCGTACCCTGGTGGAGCGTGAGCCGAATTATTCCTTCGTCACCGCCCGCCTGCTGATGGACACCCTGCGCGCCGAAGGCCTGGGGTTCCTGGGCGTCGCCGAAAGCGCCACCCACCACGAGATGGCCGAGCTGTACGCCAAGGCCCTGCCGGCCTACGTGGCCAAGGGCGTGGAATTCGAACTGCTCAATCCGGAACTGGCCCGCTTCGACTTGGCCAAGCTGGGCGCGGCCATCGATCACGAGCGCGACCAGCAGTTCACCTACCTGGGCCTGCAAACCCTGTACGACCGCTACTTCATCCACAAGGATGGCGTGCGCTTCGAGCTGCCCCAGGTGTTCTTCATGCGCGTGGCCATGGGCCTGGCCATCGAAGAGAAGAACCGTGACGAGCGCGCCATCGAGTTCTACCGCCTGCTGTCGTCGTTCGACTACATGGCCTCCACCCCCACCCTGTTCAACGCCGGCACCCTGCGCCCGCAGTTGAGCTCGTGCTACCTGACCACCGTGCCGGACGACCTTTCCGGCATCTACGGCGCCATCCACGATAACGCCATGCTGTCCAAGTTCGCGGGCGGCCTGGGCAACGACTGGACGCCGGTTCGGGCGCTGGGCTCGTACATCAAGGGCACCAATGGCAAGTCCCAGGGGGTCGTTCCCTTCCTGAAGGTGGTCAACGACACCGCCGTGGCGGTCAACCAGGGCGGCAAGCGCAAGGGCGCGGTCTGCGCCTACCTGGAAACCTGGCACCTGGACATCGAGGAATTCCTCGAGCTGCGCAAGAACACCGGTGACGACCGTCGCCGCACCCACGACATGAACACCGCCAACTGGATTCCGGACCTGTTCATGAAGCGGGTATTCGAAGACGGCAAGTGGACCCTGTTCTCCCCGTCCGAAACCCCGGACCTGCACGACCTCACCGGCAAGGCCTTCGAGGAACGCTACGAGTACTACGAAGCCCTGATCGAATACGGCAAGATCAAGGTCTACAAGACCCTGCAAGCCAAGGACCTGTGGCGCAAGATGCTCTCGATGCTGTTCGAGACCGGCCACCCCTGGCTGACCTTCAAGGACCCATGCAACCTGCGCAGCCCGCAGCAGCACGTGGGCGTGGTCCATAGCTCGAACCTGTGCACCGAGATCACCCTGAACACCAACAAGGATGAGATCGCCGTCTGCAACCTGGGCTCGATCAACCTGCCGAATCACATCGTCGATGGCAAGCTGGACACCGAGAAGCTGTCGCGCACCATCAAGACCGCCGTGCGCATGCTCGACAACGTGATCGACATCAACTACTACTCGGTGCCTCAGGCGCGCAACTCCAACCTCAAGCACCGCCCGGTGGGCCTGGGCATCATGGGCTTCCAGGATGCGCTTTACCTGCAGCACATCCCTTATGGTTCGGACGAGGCGGTCAAGTTCGCCGACCTGTCCATGGAAGCGGTGAGCTACTACGCCATCCAGGCGTCGTGCGACCTGGCCGACGAGCGTGGCGCCTACGAGACCTTCCAGGGCTCGCTCTGGTCCAAGGGCGTGCTACCGCTGGACTCGCTGGAAACCCTGATCGAGCAGCGTGGCGCCAAGTACATCGAAGTCGACCGTAGCGAGACCCTGGACTGGGCGCCAGTGCGCGCGCGGGTTCAGAAAGGCATTCGCAACTCGAACATCATGGCCATCGCACCGACCGCGACCATCGCAAACATCACCGGCGTGTCGCAGTCCATCGAGCCGACCTACCAGAACCTGTACGTGAAATCGAACCTGTCGGGCGAGTTCACCGTGATCAACCCCTACCTGGTGCGCGACCTCAAGGCACGCGGCCTGTGGGACGCGGTCATGATCAACGACCTCAAGTACTATGACGGTTCGGTGCAGCAGATCGAGCGCATCCCTCAGGAGCTCAAGGATCTCTACGCCACGGCCTTCGAAGTGGACACCAAGTGGATCGTGGAAGCGGCCAGCCGTCGCCAGAAGTGGATCGACCAGGCACAGTCCCTGAACCTGTACATCGCCGGCGCCTCGGGCAAGAAGCTGGACGTGACCTACCGCATGGCGTGGTTCCGTGGCCTGAAGACCACCTACTATCTCCGCGCCCTGGCCGCCACCAGCACCGAGAAGTCCACCATCAACACTGGCAAGCTCAATGCGGTGTCCAGCGGTGGCGACGGTGCCCTGCACGCCGCGCCCCAGGCTGCCGAGTCGGCAGCGGCCGGCCCGGCCCCGGTGCCTAAGGCTTGCGCGATTGACGAGCCGGATTGCGAAGCCTGCCAGTAAGGCCCCCGCCCCTGCCTGTAGCCGCCAGGCCGCAGGCCACAAAAGCCCCCGCCCTGAAAGGCGGGGGCTTTTTCGTCTCCGCGCCGCCAGCCTGCACCAGTACCGACCAGCCTTGCACTGAGCGAGTGCTCCGAAGTGGACCAAAAGGTCCGGATTCACCTCTCGCTTTTCCTAAAGCCTTCTCGGCGCTCAGGATTTTCCCGCTGGCATGCATTCTGCTCCGCTGACCCGCTACCGCCTCATGATCAAGCGAATGCAGGGGCGAGCTACCGGGACACTCCCACCAACGAAGGGCGGACTCTATGAACAACCCGTTTTCCTGGTCTGTAAAAGCCGATCTGGGCGATATCATCGCCCCTCATGAACGCCTGCCCTGGCCGCAGACACTTGCCCTGGGCATACAGCATGTGTTCGCCATGTTCGGCGCAACCTTGCTGGCGCCCTTGCTCATGGGTTTCGATCCGAATGTGGCGATCATGATGAGCGGCCTGGGGACGCTGATCTTCTTCCTGGTCACGCGCGGGAAGATCCCCAGTTTTCTCGGTTCCAGCTTCGCCTTCATAGGCGCGGTCAGCGCCGCCACCGCCTATGCGGGAAGCGGCCCCAACCTGAACATCCCCTTGGCCCTGGGCGGAGTGGTGCTGTGCGGGCTGGTATACGTCGCCATCGGCATCGTGGTGCAGGCCGCGGGAGTGGGCTGGATAGAGCGCATCACGCCGCCGGTAGTCACCGGTACCGTGGTAGCGGTGATCGGCCTCAACCTGGCCAGCGTCCCTATCAAGACCATGGCATCCTCCGGTTTCGATACCTGGATGCAACTGGTCACCTTCGTTTGCATTGCGTGTATCGCGGTCTACACCGGCGGGCTGTTGCGGCGCATGTTGCTTCTGGTGGGGCTGATTGCCGCGACTGTCATCTATTTCGTGCTGGCCAACCTGCTTGGGTTGGGCAAGGCCATCGATCCAAGCCCCATCGCGGCCGCGCCCTGGTTCGGCATGCCGGCCTTCCAGGCGCCGGTGTTCACGGTGTCGGCGGCGTTGCTGATCGTTCCGGTGGTGGTGATCCTGATCGCCGAGAACCTTGGGCACATCAAGGCGATCGCCTCGATCACCGGACAGAACCTTGACCAGTCCATCGGTCGCGCCTTCATCGGCGATGGCATTGCCACAGTGCTCAGCGGCAGTGTGGGCGGCACCGGGATGACGACCTACGCGGAAAACATCGGCGTAATGGCGGCCACCAAGGTGTATTCGACTGCGCTCTTCATAGTGGCGGGGGTGGCGGCGATACTGCTTGAGCTTTCACCGAAATTCGGCGCTATCGTGCATTGCATTCCGGTACCGGTGATGGGCGGTGTATCCATCGTGGTGTTCGGCCTGATCGCCATCGCCGGCGCGCGCATCTGGGTAGAGAACCGGGTGGATTTCTCCGATAGCCGCAACCTGTTGGTCGCTGCCATTCCCCTCGTGCTGGGTACGGGTGACTTCACCCTGCATCTTGGCGGCTTTGCACTGGGCGGGCTGGGGACCGCCACCTTCGGCGCCATCCTGCTTAATCAGCTACTCAACCGGCGCAGGGTGGGCCAGCCCGCAGCGCTAAGCGTGGAAGCAGCCCCGAGGTAGCGTCGCTGCCGCCCTGGTCAGGGCCTGGGCCTGAGGCCATCGAGCAACAACGCCTGAAGGCTGGCCAGGGTGGCCTCGAAGAAGGCCGGATCGGACAGGTCCTTGCCGGCGATGGCGCGTACCTGGGCACCAAAATCGGCGTAATGCTGAGTAGTGCTCCACAAGCTGAAGATCAGATGGTAGGGGTCGACCGGCGCCAACCTGCCGGCCTCTACCCACTGCCCTATCACCTCGACCTTGCTCGCCACCAGCTCGCGCAAGGCCTGACTGAGCTGGCCGCCGATCAAGGGTGCGCCCTGCATGATTTCCATGCAGAACAGCTTCGACTCGGCGCTGTGGTCCCGAGACAATTCCAGCTTCGCCCGCAGGTATTGGCCAATGGCCTGCAAAGGGTCCTGATCCGCGCTGAACCCCCGAAGCGGCGCCAGCCAGGTATCGAGTACCTGCTCGAGCACGCTCACGTAGAGGTCTTCCTTGCTGCCGAAGTAATACAGCAGGTTGGTCTTGGAAACGTCTGCGCTACTGGCTACCTGGTCGAGGCTGGTGCCGTGCAGCCCGTATTGGGAAAACAGCCCGAGCGCGGCCTGGATGATCGAGGCACGCTTGTTCTCCACCATCAACGAACGCCGGTTTCGGGCCTTCTCGCTGATCGTGCGTCCAGGGCGTCGCCCTGTGGAAGAACTAACCTCTGACGTCTTATCGTTCACGGAGCTTTCCGAGCTGGAATGGGGCCTGCATTGTAACAGCCACTACGGATGTCGTAGCAGCCGTGCACTGAAACGGCCCGTGCCGCTTCATCGCTGTGCGCCGGCGATCCATCCAAACGGTCTTTTTCGGACCATTTGGTCTACTGGAAATGCGGGCATGGACGTAGACCATTGATAAGACAGGAGAAAAGAAAGCTGGCACAGCTCGTGCTCAAGCTTTTCCGACGTCGCCACCCAGGCCGACGATTCAACCGGAGGCGCCCATGAAAGTCGGTATCTTTATCCCCATCGGTAACAACGGCTGGTTGATTTCGGAAAACGCTCCCCAGTACAAGCCGAGCTTCGAGCTGAACAAGCAGATCGCCCAACGGGCCGAAACCTATGGGCTGGACTTTCTACTGTCGATGATCAAGCTGAGGGGCTTCGGTGGCAAAACCGAGTTCTGGGACCATAACCTGGAATCCTTCACCCTTATGGCGGGTCTGGCCGCGGTGACCAGCAAGATCAAGCTCTTCGCCACCGCGCCATCCCTGGCCTTGCCGCCTGCCATAGTGGCGCGCATGGCCTCCACCATCGACTCCATTTCCAATGGCCGCTTCGGGGTGAACCTGGTGACGGGCTGGCAGCGTCCCGAGTATTCCCAGATGGGCCTGTGGCCCGGTGATGAATTCTTCAGTACCCGCTACGCCTACCTGTCCGAATACATCCAGGTGCTGCGCGACCTCTGGGAACGAGGCCAGTCGGATTTCAAGGGCGAGCATTTCACCATGGACGACTGTCGCATGAGCCCAATGCCCAGCGCCGACATGAAAGTCATCTGCGCCGGCCAGAGCGACGCCGGCATGACGTTCTCGGCCCAGTATGCCGACTACAACTTCTGCTTCGGCAAGGGCGTGAACACCCCCAAGGCGTTCGCCCCGGCTTCGCAAAAGCTGATCGAAGCAACGCGAGTCACCGGGCGCAACGTCAGTACCTACGTGCTGATGATGGTCATCGCCGATGAAACGGACGAAGCCGCCTGGGCCAAGTGGGAACACTACAAGGCGGGGGTCGACGAGGAAGCGGTGGCCTGGCTGGGCGTACAAGGCGGGGCGGACAAGACCTCAGGGGCAGACACCAACGTGCGACAGATGGCCGACCCCACCTCGGCGGTGAATATCAACATGGGCACGCTGGTGGGCTCGTACGCTTCCATCGCTCGCATGCTCGATGAAGTGGCCGAGGTGGAAGGCACCGAAGGCGTGCTGCTGACCTTCGATCATTTCGTGGAAGGCGTGGAAGCCTTCGGCACGCGAATCCAGCCGCTGATGAACAGCCGCATCGAGGTAGCCTCCCCCGTTCCCTCCCAGGCAGGTCCGCGCCGCGGCGCGGTGGCCAGCGACACCCCTGAAGCGCTGGAGGCCTGACGTATGGAAGTTGGACAGAAGGTTACCCTCAGCGCCACCACGCCGGCCGGCCTCCCCGCGGTGAACGGCCAGGCTGCCTGGGCATTGCCGGCGCGACCCGAGCCGCTGTACCTGCACCCTTCGAACACGGCGCTCGTGGTGGTGGACATGCAGAATGCCTACGCCTCGGTGGGCGGCTACGTGGATTCGGCCGGCTTCGATATTTCCGGGGCCCAGGGCGTGATCGCCCGTATCGCCAGCGCCATCGAGGCGGCCCGTGCCGCCGGCGTGACGGTGGTGTACCTGCAGAACGGCTGGGATAGCCAGTACGTGGAAGCCGGCGGGCCGGGTTCGCCCAACTGGCATAAATCCAACGCGCTCAAGACCATGCGCAAGTTTCCTGAACTGCAAGGGCGCTTCCTGGCCAAGGGCGGCTGGGATTATGCGCTGGTCGAGGCACTGGCGCCCCAGCCCGGGGACATCTTGGTACCGAAAACCCGCTATAGCGGCTTTTTCAACAGCACCCTGGACAGCACCCTGCGTGCCCGCGGCATTCGCAACCTGGTATTCACCGGCATCGCCACCAATGTGTGTGTCGAGTCCACCCTGCGCGATGCCTTCCATTTGGAGTATTTCGGCGTGCTGCTCGAAGACGCCACCCACGAGCTGGGCGGCCCAGCGATACAGGCCGCGGCGGTCTACAACATCGAAACCTTCTTCGGCTGGGTCTCCAATGTCGAAGCCTTCGTCAACCTCCTGAGCACTCAACGTTAAGAAGGGGTCCCCATGCCAAAACAAGTCATCATCCCGCCAGGTACCGCCACGCCTATCGGCCCATTCGTACCCGGCACCCAGGCTGACGGCATTGTCTATGTCGCCGGCACGCTGCCCTTCGACAGTGACAATAACGTGGTGCATGTGGGTGACGCGGGGGCGCAAACCCGTCATGTACTGGAAACCATCAAGGGTGTGATCGAAGCTGCCGGGGGCACCCTGGAGGATGTTACCTTCAATCACGTGTTCCTTACGCGCTGGGAAGACTACGCGGCTATCAACGCTGTCTATGCCGAATATTTCCCGGGGGAAAAACCGGCACGCTACTGCGTGCAGGTGGGGCTGGTGAAACCCGAGGCCCTGGTGGAAATCGCCAGTATCGCCCATACGGGCAAACAGCCATGACGGCCGCGCTGCACACCCAGGTTCAGGTCAAGCCCGAGAGCCAGCCGGGCGCCGAAGTGGTGTTGCTCTGCTCAGGCCTGGGTGGCTCGGCCGGCTACTGGGGCGCCCAGCTGCCCGCGCTGCTGGAAGCGGGCTACCGGGTAATCACCTATGACCAGCGGGGCACCGGCCGCAGCCGCCAGCCGTTGCCCGCCGATTATCGCATCGAGCACATGGTCGAGGATGTGCTCGAGATTTTGCGGACAGAGGACGTCAGCCGATGCCACTTCGTCGGCCATGCCCTCGGCGGGCTGGTGGGGCTGCAACTGGCGCTGGATCAGCCGGGGCGCTTGATCAGCCTTTCGCTGGTCAATGCCTGGGCGGCGCCCAACCCGCACTCGGCCCGCTGTTTCGACGCGCGCCTGGCCTTGCTGGACCACGCCGGTCCACGCGCCTACGTGGAGGCGCAGCCAATCTTCCTCTACCCGGCCAGCTGGGCAGCCGCCCAGGCCCAGCGCGTTCAGAAGGAAGTCGAGCATGCACTGGAACACTTCCCCGGCGCCGACATCATGAAGGCGCGCATCGGCGCACTGCGTCGCTTCGATGTCAGCGAGCGCCTGGCCGAAATAAACTTGCCGGTATGGGTATCCAGCGCGCTCGACGACGTACTGGTGCCGGCGACCTGTTCCGAACGGCTGGCCCAGGCCATTGCGGGCAGCCTCCTACACGTCCAGCCCCACGGCGGCCATGCCCATAACGTCACTGCGCCTGAAGCCTTCAACGAGGCGCTGCTGGGGTTCCTGACCCGCCAAAGCCAGTCTTGAAAGGAAAAAGCCAATGTGTGCATCCATCAGCGAGCCTGTGACCTGTACGGTCGACAAGGCTGAGTTTCGCAATGCCATGGCCCTGCTCGGGGCTGCGGTGAACGTGGTCACCACCGACGGGCCCGGCGGCCTGGCAGGCTTCACGGCCTCAGCGGTATGCAGCGTGACCGACGAACCCCCTACCCTGCTGGTATGTCTTAACCGGGGCGCGTCCGTGTACGGGGCTTTCCGGGACAACGCCGTACTTTGCGTCAACGTGCTGGGGGCCGGGCACCAGCACGTCTCCAACTGTTTCGGTGGCAAGATTCCAATGGCCGAGCGGTTCGCCGCGGTGAACTGGACGGCGGGCAGCTCAGGCTGCCCGGTGCTGGAAGGGGCCAGTGTTTCCTTCGAATGCCGGCTGCGGCAACGCACCGAAATAGGCACCCATGATGTGATGTTCTGCGAGGTGCAGGCCATTCATCTCAGCGCCACGGCGGGCAGCCTGATCTATTTCAACCGGGCGTATCATGAGCTGGCCGTCACGCTCTAGGCCTGCAGAAGCTGGCATTGAACGTCAGGGGTTCAGTTCACCCTGTGGGAGGCAGCGCCAGCTGTCGAACAGCTCCCAGCTAGGGCTGGTCACGCAGGACTTGGGCTCAGCCCTGGCTCAAGGGGAGATTCGACGAGCGGCTCGCGCCCAAGGCCCCCTTGGGCCTATGCCGACAACCTCATCGCAGTGAGGGCCACCCGTCAGCCCGCCAAAAAACACATCATACTGTGCTATACCTCAATACCTGGCACTAGATATTGGGTGTATAGTTCGCCTCCGTCGGGCTGGACGAGCGCACGAATCTGCTTTCGGGCCGCGCATTCGGGAATGCATTTCCGTATACTCCCGGCTCCCAACGAGCTGACCATGCGCACCGAGACAGCGGTTAACCACACCGGCTGAAGGCGTTCTATAGCCCACCGTGGCAGACATACCCATTCCGCGAGCCAGGCCCAACGCCTGGCTTGCCGCTTTATCAACTTCAACCGCCGCTTCGCGCGGCCTTGAACAGGAGCCTTCCCCATGCTGAGCTGGGACGAATTCGACAAAGACGACGACGCCAACGCGCCACAGGCTGCCGGCACTGCCACCGCTACCGCCAGCGCGCTGGACAAACTCGACAGCGCCGGTGACGCCGCCGCCCATGAAGCCCGCGAAGTGAGCGCCAACGACAGCGCGGCGGTGGCCCGGGCCAAGGCCGCGCTCAACAGCCTGGACATCGCCGAGGGCCTGGCCGAGCTGGAAGGCTCCGCCGCCCGGGTGAAAGTCGATGAGAAGCGCATGATCAACTGCCGCGCCGACCTCAACCAGCTGGTACCGTTCAAGTACGACTGGGCCTGGCAGAAATACCTGGACGGCTGCGCCAACCACTGGATGCCGCAAGAGGTCAACATGACCGCGGACATCGCCCTCTGGAAAAGCCCTGAAGGCCTGACCGACGACGAGCGCCGCATCGTGATGCGCAACCTGGGCTTCTTCTCCACCGCCGACTCGCTGGTGGCGAACAACCTGGCCCTGGCCGTGTACCGCCTGATCACCAACCCGGAGTGCCGCCAGTACATCCTGCGCCAGGCCTTCGAGGAAGCGATCCACACCCACGCCTACCAGTACTGCATCGAATCCCTGGGCATGGACGAAGGCGAGATCTTCAACATGTACCACGAGATCCCATCGGTGGCGAAGAAAGCCGCCTGGGGCCTGAAGTACACCCGCGCCATCTCCGACCCGCAGTTCAACACCGGCACCCCGGAAACGGACAAGGAACTGCTGCGCAACCTGATCGCCTACTACTGCGTGCTCGAAGGCATCTTCTTCTACTGCGGCTTCACCCAGATCCTCTCCATGGGGCGCCGCAACAAGATGACCGGCGTGGCCGAGCAGTTCCAGTACATCCTGCGCGACGAGTCCATGCACCTGAACTTCGGCATCGACGTGATCAACCAGATCAAGATCGAAAACCCGCACCTGTGGGATGCCGAACTCAAGGAAGAAGCCACCCAGATGATTCTCCAGGGCACCCAGCTGGAAATCGAATACGCGCGCGACACCATGCCGCGCGGCGTGCTGGGCATGAACGCGGCCATGATGGAGGACTACCTCAAGTTCATCGCCAACCGTCGCCTGTCCCAGATCGGCCTCAAGGAAGAATACCCAGGCACCAGCAACCCCTTCCCATGGATGAGCGAGATCATGGACTTGAAGAAAGAGAAGAACTTCTTCGAAACCCGTGTGATCGAGTATCAGACCGGTGGGGCGTTGAGCTGGGATTGAGTGAGTGACCGGCGGGTTGCCGGCGGCCACCGATGCTCTTCAGGCCTGCTGCAAACCCGCCCTGCACGAAGTTCATTTGAGCGTATGGCGGCCTGACCGACCAAACGCTCAAGACACGACCAGTGTGAACAGGATCGATACCGGCAAGCGCCAGCCCTACCGTGCTCGCGCCCCGTCCATTCCTTAGCCGACGGCCACCGCCGGCCCGGCTGCCACTGCCCCCTGGCTGTAATGCTGCAAATGCGGCAACGCGGCGCCGTCTTCGCTGAACAGGTGACAGCGGCTGCCGGTCACGCCAACGGCCAGGGCCTGGCCGGCCGTGACGGCCAGGTGTCCCTCCCCCTTTACGGTGAATTCCTGGCCGTCGGCGGCCACCGCATGGGTGAAGGTTTCGCCGCCCAGATGTTCGACCACCAGCGCCTGGGCGGCGATACGCGCATCGCCCAGGCCCGTGGCATACAAATGTTCCGGGCGCAGGCCCAGGGTAAGGCTGGCGCCAGGCTGCACACCGTCAGCGCGCACCGGCACCAGCAGCCGTTCCCCGCCGGGCAGGCTCACATGCACGCCTTCGGCACCGACGGCCAGCACCGGCACCTGAAGAAAACGCATCTGCGGCGAACCGATGAAACCCGCCACGAAACGATTGCGCGGGTGGTGGTACAACTCCAGGGGCGAACCTACTTGCTCGATGGCGCCCTTGTTCAGTACCACGATCTTGTCAGCCAGGGTCATGGCCTCGACCTGGTCGTGGGTCACGTAGATCATGGTGGCTTGCAGCTGGGCATGCAGCTTGGCGATTTCGAGGCGCATCTGCACCCGCAGCGAAGCATCTAGGTTTGACAGCGGCTCGTCGAGGAGGAACACCTGGGGCTCATGGACGATGGCCCGGCCAATGGCCACGCGCTGGCGCTGCCCGCCGGACAAGGCCTTGGGCTTGCGCTGCAGCAGTGGCTCCAGTTGCAGGATGCGGGCCGCGTTGCGCACCTTCTCGTCGATCCGCGCCTTGTCCACGTTCTGCATCTTCAGGCCGAAGGCAATGTTGTCGTAGACGGTCATGTGCGGGTACAGCGCATAGGATTGAAACACCATCGCCACGCCCCGGTCAGCCGGCTCCAGGTCGGTCACGTCTCGACTGCCAATGTGAATGCGGCCCGCGGTGATGTTTTCCAGGCCGGCGATACTGCGCAGCAAGGTGGACTTGCCGCAGCCGGAAGGCCCCACGAACACCACGAACTCGCCGCTGGCGATGCTGAGTTCGATGTCATGCAACACCTTGATGTCGCCGTAGGCCTTTTCAACGCCGCGCAGGCTGAGCTCGGTCAAGATCGTTACCCCTGTTGTTGTTCTGGATGGGCAATGCCCGCCTCGTCGGCGGTGTGTAACGAAGCCGCGATCAGCGGCTTGACAGGCAAGCGATTCGCTCTACGATCATTTGTAATTCCAAAAATACAAATGTCAAGGAGCAAGCATGCGCGCAGCCTACATCCACGGGGTGCGAGACGTCCGCATCGCCGAACGGCCTCAACCTGTACCCGGCCCCGGCGAAGTGCTCATCAGGGTCAGCGCAGTGGGCATCTGCGGCAGCGACCTGCATTACTACAAGGAAGCGGCCATCGGTCATGCGCGCATCACCCAGCCATTCATCTGCGGCCATGAGTTCGCCGGCCATGTCGTGGGCGATCATCCCGAGCACAACCTCGCGGCGGGGCAATTGGTGGCCGTGGACCCGGCCAAGCCTTGTGGCCGTTGCGAATGGTGCCACCGCGGCCACGTGAACCTTTGCCCCCACGTACAGTTCCTCGGTTCACCCCCGAACCTGCACGGCGCCATGACTGAGTACATCGTCGTCTCGCCGAGCCAGATCTACCCGGTGCCGCCCAACTTCACCAGCGTGCAGGCGGCCATGCTCGAACCCCTGGGCGTGGCCATCCACGCCATGGACCTGGCCAAGACCAAGCGCGTGCTGGAAACGGTCGCGGTCATCGGTTGCGGGCCCATCGGGCTGTGCCTGCTGCAGCTTGCCCGCTTGAGCTGCAAGGACGCCATCTATGCCATTGACCCTATCGGCTACCGCACCGCCAAGGCGGCTCAGCTCGGGGCGACAAAGGTGGCGGCGCACCATAGCGCCATCGCCGAGTGGACCGACGGCCGCGGCGTGGACCTGGTACTGGAGGCGACCAACTCACCCGAAGGCTTCCAGATCGCCGCCGACGCCGCGCGCATCGGTGGCCGAGTGGTGTTGGTCGGCATTCCCGACGGTGACCAGTACACACCCCTGAGCGCGTCGGTGCTTCGGCGCAAGGGGCTGGACGTGCGCATGTCCCGGCGCATGGGGCATGTGTACGACCGCGCGATCAAGCTGGTGGCCGAGGGTCGGGTGGACGTGGACTGCCTGGTCACCCATCGCTTCGAGCTGGGCCATGCGGCCGATGCTTTCCAGTACCCGGCCGAATTCATCGATGGCGCGCTCAAGACCGTCATCCTGCCCAATCCCGCCTAGGGCAACCCATCATCACGCTACGTTCACCCACAACAATAAAAGAGAGGTTGCGTACATGAACAAGCCTGTTTGCCGGGCGTTGGCCCTGAGCCTTGCCCTGGGCAGCGTCGGCGCCCATGCCTGGACTTTAGAAGAGGCCGCCAAGCCCTACAAGGGCACCACCATCAAGGCGATTTTCCTTGACCGCCCCGGTTACGCAGCCGCCATCAAGCTGTTGCCGGCCTTCGAAAAGGCCACCGGCATCAAGGTCAGCTACGAAACCGTACCCTATGAGAACAGCCGCGAGCGGGAGGTCCTAAGCTTCACCTCCGGCGATGAACTGGACGTGGTGCTCACCGACGTGGTGTGGATCGGCGAATTCGCCGGCAATGGCTGGCTGGAGCCGATCACGACCTTCACCGACGACAAGGCCCTGGCCGACCCGGAACTCAAGCTGGAAGGCTTCTTCCCGATCCTGCTCAAATCCTTCGGCGGTTGGGGAGACGAGCTCTATGGCCTGCCGTTCGATAACTACTCCGGACTGCTGTTCTACAACAAATGCCTGCTCAAGGACGCCGGCTTCGACAAGCCACCGGCCACCTGGGACGAGCTGCTGCACACCTACGCGCCCAAGCTCACCGATGCCGGCAAGGGGCAATACGCCTACGCGCTGCAATCACGGCGAGGGGAAACCCAGTCGGCGGACAGTTTCATGCGCATGCTCTGGCCATTCGGCGGCTCGCTGCTGGACGCCAACTTCAAATCCAACCTCAACTCCAAGGAATCCCAGGCCGGCCTGCAATTTCGCCAGGACCTGATGAAGTTCATGCCGCCGGGCATCGTCGACTATGACCACAACGAGGCGGTGAACGCCCTGGCCCAGGGCAAGGTGGCGATGATCACCGAGTGGTCCGCGTTCTACAGCACCTTGGCCGACCCGAACAAATCGAAGATCACCGACTGCCTGGCGGTGGCTACCGAACCCAAGGGCCCTGCCGGGCTGAAGCCTGCGCTCGGGGGCTTCTCCTTGGGCGTGAACGCTAACAGCTCGGACGAGAAAAAGGCCGCCGCCTGGCTGTTCATTCAATGGACCACCTCCGAAGCCATGGCCAAGCCTTACCTGGAGGCCGGCGGCGTGAGTGGACGCAGCAGTGTGTATCAGGACGCCGACGTTCAGAAACGCTACCCCTTCGTTCAGCCCATGGTGACCTCATGGGAAGGCGGCGTGCCTGACTATCGCCCACGCTTCCCGGAGTGGCCGCAGGTGTCCGAGGTAATCGGCGAGTACGGCACCGCCATGATGCTGGGCAAGGCCAGCGTGAGCGACAGCGCCAAGACCATCGGCGCCCGCGTGGAGGACATCCTGGGCAAGGCCGGTTACTACAAGGGCGACAAGCCCCTGCGTAAATGACCTGACCCGGCGCCATTGGCTTTCGGGCCGTGGCGCCTCGGTAGCTCACCCTTGCGGAGGACACCGGCATGCCGGGCAAAGCTGTACGCGAACTGGGCCCTGCCCTATGGAACAACACCCGCGCGGCGCTGGGGTTTCTGGCGCCGGCCACCGTGGCGCTGGCACTGATCGGGATTTTCCCGACGGTATTCGCGCTGGTGAACTCGTTTCGCCAATACAACCTGGCGCGGCCAAAAGACCCCACCCCCTTCATTGGCCTGGACAATTACCTGAGCGTGCTGCAAGACCCCTCCTTCTGGTCAGCATTGGGCCGCACGTTCAGCTTCCTGCTGACCGTGGTGCCCATCCAACTGGCGCTGGGGCTGCTCATCGCGCTCTTGCTGCACAAGCCTGGTTTGAGCGGCTTCAAGCTGCTCGCCCGAATGAGCCTGGTGATTCCCCTGGCAACCGCGCCAGCGGTGGCGGGGTTGATCGGCCGGCTGATCTTCAATCGCGATTTCGGCGTCGCCAATGCCTTGCTGGGCATGGCGGGCGCCGGCCCGGTGGAATGGCTGGGCGACCCCCTGCATGCCTTCCTTGCCGTGGCCTTGATGGACATCTGGCAGTGGACGCCCTTCTGCGCGCTGGTGCTGCTGGCGGGCCTGACCATGGTGCCCACCGAAGTGGAAGAAGCCGCAAGGCTGGAAACTCGCAGCCGCTGGCAGGTGCTGCGCCATGTGCAGTTGCCGTTTCTGCTGCCGAGCGTGACCGTGATCCTGATCCTGCGCACCGCAGACGTGCTGAAGATGTTCGACACCGTGTTCACCATGACCCGGGGCGGGCCGGGCGCGGCCACCGAGCTGGTCAGCGTGTACATCCAGCGGGTGGGCTTTCGCGTGTTCGATCAGGGGGTGGCGTCGGCCCAGGCGATTCTGCTGTTGATCGTCACCATCGTGCTGGCGCGGCTGTATATCCGCTTCGTTTACCGGGAGGTTTGACATGAGCGCTTTGACTACCCCCGCTGGCGCGGCCCCTGTACTAGCCCATCCCCGCGTGCGCCTCCACGCGTGGCACCTGGTGGGGCTGCTGGCCATCGTGCTGTTCGCGGTGTTCCCCTTCTACTGGATGGTCGCCACCAGTATGAAAACCCAGGCCCAAGCCCTGGCCTCGCCACCGGTCTGGCTATTCACGCCGCGGCTGGATAACTACGTTCAGGTGCTGTTTCAGCGTGACGTGTTGAGCAGCCTGGGCAACTCCTTGATCGTGGCCCTGAGCACCACGGCGCTGGCGGTGGGGCTGGGCACTCCGGCGGCGTATGCGCTGGCGCGCTTCGAGTTTCGCGGCAAGCGGGATTTGTGGTTCTGGTTCATCACCAACCGCATGCTCAGCCCGATCGTCGTGGCCCTGCCGGTGTACTTGATGGCGCGTACCCTCAATCTGATCGACACCCACCTGGTGTTGATTCTGGTGTACCTGACGTTCAACCTGCCGATCGTGGTGTGGATCTGCACCGATCAATTCCGTGGCGTGCCCAAGGACCTGGACGAAGCGGCGCGGCTGTCTGGCGCGTCGCGCTGGGCGATCTTCTGGCGCATCGCGCTGCCCCTGGCCATGCCCGGCGTGGCGGTGTCGGCGATCTTCTCGTTCATTTTTTCCTGGAACGAGTTGCTGTATGCCTTGGTCCTCACCCGTACCAACGCTCGCACCGCGCCCGTGAGCGCCACCAGCTTCATGAGCGGCTACGACCTGCCGTGGGGCGAGATCACCGCCACCGGCACGCTGATCGTATTCCCGGTGGTGATTTTCGCATTGATGGTTTCACGGCATCTGGTACAAGGGCTGACCATGGGCGCGGTGAAATAGCGCGCACGCATCAAGGGCCAAGGGAACACACCGTGCACATTCGTCCTCCTGATTTCGCCGACGCCGACACGGTCAATGCCGAAGACCAGCTGAACATCCGCATCGCCTGGTACTACTACGTCACCGACATGACCCAGCAGCAGATCGCCGACCGTTTCGGCATCACCCGAGCCAGGGTCAACAAGGCCCTGGCCGCCAGCCGTGAAAACGGCGTGGTGCAGATTCGCATCAATTCACCGCTGGCCAGTTGCGTGGCGCTGGAGCACCAGTTGCAGGCTCGCTATGGCCTGCAACGGGCCGTGGTGGTGCCGACGCCGGATGACCCGCGCATGATTTTCCGTGTGCTGGGCGTGGGCGTGGCGCCGCGGGTCCAGGACCATATAGGCGAAGGCAGCATCATTGCCGTAGGTTGGGGCCGCACCCTGCGCGAGGCTGTGCGTGAATTGCAAGGGCGCGCCCTGCCAGGGGTCACCGTGTTGTCGCTGCTGGGCGGTCTTCACTACGGTTCGGCGAACAACACGGTGGAAATCGCCTCCAGCCTGGCCGGGCTGTTCGCGGGCGAGTATTACTACCTGGCGGCGCCGGTGTTCGCACCTTCGGAGCATTATCGCGACATGATTCTCGCCGAGGCGTCAGTGCAGGCCGTGCTGGGCAAAGCGAAACAGGCCGACCTGGCGCTGCTCACGGTGGGCGACCTCAGCGAGCGTTCGCTGATGCTCGAGCTGGGGCTGGTGAGCCCGGAGGACGGCCACAGCCTCAGGGCCGCCGGGGCGGTGGGCGACTTGCTTGGCCGCTGGCTGGACGCGGACGGCCAGGAAGTGGATCACCCCCTCAACCGCCGCGCGGTGTCCATCGACCTGGAAGATCTGCGGCGCGTCAAACACGTGGTACTGGTCTCCGGCGGGCCTTACAAGGCTGACATCATCCGTGCCGTGCTCAGGCGTGGCCTGGTGCATGAACTGGTGATCGACGAAGCGGCGGCGCAGGCGTTGTTACAAATGCCCGAGCCAACGTGAAGGACGCAGCCCCCGCTTCGCGAGCTGCGCCTTCGGCTACGCCCGCCTACCTGGACTGGCCGAACGTGAGCGTCGTGTAACGGGCGCTGGCGGTTTACCTGCGCAGCGCCGCCAAGCGGGGATACAACGGCCGTAGCGTGGGGTACAGGTCGCTATACACCGCCAGCAGTTCGCCATGGAATGCCCGCTCGGCCGCGTTGGGCAGCACGATATCGCCGCCTCGGGTCATCGCCGCCGCGGCGGTGGCGAAGCTTTCATACCACCCCGCGCCCACGGCGGCGGCGATGCCGGCGCCAAGGCTGGAGGCTTCCTGAGTGGCGGCACGCACCACGGGGCGGTCGCAGAGGTCAGCGACGATCTGGCACCACAGCCGGCTGGCCGCGCCGCCGCCGATGGCCACGAACCGCTCAACCGCACCGCCGGTGGCTCGCAATACCGCCCGGGTCGCCACCGCCTGCTCCAGCGCGATGCCTTCGAGCAGCGCGCGGTAGATCTCGCCGCGCCCGTGTTCCGGTCCAAGGCCAAGCAGGCAGCCTCGCGCGTGAGCATCCCACCAGGGATTCATTACAGCGTTCCAGTACGGCAGCAACAGCAAGCCGCCACTGCCCGGAGCAACCTTCGCGGCCTCCGCTTCCAACATCGGCAGGCAATTGGCCGGGTCGAGCCCGAAGAGTTGCCGCACCAAGGTGTTCACTAACAGGGTGCCGGCGCGCAAAGAGGTTTCCAGTACATAGCCCTGAAGATCGATGGCGCACATCGTTCGAAAGGCCGGGTCTACCGCCGGTGTTTCGCTGTACAGTCCGGACACCACGGCGGTACCGAGGTTGAGGTAGGCCATGCCCGGCCGCACCATGCCAACCCCTAGCCCACCCGCCTGGCCATCGCCACCGCCGGCCACCACCGGCGTACCGGCCGGCAGGCCAGTGGCCGCCGCCGCGGCAGTGCTCACCGCACCGAGGACCTCCCCCGGCGCGATGGCCTGGGCGAAGGCTTGCGTCGCTACTTTAACCGGTAGCGCATCGAGCACCTCCGGCGCCCAGCGGTGCGCGCTGATGTCGAATGCGCCGAAGGGGTCGGCACTGGCCCAACTGGTGGCGAATTCACCAGTGAGCTGGCGCACTAGCCAGGCGTGGGGGTCATAGACATGGGCAATCCTGGCGAACAGTTCCGGTTCAGCCCTGGCCATCCACGCCAGGCTATAGATGGCCGGAGACCAGTCATAGGGCTTGCCCGTCAGGGCATGCAGCCGGGCGCGCCCTACCCGCTCGGCGACGCTCGCCACCTCATCCTGGCGACGTTCGTCGAGCCATAACAGCGCCGGGCGCAGCAGGCGGTCGTCGGCATCGGTCACCGCCAGGGTCTCACGCTGATTGACCACCGCCAGCGCTGCCACTCGCTTCTCGCCCAGTTGCCCCATGAGGTTTTGAAGCGCTGCCTGAGCCGCCTCCCACCATTGGTGCGGGTTCTGTTCATAGGCCCGCGGCAGGGGTTGCTGGAGCGACAGCGGCGCCCGGGCCTGGGCTACGAGATTGCCCGCGCCGTCCCAGGCAATGGCCTTGCAGGTTGTGGTACTCAAATCGATGCCGATGACCACTTCGCCCATGGACCCGCCCGCCGTTGCGCTGATTGTTGCATTGAGCCTAGCCCAAAGACGCGGGGTTGATGGGGGCACAGGTCGAGCAAGGCTGGCTCCGGTCTATTCGGCATTTTACTGCCGATCTATCCCGCCAACGGGGGGCTTAACGGCATTAAAGTGCCTATAATTCATGGATCTTCCCAAGTTTTCGGCATTAAAATGCCTCTTGGACACTTCCACTGGGGTTTCCCGCATGCATTACCCGCCACATCGACTGACCATCCAGGCGTACCGGGCCGGCGCCTGGGAAGACGCCATGGCACTGGACTTTACCTTGCCCAAGGTGGGCTTCGCTGGCCCGACTAACTATTCCTATCTACCTGGGTATGTGATCAGCCACGCCAATCATCTGTATAGCCCACTGGATTGCGCGGTCAGCGCACGCCTGCCACTTGGCTTCGATCTCTGGTTCGAACAAAGCGCGCCTGCCTTTTTGCTGGACATCGTCCCCTCGGGCGCCGCGGGAAAATTTCTGGCGCGACGTCTGCTGCATGAGAATACCCAGGGCCTGGACCGGGACCTTTTCCTGCTGGGCCGGTGCGGCCTGGCACCCGTGGGAAACCTGCGCGTCAAGGAGGCCCTGGGCTACCTCGAAGGCGTGCCGGTCGTAGGTTTCACACGGGATGAGGTCATTGCCCGAGAGGCTGGCTTTCTGGAGTATGCCTACGAACAAGGTGCTGCCATTGGCGGGGCTACAGGCGCAGGTGGCGAAGCGCCCAAGCTGTTGCTGGTCGAAGATCAGGCTGGCCGTATATTCCCTGATGCGGTACTACCAGATCACAACGTCGCCCGACACTGGTTCGTAAAGTTCGCGCGCAATCAGGGCCTCCAGCGTGATCTTGACGTACTCACCAGCGAGTTCTGCTACTACCGTGCTGCTCATGCCATCGGGCTCGACACTGTTCCTGTCGAGGGTCTGGCACTCGAAGCCGGGGCGAAACCCAGCTTGTGGATGCAGCGATTCGACCGTGCGGTGACAGACGCCGGTATCGAGCGCACTGCGGTGGAGTCCATCTACTCCCTGGCCGGTATTATCGAGCCCGGCGCCTACATGGAACACACCGAGGTGATCAGGTGCCTGGTTGAATTGTGGCAGAGCGTCGGCCAGGCAGATCAGGTGGATGATCTGATCGCCGAATACCTGATGAGAGATCTTTTGAACCAGATTCTGGGTAATTCGGATAATCATTGTCGAAACATGTCGATCCTGCGTACACCCGCCGGGGTCAAGCTCGCCCCTATCTATGACCTGGCGCCCATGGTCATGGACAGCGAGGGCGTTACCCGCTCCACGAAGTGGGCTGCGCCTATCGAACACCTGGGCCAGGTGGACTGGCTGCAGGCCTGCCGGGCCCTGGCCGACTGGACGAATCCCGGCGATCAGTTCGAACGGCTCAAGGCAAACGCTCAGCGATTCCTGGCGCTACCTGATCTGTTGAGCGGCTTCGGTGTGCCCGAGGTCACGCTGAATCATCCAATGATAGCCTTGCGAAACCTTCCGCAATGGCTCAGTGCCCGGGGCCTGAACTGATGGAAATGGCAGAGCGCGCGAAGCTCCTCACCGAAGTGCAGGAAAAATTGGCGACAGGCGAACTGACGATTGGAAAGGCCATCCAGAAACTCCGCAAGGAGTTCACGGGCCTGGACCAGGAGAGGTTCGCCAGCCTGTGCAAGCTTTCGACCAGGGCACTGCGCAAGCTTGAACACGACCAGGCCAACCCTACGCTTCAGACGTTGAATAGCGTATTCAAACCGTTTGGCATGCAGGTCGGTATCGTACCCGCCCCAAAGAAACACCGCGGTGCCCGAGTTTAGTTATCGGAAGAAGGGAGGTCGCCTTCATGCGCTATCCGGAGAGCTCAGTCGCCCCGGCCCGTCAAGGAGGGTTTCGGAAATTCTTGGGCCATGCCGAGTTAGATTAATCGAAGCCGTACTTATGTAGATCAAGGCACTATACGGCAGGCTTTTGAGGTGGAGAGTAGATACTATGTTTATACAAACGCTTGTTCTCTCCGCACCATGTATCTACAATGTGTAAACGCTTTGGAGGTGTTTATGGAAGTCAAAATTCAGCAATGGGGCAACAGCGCGGCCATCCGCCTGCCGTCTACCGTGCTCAAGCAGATGAGTCTGGTCAGCGGTGACGTGCTGCTGCTCAATGTAGATTCGGCTGCCGAAGCCATGACGCTCAAGCCTGTGAAGGCTAAGCCGCGCTACCATTTGGCTGACTTGATGGCACAGTGCGATTTGAACGCGCCGGAGCCTGCCGAATTGGCCACGTGGAACTCAATGCCAGCAGTCGGACGTGAAGTGTG
This sequence comes from Pseudomonas sp. DC3200b2, assembly GCF_049895785.1. Taxonomy (NCBI): domain Bacteria; kingdom Pseudomonadati; phylum Pseudomonadota; class Gammaproteobacteria; order Pseudomonadales; family Pseudomonadaceae; genus Pseudomonas; species Pseudomonas sp. DC3200b2. The sequence continues at coordinate 302,569 of NZ_JAFCTA010000003.1, read as the reverse complement.
AGGCGGGCCAAATTCAACCGGGGCGATATTGTACGCCTGAACTTGAACCCTACCGCTGGCCGTGAGCAGCAGGGTGATTTTCGCCCCGCCCTGATTATTTCCCCTGTGGCCTTCAACGTTTCAGGCTTGGTCCTGACTGCGCCTATCACCCAAGGCGGCGATTTTGCCCGCTATGCAGGATTTGCTGTGCCGTTGAACGGTTCAGGCACCGAGACGCAAGGCGTCGTGCTGTGCAATCAAATCCGCACTGTTGACCTTGAGGCCCGAGGCGCCAAGCGCGTGGAGTCGGTCCCCGAGGTTGTGATGGACGATGTGCTAGCCCGTATTCAAGTGCTGATTGAGTGACGAAAAGCGGCTACCGCGCTCTTGGGCTTTGGGGCTGCTGTTAACCAGGGCGACGGTCACCCTGTCCACCATCAGCTCCACAGGCAACAACAGAGGGAGTCAAAGTGATGAAAGACGACAGCCAATGTTCATTGAAGGTGTGCGTGTTGTCCCCATCAGCGAGTCCGGCACCTTTGGTACGTGCTTTGGATGCGGCGAAGAGAAGGTGCGTGACGGGGCGCTGGTATGTACGGACTATCGCGCTGTCGAAGCAAAGTGGACTGGCCGCCTACAAAACCGGACACCGACAATTCCTCGCGCCATGGCCATCTTCGAGCGCTACGCTGGGCCTGAATACAAGCATCAGGAAATGGGCCGCCCCAACATCAGCACCGAGCGCCGGGAACTGGTGGTGCGCTGGATCAGCACGGTAGGCAACTATGACTACATCTTCGACTGGGTCTTCCAGGAAAACGGTGTGATCGGCATCGATGCCGGCGCCACCGGAATCGAAGCGGTCAAGGGCGTTAAGTCCACGACCATTCACGATGCTACCGCCAAGGAGGATACCCGCTATGGCACGCTGATCGACCACAACATCGTCGGCACCACCCACCAACACATCTACAACTTCCGCCTGGACGTGGACGGTGAAAACAACTCGCTGGTTGAACTCAACTCGATAGTGGCCAAGAACGACCGTGAAGGCCCCCGTACCAGCACCATGCAGATCGATCAGCAGGTCGTGAGCACCGAACGCCAGGCCGCGCAGAAATTCGACCCCTCGACCATTCGGTTGCTCAGCAACCCAGGCAAGGAAAACAAGATGGGCTATCCGGTTTCCTACCAACTGATTCCCTATGCCGGGGGCACCCATCCAGTGGCCAAGGGAGCGAACTTCGGTAGCGATGAGTGGCTGTATCACCGCCTCAACTTCATGGACAAACAGATCTCGGTGACCCGCTACAGTCCCAAGGAGCGCTACCCTGAAGGCCAATACCCGAACCGCTCGGCCAAGGACGCAGGGCTGGGTCTGTACACGGCTGACAATCAGTCGATCGAAAACACTGATGACGTCGTATGGCTGACCACTGGCACTACCCATGTCGCGCGTGCCGAGGAGTGGCCCGTCATGCCGACGGAATGGGTGCACGTGCTCCTCAAGCCCTGGAACTTCTTCAATGAAACCTCAACCCTGGGCTTGAACGCCAAACCCTGAGACGACCGGTTCCGGGAGCCGTTGTGGTAGGCGCCACAACGGCGACAGCCAGGGATCAGAAGCCGGAGCGCTGCGAAGGCATATCATCGCCAGGGCACCGAGGAGGGCTGGGCACCAGCCTTCGACGCCTGGCCGCCTCGAACTGGCCGGGGCCGCCAAAGCCATGCCTTGAGCCCAGCTCACGCCAACCGCTAGAATCGCCTGCTCACCCCACGGCCCAACGGCGGCCCTCCTCCGTTGGCGTTCAGTCCGCCCTACCGGAGCCCCGATGCAGCCTACCGAACAAGCCTTACCGCTTACGCTCCCAGCGCTTGATTTCGATCACAACGCCGCCACCGCCTGGGGCCAATCATTGAACTCGCGCTACAACGAGGCAACGCCCTTTCCACATATCGTGCTGGACAACTTCCTGCACGAGGATCTGATCGCCAGCCTCTGTGCGCACTTCCCGGTAGAGCCCACCCACAACGAGATGCTCTATGAGCGCGGCTACAAAGGGCAAAGCAAGCGGCAGATCAGCCCGCTGGAATGCGATGCCCATTTGAAAGCGGTGTTCAATGCGTTCAATTCGGCCCCCATGCTGCTTTTCCTGGAAAGCCTCACCGGCATCCAGGGGTTGATCCCGGACCCCTATTTCACTGGCGGTGGGCTGCATGAAACCAAAAGCGGGGGCTTCCTCGGCGTGCACTCGGATTTCAGGCTGAACAAGAAGCTGAAGATCGAGCGCAGGATCAACATCATCATCTACCTCAATCAAGACTGGCGGGAGGAATACGGCGGCAACCTGGAATTGTGGAGCCCCGACATGAAAACCTGCCTGAAGAAGATCCTGCCGATCTACAACCGCTGCGTCATCTTCAATACCGACAAAGACAGCAACCATGGGCACCCGGAGCCCCTGACCACGCCCGAGCATGTGACCCGCAGGTCTATCGCGCTCTATTACTACACCTCGGGCATGACCGTGGCAGACCCTTCGCAACGAAACAAGACGCACTACAAGCCGCGGCCCAAGGACTTGCTGAGCCTGAATTACCACCTGAACAAGCTGTTGCGCAAGAAAAACTGAAGCCGCTCGCTCGCCGATCCGTTCATACCTTGAACCTGGCCACGAGAACATTGAAAGACGCCGCCAGCTTCGATAGCTCCGCACTGGAGGCGCTGGTCTGATGGGCGCCGGTTGCGGTCTGTGAGGAAAGCTCCTGGATGGTGGACAGATTACGGTCCACTTCACGGGTCACCTGAGCCTGTTCCTCGGCGGCCGAGGCGATCACCAGGTTCTTTTCATTGATGACCGATACCCCCTCGGTGATTTCATCCAGGGCTTCCTCCGCCTGGACGGCCTGCACCCGAGTCGTGGAGGCCAGGTTCCTACTCCTGGTCATCGCGGTGACGGCTTCCTCGGCGCCGGCGCGCATCAGGTTCATCATGTTTTCGATCTCGGCGGTGGAGGCCTGGGTGCGGTGGGCAAGGGCTCTGACTTCGTCGGCCACCACGGCAAAGCCCCGCCCCTGCTCGCCGGCCCGCGCGGCCTCGATGGCGGCATTGAGGGCCAACAGGTTGGTCTGCTCCGCAATCGCGCGGATCACTTCAAGGGTTTTGGTGATGTCCTCGACCCTGGACGCGAGCACTTCCACCTTGTCGGTGGACTGGGTGATCTCGTCGGCCATGGCGCTTACGGAGGCCACCGCATTGCGTACCTGATCACGGCCCTGGGCGGCGCTACGGCTGGTTTGCTCGGAGGCTTGCGAGGTGCTGGCGGCATTACGCGCCACTTCCTCCACGGCCGAGGTCATCTCATTGACCGCTGTGGCAGCCTGTTGGATCTCGTCATTCTGTCTCACCAGTGCCCGCGAGCTTTCCTCGGTCACTGCGTTGAGCTCTTCGGAAGCAGACGCCAGCTGGTCAGCCGCCTGGGCAATGTTCCGCACCGTGGTCTTGAGGTTACCCTGCATGACATCCATGGCCTTGAGCAACGAACCGATTTCATCCTTCCCACCGCTTTCCATTGGCCGGGAAAGGTCACCGGCAGCCACCCGGTTGGCACTCTCCACCGCCCTGGCGAGCGGCCGGGTGATCGAGCGGGTAATGATCAGGCCCAGTCCGATGGCGGCAAGGAATGCGATAACCACTCCGCAGATAAGGGTCAGGTTGGCGTTGAACGAATCCGCGCCCGCGCCTTGAGCCGCTTCACCACTTTGCCGGTTATTGGACGCCACTATGATCTTGAGCGCATCGTTGACGGCTTTGTACGCTTGGGCTACTTCCTGTTCGAACAACCGGGTGGCGCCGCTCAGGTCGCCGGCTTCGACCTTAGCGATTACCTCATTCGCCAGTCGTATATAGACAGGCCAAGCCTTCTCGAACTGTTCGCTGGCCAGGCGCTCATCATCGGCTTGCGGCGTTTGCAGATATTCTTTGAATAACTGCTCTACCTCCGCCTGGTTGTCTTTCATGGAGGCCACCGCCTCGCTATACCCGTTGGCGCTTGTCGCCATGTACTTGAACAGGAGGGCGCGGTGCAGGTCGCGGTAATGCGCCACGCTATTGGCGCGCGCGTTGCTGGCCTTATAGATGGACACAACGTTGTTGGAGACGATGGCGTCCAGGTTGCGACCCAGGGTACCCATGCCTGACCATCCAGTGAGGCCCACGGCCAGGGTTATCAGAGCGCAGGCCAGAAACGCCATCAGCAACCGTTGGGATAGCCGGGTATCGCGCAGAATACTCATATCGGTAAGGTCCGCATGCTCAGGTTGGCCTGCTTACCCAGTGGCGGCACGGGTCAGTCCAGGCGTGAAGCTGTCCGCAGCACCGCGGGATTCGAGCGGGCTACCAGCGCTCAGGGCCACTGGACTGCAAGATCGATGGCTATCGTCGAATTCGAACACCCTGTCCAGGGTTCTACGGCCCATTCGTCCAGTATGGTTCAAGCCGGCAAAAAGGACGGCGCCATCGACGAAGCGCCGGCCAATCCAGGTCCCTCGAAGGGCAGCAACCGAACCGCACTCCGTGGCACCGGAAAGGACTGAGGCCGGACAGCAGGCTAGCCGCTGGCGATGATCAGCTTCAGTTGCAAGGTCCGCTGAGGGCGCCCTGATCGAACCGAAGGCCGCTACCTTATGGCAGCGCTGCCGCTTGGCAGTGCTGCCCAGGGAAGCGTGGCGTAGAAGAGGAGATCTCCCACGCCCGGCTGCCTCATACTCTGAACGAGGCGATGGTACGTTGCAGGTCGTTACCCAGGCGGGCCAGCTCCGCCGTGGAGGCGGACGCCTCTTCGGAGGCTGAGGCGGACTGCTCAGCCACGTCCCGCACGTTGACGATGCTGCGGTTCACCTCGTCGGTCACCGCGCTTTGCTCTTCCACCGCGGTAGCGATCTGCTGGTTGAGCTGCTGAATGTCGGCAACGGCCTGGTAGATGGCGTCCAGGGCCGTTTCCGCTTCCTGCGCCAGGCGTACCGTACCCAGGGTGCGTTCCCGGCTGGACGTCATCATGTCGCTGGCGGTGCGGGTGCCTTCCTGCAATGCCGTGATCAGCGCGCTGATTTCCTTGGTCGATTCCTGAGTGCGCTGAGCCAACGAGCGCACCTCGTCGGCGACCACCGCGAAGCCGCGGCCTTGTTCCCCGGCGCGCGCCGCTTCAATCGCTGCGTTGAGGGCCAGCAGGTTGGTTTGCTCGGCGATCGCCTTGATCACGTCAATGACGCTGCCAATCTGAGTACTGGACTGGCCAAGGCGCTCCATGGCTTCACCCAGTGCATCCACTTCGCTGGCCGCCAGGGTGATTTCGGCGGCGGCGCGCTTGACGGTTTCGCTGCCATGCTGGGCCTTGCTCTCGGCCAGGCTCGCCGAACCGGAGGCCGTGGCGGTATTGCGGGCCACGTCCTGCACGGTGGCCGCCATCTCGTTGAGGGCGGTAGCAACCTGGTCGATCTCGGCGCGCTGCGCGTTCACGCCCGCGCTGGTCTGCTCGCTTACGGCGGAAAGTTCTTCAGCCGCCGTGGCGATCTGGGTGATGCCATTGGACACACCGCCTACCAGCTGTCGCAGGTTGCCGACCATGTGCTGCATGGTGGCCTGTAGTTCGCCCATTTCATCCTGGCGATCGACCTTGACCTCCACCTGCAGGTCACCACTGGCTACACGCTTGACGATGGCGCTGGTTTCACGCAGCGGTACCGTAACCTGGCGGGTGATGACGACGGCGGCCGCGATGCCGATCAGGAGGGCGAACGCCACGGCTATCAACAGTTGGACCATCACACTGCTGCGTTCCTCCAGGGCGGTGACAGCCTGCGCTTCGATCAGGTCGTTCACCAGCTGCGCCAGCTTCTGGCTGTGCTGGGCCAGCTTGGCCTCAGCGTCCTGGGCGGCGCGGGTTTGCTCGATGATGCCCTGGAAGAAGTTGCGGTACTGGACCACATCTTGGGCGGCGCCGGTCATCTGGGCCGCGATTTCGGCATCTTCATGGGGTTGGCTTGCTTGCAGCATCTGAGTCAGGCTGTCGATGGCCTTCAAGGCCGCGGCGCCCTTTTCTTCGTCGGGCTGCCCCAGGTAACGCCGGTTGGCCAGGCGCGCCGCGACCATCTGGGCACGCAGTTCAGCTACGGCCTTAAGCTGCGCAGCCGACAGGTCACCGTCGCTGAAGGCGGTCTCGAACATTTTTTCGAAGGTCTTGCTGACCCTGTCCGATACGGCGCTCAACTGGCCCTGAGTGGTAGCGCTGGTTTCATTCGCCTTGACCAGGGTATCGAAGCCTGCTTTGTGCACGCGCAGCTCTTGCTGAATTTCCTTGAGCTTGACCACGTTCCGAGGCTTGGACAACAGAGCCAGGCCCTTCTCCAGGTCCCGGTCCAGGTTGGCCAGGCGGGTGTTCTGCTCGGCGCTTTCCTGCGAGCTGGGGCTGCGCATGTATTCGCTTTCACCGAGGCGAAGTTCGATAAGCGCGGCCTGCAGGCTACCGCTGTAGGCTGTCTTGTTCACTCGGCCGATAAAGGTATTGGCCGTAAGGTAGCCCAGGATGGACACCAGGACGACCATGCCTAGGACAAAGGCAAAGCCCAGGCCAAGTTTCTTGGCGATGGACAAGTCGCGCAGGCGTAATGAAGGGGAAGGATTCATCAGCTTACCTCGGGTGGCGCGTGAGACAGTAATGGAATGCACGCTCTATCGGCCTGGCCGCCGCTAACTCCAATGTTTTCCTGACTACAGCGACGAAGGGCGCGTCAAACCTTCCGTTACAGCGCTGCCGTCACCTGCCGAGCGGGGTTTGACTTCGAAAACAGAGTGGATTGGCAAGCTGTCGGTAGTAAATAGCCAGCATCAGGGACGCTTCGGTTCCTCTTGCTTGAATGCGGCTCCTGGCGTAAATGAACCTAAACCAGCACTGCCACTCTGATGAACCATGAATAAAGCGCTCGCTGTACTCGCCACCGCAGCCACCCTGCTCGCTGGTTGCGACAAGGAACAGGCCCCCAAGGCGCCTCATACGCCGGTACCGAAAGTCGAGACTGCCTTCCAACCCGTCGATTCCAGGGTTACGGACCAGTGGCTCGGGAAATGGACCGGTGTCGAGGGGTTGAATCTGACCATCAGCGCCGATCCAGCCTCGGGGCCCGGCCACTATATCCTTCACATGCAATACGGTCTGGACACCGCCCAGGCTGGCACATTCAAAGGGCAGGCAAGCCCTGAAGGCATCGTGTTCAACCGCGAGGATGGGCCGCATGCCTTGCGCGCAGGGGATGGCCAAGCCACAGGCTTGAAATGGTTGGCCGACAAGAAAACCTGCCTGATCGTTCAGCCCGGGGAAGGCTATTGCCGGTCCTGAACGCTTGGAAGTGAAACCGGTAAGGCGTCACAGCCCTACCTTTAACTTCCTTGCTATTTCAAGCCTGCCGGAATCTCGACGTAACAGGGGTAAGCTGCCTTGGCCGCTTCGCTGGCGGCCAGGTCCAAGGTATAGCCAAGAATCAGGCCATCGCGCGCAGTCGCTGGAGCCAGCTCATGGCCTTGGGGTGAAAACACCATGCCCCGGCCGCCGAATGCCTGCCCACGCGGAGCCATGCCCGTGCGGTTCGCGGTGACCAGGTAAGCGCCGGATACGATGGCCGCCATGGCGCAGGCTACTTCCCAGTTCCGATGGTCCATGCCCGACGCCCTGGGCGAGATGATCAACTGAGCGCCCGCACGCCCATAGTCGAGCGCGTGCCGGTTGAACATCAGCTCCGTGCACAACAGCACCCCAACCTTCATGCCCGCGACCTCGGCCACCTCGAACCCGGGCACTTGCGCTTCGAACCAGGCTTGCTCGTAAAAGCCCGGCTCTTGGGGAAAATAATGCTTCTGATGGAGGCTTTGATAGCGCCCCTTGACCAGAGCGAACGCCTCGTTTGCCAAAGTGAGCCTGCCCGATACCGGCCTGGATGAGAACACCACGGGCACACCCAGCCCGGCCAAGGCCGCCAGGCCTTCCTCATGCAAAGACACGCAGGCCTGGGCAAGCTCAGGGTCATAGCGCTCGGCTTCAGCCAGCCAGTGCCCAAAGGGCATTTCGTTGGTGACCAGCACGTCCGGAGCTAGGGCAGCCACTTCGGCGACGATGCTTTTCCAGACGCTGTCGCCGGGGCACAATCCATCGGGCCATTGCGCCACAGCCACTTTGAGTTCAGACATCACGCTCTCCAGTTTCGGTTGCGCGGCTGGCGCGATGAGCCGCGCAGGCCTGTACCTGAGCCGCGTCCGCAGCCAGCAAGGTCTCGCAGCGAACCTTCAGATAGCTGTACAGCGAGCGTATCGCCGGGGTGAACTGCTTGCGATGGGGGCATACGAAGTTCAGTGGGTACGGCTCGCCGGCCACCTCCGGCAATATCACCTCCAAGTGGCCCGCGCGTACGTCCTGGCACACATCGAGCCAGGATTTGTACAGTATGCCCTCGCCCGCGATCGCACAGCGCCGGATCACGTCGGCGTCATCGCTGAGCACTGGCCCGTCCACGATCACAGAGTCCGGCTCCTTGTCAGTGGGAAACAGCCACCGATCATAAAGTTTTCCGTTGAGGTGGAAGCGCAGGCAGGCATGGAAGGAGAGCTCCTTGACGCACGTGGGCCGCCCACGCTGCTCCAGATAGGCAGGCGAAGCCGCCAGCACACGCCGGTTGTGCGGCACCAGCGGCAAGGAAACGAAGTCGGCGTTCTGGACGGTGCCATAGCGCACCGCCACGTCCACCGGCGCCTTGAAGATGTCGGAAACATGATCGGAAAGCGAGACCCTGAGCGTAACGCCGGGGTTCGTGCGCCGGAAATCGATCAGCCAGGGAAGCAAAACGTTGCGGCCGAAGTCGGACGCGCTTGCGACCTGCAGCACCCCGCGCAGGGTCGGGTCGCTGGCCTGCAAGCCTGCCTTGCCCTCATTGAGGGTGTTCAGCACGTCCCGGGCGTAAGGCAGGTAGTGCTCGCCTTCGGCGGTCAGCCTCAGACTCCTGGTGGAGCGGGCGAACAAACGAGTATCCAGCTCGCATTCCAACCGCTTGATCGCGGCGCTGATCTGGGCCGGGAACAGATCCAACTCGCGTGCCACGGTAGAAAAGCTGTCGACAGTGGCGACGCGCACAAAAATATCCAGGTCGTTGATTCTGATCATCCACCAAGCACCCTTTGCATGGTATCCACGAAGGTTGTACGCAGCAGCCCATGTAAAACGGCAGAGGACGCTTTTTATTCCTGCCCCTGAAACGGCCCGGTGTCGAGGCCTTCGGCGATCGTGCAGCGCCACCTTAGGGTGTAACCCCGACCGCCGAAACATAGCCCAATGGAAAAACACTGCTGCCAGCATGGCATGAATCGAGCTTAGCCAGCGAGCCCCTATTTGGCAGGCTACGAGCCAGGGCAGTTGGGGTACAAGCTTCAGGCAGACAGCCCAGGGTAATCGATGTAGCCCTCCGCGCCCTGGGTAAACCAGGTGGCTCTGTCTTCGGGCCGTAGCGGCAAGCCCCGTTGCAGCGCCGCGGGCAATTGAGGGTTGGCGATAAAGGGCCGGCCAAAGGCAATGGCATCGGCCAGCCCGCTGGCCAGGGCCGCCTCGGCTCGGGCAAGATCATAGTCGGAGTTGAGAATCAGCACGCCCTTGAACGCTTCGCGAATAAGCGCAGCGCTAGGGGGATACTCCGAGACGCCAAAGGTGCCATCGGCCGGTGGCTCGCGCAGCTCCAGATGAGCGATGCCGATCCGCGACAATGCCTCGGCGGCGTGGGTGAACAGGGGTATCGGATCACTGTCACGCACGCCTTGGTCATGGCTGCTTGGCGTCAGCCTGACCCCTACCCGCTCCTTGCCGACCACCGAGGCCACGGTTTCGGTGACTTCGCGCAACAGCCGCACCCGGTTTTCGATGGAACCCCCGTAGGCGTCGGTGCGGAAATTGCCGCTGTCGCGAAGAAACTGGTCAATCAGATAGCCATTGGCGGCATGAACCTGCACGCCATCGAAGCCGGCTTCCAGAGCGTTGCGGGCCGCCTGCCCGAAATCCGCCAGCAACGCCGGGATTTCCTCGATAGGCAGGGCGCGCGCCTGGGAATAGGGTTGCTTGCCGGCATAGGTATGCGCCAGGCCGGGGGCGGTGGTGACCGAAGGCCCGATAGGCTGGGCGCCATCGAGAAAGCTTGGATGCACCACACGCCCCATGTGCCATAGCTGAGCAATGATGCGCCCGCCCGCGGCATGCACCGCATCGGTGACCTGCTTCCATCCGCGGATCTGTTGCGCGGACCACAATCCGGTCGCATAGGCCCATCCTAGCCCCTGCTGGGTGATGCCAATGGCCTCGCTGATGATCAGGCCGGCCGAGGCCCGCTGGGCGTAGTACTGCGCCATCATGGGCGTTGGCACGTGCTCGCGGGTGCCCCTGGCGCGGGTCATCGGCGCCATCAGGATACGGTTGGGCAGCGTCAGGTTGCCGAGTTGCAGTGAGTCGAACAGCGTTGCCATGTCTTGCGCTCCTTTGAAATGAGTCCGAACCGAGAGGGGGTTATACAAGGCGGGCGCCGCCGTCTAGGTTGAGGGTGGCGCCATTCATGAAACCGTTGCTCATCAGGAACACCACCGCGGCGCCGGCCTGCTCGGCCGTGCCGAGTCGATGCAGGGGAAGCGAGGCCTCGAGGGAGGCGACGAAGCTGTCTTTGGCGTCACCCAACGCCTTGGCCAGGATGGGCGTATCGACCGGCCCCGGGGACAAGGTGTTGACCCGAACGGGCGCCAGCTCCAGGGCCAGGCCGCGAGCGAGGGCTTCCATCGCCGCCGAGGCGGCGGCCAGTACCGCCGTGCCGTATGCATTGGGCCGGTCTGCCAGCGAACCCGAGATGAAGGTCACCGAGCCGGCCCTGGACAGCCTGTTCCCCAGGGCCCTGAGCGCATGGATGGACGCCCAGATGCGCTCATCGAAGGCCCGGGCGAGGTAGCCAAGGTCAGCTTCGAGGGTTTTTCCCGCGACGAAGGTGCCGGCCAGCAGTACCAGGTGATCCACCTGAGGGATGTCTTCCAGGGCGCCATGGAGCTCGGCGGGCTTGGTGACATCCGCCGCGCGCCAGCCATCGAGACCATGGGTTGCCGCTGCCTGCCGTGCCCGGTCCGCGTTCGAGCCGACGACGATCACCCGAGAGCCCGCGGCCTTGGCCTGTATGGCCGCGGACAGGCCGATTCCCGAGGTACCGCCGATCACGACGGTGGTGGTGCCTTGTAGCGAGGACAGGGGCTGCTGCGAAGTTTGCGAAAGCTGGCTCATGGTCGTTTCCTTGATTGGCCGAAGCGGCTGGGTTGGGAACAGACTACGACTACAACCGCAGGTTGATAATAGGGCCCTGGGTGGTTACTCTTGTGCCATGAAAGAACAAATTGGACTGGAACGGCTCACGGGCCTCATTGCTTTCGCGCGTACCGCCTCCCTCGGCAGCTATACCGCCGCCGCCCGGGACCTGTCTGTATCGCCTTCAGCGGTCAGTAAAAGCGTGCAGCGCCTGGAAGAACACTTCGGCTTGCGTCTGTTCAGCCGAACCACGCGTTCTCTGACGCTCACGCCCGAAGGCCGGGAAATCTACGAACGGGCGTTGCGGGTGATCCGGGAGGTGGAGGAAATCGAGCAAGCCGCCGTGGCCTCGCGCGGGGAGCCTTCAGGTATTCTGAAAGTGACGGCCCCCTTGCCCATCGGGGTGAATATCCTGGCGAAGGCCTTGCCTGTTTTCCGGCAACGCTACCCCAAGCTGACGGTGGATCTGCGCCTGGGAGACCAATTTTCGGACATCATCGAGCAAGGGATAGACGTAGCCGTTCGCGTTGGCAACCTCGCCGATTCCCGCCTGGTTTCCAGGCCCCTGGCGCCCCACCGAATCTGTACGTTCGCCTCACCCGACTACCTGGCCCGCAGGGGCAGGCCGGAAACCCTTGAGGACCTCGCCAAGCACGACTGCATCAATTTCCGCTACCAGAGCACGGGACAAGCGCTGCGCTGGCCCTTCCAGGTGGGTCATCGCCTGGTGGAGATCACGCCCAATGCCAGCATGACCATAGACGTCAGTGACGCGGTCGCGGCCGTATTGGCCGCTGGCGGCGGTATCGGCATTTCGCCCACCTATGTGGCCGCGCCCTATGTAGAGCGAGGGGAATTGGTGCCGGTATTCCCCGAATATGCCGTGGACCGGTTCGTCATCACCGCCCTTTGGCCCGAAAGCCGGCGAGGCAGCCCGAATGTGAAGGCGTTTCTGGAATTCCTGCAGGAGGTGTTTCCCGCGGTCACGCCCTGGGATGAAATCGTGGCGACCGCCGCGGCGCCCACGTCGCTGTAGGCGTGGCTGGACAGGCTCCTTCAGAACACAGGATAAAACTCGCATGGCGCTGAACAAGACAGGCGAAAAGGCTCTGTAGCGCCTCGCTAGCATAATGGCGCGCGCGCGCTTCTTCGTCGGTCCAGAGGCCGAGCGCGGACCAATGGAAAGCGCCATGAGCGATAGATGTAAGCGCATAGTCCGAACATCCTGGCATCGATGCCAGCTGCTCAAGAATACCCTTCACTTCCTCGCACACTAACGGCGGCTCGGTACGAAAGCGAACGTCTATCTGACTATAACTGGCGTGCTGCCCGATGCTGTTCACTGCCCTGTTCATATATTACCTCACGTAACGCCTTTGGCTTTTCTTCGCAACGCGTTGTGGGCTTGAGCATCGACTAGCCTGGCAGGCCTACACATCGATGCTCATCCAGCGCAGATCCTATTTCCATCCTTGGATGAAGAAAAGCACCCGCAGAGCGCAAGAGCTGAACAAATGGAGCGTAAATACCTTCAGGCCGCTGCCTGCGCGGCTTCGGGCCATTTAAATCGCTGCTGTTCAGGTGCTAATTCCCGTGCGGGCTGTATCTGCTGCAAGTACTCGTCAATGCTGTTTCAAACCCTGCAGGCAATGAATGGCGGGATTTACTTCTTTCATCAGCGCTGCCCGAAACAGGCGACGCGGCCAGGACATATTTATGAAGAATCTGGCGATCATCATACCGCCACGGCGATTGAACGCCGCCACGCTATCGTCCTGCATGCGGATATGGCGGGAAGAACTGAAACTAAGCGTCTATTCCGTAGGCCCTTGCCTGGAGGCTACCGCGAGCGGTGAAACGAGCAGTATCGAGCAATTGAGCGCCCTGGACAGCCATTGCTTCGACGCGGTCGCGGTCATGGACGGTAACGGAAGCATAGACCTTTTAGGTGAAAACGCTGATGTCATCGCCACCCTTCAAACATTCGATGCGGCCCGCAAACTTATATCAGGCATAGGCCTGGGGAACCTGGCACTTGCGCGCGCCGGGTTATTGCTGGGCAAGAAGGCGGCAACCAAAGATGCCGACTATTTGCATCCGCGTCTCAAGGGCTTTGGTGTGATCTTCGTTCCCGAAGACGTTGTAGCCCTGAAGTGGATCATTACCGGGTCCGGCGCCGACGTGGACACTTTCGCGATAGCCGTTAACGAATGGCTGCGCGACCCGCCTGAACATTAGTCACATGAATTCCATACAGAGCACGCTCGTTCATCCCGCCACAATAATGAGGAAAACCATGAACATTACATCAATATCTAATATCGAGCATACATTGGAAGGCAAGACAATAGTTATCGTTGGTGGAACTTCCGGCATTGGCCTGGCCGCGGCGATCCAGGCAAAACAGGCCGGCGGCCAGGTCATTGTCGTCGGTTATGAAGCGGCCCGGGCTGAACAGGTTGCCGCCGAGCAGGGCTTTGCAGGTTGGCGCGCGGCTGACATCACCAAAAGCGAGTCGGTGCACGCTGCTTTGGAAGAGTTGGAGCGGGTCGATCACCTGGTGCTTTTGGCAGGCACCTTCGTCGCTGGTAAAACCCTCGAAGCGGACCTTGCCCATCTGCAACGTGCGTTCGATGAACGCGTCTGGGGCGCTATCCATGCCCTCAGGGCGCTTGGCAACCGCCTGTCCACCGAGGGCTCGGTGACTTTGATCTCCGGTGCCCTGGCTGACAGGCCCAACGCGTTTGGAACCTCGGTACTGGCGGCGGCCTCGGCGGCCATGGAGGCCCTGGCTCGGGGCCTGGCCTTGGAATTGGCGCCCATCAGGGTCAATGCGCTTTCCCCCGGCCCGACCAATACCCCGATTCTGGTCAAGACCTTGGGCAAAGACCGGGACGGCTATGTCGCCGCCCTCGAACAGAAGCTACCGCTGCATCGCCTCGCCCGCCCCGAAGAAGTGGGCGCGGGAGTGGTGTTCCTGATGAGCAATGGCTTCATGAATGGCGCCACCCTCAATGTGGACGGCGGCTCGCGACTGGTGTGAGCGCCGGGTACGTCCAGCGTTCATGACACCTCTACATCACCTGCAAGGAATGAAGATGACCACAGTAATCAAGGCGGTGCCAACGATGATCGCGCTCTCCGTAGGCTCTGCCATGGCAAGCAGCCCCATGCCTGAACATCAGACCCAGGCGTTCCTCGATGCCCTCGCCGCTGGGGGCGGCAAGCCCTTGGAGCAACTGAGCCCACGCGAGGCGCGTGCGGTATTGGCGGCAGCCCAGACGTCGGTCCAGGTCGATATGTCAGGTATCGAAGTGAGCCACAGGACCATCTCTGTCGAGGGCAACCCTCTCAAGCTGACGGTGGTGCGACCGGAAAAGGCCAAGGGAGAACTGCCGGCCTTCATGTTTTTCCACGGCGGCGGTTGGGTGCTGGGCGATTACCCCACCCATGCGCGTCTGATCCGTGACCTGGTGGTAGCCTCTGGCGCCGTAGCCGTGTACGTGGACTACACCCCCTCGCCTGAAGCGCATTACCCCACGGCCATCAACCAGGCGTACGCGGCCACTCAATGGGTGGCCGAACATGGCCAGGAGATCAATGTCGATGGTCAAAGGCTCGCTGTGGCGGGGAACAGCGTTGGCGGCAACATGGCCGCTGTAGTCAGCCTGATGGCAAAGGAAAAGGCAGCACCCAGGCTCCGCTTCCAACTCCTGCTGTGGCCCGTCACCGACGCCAGTTTCGATACCGATTCCTACAAGCAATACGCCGAAGGCCACTTCCTTACCCGAAACATGATGACCTGGTTCTGGGACAACTACACCACC
Source organism: Pseudomonas sp. DC3200b2 (assembly GCF_049895785.1). NCBI lineage: Bacteria > Pseudomonadati > Pseudomonadota > Gammaproteobacteria > Pseudomonadales > Pseudomonadaceae > Pseudomonas > Pseudomonas sp. DC3200b2. The sequence continues at coordinate 287,400 of NZ_JAFCTA010000003.1, read as the reverse complement.
AATCCGGCCGAGCGGGCGCAGGTATACGCCTCCCCCCTCAGAGCCGGCACCGAGCAGCTCAAGGGCCTGCCCCCTGCGCTCGTACAAACCGCGGGCCTGGATGTACTGCGTGACGAAGGAGAAGCCTACGCTCGGAAACTCGACGCGGCGGGGGTACCGGTCACCGCCGTGCGCTACAACGGCATGATCCATGACTACGGCCTGCTCAACCCGCTGGCGCGGGTGCCCGAGGTCCAGGCTGCCATGCGTCAAGCGGGAGCGGAACTCCGAGCGCACCTCAACTGACGGGATGCGGGCTCTTCGAGAGGCCGCATCACTGACCGCCAGGCGCCTGTTCTGGCGAACTTGCGAAAGGCCAGGCCAGGCGCTCGAGGACGCGAGCGGTCCTGGGCCTCGCCACTAGTCGCAGACCCTAGCCCCGCGCCACTTCCTGGCTGACCGGGAATAAGCGCCGCTGCAACGCGTCTGCCTCAGGTGCCCACGCTTTAGGATCTTTCACAATGGCGAGCAAAGGTTACGCTTCACCCAAGGTGCGAACACTGGTCTTGGCGATCACCATGGCCTGGTTGGGCCCCGTCCTGGCCGATACCGGCATGGCCGCCCGGCACCGCCCGGCGCCAGCGGCGGAGGCCGCCTCGTCCGCCTCCCTCGCGGCTTACACCCATGACAACGCCGCGGCCATGGACAGGATGATGCAAGGCATGGAAGCGCCTTCCACGGGCAAGGTTGACCAGGACTTTGTCCAGGCCATGACCGCGCATCATCAGGGCGCGATCGACATGGCGGTGGCCATGCTCAAGTACGGTCACGACGAACAGCTCAAGCGCATCGCCCAGGAAATCATCGTGGACCAGCAACAGGAGATCGCCGCCATGCGTCTTGCCTTGGGCCAACCGCTGCCGCCGTCCACCGAGGTACCGACGCAGATCCAGGAATCGCGCGACTGACACTTCCCTATGTATCGAGGAAATCCCATGAAGAGCACTTACGTGGCAAGGGTAGCGCTGGCCTTGGCTACCCTGGGCGCATCCGTAGCCGGCTGGGCCGGGCAAATCCCGGGCAAGCTTTCAGCGCCCGATATTCCCATTACCCATCAAGACCGGGTCTACGCTGCTGAACAGTTCTCCAACACGGTGTCGGTAACGGATCCGGTCGACAACCGCCTGCTGGGTATCATTCCCCTGGGCGACCCGCAGCCGGGTAACCTCAGCCCACTGTACAAGGGCGAAGTGCTGGTACACGGCATGGGTTTCTCCCCGGACCACAAGACCCTGGCCGTGGTCTCCATCGGTACCAACTCGGTGTCCTTCATCGACACCCAGAGCAATACCATCAGGCACAAGACCTACGTTGGCCGCGCACCCCATGAAGCCTTCTACACACCCGACGGCAAGGAAGTGTGGGTCACCGTGCGAGGTGAGGATTATGTGTCGGTGATCGATGCCGCTACCTTTGCCGAGAAGCTGCGGATCAAGACCCCAGGCGGCCCAGGCATGCAGATCTTCTCGCCCGATGGCCAGTACGGCTACATCTGCTCTTCCTTCAACCCCGAGACCGTGGTGGTCTCGGTAGCCACCCACAAGGTTGTCGGGCATGTGCCGCAGGCCAGCCCTTTCTGCCCCAACATCGCGGCGTCCCCGGACGGCAAACAGGTCTGGTTCACCCTCAAGGACGTGGGCAAGGCGCAGGTGTTCGAGGCAACTCCACCGTTCAAGCTGCTGAAAACCCTGGACGTCGGGCCTATCGCCAACCATGTGAACCTGGTGCATAACGCACATGGCCTGTTCGCATACATTACCGTAGGCGGCACCAATGAAGTGAAGGTCTACCGCACTGACACCTTCGAGCAGGTCGCCACCATCGCGGTAGGCAAGCTGCCTCATGGCATATGGCCTTCCGGTGACGGCAGCCGAGTATATGTGGGCCTGGAGAACGCCGATGCCTTCGCCGTGATCGACACGCTGACCAATGCCGTGATCGCCACTGTTCCGATCGGCCAGGCGCCCCAGGCGGTGGCCTATGTACCGCAGGCGGTGGCCGAGGGCGACGGCACCGCCAACCTGAAACCCCTTGGGATTGCCGGGCAAGCTAGCCACCTGGCCCTAAAGGCTGCTGGCGCATCGCAGCCAGCGACCAGTGTCACTCTGTTCAGCCAGGGCTTGACCCAGGTGCTTCAAGCCGCGGTGACCGGCCTGGCGCCTAAACAGCCGTATACCCTGGCGCTGGCTGATCAGCCCGACGGCAGCGGTGCGGTGCTGCCTCTCGCCGGATTCGTGACCAATCCGGCGGGGTCGGCCATTGTCAATGCCGTCGGGCCGCTACGCCAGATCGTCCAGAACGAGGCCCCAGCCTTGCGGCGCTACCTGGTGATTCTCGGCGGAACGCCGGATGCCTTGGGCACCCTACAGCAGGCGCAGGCCGATTGAGCTCCTTTGTGGCAAGAAATGGGCGCTTGGCTACCGCTCAAGCCGGACACGGCAAAGGGATGCGCTGGGCGCTTGCTTTGAATTACATCCGTAATACAATGATTCGACCCAGGCCAGTTTCAGTGCGGTTTCAGGCGCCCTGGCTTCATTCCATGTGTAGGGGTTCATTAATGGCTGAAACTTGCTTCCAGAGCCCGGAAAAGGCCAGTTGGCCCGCCGATGAGCCGTGGCACTCGGTGTTTCGCGCCTTGACCTTGCCCAGGTCTGCGCCTACAGAGGAGCCGGCCGCTCCAGTGCTGGAGCGCGCGCGGCCTCTGGCGCGCGCTTTCGAAGGCAGCCATTTGATGACTTACCAATGGGACGCTAGCGGCCCTCAGGTACTGCTCGTCCATGGCTGGGAAAGCCAAAGCGGGCATTGGCATCGCTGGATCGATGCCTTGCTGCAGGCTGGCTACCGGGTCACCGCCATGGACCTTCCCGCCCATGGCCGTTCAGGCGGCCATTCGACCACCGTGGTCCAGGCCGGGCGGGCCGTGCTTGAGATAGGCCGTCAGCTGGGCCCGCTGCACAGCGTGATCGGCCATTCCATGGGGTCTGCCGCAAGCCTCTATGCCTTTGCCCATGGATTACGGGCCACCACTAGTGTCCACATCGCCGGGCCCGCGTCGCTGGTCGGAGTGATCGAGAGCGCCGCCGCGCTCGCCGGCTTGTCCGTTGAAGACCTGGCTGGCCTGAAGGCCGCTTTCGAAGCCAAGGCCCAGGCCCCTCTGGACAGCATGGAGCTGGACGCGCTCAGCGTGGGATTCGACCACCCCGCCCTGCTTCTGCATGATCCAGAAGACAAGGAAATCCCGATCGCCGATGCTCATGCGCTCTTGGCGCGCTGGGAGGCGGGGAGGCTTTGCGAGATTCATGAAGTCGGCCATCGAAGGATATTAAGGAGTGACTTGGCGATAGCGTCGGCACTAAGCTTCCTGCAAGGTTCCGATTGAACGGTCTGGTACGCCCGACATTAAGCCAGACGCAGGCAAAATACGCCGTGCACCCGCTTTTCACCTTCCATGACGCCTCAAGAATCCCCCGCCGCGGTCGATGGCCTGGAATACTTTTTTCCATTTGAAGCCTGCCATGGCCAACCCGACCAACAAGCCCAGGATCCAGTATCAGTTCATCCACCGCCTCGCTTCGCTATTGGTGGTGCTGGTGATCGCTGCCATCGTGGGCATGGCCGTGGTAGAGAATACCCAGGGCTATTTCGAACACCTGCATCGCGGCGAGATCAACTCGGCCAACCTGGCACGAGCCGCTGCGCAGCACGCCGATGATGCTATCAAGGAACTGGACGCCTTTTCCGCCGGGATGGTCGAGCGGGTGCAGCACGACGGTATCGCCGGAGCCAACAAAGAACGCCTGCGCAAGATATTCAAAAACCAGCGCGCGGTGATGCGGCAGATCCACGGGGTGTTCGTCTACGACCAGAATGGCGACTGGCTGCTTACCGACAAGGACAACTACCCGGCCAACTTGAACAATGCTGACCGAGAGTATTTTGCCTGGCATCGCCAGCATCCTGACGACACTGGCATGCACCTGGGGCCAGCCGTACGCAGCCGCAGCACCGGCGATTGGGTGATACCCCTTTCCCGCCGGCTGAACAATCCTGACGGCAGCTTCGCGGGGGTGTTCCTGGTTACGATCTTCGTCGAGTATTTCAACGATTTCTATGCCGGTTTCCACCTGGACCACAACGGCATTTTCGTCGTCGCCCTGCGCGACGGTACCGTGCTGGCCCGCCGGCCCTTCAATGAGCAAGTCATCGGCTCCAGCCTGGCCAAGGGCGAGATCTACACCAAATACCTGCCGTACGCGCCTATCGGTACCGCTCGCGTCACTTCCATCGTCGATGGCGTGGAGCGCATCAACAGCTACCGGCAACTGGAACGTTACTCGCTGGTGGTCCAGGCGGGGCTATCGGTGGAGTCCATTCTCAAACCCTGGCGGGAAGAGGTGTTCCGCTCCGCCCTTTTTGTACTGGCCATTGTATCGGTGATTCTTTTCCTGAGCTGTGCCTTGCTGCGACAGCTGCGCTTCGGCATCAGCATCGAGCAGGAACTGAGGGAAACCCAGGCCGTGCTCGAGCGGTTGGCCATGGAAGATGCTCTGACCGGCCTGCCCAACCGACGCCAGCTGGATGCGCTCCTATACCGGGAAACCGCCAGGGCGCGGCGCCAGCGCACCGCCGTGGCAGTGCTGATGATGGACATCGATCACTTCAAGAAATATAACGACCATTACGGACATCAGGCCGGTGACCTCTGCCTCAGGGACGTCGCCCAGGCCATTGCCTCCTGCCTGAAACGGCCGGCGGACGCTGCCTTCCGCTACGGCGGCGAGGAATTCGTGGCCTTGTTGCCAGACACCGATCTCGACGGCGCCTGCCAGATGGCGGCCACTATCCGGACAGCGGTGGCCGGCTTGGCCATTGCCCATGCCGGCTCGGACGTGGGTCGCGTTACTCTGAGCATCGGTGTGGCGGCGGTGATGCCGATTACGGACAACGCCGGCTCCCTGCTCCTGCGCAGCGCCGACGAGGCGCTGTATCAGGCCAAGCGCGCCGGGCGCAACCAGGCTTACCCGCCGTTGACGGTGGTGGGCTGAAGGCAAGCCGCCGCTTCCCAAAACCCGTGGAAAGCTGCTAAACGGTATCTATACGCACCCCGCCGCAGCCTGTACCTTCCAGCGCACCGGCTCGTCGGAACCTGGCCAGCGGCACTGTGCCAGTTTCCGTGCAAGCTCCGCTGGACTTTTCTTACGCCTGGATAACGGTAAATGAGCAGTTTCCCGCCCCTGGGGCCCGCTGAAGACAAGGCGACCGCATTGACCAACGAGGCCTTCGACAGGCTACGCCTGGCCTTGGACGCCGGGGCCATCATCGGCACCTGGATCTGGGATATCCAGGCCGACCGGGTCACCGCCGACGAACGCTTTTCCCGCTCCTTCGGCATACCGGCCGAACTGTGCCAGGCCGGGCTGGCATTGGACCAGACGACCCGCTCCATTCATCCCGAAGACTTGCCTCGAGTGTTCCAGACCATCGAGCAGGCCCTGGATAGCCGTGGGCTGTACCGATGCGAATACCGCATCCGCGGCACCGATGGTCAATACCGCTGGATCGAGGCGTCCGGCCGGGTGGAGACGGACGACAACGGTACCCCGGTCCGCTTTCCGGGCATCCTGCTGGACATTGACGCCAGGCGAGCCGCTGAAACGGAACGCGACCGGGCCAACGCGCTGTTGCGTATGTTCACCGAGGCCGTTCCCGGCGTGGTCTACGCCAAGGACCGTCAAGGTCGCATGCTGGTGGCCAATCGTGGCACCACGGCGCTGATCGGCAAACCGCCGGAAGAATACCTGGGCAAAACCGACAAGGAGTTTCTGCAGAACGCGGAGCAGGCACGGATCATCACCGAGACGGACCAGCGCATCATGAACGCCGGGGTAGGCGAAACCATCGAGGAACAGGTCAGCCTGCCTGATGGCACGGTCAGCGTCTGGTTGTCGACCAAGGCCCCGCTGTTCGACGATGCCGGCCAGGTGATCGGCCTGATCGGCTCCTCAATCGACGTGACGGACCGCAAGAATGCTGAAGCGGCGGTGCTGGAACTCAATACCAACCTGGAACAGCGGGTACGTGAGGTGATCCAGGAGCGGGAGCAGGCCCAGGAAGCCTTGCGGCAATCCCAGAAAATGGAAGCAGTAGGCCAGCTCACGGGCGGCATCGCCCACGATTTCAACAACCTGTTGGGAGGCATCTCCGGCTGCCTGGAAATGATGCGCGCGCGGATGGAGCAAGGCCGCTTCGACGAACTGGAGCGCTACCTTACCGTGGCCCTGGGCGCGGTGCAGCGCGGTACCTCCCTCACCCATCGGCTGCTGGCCTTTTCCCGGCGGCAGGTATTGGCCCCCAAGCCTACGGACGTCAATGCCCTCATCATCGAGATGGAGGAGTTGGTGCGCCGCGCCGTCGGCCCGAGTGTAGAGCTGCAAACCCGCAATGCTTCAGGGCTATGGCCTGCCTTGATCGACCCCGGCCAGCTCGAGAACGCGCTGCTGAACCTGTGCATCAATGCCCGGGACGCAATGCCCAATGGCGGGCGGATTACGCTGGAAGCGGCCAACGAGACGGTCGACGAGGGCCAGGCCAGGCAATTGGACCTGCCCGCGGCCGAGTATCTGCGTATCAGCGTGAAAGACACCGGGCTGGGCATGAGCGCTGAACTGCTGCAGAAGGTATTCGAACCTTTCTTTACCACCAAGCCCTTGGGGGAAGGCACGGGCCTGGGACTGTCCATGGTGTACGGCTTCGCCCGGCAGTCCGGAGGTCAGGTCCAGATCGCCTCCGAAGTGGGACGCGGAACCCGAGTCTCCCTTTATCTGCCGCGCTACGAAGGCCAACTGCCCTCCGCCGAGGCCGTGAGCGCGACACTGTGCCCGCTGCTGACAAGCCGCAAGGACATGACCGTGCTGATCGTGGAAGACGACGCCGCGGCCCGAATGCTTCTGACCGAAGTGGTCCAGGACCTGGGCTACGCCGTCATCGAGGCCAGCGATAGCGTGGCCGGTACCCGCATCCTGGAGTCGGACGTGCCTATCGACCTGCTGATCACCGACATCGGCTTGCCTGGAGGCTGCAACGGGCTGGACATGGTTTCGCGGTGCCAGGACCAACGCAAGGGCCTGAAGGTACTGTTCATCACCGGCTATACGGACCAGGCCAGTACCTTGCCCGAGCGGCTCGGGCACAACGCCCGGATCCTCACCAAGCCCTTCGCGCTGGACGCCATGAGGCAGTGCCTACGTGACTTCCTCGAGGCTTGAGCACAGAAAAGAGCAGCGCATCGGGTAAGCCTGTCCGGGTGATTGCGGCAGTGATATGACTCTGCCACAATCGCGAATAATTCTCGTTATTCGCCCTCTCGGGGTATTCCCTTGCCTTCTGTCCACAGCCCAAACGGCGAGCTCGTTGGAGCGCTGTACCGTGATCATCGCGCATGGCTATTGACCTGGTTGCGGCGTAATATTGCCTGCCACCACCGGGCCGAAGACCTCAGCCAGGATACCTTCGTACGGTTGCTCGGCCGTGAACGCCTGGCCCCACCGCGCGAGCCTCGGGCATTTCTGCTGACGGTGGCCAAGGGCTTGTTGTTCGATCATTTCCGCCGGGCGGCCCTGGAACGGGCCTACCTGGACGCATTGAAGGACATGCCTGAAAGCGAACAGCCATCGCCGGAACAGCGGCAGTTGATACTCCAGGAGCTGCAATTGATCGACCGCCTGCTAGGCAAGCTTTCCGCCAAGGCGCGCGCCGCCTTCCTGCACAGCCGCCTCGATGGCCTGGGCCACGCCGAAATCGCCGAGCGCCTGGGTGTCTCGGTGCCGCGGGTGCGCCAGTACCTGGCCCAAGGCATGCGTCAATGCTACGTGGCCCTCTATGGTGAGCCTGCTTGAACCCTTCGGTTTCCTCCCGGGCGCTGGACGATGCCATTGCCTGGCAGCTTACCCTCGAAGACAAGGGCAACGAGCAGGCGCGGCGTGAATTCGAACGCTGGCTGGCTGCCGATGAAGAACATGCGCGGGCCTGGCATCGCCTCAACCTCATCGACTTGCGGATCAGTGCCACATCCGTACCGGCGCGCGCGGCGCTGCGCACGCCGCGAGACGGGCTGCGCCGCCAGCTGCGCACCTTGGGCCGGGGCCTGGCGGGCGTGGCCATGGCCATCGGCCTGGCCGTGGTTGGCCGGCAAGTGTTGCCGGTGGACTATTGGCTGGCCGACGAACGCACCCAGACCGGTGAGCAGCGCCTGGTTCAACTGGCGGACGGTACCCGCATCAACCTCAATACCCACAGCGCCATCGACATCCGCTTCGACACCCGGCAGCGGTTGATCCTGTTGCGCGAGGGGGAAATCCTCGTGGACACCGGGCACCGACCCGGCGAGTCGCGTCCCTTCATCGTGCAAACCCGCGACGGTACGCTACGCCCGCTGGGTACCCGCTTCATGGTGCGAAGCCTTACCCAGGGAACCTTGCTGGGCGTGCTACAGGCGTCGGTGGCGGCCAAGCCCCGGCAAGCCACGGATGAGCGCGTCGTGTCACACGGCCAACAACTGCTGATGAACAGCGAAGGTATCACCAGCGTCAGCGCCCTTCCTTCCAGCGCCGACGCCTGGACCCACGGCATGCTGGTGGCTGACAACACCCGGCTCGCCGATCTGGTCAACGAACTTGATCGCTACCGCCCCGGCTACCTGAGCGTGACCCCAGAGGTCGCCGACCTGCGCATCACCGGCAGCTTCCCGCTCACCGACACGGACCGGGCATTGCGCGCGATGCTGCCTATCCTGCCGATCACCCTCACGCAGCACAGCCCCTGGTGGACGCGGATCGGCCCTCGGGAGGGCTAATGCCCGGTCAAGCGTAAAAAAATATTTCACAAGCCCTATCACTTTTTCGCGCTCATGCGGCTTTCAGGCAACCACGCCTCGTTTCCTCCCGGAGAGCCCGCATGTTCCGCCCCTTCAATGCCCTGCTTCGCCCCAGCCTCGTGGCTGTCGCCATCGCCATGGCCCTCGCGCCAACCGTCAACCCGGCGGTTGCCGCCGACCAGGCCAGCGCCTTGCACACTTATCAGGTGCCTGCCTCTCCCCTGGCCGCCGCGCTCAACCAGATCGCCAGCCAGGCGGGCCTTACTCTGGCGGTAAGCCCATCACTGGTGGCAGGCAAGACGTCCGCCCCCGTGAACGGCCAATACAGCGGCACCGGCGCCCTCGACGCCGCGCTTAGCGGCACCGGGCTGCAACTCCAGCAGAGCGGCAGTGGCACCTATACCTTGGCTCAGGTCCCCGAAGGTACCCTGGCGCTGCCGGCCATCGAGGTCAACTCCAGGGCAGACAGTGAAAGCGCCTGGGGCGCGGTGTCCGGCTACCGGGCCAACCGCACGGCGGCCGGGACCAAGACCGACACCGCCCTGGCAGAAGTACCGCGCTCGATCTCCGTGGCCACCCGCGCGCAGATGGCAGACCGCGCCGTGCAGAACCTGGACGATGCCGTACGCTACATGCCTGGGGTGATCGCCAGCAGCTATGGCAGCGACTCTCGGGCTGACTGGCTGAAAGTCCGTGGCTTCGAACCGACCCAGTTCCTCGATGGCCTGCCCCTCCCCAAGGGGGCCTATGTGATGCCCAAGGCCGAGACCTGGGACCTGGAGCGCGTCGCATTGCTGCGCGGCCCCGCCTCCTCCGTGTATGGGCAGACCCCACCCGGCGGATTGCTGGACATGGTCAGCCGGCGACCTGAGGAAGGCCCCAGCCATGAAGTGCAGGTGCAGGTGGGCAGCTACGAACGCAAGCAGGTCAGCTTCGACAGTACCGGCCCGCTCGACGAGCAAGGGACCTTCCTCTACCGGATCAGCGGCGTGGTGCGTGATGCCAATACCTCGGTAGACCACATCGAAGACAAGCGCTACAACTTGGCGCCCAGCCTGACCTGGAACATCGACCCGGACACCCGGCTGACCTTCCTTAGCCAGTTCACCAGGGATGATACCGGCATCACCAGCCAGTTCCTCCCGCTGCAGGGCACCAAGCTGGCCAGCGCGGCGGGCACGGTCAAGTACCATGAAAACCTCGGGGACCCGGACTGGGAGTTCTACGACAAGACCTATTACGCCCTGGGCTATGCCTTCGAACACCGCTTCAATGATACCTGGCAGTTCCGCCAGAACCTGCGCTACACCAAGAGCGACCTGTCGTTCCAGAGCATTACCGCCGGCGGTTATTACGGCGCGGTGCAGGACGACGGCACCGTGGCCCGAGGCGCCAACGTGGTCAACGAGGACATCAGCCAGTTCGCGGTGGACAACCACCTGCAAGGCAACTTCAGCACGGCGAACCTGGACCATACCTTGCTGCTGGGGCTGGACTATCAGCACATCAACCATAACTACCAGTGGCTGTATGGCAATGCTCCTACCAGCAATATCATCCGCCCGGTCTACGGGCAGGACTTCAGCAATGTGGTTTACACCGCCTACAACGATTACAACCAGAAAACCGATGACGTGGGCGTGTACCTGCAGGACCAGATCGCCCTGGACAACTGGCGCCTGACCCTGGGTGGACGTGAGGATTTCTCCCGGGTCGATTCGGTGTTCTATAACGCTGGCAATGCCAAGGACACCCGTCGAGACAATGCCTTCACCGGCAACGCAGCCTTAAGCTATGTGTTCGACAACGGCATCACGCCTTACCTCTCCTATGCCGAGTCTTTCCAGCCTGAAGCCGGCGGCGCGGCTGGCGCGGCCTACAAGCCCAGCACCGGCAAGCAATACGAAGTCGGGGTGAAGTACCAGCCGCCTGGCAGCGACATGCTGTTCACCGCGGCGGCCTACGACCTGACCCGGGAAAACATCGTGGTCACCAGCAACAACGGCATCAGCGCACCCGTGGGCGAAGTCAAGGTGCGTGGCTTCGAGCTGGAAGCCACTGGCAATGTGAATGAAAACCTCAAGCTGACGGCCTCCTACACCTACGCCAACAGCAAGATGACCAAGACCACCAACACCTTGGACAAGAACCGCCCATTGCCGCTGACTCCGGAAAACCAGGCGTCGGCCTGGGCTGACTACACCTGGCACCAGGGCTTGTTGGATGGCTTCGGCCTGGGCTTCGGCGTGCGCTACGTAGGCGCCACGGACAACGTGGCCATTGGCAGCCTGGCTTATGTCCGGGATGGATCCGACGGCCATACCAGCGACTACACCCTTTACGATGCCGCCGTGCACTATGACCTGGGCAAGCTCAACGCCAGCCTCAAGGGCGCCAGCGTCTCGGTCAACGCCAATAACCTGTTCGACAAGGAATACCTCTCCACCTGCGACGGGTTCTACTGCTACTACGGCGACCGCCGTAACGTGCTGGCGAGTGTCAATTACAAGTGGTGAGGGCTTCGGCACCGCCTCAATAGCGGCCAGATGAAACGCCAATGCCGCCAGACATACAGTTCTGGCGGCACATGAGCGCTACGCCGCAATCGGGAGCTTCGCTCCCGTTCCTAACAGCTACACCACTTCCGGGGAAACGATACGTCCTGCGCTTGCGGCGGGCGATCAACAACCCACTCGCGCAGCGCGCCAAGTCGGCCTCGCTTGAACGACTGGACGGGGATTATGAGGACGCCTGGGCCAGGTCCGGGAGGAGCCTTTGGCCGTTCGATCCGGCAACGGGTGATGAAATGCACCGGCATCCCAGTCGGTGTCGGGATCGCCCGGACCAAGACCCTGGCCAAGCTGGCCAACCACACCGCCAAGCGCTTGCAGCAGCACACCGGAGGCGTCGTAGACATTTGCGACCCGTTCAAGCGTGACTGGGTACTGCGCAACACTGCCGTGTCCGAGGTCTGAGGAGTTGGCCGGCGCCTGACCGCGCATTTGCAGGCCATGGGTATTCAGTCGGCCATGGACCTGGCCAACGCCAATCCGGCGACCCTGCGCGCTAAATTCAGTGTGGTCCTGGAGCGCACCGCCCGAGAGCTCGCCGGCGTGTCGTGCCTGGAGCTCGAGGACCCGGACCTACCCAAGCAGGAAATCTGTTGCAGCCGGATGTTCGGCAAGCGGCTGACCGAGCTAGCGCCGATCAAGGAAGCGGTGGCCACCTATACCGCCCGAGCAACGGAGAAGCTGCGCGCCCAGGGTTCGATGTGTAAGAAAATGCGCGTCAGCGTGCGCACGGGCATCTTCAGCCCGGACGAGGCCAAGTATGCGAACGGCGTTATGGTCGAACTGCCCTACCCTACCCACGACACGTTGCTGATGATCAACGCGGCCACCCAGGCTGTGGAGCGGATCTACCGGCCAGGCTACCGCTACAGCAAGGCTGAAGTGATGTTGCTGGACCTGCGGCAACCTGGTGAATACACAGACGACCTGTTTGCTGTGACACAGCCGAAAAAATGCCAGCAGCTGATGGAAACCCTGGACAACATCAATGCCCGCTGGGGGCGGAGCACGTTGCGGGCTGCTACAGTACCGAAAGAGCTAGACTGGGGCATGCGTCGTGAGTTCATGAGCCAGAGCTACACGACGAAAATTGACCAATTATGGACGGTAAGGGCGCACTAACGTGAGGACAGATGAGTGAAGAGACAAATGGGCTATCATACTAGCTCCGGCTTTGAAAAAGCATCACACTCAATGGCTTCCATTTTTCATGCTAAGCATGTCAAATGATATGTATATGTTTCAGAATAGTAATCATCTTTAAAATTCTCAGAATATAGGATTGAGGGATTAAATTGACATACGCATTGATTGACAATGCTACTTTGACTGCGGTTCAAAGAATTGAAGGTCAAATTCTTACAAAATCAAAGGATTCGGTTGATACAGATATTGTGGCTTTCGAAAACTATATACAGTCGATTTTGTTCTATGACAGAATTGTTGCGGTGGACGATTACATACCGGAGCATAGAAATAACAGGCTCTCTTACTTTAGCAACATATCTTTCCTTGATAAAAAATCGTTTGGCTTAGATGTAATCGAAAATGAGGCCAAAAGAATATCTGACGAATTGCAACCTAAGCTACGCGGAGGGAAGTTTGTTAATGACGATTTTAGAAAGCTGATTGAGCTACTTCAGACGCATATCATATGCACGTGGGATATTAGCTCAAGTGTTTACCATTTGACACTGAAGAACCTATCGAGTGACAACAGAGAGTTTGAAAAATATGGAAATATTGCGGCTGCCATTTTTTCAGAGCTTGGTGATGCTGCTGATTCCGGGAATAGGGCTAAAAGTAGTATAGAACTGCTGGATCGATTTGGTAACCCTATAAGAAAAGGATACAAGGTTCCTGGTGCTAAATGGGGGGATGGTACTTCTGCTGGTGAAGCATCAGATGCAATCAAAGCCTTCGTGGCTTCGCTAACCTGGCTAGCTAATCGTTCGGTATTTTATTCACTTGCAGCTAAAGATTTCCAAGCGGATACTTTTCTTCATCCAATAAGACAAGCATACCAACAAGTTTATCTAAGTGAAAAATGCCAGTATGGGTTTGATTATGCTAAGCATATAGTTGAGCACTTCTCTACTTCGCTTAGCAATGATTTGATAGATATTCACTCTGCTGGGAAAACAACGGCAACAGCAACACCTCTTCCGGTTTTCTCTGCATGGCTGGCAAAGGAAACTGGTGATCCAGCCCACATAGTAGAAGCAGCATGCAATATTAGAAATAATCCAGAGTTTGTTGAGGCTCGGGAAAAAACGCGTGAAGTAAGACGCTCATTTGACGAAGACGAAATAGCAGTTGCAAACAAGCGTGTAGCATCCTTGATTTCAGATATATCAAAAGCCTCAAACGATATGAGGATAAAATATGGTTTGCAGACAAGACAAGGTGTACCGGTAACCAAGCTTGTGCAGGTATACAATACGGTGGCAGCGCTTAAAGCACTGCCGAAAATTCCCGCTTATAACTTTAAAGTTAAACTACCAGATTTTCTTTACGATCTTAAAAGGCCAAGAGGATTTCGCGCTGTCTATCGTAATTTGACGCATGATCTTTCAACGGTTTGGTCGCTAGGCGAGGCCCGAGATATCCTTGCAAGTAAAGTTTCGATAGATAACCAAGCGCGATCATATAGTCCAAAGCAAGAACAGCCCCGGTATATGAACGCTCATTCACAATTCAAAAGTCCAATGTAGTATCAAGGATAAGTACACTTTATGAAGGTTTTGGTCATGGTCAAGCAACCGGGATTTTTCCAAGACTACGGGTTCATGCACCTGGCGCTATGTAATCAAAGGTTTCCAAATACTTATTGCTCAGACAATTCATAAGTTTTACGTTATTAGCAGTTTCTGCCAGAGCTATAAATGCCAGGTAGGATATATGCAAAGATAGCTTTAATATTTGAGTTACGTCTTTTTGTTCGTAATTCGAATCGATGCCGCTGTCATTGATACGATTCCAAAACTGGCCGGCACCGCCGTGGGTATAATCGTGAAGCGTTTTCAGCATGAGTTCGCTAAATTCCGTCAGCTCGCCTTCCTGAAAATTTTCTATTAGTTTAATTGCTTTTAGCATTTCCGAAAATCTGGGAGGTTCTTTCCCCTGTGTAAATTTAATTTGTAGCTCGGGGGAAGCACAATAGTGCAGCCAAGTCCCGCGAACATAGCCCTCGAACTGAGGCCGTAGCAAAGCATACGCTGAGCCAAATAGACCATTATCAATAAGTATATGGATAGCTTGGAAATGCTCAATTGATAAATGCCACAGCACTCTACCAACCAAGTTTTTATCATCTGTATCTAAACCGCCTGTTCCGGCCAGTTGATATGATTCAAACATCCATTTCTCAGATTTATTCAAAAGAGCTTTTAGGTCTGGATGATGCTGAAAAACTTGTGGTTGCATTCAGTTTTCGTCCTATTGTTAATATTTCACGTTGTAGGTTGGAGAATCCTCCGGCCTATTCTGCCGCCGATCATACATTCGGGTCGTGCTGATGTTCGCATGGCCTAGCCAGGCCTGGACCTTGGCAATGTCCGCTTCATGCTCCAGGGCATTGGTGGCTGCCGTTGCCCGCAGGCCATGCACGCCCAGGCCCGCGACCTCGATGCCTGCCTTTTTCGCATAGGCTTCCACTACTTTATAGATGCCATCGGCGGTAATGCCTCCTCGATCTATAGGGCCGCGTAGCGGCAGGAACAGCGGGCCTTTCGGTGTGACCAGGTGATGCCCCGAGCGCTCCAGGTAATCATGGATGCGGTCAGCGGCTACCGGGTGCAGGGGCAGATAACGCACCTTGCCGCCTTTGCCGTGGATCAGGAGGTGCTTGATCCCGCGCCGCTCCAGCATATCGCTTACGCCCAGCTGGGCCGCCTCTTCCCGGCGAAGGCCGTGGTAGAGCAGCACGGCCAGAATGGCTCGATCCCGCAGCCCTTTTAGCGTGGCCACGTCCGGTGCTTCCAGCAGCGCTTTGGCCTGGTGATCGCCCAGCGCTGGAGTCTTGCCTTCGTTGCTTTCAATCTTGGGCCGTTTGACCCCATGGACTGGATTGCCGCCGGCGACAGCATTGCATTTCAGTAGATGGTCGAACAGGCTGGCCAGTGCGGCGAGTTTGCGCCGGATGGTGGTCCCGGCCAGGCCGCGCTTTTCCAGCTGAGCACGCCAGGCCAGGACGTGCGCACGGTTCACCACGCGAAAATCTTCCGCAGTGGCCAGCCCTATAAAGGAACAAAAGTCTTCGAGGTCGTTTTGGTACGCACGGCGCGTGCGCGGGTTATCAATGTTGGCAAACCATTCAACCGCGGCTGGAACCGTAGCCAGGTGCTGAAACTCGGCCGCCGTCAATCGGCGTTCGCCTTCATCTTGGTGCGCGACTAGCTCGCCCATCCCCTACCCTCCTCAAAACGCCCCAAACGCCAGGCTAACCGAAAACTCTTGATAACCCTTTTTATCAATACTAATCCTGAGATACTTTCGAGATAGTTTTTCTTTACTGCTGCAGTAAATCTTCTGGTTTGGCGACCTAGCTGAAATTTTGGATAGTTGATCCATGCCGAGTGCTCGGCCAACCCTACCGGAAGAGGAAATGTTATGACTATTAAATCCCTTAATTTCGAAGGCAAGGTGGTTCTGGTTACCGGTGGTACCTCCGGTATCGGCCTGGAAGTAGCACGCCGTTTTGTTGCCGAGGGTGCGCAGGTAATTGCTACAGGCGTATCGCCTGAGCGTCTCAAATCGGCGCAAGAGGAGCTGGGTGACCATGCCTTGATCATGGCGGCTGATCTGCGTCAGCCCGAGGCGCTGGACCCGGTTATCCGTACCGTCCAAGAGCGTTTCGGTCGGTTGGACATCGTGTTTGCAAATGCTGGTGCTGGCACAGCAGCGCCGCTGGAATCGGTTACCAAAACCCAGATCGAGGAGCAGTTTGCACTTAATTTCACCGGTACTTTTCTCACCGTACAAAAAGCGGCACCGTTGCTGAGCAAAGGTAGCAGCGTGGTCTTGACCACCTCATTCTTGAACCAGGTAGGCACCCCCGGCATGTCGATTCTTTCGGCAAGCAAAGCAGCCGTTCGATCTCTTGCGCGTACGTTGGGTGCGGAGCTGGCCCCCCGGGGCATTCGGGTTAACGCTGTAAGCCCTGGTCCGATCAGCACGCCTTTCCACGGAAAGCTTGGTCTTTCGGATGCAGAGCTCAACGAAGTGGCTGCAGGTATCGAAGCCGCGGTGCCGTTGGGGCGTTTCGGGGAGGCGTCCGAAGTCGCCAACGCTGTGCTCTTCCTGGCCGGCGACCAGTCGTCCTTCATGACAGGCGAGGAGATCGTCGTGGACGGTGGTCTGTCACAATTCTGACCGGGGCGAGATCGTGCCCCTGAGGTTCCACTGCACTCGTGACAGCGCAGGACACCACCCAGCTGTCACGAGCACCGGTTTTATCAGGAGACCGCCCATGTTTGGAATTGCGCACTATGGCACCTTCGTTGTGTCCTTCATCTTGCTGCTCATCCTGCCCGGCCCGGGTAATTTTGCTCTGATTACCTCGACCGGCAAAGGAGGCGTAAAGGGAGGTCTGGCCGCGATAGCCGGGGTCATTATCGGCGACCAGATTCTTATGTGGCTTGCGTTGGCAGGCGTGGCTGCGCTGCTCAAAACCTACCCCGCCACCTTCCACGGCGTTCAAATCCTGGGCGGCCTGTACCTAGGCTATCTAGGGTTGCGGTTAATGCTGGCCAAGGCCGGAGAGGCCAGCGTGGTGAACATTGCGCCCTTCCATTATCTTCGCCAGACGCTGTTCATCACGCTGTGTAACCCCAAGGCGGTTCTCTTCTACCTCGCCTTCCTGCCCCTGTTCATCGATCCCTCGGAACATCGAGGCGTTGCCACTTTTACTGCGCTGGCGCTTACGGTCTCGAGTCTTACCTTCCTCTATGGGGTAATTGTCATCGGGCTCATACGATTTTTTGCCGAGCGCATCAGATCCAACCAGGCGCTGACCCTTTTCTTCCAAAGGATCGCTGGAGC
This sequence comes from Pseudomonas sp. DC3200b2, assembly GCF_049895785.1. Classification (NCBI taxonomy): domain Bacteria; kingdom Pseudomonadati; phylum Pseudomonadota; class Gammaproteobacteria; order Pseudomonadales; family Pseudomonadaceae; genus Pseudomonas; species Pseudomonas sp. DC3200b2. The sequence continues at coordinate 269,877 of NZ_JAFCTA010000003.1, read as the reverse complement.
ATTTCTCATCGGCTTCGGCGTCAAGCTCCTGATTGCACGATAGCGTCAGCTCCCCCGCGATTGACCGATCCTCAAATTGTCGATCATATGGAGTTAACACCGGTGACCGCTCCAAACAGTCTTCTGGCATTTGTGGCGGTATTTCTCTCAGTTGCTGTAATCACCGCCCTCTTGGGCAGACGTCTGCAGGTTTTGCAAGGCGGCTGGCTGATCTGCGGCATGGCCGGTACGCCCGCGGTGGAATGCAGTGTGTAATGACCGGCGTTATGCCCGGTCGATTCGCTTTTCGTGAGACATTTGAATGCGAGTGAGAATATGAGAGCCCCGCGTCATTTGAACGCTTTGCGAGCTTTCGAAGCCGCTGCCCGTCACCTGAGTTTCGTCGGTGCAGCCCAAGAGCTCAACGTCACGCCAGCAGCAGTCGGCCAGTTGGTACGCCAGCTGGAGGAGAGCTTTGGTCAGGAGTTGTTTTACCGTTCACGCGGGGGCCCTTCACGTCTGGAATTGACCACTGCCGCCAGTCACGCGCTGGTAGAGCTGCGTGCAGGCTTCGATCTGTTGAGCCGAGCAGTGGAAGGACTCAAGCGCGGGGCAGCGCCGGCTTCAATCAGCGTGACCGTTCCCCCTGCCTTTGCTGACAAATGGTTGCTAGGGAGAGTGGAGGCCTTTCAGACAATCTATCCGCAGTTCGAATTGATCCTCAACACTGAAGGACGTCTGGTGGATTTGGCCGGAGACAGGGTCGATCTGGGTATTCGGTTTGGCCACGGTCACTGGCCAGGACTGACTGCCACCCATTTAATGGACGATACGTTTTTTCCAGTATGCAGCCCGGCACTGATGAAAGGGCCATTCGCCCCCACGGGTCCGGAGATGCTCGGTCACCATGTGCTGATCCACGACCTATCGATGCGAAATACCCCGGCCTTCCCTACCTGGAATAGCTGGTTGGAGCGGGCCGGTCACCCGCCTGTAGATCAAGCCCGAGTTCTACGTATCAATGACTCGGCTGCAGGGTTACAAGCGGCGATGGCAGGCAGCGGAATCGCTCTGGGACGCAGCAGCTTGGTCACAGGCGATTTGCAGGCCGGTAGGTTAATCAGACCCTTTGGTGAAGCGCAATCCAGCCCTCTGGCTTACTACGTTGTCCAGGTGGAAAAGGTGGGGCTTTCAGTCGCTGCGCAGAGCTTCAAGGAATGGCTGCTCGACTGTGCTTTGGACGCTTGGCCTGGCGGGTGACAGAAAGCATTAGTCTAATAAAATGCGCGTAACGGGTGTTATGGTAAACGGAATTCTATAAAAAAGCAGCTATGGCGATAACTCATGAAATGTAGCTGCCGACCCAAAATACACTTTCGAAGCTCAACTAGCTAGCCGCCCCTAGAAAGATTGTCCCCGTTATATATAAAAGACTGAGAGGTGGAAAATGACCTCACCTCGTTAGTGTGTGCTCCTGGCCAGAGCCATTCGCTCCTTGAACAATATATGAAATGCTTTCCTTTACGGAATATCCCACCTTTTGTAAAAGGTAATCGGCTTTGAGCGAGCTGCAAAGCCGTGGAGAGTATATTGGTCATTTTCCATGCGGGATCTTAGCACGCTAATAGACTCGTTTCAATTCTTTTCGCTCAAGAGAATTTAAAAGATCTATTTCATACCAATTTGTGAACCAATACCGGTTTTCATCGCCATCTAAAAACTTGTTTATGATTGTTCTCGGTGGAGCCGTAACGTTTGCTTCTTTATACAGGCGTCTGACCCATTTAAGTCTGCGGCTGGTAGGAATAAAAGGACATGCTATTGAATCTAACCAGAGGCTCGCTTGTTCAGCTTCTATTTGAATTTGCCCCAAGTTCCTTAAACGTTTATCAATTTCGTTTATAATGGTTTCACGCAAAGAAAGGTATATTTGGTTGTCTTTGATGTAAAAGAGACAAGACATTAAATCATGGTATGAGCAAGTGGACCTCAGGAGTTTCTCTAGAAGCGAAGGAGGCAGCCAATAGTTTTCACCTAGCTCACTGATTGCTAGTACCACGTTTAAAGCCTCCAGATAGACAAATTGATCAATTGATGTTTCAAACCGAGCAAGATCTCCTGTCAGTAACTCTATGGTCATTTGATAAAATTTCTGTTTTATCGTGTGCTCGTATTCAGCGAGGTAAGACTCGGCGAATCTGCTGACGAGAATTGCAGATGCTGCGATTTTATATGAAGAGCTAACCGAAGGGGCAACTGAATAGAAAAAATACAATAAATCTATAAGGACTATTAAAGCATCCACATAATGGTTCGCTCCAGAATCTTCTATTTGTAATTCACTGCAGTTTATGATTTTTTTGATGCGCTCGAAAAAAGCAGATATTATATATGCAGAAATGGAGTCGTATCCAGTTTCGCTGTTCGAGCACACGGCTTTAGACGAGTCTATAAAGCTTTGAATTAGCCTGGTTCTTCTGTGAATTTTTTTCGGAATAAGCCTTGCGTTTCCTTCATCACTTTCGAGGAATTTTTCAATAAATATATTTACAAATGAATCGACCTCCTTGATAACCTTTGACTTGGCTGAATAGAATGGTCTCTCATACTTTAATGACTTCGAAGTATTGGAGTGCAAGTTGTAATATCTTAATTTGTCTGTGTATAGCTCATACACTAGTCGTGCAGTTTCTATATCCTTTGAAAATATAAATATATCGTCGACGTAGCGCCGAATAGAATAATCAATTTCGAATGATTTTCCTGTTGCTTTAAGAGCTTGCTCTACCTGCCTGTCAATGTCTTGGAATATTATCTCTGCGAAAATCCTGCTAACTTCTGGGCCTATAAGAATTCCATTGGTTTCATTGTAGTTTGAACGTTGCATCAATGCGTCAAAAGCTTGTCCAAAAGTCGAGCTAACCGTGACCTTTTCTTTCACATGCGATTTTGTTTTAGTTGCCCAAGCTATTGAATGGGTGTAAATGCTATCAAAACATTTTGATACATCTAGTGTCCAGAAATGTGAAAACTTTCTTTCGAGGCTTGTAAAGTCTGAGGAATTGTAGAATTTATATAGCCGGTCGTATCCGCGATATGCATAGAAGGAAGAAGAGTGCTTTACAAGTTCGTCATTTTCAGCTTCACTCACCCCTCCACGTTTATATTTGCTAACATTCTCCCATGAATTTTTATAAAAAAATGTAGACGCGACGCTTTTAGGCGATCGAATTGAAAAAATGCTTTGGCTGGTATAGTGACAGATCAGCCTTTCGTATGTTTTATAGAAGTTCTTGATTTCCCATTGTGAAATGGGGTGCAGGATAGATAACGCCCTAAATTCAATTGCGTTTTTCTTGATCTTATACGTGTATGGGATTGTAAAATATTTTGTTCGGCCAGCTCCCTTAATGAGAGTTTGTACTATGAATGTGAATATGGGGGATACATCCTCTATCCTCATATTCTTATAAAATCCATCATTGGAATACATGATGGGTGTCTCGTAGGGAATTGTCTCCGTAATAAGTACGCGATCATAATCGCCGCGCCGGACCTTTCGCATTTTGTTACTATTAGGCATACTTCCAGCACCTTTGTAATTCCCCAATTTTTCTCTGAGAAAAATGCAAGAATGTCTTATTTAAAAACCCTTGTAAAAAACTAATGCGCAGCAGTATCCGCCTCTGAGAAAGGGTAGTGCAAGAGTGTAATTCGCTGGAAATCCTCCCCCTCCCAGACGAAATGATTTTAATAAGATACCTATCCAGCTCAATTAAACTTTCTGACTCTAAGCCGTCAATCCGGTGATAGTTGAAATAGATTCCGGCCATGCGCTTCCTATCTCTATCCGCATCCATGACGCTAAAGTTTGAGCAAAGAAATTTAAGCCTCAATAGCAAGAGGTCAAAATCCCTATCTAAGATATAGGCGAGCAGAGCTTTGGCTATTCTTGTCTTGGTCTTTTTTACTTTAGTGTGAGCAATATCTAGTTTTACGTCTCTGTAATGCTGACTTGGCTTCATTTTGGTGAGTATCGGAGATCTCACTTGAAAGCGGTATCCTAAATATTCGAAATCAATCTCCTTAGTAGCGGGGGTCCCATTTTTGTGAGGCTTTACGTCCCCGTTTGTCTCACATATAGCTTGCTTGCTCCTGTTTAGCTCGAAACCATTAGGCAAAGATTTTTGAATATATGTTATAAATCTATGAGCTCTTTCTTTTTTGTCAGTTATTATTATAATGTCATCTACGTAACGGCCGTAATAGCGTACGTGGCTATCGTTTTTTATAAGGTTGTCAAAATCCGCCATAATTATTTCTGCTAATGTGGCGCTAAGAGCCAAACCTCTGGGCACGCCCGTTAGACCTCGAAGTGCGTGCGCCTCCACTATAGATCCGACAAACTTTTTGGTTTGCACACTGGTCAGTAAGGATGTATGGAGGCGGTCTTTGATCAAGGTGTGATCTACCGATTCATAAAAGCTCTTTATGTCGAGACGATAAATACGATAGTCTATCCCCTCCCTCAGAAGCTCTCTTAGATTTGCGACTACGCTATCTCTGCTTATTTCTGACTGATTAAAATTCTTTTGCAAGTTTCTATTTATTTTTCGGAGTAGCAATTCGTCGCTAAATGTTTTTGGGCTAAATATCCTTTTTCCTTTTATAGTGCTTTCAGTCAAGCAGTGTGGAATATCCCATTCTACCTGTGCTTTGTAAACTGCAGTATCTATCTCTTGCTCTTTTATGGGGATAGATCTAAGTCTTGGTGACTTTATGAAGTCACTTTTCCGTAACTCTTGCCTTACGGTCTTTAGCGTGAAACTTTGATCATACATAACTACTCCTTGTGATGGTTCTTTCCTTGGTTCTTCTATGGGTTAATTAAATGCGGTGGAAGTCACGGCAGTGGATGCATGCGATTTTTACTCTCCGGGGCGCCAGTGCAGATGATGAAGCGGATGATAGACCAATTGCCTGCTAATCGGTGAGGCATCGCCCCGACAAGCCGATGTCTTTTGAATGGCTTGAAGAGGGCTAAACAAACATATTATGCTGGGTTTGCCAGTTCAACTCTGTCCTTGTGCTTTTGCTGCCAGAAATGCCTCATACTTAACCTCCAGTCGCTCATGTGCTTTCTGCAGCTGCTTCAGCTGCGCCGTAGCACTGTCGGCTTGCGCGCGGAACCCGGCACTCTCCTCCTTGGCCTCCGAGCGCTGCACTCGTAGCCGATCGACCATGTCGCGACGCTGCGCGAGCTCCCGGGTCAGTCGCTCGGTCTCCAGCCTGGCGGCGTCGCGCATCCGGCTGATTTCCTTCATCAGGTGGTTGGAGGTGCTCTCGAAGATATCGGCCTGGCGGCTGACCTCGGCGCGCAGCGCAGCGTTTTCCTCTTGGTGCACGGCCTGCAGCCGGGCCAGTTCCGCCGCATGGGTGTCGGCGAGCCGCTGCTGCTCGGCCTGATGGGCCCCGTCGATGCGGTCCAGCGCGTCGCGGTAGCGCTGGTCCTGTGTTTGATACTGCGCGGTCAGCTCGGCCAGCTCGTTCTTCAGGGCCTCGTGTTCTGACTGCGCGCGGTCCAGCTGCCCATTGAGCCGCTGCACCTGCTCGGTGAGCAACGCGATTTGCCGTTCCTGGTCGGCAAAGCGCCCCGTCGCCTGCGCCGCCGCCGTCCGCGCTTCGGCGGCCTCCCGCTGCGCCTGCTCGGCCACCTGCTGGTAGTGCGAGCGCTCAATCGCATAGGCCTGGGTCGCCTCGTTCAAGGCAACGTCCCACACCGTATCCAAGGCCTGGCCCACCGCCTCGGGGATCCCCGGCCGTTTCAACCGCGCATTCAGCAGTGGCCCGGTGCGCGCCCAGAACTGCTTCACCTCGTCCCCACCACATTCGGCGAAGCGCTCACCTCGTGCTCCTCGAGGATCCGCGCGCGGATGGCGGTCACCGACACTTCGGCGCCGGCCTCGAGCAACTGCCCGGCGTAATGGCGCACCAGGTCGCGGGTTTTCGGCAGGCCGCTGCGGGCGGCAGAAGGTGTATTCACGAAAGTTCTCTCACGTGACGAATTGAACGGCTTTTTCGGCAGGCCGGTTTTACAGGGCCTGGCCCTTCTTTCAGGCCCAAAACGGCCCGGAATCGCAAAAAACCGGTCGAATTGACTTGATTATATCCATACTGCAAGTGATATGAAAAATATTCATCCGTCAAAAAATTCGTGATTACCTCCCATTATCACGATTTAATCCATGCCCCTTCAGCAGGTAAATTCAGCAATAGCCAAGATATCATTCATTAGTTCGCAGGATAACTATTTACTAGCAGAACCAGCCACTTAAATATATAATCTTGTGCCAGTTATTGTTTTCAAAAAAGTTTTCAAGACCGCCTATGGTGAAGTTGTTAATCGCCCCGGAGCTCATGCATAGTCTCGAAGCTCAGAAGACAACGTCCCTTACCCTCTACCGGAAACAGCCGCATAGCACCGCCATATCACCGCTTGGAGTTATAGACATTCGATATGACCAAAAATATCACCTCGCGCCTCATCACATGTCGCGTAGATCGTTCGTCGGTCTCGCTCCCGCTCTGACAACTGAAGAAAGCGCTCAGCCAAGGCATTGTCATAGCAGCCTCCTCGACGTTGAGCTTTCGCGAGCTTCGCCCGTTACCCGTCCCCCCTACCGGCTGGGTGATTTCCTACCAGCTGAACGGAGTCGCGCTCAGGGTGCTTGCCCCCTATGAACCTAGCCACTGATCTTTGAATTTGAGAACTCTCCCAACCCCTCTGTAGAATCCGCCCTTTTTCCGGCCCGGGGCCTTTCCCATGCAACCAGCACACTCCCCTTCCAAGCCCGGCTCGCCTGCGGACGAGCTGATCTACGGCCTGGAGGATCGGCCACGCCCCATGGTGGCAATCCTTGCCGCGCTCCAGCATCTATTGGCGATCATCGTACCCATCGTCACTCCGGCGCTGCTGATCTGCCAGGCGCTGGGGGTGTCGCCGCGGGATACCAACCTGATCGTGTCCCTGAGCCTGATCGTCTCGGGTATCGCCACCTACGTTCAGTGCCGCCGCTTCGGCCCATTAGGGGCCGGGTTGCTGATTGTCCAAGGCACCAGCTTCAACTTCGTCGGCCCGCTGATCGCCGGCGGCGCGGTCATGGTCAAGCAAGGCACGCCGGTGGAAGCCGTGATGGCGGCGATCTTCGGCGTGGTGATCGCCGGTTCCTTCGTGGAGATCGGGATCTCGCGCATCCTGCCTTTCGTGAAGAAGCTCATTACCCCGCTGGTCACCGGCATCGTCGTGCTGATGATCGGCCTGACCCTAATCAAGGTCGGCCTGGTGAGCATGGGCGGTGGCTTCGGCGCCATGGCCAACGGCACCTTCGCCAACGGCGAGAACCTGCTGCTTTCCGGCGTCGTGCTGGCGGTGATCGTGGTGCTCAACCGCATCCCGCTGGTGTGGATGCGCAGTTGCGCCATCGTCATCGCCTTGCTGGTGGGCTACGCCTTGGCCGGCTACCTCGGCCGGCTGGACTTCACCGGCATGCACCAGGCGCCCCTGTTCCAGGTGCCGACGCCATTGCACTTCGGCCTGGGTTTTTCCTGGAGTCTGTTCATCCCCATGCTGGTGATCTACCTGGTGACCTCCCTGGAAGCCATCGGTGACGTGACCGCTACCAGCAAAGTATCCCAGCAGCCAGTGGAAGGCCCGCTGTGGATGCAGCGGATCAAGGGCGGCGTACTGGTCAACGGCGTGAACTCGCTGCTGGCCGGGGTGTTCAACACCTTCCCAAGCTCGATCTTTGCCCAGAACAACGGCGTGATTCAGCTCACCGGCATCGCCAGCCGCCGCATCGGTGGCTGGATCGCGCTCATGCTGATCGTGCTCGGCCTGTTCCCGACCGTCGCAGGGGTGATCCAGGCCGTGCCGGAACCCGTGCTCGGCGGCGCGGCCATGGTGATGTTCGGCGCGGTCGCCGCCAGCGGCATCAACATCCTGGCCGGCATCGAGCTGGACCGGCGCGCCCTGTTGATCATCGCCGTGTCTCTGGCGCTGGGCCTAGGCGTGGCCCAGGTGCCGGAGTTCCTCGCCCACATGCCCGCGGCCCTGCGTAGCGTGCTGGAGTCCGGGGTGGCCACCGGCGGTATCTGCGCGTTGCTGCTGAACTGGTTCCTGCCTCATCGAGAGTGATGGAGCCTGGCCAGTAACCGGGGTTGGCAAGCAGGCCAGCCCCACTCTACGGTTGGGCGTCAGCCTGAACCGTCAAGACCTATCGTCCGAATCACGCCAAGCGGGCTGGCAACCTGTGTAGCTTTTGTTTCACTTATCCCCTGCTCAGGCCATTTCGGTTCCACACCATGCCCATCTCGCCGCGGCCCTTCGGCCAACTCGGCAAACAGACGCTGCGACCGCTTTGTGCCGCGCTTTTCACCCTGCTTGCCCGGCTGAGTCATGCAGAGCCATTGAATATGGTCGAGCTTTACCTGGCTCCCGCGCCGCCCTTGAGTACCCTGGATTCTACAGGCGTCGGTGGGATCGTCGGTGAGGTAACGGTACAGGCGGCCGCCCTGGCGGGCTACAGCCTACGCCCCGTTTCATTGCCTTGGCCTCGCTCGCAACGCATCGTGCCCGCCGGGGAAAATCTGCTGATCATACCCTTGTCCCGTACACCGGACCGGGAAGAGCGCTACACCTGGATAGCGCCCGTGATCAGGATGGACCGCGCCTTTTTCACCCTCGGCAAAAGGGTCGAAACCTTTGCCCAGGCACGCGAAACCTATCGGCGGATCGCCGTCGGCATGGGTAGCGCCCAGGAGCAGAAGCTTCGTGATGAAGGCTTCAGCGACAGCCAGATCTACTCCCTCAAGATAGGAGAAAATCCTGCAAGGATGCTGCTCCTGGGCAGAGTGGACGCCTGGTTCAACGGTATCGCCGAAACCCGCTATATCTGGAAGGAGGTGTCGGACCGACCGCTGACCATGAGCCCCGTGATCATGAGTTCGGATCTGTACCTGGCCTGTTCCAGGCGCTGCGATCCGCAGATGGTCTTGAAACTCAAGGCGGCAGTGGAGCGTCTTCGTGCCGACGGTACCCTGAGGCTGATCACAGAGCGTTATCTAAAGGGGCTGCCAAGCCATGAAATGCCCCCCTGACCCTGAATTCAGGCGCAGGCAGCTCCGCACTGGCCGGGCATCTCATCTGTAGCCCTCTTTCATTACGAGCGGGTCAGGGGAAACGCTCGGTCATCCTCCATATGAGGAGTTCGATGAAATCCTGTTTATGTCGCGCCAGGGGTTCCGAGCAGAGCACCAGCGGGCCAAAGGCAGCTTGAGTCATTATTGATAACGCTTCTCAATACCGGTATCCTCGCCGCCTTTCCTGTTCCGAGCAGCACAATGGACGCGGCCAGCAGACTCAGGCTGTACCTGGAACATCGGCGTTCGCTGGTGCGCTACGTCGCTTCCATGGTGGGAGGCACGGCACAAGCCGAGGACGTGGTACAGGACGCCTGGCTGCGCTTCGCCAATGAGCGTCTCAGCGATATCGAACGCCCCCTGCCCTATCTTTACCGCATCGTGCGCAACCTGGCCCTGGATACGCAAAGGCAGTACGAACGCCAGCCATGGGTAAGTGACGGACACGCCCTGGACGGGCTCAGTTGCGACCTTTCCTCTCCCGAACGTCAGTTGCACGGCCATTACGAGTTGCGTCAGCTGGAACATGCCTTGTGTAAACTGCCGGCCAGAACCCGCCGGGCATTCGAGTTGCACCGGCTCGGTGGCCTGAGCTACCAGGCCATCGCCGAAGCCCTTGGAATCTCCGCGGGACTGGCCCATCAATTGGTTCGCGAGGCGTTGGTACATTGCATGGAGGCGTTGGACGATGACTGAGCATCCCCTTACGGGTGGCGCTCCCCCGGAATCATTGGCCCGCTCCGCCAACCGGCAGGCGGCGGACTGGCTATTGCGTATCCAGGCCTCTCCCGAAGACTTGGACCTGCCCGAGCAACTGGCCCAATGGCTGAACGAGCACGAATCCCACCCCAAGGCCTACGCCAAGGCTCAAAGGGCCTGGGGCCTGGCCGCGGGGCTTGCACCGCCAGCGGCACCAGAGGCCCAAGCTTCGCCCGTAAGCGTCCAGGCACGTCCTCGGAAGCGACGCCGACTGGCCTGGCTCAGCAGCGCGGCGGCAGCCGTGTTGATCGCGCTAGGGGCTTATCAGCACTGGTTGCCAGGTGCCGACTACCGTACCGGCGTGGGCGAACGCAAGACCATTGAACTGGCCGATGGCAGCCAGGTGCAACTGGATACTGACAGTGCCGTGGCGGTGCGCTTCGAGGTAGGTGGGCGCCATGTGGAATTGCTGCGCGGGCAGGCCTTCTTCAAGGTCACTCACAACGCCAGCCGGCCCTTCCTGGTGGACGCTGGCCCCATCACCGTCACGGTCACCGGCACGGCCTTCGAGGTTCGGACTGGCCCGGATGGCGCACGCGTAGAGGTAGCGCAAGGCTCGGTGCGGGTCGCCATGCCTAACGCGTCGGTCGAAGTGCTCAAGGCCGGGGATAGCCTGCGCGCCGATGCCAGCGGCATGCACGAGGCCACCCTCACCGCTGTTCAGATAGCGCCATGGCGAAACGGGCGCTTGGCGGTCAACGGCCAGTCCGTGGCCGAAGTGGTCAGGGAAATAGACCGTTACCTTCCCGGGACGGTGCTGATGCCAAACGATGAGCTCGGCCAGCGCAAGGTGACTGGGCTATATGATATTGACCAGCCGGAGCAGGCCCTACGCTCGGTGCTACAGCCATGGTCAGCACGGCTTCGCCAGCTTGCGCCCTACATTTACGTCGTCGAAGAAAAATAATTTCACAAATTCTGAAGATTTCTTTCCGCAGCGCGTCATTCCCCGACTAATGAGACTCATTCGCAGGCTGTAACCTGCTCGGGAGATAGATGCGTTACTTCATCCACAGCACGCGCTGGCCTTCATGGCTGGCCACTGCCCTATTGGCAGGCCTGTTCGTTGCCCATCCCGGGCAAGTATCGGCCGCCCCTCTGTACGACGCCGGTCAGGTCCAGGATTTCGACGTACCTGCCCAGCCCTTGGGGGCGGCCCTGTTGACGTTCGCTCAGCAAAGCGGCCTGCAGCTGACCATTGATGACGCCTTGCTGGCCGGCCGCCGGTCCGCCCCCCTCATGGGCCATATGAGCAAGGCGGCCGCCTTGGACCAGTTGCTGCGCGGCTCAGGAATCGCCTGGTCGGTAGACCCACACAACATGCTGACCTTCAGCCTGGCGCCGAGCGGTGTCACCGGTGCGGCCCTGAACCTGCTGAAGACACCCGCGCCGCCGGTGGAACTGGCGCCCACCCTGGTGCTGGGCGAGGTGGAGAATGCCTATGCCGGTGCCACTGTCATCGACCGACGTTCGATCCAAGCGTTTCCTGGCGCCAATGGCGATATCACCACCCTGCTACAGATGCACCCCTCGGTGGGCTTCGACAATGCCCAGAAAGGGTCCAACAGCCCCGGCGAAATCGAGCCCGCCAACATCAGTATCAATGGCGCCAAGTACTACCAGAACAGCTTCATGATCGACGGCGTCGGAATCAACAATGACCTGGACCCGGGGGCCAACAGCTACAACGAGATACGCCAGTTCGACTCCACTCCCAGCCGTGCCCACGGCATCGCCCTGGACGCGGACCTGCTGCAGGAAGTACGGGTGTACGACAGCAACGTGCCAGCCGAATATGGCGGTTTCAATGGTGGCGTGGTCGACGCCATCACCCGCGCGCCCAGCCAGGCGTTGCATGGCAAGCTGTCCGCGGCCATGACCCGCTCGGAATGGACCCGCTACCACATCAGCGAAGCAGACCGGGGCGGCTTCGAAACCGCCTCGGACGAGCAATACCAGCCTGAGTTCGTCAAGACGACCATACGCGGAACCCTCGAAGGCCACCTCACCGAAAACTTCGGCGCCCTGCTCAATTTTTCCCGCAAGCGTTCGACCATTCCCCTGCATGCCTATAGCGATGGCTACAGCAGCCAGACCAAGGACCAGACCCGCGAGCTGGACAATTACCTGCTCAAGACCTACTGGCAGGTCAATGAGCAACTGTTGCTGGACACCTCCTTCACCTACGCGCCCCAAGACAGCTACTACTTCGTGGCCAACCGCAAGGACTCTGGGTTCACCACCCAGAATGGCGGCTACCAGGCCTCGATCAAGGCCACCTGGCTCGCCGACCGGACAACCTGGACGCATACCTTGGCGCTGACCGACCTGCACAGCTCCAGGGACGCGGAAAGCGACGATTATGTGAATTGGTATTATTCCGGCACCAAGAACTGGGGGCGCCTGAACGGCAACACGTCGCGCAGCGCCGAAGGCAGTTTCGGTGACCTGGAGCAAACCCAGCGAGGCGTCAGCTACAAGCTCAAGGGCCAATGGTTGCCCGTATCGCTGGGCGCCAGCGAGCACCGCGTCGGCGCGGGCCTGGAATGGGCCCATACACAGGCCACCTGGGAGCGGGCCGATGATGCCCAGGCGGCCACGGGCCTGGGCCGGGACAACGGCGCCTGCCTGAGCGGCGATGCCCTGTGCTCCAACGGCACCCTGCTCAACGGCAGCAACCGCCAGTACGCGACGACCCACACGCGCTATGCCGCGGGGCGCCTGGAAACCCAGCAGAACCAGGTGGGCGTCTTTCTTGAAGACCAGATCGTATTGGGCCGCTACAGCGTACGCCCGGGCCTGCGCCTGGACTACGACAGCTATTCCACCCAGACCACCCTGGCCCCGCGCCTGGCCATGGACTATGACCTCTTCGGCGATCGCTCAACCGTACTGGTGGCGGGTGCGAACCGCTATTACGGCCGCAACCTGTACAAATACGCCCTGTCCGATGGCCGCCAGGCATTGAACACTACCTATACCCGCCGCACTTACAACGGCGCCTGGACCGCCACGCGCCAGGTCAACACGACCCGCTACAGCAGCCTGGACGTGCCCTACGACGATGAGCTGATGGCAGGTATCCAGCAGCAATGGCTTGGCACGGATGTCGACTTCAAGTACGTACACCGCTTCGGCCGTGACAAGATCACTCGTAGCACGGCCAAGACACAGCAGTTGGAAAGCGGCGACGGCAGTAGCTACGTTACCAACTACTACACCTGGACCAACGCTGGCCGCAGCGAAACGGACAGCCTCACCCTGACCTTGACGCCCCGGCAGCGCCTCGACTGGCTGGGCACCCAGACCAGCGCCCAGCTGGCGGCGAACTGGACCCGCACGAAGGACGCGTACACCGACTACGAAAGCGTGCTCGATGCCAACGAGTATGCCGATGGTGACGTGGTCTATGACGGCAAGCTCACCCGCTGGAGCGAGCTTCCGGCGCGCAACTTCAATCGCCCCTGGGCACTGCGCCTGACCACCATCACCGGTATCCCGGCGCTGAACCTGGATTGGAGCAACTTCTTCCGCTATCGCGGCAGCTATGACCAGATCGTCGACACCGGCGATGACGTTTCCCTGGACGGCATCGAGTACGCCCTTTATGAGAAGGCCCGCGTGCCGGGTGCCTTCACCTGGGATACCCAAGTGGCCTGGGAACTGCCCTTGCGCAAGGACGAAGCCGTGTTCGTCACCCTCGACATCACCAATCTCACTGACAAGGTGAACCGCATCGTCAGCGCCACCTCTGGCGCCACCACCTATGAAACCGGCCGGCAATATTGGCTGGAAGTCGGCTACCGCTTCTGAGAACCCTTGGCATGATGAAGATGATGAGTTGCTGGCTGCTCGCCACGCTAGCAGGTGCCCTGTGTCTTTCTGCCCACGGCCAGGCCTTGGAATGGGACAAACGCATAGTCGCAGGTGAACTGAGCAACGGCCTGCAGTACCGTCTGGCGCCACTGGCCAAGGCCGGCGGCCGGATAGAGGTGCACCTGACGGTGCGTGCCGGCTCCCTGGATGAAACCGCAAGCGAAATCGGGGTGGCGCACCTGGTCGAACACCTGGCCTTCTACAACCGCGACTCGCGCGGGCAGACTGTACGCGAGCGACTGCTCGATGCGGGGTGGAAACAGGGCAGCCACTTCAATGCCGTGACCAATTACGAACGTACCCAATACCGCCTCAGCCCACCCCAAGGCAGTGTTCAGCTGGACCTGGCCCTGGAGGCTCTGGCGCAGTTGGCTGGCCCCGCCACCTTCAGCGAGACGGACCTGGCCAGCGAACGCCCCGTGGTGCTGGCAGAGTGGCGCGAAGGCCTGGGCACCTTCCAACGCATGAACGATCAACGCATCGCCAGCCAGCGCGGCGGCTCGGCTTATCCCCACCACCCCACCATCGGTAACGAAAAGGCGATCCAGACCGCCAGGCTGGCCTCGCTGTACCACTATCAACGACGCTGGTACCACCCCAATAACATGCTCATCACACTCGTGGGGGATGTATCCCCGGAGATAGCGATCGCCGCTTTCGAGCGGCACCTCGGCGCACTGCCCAAGGCTGCGCTACCCGCGAAGGGCGAGCGTGAGCTGGCCCTGGATGGCCAGCTCAAGGTCTACCGCCTGCAGGACAGCCAAAGCGGCAGCAACCAGGTCACGCTGCTCTACCGTTTGCGCACCCCGGCCAGTAGCGCAGCCACTGCCGATGGTCTGCGTGAACGCCTGATCGACCGGCTGACCACCAAAGCCACGCTTCGCCTGCTGCAACAGGCACCCCGCGGCGAACCTGTGAGCGCCTATAGCCTGCAAAAGGTACGCATCGGCCGGGACAGTACCGTAGTCGGTTTTGCCGCTACCCCCCGTGGCGCACAGCACCCGGAGGCACTGCGCCGGCTGTTGGGGGAAATCGAGCGGATCAGGCGCCACGGTTTTCCCAAGGCGCTGGTGGATGAACTCAAGCGCGACATCCGCCAGGTAGCCCTGGCCATGCAGGGCAACGAAAGGGACAAGGACCTTCGCGAATGGCTGATTCAGTTGGACGAAGCCGAGCGCCAGCATTTGCCACTGACTACTCGGGAACAGCGCGCGCGGCTGAGCTTGCAAGCGCTGGACAGCATCGACCCGCCTACCCTGCAGGCTCGCTTGCGGGCGTGGACCGACGCCAAGGATCAGGTCGTGCAGATCACCGCCCCAACGGCCCTGGCCGTAACGTTGCCGAGCCCGGAGCGAATCGCCCAGTGGCGCGCCCAGTGGCAAGACAGCCCCCTGTCGGCCACGAAGCTTGTCGCTGAAACGGCCAGAGCCGAAGACCCGGATCTGACACCGAGCACAACCGAGGGTCGCATCGTGGAGCGCCAGACCTTCGCCAAGGAGCAGGTTGAACATTGGCGGCTAAGCAACGGCGACCGGCTGGTCTGGCTCAAGCGACCGGGCCCCGATGGACGCATCGCACTGCGGATAGACAGCCCCAGCAGCGCCGCTACGGCCACCAATCCGAGGCTGGCGCAACTGAGCCTAGAGCTGATGAGCCACGTGCTCCCAGGCTGGGACGAACCCCGTACCCAGGCCTGGAAAACCAAACGCGCGTTGCAATCGAGCTGGTTGGTCGGGCCGGGGCGCATGGAGTTCCAGGCCAGCGCGCCAGTCGCGGGCGTGGCCGACCTGTTCAGGCTCTATCGCCATCAGCAAGCCAACCAGGATCTGCACCCCGCGCTTCTGCAAAGCGCGCGCGAAGCCATGCAGCGCCAAGGGCAGCGTCCGGACAGCGTGAGCCGCCAACAGGCCGCGGCCTGGCTTAGCCTGGAACAGGACACCACTGAGCCAGCAACGCCAGCGGAGCTGACCCCCGCCGCTATCCTGACCCCTTGGCGCCAACAGGCCGCGGTGCCGGTCACTTACTATGTCATGGGCCTGCTGCCTGAACACGAACTGGAGGCACTGGTGCGCCAGGAATTGGCCAGCCTCGCTCGTGGCGAGGCCTCGGCCAGCGCCACCGCGCCCCCACTGCCCGCCCGCGCTGTTAAGACGCTCCCCATCGGCATCGAGCCCCGTGGGGATCTGAAGTGGGCCAGCTACCATCCGCTGCGCTGGGCGCCCGAAGATGCCGCCCAGATCGCTCTGCTCAGCGACCTGGCCCGCCGCCAGCTCAAGTCACGATTGCGTGATGAAGCCCGGGGCGTGTATAGCGTGGAGTTTTCCAGCACGCTGGCCCCAGGGGCGGATCACGTGCACAGCCAACTCAGCCTGCGCACCGCGCCCCAGCAACTGGACGAACTGGTAGACCTGGCCGAACAGACCCTCCGGGCATTGCCGCAAAGCCTTGACGAAGAGACGGCCCGGCGCCTACGCGCCCAGTTGGCCCAGGATGAGCTTGCCCGCAGGGCCGACCCCGCCACCCAACTGGCCCGCTTGCAACTATCGGAAAGACAATACGGCGATCCGCGCTACCTGAGTACGCAGACGGCCTTGAGCGAACATGTTTCGCTGGCGAGCCTGCAACGCCTGGCGCGTACCCTGATAGATAGCGAGCATAGGTTGCAGCTACGTACAGTCCCGGTGCCGCAACCCTGACCTTCTACTATCAAACGCCTGTTCCCCAGCTGGCGCTGGGTCCCACAGGGCATGCAAAGTCCCGTTGGAGGTAGCGAAGCTGCCGAATGGCAGGGTCTGTAAACGCCCGTTCCCCGGTTGACGCTGGGTCCCACGACGACGAATGCGCCGTCTACAGCTGAGACATCGCCTGGGCGCGCCACAGGTTTTCATAGAGGCCACCAGCGCTGCGCAGCTCTTCCGGGGGGCCGTCTTCGACCACGCTGCCGTCCTGCATCACCAGCACACGGTCGAAACTGGCGATAGTGGCCAGGCGATGGGCAACCGCGAGCACGGTGCGACCTTGCATCAAGTCGTTCAGCGCGGCCTGGATCACCGCTTCCGAGCGTGAATCCAGGGCGGCCGTGGCTTCGTCGAGAATCAGGATACGGGCGTTCTTCAAGAATGCCCGAGCGATGCCCAGGCGCTGGCGCTGGCCGCCGGACAACATTACGCCCCGTTCCCCTACCTGGGTGTCATAGCCCTTGGGCAACCGCTCGATGAAATCATGACAATAGGCGCTGCGCGCGGCGGCGATCACTTCCTCGCGGGTGGCCTCGGGACGGCCATAAAGAATGTTTTCGTAAATGGTGCGATTGAACAGTGCCGGTTCCTGGGGTACCACGGCGATCTGCCGACGCAGGCTGTCCTGGCTGATTTCGCGCACGTCTCGCCCGTCTATGCGAATCGCGCCCTCGGTCACGTCATCGAGCCGCTGCAGCAATCCGATCAAGGTGGATTTGCCCGCTCCGGAGGGGCCGACGATACCCACCCGCTGGCCGGGCTCGATGCGCAGGTCCAACTGCCGCAGCACCGTTCCGCCACCGGGATAGGCATAGGTGACTTGGGCCAGTTCAATGGCGCCCTGTTGCACCGGCCAGTCCGCGTCATGGTCAGGCAAAGCGTGAGGCTGAGCGATGATCTGCAGGGTTTCACCAATGGCCCCCATGTGCTGGCTGGTGTCGACCAATGCCAGGGCCAGGTCGCGAGAGCCGTGCAGGATACGGAAAGTCAGCGCGCTGACCATGACCACATCGCCCGCGGTTACCCCACCCTGGGTCCACAAGGCGATGGCCCATGCGAGCATGCCGCCGGCCATCAGCGCCAGGCAGAGATCATGCAGCACCCTGGCTTTTTCCAGGTACAGCCAGCTGCGTCGCTGGGCCTGAGCTTCGGCCTGGATCTTTTCATCCAGCCGGCGTCGCTCACGCTCCCTGGCGGAGAATGCCTTGATGGTCCAGACGTTGTTGACCAGATCCACCAGTTCGCCGCCAACCACGGCGGCCTGGGCCGCGAAGTGCTGGTGCTTGCTACGCCCGCGGATACCGAAGAAAGTGATGATGGCCGCCACCAATACCACCGACACCACCAGCGCCGCGGCCATTTCCACCCGGACCGTGGCCAGCACTACCACGGCGCCGATGAAGTCCACGCACGGTGGCGTGATCTTCCAGATCAGCGCGCCGTACACGGCACCGGCGGCCGAGCCGGTGGCCGAGATCCGTGCTCCCAGTGCTCCGGCATAATGCTCCGTGAAATAGCGCATGGGGTGGCCGGTCAGGTGGCTGAACAGGTCCACCCGCATGTCCGCGCAACTGGCTACCACCGTACGACAACCCAGCCAGCCGCCTAGGCGCCAGAACACGTTTTCCACGGCAATCAAGGCAATGAAGAGGAAGAACGGCAGCCACACACCGGCATCGCCACGGTGATTGGCGTTCATGCTGTCCACCAGCAGCTTCATGCCGTACTGCACAGCCACCGCGCAGCTGGCCCCGCCCATGATAAAGCTGGCTACTCCGGCATAGGCGCCAGGGCGTCTTCGCACATAAGACCAGAGGAAGCCGGCGGCGGTGGGCGGGGGCGTTGTACTGCCACCCGCCGACTTCATGCCGATACCCGCTGACCGTGCAGCCCGGCTGGCAGGTGGTCCCCGATACGTTCGGCCAACCGTTTCAGGGCTTGCCGCGTGCCGGCATGGACCGGGCGGCAGCCCTGGGCGTCAGGGAAGCCCAGCAAACCGGTGTGACAATGGCGGTCATCATCCCAACCGGGGTAATCCAGCACCGGATAAAGACACAGACCCTCCAGCGGCACCCCGGCGGCCAAGGCCTGGTCCACCTGCTCGCCCATGTAGTCCAGCCAGGGTTCACGGCCGTCGCCTTCGGCTCCGGTTTCGGTGATGATCATGGGCCGACCATAGCGCAAGTGCGCTTCCTTGAGCATTGCCAGAAAGGGTCGGTAGTCCGGGTGCCCGCGCGGGATCTGCGCTCCACCCAGGTACCACTGGTTATGCGGGTAGAAATTCAGCCCGAGGATATCCAGATACGCTTCGCGTCCGCCCAGGCCCGGCCAGGCACGGCCACTGAGCAGGTCCCAGGCCTCGAACTGCGCCTGGCGGTAGCTTTCCGCGCTCTCCCCATCCTGCGGCCGGTCAGGGGCGGGTACCACGTTGATCAGCGGGTCCGCCTGGACGAAGCGCGCGCGGGGTTCCACGGCACGAATGGCTTCGATGGCGGCGATGCTGGCGCGCACGAGCTGATGCTTGAGTTCCATGCCGCGCCGCTCGCGGCTGGGGTTGAAGTACGAGACGTCGCCCCCGGCCCAGGCCCAGAAGGAGATTTCGTTGATCGGGCAGTAGAACGGCACGCTATCGCTACGCTCGCGCACATGTCGGGCAGCCTCGCCAGCAAAACGGGCGAAGCGTTCGACGAAGGCCGGCTGCCAGATGTCCAGGTCATCAGGGTAGCCGTAGTGGCAGATGTCCCAGATCACTTGGGTGCCCGTACGCTCGGCCGCGTCGAGCAACAGGTCGAAACTGCTCCAGTCGTACACGCCGGGGCGCTGTTCGATCAGGTGCCAGCGCAGGCCGTCACGCACCGTGGCGATGCCTTCCGCCCGGAGGGCCAGGTAGTCCGCCTCAGCGTGCCGGGCATGGCCGGTACTGGCCAGCAGGTCAAGCCTGCGCCCATCGGCGCGGCGGCAACTGGAGCACTCGAACCCGCCCATGACAAAGCTGGCCAGCAGCTCAGGCCTGTGCATAGGGGGCCTCCGCCGAACCGCCTTGCTCCGCTTCCTCGATGCGCTGGTACAGCGCCAATGCCTGCCCTACGACCTGGTCCATGTTGTAGTACTTGTAGGTGCCCAGCCTGCCGAGGAAAGTCACTCCTGGAGTGCGCTCGGCCAGCGCCTTGTAGCGCTGGTACAGCTCGGCATTTTCGGCGGCGGGCACGGGATAGTACGGGTCGCCCTCGGCGCTGGGGTATTCGTAGGTGATGCTGGTATGGGGATGTTCCTGGCCGGTGAGGTGCTTGTACTCGGTGATCCGGGTATAGGGCACTTCCTCGCTGGGGTAGTTGACCACCGACACAGCCTGGAACCGAGCCTGGGGCAGGCTGCGGTGCTCGAAGCGCAAGGAGCGGTAAGGCAGCTTGCCCAGCTCGAAGCCGAAATATTCATCCACCGGCCCGCAGTACACCAGGTGCCCGCGGGGCAGGCGCTCGTCGACCACGGCGAAGTCGGTGCCCAGCAGGATGTCGATATTGGGATGGTCGAGCATGCGTTCGAACATGGCGGTGTAGCCGTTCTTCGGCATGATCTGGAAGGTATCGCCGAAATAGCGGTCGTCCGTGTTGGTGCGGGTGGGCACCCGCGCCGTCACGGAGCGATCCAGTTCGCAAGGGTCCCGCCCCCATTGCTTGCGGGTGTAACCGCGGAAGAACAGCTCATACAGCTCACGGCCTACCTGGCTGACCACCACATCTTCGGAAGTGCGGACAGGGTCCACCGGCTCGGCGCGCTCGGCCAGGAAGGCCTGGGCGCCGGCTTCGTCCAGCTCCAGGCCGTAGAGCGTGTTCAGGGTAGTGAGGTTGATGGGCACCGGCACTTGCTGGCCGCGCACCTCGGCCAGCACCCGGTGCTCATAAGGCCGCCACTCGGTGAAGCGCGAGAGGTAGTCGACGATGCGTTGGGCGTTGGTATGGAAGATGTGGGGGCCATAGCGATGCACCAGCACGCCGCTCTCGTCCAGATGATCGTAGGCGTTGCCACCGATATGCTCGCGGCGGTCGACCAACAGCACACGCTTGCCCAGCCCGGCGGCCAACCGCTCGGCCAGTACGCTACCGGCGAAGCCCGCTCCCACGATCAGGTAGTCGTAGAAAGGGGTACCCTCCGGCTCACCGTGGGTGCCCCCGTGAATGGCCGGCGTGTTGGCACGCTCAAGCGCTTGTTCCAGGCTTATCGCAGGCATTGGATCTGCTCCATCATGGCGTTCCAGGTGTTGTCCCAGGACATACCCTGCAGGGCCTGGTCGGCCTGGCGCAGCAGTTCGGCGCGATCCTTACCCTGGACCAGGGCGCGCTCCACGGCCGCGATGAACTGCTCTGGCGTTTCGGCGATATGCACCACGGCACTGTCACCGTAGGTACGCACCACATCGGTGATGGGGGTGGACACCACCGGGCAACCGCCGGCCAGGTATTCGGGGGTCTTGGTAGGGCTGATGAAACGGGTGGCCTCGTTCCGCGCGAAGGGCATCAGCGCCACGTCCCAGCCAGCCAGGTAGGCCGGCAGCTCGTCATACCCCTTGCCACCCAGGTAGTGGATATTGGACAAGCGCGGCAGGCTGGCGGGGTCGATCTTCACTACCGGCCCCACCAGCACGATCTGCCAGTCGGGGCGCTGACGTGCCACGGCTTCCACCAGGGGCACATCGAAGCGTTCGTCAATGACCCCGAAAAAGCCCAGGCGCGGGCGGGCAATGCCAGCCTGGTCCGCCGGCTCGGCCAGACCCTCACGGGCCGCGCCGAAGTGTGCGATGTCCACGCTGCTAGGCATGGCGTGGGCATTGGCATGCTGGCTGCGCTTGGCTTCCCAGATGCTCACGCCCCCGGTGAAGACCACGCCGGCGCGGGCCAGCAGTTGCTTTTCGCGTTCCAGCAGCTCGGGCGGCGCGCCCTTGAACGCAGACAACTCGTCCATGCAGTCGTAGATGGTGACCTTGGGCCGCAGATGGTCGCTGAAACCCAGGCTCATGGGGGTGAAATACCACAACAGCAACTCAGGGTGAGGGTTGTCCCGCAGATAGCCATCGAGCACCTCGCGCAGCGCGACCTCGGTGGCGGGAAAGTCCAGCCCATGCGGTACCCGAGGCGTGACTACGGTTACCCCGTTGCCCTGTGGATAGACCTCCAGGTACGGGGTATCGGTGTCGGCGGGTATGGGCTCTTCGAAGAACAGCACGTCGAAGCGACGGGCCATGCGCGACATCAGGTGCTGGGGCCGTTGATACACGAATCCCCAACGTAGATGGGAAAGGCAGACCAGCAGCGGTCGTGCGGTGGTGTTCGGAGCCAGGCCAGGGGCGCGTGCTTCGGCGACCGCGGCTAAAGGTTGCTGGGACGGGACGTTCATGACCAGAGCTTCCTTGTGTTGTCAGCAGGTAGGGCGACTCCACTACGTTCCCGAAGGATCTCGAGCCGACGTAAGCACAGCTATGGATGCCCTGCCCCCTCCGTCGTTCAGCACCGCCGCCATGCGAAGCGACGAACGACACGACCGCTCGCGTTTTAGGTTGAACTGTCTTGCCCTGTCTCGCTTCCGTAATTCAATACACACGCTGTGCGTTCGCTTACTGGCACGCCCGGCCACCGATCACGAACGCTTGGAAAAGGGACGGCCGATGATTCTGGTAACAGGTGGAGCGGGGTATCTGGGGGCGCACGCAGTACTTGCGCTGCTGGAAGCCGGTGAAGAGGTGGTAGTGCTGGACAACTTCGCCAATAGCAGTCCTGAAGCGCTCAGACGGGTAAGGCGCATCAGCCGGCGCAAGCCAGCTTTGGTGGTAGGCGATGTACGCGACCGGGCGGTGCTCGATGACCTGTTCAAGCGCTTTCCCGTCGATGCGGTGATGCACTTCGCGGGTCTGAAAGCCGTGGGTGAAAGCGTGCGACAACCGTTGCGCTATTACGATACCAACGTTGGCGGCAGCATCAACCTGTGCCAGGCGATGGCCTACGCTGGCGTGTTCACCCTGGTGTTCAGCTCTTCGGCGACGGTCTATGGGGATTGCCAGCGGATGCCCATCGATGAGCAGACCGCCTGCGGTCACCCGACCAACCCCTATGGCCAGTCCAAGCTGATGACCGAACAGGTGCTGGCCAGCCTGGCTCAGGCGGACGACCGCTGGAGCATCGGCGTGCTGCGTTACTTCAATCCGGTTGGCGCGCACCCGTCGGGCCTGTTGGGCGAATCACCCAAAGCCGTCCCCAGCAATCTGTTGCCCTACCTGCTGCGGGTGGCTGGAGGGCAATTGCCAGCGCTTCCGGTGTTCGGCGATGACTATCCTACCCCGGACGGGACCGGCGTACGAGACTACATCCATGTGCTGGACCTGATCGCCGGACATCTGGATACCCTCGCCTACCTGCGTCGCAGCAGCGGCATTCGGGCCTGGAACCTGGGCACCGGCCTGGGCTATTCGGTATTGGAACTGGTGCATGCCTTCGAACGCATAAGCGGCATCAGCGTGCCGCTGGACATGCGTGAACGCCGTCCTGGCGATGTAGCCATGTGCTGGGCCGACGCAACCCGGGCCAGGGAAGAGCTGGGCTGGGTGGCCCGGCGCAACCTGGATACCATGTTGCGCGACGCCTGGCGTTGGCAGCGGGCCAACCCCACCGGGTACAGCAAAATGCCTGGCAGCGGCACGGCCGCCAAGGTAGGCGACGAGCGCGCCAGCGCTTTGCCCCTGCGCTAGATCCGCAGGGAACCGCAGGCTTCCGACGAGCCGCTCCTCATGCAATGCCCGGCGCCGCCGATAAGGAAGGTAGGCGCCAGCTTCGGCACAGCGCGCGCTGGCTCACTGTCGTCCAAGGTCCTGCATGTCATGAACGTACCTACCCATCCTGAGCGCAAACCCAAAGGCGTCAAGCACCGCGCTACCGTGGTGTATCGCCAGAACGGCGAAGTGTTGTTCGTACGCAAGCGCAACGCCAAGTGGAACCTGCCTGGCGGGCGGGTAGAAGC
This sequence comes from Pseudomonas sp. DC3200b2, assembly GCF_049895785.1. Lineage (NCBI taxonomy): Bacteria > Pseudomonadati > Pseudomonadota > Gammaproteobacteria > Pseudomonadales > Pseudomonadaceae > Pseudomonas > Pseudomonas sp. DC3200b2. Next base: position 246,322 of record NZ_JAFCTA010000003.1, on the reverse strand, counting down.
CCATGAAACGCCCCTGCAGGCGGCGCTGCGGGAAATGGCCGAGGAAACCGGCCTGGCCTTGGCGAACCTGCGCTTCGTCACTCATCACTACGAAATGGGGGTCATTCATTACGTGTTCGAGGCCGAGTTCAAGGAACAGGCCGTCCCGCGCCCCTGCAATGAAATCGAGGCCTGCCAGTGGTTCCGCCCGGAGGAGATCAGCGAGCGTGAGGTCCGTCGCCCTATCCTGGCGCTGCTTCAATCACAAGCCTGACACGTCCGCGTGCTGGGCCCCCAAGCTATTGTCGCTCCTGGTAGACGAACTTGGGCATGCTCCAGTGGTACCTGATCGCCAGCAGCCGCAGCAGCAGCCCGGCGGACAGCGTCAGCAAGGTGGCCTGCTCCACTGGCATCCCCAGCTCCAGGCACAGCAGAAAGCACAGGGCCGCCGCCAACGAGGCGCTGGCATAGATTTCCCGGCGGAACACCAAGGGGATGTCATTGCAGAAGATATCCCGCAGGATGCCGCCGAAGACTCCAGTGATCACCCCACTCACCGCCACCACCAGCCAACCCAGGCCCATCTCCCGCGCCGTCATGCAGCCGATCAGGGTGAACGCCATCAGCCCCAGCGCATCGAGTACCAGGAACAGCTGGCGCAGCCGCCGCATCAGAGGGGCGATGAAGATGGTAAGGATGGCAGCCGACGTAGTCAGCATCAGGTATTCAGGATGCTTCACCCAGGTCAGGGGGTAATGGCCCAATAGCATATCCCGCACGGACCCTCCGCCCAAGGCTGTGGCGCAGGCCACGAACACCACGCCGAACCAGTCCATGCCCCGGCGCCCCGCGGACAGGGCGCCAGTCATGGCTTCGGCGGTGATCGCAACAAGATAGAGAGCAAGCAGCATGGAGGCTTCCAACGACGGACGGGCGCCCGCAGGGCGACGGGGCACCAAGGGTACGCAAATCGCCGATGCCGCGCCAACCGTGCTGGGCTAGCTGGCCAGCAGCTCCCGCACCCTCGTGGTCAACTGCTCCACCGTGAACGGTTTGGTCAGTACCGCCATGCCTGCTCCCAGACTCGCGCCTGCCATGGCGGCGTTTTCTGCATAGCCGGTGATGAACAGCGTTCTCAGTCCTGGCCGCAGTTCCCGTCCAGCGTCGGCCATCTGGCGACCGTTCATGCCACCGGGCAAGCCGACGTCGGTGATCAGCAGGTCAATCCGCGCCGAAGAGCGCAACAGCGTCAGGCCGGCCGCGCTGTCCGCGGCTTCCAGCAGGCTGTAGCCCAGTTCGCCCAGCAGGTCCGCCAGCAGCAGACGGACCGTGGGTTCGTCGTCCACGATCAGAATACTGTGCCCGGGCTGGTCGCCAACTCGCGGCACAGGCTCGACCCTGGTCAAGGTAGGGCCCGTCTGGCCTAGGTAGCGCGGCAAGTGGATCTGCACACGCGTGCCTTCGCCCAGGCTGGAATAGATGCGCACCTGCCCCCCGGACTGCCGGGCGAAGCCGTAGATCATCGACAGGCCCAGCCCGGTACCCTGGCCGATGGGCTTGGTGGTGAAAAAAGGGTCGAACGCCTTGGCCATTACCCCCGGTGTCATGCCGGCTCCATTGTCGGTCACGCATAGGCTCAGGTATTGCCCTTCGGGGGTATCGAGCCCGCGGGCCGTCTGGGTATCGAGGCAGACATTGGCGGTTTCGATGACGATGCGCCCGCCGTCGGGCATGGCATCCCGCGCATTCAGGCACAGGTTCAGCAGTGCGTTTTCCAGCTGACTGGCATCCACCAGGGCCGGCCACAGATCCGGCGCTCCGCTGGCTTGAACCACGATGCCGGGGCCCACGGTGCGCTGCACCAAATCGATCATGCCCTCGATCAGCGCGCGGACGTCGGTGGGGCGCGGATCCAGCGTCTGCCGCCGCGAGAAGGCCAGCAGGCGGTGAGTCAGGGCCGCGGCGCGACGGGTAGCGCCCTGGGCCGCCTCGATGTACCTGCCGGCCTCGGCCGCGCGACCTTGAGCGATCCGCGACCCAAGCAGCTCCAGGGCACCGGAGATCCCGGCCAGCAGGTTATTGAAGTCGTGGGCCAGGCCGCCGGTGAGCTGGCCCACGGCTTCCATTTTCTGGGACTGGCGCAGCTTCTCTTCAGCATGCATCAGTTCGGTGGTGCGTTCCGCGACCCGTTGCTCGAGGGTTTCATTGAGCGCCCGCAAGGCGGCCAGGGCACGGTCACGCTCGGCTTCGATCGCCCGTCGCTCTTGCACGTCGATCAACACGCCGGGAAAACTCAATGGGGTGCCATCTTCGCCCAGATCCACCCGGCCGTTGGCTTCGAGCCAGTAATAGTTGCCGTCGGCGCGGCGTACCCGGTACTGGTGCGCGTAGGCACCGCCCTGGGCGATCACCTGGTTGATCGCCGCGCTCAGCGAGGCCCGATCATCCGGATGAACGGTGGCGGTCACCTGGCTCAGGCTCAGACCCTTCAGGCCGAGGGCCGGGTCGAGCCCGAACGCGCGAGCGAAGGCCTCATCCACGGAAAAGCGATCCGTGGGCAGGTCCCAGTGCCAGGTGCCGATGATCGCCCCCGCCGCCAGGGCCAACTGCACTCGCTCGACATTTTCCCGCGCCAGGGCCTCGCTGACACGCAGTCGCTCCTGTGCCGCGCGTCGCTCGGTGACGTCACTGAACAGGATGGCGATCTGCCGCTGCGCCGGGTTGCCCACGCGTACGGCACGCACGTCGAACCAGCGTTCAAAGGTATTGGCGTAATTCTCGAAGGTGGCCGGCTCGCCGGTCTTGGCTACGTGGCCATAGGTTTCGAACCAGAAGCGCTCCAGCTCCGGCGCGAATTCCTTGACCCGCTTGCCGCGCAGGTCGACCCCGGCCTGGCGCTCGAACGCCGGGTTCGCCTCCAGAAAACGGTAGTCGATGGGTTCGTCCTGCTCGTCGAAGATCACCTGCACGATGGCGAAAGCGGCGTCGACGGTCTCCAGGATGGTCCTGAAACGTTCCTCGCTCTGGCGCAGGGCCGTCTCGGCAATGCGGATGCGGGTCAGGTCCAGCATGGCGCCGATCATCTGTACCGGCCTGCCCGTTGCGTCACGCAACAAATGACCTCGATCGAGCACCTCGGCGTAGGAGCCGTCGGCTCGGCGAAAGCGGTATTCCTGCACCCAGGCGGGTGCCGCGTTCTTCATCGCTGCCTCTACCGAGGCCCAGACACGGTCGCGGTCGGCCGGGTGAATGTGCGCCAGCCACCAGGTCGTCGTATTGCCGATATCGGCGTGGGCGTAGCCATAGCTGATCTCCAGGGCCTGGCTGCGTAGCACATGGCCATCGAGCATATTCCAGTTCCATACCACATCGCTGCTCGCGCGCACGGCTTCACTGAACGGGTGCGCGGCCAATGCGCGCGCAGGCTGCCCTCCCAGGCCCCGATCGAGCGACGCGGGCGGGTAGGTCGAGGCATCAGGGTCCAGCCCGGCGGCGGTGAGCATGCCGCGCAGCCGGGTGATCTCAGCTTGCAGCGCTTCAATGCTTGGCACGCTCAACGGCCACCTCGGCATGGCAGTGGATATCGAAGGCTCGGCATGGGCGGAATCTCTAAACGACAGGGAGGGTGGTTCGGAAGGCTGGCTTGCACCGCAAGGTGCGCCAGCATGGCGCCAGTACCGGCTTTGTACAAGCCCACGCCTTGATGCTGCTTACGAACGGCAGGCTTCTTCTTTATCTCCGGACTATCAGCGCGCTGGCCTACCTACCCATTCGGGGAATGGTCTGAGTGGCATCGTTGGGCGACAGTGCGCGCCGACGTTTCCATTTCGCACCAGGAAGGCTGCCATGACCACCCTCGCCCCGACGTTCTTCGACACCTTCGACCAGGCCAAACTGGTGGCCGCCGACAAGGCCCATTACCTTCACGGCTTCCATATGTTCGACGAGCACCGCGAACAGGGCTCCCTGAACATTGCAGCTGGCCAAGGTGCCTATATCTATGACACCCAGGGCAACCGCTACCTGGACGCGGTGGGCGGCATGTGGTGCACCAACATCGGCCTGGGCCGCGAGGAAATGGCCGATGCCATCGCTGCCCAGGTGCGTGCCCTGGCCTATGCCAATCCCTTCGCGGACATGGCCAACGTGCCGGCCATCGAGCTGTGCGAAAAGCTGGCCAGCCTGGCGCCAGGCGACCTTAACCATGTATTCCTCACCACGGGCGGCTCCACTGCCGTGGACACGGCCTACCGGCTGGTGCAGTTTTACCAGAACGCCCGCGGCAAACCGGAAAAGAAGCACATCCTCTCACGCATCAACTCGTACCATGGCTCCACCACTCTGACGATGAACATCGGTAACAAGGCCGGTGACCGCGCACCGGAGTTCGATTTCCAGAGCGACCTGTTCCATCACCTCTCCTGCCCCGGCTACTACCGGGCACCGGCGGGGATGACCGAAGCGGATTTTCTCGAGCATCTGGTCAGCGAGTTCGAGGCCAAGGTGCTCGAACTGGGGCCAGAGCGGGTCGCCGCCTTTTTCGCCGAACCCATCATGGGCTCCGGCGGGGTGATCATTCCGCCAGATGGCTACCATCGCCGCCTGTGGGAGCTGTGCCAGCGCTACGACATTCTCTATGTGGCCGATGAAGTGGTCACCTCCTTCGGTCGTCTCGGCCACTTCTTCGCCTCTGCCGAAGTGTTCGATGTCCAGCCAGACATCATCACCACTGCCAAGGGGCTGACTTCCGGCTACCTGCCGCTGGGCGCGTGCATTTTCTCGACGCGCATCTGGGACGTGATCAGCGAGCCTGGGCAGGGTCGCTGCTTTGCCCACGGCTTTACCTACAGCGGGCATCCGGTCAGTTGCGTGGCGGCCCTCAAGAACATCGAGATCATCGAACGCGAAGGCTTGCTGGCCCATGTGGAGGATGTAGGCCGCTACCTTGAAGCCCGGCTAGCGACCCTGGCCGAGCTGCCCCTGGTCGGGGAAGTCCGCTGCAAGCGGTTGATGGCCTGTATTGAATTCGTGGCCGATAAACGCAGCAAGGCCCTGTTCCCCGACAAAGTGAACATCGCCGAGCAGATTCACAGCCGCGCCCAGGCCAAGGGCTTGCTCGTTCGCCCCATCGCGCACTTGAACATCATGTCCCCACCCCTGGTGATCACCAGGGCCCAGGTGGACGAGGTGGTGACGACCTTGCGCGAGGCTATCCTGGACGCCGCCGCGGCACTTACCGCCAGTGGCCACTATACCGGCGCCTGAGGACTTTGCTTGCCGGTCCGGTTAGACTGACGGCCATGATACCCGAGCCCGTCTTGCCCCCCACGCCCATGCTTTGCCAGTGGCACGCCCGATTGGCCCGTGCATTGGCGGCCGTGGGGGATGAAACCTTCGTTCCTCGTCTGTGCGATGCCTTGGTAGCCCTTGGCGCGGAAACCCTGGTGGTGTGCCTGGAACGCAAAAGCCAGGCGCCGGAACTGATTCACGCCCAAGGCTTGCTGGCGCCGTTTCGCGACGAGATCGTCAATCGCTACTTCACCGCGGGCTACCTGCTGGACCCGTTCTGCCTTGCGGTGGAGAGTGGCCTGAGCGAAGGCTTCTACCATCTTTGCGAAATCGCCCCGGACGATTTCTTCAGCAGCGAGTACTACAAGACCTACTACCTCAAGTGCGGCGTCACCGATGACTGCTACTTCATCATCGACATCGACGCCAGCACGAAGGTATCGCTGTGCCTGTTCCAGGGTCTGAGCCAGGGCAGCGTCAGCCCCGCCCAGCAAGCGCTGTTCCGGGCGGTGGCGCCGTTGGTGCTGGAGCTGTTTCGCCAGTTCTCCCGCCAGGGTGGCCTGGCCGGCTTCGGCGCCCTGAGGATGACGACCCCGTTTTCCTCACCGCTTCATCAGGACCTGACTCTGGCATTCGAGCGTTTCGGTAGCGACGCCCTGACCGAGCGCGAGCGGGAAATCAGCCAGTTGATCCTGCGTGGCCACTCGGTGAAATCCACCGCCAAGGCGCTGGGCATTTCTCCGGAGACGGTGCGCATGCACCGCAAGAACCTCTACACCAAGCTGGCGATCAGCTCACAGGCCGAGCTGTTCGCTCTGTTCATCGACTGGCTGACCCAAGGCAGCCCCGCCTGACCAACCGAGGCCCCATGCCCCCTCTGCGTATCGCCCCGCTGCAAAACGCTGATCTGGCCGACGTCCTGCCCTTTCTACTGGAAGCGCGCAAGATGATGTTCCCCAAGCTGGAAGGCAGCCCCCTGCCCACGGACCTTGCACAGCTGGAAAGCGTTTACCAACAGGACTCAAGCTGCCTGTTGCTGGCGCGCCAGGACGGCAAGCTCGTCGGCACCATCGGATATCTTCCCTACGATGGGCGCTTCGCCAACATCGCTTATCCAGGTTTGCGGGCTGTGGAAGTGGTCCGCCTGTTCGTAGCGCCCGGGCACAGGCGCGGGGGCGTGGCCCGCTCACTCTGGCTGGCGCTGCTGGAGCACGCCAAGGCCGGCGGCCAGCAGGTGCTGTACCTGCATACTCATCCCTTCCTGGCAGGCGCTATCGACTTCTGGCAACGGCAAGGCTTCGAGTTGCTTCAGGTCGATCCGGACCCCGTCTGGCAGACCACCCATATGCAACTGCGCCTGGTCGACCGGGACAGCTAGCCGTGCACGCTGTAGCACACCGCATCGGCGGGCATCGGCACTTCATCCACGGCATGGATCACCGAAGCGGCCAGTGCCTCTTCGGCGTTGAGAATACGCGGCGAGGCGATCAGGCAGCGAGAGACATCCAGAGGCACGGCGGCGCCATAGGTGCGCTCGTCGACGATGCGCGAGTACAGCTCCAAGTCATAGTCCAGGCTCATGGCGTACTCGGACATGCGCGCGTGGTCCACCGACCCGTGGAGGTTCCAATGGAAGGGGTGGAACAGGAACTTGCTGTGCTTGCAGGCGGTACGGCGGTCACCAGCCAGGAAAATGATGTTGCCCATGGATTCCACCGTGCCCAGGTTGTGGGTATGCACGGGAACCGGCAGCGCCACCAGGAAGTTGTAGAGAGAGAAGCCATAGCTGCACTCGCCGCCCATGGTGGCGATCTTGATGATGATCTCCGAGGCGCCCTTGTGCACGGCCTGGGAACACTTTTCAATCAGCTCGCCGGTTGAAGTGGAGTTGATAGACGCGGTGAAGTGGACGATGTGTGTGGTCATGACTAACGGCTCTCCCAGCGGCAAGGTAAAGCAAACCGAGCTAGCGCCCTGTTACAGGAATGTTGAACAGGACTGCATTAGGCCAGTTCAGGAACACCCTCAGCACGGGGACGGGTGGCGCTAAATGCTCGTGTACCGGCTAATAGTGCGTTGATCACCTTGACCGGGGAGGCTGTCCCGGGCCGGACAACCAGGGTACTTCTTATGTGAGAGAATCCGGTTTCTTTCTCGAAGCCATCGCTGGAGTCCCGATGACCCTGCCCCGTCTGTTCGCGCCCGCGCTCTGCCTGGCTGTACTCTGCGCCGCCCTGCCCCTGGCCCAGGCCCAGACCGCTCGTCCCGCCGCGGCCGCCAGCACGCCGAGCACCGGCACAGCCGTTTCACTGTTGGGCGGCAAGCTTCACTTCATGCTGCCTCCAGGCTACCAGGCCGCGCCCCTGCCCCATGGCGACGCCGCCAAGGGCACTGCCGATGCCGAAGGCACGCTTTATATGAATGAAAGCCAGAAGCGCATCGTGGTCGCAACCCAACTCCCGCTACAGAACGATGCCGGCGCGGCTGGTGCCGACGAGGTGTTCCTGGCGGGTATCAGCGAAGGATTCGTTACGCAACAGGCGCAGGCATTGCCAGACTTTCACAAGACGGGAGAAGCTCAGGTGATTCTCAACGGCCTGCCCGCCCAGCGCCTGGACGCTACCGCCAGCATCGGTGGCGGCAAAACCCTGACCACCTATTTCATAGTCGCTGAGGGCAAGCGCATGGCGGTGGTGCAAGTCATTTCCCGTGAAGCCGACCGCAGCGGCCACGATACCCTGGTGCAACATATCCTGGGTAAGTAGCGGTAGGCCCAGAAGATCTGGCGAACGGATGACTTCAACCATTCGCCAACTGGCCAGCCCAGCCAGCCCGGAACGAAAAAAGGCGACCCTTGCGGATCGCCTTTTCTTGCCTGGATAACCGGGCCTGGATTTGGTAGGCACAATTGGACTCGAACCAACGACCCCCACCATGTCAAGGTGGTGCTCTAACCAACTGAGCTATGTGCCTGCTGTGGCGCGGCATTCTACGCACATTCGAACGCCTGTCAATATCTATTGCTGTAAACCTGCCACCTGCGAAGCTGTCATAAAGCCATCATCTTGCTCTGCTACAACCCGCCTGTCTTTTCCTTGCGCAGGCTGTTTCCCGTGTCGATCCTTCATCGTTTCCAGTCTTTCCGCTCTCCCTTGATATTGCGCAGGCTCAGCATCGGCCTGCGTCTGTTCGCGGGTTTCAGCTTGTGCGCGCTACTTCTGGCGGGCGTCGGGGCGTTTTCCCTGGTAGAGATCCACGCGGTTCGCCACCAGGCCGAAGTGATCGAGCGCGGCCCCTTGAGCAGCATCGCTCAGGCCGATGCCATTGCCCTGGACCTGGGCAAGCTGCGTACCGAGGCCGCCTTGTTGATGAGCTCCGCCAATGACCCTGGCGAGATGGTCAACCGTCGCATTGCCATCGAGCAGCTGGCCGGTAGCCTGCAACCGGGTTTCGACGCCTACCTGGCCAACCTGCAGCCTGGCACCGAACAGGAATCCGTACAGCTATTGCGCGCCGCCTATGACCCCTTCCTGGCCTCGCTCAAGGAGGCCGTGGCCCTGATCGACCAGCAGCGCCTAGCCGAAGGGGTGCAAAAGGCCAGCGACGCGCTGGGGCTTCAAGGCGGCCTGATGGACATGCAGGTGCAACTGCTGCGTGAGTTGAACAAGCAAAGCTCCGCCGAAGCGGTGCAACAGGCGGCGGTCGCCGCGCAGAAAACCCAGGTGATAGTCCCTGCCGCCATCGCCACGGCCCTGCTGGTGATGCTGGTGCTGGCCTGGCGGCTGACCCTCAGCATCACCGCGCCCCTGCGCCAGGCCGTGCAGGTCGCCAGGGCGGTGGCCGATGGCGACCTGCGCGAGACCGTGAAAAGCGAAGGCAAGGACGAATGCGCGCAACTGCTGACCATGTTGGGCCATATGCGTGATCAGCTCCACAGCCTGTTAAGCCAAGTGGGCACCAGCGTGGACCGCCTCAACGCCGCCGCCCATGACATGGGTAGCGTGATGCAGGGCAGTGCCGAGGACCTTCGCGTTCAATACAACGAAATCGAGCAGGCCGCCACCGCGGTGAGTCAGATGAGCGACGCGGTGGAAGCCGTGGCCGCCAATGCGCTTTCCACTTCCGACGCGTCGCGGGATTCGGCCAGTGCTGCCCATGATGGGCAAGCCCAACTGGACGCCGCCATGGGTGATATCGACCAACTGGCCAGCCAGGTGGAAAGCGCCGCCAGCCAGGCGCGACAGCTGGCCAGCCAGACCCAGAACATCCACAAGGTACTGGACGTAATCCGTAACGTTGCAGAACAAACCAACCTGCTGGCCCTCAACGCCGCCATCGAAGCGGCGCGCGCGGGTGAAGTGGGCAGAGGGTTCGCGGTCGTGGCCGATGAAGTCCGTGGCCTGGCGCACCGCACTGGCGCTTCCACGCGCGAAATCGAGCAGATGATGAGCGAAATCCGCAGCGGCACCGACCTGGCTGTGAGCGCCCTCAGCGAAAGCGCCACTCAAGCCGGGCGTACCCGCGCACGGGCGCAAACCGCCCGCAACACCCTCGGCACCATCTACGAGTCGGTCGCCGGGATCGACAGCCGCAACCAGGTCATCGCCCGCGCCGCCGCCGAGCAGGCGCAAGCCTCGCGCAGCGTCGACAGTACCTTGGTGCGCATCCGTGACCTCTCCCTGCAAACCGCCAGCGGCGCCTCCAATACCCGCGCCGCCAGCGAATCCCTGGAGGACCTGGCTGGCGAACTGAAGCGCATGATGGGGCGGTTTGCGCTTTGAGGTAGTGGGTTGCAGGCCGGCGCTGATGCCTCACGCCAGCGGGTGGCACCCGGACAAGGCTGCAACCCATGCAATCCTCGGCTGTCCTAGCCTCTGTACGCGCTGCCGGCGCGCAACCCAGGCCCACCCATGCCGCTGCTCCACCTGACCAATCGCCGCTGGCTTTCGCTGATTGCCGTCGTCCTCCTGCTGGGCGTGGGGCTACCTTATGGCTGCGCTCGCCTGGCCTACAAGGAGCGGGAGTTGATCTTCAATATCGAGCCGGGCCCGGCGAGCTGGTTCAGCGGGCTTCCGCCCGGTGTGGTGGAGATGGACATTCCCGTGGCGGCGAATCTGGCGAGTTCGCGTCAATACCTGCATGCCTGGTGGTGGCCAGCGGCGAGCAGGTCCGCTCCGGCGGTGCTTTACCTGCACGGCACTCGTTGGAACCTCACGGCCCAGGTCCGGCGGATCACGGCATTGCGCGAGCTGGGTTTCTCCGTGCTGGCCATCGACTATCGAGGTTTCGGGCAGAGCCCGGGTGAGCTTCCGTCCGAGCGCAGCGTGTACGAGGACGCCCAGGCGGGCTGGGCTCGCCTGGCGGACCTGCAGCCCGAACCCAGCCAGCGCTTCATCTATGGTCACTCCCTGGGCGGTGCCATTGCCGTGGAGTTGGCCAAGCGCGCCGCCGAAGGTGAAGTGCCAGCGGCGGCGGGGCTGATCGTCGAGTCTACCTTCACTGACATGGCGGACGCTGCCCAGGCGGTGATGGATACCTCGCTGCCACTGCGCTGGGTGCTGTCCGAGAAGTTCGCTTCCATCGACAAGATCGGCAAGATCGAGGTACCAGTCCTGATTGTGCACGGCACCGCGGACAAATACGTGCCAGACCGCTTCAGTCGCCAGCTGTATGACGCCGCCGCCGAGCCCAAGCGGCTATTGCTGGTGCCCGGCGCCACCCACCTCAACGCCATGGCCCTCGGCAGCCAGCAATATGCGCAGGCCTTGCAGAAACTGTTCGGAATCGATGGGCGAGCAGGTGCTCCTGCCAACGCGACCCGGTAAGCTTCAGATTGTAAATTCTCATACAGAACCTAACGCAGCGGCCCGTAGTCAGTAGCTCATCTTCCGGAGCGAACACCATGACCGAGCCCAATCACTCTCATCATCAAGAAACCCCTGGCCTGTCCAGCGATGAACGTCAGGAGGTCGATGAAAAGGCGCCGCCCCGGCCGGCGGTGCTGCATGAAATCATTCGCAGCCAGGGCGACCATGAACTGGAGCGTAGCGTGGCGGCGCTGTTCTGGTCAGCCCTGGCCGCCGGCCTGACCATGGGTCTGTCACTGATGGCCATGGGGCTGTTCAACGCGCGTCTGCCCCAAGGAGAGGCCAGCCACGTGATCGCCAGCTTCGGCTACTCCGCAGGGTTCCTCGCGGTGATCCTGGCCCGTCAGCAGCTGTTCACCGAAAACACCATTACCGCCGTACTACCGGTGATGACACACCCCACCCTGGCGAATTTCGGCCGTCTGTTGCGGCTATGGGGTGTGGTGCTGGGCGGCAACCTGGTCGGCACCTTGTTGGTGTCCTGGGTGATGCTGCGCCTGCCCATCTTCAACGCACCCACTGACGCCGCCTTCCTGGAGATCGGCCGCAAGGTGATGGAAAACAGCGCCACCCAAATGTTCTCCAAGGGGATCGTCTCGGGCTGGATGATCGCGACCCTGGTCTGGATGATCGCCGGCCTGGACAATGCACGGATCTGGATGATCATCATGATCACCTACCTGATGGCTCTGGGGGATTTCACCCATATCGTGGTAGGCGCGGCGGAAACCTCTTACCTGGTCTGGGCAGGCGAGTTGTCCTGGCATGACTTCTGGCTGGGCTTCGCCGGCCCGACCCTGGCGGGCAACATCATCGGCGGCAGCTGCATCTTCGCGCTGATCAGCCACGCGCAGATCCGCAGCGACGCCTCTACCCGCCCCGGCCCTTGATCAGGGCCGGTAGGCCACCTCGCGCTCGCCGGTTGCCGACTGCCCATCGGCCAGGTCACGCCACCACGGGTCGCCAGGCTTGGGCGACAGCAGGTCCAGGCGCTCTCCCAGGCGAGGCGTGGCCAGAGGCATGCCCGCGGCCTGGGCCAGCCGGGTGATGCGTTCGAACGGCTCCTGCCAGGCGTGGATGGACAGGTCGAAGGTGCCATTGTGGATCGGCAGCATCCAGCGGGCGCCAACGTCCTGGGTGGCCTTGAGGCTCTGCTCGGGCTGCATGTGCACGTTGGGCCAGGCCAGGTTGTAGGCGCCGGTTTCCACCATGGCCAGGTCGAAAGGGCCGTAGCGTTCACCGATGCGCTTGAAGCCGTCGAAGTAACCGGAGTCTCCGCTGAAGAACAGTCGCCAGCCGGGCGTGATCATCACCCAGGAGGCCCATAGCGTATGGTTGCTGTCGAACAGCCCACGTCCGGAAAAGTGCTGCGTGGGCGTGGCGGCGAAGCGCACCCCCGCGGCTTCGGTGTCCTGCCACCAATCGAGCTGGCGAACCTTGTCTGGAGCAATGCCCCACTTCACCAGGATATCCCCCACTCCCAGCGGCGCCAGGAACAGCTCGGTACGTGCCGCCAGGGCCATGACGCTGTCGTGGTCCAGGTGATCGTAGTGATCATGCGATAGCACCACTGCCGCCAGGGGCGGCAGGTCGGCCAGGGCGATAGGAGGTGCATGGAAGCGGCGTGGCCCTGCCCATTGCACCGGGGAGGCGCGCTCGGAGAATACCGGGTCGGTAAGGAAGAAACGGCCGGCCGTCTTGATCAGCACGGTGGAATGCCCCAGCCGCCACAGGCTGTTGTCAGGCGCTTCAAGTAGCGCCTGGGTAGACAGCCGCTGAACAGGCAAGGGCGCGCCGGGGCGCGTCTTGGGAGGCTTGCGCAACAAAAGGTACTTGAAACCGATGCGCAGCTTCTTCCATACCCCGTCCTTGGGAAAAGCGGTGAGATTCTGGTAACGCCCATCCTCCTGGCGAGAATGGGGCAGGCCCGTAGGCTGCTGGTCAGCGTGCAAGACAGGCGAAGCCATCAGTAACATCACTCCCATCGCAACATTTAGTTTCACTTGACCTCCAGCGCGTGTAGCAAGAGGGCTGTGGCCGTTCAGCATACAGAGGCCGCCCCGCCCTTGCATGAAGACAGCGCCGGGCCGCTGACGGTCGGTCTACGCTTTCTGGAACCTCCGCCGCCCTGGTCCGTCGAGATATCATAGGCCCTAGCGCGCAGGACCCGTGGCTTGCAGGGAGAGGCTACGTCGCCGCTCGCGTCAGGCATAGCGTGGTGAACTCCGCGGCCTTGCACAAGGAACCTGCCGATCAATGGAAACGAACGTGTCCGCGTCAGGCAGCAAGCCCCAATTCCTGCGCACCCGCAGGTTCTTGCTGATCGTCGGTGCCTTGTTCGCCATTACGTTCGCCGCTGCGCTGGCGCCGCTCTTCGCCCTGGCCAACCGGCTGGACCGCACTGAGATCGAGCAAAGCCGTTTCTTCACCCAGCGAGCTCTGGACGCCAGGATCGCCAGCAACATGGCCATGTTGCTGACCAACGCCGTGTGGGACGAAGCCTACAAGGCCTTGGCCGCCCAGCCCTTGAACCGGCATTGGGCATTCGAAGAACGCAATATGGGCAGCACCCTATATACCACCTCTGGTTACGAAGCCGTGTTCGTCATCGATCGCCGACAGACTCGCTACGCCCTTTACAAAGGGCAACTGAGCGACGCGCCTTTCGCTTCGTTCATCGACCATGGCCAGGCGCAGATCGTGGACGCGGCCAGGGAAGCCGGCGCGCAAAAGCATGGCATCAGCCGCTATGTGCTGTTCAACGGTTGGCCCGCCCTGCTGGTGGCCGCTGTCCTTCAGCCTGAACGGCCGCTGCCGGCGCAGGAGATCCAGACGCTGCCCGTGCTGGTTTTCGTCGATCAACTGACGCCTGAAAAACTCGCCCTGATGGGTGAAAGCTTCGGTCTGAAAAACCTCAGCGTGGACCGGCAGCCGGGGCCAAGAGCCCACATGCCCCTGGATGGCACCGGCTTCGAACTCACCTGGAGCCAGGCCCAGCCCGGGCGCGAGCTGTTGTGGAGCGTGTTGCCAGCCCTGCTGACCATCGGGGTCATCCTGGCCTTGCTGTTGGCCTATTTCTTTTATTTCGCCATGCGTGCATCACGCCGCATCGATGAGCATCTGCAAGTGCTCAAGGCCAGCAACCGGGCCCTGGAAGCCAGTGAAGAGCGCTTCCGTGCCGTGGCTGAAGCCGCCTCGGACTGGATCTGGGAAACCGACAGCCGCGGTCGCCTCACCTATCTTTCGGCCCGTTTCGCCGAGGTGACCGGTTATGACGTCCAGAGCCTGATGGGCGTGTCCGTCGACCAGTTGCTCAGCTGCGAGACTACCCCCATCGCGCCCTGGCTGGCCTCGCTTCCGGAACATCCGAACGCGACCTCGACACTGCGCTGCGGTTACCGGGACAACAATGGCGACCGCCGTCACTGCCGCGTTTCCGCGCGCCCTATCATGGACAGCGGCCAGGCCGTCGGCTTCAGGGGCACCGCCACCGACATTACCGACGAAGTGGCGGCCCAGGCCCAGATCCAGCATCTGTCCTTGCACGACCCGCTGACCGGTCTGCCGAACCGTAACCTGCTGGGACATTACCTGGAGGAGGCCCTGACAACTCGAGGGGAAGGGCCACCCCTGACGCTGATCCTCATCGACCTGGACAACTTCAAGCCGATCAACGACAGCCTTGGACATCCGGCGGGCGACGTCGTGTTGCGGGAAATCGCCAAGCGCCTTAAGGCCAGTACCCGCGACCTCGACCTGGTGGCCCGGCTGGGCGGCGACGAGTTCGTGCTGATCCTGTGTGGCCCGGAAAACCGTTTCGAGATCGATCGCTTCTGCCAGCGCCTCATCGACAGCCTGCAACATCCAATCGTGCATGGCGATCACAGCCTGCATGTGGGTGCCAGCCTGGGGATCGCACAAAGTCGCCTGCAGGGGTATGACGGCCATGAATTGATCCGCTGCGCGGATATCGCGCTCTACGAGGCCAAGGCCGACGGCAAGAACACTTGGCGTTACTTCTCTGAACAAATGAGTGAGCAGATCCAGCATCGTCGGCGCCTGGAAAGCGAGCTGCGCCTGGCTATCCGCAACGAAGAACTCGTGCTGCACTATCAGCCCCGGTATCAGGTAAATGGGCTGAGCATTGTCTCGGTGGAAGCACTGGTGCGCTGGAACCACCCTATCGAAGGCCTGATCGGCCCGGATACCTTTATTCCCTTGGCCGAGCAATCGGAGCTGATCGTACCCCTGGGGCGCTGGGTGCTGTACGAAGCCTGCCGTACAGCCTGCCAGTGGCCAGCGCCCTTGATGGTGTCGGTCAACCTTTCACCCGCTCAGTTCGCTCGCAGCGACGTGGTCAAGGATGTGCGGGACGCCCTGATCGCCAGCGGCCTGCCCGCGCAGCGACTGGAGCTGGAGATCACCGAGAACGTGATGCTCACGGCTATCGACAATGCCCTGGCTACCATGATCGCCCTCAAGGAGCTGGGGGTGCGCCTGAATATGGACGACTTTGGCACGGGTTATTCGTCCCTCGGCTACCTGCGCGCCTACCCCTTCGACAGCATCAAGATCGACCGCCGCTTCATCGCGGCGCTCAATGGCAGCACCGCCTCGGAAGGCGACCGGGCGGTGGTGAGGGCAATCATCAGCCTGGGCAAGGCCATGGGCATGACGGTGACTGCCGAAGGCGTGGAAACCGAGCAGCAGCTCAGCGCCCTGACCATTGACCAGTGCCATGAAGTGCAGGGCTATTTCCTGAGCCGGCCCGTGGACCAGGCATCCCTGGAACAGCTGCTGGCGACGGCCGAGCCCCCCGCGCTGTTCCAGCCAACCGGGGAAAGCTGAGCTGTATAGCTTTGATCAACCCTTGCGATCCAGCCATGGGGGGCTCGCCGACCAACGGACGCGCCGCGCCGCTTGGCTTTGCAAGGGTATCGATTCAGCCTGCCGGCCAGCCATGGCACTTTTGTAGAGGTTAGGTACAAAGCCGTTAAAGGTCAGTCATTCCTGGCCGATGATATGGCAACCTCCCTCTGTTCTTGTCGGGTGCCGCCGTGTTCAACAACAAACTCAAAGCTGAATTAGCCGCGCTCCGGGAAGAGCTGGCCGCCGTTAAACAGATCCGTGACGGACTCAATGCGGACATGATCGTCCTGCGTCTGGATAACCAGGGCCATATTCTGGATGTAAACGCCAACTTCGAGCAGGAGATGTGCTACCGCCGCCAGGATCTGATCGGCCGCCGTCTCGATGACATCGTGCCCCCCCATGTGAAGAATGACCCCTTCCAGCAGCGTGTGCGCAATGCCTGCGACAAAGGTGAATCATTCGCCGGTGCCTTGCGACTATTGCGTGGCAACGGCAAGGAGGCTTGGCTTCGTGGCCTGATGGTGCCCATGCGCGACACTAAGGGCGTAGTCAACGAGTTCTGTATCTATGCCGGTGACCTGACCCGTACCATCGAAACGTCCCGTGAACAGGAAGGCCTGATCAAGGCCTTGATGCGCTCGACGGCCTTCATCGAGTTCGACCTGCAAGGCCATGTGCTCACGGCCAATGATCAATTCCTGCGCGGCATGGGCTATCGCCTGGAGCAGATCAAAGGCAAGCATCACCGCCTGTTCTGCCGCCCCGAAATATACAATTCGTCTGAATACCAGGCTTTCTGGGAGCGTCTGCGCCGTGGCGAATACGTGGCCCAACGTTTCGAGCGCGTCGATGCCCATGGGCGTCCGGTATGGCTGGAAGCTTCCTATAACCCGGTGCTGGACGCCAACGACCGGCTGATCAAGGTAGTGAAGTTCGCGACCGTCATCACCGACCAGGTCAATCGTGAGCAGGCCGTGGCGGAAGCCGCGACCATTGCCTATAGCACTTCGGTGCAAACGGACAGCAGCGCGCAGCGCGGCGCCAATGTGGTCCAGGAAACCGTGGCGGTCATGCGCGGCCTGGCCAAGCACATGCAGGACGCCGCCGAGGGCATCGAGGCACTGGATCAGCAAAGCCAAGTGATCAGCACCATCATCAAGACCATCAGCGGCATCGCCGAGCAAACCAACCTGCTGGCGCTCAATGCGGCCATCGAAGCGGCCCGGGCCGGCGAGCAGGGTCGTGGCTTCGCCGTGGTCGCCGACGAGGTGCGTCAATTGGCCTCCCGCACCACCCAGGCAACGGCTGAGATCGCTGGCGTGGTGCAGCAGAACCAGAAGCTGGCATCCGATGCGGTGACGGTAATCGCTACCGGCAAGCAGCAGGCTGAGAGTGGTCTGGAACTGGCGGGGCAAGCCGGGGATGTGATCGTCGAGATCCAGGACGGCGCGCAGAAAGTGGTCAGCGCGGTCGGCCAGTTCGCCAACCAGCTTGGCCAGTGACGGCCCTGCCCTACCCTTGTCGGTAGGGCAGCGCTTGCCGTGCTTCGAGCGCGTATTGTGCAATGCCGGCGCGCTCCTGCTCGAGGAACTCTGCCACCGCCGCCCTCAGGCCAGGGTGCGCCAGGTAATGCCAGGAACGGGTGATCACCGGTTCGAATCCTCGAATCAGTTTATGCTCGCCCTGGGCGCCGGCGTCGAACCGAGTCAGCCCCAGGGCGATGGCCTGGTCCATGCCCTGGTAGAAGCAGGTTTCAAAGTGCAGCCGATCGAATTCGGCCAGGCAACCCCAGTAGCGCCCATACAGGGTGCCTTTGTCCATCAGGCAGAACGCCATGGCCACCGGCCGCCCCCGCTGACGGGCGAACACCACGCGTAACGCCTCGGGCATGCGCTCGGCCAGCAGGCTGAAGAAGGCACGCTCCAGGTAAGGCGCTTGGCCGCGCACCTCATAGGTATTGGCATAACAGGCATAGACGAAGTCCCAATGGGCCTCGCTCAGCTCCGCGCCGCACATCCATTCGAACTCGAAGCCCTGGGCCGCTACCTGCTCACGCTCCTTGCGCATCTGCTTGCGCTTGCGCGAGCTCAAGGTGTCGAGGAAATCCTGAAAATCCCGATAATCACGGTTATGCCAGTGGTACTGGCAGCCCCAGCGCTCCAGCCAGTGCGCCTCGGTGGTCATTCGTTCGTTCAGGTCGGGCTCGGTGAAATTGATATGTGCCCCCGAGTACCCTTGAGTGAGCAAGTGTTCAGGCAGGGCCCGGATCAGGCCCATGCCATGCTCCAGGTCCGGCGCCAGTAACCGCGGCCCGGTCACCGGGCTGAACGGCACGGCGCACAACAACTTGGGGTAATACCGCAGCCCCGCGCGCCGGCAGGCATCCGCCCAACCGTGGTCGAACACATACTCTCCATACGAATGCCGCTTGCGGTAGGCCGGCAGCGCGGCACGCAGCTCATCGCCTTCCCAGGCCAGCAAGTGTTCAGCTCGCCAACCGCTACCAGGTCCAAGGCTGCCACTGTCTTCCAGACTGCTCAGGAAGGCGTGGCGCAGGAAGGGTTGCTCGTGGGGCAACAAAGCATCCCAGCAGGCGGCAGGCACCTCGGCCAAGCGATTCACGATCTGCATGTTCATCATGCGCCCCTCCGTTCGACGTAGAGGCAGTATCGCGTAAAAGCCTGTGGCATTTCTCGGTTTCAATACCGAGAGTCCGAGATGAACTTTCGTCTTACCTGCCGCGTGCAGGTTTCTTTTTTCAATAGACCGGGCCTATCTGAAAACCGAACCGCCAGATAAAGGCACTTTGCCCGCATATCGCGGAAAAATCCCCGGTCTAGAGCCCTTTTTGCCGCTTCGCTTGTCATGAAACTGCCATCTTCTCGCCACTAACCTGTAATAGGCCGCCGCAATACTTGCGCCAGATTTCGAAGACGGGGCAGCCCAGGCGCAACCCCGCGATGCCGTCCTTCCGGACCTGTCCTTGGGGTGAATTCATCCCGCTTTAATAACCAGGGAGAACCTTATGCGTCTTGTTTCAACACGAACCGGAGCGGGCGTTTGCGCCGCCATGCTGCTGGCTGCCACCGTGCCTGCCCAGGCAGCCGTGGATGAAAAATTGCTGGAAATGCTCCGCGCCAACGGTTCGATCAGCGCCGGCCAATACGCCGAACTCCAAGGCGAGCTGGCGCGCGACAAGCAAGCGCAGGCGCAACAGATCGCTGCGGCGCAGGAAGCGAAAAAGCAGGAACTGTCTGCCTTCGAGCAAAAGGTGGCCTGGGCCGCCAAGACCCAGATCAAAGGTGACGTTCGTCTTCGTTACGAAGACCAGAACACCGATGGCGCGGCCAGCAATAGCGGCAAGGACCAGGATCGTCAGCGCGTACGCGCCCGTTTCGGTGTATACAGCGAGATCAACCCGCAAGTGGACGCCGGCATTCGCCTGGCCACTGGCAGCAGCAGCGACGCACGCTCCACCAACGAGAACCTGGACAACTACTTCGTCAAGAAGAGTTCCTGGATCGACCTGGCCTACCTGGACTACCACCCTACCGCCCTCCCCAACCTGCACCTGATCGGCGGTAAGATGCTTCAGCCATGGGTCAACATGGGCGATGTCATCTGGGACGGTGACATCAACCCCGAAGGCCTGACCGCCACCTACAAGCACTCCCTTGGTGGCAAGAACGAGCTGTTCGGCAGCGCTGGCTACTATAACCTCAAGGACAACGTCGACGGCGAAGGCGTGCAGTTCCGCCATGACCTGAGAATGTACGCCGGTCAGTTGGGCGGCCGTTTCGGCCTTACCGACAACCTGAAGCTGACCGTGGGCGGCAGCGTGTACGGCTTTGATGGCGATGGCGAAGATACCTCCGGCACAGGCAAGCTGTCCGGCATCAACGGCAACAGCGCCAATGAACAATTCAAGCTGTATGAAGGCTTCGCCCAGATGGACGTCAGCGGCCTGGCGATTCCCCTGGCCATGTACGGCCAGTTCGTGAAGAACGCCGACGCCAGCGACGACCGCGACACCGCCTGGCTGGTAGGCGCCAAGACCAAGGTGTTCGACAAGTGGGGCCTGGACTACAACTATCGCGACGTGCAGCGTAACGCGGTGGTCGGCGCCTTCACCGATTCGGACTTCGGCGGCGGCTTCACCGGTGCCCGCGGGCATAAGCTGAAGGTGTCCTACGACATCGACAAGAACTTCGCCCTGGGCGCGACCTACTTCATGGCCGAGTCTGATACCTACGTGACCAACAAGACCGACGCCGACGTAGACACCCTGCAGGTGGACGTGGAAGCGAAGTTCTGATTCACCGGTAACACCGTTCGCCGGCCGCGCCGGCGCCTCTCAGGGACCTCATCCACCCCCGGCAGGCGTCGGCGCGGCTTCGTTCAAACCTGAACCGAACCCCATCTGCTCGACCACTCTGTGGGACCCAGCGCCAGCTGGGGAAGCCGTGCTGGCGCTTACCGCTTGCGCAGAATCACACTGCCGATCGAGTAGCCCGCGCCAAACGAACTCAGCACCCCGAGAGCGCCACTGGGCAAGTCGTCCTGGTGCTTGTGCAGGGCAATCACCGAACCGGCGGAACTGGTATTGGCATAGGTATCGAGGATTACCGGTGCTTCCTCGGCGGTGGCATCGCGACCCAGAAGCTTCTTCACGATCAGCTGGTTCATGCTCAGGTTGGCCTGGTGCAGCCAGAAGCGCGAAACCCGACTGACCTGGATGTCGTTCTCTTCCAGATGCTTGCCGATAAGCTCGGCCACCATGGGGCAGACCTCACGGAAGACCTTGCGCCCTTCCTGAACGAACAGCTTGTCATCGCCACCGACGCCCTCTTCCGCCGCCCGATTGAGGAAGCCGAAGTTGTTGCGAATGTTGTTGGAGAACTGAGTGAGCAGCTTGGTACCGAGCACCTCGAACTGGTAGGGCGAGGTGGCCAGGTCGGCACGCTCGAGCAGCACGGCGGTCGCCGCGTCACCAAAAATGAAGTGACTGTCGCGGTCGCGGAAATTCAGGTGCCCGGTGCAGATTTCCGGGTCCACCACCAGCACAGCCCGGGCCTGCCCCAGCTGCACCGCGTTGCAGGCCATCTGGATGCCGAAGGTGGCCGAGGAGCAAGCCACGTTCATGTCGAAGCCGAACCCTTGGATACCCAGGGCCTGTTGCACTTCGATGGCCAACGCCGGGTAGGGCCGCTGCAGGTTGGAGCAGGCGACGATCACCGCGTCCACGTCGGCGGCCGTGCGGCCGGCACGCTCCAGGGCCTGGCGCGCGGCGGCCACCGCCATCTCGCACAGGATGGAAGGCTCGTCGTTACTGCGCTCCGCCAGGCGCGGCACCATGCGCCGAGGGTCGAGGATACCGGCCTTGTCCATCACGTAGCGGCTCTTGATGCCGCTGGCCTTTTCGATGAAGGCGGCGCTCGACTCGGGCAGCGGCTCACGTTCCCCGCGAGAGATAGCCTCGGCGTGGGCGGCGTTTTCCTGATGTACCCAGGTATTGAACGACTCCACCAGCTCTTCGTTGCTGATGCTGTAGGGCGGCGTGAACAGCCCGGTGCCACTTATCACGACGTTATGCACGCTCGTTCCTCTGAATGTTGGAGCGCCTCGCAGGCGACGGAGGCGGATTTTGCCACACCTGGAACGAACGTGCTGGTTTTGCCCAGTGTCCCAGGGGCGCTGTCAAGGTTCGACCAGTGTCCACTGCTTGGCCAGGCGCTTGTCCGAGATCGGCACGCGAGTGCCCAACTGCTGGGCGAAAAGCGATACCCGGTATTCCTCCAGCCACCAGCGGTAAGTGACCAGTTCAGGGTCGCGCTTGCCCTCCTGGGCGTGCTTGGTCGCCCGCGCCTGGTATTGGGCCCACAGCCCGCCCAGCTCCGCGCTCCACACCCGGTCACGCTGGACCTGGGCACCCAGCTTGTCGAGCCGCAGCTCCACTGCCTTGAGATAGCGCGCAAGCTCCTTGAGCCAGTGGGCGGGGGTTTCCCGCACGAAACCAGGATAGATCAGGGCGGCCAGCTGCTGCTTGACATCGTTGAGCGATACCGCCTGGGCAAGGTCGATACGGCCCTTGAAGCGCTTCTGCAGGCCATGCCAAAGGGTCAGGATTTCCAGTACCAGCCGTGCCAGGCGTTCGGCGTGCTCGGCCCAGGCGCCACGCTTGCGCTCGGCCAGGCTGGCCAGGCCGGCGCCATCACGGGGCAGGCGGGTCTCGCCTTCGAGTATGCAGGCGTCCAGGCTGGCCAGCAGGATGTCTTCGACCAGCGCCTCGATGCGGCCCAGTTCACGGTACAACAGGCCCATCTGGGTCTGCCCCGGGAGCTTGCCGCGCAGGAAGCGGGCCGGTTCGGCCAGCTGTTGCAGCAACAGCCGCTGCAAGGCGCGACGGTGCTGGTAATCCGCTTCGGCGGCGGTTGAGAAACGGCCTTCGCGGACTTCGCCCTGTTCTTCCACCAAGGCCGGGTACACCGTGAGTTGCAGCCCGGCCACGTTTTGTCGCGCCGTCTGGGCTACTGTAGAGAATCCCTTGGGCTGCACCGGCTCCGGCGCCTTGCTGGCAACCGGCAAGGCCAGGGCGGCCTGTCCGGCTTCGGCGAAACGGGCTGCCAGGGCGTCCAGGTCACGTCCTTCGCCGAGGAACTTCCCACCGGCATCCACCACCTCGATATTCATCCGCAGATGCCCTTCCAAGGCACGCTCCGCTTCAGCCCACGCCTCGTCGCTCACCCGGACGCCGGTCATGCGGGTCAGCTCGGCCCCCAGGGCCTTGGGCAGCGCGCCCTGGCCGAAGACCATTCGCGCCAGGGCCGCCTTGACGAAGTCAGGCACGGGCACGAAGTTCTTGCGCACGGCCTTGGGCAGGTTGCGGATCAAGGCGACACAGCGAGCTTCGATCAACCCTGGCACCAGCCAGGCCAGGCGCTCGGCCGGCAGGCTTGGGAGCAGCGGTGCCGGTACCCGAACAGTAACGCCGTCGCGCGGGTCGCCAGGTTCGAAGTGATACGTCAGCGGCAGGGCCAATTCGCCCAGCCTGAGGGTGTCAGGATAGAGCGCGGCGGTGACCTCGGTGGCCTCCCGGGCCAGCACGTCTTCCCCGCGCATGATCAGCAGGTTGGGGTCTTTCTGGCTCTGGGCGCGATACCAGCTGTCGAAGGTGGCGGTCTGGTAAATGTGCTCAGGAAGCCGCGCTTCGTAGAAGGCGTACAGAGTTTCTTCATCGGCCAGGATATCCCGTCGACGGGCCTTGGCCTCCAGTTCGTCGAGCCGCTCCAGCAGGGCGCGATTGGCGCCCAGGCAGCGGGCCTTGGACTGGATCTCGCCACGCACCAGGCCTTCGCGAATGAACAGCTCCCGCGAGGCCACCGGGTCGATGGGGCCGAAGTGCACCGGCCGCCGGCCGACGATGATCAGACCATAAAGCGTGACCTGCTCATAGGCCACCACCTGGCCGCGCTTCTTTTCCCAATGGGGTTCGAAGTGGTTGCGCTTGGTCAGGTGCTCGGCCAGGGGCTCGAGCCACTGATTGTCAATCTTGGCGACCATGCGGGCGTAGAGCTTGGTGGTTTCCACCAGCTCGGCGGCCATCAGCCATTGGGGCCGCTTGCGGCCGATTCCGCTGGAGGGGTGCACCCAGAATCGCCGCTGCCGAGCCCCCAGGTAATCCCCTTCCTCGGCTTTTTGCCCGATCTGGCTGAGCAGCCCGGACAGAATGGCCTTGTGCAGCTTGGCGTAGTCGCAGGGTTCGGGGTTGACCGGCAGCTGCAGCTCTCGGCAGATCAGAGCGAGCTGGCGGTGAGCGTCTCGCCATTCGCGCAAGCGCAGATAGTTGAGGAATTGCTTGCGACACCAGTTGCGCAGCGGGTTGGAGCCCAACGCCTGGCGTTGTGCCTCGAAGCCGTTCCACAGATTGACCAGGGCGGTGAAGTCCGAGTCTACATCCTTCCATTGGGCGTGGGCCTGGTCGGCCGCCTGCTGACGCTCAGGCGGCCGCTCGCGTGGGTCCTGCACGGACAGGGCACTGGCCACGATCAGCACCTCGGCGAGGCTGCCCTGCTCCGCGCCCTCCAGCAGCATCCGCCCCAGGCGCGGATCCACCGGCAGCCTGGCCAGCTGCCGCCCCAGCGGCGTGAGCCGGTTGTCCCGGTCAACGGCGCGCAGCTCTTGCAGCAGGTTGAAGCCATCGCTCACCGCCTTGCCGTCCGGCGGCTCGATGAACGGGAAGGCATCGATGGCGCCCAGACGCAGATGCAGCATCTGCAGGATCACCGCCGCCAGGTTGGTGCGCAGGATTTCCGGGTCGGTGAATGCGGGGCGGGCGTTGAAATCGTCTTCGCTGTAGAGGCGGATGCATAGCCCGGGCTCGACCCGGCCGCAGCGCCCCTTGCGCTGGTTGGCGCTGGCCTGGGACACCGCCTCGATCGGCAGGCGCTGGACCTTGGCCCGGTAGCTGTAGCGGCTGACCCGCGCGGTGCCGGTATCGATCACATAGCGAATGCCCGGTACTGTCAGCGAGGTTTCCGCCACGTTGGTGGCCAGCACCACCCTACGGCCGGGATGGGCCTGGAAGATGCGCTGCTGCTCGGCGGGCGACAAGCGCGCATACAGTGGCAGGATTTCCGTATGGCGCAGCTGGGCCTTGCGCAGGTAGTCCGCGGCATCGCGGATCTCTCGCTCGCCCGGCAGGAACACCAGTACATCGCCCGGGGTCTTGCGTTCGCGGCGCTCCAGTTCGGCCAGTTCCTCCAGGGCGGCCAGGATGCCCTGGTCGACAGTGAGATCCTCCTCCACCGGATTGCCGTCTTCGTCCTGCTCGCCCACCAAGGGGCGGTACCAGAGGTCCACCGGGTAAGTGCGCCCGGACACCTCGATCACGGGCGCGCCATCGAAGTGCTTGGAAAACCGCTCCAGGTCGATGGTGGCCGAGGTGATGATGACCTTGAGGTCTGGCCGGCGCGGCAGCAGGGTTTTCAGGTAGCCCAGCAGGAAGTCGATGTTCAGGCTGCGCTCGTGGGCTTCGTCGACGATGATGGTGTCGTAGCGTTCGAGGAAGCGGTCATGCTGGGTTTCCGCCAGCAGGATACCGTCGGTCATCAGCTTGACCAGGCTACTGGGGCCGGTCTGGTCCTCGAAACGCACCTGGTAGCCGACCAGGCCACCCAACGGCGTGCCCAGTTCCTGGGCCACCCGGGTGGCCACGCTGCGGGCGGCGATCCGCCGGGGCTGGGTATGGGCGATCAAGCCGGCCTGGCCGCGGCCCAGCTCCAGGCAGATCTTGGGCAACTGGGTAGTCTTGCCGGAGCCTGTCTCACCGGCGATCACCACCACCTGGTGTTCGGCGATCAGGGCCTTGATCTCGTCCCGCTTGGCGGCGATGGGCAGTTGGTCGTCATAAGCGATGCGCGGCACGCTCACGCGACGCGCTTCCACGGCCGCGCAGGAAGCACGATAGCGCTCCAGCCAACGCGCCAGCTTGGCCTCGTCAGGGGTCTTGCGCAGTTCCTGGAGCTGGCGGCGCAGGCGGTGGCGGTCGGCGGTCTGGGCTTGGTCGAGGTTGCGCAGCAGGGTATCGAAGGAAGGCGTCGATTCGGTCATCAGTCAGGCCCGAAGGGGCACGGCGGGGAAAAGTAGGGGCGATTGTCGCAGATTTGCGCCCCCTTAGGGGCTCTCAAGGGCCGCTCAATGTTTAGTCGGCAGCTCAGTGAAGATCGTCGAATCCCCGTTGAAGCGGACAACGAAGCCGTGTGAGTATCCGGGCATGACCGCTATTGCCCTCCCCTCGCGCAACGCTACCGGCCCTTCCTTCGCGAAGCGCGGCGAGCATCCTGGGCAGAATCCACTGTTCAACATCATTCTCGCCTTCTGGGCCCTGTGGCATTGCCGCCACGCTCGCCCGCCAGACACCCTCGCTTAAGGCTTCCCCATAACCCGTGCCACCGCGGCACGGCTGTGAAACCGTGCGCCTGGATGGCGCGAGCGAGTGAGCCATGTTTGCCAACGAAGTAGAAGCGCGGCTGTTCCTGCAGGAACAGCCGGACATCGAGCTGTTCGAGCTTTTCATTCTCGACGCCAATGGCGTGCCCCGGGGCAAGCTGCTGCATCGGGAGGAATTGCTGGACACCTACCGCAGCGGCCGGCCGTTGCCCAGCACCATGCTGGGCCTGACGCTGCAAGGCGAGGATGTGGAAGGCTCCGGCCTGGTCTGGGACGTGGGCGATATCGACTGCCGCGCCTACCCCCTGCCGGGAAGCCTGGTTCCGCTACCCTGGCGACAGATTCCCACGGCCGCGCTGCAGGTGAGCATGCACCCGGTAGAGGGCATGCCTGCCACGGTCGCGGATCCTCGCCACCTTCTGGCCGGGGCGATCCAGCGGCTGGAAGCCATGGGCTTGCATCCGGTGATGGCATGCGAACTGGAATTCTACCTGCTGGACCAGCAACGCGACGGCCAGGGCCGGCCGCAACCGGCACAGGATGCCGATGGCGGCAGGCCTCGAGCCACCCAGGTCTATGGCCTGCGCGAGCTGGAACAGATCGAGCCCTTCCTGGCCGACCTGTACAGCGCCTGCAGGCTGCAAGGGATCCCGGCGCGCACGGCCATCTCCGAATACGCGCCTGGTCAGGTAGAGATCACCCTGGAGCATGGTCCGGCCTTGCAGGCCATGGACCAGGCCGTGCGCTACAAGCGCCTGGTCAGGGGCGTGGCTCATCGTCATGGCATGCAAGCCTGCTTCATGGCCAAACCCTTCGGCCACCTGGCCGGCACGGGGATGCACATGCATGTGAGCTTGGCGGATGACCAAGGCCGCAACCTGTTCGCCAGCGAAGACAAAGCCGGCGCGCCCCTGCTACGCCAGGCGGTCGCCGGCATGCTCGAGCACCTGCTCGACAGCCTGTTGCTGTTCTGCCCCAACGCCAACTCCTACCGCCGCTTCCAGGCCAACAGCTATGCCCCCCTGGCGCCCACCTGGGGCGTGGACAACCGCACCGTCAGCCTGCGCGTACCCGGCGGACCCGCTGCCAGCCGGCATATCGAACACCGTGTCTGTGGCGCTGATGCCAACCCTTACCTCGCGGCGGCTGCAATACTGGCCGCGCTCGAAGATGGCATCCGCCGCCAGCTCGACCCTGGCGCGCCCGTGCAAGGCAACGGCTATGCCCACGCCACCACCTTCCTGCCCACGGACTGGCTGAGCGCCTTGAGCGCCTTCGAGGCCTCGTCCTGGGTTCGCGACGCGTTCGGCGATGGCTTCCGGCGGGTGTACCTGGCGGTGAAGCGCGCCGAATACCGACAATTCATGGCCGAAGTCAGCGAGCAAGACTGGCGCTGGTATCTGACCCAGGCTTGAGCCTGCATCCGGAGTAAAGAGCATGACCCCTCGTAGCCCTTCCTATTACACCGCGACCATTGGGCAGGAGAGCGATTACCCCGTCTGCCAAGGCTCCTATGAAGTGGACGTAGCCATCATCGGCGGCGGTTTCACCGGCGTTGCCACGGCCGTGGAGCTGGCCGAGCGCGGTTACCGCGTGGCCATCGTCGAGCAGAACAAGGTCGGCTGGGGCGCCAGCGGGCGCAACGGTGGCCAGGTGACCGGCAGCCTGTCCGGAGACCAGGCGATGCGCAAGCAGATGCGCGCTCGCCTGGGCGGACAGGTGGATGACTTCATCTGGGCGCTGCGCTGGCGCGGTCACGACATCATCGAGCAAAGGGTGGCGCGTTATGCCATCGACTGCGACCTGCGCCATGGCCACCTGCATGCCGCCCTCAAGCCGGCGCACATGGACGAATTGCGCGCCAGCCTGAGCGAAGCCCAAGCCCGTGGCATGGGCGACAGGGTCACGTTACTGGACCGCGCCGGCGTGCGGGACCACCTGCAAAGCGACCTTTACATAGGCGCGCTGAAAAATACCCGAAACCTGCACCTGCATCCCTTGAACCTGTGCCTTGGCGAAGCCCGGGCCGCCCATGGCCTGGGCGCGCTGGTGTTCGAGAACAGCGAGGTAGTGGAGATTGTTCACGGCCCACGCCCGGCCCTGGTGACCGCCCATGGGCGCATCGACGCAGCCCAGGTGGTGCTGGCCGGTGACGTTTATCATCGGCTGGAGCCCGCCAAGCTGGGCGGCAAGATCTTCCCGGCCATGGGCGGCATCGTTGCCACGGCGCCGCTGGGCGAGCTGGCACGAGAGCTCAACCCCCAGGACCTGGCGGTGTACGACTGCCGCTTCGTGCTGGACTATTACCGGTTCACCGCCGACGGCCGTCTGCTGTTTGGCGGCGGGGCCAATTATTCGGGCAGGGATTCGCGGGATATCCCGGGGGAACTCAGGCCCTGCATCGAGCGCACCTTCCCCCGGCTAAAGGGCGTGCCCATCGACTTCCAATGGAGCTGCGCCATGGGCATCGTGGTCAACCGGATTCCGCAATTGGGCAAGCTGTCCGAGAATGTCTGGTATTGCCAAGGCTATTCGGGGCACGGCATCGCTACCAGTCACATCATGGGGGAAATCATGGCCGAAGCGGTAAGCGGTACCCTCACCCGCTTCGACACCTTTGCCCAGTGCCGTCACGTACGGGTACCGGCTGGGAGGCTGCTGGGCAATCCCTTGCTCGCGGCGGGCATGTGGTATTACCAAATGCTGGAAAAACTGCGCTAGCCGGCAACCCTGTGGCACCCAGCGTAAGCTGGGGAAGCGATTCGGCAGCTGCCGCTGCCTCCCACAGGATTCAACTGAACCCCTGATGCAACCCGAAACCCGTGGGACCCAGCGTAAGCTGGGGAATCGCTGCTCCGAAGGCTCAGGCGGTTTTCTTCAGGCCCAGCTTCTTGAGCTCTGCGTCACGCAATTCGCGGCGCAGGATCTTCCCTACGTTGGTAGTGGGCAGGCTGTCACGGAACTCCACGGCCTTCGGTACCTTGTAGCCGGTGACATTGGCGCGCATGTGGTCCAGAACCTGATCCTTGGTCAGGCTCATGCCCGGCTTGATCACCACGAATACCTTGATGGCCTCGCCGGATTTCTCGTCGGGGATGCCGATGGCCGCGCACTGGAACACGCCTGGCAGGGTCACCAGTACGTCTTCCAGCTCGTTGGGATAGACGTTGAAACCGGAGACCAGGATCATATCCTTCTTGCGGTCGACGATGCGGATATAGCCATCGGGTTGAATGACAGCGATGTCGCCAGTCTTGAGCCAACCCTGGTCATCCAGCATCTCGGCGGTGGCGTCTGGCCGTTCCCAGTAGCCCTTCATCACCTGCGGGCCCTTTACGCAGAGTTCGCCTGTTTCACCAAGGCCGAGTTCACGGCCAGTGTCATCGATGACCCGGCACAGGGTGGAAGGCACTGGAATGCCGATGGTGCCAATCTGCACCGCCTGCTTGGGGTTTACGGTCGCGACCGGGCTGGTTTCGGTCATCCCGTAGCCTTCGCAGATGGAGCAGCCGGTGACTTCCTGCCAGCGGTCGGCCACCGCCACCTGCAGGGCCATGCCGCCGGAGAGCGTGAGCTTGAGGGGCGAGAAGTCCAGCCGGCGGAATTCAGCGTTATTGCACAAGGCCACGAACAGCGTGTTGAGGCCTACGAAACCGGTGAATTTCCACTTGCCCAACTCTTTGACCATGGCCGACAGGTCGCGGGGGTTACTGATGAGCACGTTGTGGTTGCCCATGAGCATCATGGCCATGCAATGGAAGGTAAAGGCGTAGATATGGTAGAGCGGCAGCGGGGTGATGAGAATCTCGCATCCCTCGGCCAGGTTGGAACCCATCAGCGCCTTGCACTGCAACATGTTGGCCACCAGGTTGCGATGGGTCAGCATCGCGCCCTTGGCAACCCCGGTGGTGCCGCCCGTGTACTGCAGCACGGCCACATCGCCGCAGGGCGGGTTGGCTTCGGTTACCGCAATACCGCGCCCCAGGGCCAGGGCCTGGTTGAAAGGCACGGCATCCGGGATGTGGTAAGGCGGCACCATCTTTTTGACATAGCGCACCACGCTGTTCACCAGCAGGCGCTTGACCGGCGGCAACAGGTCGGCCACTTCGGTGATGATCACATGGCGCACCGAAGTACGGGGAACCACGGCCTGCGCCAGGTGAGCCATGTTGGCCAGGCATACGAGGGCCTTGGCGCCCGAATCCTTGAACTGGTGCTCCATTTCCCGCGCGGTGTACAGCGGATTGGTGTTGACCACGATCAAGCCGGCACGGATGGCACCGAACACCGCCACCGGGTATTGAAGGACGTTGGGCAACTGTACGGCGATGCGGTCGCCAGGAACCAGGTCCGTATGTCGCTGCAGCCAGGCCGCGAACGCCCCGGACAGTTCATACAGCTCGCCATAGGTCAGTGTCTTGCCCAGGTTGCTGAAGGCTGGCTTGTCGGCGAAACGCTGGCACGACGCTCGCAGCACAGCCTGGATGTTGGGATAGGCGTCTGGATCGATCTCGGCGGGAATGCCCTGAGGGTACTTGTCTGTCCAGAAATTGTCGGCCATGGAACCCTGCTCCTCGTGCAGCGAGATCAGCGCATTCGATGCGGTTTTTATAGATATGTCAAAAGCGCGCCGAGATTAGCAGTTTTGCCAGATACCGCCTAGAGCCACGGCAGGCTATCAAGTCATATTGAAAACCCACCGTGAAACCTTGGTCACGTTTAGAGTGTTTGCTCTAAACCTTGCCCGCCGCCTGGTTCGAGACTTCCGCGACGAGGGCCTCGTCGCGCAGGGCACGCCGGAGGATCTTGCCTACCGGTGTCATGGGCAGGCTCTGGCGGACTATCATCTGACGGGGCACCTTGTAGGCGGCCAGGTTTTCCCTGCACCAGGCCTGAAGGCTGGCTTCGTCGCAGCCGCCTTCACGGGGCACGACGTACAGCCGTACGGCTTCACCCGTACGCGGATCCGGAACGCCGATGGCAGCGCAGTTGAGTACCTGGGGATGCGCCATCACCACGTCTTCCACCTCATTGGGATAAACGTTGAAGCCGGAAACGATGATCATGTCTTTCTTGCGATCGACGATGCGCACGAAACCATCGGCTTCGATCACCGCCATATCGCCGGTGCGCAGCCAGCCGTCCGCGTCCAGCGCCTGAGCCGTGGCATCGGGCTGCTGCCAATAGCCTTTCATGACCTGGGGGCCTTGCACGCAAAGCTCGCCAGGCTCGCCGAGAGGCAATTCGTTGCCCTGCTCGTCCACCACTTTCAAGGCCGTGCCAACCAGGGGCAAGCCCACCGTGCCCAGGCGAGCGGCCGCGCCATAAGGGTTGGTGCATACCACCGGCGAGGTTTCGGTCAGGCCATAGCCTTCGGCGATGCGGCAACCGGTCATGGCTTCCCAGCGCTCGGCGGTGGCCCTGACCAGCGCGGTGCCGCCTGAATTGGTCACCTTGAGCCCCGAAAAATCGAGGCTGGCGAACCCGGGATGATCCATGAGGGCCACGAACAGCGTATTGAGGCCCAC
Organism: Pseudomonas sp. DC3200b2; assembly: GCF_049895785.1. Lineage (NCBI taxonomy): Bacteria > Pseudomonadati > Pseudomonadota > Gammaproteobacteria > Pseudomonadales > Pseudomonadaceae > Pseudomonas > Pseudomonas sp. DC3200b2. The sequence continues at coordinate 214,839 of NZ_JAFCTA010000003.1, read as the reverse complement.
GAAGGACGTGAAGCGCCAACGCCCCAGCTCCTTGATGAAGGCCGGAATGTCCCGCGGATTGGTGACAAGGACGTTATGGTTGCCGGCCACCATCATGCACAGGCAGTGAGCGGTGAACGCATAGATGTGATAGAGCGGCAAGGGTGCGATGGCGATTTCCTCTCCCTCGCCCACCAGGGGGCGCCCGTCGGGCCCCAACTGGTGGAACCATGCGTGCATCTGCTGCATGTTCGCCAACAGGTTGCCGTGGGTCAGCATGGCGCCCTTGGCCTGCCCCGTGGTGCCGCCGGTGTACTGCAACACGGCGATGTCGCCGCGCTGCAAGGGTACCGGCGTGACGGCGCCCTTGCGCCCGATACGCAAGGCCTCGTTGAAGCGAGCCGCCCGCGGCAGGCGATATTCGGGCACCATTTTTTTGAAGCGCGCCACCGCCAGGTTGACCAGCCAGCCCTTGGCGGGAGGCAGCAGGTCGCCCATGCGCGCCTCGATCAGGTAATCGATGGGTGTGTCCTTGACCACCTCTTGCACCCGGTCGCCAAAGAGATTCAGGTACACCAGCGCCCGCGCGCCGGAATCCTTGAACTGATGGCGCATTTCCCGAACCGTGTACAAGGGATTGGTGTTCACCACGATCAAGCCGGCGCACAGGGCGCCGAACACGGCGATAGGGTATTGGGAAACATTGGGCAGCTGCACCGCGATGCGGTCGCCAGGCAGCAGATTCGTGTGCTGCTGCAACCATGAAGCGAAGCCCAGGGCCTCTCGCTCCAGCTCCGCATAGGTCAGGGTGCGGCCCATGTTGCTGAAGGCAGGCTTGTCGGCGAAACGGCGACAGGCGTGCTGGAAGACCTCAACCACTGATTGCCAGGCGTTGAAATCGATTACCGAAGGTACGCCCTGGGGGCGTTTGTCCTGCCAGAAGTCGGGTTGCATTGTTGTTTTCCCCTGCTTGAAGCGCGGGCTTCATGCTCACGCAGCCTTGAGGCGAAAGTAGCAGTTGCTTCTCTGGGGAGCATCCGCAAAGGGGCGTTATTTACATCCTGAATTGATTGGCCGAAGCCACATGACGATACACTAGAGGCTTTCTCGCGAACCGGACATCCCGCATGACCCAAAGCACCAACACCCCTTATGAAACGCTCGAAGTCGGCCAGACCGCCAGCTACACCCGGCAGGTCACCGACCGAGAGATCCAGCTGTTCGCCGCGCTGTCCGGTGATCGCAACCCGGTTCACCTGGATGACGAGTTCGCCGCCAAGACCATCTTCCGCGAGCGCATCGCCCACGGCATGATCACCGGCGCGCTGATCAGCGCGGCGGTGGCGTGCGAGCTGCCCGGCCCCGGCACCATCTACCTGGGCCAGCAGATGAGCTTCGTCAAGCCGGTCAAGCCTGGCGACACCCTGACCGTGCGCCTGGAAATCCTCGAGAAGCTGCCCAAGTTCAAGGTGCGCATTGCCACACGGGTCTTCAACCAGGCCGATGAGCTGGTGGTCGATGGCGAAGCTGAAATCCTTGCCCCGCGCAAATCCCAGAGCGTCACCCTGGCCACCCTGCCGGACATAGCCATCGGTTGAGATGCGCAGGATGCTGGCCGCGGCTTCAAGCGAGACCTGCTCATGCCGCGCGCCCTGCCGCAGATTCCCAGAACGAAAAAAAGGCGACCGAAGTCGCCTGAATATGCCTTGCGTGCCCGAGGACAGTAGGGGTACCACTGCCTCGCGAGCCAATCATCCCGCGTGGCGGGACGCACTGTACTGACCGAGATCAACGCTTCTTCGGTTTTTTCTTCGTTTTTTTCTTGCCCGCCATGGGCATGGCCTGCTCGAACGCGCGGCGCATGTCAGCCAGACGCCTGTCGTTGAGGTCGTGTTGGCGGCGGGCGCGTTCGGCGGCGAAGTCGAATAGGTTGTCGTCTTGGCTCATGATCAGGCCGGTCTACAAAAAGAGAGAGACTATCATGGCCTGCCTCCAGGCCGCTTGCCAGTCACACTTGCAGATCTACCCATAATCCCTGGCGCGGCGGGGCATCCATCAAAGGCACCGCCGGCACGGTGTTATCGGCATTGAGCACATCACCCGGTACTACCAGAGCTTCTTCCGGCTCGCCTTCCCGGCGTTGGCGTTGGCGCCGTTGCTCATGCTCGCGTAACAGCAACGCGGCTTCCTCCCGTTCGCGATTGCGCAGGTCTATGTCGGTTTCGGCGGACGGCGCCTGGGGCGCGGCCACCGGTGGTATCTCGGGGGTCGGCTTTACCGGGTCCAACTGAGGGTTCACTGGCACGAAAGGGTGCAATGTCACGGGTGGAATCATGTTTCGCCTCCGGCCAGCATGATGGAGGGCGCGCCTACCTGATCGGCAGGCGAAGTACTGGCTGACCGGGTTATCGGCCAGGCGCTGCTAGACTTGAGGCTGTTCGTCGGGTGAACGCGGCGGGTGTGGGCTGGCACAGGCAGGCAAAGATGCCGCCGGCTTTGGTTCTCTTCAGACGATCCGTTAGAATCCTCGGTTTTTGCAGGCGGAGTAAGGCATGGCGCAGCAGTATCAACCAGGACAACGCTGGATCAGCGACAGCGAAGCGGAGCTTGGCCTGGGCACCATCATTGCCCAGGACGGTCGCCTGCTGACGGTGCTCTACCCCTCCACTGGGGATACCCGGCAATACGCCTTGCGTAACGCGCCATTGACGCGGGTACGCTTCTCCCCTGGTGACAGCATCACTCATTTCGAAGGATGGAAGCTCACGGTACGCGAGGTGGAAGACGTCGACGGCCTGCTGGTGTACCACGGCTTCGATGCCCAGCACCAGCCGCGTACTCTGCCGGAAACCCAACTGTCCAATTTCATCCAGTTCCGCCTGCCCAGCGACCGCCTGTTCGCCGGGCAGATCGACCCTCTTCAATGGTTCTCCCTGCGCTACAGCACGCTGCAGCACAGCAGCCGGGTCATCCAGTCGCCCCTGTGGGGCCTGGGCGGGGTACGGGCCCAACCCATCGCACACCAGTTGCATATCGCCCGGGAAGTGGCTGATCGGATCGCGCCCCGTGTTCTGCTGGCGGACGAAGTGGGCCTGGGCAAGACCATCGAAGCGGGCCTGGTGATTCACCGTCAGCTGCTCAGTGGCCGGGCCAGCCGCGTGCTGATCCTTGTGCCGGAGAACCTGCAGCACCAGTGGCTCGTGGAAATGCGCCGTCGCTTCAACCTCGAGGTTGCCCTGTTCGATGCCGAGCGCTTCCTGGAAAGTGACGCCAGCAACCCCTTCGACGACGCCCAACTGGCGCTGGTCTCCCTGGAATGGCTGACCCACTCGGAAAAGGCCCAGGACGCGCTGTTTGCCGCCGGTTGGGACCTGCTGGTGGTGGACGAGGCTCATCACCTGGTCTGGCATCCGGACCGAGTCAGCGCTGAATACGCGCTGGTCGAACAGCTGGCCCAGGTGATACCGGGCGTGCTGCTGCTGACCGCCACCCCAGAGCAACTGGGCCTGGACAGCCACTTCGCCCGCCTGCGCCTGCTGGACCCGAACCGCTTCCATGACCTAGAGGCGTTCCGCCAGGAAAGCGAGCATTACCGGCCGGTGGCTGAAGCCGTGCAGGAGCTGCTCGACCAGGGCCGGCTCTCCGAAGCGGCCCACAAGACCATCCATGACTTCCTCGGCGCCGAAGGCGAGGCGTTGCTGGGGGCGGTACAAGACGGCGACACCCAGGCCAGCGCTCGCCTTATCCGTGAGCTGCTCGACCGCCACGGCACCGGTCGCGTGCTGTTCCGCAACACCCGGGCGGCCATCCAGGGCTTCCCCGAGCGCGAACTGCATGACCATGCCCTGCCTACCCCCGAGCAATACGCCGGCCTCGGTGCCAGCGATGCCCTGCAGCCTGAAACCGGCCTCCAACGCAGCCAGACCGCAGACGACGAAAACCGCTGGTGGCGGTTCGACCCTCGGGTAGGCTGGCTGATCGACACACTCAAGGCCTTGAAGAAGGTCAAGGTACTGGTGATCTGCGCCAAGGCCGAAACCGCCATGGACCTGGAAGACGCCCTGCGGGTGCGTTCCGGTATCGCCGCCACGACCTTTCATGAGGGCATGAGCATCCTCGAGCGGGACCGCGCGGCGGCCTATTTCGCGGATGAAGAATACGGCGCGCAAGTGCTCATCTGCTCCGAAATCGGTTCCGAAGGGCGCAACTTCCAGTTCGCGCACCATCTGGTACTGTTTGACCTGCCCGCTCACCCGGATCTGCTCGAACAGCGCATCGGCCGCCTGGACCGTATCGGTCAGAAGCACGTTATCCAGCTGCACGTGCCCTACCTGGCCGAAACGGCGCAACAACGCCTTTTCCGCTGGTACCACGAAGCGCTCAATGCCTTCCTCAATACCTGCCCCACGGGCAACACCCTTCAGCAGCGTTTCGCCGAACGCTTGCGGGCGCAGCTGGAGGAAAGAGATGACGAAGCCTTCGAAGCACTGATCCTGGAGGCCAGGGCCGAACGCGAGCGGCTGGAAGCGGAGCTGCATGCCGGCCGCGATCGACTGCTGGAACTGAACTCCGGCGGTGCCGGGGAAGGCCAGGCGCTGGTAGAGGCCATCGAGGAGCAGGACGACCAGTTCGCCTTGCCTATCTATATGGAAACCCTGTTCGATGCCTTTGGCATCGACAGCGAAGATCACTCCGAGAACGCGCTGGTACTCAAGCCCAGCGAAAAGATGCTCGACGCCAGCTTCCCGCTGGGCGACGACGAAGGCGTGACCATCACCTACGACCGTCAGCAGGCCTTGTCCCGCGAGGACATGCAGTTCCTGACCTGGGAACATCCCATGGTGCAGGGTGGCATGGACCTGGTGCTCTCCGGCTCCATGGGCAACACTGCGGTTGCCCTGATCAAGAACAAGGCGCTCAAGCCGGGCACCGTGCTGCTTGAATTGCTGTACGTGAGCGAAGCCGTGGCGCCTCGCGCCCTGCAACTGGGGCGTTTCCTTCCGCCCATGGCGCTGCGCTGCCTGTTGGACGGAAACGGTAACGACCTGGCGCCTCGCGTGGCGTTCGAGACCCTCAACGAGCAACTTGAAAGCGTGCCCAAGGGCAGCGCCAACAAGTTTATCCAGGCCCAGCGTGACGCCCTGGCACCAAGGATCAACGGTGCCGAAGCCAAGGTGGCGCCCCGCCATGCCGAGCGGGTCGCGCAAGCCCAGCAGCGCCTTGCCGCTGAGCTGGACGAAGAGATCGCCCGCCTCACTGCCCTGCGGGCCATCAACCCCAGTGTGCGGGAAAGCGAGATCCAGGCCCTGCGCGACCAGCGAGAGCAGGGCTTGGCCCTGCTGGCCAAGGCCGCGCTACGGTTGGAAGCGATCAGGGTACTGGTAGCGGGTTGACAACCAAGGCGGCGAGCCATCGAGGCTGCTCGCCGCCTATTACCCCCAATGCCGCACCGAATTGGCGCGGCACCTCAATTGCTTGCCCTCTCCTGGAACAAAACCCAGGGAGAAACCACTACAGCCCAGAGTTCAGGCTTACGCTCGACCAGATCGGCTGCCTTCGCCTCGCCTACCTTCGCAACTTCTCCGCCCTCAAGCCAAGCCCTTACACGCTCGGTATCGTTGCTGGCCATGGCTTCGGCCACGGCTATCAGGTCGAGTTCTTCGGCGACCCACAACAGTGCGCCTCGGGCGAAGAATGGCTGCAACTCTTCCCAGTGAATTCTGGCCGTTTCCCCAAGCAATTTGGCATAGAGGGTGCTTGTCTGTTGGGTCATGATGAACCTGTCCGAATGAAAGGCGGTGATGATAACGAGGCCGCCGTGCTTGCAAAACCCGGTTTCAATATGTGCGCCGCGTCTGAAAAGCCTGCAATCACGGGCCCTGGCAGCGATGAATGGCAAGCCATGGCTCCGTATCTATAAGAAACTTTCATAAAAGCGACACAGCATCAAGAGTCGGCAACTGGCCAGCTTTTCAACGGATCAGGGGGCAATCTACACTGCGCCAGTGATACCGCAGGGGGCTGGGCAGCGGCTCGATTCTGGTGCAGCCTGCCGGAGCAGGCAGCGATACCGGTCCAACGGCCCCAGCCGCACGGACTATAAAAACTAAAACACGAGAGTGGAGCACTATGCACAACGCTATCAAGCTGTCCAAGCTGTTCGCCGCCATGGTACTGGCTGGAGCCACCAGCTACTCCTTCGCCGCCGACACCATCAAGATCGGTATCGCCGGCCCGAAAACCGGCCCTGTCGCCGAATACGGCGCCATGCAGTTCCGCGGCGCCAAGATGGCCATCGAACAGATCAACGCCAAGGGTGGAGTCGACGGCAAGAAGCTCGAAGCCGTCGAGTACGACGACGCCTGCGATCCGAAGCAAGCCGTCGCCGTGGCCAACAAGGTGGTCAATGACGGCGTGAAGTTCGTGGTCGGTCACCTGTGCTCCAGCTCCACCCAGCCCGCTTCGGACATCTACGAAGACGAAGGTGTTTTGATGATCACCCCTGCGGCCACCAGCCCGGACATCACCAGCCGCGGCTACAAGCTGGTGTTCCGCACCATCGGTCTGGACAGCGCGCAAGGCCCGGCGGCTGGCAACTTCATCGCCGACCACATCAAGCCGAAAATCGTCGCGGTGGTTCACGACAAACAGCAGTACGGTGAAGGCATCGCCACCGCCGTCAAGAAGACCCTCGAGGGCAAGGGTGTGAAGGTCGCGGTGTTCGAAGGTATCAACGCCGGAGACAAGGACTTCTCCTCGCTCATCGCCAAGCTCAAGCAGGCCAATGTGGACTTCGTCTACTACGGTGGCTACCACCCAGAGCTGGGCCAGATCCTTCGCCAGTCCAAGGAAAAGGGCTTGAACGCCAAGTTCATGGGGCCAGAAGGCGTAGGCAACGACTCCATTTCCCAGATCGCCGGCGACGCTTCCGAAGGCTTGCTGGTGACCCTGCCGAAGTCCTTCGACCAGGATCCGGCCAACCAGGCCCTGACCCAGGCCTTCAAGGACAAGAAGGAAGACCCGAGCGGCCCGTTCGTGTACCCGTCCTACACCGCCGTGCAGATCATCACCGATGGCATCCAGGCCGCGAAGAGCGAGGACACCGACAAGGTCGCCACCGCCATTCACGCTGGCACCTTCAAGACCCCCATGGGCGAGCTGAGCTACGACGACAAGGGTGACCTGAAGAACTTCCAGTTCGTGGTCTACGAATGGCACTTCGGCAAGCCCAAGACCGAAGCGAAGTAATCACTGAGCCTTCGTCCTTCGAAGCCCACTGCTGTCACGCAGTGGGCTTTGTTTTAAATGAGCACGAAGCCCAAGCCGCGATCCGGCGACGGCTTTCCCTGAAAATCTTAAAACCGTTACACGCGGTTCACCGGACCCGCCCAGGCCCAAGGCGCCCCGAGAGCGCCCACCCCGCCCGGCTCGCCGGAGAAATGCAGACAGGTTTTTAGGAGCGCGGCAAAAATGCCCGAGATTTTTCACTACCTGCAACAGCTGGTTAACGGCCTGACCGTTGGCAGCACCTATGCCTTGATCGCCATTGGCTACACCATGGTGTACGGCATCATCGGCATGATCAACTTCGCCCACGGCGAGGTTTACATGATCGGTTCCTACGTAGCCTTCATGGTGCTGGCGGGCCTTGCCATGATGGGCATCCACAGCCTGCCCCTACTGATGATCGCCGGTTTCGCCGCGGCTATCCTGGTCACCAGTGCCTATGGCTACAGCATCGAGCGTGTGGCTTACCGACCGTTGCGTAACAGCAACCGGCTCATACCGCTGATTTCCGCCATCGGTATGTCGATCTTCCTGCAGAACGCCGTGCAGCTTTCCCAAGGCTCCGGCAACTTTGCCATTCCGAACCTGCTACCGGGCAGCATCAGCTTCGGCCCCGGCGGCGCTGAGGAAGTCCTGATTTCCTACATGCAGATCCTGGTATTCGTGGTCACCGTGGCCACCATGTATGGGCTGACCCTGTTCATTTCTCGCTCCCGCATGGGTCGCGCCTGCCGCGCCTGCGCCGAAGACATGAAAATGGCCAGCCTGCTGGGCATCAATACCAACGGCGTGATTGCGCTGACGTTCGTGATCGGTGCAGCCCTGGCAGCGGTGGCAGCCATGCTGCTGAGCATGCAATACGGCGTCATCAACCCCAGCGCCGGCTTCCTGGTCGGCCTCAAGGCCTTCACATCGGCCGTGCTGGGTGGCATCGGCAGCATCCCGGGCGCCATGCTGGGCGGCCTCGTGCTGGGCGTGGCCGAGGCCTTCGGTGCTGACATTTTCGGTGATCAATACAAGGACGTGGTCGCGTTTGGCCTGCTGGTGTTGGTGCTGCTGTTCCGCCCCACCGGGATCCTGGGCCGTCCTGAGGTTGAAAAGGTATGAGCAAGTCGATCAAGACCGCGCTCTTCAGCGCGCTGCTGGTGTGGGCCGTGGCCTACCCGGTCTTTGGCCTGAAACTGGTGTTCGCCGGGGTCAACCTGCAAGTGCAGGGCGCCGACAGCACGACTATCCTTATCATTGCGTTGTGCTCCATTGCAATGTTCGTACGGGTATTGGTCGCCAGCAGGCGCGGCGGGCAGTCCGTTGAACGCCGGGCCTGGATACCTGCAAGCTTCAGCAACTGGCTTACCCTGCCAGGCACCCAACGCTGGGGGCTGGCCGCCTTGATCGTGCTGGCGTTCATCTGGCCTTTCTTCGGCTCCCGGGGCGCGGTGGATATCGCCACTCTGGTGCTGATCTACGTCATGCTCGGGCTGGGGCTCAATATCGTGGTCGGCCTGGCCGGCCTGCTGGACCTGGGCTACGTTGGTTTCTATGCCGTCGGTGCCTATAGCTATGCCCTGCTTTCCCACTACCTGGGGCTGAGCTTCTGGGAGTGCTTGCCGCTGGCGGGCCTGCTGGCCGCGCTCTTCGGCTTCGTGCTGGGTTTCCCGGTGCTGCGCCTGCGTGGAGACTATCTGGCCATCGTCACCCTGGGCTTCGGCGAGATCATCCGCATCTTCCTGCGCAACCTCACCAGCATCACCGGTGGGCCCAACGGTATCGGCAACATCGATAAGCCGACGCTATTCGGGCTCAGCTTCGAACGCCGCGCTGCCGACGGCGCGCAGACCTTCCACCAGTTCTTCGGCCTGGACTACAACGCCGCCGACAAGGTGATCTTCCTCTACCTGATCGCCCTGCTGCTGGCCCTCGCCGCCCTGTTCGTCATCAACCGCCTGCTACGCATGCCCATCGGCCGTGCCTGGGAGGCGCTGCGGGAAGACGAGATCGCTTGCCGCGCACTTGGCCTGAACCCTACGGTGATCAAGCTCTCGGCCTTCACCCTGGGTGCTGCCTTCGCGGGCTTCGCCGGCAGCTTCTTCGCCGCCCGCCAGGGCCTGGTGACTCCGGAGTCCTTCACCTTCATCGAGTCGGCGATCATTCTCGCCATCGTGGTGCTAGGCGGCATGGGCTCGCAGCTGGGCGTGATCCTGGCGGCGATCGTGATGATCCTGCTGCCTGAATTGATGCGCGAGTTCAGTGACTACCGCATGTTGATGTTCGGTGCCTTGATGGTGCTGATGATGGTATGGCGCCCGCAGGGCCTGCTGCCCATGCAACGTCCACACATGGAGCTGCGTCGATGAGCCGCGAAATTCTGCAAGTCAAGGACCTGTCGATGCGTTTCGGCGGTCTGCTGGCGGTCAACGGCGTGGCCCTGACCGTCAAGGAAAAACAGGTGGTGTCGTTGATCGGACCCAATGGCGCTGGCAAGACCACCGTATTCAACTGCCTGACCGGCTTCTATCGCCCGACCGGCGGTACCATCACGCTCGATGGCGAGCAGGTGCAAGGGCTTGCCGGCCATAAGATCGCCCGCAAGGGGGTGGTACGCACCTTCCAGAACGTGCGGCTGTTCAAGGACATGACCGCCATCGAGAACCTGCTGATCGCCCAGCATCGTCACTTGAACACGAACTTCCTGGCCGGCCTGTTCAAGACCCCGGCCTTCCGCCGCAGCGAGCGCGAGGCCATGGAATACGCCGAGCACTGGCTGGAGCGGGTGAACCTGCGTGACGTGGCCAACCGCCCGGCGGGCACGCTCGCCTATGGCCAGCAGCGTCGACTGGAGATCGCCCGCTGCATGATGACGCGCCCGCGCATCCTCATGCTGGACGAGCCCGCGGCCGGCCTGAACCCACGGGAAACCGAGGAACTCAAGGCCTTGATCGGCGTGCTGCGCGAGCAGTACAACGCCACCGTGCTGCTGATCGAGCATGACATGAAGCTGGTGATGACGATCTCCGACCATATCGTGGTGATCAACCAGGGCACGCCACTGGCCGACGGTACGCCCGAACAGATCCGGGACAACCCCGACGTGATCAAAGCCTACCTGGGGGAAGCCTGAGATGCTGCAGTTCGAAAACGTATCGACCTTCTACGGCAAGATCCAGGCGCTGCATGGCGTGAACGTGGAGATCCGGCAGGGTGAGATCGTCACCCTGATCGGTGCCAATGGCGCCGGGAAGTCCACGCTGCTCATGACCCTGTGCGGGGCGCCCCGTGCGCAATCCGGCAGCATTCGCTACCTGGGCGAGGAGCTGGTGGGCCTGGAACCGGCCCAGATCATGCGCAAGAGCATCGCTGTCGTGCCGGAAGGGCGTCGGGTCTTTGCCCGGCTCACGGTAGAGGAAAACCTCGCCATGGGGGGCTTCTTCACCGAGAAGGAGGACTACCAGGCTCAATTGGAGAAGGTGCTCGAGCTGTTTCCCCGGCTCAAGGAGCGCTTCAACCAGCGAGGCGGCACCATGTCCGGGGGTGAACAGCAGATGCTCGCCATCGGCCGCGCCCTGATGAGCAAGCCCAAGCTGCTCTTGCTGGACGAGCCTTCCCTGGGCCTGGCGCCTATCATCATCCAGCAGATCTTCGACATCATCGAGCAACTGCGTCGTGATGGCGTCACTGTCTTTCTGGTTGAGCAGAACGCCAACCAGGCCTTGAAGGTAGCCGACCGCGCCTATGTCTTGGAAAACGGCCGAGTGGTCATGGCCGGTAGCGGCCACGACTTGCTCACCGACCCGAAGGTGCGCGACGCCTACCTGGGGGGCTGACCCAGCGGCCCTGGGCGACCGGGGCTGACCGGCGGCAATGTCACCCATTCACTGCCTTGGCCGTGGTAACGTGGGCCCTCCCCTGTGTTGGAGGCCCACGATGCATCTGGTTCGCACGCTATCGCTCGCCACTTTCCTGCCGCTGTTCGCCGGTTGTCAGCTACTTGCCGGCCTTGGCAGCGATACCCCGTCAACCCTTTCCGGGCAGAGCCGCATGCAGGGCACGCTCAGCCAGAATGCTGGCCAATGGGTATTTACCCCCTGTGATTCGCCGCGCACCTTCGTCGTGGACGACCAAGGCCAAACGGGTATCGCCCAGGAGGCCGCCGGCCTGGCGACGGATGCCAGCGCCCTGTTCGCCGACCTGAAAGGCCGTTTCGACGGCAACAGCGTCGAAGGCAAGGCAGGCACACTGAACCTGCAAACCCTTTACCGGCTCGAGCGAGGCACCGCTGCCTGCGCGGACGCCAACTTCAAGCTCAGCGGCTACGTGGCCCAGGGGCCGGGCTGGAGCCTGCGCTCCAATGCACAGGGGATGAGGCTCGAGCGCGAAGGCCAGCCCGACCTGGCCGTGCCTTATGTGCAAGAGCAACTCCCTGGCGGCGGGACAAGCCTGACCAGTGAAGTGGATCACCAGCGCATCGAAGTCTGGCTCGCCCCCCAGCGTTGCATTGAGGCGTCCCGGGTCAGCTTCCTTAGCGCCGAATTGCGTATAGCGGACAAGGTGCAGCGCGGCTGTGGCTATCCAGGCGGCACCCAGGGAAACTGAGGCCGTCGGAGGGCCACTGCCGGGCGCCCCGGGAGCGGGTATAATGGCCGGCTTGCATCTGCGCCGCAGCATCGCGGCCGACCATTGGACCCCCCATGCTACGAATTACCGAACTCAAGCTTCCCCTGGATCACTCCGACGAGGCCTTGCGCCAGGCCATCGTCCAGCGCCTGGGCATCAGCGACCAAGACCTGCTGGATTTCAGCATTTTCAAACGCAGCTACGACGCCCGTAAAAAGAATACCGAGCTACTGTTCATCTACGCCGTGGACGTCGCCCTGGCCAACGAGGCCGTGGTGCTCGAGCGGTTTGCCGATGACCATAACCTCGGGCCTACGCCAGATATGGCCTATCGCTTCGTAGGACAGGCACCCAGCGAGGTCCCATCGCGCCCCTTGGTGGTCGGCTTCGGCCCCTGCGGCATCTTCGCCGCGCTGGTATTGGCACAGATGGGTTTCCGCCCGGTCGTGCTGGAGCGTGGCAAGGAAGTTCGCCAGCGCACCAAGGATACCTGGGGCCTGTGGCGCAAGGCGCAGCTCAACCCCGATTCCAACGTGCAGTTCGGCGAAGGCGGCGCGGGCACGTTCTCCGACGGCAAGCTCTACAGCCAGATCCGCGACCCACAGCATCACGGCCGCAAGGTATTGGAAGAGTTCGTCAAGGCCGGCGCGCCTGAAGAAATCCTGTACGTCAACAAACCCCACATTGGTACGTTCCGCCTTACCGGAATGGTGGAAAACATGCGGCAGCAAATCATCGCCCTGGGTGGGGAAATTCGTTTCGAGTCCAAGGTAACGGACCTGCTGATGGAGGATGGCCAGCTGCAAGGCGTGCAGCTGGCCAGTGGCGAACAACTCATGTCCCGGCATGTGGTACTGGCCCTGGGGCACAGCGCTCGGGACACCTTCCGCATGCTGCACGCCCGCGGCGTGTTCATGGAAGCCAAGCCATTCTCCATCGGATTCCGTATCGAACATCCCCAGTCGGTGATCGACAAGGCCCGCCTGGGCAAGTACGCCGGGCATCCAAAACTGGGCGCGGCGGACTACAAGCTGGTCTATCACGCCAGCAACGGGCGCTCCGTATACAGCTTCTGCATGTGCCCGGGCGGCACCGTGGTCGCCGCCACCAGCGAACCAGGGCGCGTGGTCACCAATGGCATGAGCCAGTATTCACGCAACGAGCGCAACGCCAACTCGGGCCTGGTGGTCGGCATCTCGCCGGAACAGGATTACCCTGGCGGCCCGCTGGCAGGTATCGAACTGCAGGAAAAGCTCGAATCGGCCGCCTACCTCCTGGGCGGCAGCAATTACCAGGCACCCGGGCAGTTGGTGGGCGATTTCATCGCCGGACGCGCCACCACTGCCCTGGGCTCGGTAGAACCGTCCTATAAGCCTGGCGTTACCCTGGTGGACCTGGCGCCTTCCCTGCCAGCCTTCGCCATCGAAGCCATCCGTGAAGCGCTACCGGCCTTCGATCGCCAGATCAAGGGCTACAGCATGCACGACGCGGTGCTCACGGGCATCGAGACTCGAACATCCTCGCCGCTGCGTATCACCCGGGACGACAGCTTCCAGAGCTTGAACCTCAAAGGCCTTTTCCCGGCGGGGGAAGGCGCTGGCTATGCCGGCGGCATTCTTTCCGCTGGCGTGGATGGCATCCGCGTGGCTGAGGCCGTGGCCAAGAGCCTGCTAGGGCTCTGAGGCCTCAGCTACGATGCGCCAGCACAGAGGCCGGCAGTTCGACGCCCTGTTCGACACAGCGGCGGATGTCCAACAGCGAGGGCTCGAGGTCGAAGCCATTGCCCTGGAGCCACGACCGGTCATAGTAGGTGCTCAGGTAACGCTCGCCGCTGTCGCACAGCAAGGTCACGATCGAACCGTGGCGGCCTTCCTCGCGCATGGTGGTGGCAGCGGCCAGGGCACCGACCAGGTTGGTCCCGCTGGACGCTCCAACCCGGCGACCGAGGCGGCCGCTGACATAATGCATGGCGGCCAGTGACAGGACGTCTGGCACCTTGATCATGGCGTCGATCACCCCCGGCATGAACGAGGGCTCCACACGCGGGCGGCCGATCCCCTCGATACGCGAGCCATGGGCCAGGGTAAGCCCGCGGTCCCCACCGCGGTAGGCGTCGAAGAACACCGAGCGCTCGGCATCGGCGCAGAGCACGCGGCTGCGGTGCTGGCGGTAGCGCACGTAGCGTCCAAGGGTAGCGACCGTTCCGCCCGTTCCAGGACTGGACACCAGCCAATCCGGCTCGGGATGTCGTTCCAGACGCATCTGGTGGAAGATGGACTCGGCGATATTGTTGTTCGCCCGCCAATCCGTCGCCCGTTCGGCATAAAGAAACTGGTCCATGAAATGCCCGCCGGTGCGCTCGGCCAAGGCCAGCGAGGCAGCATGGATCTGCGTGGGATCGTCCACCAGATGGCTCTGTCCGCCATAGAAGGCGATCTGTTCTATCTTCACCTGGGACGTGGACGCGGGCATGACCGCGATGAAAGGCAGGCCCAGCAAGCGCGCGAAGTAGGCCTCGGAAATCGCGGTAGAACCGCTCGACGCCTCGATGACAGGCTTGCCTGGCTTGAGCCATCCGTTACAGAGCGCGTAGAGAAACAGCGAGCGGGCGAGCCGGTGCTTCAGGCTTCCAGTGGGGTGGCTGGACTCATCCTTGAAGTACAGGTCGATACCTGGGAAACCTGGCAACGCAAAGGGAATCAGGTGTGTGTCGGCGCTACGCTGGAAATCAGCCTCGATAAGGCGAATGGCGTCCAGTGCCCAATGGCGGTCGGTCATGCTGAGCCCTTCAAGAACGGAGCCGCGGCCTTGGGGCTGCGCTCGGACATATTCGGAAATTGAATGGTGAAGATTCTGGAAACGCCCGGCTGGCGCGGGCTTGGCCGTTTTCCAAAGGTTATGAGCTTATACTTTTTGTTTGTCTGGCGGCCAGCACGGGTTAGGGTACCGCCTCCTTCATTTTCTAGCCCGGAGGGCCCATGTCCGTACGCCCGTCACTGCGCAAGTTCTTCGCCATGGAGGCCACGGGCGGCCTGCTATTGATACTGGCGGCGGTGATCGCGCTCATCGTCAACAATTCCGCGGCATCGTCCTGGTATCGGGAATTGCTGGAGACACCGGTGTGGTTGCGCATCGGCTCGCTGGAACTGGCCAAGCCCCTGCTGCTCTGGATAAACGATGGCCTCATGGCGCTGTTCTTCCTGCTCATCGGCCTGGAGGTGAAGCGTGAAATGCTGCAGGGCCATTTGGCCAAGCCCGCGCAAGTGATCCTACCTGGCGCGGCGGCGGTGGGTGGGATGATCTTGCCGGCGCTGATCTACTGGAGCCTGAACCGTCACGACCCAGCGGCGGTGAGCGGATGGGCCATTCCCACGGCGACGGATATCGCATTCGCGCTCGGTGTGCTGGCCTTGCTGGGCAAGCGTGTGCCCGCCTCGTTGAAGCTGTTTCTGATGACGTTGGCGATCATCGATGACCTGGGCGCCATCATGATCATCGCACTTTTCTATTCCGCAGCCTTGTCCGGCGCGGCCCTGGCTGGCGCGCTCGCCTGCCTGGCCGCACTGCTGGGCCTCAACCGCGGCGGCGTGCGCCATCTGGCACCCTACCTGGTCATCGGCCTGGTGCTCTGGGTCTGCGTTCTCAAAAGCGGTGTGCATGCCACCCTTGCAGGGGTGGCCCTGGCCATGTTCATTCCGTTGCGGGCAGGCGCTGCGCCGGCTACTCCGCCCCTGTTGCGCCTGGAGCATGCACTCCACCCCTGGGTCGCGTTCTGCATCGTGCCTTTGTTCGCTTTCGCCAACGCGGGGGTGTCCTTGACCGGCATGAGCCTGGACAGCTTCACCCACTCGGTGCCGCTGGGTATCACCCTGGGGTTGTTGGCGGGCAAGACGCTGGGCGTGTTCGGGCTGACCTGGCTAGCCGTCAGATGCGGGCTGGCCGCGCTCCCCGCAGGGGCGAACTGGGCGCAGCTGCTGGGGGTCGCGGTGCTCTGTGGCATCGGCTTCACCATGAGCATCTTCGTCGGCTCGCTGGCCTTCGACCCGGCGAGCAGCCCTTACGCGGGCCAGGATCGCATGGGCATTCTGGTGGGGTCTTTCCTGGCCGCGATCATCGGCTATCTGATCATGAAGGTCGCGTCGCGCCGGGGCTAGCCCAAGCTGGCGCAGTGGAGGGAGCCAGCGGAGCTGGCGAATGTTCAGCTCGATGCCATTCGCTAACGCCTGCCAGCACCCCTTCCCTGGCGCCGCGCCTTACTGAAGGGTCGGGCTGTCGAGATCGAACCGCCCTTCCCTGGCTTAGTGACTGACGCGGCTGGTGCCGTCGACGGTCATGATGCGTACACGCTCGCCGACACGGAACACTTCGTTTTCCTGTACCTGCTGAACGTAGGCGCGGGTGCTGCCGTCGTCTTCACGAACGGTGATCTCCACGCCCTGGGCGCGAGTGATGCCTTCTTCGGTCGCCGAGCCCAGCAGGCCGCCAGCCACGGCACCGATGACCGCCGCCACCAGGCTGCCACGGCCGCCGCCCACGGAGCTGCCGGCCACGCCGCCCACCACAGCGCCAGCCCCGGCGCCGATAGGCGTCTTGGTGCCTTCGATTTTTACCGGGCGCAGGGATTCGATGGTGCCCATGCGTACGGTCTGGACACGGCGAGCTTCGTCACGGGAATAGGTATCGCCGGTAAGGCTGGATGCACAGCCGCTGAGCAATACGGTAAGGGCAGTGAAACAACTGGCAAGAACAACAGAATTGCGCATGAATCTAGCTCCGTAGGACAGACAGCAATTAGACGCCGCCACCGGAAGGGTGTCACGAAACCGCGCGATTTTGAAGTATTCCCGGGCAGGGCCGATCAGGGGGCCAGGCGGCAGCGCTCCCAGCGCCCTTGATGCAGCCGGTAGTCCAGACGGTCATGCAGGCGGCTGGAACGCCCTTGCCAGAACTCGATACGGTCGGGCACCAGGCGATACCCGCCCCAGTGGTCCGGGCAACTGGGAGGCGTGTCGCCAAAACGTTCATGCGTAGCCGCCAGCAGTGCCTCCAGCTCTGCGCGATCGGCGATCGGCCTGCTTTGCGGAGACGCCCACGCACCGATACGGCTCCCAAGCGGTCGCACCTGGTAATAGGCCTCGGATTCCGCCGCGCTGACCTTCAGGGCTCGCCCTTCGATCCGCACCTGGCGTTCGAGGGTAGGCCAGAAGAACGTCATGGCCGCGAACGCATTAAGGGCCAGATGCTGGCCCTTGGCGCTCTCGTAGTTGGTAAAAAAGGTGAAGCCCTGCTCATCCATTCCCTTGAGCAGCAACACCCGACAATGGGGCCGGCCTTCGCTGTCTACCGTGGCCAGGGACATGGCGTTGGCCTCGACCGGCAATTGCTCGGTCTCGACAGCTTCGCCGAACCATTGCCGGAACAGCTCGAAAGGGCTCGCTGGGGCCTGACTTTCACTCAGGCCGTCGCGGGTGTAGTCGCGGCGCATGTCCGCCAGGGATTTGCTCATGGCCGCGGCTCGCTCAGTTCTTGGCCTGCTGGTCGGCAACGGCTTTCTTGGCCGTGGTCACCTTCTTGACCGGGGTAGCCTTTTTCTTGGCAGTGGTCGCGGCAGGCTTGGCGCTGCCCTTCTTGCCACTGGCGGTTTTCTTGGCCGGGGCGGCCGGCGCGGCCTTTGGCGCGTCCGGCACAGCCTTCACGTCTTGCAGCGCGACTATGGCGGCTGCGACGGGCGTCGGCTGGTCATACTTGGCCATCAGCGTGGCCATGCCGCTTTCAGGCGTGACCAGCATTTCCACGCGACGGTTGAGGGCGCGGCCCGCCGGGCTGTCATTGGCCGCGCGCGGCACCACCGCGCCCAGGCCACGGGTGCTCAGGCGGTTACGCTGCAGGCCGCTGAGACGGAAAATGGCCGCGACAGACTGGGCTCGTTCCAGGCTCACCTTCTTGTTCACATCCGCCGTGCCCGAGCTGTCGGCGTGGCCGAGAATCAGCACGGAGGTCTTCGAATCATTTTCCAGGGCCTTGGCCACGTTGGTGATGGGTGCCAGGGACACGGGCAACAACATGGCGGGGCGGTCCGGGTTGAAGGAGCCATCGACCGGGGCGGTGACCACCAGCATGTCTTCGTGACGCTCCAGCTGGAACTTGCTGCCCTTGATCGCTTCCCGCAGCTTGGGCTCATAGGCATCCAGCCATGCCTTGGTCACCTGCGGGTCCACCTTGGCGGCGGCGGCGATCGCCGCGGGGGGCGCGCCCTTACCCGCGGCCGCCTGGGCAGGCGCGGCCTTGTTGTCACCGCCGAACGGCCACCACCAGTGTCCCTCGCTGGCGGCCTTGGCGTCCGAGGCGGCTTCAGCCTTGGCGACGCGATCCTGCACGGCCTGCTCTACGCTGTCATCCTTGACCACTTCAGCGGTAGCGTCCTTACCCTTACCAAAGGGCCACCAGCTCGCACCGGCGTCACCAGTGTTGTCCTGCGAGGTATGGGCGCAGCCGGTGATGGCCAGGCACAGGGCAAAAGCGAGAGTCTTCTTGGCGTACATGATCGGTCCGGAAATTTGGTGTCAATAAACTGGGTTAAAAAACCCACATAAATCGTTGATTGGATGGTAGAACATTCCGCGTCTGCTGGGATACCGTCGGTCGCATCGCATTCACATGCATTGCGCTACTGCCGTGGCCAGGCGCTGGGCACGCGGGTCCATCAGGATATATGGCCCCAATGTATGGGTAACGAAGCCGAAGGCCACGCCCCGTTGCGGGTCGGCGAAGCCTACAGAGCCGCCCGCTCCAGGATGGCCGAAGGCATAGGGCCCCAGACCGAAGGTAGCGTTGGCCAGGCCCGGTTGATCGAGCATGCAGCCCAGGCCGAAGCGCGTCGGCGTCAGCAGGGTCAAGTCCTCACCCTGGCTATGCTCCCGGGTAAGTTCGGCAAGCCACTCGCTGTCGAGCAGGCTGCCTTCGAGCAGCCCCTGATAGAAGCCGGCCAGGCTGCGTGCGTTGCCGTGACCATTGGCGGCGGGCTGTTCCATCCGCCGCCACTCCGGCTTGTTGGTGCTGGTGAGGATGGACGGCGGATTGGTGAAGGCTCGGGTCGGCATGGCTTCGGGCTCACGCAGAGTGACCTGCAACAGCCGCTGGGCGGCCGCGTCACCGGGGTTGCCTTTGCCTCGGGCTACATGGGCCACCCGGTGGAACTCGCTATCGGCCAGGCCGATATGGAAATCCAGCTGCAAGGGCCGCGCGACCCGCTCGACAATGGCGCGTCCAGGGCTACGCCCGTCCACTCGGCGGATCAGCTCACCCAGCAGCCAGCCATAGGTAATGGCAGCGTAGCCATGGGCGGTGCCAGGCTCCCACCAGGGCGCTTCGGCAGCCAGGGCGCGAGTCATGGCGTTCCAATCGTACAATGCCTCGGCTGGCAGCAGTTCACGCAGCGCCGGCAACCCAGCACGATGGCAGAGCAACTGACGCACCGTGATGGCACCTTTGCCATTGCTGGCGAACTCCGGCCAATAGTCGGCTACTGGCTTGTCCAGGCCAAGCTTGCCTTCGGCTGCCAATTGAAGCACCGCCACCGCGGTGAATGTCTTGGTACAGGAAAAGAGGTTGACCAGGGTATCGCCATGCCAAGCCTCGCTGCGGTCCTTGTCGCTGGTGCCGGCCCAGAGGTCGATCACGGTTTCGCCGTTCACCTGAACGCAAAGCGCGGCCCCACGCTCCTGATGGTCTTCGAACAGCGCGGCGAAGGCTTCGCGCACGGGCTCGAATTCCAGCGAATAATGGCCGTTGATCAGCACGGGAGGCTCCGAGAAAGGCAGGAATCTGAATGCTGCGCATTGTTTCAGCGATTCAAGCCTTTGGGAAGCGCCCTCGAGTCAACACTAGGCTATCTCCCGGCGGAATGGTGGCAATGCATCGAGAATGGCCTTGCCATACCGTTGAGTGACTACGCGGCGATCCAGCAGGGTGATCATGCCCCGGTCCTGCTCGGTTCGCAGCAACCGGCCGCAGGCCTGGATCAGGCGCAGGGAAGCATCGGGCACGGCGATCTCCATGAAGGGGTTGCCGCCGCGTGCTTCGATCCATTCGGCCAGGGCCGCTTCCACGGGGTCGTCGGGTACCGCGAAGGGAATCTTGGCGATGACTACGTGCTCACAGTAGGCGCCAGGCAAATCCACGCCTTCGGCGAAACTGGCCAGGCCGAAAAGCACGCTGCTCTCGCCGCCGTCCACCCGCGCCTTGTGCTTGTTCAAGGTTTCCTGCTTTGACAGGTTGCCCTGGATGAACACCTGGCGCCGCCACTCCCGGTCCAGGCCGTCGAACACATCCTGCATTTGCCGCCGCGAGGAAAACAGCACGAGCGAGCCCCGAGAGCCCTCCACCAGCCCGGGCAGCTCCCGGATGATCGCGGCGGTATGGGCCGCCGCGTCTCGCGGGTCCGCCCGCAGGTCCGGCACGCGAAGGAGCCCGGCGTCGGCATGGTGGAAGGGGCTCGGCACCACGGCGGTGACCGCGTCCCGTGGCAGGCCCGCGCGCATGCGGAAGCGATCGAAACGCCCCAGGGCCGTCAGGGTGGCGGATGTCACCAGGGCGCCGAAGGCGACGCTCCAGAGGTTGCGACGTAGCATTTCCGCCGCCAGGATGGGGCTGGCGTTCACCTCCAGGTCATGGAACGAGCCGGCTTCCACCAGGGTCAGCCAACGGGCCATGGGCGGGCTGCCTTCCGGATCTTCGGCGGTGAAGGCCACCCACAGTTCCCAACTGCCCTGGGCCCTGGCCAGCAGGCTGCCGAACAAGGGGTACCACTCCTCCGCCTGATGACTGGCGATGCCGATATTCACCTCGCCTTCCATCCCTTCCTTGAGCAACTCCGCCAGCCGGGTGTACAGGTCCGTCAGGCGGGCGAAGCCTTTTTTCAGCTCCAGCCCCATCTCGCGGATATGCTCGGGCACCACGCCGCCGACGAAGCGATGGCGCGGGCGTTCGCGGCCTTCCATGTCTTCACCGGGGCGAAAGTCCGCCAACTGCTCGCACGCGCCGAACATGAACTGTAGTTGCGCCTTGAGCTCGCGGGCCAGCTCAGGCACCTGCTCGATGAGTTTGCCCAGGTCTCCAGGCAGAGGATGTTGCGCCAGCAGCTTGGTCAGGTTGCGCGCCGTCTGCTCCAGCCAGTCGGCGGTGGAACGCAATCGGGTGAAATGGGCGAAGTGGCCGATAGCCTTGTCGGGTAGGTGATGGCCTTCGTCGAACACGTAGAGCGTGTCCTTCGGGTCTGGCAATACCGCGCCACCGCCAAGGGCCAGGTCCGCCAGGACCATGTCGTGGTTGGTGACGATCACGTCTACCTTGCCCATGCCTTCCCGGGCCTTGAAGAAGGTGCACTGCTGGAAATTGGGGCAGTGCCGGTTGGTGCACTGGCTATGATCAGTGGTCAGGCGCGACCATACCGGATCCTCCAGGGCTTCCGGCCAGCTGTCCCGGTCACCGTCCCAACGGTTGCCCGCCAGTTTTTCTATCATCCTGGTGAACAGCTTGAGGCTGGCCTCGTCCACGTCGATGGAAAAGCCTTCGTCCTCGAACAGCTGGGCAGTGGCGTTCTGCGCCTGGCCCTCCTGCAGCAGGGCGTCGAGCTTGGACAGGCACAGGTAGCGGCCGCGCCCCTTGGCCAGGGCGAAGCTGAAGTTCAGCCCGGCGTTGCGCATGATATCGGGCAGGTCCTTATGGACGATCTGCTCTTGCAGGGCAACGGTGGCCGTGGCGATGACCAGCCGCTTGCCGGCCGCCTTGGCGGCGGGAATGGCAGCGAGGCTGTAGGCAACCGTCTTGCCGGTACCGGTGCCCGCTTCCACGGCCACCACGGCGGGCTCGCCCAGGCGACGGCCTTCTTCATCCACGGGCACGGCGCCGAGGGCCTTGGCCACTTCGGCGATCATCAGCCGCTGGCCATAGCGAGCCTTCAAGCCCTTGGCCTCGAGAAAGCGGCTGTAGGCGCCCTGGATAGTGGATTTCAATTCAGTGCTGAGCATGGGTACGCGCGGCCCGGAGGGCTGTATGGATTATCAGTATTTCGAGGAAGGAGGCTATCATACCCGCTATTGCCCAGGCCGCCGACCCAAACCCCGATGAACTCCACAACTTTTCTTTTCAACAGCCAGATCGCCCTGGCCATGGCGAGCGCCCTTGGCTGCGCGGCGCTACTGTATGCCGCCTGCCGCTCGGGCCACGAAGCGGCCCTTCGTCGCGCTTGCATCCTGGCTGGGCTCGCGCTGGCTCTGACCGTCGGGTGTCTGGTGATCTGGTTCCGCGCCCGTTTTCCCGGCCTGGAAACCGCGCCGCGTCCCGTTCAGTGGCAACTGGGCGCTACCCTGGGCGCGGGCGCGCTCTGGGCCCGGGTGACCCTCGCGCGATTGCCGGAAATAGCCAACGCTCAGGTTGCCACAAGGGCCGGCCATACGCGGATCATGCGCTGGCAGTTGTCCGTTGCGGCGGCACTGTTGGCCCTGGGCAGCGCCCTGGGGATCAGCACGTCGGCATAGGCGCCTGGGGAAAGATCAGGCGCCCCCGCTATCACCCTCGCGCTTGCGCCTGTTGCCCATGCGCACACCGATGTCCATCAGAAACTGGAAGAAGCCCTCCTGATCTTCCAGCACGCTGCTCCAGAACGGCGAGTGATACAGGGCCACCGCGCCGTGGACAAGCGCCCATGAGGCACAGTAGTGGAAATAAGGAGGCACGTCTTCGAGCTTGCCCTCATCGATGCGCCCCTTGATCAGTTGGGTGAGGCGATCGAAGTTCGAGGCACGGATGCTGTGCAGCTCGCTGACCATGTCGGGCACCTGGCTGCCCTTGACCACCTTCTCCTCGAGCCGGTCGAACAGGCGGTAGCGCTGCGGGTCGCGCATGCGGAACTCGAAATACGCGCGGGACAGGGCCTCCTTGTCGCGATCCACGTCCGCTGACTGGAGCAGGCTATTGAGGTCGCGCTCGTAGTCGAGCATCAACCGCAAGTAGATCTCGGCCTTGGATTTGAAATGCTTGTAGATGGTCCCTTTGCCGATGCCCACCGCATCGGCGATCATCTCCACCGTAACGCTGTCCTCGCCCTGTTCAAGGAACAGCTTGAGCGCCGTGTCGAGGATTTCCTGTTCCCTTCGGCGGAATTCGCGGACCTTTCGAGGTTCTTTCTGCATACACGGACCGGGGGCTGAATCGAAGCGGGTATTATGCCTATATGGCGTCAAATTGCACGGATCATCCATTTATGTCCAGGTTCAGCGACGAATTTCCCCAGGCCGAGGGCCTTGTTTATCTCAACCACGCGGCAGTTTCGCCCTGGCCCCGTCGCAGCGCCGAGGCGGTTGCCCGTTTCGCCCAGGAAAACGTCCAACAGGGTGCCCGCCACTACCCGGCCTGGCTGACTGTGGAGCAACGCCTGCGCGAACGTTTGTCCCGGCTGCTCAACGCCCCTTCAACCGATGACATCGCCTTGGTGAAGAATACGTCCGAGGCGCTGTCCTTCGTGGCGTTCGGGTTGGATTGGGCTGACGGCGACGAGGTTGTCATCAGCGCCGAGGAATTTCCTTCCAACCGCATCGTCTGGGAGGCGCTCGCGCCCCAGGGCGTACGGGTGGTCAAGGTCGACCTCAACCAGCCTGATCCAGAAGCCGCCTTGCTCGCGGCCTGTGGTCCGCGCACCCGACTGCTGGCGATCAGCGCCGTGCAATATGCCAGTGGCCTGAAAATGGACCTGCCGCGGCTCGGCCGTGGCTGCCAGGAACTGGATGTGCTCTTTTGCGTCGATGCCATCCAGCAGCTCGGAGCCGCGCCTTTCGACGTGCAGGCCTACGAATGCGATTTCGCCATGGCCGATGGCCATAAATGGATGCTTGGCCCGGAAGGTCTTGGCGTTTTCTATTGCCGGGCCGAGCTACGCCCGCGTCTGCGGCTGCAGGAGTATGGCTGGCACATGGTGCAGCATATGGGCGACTACAGCCGTAACAGCTGGGCGCCGGCCGAAAGCGCCCGGCGCTTCGAATGCGGCAGCCCGAACATCCTTGGCACCATGGCGCTGGAGGCAAGCCTTGGCCTGCTGGAGGAAGTCGGAATGGAAAACGTGCAGTCCGCCATTCAACAACGGATCGATCAGCTGATCGCCGGCATCGAAGCCCTGCCTGGCGCGCGCATTCACTCGCCCCGGGCAGCGCAGCAGCGGGCTGGCATCTTTTCCTTCAGCCTGGAAGGCAAGGACAGCATTGCCCTGCAGCAACGACTCATGGCCGAAGGCGTGATCTGTATTCCTCGCGGAAAGGGAGTGCGTTTCTCGCCCCATTTCTATACCAGTGAGCAAACGGTCGACCGGGCTCTGTCGATAGTGCGGCGTTTGAGCGCTTGAGGTGTCAAGGGAGAGGCTTTTCATTCCAAATTTGTTTAAAAAATGATCACCAGCCGGTGGACGAGGGCTAAAGCTCGCCGATACTAAAGATGTTGGCGCCCCTACCCCCCATAGGGTACGCCGATAAAGGTGTCGACGGACCGCGCACCTTTGTTTTACTCCTAATGGTCTTGACCCGGATTCCCCCCCAGAACCCGGGTTTTTTTTGCCCGGCTGGCGCCGTTACGCTGAGCGCGCTCGGGAGAGTGGAAACAGCCGACGGAAGTTTTCGGTGGTCTGAGCGGCCAGTTCCGTGAATGGCACGCCGCGCAGATCCGCCAGGAAGGCGGCTACTTCATACACATACTGGGGAAGGTTGGGCTTGCCCCGGTAGGGAATGGGCGCCATGTAAGGCGAGTCCGTTTCCACCAGCAGCCGATCCGCCGGGATCTTGCGAGCCACCTCTCGCAACGCCTCCGCGTTGCGGAAGGTAACGATGCCGGACAGGGAAATGTAGAAGCCCAGGTCAAGGGCCGCCTCGGCCATTGCCCAGTCTTCCGTGAAGCAGTGCAGTACGCCGGCCTGGGGCAACGCCGCGGCTTTTAGCAGGGCCAGGGTGTCTGCCTGGGCCGCACGCGTATGGATGATCACCGGCTTGCCCGTGACCCTGGCAGCTTCCAGATGCAACTGGAAGGAAGCCTTCTGAACCTCGGCGGTGTCCGGTTCGTAGTGGTAATCCAGGCCGGTCTCGCCGATAGCTACCACATGGGGGTAGTCCAGCTCGCCGAGCAACCACTGCAAGTCTGGTATGCCCGTGGGCGCCACGTCCAATGGATGAATGCCCACCGAGCAATCCACGTCCGAGTAGCGGCTGGCCAGGTTGCGCACCGCCTCGGCATTCTCGGCGCTCACGCCAATGCAGAGGAAGTGCCCCACGCCTCGCGCGCGGGCAGCATCGAGGGCTGCCTCCAACGAGCCGTTGTGGGCGCTGAGGTCAAGACGGTCAAGGTGGCAATGGGAATCGACAAGCAGGGGAACACAGGCAGTCATGGGCATCTACATGGTATGGGTGGGGCGGTCTGACTTGAGCGCGCCGGCAAGGTAGGTTTCAATCTTGTTGCGCGCGGTATCGTCCCCCTCGTTGAACTGTACCCCTACACCGGCCGCTCGGTTTCCCTGAGCGCCACGGGGAGTGATCCAGACGACCTTGCCAGCTACAGGGATCTTTTCGGGTTCATCCATCAGGTTGAGCAACATGAACAGCTCGTCGCCCAGGTGATAGCTTTTAGCCGTGGGAATGAACAGGCCGCCATTCTTGATGAACGGCATGTACGCGGCATACAGCACCGCCTTGTCCTTGATCGTCAGAGAAAGTATGCCGCTGCGCGGCCCGGAAGCGGTGGGCTGGTTCATGGTGATTCCTTACTACGAGCAAACCTGCACTCACGCCTGGCCGGTCAAGCCCAGCCAGGAGACGAGTAAGGTTTCGAGTAGCAATACACGGTTGAGGTTCGCCTTGGTCAACACCTTCTGGCGATGTTGAAGCAACCAATCCTGAATGGCCACTACTTTGCCAGTTGGTGCTTTCTGGGCGAGATATTGCAGTACCTTGTGCATGTCGCTCAAGCCCAGGCCTTCCGGATCCTGGGTCAGCTGATAGCGCAGGATACGCTGGGACCAGTCACAGAACCAGTCGAGCAGCCAGATCAGGGGAACGCCATTCCAGCTTTCGGCCAACTGCGTAGGGCTTTGCTGCTGCTTGAGCAAACGCTTTATCCCTTCTACCACCAGGGCGCGCTGGTCGAGCACGGACTGCTCCTGCAGCTGTACCGCGGCCAGGGGTGAACCCGCCGCCAAGGCAAGCAACTGCTGGCGCGCTTGCGCGCTTACATCCGGCAAGCGATCGGCAAGCCACTCATTGGCCTGGCTCGGGCTCGGCAATGGGCACGGCTGCTGGACGCAACGGCTGCGAATGGTCGGTAGCAAGCGGCTGGGCTGATGGCTGACCAGCAACATAACCGTATCGCCAGAGGGCTCCTCGAGGCTCTTGAGCAGCGCGTTGGCCGCGTTCAGATTCAAGGCCTCCACCGGCTCCACCAGTACCACCTTCCGCCCTCCTAGCTGGGCGGTCTGGGCGACGAAATCCACCAGGCGCCTGACCTGGTCCACAAGAATCGCCTTGTCTGCTTCCTCGGGCTGAAGCAGGAAGCTGTCCGGATGGCTCCCGGCGGCCAACAAGCGGCAGCCTTTGCACTCACCACAGGCGCTGCGCGCCTGCCCGTCCTTCGGTGAATGACAGAGCAGCAAGGCCCCAAGACTTTCGGCCAGGGCGCGCTTGCCAATGCCCGAAGGCCCTTGCAACAAATACGCGTGGGCGTGTTCCCGACGGCCGCTGAGCTGAGCCCAGAGCGCAGCCTGCCAGGCGTAGAGCTCAGCCACGGGCGCGCTCCAGCCAACGCGGCAAGCCTGCCAGCAGGCGGTTTTGGACCTCGGCCAGGGACTGGCTGGCGTCGATGACTTCATAACGCTGTGGGTCAGCCTTGGCTCGGGCCAGGTAGGCCTGGCGCACCGCTTCGAAGAAGCCTTGCCCCTCGCGCTCGAAGCGATCCAGCTGCCCGCGTGCCGCCGCCCTGGCCAGGCCCACTTCAACCGGCAGGTCGAACACCAGGGTCAGGTCAGGGCGCAACGGCCCTTGGACGAAGGCCTCCAGCTCCGCGATGCGGGCCAGCGGTACGCCACGGCCGCCGCCTTGGTAGGCGTAGGTAGCATCGGTAAAACGATCGCACAACACGATGGCGCCGCGCTCCAGGGCAGGCCGTATCACCTGCTCCAGGTGCTGGGCGCGGGCGGCGAACATCAGCAACAATTCAGTATCCACGGCCATGGACTCGTCGCTGGGTGCCAGTAATAGCTCGCGGATCCGTTCGGCCAGGGGCGTGCCACCTGGTTCGCGGGTGAGCTGGACCTCCAGCCCGGCGGCACGCAAGTGCGCGGCGAGGAACTCGCGGTTGGTGCTTTTTCCGGCCCCTTCCGGGCCCTCCAAGGTGATGAACAAACCGCTCAAGCAGACATTCCTCATGGTTGTGACGGAGCCTCGGCAGGCGTTTCCGGGGCCGGTTGCCCCTGACCGTCGGAATCGGTCGAGGGCAATGGCGCTGGGCTGGAGCGGTAATCGGCTCGGCGCTTGAGCTGATACTGGCGCACGGCCTGGTTGTGCGCCTCGATATCATCGGAGAACACATGGCTGCCATCGCCCTTGGCAACGAAATACAAGCTGCTGCCTTCGGTCGGATTGAGCGCGGCATGGATCGCCTCGCGCCCGGCCAGGGCAATCGGCGTCGGCGGCAGGCCGGGATTCAGGTAAGTGTTGTACGGGCTGGGCTCGCGCAGGTCGGCGCGAGTGATACGACCGGTATAGCGCTCGCCCATGCCGTAGATCACGGTCGGGTCCGTTTGCAGCAGCATGCCGGCGGCGAGGCGGCGTACGAAGACACCGGCGATCTCCCCGCGCTCTTGGGGTACGCCGGTTTCCTTTTCCACCAGCGAGGCCATGATCAGAGCCTGATAAGGGTCGCTGTAGGGCAGGCCTTGCGCCCGGTTCTGCCATTCCTGGGCGAGCACCGTCTCCAGGCGGGTAAACGCCAGCTCCAGGAGTTGGGCATCGGTCATCCCCTTGACGTAGCGATAGGTATCCGGGAAGAACCGCCCTTCCGGCACCACCCCGGGATGGCCCAGCTTTTCCATCACCTGTTCGTCGCTGAGCCCGGTGAGGGTTTGCTTGAGCTTTTCCTGGCGCGCCAGCAGCGCGCGTGCCTGGTGGAAAGTCCAGCCCTCCACCAGGGTCAGGCTGTACTGCACCACCTCGCCACGCTGCCACAGGCCGAGCAGTTCACGTACCTTGGTATCGGGGCCGACCCGGTATTCCCCGGCATGCAGCGGCTGGCCATCCAGATTGAAGCGCCAGTACAGCCGCGCCCAGAACGCGCCACTGAGTGCGCCCTGCTCTTCCAGCCGATTGAGCATGCCCCCCGGCGACGCGCCTTGGGGAACATCGATCAACTGCTCGCCAGGCAGGGTCAGTGGCTGGTCCAACACTGCCTGTACCCGCCAGACGGCCAGGCCGATGGCTATGCCCGCAAGGATCACCAGGGTTTCAAGTAGCAGCAGAAATTTGCGTAGCACTATCAGGTATCCACAAGTTCGCGGGCGATCTGCTGGAGTTTACGGGTGCGCGGCCCTACCGGCCAGCTCAGCCCGCCGCAACGGCGCACCGGCCAGATACCATAGAGGCTATTGCACATGAACACTTCGCTGGCCTCCCCGAGTCTTGTCAGGGACACGTCCTCGACCGCGACAGGCTCGCCCTCGGCGGCGCACAGGGCCAGCAGCTCGGCACGCAGCGTACCCGCTACTCCACAACGGCGCAGGTCCGGGGTGAGCAAGCGCTTTTCATGCACTAGGAAGAGGTTGCTGAACACACCTTCGATGACCCGGCCCTGGGTATCGAGCATCAGGCCCTCGGCGTACTCCGGGCTCTGCCACTCGGCGCGGGCCAACACCTGTTCCAGCCTGTTCAGATGCTTGAGGCCTGCCAGGGCGGGTTGCAGCGCCAGCGGTGTGCGACACGGGAAGATCGCGACGCCCTCCTGCTGCCGCTGCGCTGGGTAGTCCGGCCAGGGCCCCCCCTGGAGGATGCGCCTGGGCGCGGTGGCGTCATCCGCCGCATAGCCGCGCGGGCTGTCGCCCCGGGTGAGGATAAGCTTGAGCACACCCTTGCCCAGCCTCAGAGCATAGACCCGCAGCTCATCGCGGATGACCGCTTCGTCGTAGGCCAACCCCAGCCGTTGGCATCCCAGGGCCAGGCGAGCCAGGTGGCGCTCCAGCAGGCTGGGCCGGCCGCCGCGCACACCGATGGTTTCGAACAGCCCGTCACCATAGGCCAGGCCGCGATTGGCCAGGTTTATGTCGGACGCCGGCTGGCCATCGACCCAGGGTTCCATCACTCGGCGAACCGGCGGAATACCAGGGAGCCGTTGGTACCACCAAAGCCGAACGAGTTCGACAACACCACATCGATCGGCATCTTGCGTGCCTCATGGGGCACGAAGTCCAGGTCACAGTCTTCGTCGGGCTCGTCCAAGTTGATGGTGGGTGGCGCCACCTGATCGCGGATCGCCAGGACGCTGAAGATGGCTTCCACCGCGCCCGCGGCGCCCAGCAGATGGCCAACCATGGATTTGGTGGAGCTCACCGCCAGCTTGTGGGCATGCTCCCCGAAGACTGTCTTGATCGCGCGTACTTCGGCCAGGTCACCCGCCGAGGTCGAGGTTCCATGGGCATTGATGTACTGAACGGCTTCCGGCGCCAGGCCGGCATCCTTCAGGGCATTGGCCATGCAGCGGGCGGCGCCGGCGCCATCCTCGGGTGGCGAGGTCATGTGGAAGGCATCGCCACTGGTGCCGAAGCCCACCAACTCGGCATAGATCCGTGCGCCACGGGCCCGGGCGTGTTCCAGTTCCTCGAGCACCAGGGCGCCTGCGCCATCGGACAGCACGAAGCCATCGCGGCCCTTGTCCCAGGGACGGCTGGCCCGGGTAGGCTCGTCGTTGCGCGTGGACAATGCCCGTGCCGCGCCGAAGCCACCCATGCCGAGGCCGCAGGCAGCCATCTCGGCACCGCCGGCGATCATCACGTCCGCTTCGCCATAGGCGATGTTGCGCGCGGCCATGCCAATGCAATGGGTGCCCGTGGTGCATGCCGTGGAGATGGCATAGTTCGGCCCCTGGATGCCCAGGTGGATGGACAGAAAGCCTGAGATCATGTTGATGATCGAGCCCGGCACGAAGAAGGGCGATATCCGCCGTGGCCCCTGGTCATGCAAGGTGCGGCTGGTGTCTTCGATGTTGGTGAGGCCACCGATGCCGGAACCCATGGCCACGCCGATGCGTTCACGGTTGCCGTCGGTGATGTCCAGCCCGGCATCGCGCACGGCCTGAAAGCCGGCGGCGAGGCCGTACTGGATGAAAAGATCGAGCTTGCGCGCTTCTTTCGGTGCAAGGTATTGAGCTACATCGAAACCCTTGACCGAACCGCCAAAACGGGTGGAAAACGCTGAGAGGTCCGTATGCTCGATAGGACCGATGCCGCTTTGGCCGGCCAGAATGCCTTGCCAGGTGCTCGGCACGTCCACGCCCAATGGCGACAGCATGCCCATTCCAGTGACCACGACGCGTCTACGCGACACAGGGTTCTCCTTCAATACTTTGTTTCACCTTCTTGCCTCATTTAATGAAAAAACCGCACGCCCACGAAGGCAGTGCGGTTTTCCCAAGACAAGAAGCGTCGAGTGCGACAATCAGCCCTGATGGGCGTTGACGTAGTCGATGGCTGCCTGAACGGTGGTGATCTTCTCGGCTTCTTCGTCTGGAATTTCGGTTTCGAATTCTTCTTCGAGGGCCATTACCAGCTCGACGGTGTCAAGAGAATCGGCACCCAGGTCTTCAACGAAGCTCGACTCGTTTTTGACTTCTTCTTCTTTCACGCCCAGTTGCTCGGCAACGATTTTCTTGACGCGTTCTTCGATGGTGCTCATACCTAGTTTTCACTCCTAGTGGATAGTCTGGCAACTGGCCGGTGTGTAAGTTTATAGGAAGGGGACCGCATTTCAAGCTGAATGCGCCCCCGCTGAACACCGGCCAGCGACCTCGATAATCGGATGCAGCTTTATAACGGATTTTCGGGCGCTATGTATGACATTTTTTCCGCCACGCCCGATTGAGCTGGATCACATGTACATGCCGCCGTTGACCGGAACGGTCGCGCCAGTGACATAAGCGGCGCCCTCGGAAGCCAGGAAACCCACCACCTTGGCGATTTCCTCGGCCTGGCCCAGGCGGCCCAGAGGGATCTGGCTCAGCAGCCCCTCACGCTGCGCTTCCGGCAGCTCGCGGGTCATGTCCGTGTCGATGAACCCTGGGGTCACCGAATTGACGGTGATCCCGCGCGAGCCCACTTCACGCGCCAGGGCGCGGCTGAACCCTTCCAGGCCAGCCTTTGCCGCGGCGTAGTTTACTTGGCCGGCGTTGCCCATGGCACCCACCACCGAGCCGATACTGATGATACGGCCCCAGCGTGCCTTGGTCATGCCCCGCAGAACCGCCTTGGACAGCCGGTACAGGCTGTTCAGGTTGGTGTCGATGACATCGAACCATTCATCGTCCTTCATGCGCAGCATCAGGTTGTCACGGGTGATGCCGGCGTTGTTGACCAGAATCGCAGGCGCGCCGAAGCGCTCGGTGATGCTGGCCAGGGCCGCGGCCACGGACGCGTCATCGCAGACGTTCAGCTCCAGGCCGATACCGTCGATGCCGTGCTCCTTGAGGGTGGCGCTGATGCGCTCGGCCCCGGAAGCGCTGGTTGCGGTACCGACCACAACCGCGCCCTGGCGGCCCAGTTCCAGGGCAATCGCCTGGCCGATGCCACGACTCGCACCGGTCACCAGTGCCACTTTACCTTGCAGGCTCATGCCAGCTTCTCCTGTATCAAGCCAGGGCCGCGCGGGCGGCGGCCATGGCATCGGGGGTATCCAGATTGAAGGTTTCGATGCCATCGGCGCAGCGCTTGTTCAGCCCCGACAGCACCTTGCCCGGGCCGCACTCCACCAGCTGCCGCGCGCCTTGCTGTGCCAGCAGGGCGACGGATTCGACCCAGCGCACCGGCATGTACAGCTGCGCCAGCAGGTTCTGTTTCAGATCCTGGAGGTTGGCCGGCACCGTGGCGGTGACGTTCTGCACCAGGGCAATGTTCGGCAGTTGCCAGTCGATGGCCTCGATGGACTGGGCGAAACGCTCGGCCGCCGGCTTCATCAGCGCGCAGTGGGAGGGCACACTGACCGGCAATGGCAGGGCGCGCTTGGCGCCGCGGGCCTTGCAGGCTTCGATGGCGCGGTTGACCGCCTCGGCGCTGCCGGCGATGACCACTTGTCCCGGAGAGTTGAAGTTCACCGCGCTGACCACTTCGCCCGCGGCTGCCTCGGCGCAAGCCGCGATCACGTCTTCGTCCTTGAGACCCAGAATGGCGGCCATGCCGCCCTGCCCTGCCGGCACGGCTTCCTGCATGAGCTGACCGCGTCGCTCGACCAGGCGAACCGCGTCGGCCAGGCCGACGCTGCCGGCTGCTACCAGCGCGCTGTATTCACCAAGACTATGCCCTGCCACGTAGGCTGGCGTAGCGCCGCCTTCGGCCTGCCACAGGCGCCAGAGGGCCACGGATGCCGCAAGAATGGCCGGCTGAGTCTTGTCGGTGCGGTTCAGCGTCTCGGCCGGCCCTTGCTGGGTCAAGGCCCAGAGGTCATAACCAAGGGCGTCGGACGCTTCCTTGAAGGTCTCGCCGATCAGAGAGTGTCGCGCAGCCTGGTCGGCCAACATGCCAACCGTCTGGGAACCTTGCCCCGGAAAGACGAATGCGAGGGATGCAGACATTGATGCGCCCTTATTGATGCTGTGGTCGAAAGTGTTCCAGGCCACGGCATGGAACGATAAACCCAGAGTTGGATGATAGTGGGAACCGGCCGGTCACATTCTACCCTCGCCAGCCTGCCCCGGCGCACTCCAGGCCGCCAGCCCTGTGGCGAGCTGGCGTGGCAGGTCATCCTGCACCTGGCGACGGGCACGCTCGATGGCCGCGCGCAAGCCCTCGACCCCCGCGGCGCCATGGCTTTTCACCACTATCCCTTGCAGGCCCAGGAAGCTTGCGCCGTTGTGACGGGCCGGCACCAACTCTTCACGCAGCCGCCTCAGCAAGGGCAAGGCCACGGCGCCAGCAAGGCGCGTAGCCCAGGTGGCGTTGAACTGAGCCTCGATGCGCTCGCCGATCATGCTGGCCAAACCTTCGCTGGCCTTGAGCAGCACATTGCCCACGAAGCCATCGCATACCACCACGTCAGCTTCGCCGCGATAAAGCCCGTCGCCTTCCACGAAACCCACATAGTTGAGCCCGCTGTCCTGCAGCAAGGCCGCAGCGGCACGAACCTGCTGGTTGCCCTTGATGTCTTCGGTGCCCACGTTGAGCAGGGCCACCCGGGGTCGGTCCACGCCCTGGGCCTGGGCCAACACCGCGCCCATCCGGGCGAACTGGTGCAGATGCTCGGCGTCGCAATCCACGTTGGCGCCAAGGTCCAGCAACTGGCAATGGCCGGAGCGGGTCGGTATGGCCGCGACCATGGCGGGACGATCCACTCCCGGAAGCGTCTTGAGCACGTGGCGCGACAATGCCATCAACGCCCCGGTGTTGCCCGCGCTTACCACGGCCTGCACCCTGTCGTCACGCAGGGCTTGCAGCGCGACGCGCATGGAGGCGTCCGGCTTGCCTCGCAAGGCCTGGGACGGCTTGTCGGTCATGGCGATGACTTCGCTGGCGGGAAGAATCTGCAGGCGCGCGCGATCGACGCCAGGGTAGGCGGCAAGCAGGCTTTCAAGAAGTTGAGGTTGGCCGACCAGGGCCAGGTACAGCGAGGGGTGTTCGGACAGGCAGGCCACACAGGCCTGAACAATGCCGCGGGGACCGAAGTCCCCGCCCATTGCGTCGATCGCGATGATCTGAGCGGACAAGGATTACTCGTCAGCGCCCTTGTCGATCACCTTACGGCCACGGTAAACGCCTTCTGGCGAAACGTGGTGGCGCAGGTGAACTTCACCGGTGCTCTTTTCAACGGACAGCGCATTGGCCTCGAGGGCGTCGTGGGAACGGCGCATGTCGCGGGCAGAGCGGGATTTTTTGTTCTGCTGAACAGCCATAACTGATTAACTCCTAAACGTTTGGGTCACGCTTTAACTGCGCCAATACACTGAACGGGTTGGACCGCGTTACCTCGTCCTCGCTCGGCTCGGGCTCTTGAAGGCCCGCCGGCTGCTGGCATTCTTCCGGATGATGAGCAGGGATGATCGGCAGCGCGAGCAGGAGCTCGTCTTCGACCATCGCCCGCAGATCCAAGGGATCCTCGCCCAGTTCCAGCACGTCATAACCTTTCGGCAACGATTGGGTATTCGCACCCTCCTTCACCACCGCGTATGTACATTCGCTGTGGATGGGAAGGGTGACCAGCTCAAGACAACGCTGGCAAACCATCTTCACTTCGACGTCGAGATCACTGTGGATCACCACGGTATGGTCTTCGTCTCGTTCGAAGATGAATTTACCCTGGACTGTACCGACATCATCGGAAAGCAGGTCGCAAAGTCTCTGCAACTGGGCGAGCGGCAGGCTCCCTTCAAGGGTAGCGCCTCGATCGGCCAGTTTGCGCGGGTCAACGTGAGGTGGAATCGGGTCATTCAACATAGGCGCGACATTCTAGGGATGCCCCCTGGCTGTGTCAAAGGAAATTCGGCCATCGGCAGCCCGACAGTGGCCGGGTAGAATCAAGCCCCCCCCCTTACAAGGAGAGACCCCGATGCCGCCATTGATCCTGGCTTCCAGCTCAGCCTACCGCCACGCCCTGCTGAGCCGCCTGGGCCTGCCCTTCCAGGCCGAGGCGCCCGACGTGGACGAACGGCGCGAGCCAGGCGAGCCGCCCAGCGCCCTGGTGACACGCCTGGCTGAAAGCAAGGCCAGGGCATTGACCAAGCGCTACCCGAACCACCTGATCATCGGCTCGGACCAGGTGGCAGTGCTGGGCGACCAGGTACTGGGCAAGCCCGGCGGCTTCGAAAAGGCCTTGGAACAACTGATCGCCGCCAGCGGACGCGTGGTGACCTTTCTCACCGGCCTGGCCCTGCTGGACAGCCACAGCGGTCAATGCCAGGTAGATGTGGTGCCGTTCACCGTACACATGCGCCAGCTACCGGAAAACGTCCTGGCTCGCTACCTGAGGGCCGAACAGCCCTATGACTGCGCCGGCAGCTTCAAGGCCGAGGGCCTTGGGGTCAGTCTGTTCGAGCGTACCGAAGGGCCGGACGCCACCAGCCTCGTAGGCCTGCCACTCATACGCCTGGTCGGGATGCTGGGCGCGGCAGGTATCGCCGTGCCCTGACCGGCTTCAGCGCAGCGTGGGACCATTGAAGCCAAGCCACATGGCCATTTCGCTGGCAACGCTGGCACCCAGCTTCTTGGAGAAGCGATCGAGCGGGGACTCCTCGACCGTGAACTCTACAAGATCCTTGGCGCCGACCAGCTCCCGGGCCACGTAGCTGCTGCTGCCGAGCCCGTCGATCAGCCCCAGGGCAAGCGCCTGCTCGCCCGACCAGACCAACCCGGAGAACAGCTCGGGGTGGTCTTTGTCCTTCAGGCGCTCGCCACGGCCAGCCTTGACCTGAGCAATGAACTGCCTGTGGGTGGTGTCCAGCACGCCCTGCCAGAAGCGGGTTTCCGATTCCTTGGCCGGCTGGAACGGATCGAGGAAGGCCTTGTGCTCGCCTGAGCTGTAGGGCCGACGCTCGACCCCAAGCTTTTCCATGGCACCGACGAAACCATAGCCTGCCGCAGTCACACCAATGGACCCCACCAGGCTGGCCTTGTCGGCGTAGATTTCATCCGCCGCACTGGCGATGTAATAGGCCCCAGAGGCGCCCAGGTCAGCGATGACCGCGTAGAGCTTGATACCTGGATGCAACGCGCGCAGACGTTTGATCTCGTCATACACATAGCCAGACTGCACCGGACTGCCGCCCGGACTATTGATGCGCAGCACCACACCCTTGACCCGAGGATCATCGAAGGCCCGGCGCAGGCTGGTCACGATGTTGTCGGCGCTGGCGTCTTCCTTGTCGGCGATCACCCCTTTCACATCGATCAGCGCGGTATAGCTGTCGCCCTTGCCAGCGCTTTTTTCCAGCTTCCCAATGGGGGAAAAGAGGATGAGCATGCCCAGCAGGTAAAGGAAGGTAAGGCTTTTGAAGAAGATCCCCCATCGACGGGCGCGGCGCTGTTCCTGCACGCTGGCCAGCAGGGTTTTCTCCAGCAGCTTCCAGCTGCGTTCATCGCCTGCGCGACCGGACTCATCCGCGGCGGGAGGCGCTTTCCATTCATCCGACATCCGTCTACTCACCTTTGGCTGATAAGGGTCCGCCCGGCTGCAGCCAGACGGTCAATTGGGAAAAATGCTCGATCGCCAGCACTGGCTCATAAGCCATCAGCGCGCTCAATTCCATGGCGCCGTAACCTACCGCCACGCAAGGCATGCCGACATTGCGCGCCATCTGCAGGTCGAAGGCCGAGTCACCGATCATCAGGGCCCGCTGCGGGCGCACGCCACAGTGAGTCAGGATCTGCTCGAGCATCAGAGGGTCCGGCTTGCTGCGGGTTTCATCCGCGGCGCGGGTGATATCGAAAAAATCGGCCAGGTCGTGGCCTTTCAGTACTCGGTCCAGCCCGCGCCTCGCCTTGCCGGTGGCGACCGCCAGCCGATAGCCCGCCCGACGAAAGGCGACCAGCCCTTCGGCCACGCCTTCGAACAGCGGCGAAGGCGTGGCTTCAAGCGCTATGTAGCGCTCGGCGTAATGCTCGCGGAACAACGGGATGGACGCTTCATCCAGCAAGGGATACAAGGCCTGGATGGCCTCGGGCAGGCCAAGCCCGATGATGCCCTTGACCTGTGTCGCATCCCTGGGCGCCAGGCCCATGGCCCGCGCGCCATGTTGCATGGCATCGACGATGCGGGCGATGGAATCGGCAAGGGTGCCGTCCCAGTCGAAGACAAGCAGGTCATAGTCAGGCACTGGCCAGGCGCTCCACGGCCGAGGCCCAGGTATCATCGACCGGCGCCTTGACTTCCAGCCGGCTGCCATCGGGCAGGGTCAGCGACAAAGCGTAGGCGTGCAGGAACAGACGCTTGCCACCCAGCTCACGAAGCTCGCGGGTAAAGGCTTCGTCGCCGTATTTTGGATCGCCGGCGATGCAATGGCCAGCATGCAAGGCATGGACGCGGATCTGATGAGTGCGCCCGGTGACCGGGCGCGCCTCCACCAGCGTGGCGAAATCGCCGAAGCGGCGCAGCACCTTGAACAGTGTCAACGCCTCCTTGCCTTCCGGATTCACCTCGACCATCCGCTCGCCCGAGCGCAGGTTGCTCTTGAGCAAGGGCGCGCTGACCTGTTTCTTGCCGGTAGGCCAGTGCCCTCTCACCAGGGCCATGTAGCGCTTGTCCACGCCATCCCCGCGCAGAGCCTCGTGCAGATGCCGCAGCATGCTGCGCTTCTTGGCGATCATCAGCAGCCCGGAGGTATCGCGGTCCAGGCGATGGACCAGTTCCAGCTCCTTGGCGTCGGGCCGCAGCTGACGGAAGGCCTCGATCACCCCAAAGCTCAGGCCACTGCCGCCGTGAACGGCGATGCCCGCGGGCTTGTTGAGAATGATCAACCCCTTGTCTTCATGGACAATGGCCGCCTCCAGCCGCTCGAGCAGGCCCTGGGCCACCGGGACCGGAGCGTCGCGCTCGGGCAGGCGTATCGGCGGCACGCGGATGATATCGCCAGCCTGCAACTTGTATTCAGGCTTGATCCGCCCCTTGTTCACTCGCACCTCGCCCTTGCGCAGGATGCGATATACCAGCGTCCGGGGAACGCCCTTGAGCGCGGTGATAAGGAAATTGTCGATGCGTTGGCCGGCAAGTTCCGGCGCAACTTCAAGCATCTGGACGCCTGAAGTTGGAGGAGAGGTCGTGGTCATGGCGCGGATAATATCAATTTTTGAGCCATTTGAAGCACTTAATGTTTGCTGCTATAGTCCCGAACGCCGCCATAAGCGGCTGGGGAGTGACAGACGGTAAACGACCGCCGCTTACCCAGTTGGTCAAACAGGACGCGAGGCCGTCCGACGGGGCTTTCAGCGCGCGGTGCCCCCTGGGCGCACCAAGGGCGCGGCCTGGCAGAACGAGTCGATACCAGCAGGGTAGTCTTATCAGCCCTGGGTGTTCGAACCTGTGGCTATGACAAGAGCCCAGCCGTTCATGCCCGGCCCAAGCTGTTGGCTTCGGAAATACAAGCCTTGATTTTTTACGTGCGGCAGCCCACCGGCGCCG
This sequence comes from Pseudomonas sp. DC3200b2, assembly GCF_049895785.1. Lineage (NCBI taxonomy): Bacteria > Pseudomonadati > Pseudomonadota > Gammaproteobacteria > Pseudomonadales > Pseudomonadaceae > Pseudomonas > Pseudomonas sp. DC3200b2. Next base: position 176,578 of record NZ_JAFCTA010000003.1, on the reverse strand, counting down.
TGATAAATGCCAACCCGTTGCGGATTCAGCGCGCGGCAGCACCCGAATTATCAGGGATACGTGTAGGGTGGAGATGCACAGGTAACGTGCCGTGTGGCACCGAGCCCTGCCAGGATCGACCTGGGTGGAGATGGAGTGGTTTGGCGGCCTGTGTTCAACCCGGCCTTACCGAACGAAGTACTTCCGGCCGCCCCAGCAATCGAACCACGGCACGGTCGGCCCCGCGCAGACGCCTTCGAAGGCTTCCGCGGCGCGCTGTCTGATTCCTCCTCCTGACTGAGTGCTTTTGACACCACACAAAGGCAGGACGCGTCGCCAGGTAGGGCCCGGAAAGAGCCTGGTTCCTGGCAGGAAGGCGAGCTACCTTCCTCGCACCTGAACACCGACCGTGAGAAGTCGTGTGTGCCGAACGCCGTTTCCGGCAGCCCGGAAACCGACGGTACTACATGAAAAGAATGTTGATTAACGCAACTCAACCCGAAGAGTTGCGTGTCGCCCTGGTAGATGGCCAGCGGCTCTATGACCTGGATATCGAATCCGGCGCACGCGAGCAGAAGAAAGCCAACATCTACAAGGGCCGCATCACCCGTATCGAGCCCAGCCTCGAAGCCGCCTTCGTGGACTTCGGCTCCGAGCGCCACGGCTTCCTGCCGCTGAAGGAAATTTCCCGCGAATACTTCAAGAAGACTCCGGAAGGCCGGGTCAACATCAAGGAAGTACTGAGCGAAGGCCAGGAAGTCATCGTCCAGGTCGAGAAGGAAGAGCGCGGCAACAAGGGCGCCGCCTTGACCACCTTCATCAGCCTGGCTGGCCGCTACCTGGTGCTGATGCCGAACAACCCACGCGCCGGGGGCATTTCACGCCGTATCGAAGGCGAGGAGCGCAACGAACTGCGCGAGGCCCTGAACGGCCTGGTCGCGCCGGCCGACATGGGCCTGATCGTTCGCACCGCCGGCCTGGGCCGTAGCAGCGAAGAGATGCAGTGGGACCTGGACTACCTCCTGCAGCTGTGGACGGCCATCAAGGAAGCCTCGGTGGGCCGCGCCGCCCCTTTCCTGATCTATCAGGAAAGCAACGTCATCATCCGCGCCATCCGCGACTACCTGCGCCAGGACATCGGCGAGGTACTGATCGACAGCGTGGAGGCCCAGGAAGAAGCCCTGACCTTCATTCGCCAGGTGATGCCGCAGTACGCCAGCAAGATCAAGCTCTACGAAGACAGCGTCCCGCTGTTCAACCGCTTCCAGATCGAAAGCCAGATCGAAACCGCCTTCCAGCGCGTGGTCGAGCTGCCCTCCGGCGGCTCCATCGTGATCGACCCGACCGAAGCCCTGGTGTCCATCGACATCAACTCGGCGCGCGCCACCAAGGGCAGCGACATCGAAGAAACCGCCTTGCAGACCAACCTGGAAGCGGCCGAGGAAATCGCCCGCCAGCTGCGCCTGCGCGACATCGGCGGCCTGATCGTCATCGACTTCATCGACATGACCCCGGCCAAGAACCAGCGTGCCGTGGAAGAGCGTGTGCGTGAGTGCCTGGAGGCTGATCGTGCCCGCGTGCAGGTGGGGCGCATCTCCCGCTTCGGCCTGCTGGAAATGTCCCGCCAGCGCCTGCGCCCCTCCCTGGGCGAAAGCAGCGGCATCGTCTGCCCGCGCTGCAGCGGCACCGGGATCATCCGCGACGTGGAGTCCCTGTCCCTGGCCATCCTGCGCCTGATCGAGGAAGAAGCCCTGAAGGACCGTACCGCCGAAGTACGCGCCCAGGTACCTATCCCGGTGGCCGCTTTCCTGCTCAACGAAAAGCGAAACTCCATCACCAAGATCGAGCTGCGCACCCGGGCCCGCATCATCATCCTGCCCAACGACCACCTGGAAACCCCTCACTTCGAAGTCCAGCGCCTGCGCGACGACAATCCCGAAGTATTGAACGCCCAATCCAGCTACGAAATCGCCGCGGCCGAGGCCGAGGATGTCCAGCCAGTGGCCGCTACCCGCACCCTGGTCCGCCAGGAAGCCGCGGTCAAGACCGCCCCGGCCCGCGCCAACGCGCCGATGCCCGCGACTGAAGAGGCCCAGCCTGAGCCAGTGCCGAGCACCGCGCCGGCTACCGCCGAGCCTAGCCTGTTCAAGGGCCTGGTGAAGTCGCTGGTCAGCCTGTTCGCCGGCAAGGAAACCCCTGCCGCCCCGGCGCCCGTGGCCACCGCCGCCACCCCCAAGCCGACCAGCGAACGGAGCAGCCGCAACGAAGAGCGCCGCAACGGCCGCCAGCAGAGCCGCAACCGCAACGGCCGGCGCGACGAAGAGCGCAAGCCACGCGAAGAGCGCGCGGGTCGTGAGGAGCGCGCACCGCGTGAGGAACGTGCCCCGCGTGAAGAGCGTGCGCCGCGTGAGGACCGGGCCCCGCGTGAAGAACGTGTCGCCCGCGAGGAAGCGCCAGTCGCTCGCGAGGAACGCGCGCCCCGCCCAGCGCGTGAAGGTCGCGCTCCCCGTGAAGACCGCCGTGGCCGTGAAGACCGCCCTGTGCGTGAGCTGCGTGAACCTCTGGACGCTCCGGCCACCCCGGCGCGTGACGAGGCCCCGGCCCGTGCCGAGCGCAGCGAACGCCCCGCTCGTGAAGAGCGGGCCCCGCGTGAGCTGCGTGAAGAGCGTGGCCCACGGGAAGGTCGTGAGGAGCGCACCCCGCGTGAAGAGCGCGCGCCACGTGAGGAGCGTGCTCCTCGCGAGGAACGCCAGCTGCGTCCCGCCCGCGAGGACGCTGCCAGCTCCGAGTCGGCCGCCACTGAGGAAGCCGCGCTCAATGAAGAGTCGCTGGACGACAATCACGACAACCAGGAAGGTCAGGAAGGCGAACGTCCACGCCGCCGCTCTCGTGGCCAGCGTCGCCGCAGCAACCGTCGCGAGCGTCAGCGTGACGCCAACGGCGAGTTGATCGGCGGTGAAGGCGAGGAAGCGGAAGGCACCGAGTTGTCCGCCCTTGCCGCTACCGCCGCGGCCGCGGAAGGCGCTATCAGCCCCGCCGCCGAAGCCCAGGCTCACGCACGCGCCGAGGCCGCCACCGCCAGCCTGCCTGCCACCGGGGAAGCCAGCAAGCCAGGCGACCAGGCCACCGCCGCGCCGGAAATCGTGGCCACCCCTGCCGAACAGGCGAACGCTATCGTGCCAGCGCCTCTGGAGCGTTTGGTCGAAGCTCCGGCAGCCGCCGAGCCAGCACCAGAGCCGCTGCCTGAGGTAGCGGTCGCGCCTGTGGTGGAGCAGCCGGTAGAACAGGTAGAGGTGCCTGCGGCGACCGCGGCCGCCGAACAACCCGTCGCCCCGGTGGCGGACTCACCTGTCGCCGCTAGCGCAAGCGAAGCCATGGTGCCCTCGCAGGAACGCTTCACCGAAGCCACTCCGGCCACCGAGGCGCCTGTCGTCGAGGCGCCAGCTCCGGCGCCGGTGATGCTCAGCAACGGCCGCGCACCGAACGATCCGCGGGAAGTCCGCCGTCGCAAGCGTGAAGCCGAGTTGGCCGCCGCTGCCGCGCGGGAAGCCGAGGAAGCCGCTCGCCTGGCCGGCGCCACCGCCCTGGCCGAAGCCGAAGCACCGGTGCAGGCTGAAGTGGCCGCTCCGGTCGAGGTTGAACCCAACCAGGCTGTCGCCACTGAGGCTGCCGCCGAGGCCCTGAGCGCAGCGGCCGAGCACCGCGCCGCGGCTGATGCACAGGTCGAGCCCGTGCAGCAGGCGCCGATCGAGGTCTCTCCGGCCGAGGCCGTGCCAACTCAGGCCAAGGCGGCAGACGCCGAAGTCGCAGCCCCTGAGGCTGTGCAAGGTGAAGCTGCACAGGCCGAGCCTTCCCTGGTACTGGACGAAAACGTCAAGACCGCCGAGGAAGCTGCTGCCGGGACCGAGCAGGCTGAGGAAGCCAACAAGACGCCCAAGCCCCTGGCATAAGCGCCTGACGTAGAAAAAGCCCCTGCCATCGCAAGATCGCAGGGGCTTTTTCTTGGGCGCGATTCAGCGTAGGTGTCAGCGCTGACGCGCACCCTCCAGGTCGGCAGGTACGTCGACATCACGCACCACGCCGGGGTCGCTGACCTCCACCCAGCCTACATCGGGCTGAGACAGCAACTGACGGGCGCCGACGTCCCCACTAAGCTGTTCCAGCCCGGCCCGCTGGCTCGCCGCGAAACCCACCGGATGCCCTCGCCGCCCTTGGTACAAGGGCGCAGCGATGGAATGCTGAGCCAGGGCAGCGGCCACCTGGTGCAGGGTTTGTGAGCGGATCCAAGGCATGTCGCCAAGCAGCACCAGCCAGCCGCAGGCTTGCGGCCGGGCGCGTACGGCCGCGCTCAGGCTATCGCCCATGCCAGCGGAGGGCACTGCAAGGGTTTCGAAGCCGTGCCGACGAGCCAGTTCGCTTAACCGCTCCCGCTCATCGCTGCCCTGACGGATAACCAGCAACCGCTCGCCAGGCCAGTTGCCCAAAGGCGCCAGGGCATGTTCCACGACGGGGCGAAGGCTGCCATCCAGGCCGGTGCACGGCATGAGGAGCTTGTGAGGCCCGGCGCCGCCCTGGGCGCGGAAGCGCCGACCATAACCGGCGGCCAGTACCACAGCGCAGGGGTACTTCATGCGACTCGGTTCTTCACGGCGACGATTTCCGCCATCAAGGAAAGCGCGATCTCGGCGGGCGTATGGCTGCCGATAGGCAGGCCAACGGGGCCATGAAGCCGGGCGAGCGCTTCCGGGGCAAGCCCCAGGGCAGCGAGGTTGGCGCGGCGCTTTTCACTGTTGATCCGCGACCCGAGGGCGCCAACATAGAAGGCGCGGGAAGTCAGGGCGGTGAGCAAGGCCATGTCATCCAGACGAGGATCATGGGTCAAGGCCACGATGGCGGTGCGCTCGTCCGGTTCGATGGATAGCACGGCATCATCGGGCATGCCAGTGACGAAACGGCCGTGGTTGCTCTCCCAGCCTTGGCTGAACTCATCGCGCGGGTCGCACACCAGAACCTCGAAATCGAGCATGGTCGCCAAGTCCGCCACATACCGGGACAACTGCCCCGCCCCGATCAGCAGCAGGCGCCAGCGGGGACCATGAACGGTTCGCAGGTATTGGCCATCAAACTCATGTATCGCTTCTCGACCGGCGGTGACCAAACGTACCGCTCCGGTGGCCAGGTCCAGCTCACGCACCACCACCTGATGGTTGGCGCAGCGAAGCAGCAGTTCGTCCACCCAGGCCGCGTCTTCGATTCGTTCCTGAGTCAGGCGCAGGGTACCGCCACAGGGCAAGCCGAAACGAGCGGCCTCCTCCAGGGTCAGCCCGTAGGTGACCATGGACACGCGCTCCTTTTCCTGCCGCAGACGACCATCGCGCAGGCGCGCAATCAGGTCATCCTCGATACACCCACCTGACACCGATCCGCTGACCACCCCATCGTCACGCAGGGCCAGCAGGGCACCGGGCGGACGAGGCGCGCTGCCCCAGGTCTGCACTACGGTGTAGAGGACAACCTGTCGGCCCTCGTCCGCCCAGGTTCGTACATCCTGCAAAACGCCGAGGTCGACGCTATTCATGCCCTTGCCCCTTCATGTCTCGCCAGCCAGGAATTCCAAGCATCGGACGGCAACGAAGCGCTGGGGTTCAGGGGCGTGGCAGCAGGTTGGGCTCCATTTCCAGCGCTACACCGAAACGTGCTTCGACAGAGCCCTGAATGTCTCGGGCCAGCGCCAGCAATTCGGCGCCCGTGGCGTTGCCATGATTGACCAGCACCAAGGCCTGGTCCTTGTGCACGCCGACATCACCGCGGCGGTAGCCCTTCCACCCTGCTTGTTCGATGAGCCAACCGGCGGCGAGCTTGGCCTGCCCGCCCGGCTGCGGATAAACCACCAGACCGGGCCAGCGCGCCTTGATGGCAGCCGCCATGGCGCCGTCCACGACCGGGTTCTTGAAGAAACTGCCGGCATTGCCCAGACGGGCCGGATCGGGCAGCTTTTCCTGGCGGATGGAAGTGATGGCCGCGCTTACCGTCGCGAAGGTTGGCTCCGTCACCCCTTGCTCGCGCAGGCGATCGCGCACGGGGCCATAGTCCAGACGCAGCGGGCCATGGCGGTCCAGCCAGAAACGCACGCGCAGGATGACCCAGCGACCGGGGGTCTGCTTGAACAGGCTGTCACGATAGCCGAAACGGCAATCGGCCAGGCCGAACTCACAGAGTTCGCCGGTATGGCGATCCAGCGCGGTCAGGCCGGCGAAGAGGTCCTTCACCTCAACCCCATAGGCACCCAAGTTCTGCATGGGTGACGCCCCCACGGTGCCGGGGATCAGACTGAGGTTTTCCAGCCCACCCAAGCCTTGCCCGAGGGTCCAGGTGACGAAAGGATGCCAGGGCTCGCCCGCCTCCGCCTCCACCAGCACCCTGCTGCCCTCCTCGCGCAGCAGGCGCCGGCCCTGCCCCACCATACGGATCACCAGGCCAGGCACATCACCGAGCAGCAGCAGGTTACTGCCCCCGCCGAGCAGGGAGACGTCCAACCGATGCGCCTCGGCGAACGCAAGCGCTTCGCGCAGCGCCTGCTCATCGGCCACCTCGGCGAAATACTCCGCCTGGCCGTCGACGCCGAACGTGTTGTAGGGCTTGAGCGACACGCCCCGGCCGATAGCCAGGGTCATTCGGCCTCCAGCAGGCGCCGCACGCGCTCCAGGTCTTCGGGAGTATCCACCCCCGGCGCAGGCGCTACCACGGCGTCGGCCACATGGATACGTACCCCATGCCAAAGCGCGCGGAGCTGCTCCAATGACTCGGTTTTCTCCAGCCAGCAAGGCCCCCAGGCCACGAAATCGCTGAGGAAGCCGGCGCGGTAGGCATAGATGCCGATGTGCCTGCGGTAGGGCACACCCTCGGGCAGCTCGCCGGGTCGCTGGGCGAACGCGTCACGAGCCCAGGGCAAGGGCGCCCGGCTGAAGGTCAGCGCCAGGCCGGCCAGGTCGGTGGACACCTTCACCACATTGGGGTTGAACAGTTGCCGGGCCTCGAGCAACGGCTCGCTCAGGGTGGCCATGCGGGCCTCGATATTGGCAGCCAGGTTGGCGGCTACCTGGTCGATCACCGCCGGCGGGATCAAAGGCTCGTCGCCTTGAACGTTGACCACGATGGCGTCGTTGGCCAGGCCCAGGACCGCCACCACCTCGGCCAGGCGATCGGTCCCGGACTCATGGTCCGCGCGGGTCATCACCACCTCCGCGCCGAATTCCCGGCAGGCCAGGGCGATACGTTCATCATCGGTGGCGACCACGACTCGAGCGGCCGCGCTGCGCTGGGCCTGCTCCCAGACGTGGCGGATCATCGGTTTGCCGGCGATGGCCTGCAGCGGCTTGCCCGGGAAGCGGGTCGAGCCATACCGGGCAGGTATCACCACAGTGAACGCGACAGTCATTTTTCCAGGCGCTCGTCATCGGTAAGGGTGCGGGCTTCGCTTTCCAGCATCACCGGAATCCCATCGCGAATGGGGTATGCCAGGCCAGCGCCCTTGCTGATCAGTTCGGTCTTGTCTTCGCTGAGCTTGAGCGGGCCCTTGCAGATGGGGCAGGCGAGAATGTCGAGCAGTTTGGTGTCCATAGGAATCCTTGGGTCAGGGAGAACCGGTGGCTGGAGGCACGCCGGCCATCAATTGTGCGAGGCGGGCGTCGAACCAGGCCACGAAAGCGGGAGACGGTTGGGCGTCCACTGCCAGGTACCACCAGTCAGGACCAGCGAAGGCCTGGCACTTGACCGCGTCTTTTTCGGTCATCACCAACGGCAGCGGCGGCTCGAAGGCCAACTGCGCCGCGCTGTACAGGGCATGGTCGGCAAAGGCATGCTCGGTCGGCCGCCAGTTTAACCCCTGCAAGGTGGAGAAGAAACGCTGCGGGTTGCCGATGCCGGCCACTGCGTGCAGGGCCTGGCCGGCGGGAAAGTGATCCAGGCCGACGCGCTCGCCCGATACCAGATTGACGAGGGCCACCGGTGCCAGGGTCATCCCATAGCCCAGAGCGGTATCGCCTGACTGGCCATTGCAAAGCACTGCGTCCACCGCCGCCAGGCGCTGCGGCGGTTCGCGCAAGGGACCGGCCGGTAGGCAACGGCCGTTGCCGAGGCCACGGGCCGCGTCGATCAGCACCAGTTCCAGATCGCGGGCGAGCCGGTAATGCTGCAGACCATCGTCGCAGAGGATCAGGTCCAGGGGATGCGCCGCCAACAAGGCCCGGGCGGCCTGGGCGCGGTCAGGATCGATGGCCAAGGGCACGCCGGAGCGACGGACCAGCAACAGGGGCTCATCCCCCGCCACGCTGGCGCTGTCCTGAGTGCTGACCAGCCAGGGAAAGCGCGGCGGCCGGGCGCCATAGCCGCGGCTGATGACCCCCACGCGCAGGCCCGCGCGACGACAATGCTCGATCAGCCAGAGAATGGTCGGGGTCTTGCCGGTACCCCCAACAGTGATATTGCCTACCACTATTACCGGCACGGGAGCTTTCCAGCCAGGCTTTCGCCCTTCCAGGAAGTCACGCCGGCGGCCTAGCGCGACCCCTTTGTACAGCGTCTCGAGAGGGCGCAACAAGGCCAGGGCTGGATGGCCGTGGTACCAGGCGGCCAGCAGGCGATCGGATAGTCCCATCAGGGTGTCCCCTGGGCCTCGACCGTAGTCATGCTCAGGCGGCTGAAGCCCAGCTTGCCCGCCGCGTCCATGGCCGTGATCACGGCCTGGTGAGGCGTCTTGCCATCGGCGCTGATCGACAGTGGCAGGCTGGTATCGCCGCCGGATTCGGCACGCAAGGCACTGATCAGCGTATCCAGGTCGCTCTTGGGCAAGCGATGGTCATTGATGGCATAGTCACCATCGGCGCTGATGGCGATGTCCAACCGCTTGGGCGGGTGGTCTTCGGGCGCGCCGCTCACCGCCTCGGGGAGGTCGACCTGCAGCTGGCTTTCCCGCTTGAAGGTGGTGGTGACCACGAAGAACAACAGCAGGATGAACACGACGTCGATCAGGGACGTCAGGTTGATCTCGATGTCTTCGCGCCGTCGACGGCTACGGCGGAACTTCACGCTCGGCCTCCCTCGATATCCACTTCGCGGTCACCGTGCACGACTTCGACCAGCTTGACCGCGTCCTGCTCCATGCGCACGACCAGTTCGTCGATGCGCCGTTGCAGCAGGCGGTGGAAGAACACGGCGGGGATCGCCACGATCAGGCCGGAGGCCGTGGTGATGAGTGCCTTGGAGATACCACCGGCGAGAATCGCCGCATTGGTGGTGTTGCCGCTGGCGTTGAAAGCGCTGAAGATATCGATCATGCCAAGCACCGTACCCAGCAGGCCGAGCAGGGGCGCCATCGCGGCGATGGTCCCCAGGGCGCCCACATAGCGCTCCAGCTCATGGATCACACTGCTGGCCGACTCCTCGATGCACTCTTTCATGATGTCGCGGCCATGACGCGAGTTGGCCAGGCCCGCCGCCAGTATCTGCCCCAGGGGCGAATTGGCCCGCAGCTCCTTCAGCTTCTCATTGTTGAGCTGCTTGTCCTTGATCCATTTCCATACCTGGGCAACCAGGTTTGGCGGAGTGACCCGGCTCGCTCGCAGGCTCCACAAGCGCTCGGCCACAATGGCAAGGGCTGCGATGGAGCTCAAGATGATCGGCAGCATCATCCAGCCGCCGGCTTTGACCAGTTCCCACACAATGAAGTCCCTCTCCAGCAAATTGCGCCACTCTATCACAACCGTCCACAGGCAAGCCCGCCGCCTATTGCGCCTCGTCGGCGGCCATCGCCCGCCACAACCTGGCCCGCTGCCGCCAGCCCTGGGCAGGCTGGCTCGCGCCCAAGCGCAGTTCCACCGCTCCGTGCAATGCGCTGTCCCAGCGGGCAATGCCCCGCTCGTCCAGGCGTCGGACTACCTCGGGGTGAGGATGGCCGAACCGGCTGTTCCAGCCGCGGGAAATCAGCGCCGCCTCTGGCTGCAGGCTATCGAGCAACAGCGCGGAGCTGGAGGTGCGGCTGCCGTGATGGGGCGCCTGCAGCCAGCGCGCTTGCAGGCCGGGCCAGGCTGATACCAGGGCTCGTTCGGCGCGGGCGTCGATGTCGCCAGTCAATAGCAGGCGTTCGCCTTCGGCTTCCACTAGAAGTACGCACGAAGACGGGTTGCTGTCTTGTGCCGCGCTCCAACGCCAGGTCTGGAAGCGCACGCCGTTCCATTCCCAACCGGCAGCGTTTTCACAGGGCTGCGCGCGCCATGCATCCGGGGCGGCCAGGGGCTCACCCGCCAGTACCCGGGCTGGCTTGAGGGACTTCAGTACCGCCTGGGCGCCGCCGCTGTGGTCGGCGTGGTCATGACTGATGATCAGTGTATCCAGACGTGAGATACCCAGACGGCGAAGGCTCGGCACTACGATACGCTCTCCGGCGTCATTGCTGGAATAACGTGGCCCGGCATCGAACAGCAAGACATGGTCTCGCGTGCGTACCAGCACTGCCAAGCCCTGGCCAACGTCCAGCTGCATCACCTGGGCCTGGCCCCAGGGTGGCCGCGCCAGGCTTGGAAAGCCGAGCTGAAGCAGCAAGGGCAGCCCCAGCACGCGCAGCGGCAGGCCCATTGGTAGTAACAGCAGCAGAGCGCCCAGCAGGGCGAGCACGGCGCTCCACAGGGGCAGGCCCGGGCCCAGCCAGGCAGGCGCCAGGTCGGCGACGGGCGCCACCACCTTCAATAATGCCTCCAGCCCTCGCCCAGCCAACCCGAGTAGCGCTTCCCCGCCCCAGGGCGAAAGCACCAGCGCCACGCTGCCCAGGAGTGCCAGGGGCAGCACGACGAAGCTGATCCAGGGCCCGGCGAACAGGTTCACCCAGGGCCCGCTCAGGCTGATGGGCAGGGCCAGCAGCGCCAGCACGGGAGCCAGCCCAAGGGCGACCAGCCATTGCGCGCGTGCCCAGGCTCGCCACCAGGGCCAGGGCCCGAGTCGGCCGGCGAAGCCGAAAAGCAATACGCCCACGGCGGTGAAGGAAAGCCAGAAACCCGGCATGAGCATGACCAGCGGGCTGGCCACCAGAACAGCGACCAGGGCCAACAGCAGCGGGGTGAACACGCCTGGCTGACGCAAGCGCAAGCGCCAGAGCAGGACGACGGCGATCATCAGGCAAGCACGCTGAACGGGCACCGCGAACCCTGCCATGTGGCCGTAGCCAAGAGCGGACAGCAGCGCACAACCGCAGGCCCACGGCAGCCACGGCCAGCGCCGGGGCCACAGCCCCAGGCGCCACAACCCGGCGATCAGCCCGTAGGCCAGGCCCGCGGCCAGGCCCACATGCTGGCCGGAGACCACGAACAGATGCACCGTGCCGGTGGACTGGAGCACACGCCAGTGTCGCTCGGTCAGGCCGGAGCCATCGCCCAGTACCAGGGGCAACAGCAAAGGATGCGCCTGAGCCTCCAGCAAGCGCTGGCGAAGCCGTTCGCGTAGGCTGCTTGCACGGGTTTCGAGGCGCTGGCCATCCTTCACGCTGCCTGTTGCTCCGATGCCACGAGCGAACAGCCAGGCTTCGTAGTCCAGCCCGCCGGGGTTGACCTGGCCCCGGGGCCGGGCAAGGGTAGCGGCCAGACGCCAGCGTTCGCCTTCGCGCAGGGTGGGCGCACCGTGCCAGCGCAGCCGCACGCGGGAAGGCAACGCTGCGCGCCGGGATCGGGCCTGCACCAGTTCGAAATGGGTCACGCCCCCGGCACGGCTGGGCAAGCCGGCGACTCGCCCCTCCAGCCACAGGGTTCTGTTCTCCAGGCTGGTGGCCAACTGGTCAGCCTGTACCTGAAGGGCTGCGGCCAAGGCCCAGGCCAGGCCCGCCAAGCCCAGGCCAAGCCACAGGGCCGGACGCCAGGCTAGCGCCAACAGTGCCAGGGCAGCGCTGGCTAGCAAGCTCGCTACCCAGGACGATGGCGGCCCCGGCCAGGCACGTGCCGCGAGAATCCCACAGGCCAAGGCCAGCAGCGCCCGAACCATCTCCTCCCCTCCCCGACTCGTCCGTGAGTCACGACTACCGAGATAGCCTAAGGGTGAGCGCAGCGCCGGGGAAGCGTAGCCCTGTTACCGACCATGAGGCCGGCGAAACTCAGGTGCGCATGCCGCGGCCGCTGACCAGCAGGCGCGCGCAGACGAAATACAGCACTACCGTAGCCACGGCCATGAAGGTCAGGGCGGTGCCGATCCGGATATCGGACACGCCGAGGATGCCATAGCGGAACGAGTTGACCATGTGCAGCACAGGGTTGGCCAGGGAGATGGTCTGCCAGATAGGCGGGAGCAGGTTGATGGAATAGAACACCCCGCCCAGGTAAGTCAGGGGCGTCAACACGAAGGTCGGAATGATGGAAATATCGTCGAAATTGCGTGCGAACACAGCGTTGACGAAGCCCAGCAGGGAGAAAATGGTCGCCGTCAACAACACTACCACCAGGGTCACGCCCAGATGATGGACCTGCAGATGGGTGAAGAACAGCGACAGCAAGGTCACGATGACGCCGACCGCCAGGCCACGGAGCACGCCGCCGAGAGTATAGCCGATCAGGATGGTGTGGGCCGATACCGGCGATACCATCAGCTCCTCGATGGAACGCTGAAACTTGGCCCCGAAGAAACTGGAAACCACGTTGCCGTAGGAGTTGGTGATCACCGACATCATGATCAGCCCGGGTACGATGTACTGCATGTAGCTGAAGCCACCCATGTCGCCGATCTGGCGACCGATCAGGTTACCGAAGATCACGAAATACAGGACCATGGTGATGGCCGGAGGCAGCAGGGTTTGCGGCCAGATGCGCATGAAGCGCCGGATCTCGCGGTACACGATGGTCCTGAGCGCTACCAGGTTGTGGGAAAACTCCGTGCTCATAGGGCCACCTTTGAAAGGTTCTTTTCAACCAGGGACACGAACAGCTCCTCCAGGCGGTTGGTTTTGTTTCGCAGGCTCAGCACGTCGATGTTCCTGGCGGCCAGCTGGCCGAACAGCTCGGTGATACCGGCCTGCTTGCCTACCTGCACCTCGAGGGTGTGGGGGTCGAGCAGGCGGCACGGGTACCCGGCCAGCTGCGGTGCGCAGGCCAGGTCCTGGCGCAGGTCGAGCACGAAGGTTTCCACGTTCAGCTTGCCCAGCAGCTCGCGCATGCTGGTGTTCTCGGCGATGGTGCCGTGATCGATGATGCCGATGTTGCGGCACAACTGCTCGGCTTCCTCGAGGTAGTGAGTGGTCAGGATGATGGTGATGCCCTTGCGGTTCAGCTCCGTCAGGAACGACCACATCGAGCGACGCAACTCGATGTCCACGCCAGCGGTGGGCTCATCGAGAATCAACAGACGCGGCTCGTGGATCAGCGCGCGGGCGATCATCAGGCGACGCTTCATGCCGCCGCTCAAGGACCGCGACGGCACGTCACGTTTTTCCCACAGGCCGAGCTGGGTGAGGTATTGCTCGGCGCGCGCCTTGGCGATCTTCGGAGGTATGCCGTAGTAACCGGCCTGGGTGACGACGATGTCGAAGGTCTTCTCGAACTGATTGAAGTTGAACTCCTGAGGCACTACGCCGATGGAACGCTTCAGCCGCGCGGGGTCACGGTCCAGATCATGGCCGAACACATTCACACTGCCGCTGGTCTTGTTCACCAAGGTAGAGAGGATGCCGATGGTGGTGGATTTGCCCGCCCCATTGGGGCCGAGCAGGGCGAAGAAATCGCCTTCGGCCACATCGAGGTCGATGCCCTTGAGCGCCTGGAAACCGTTGCCGTAGGTCTTGGTTAGCTGCCGGATAGACAGTGCGGAATTGGTCACAGATTGATTACCGATAAGAAGGTGGCCGGAAACTTAAGGCTCGCCGGGGTGAAATTCAATGCTTCTCTGAGCCCGATGCTGACCAGGCCAGACGCGCGCGTACAGTCGAGGGTGTCGATAGTCACTATCAGCCCCAGGCCATTGCGCGCGCCTGGGCTGCCTAAGCACCGACCGGAAAGCAGTGGGCTAAGTTTCCCCGGCGTCTCGAGGGCACGCCATGCCCTGTCGTACCCGGTAGGACCTGAGCCGTTCAACGGATGCCGGGATTGGCGCGCCAGGCGGGGCTGTTCCGCGCAGCGCTGAGCGGAATCGACGTCGATGACCTGCTTAGGGAAGGTTCGCCCGCGCCGATAGGCAGGTGCGTTGACCCAGTCCGGGACAATTGGCCCGGCGGCGCTTATACTGCCGCGCTTTTTCATCAGGAGAACTCCATGGCCAACCCCATCATCGAGCATCATCTGGCGCTGCTGCGCCACCTGCGCGGGATCCTCGTGGCCCTGGGCGAAGCCGAGCAAGTGCCCGAGGAAAGCCATGATCTGTTCGTCGAGCGTTTCGATGAGCTGATCGCTGCCCTGGCCGATGAAGCCCCGGAGAATTTCTATCTGGGCCAGGACCTGCTCTGCCAGGTATTTACCCGCTACCCCCAGATCGCCCACCTGGTGCCACGAGACCTGCTCTGGTTCTTCGGCGGCGACTGCTTGCACTACATGCCCGATGATGAGATCGACCTCTACCAACAGCTGGAAGAGCGTCGGCACGAAGCCGAACTGAACGGCGAGCCGTTCGATTGGACTCAGGAAAAGCAATTGCTGGCCTTGCCCGATAGCGATCCCAGGCACTGACAACGTTGCGCCAGGGCCGTAACCGGATGTAGAGATTTCCAGCGGCCTTCCCCAGCTGGCGCTGGGTCCCACGGGAATAATGCGTACCGTAGGAGGTAGCGAAACTACCGAAGGGCGGAACCTGTGCAAGGCCTGAAGCGCATGCGAGGCAAAAACGAAAAAAGGACCCGAAGGTCCTTTTTTCTTTGGGCCCAAGCGAGTCATACACGCTCGGACCTGCAATTTGGAGCGGGAAACGAGACTCGAACTCGCGACCCCGACCTTGGCAAGGTCGTGCTCTACCAACTGAGCTATTCCCGCTTATTGGCGTCCCCTAGGGGACTCGAACCCCTGTTACCGCCGTGAAAGGGCGGTGTCCTAGGCCACTAGACGAAGGGGACAACTGCCCGAAATGACCTCGGCCATTTCAGCAACCGCGACCACGAAGGCCTCGGGTTTACTGGCACCGCCAAAGGCGAAGCCTGAGTAACTGGAGCGGGAAACGAGACTCGAACTCGCGACCCCGACCTTGGCAAGGTCGTGCTCTACCAACTGAGCTATTCCCGCTTATTGGCGTCCCCTAGGGGACTCGAACCCCTGTTACCGCCGTGAAAGGGCGGTGTCCTAGGCCACTAGACGAAGGGGACA